>NZ_JARFML010000001.1 GCF_029167105.1 Bradyrhizobium yuanmingense | reverse complement strand
GCCTCCATCGCGTTCAATATGAGGCGGTGGGCCACGATCACCGCCTGAACTGCCCGCCGAGGGTGGCAATTACAAACTCGGACCGCAATCCACGCGACTGCGGCCCTCTATCCTGACGTCTTCGGCCCTCAAAAAGCAGTAGCGCAACAGGCCCCTTGTGGGAGAAGGTGGCGCGAAGCGCCGGATGAGGGGTTCTCTCCACTTGCAAGAGCGCTCGTGAGGACAGAGACCCCTCGCCCGTCTCGCCGCTTCGCGGCGAGCCACCCAGGGGAGAGGGGAAGACAGCCTACCCACACGATTGCAATTCTGTCCTGCGTGTCCCCTGCCCCCGTTGAGCAACGCCAAAACTATCTCTAGTCTGGCCCCAACCAAGAACCAGGAGACGCGCCATGTCCGCTCCGCGCGACGACGAATTCGGCTTTGCGCCCGACTACGACTCCCCCGTCCCCTACATGCAGCGCACCCGCGATTATTACGCGGCGATCGGCTACACCACGCCGTACCGCTGGGCGCATCACACCGAGGCGCCGTTCCAGCCGCTGAAGAAACCGTTGTCGCAATCGCGCGTCACCATCATCACCACCGCTGCGCCCTACGATCCGGCCAAGGGCGACCAGGGGCCGGGCGCGGCGTATAATGGCAGCGCGAAGTTTTATCAGGTCTATGACGGCGACACGTCAAAAGAGCACGATCTGCGCATCTCGCACATCGGCTACGACCGCAAGCACACCTCGGCCACCGACAGCGGCACTTGGTTTCCGCTGCCGCAGCTATTGAAGGCATCCGCCGCCGGCCGGATCGGCGAAGTCGCGCCGCGCTTCTTCGGCGCGCCGACCAATCGCAGCCATCGCGTCACGCTCGACACCGACGCGCCGGAGATTCTGGCGCGCTGCCTCGCCGACAAGGTCGACGTCGCGGTGCTGGTGCCGAACTGCCCGGTCTGCCACCAGACCACGGCGCTGGTGGCGCGGCATCTGGAGCGCAACGGCATTGCCACCGTCATCATGGGCTGCGCCAAGGACATCGTCGAGCACGCGGCCGTGTCCCGCTTCCTGTTCTCTGACTTCCCGCTCGGCAATTCCGCCGGCAAGCCGCACGACATCGCCTCGCAGGCGCAGACGCTCGAGCTCGCGCTCCGGCTGCTGGAGACCGCGAGCGGTCCGCAGACCACGATGCAGTCGCCGCTGCGCTGGAGCGAGGACGCCTCCTGGAAGCTCGACTACAACAATGTCGCGCAGCTCTCGCCCGAAGAGCTGGCGCGGCGCCGCGCCGATTTCGACAAGCAGAAGGAGATCGCGCGCGGCAACCGCGCCGCCTGAAGCGCGATGAGATCGGAAGAATCATCATCGCGCTTCAGATTGTTGTTTGCGCATGATCTTTCCGGAAAACCGCTTCGCACTTTTCCGGATCATGCTTGACGTCCTCCAACAACAATTAGCCGAGGGAGAGCGAGGTGACGCGACCGTTCGAGGGCGTGAAGATCCTGGATTTCACGCAAGTGCTGGCCGGCCCCTATGCGAGCTACCAGCTCGCACTGCTGGGCGCGGACGTCATCAAGGTCGAGCGGCGCGAGGGCGAGGACATGCGCCGCACGCCGCTGAGCCGCGAATGGGCCGAGCGCGGTCTGGCGCCGGCATTCCAGGCGGTCAACGGCAACAAGCGCAGCCTCACGCTCGATCTGCAGAAGCCGGAGGCGATCGCGATCGTGAGGAAGCTCGCAGGCCGCGTCGACGTGGTCATGGAGAATTTCCGCCCCGGCGTGATGGACAAGCTCGGCATCGGCTATGAGGCGCTGTCCGCCATTAACCCGAAGCTGATCTATTGCGCGGTGTCGGGATTCGGCCAGACCGGCCCGGACCGCCTGCGGCCCGGCTACGACGGCAAGATGCAGGCGCTGTCGGGCATCATGGCGATCACCGGCCACCCCGAGACGGGGCCGACGCGCGCGGGTTTTGCCGT
The DNA here is from genome assembly GCF_029167105.1 of Bradyrhizobium yuanmingense. Taxonomy (GTDB): domain Bacteria; phylum Pseudomonadota; class Alphaproteobacteria; order Rhizobiales; family Xanthobacteraceae; genus Bradyrhizobium; species Bradyrhizobium yuanmingense_A. The sequence goes on along the minus strand of NZ_JARFML010000001.1, from coordinate 573,801 downwards.
GTGCGACGTGCTCTCGGGCGCCACCGCTGCTTTTGGTGTCTCGAGCGCGCTGTATCAACGCGACCGCACCGGCAAGGGACAGCTGATCGACGTCTCCATGCTGGAGGCGACGCTGGCATTTCTGTCGGGCCAGATCGCAGATTGGTCGGTCGCCGGACATCGGCAGCAGCTATCGGGCAATCAGGCGGTGAGCCGCCGGACCACGGCGAATTTGTTCAAGTGCGGCGACGGTCATATCCTGCTCGCCGTCAACAACGAGAAGCAGTACCGCGCGCTGATGGCGGCGCTCGGCCGCGAGGATACGCTGTCAGATCCACGCTTTGCCGACTGGTTCTCGCGCAACGAGAACGAGGGCGCGCTCCGCGCCATCATCGAGGAAGCACTGGCGAAACGGCCGGCACGCGAATGGGAGACGATCTTGGAGGACGCCGGCGCGCCCTGCGCCAGCATCTGGAAGGTCGAGGAGGTCATCGACCATCCGCAAATCAAGGCGCGCGGCGCGATCCAGGACCTGGACACGCAATACGGCCGCCTGCGCTTTGCCGGCAGCGGCTTCAAGCTCGCTCATGGCGGCGGCCGGCTCGATCGCATGGCGCCGGAGCTGAGTGCGGATACGGACGCGGTGCTGGGCGAGCTGGGATTCGATACGGCAGAGATCGCGGGGCTGCGGGCGAGAGAGGTTGTGTAGAGCGCCAAGCACTCCGCTGCGGTAGGGTGGGCAAAGCGAAGCGTGCCCACCACCGCGTGTTGAAGATAGATATCGTGGGCACGGCGCGTTGCGCCTTTGCCCACCCTCCGGCACCGCACCTAGAACAACGACCCCTGCCCGTCATCTGATGACGCTGCCGCAGTCTTCCGCACCGCCTTCTTCGGCTTCGCCGCCTCGGCCTCCGCCTCGATCTCATCCGTGCTGATCGGCAGCACGAGTTGCTCGTCGTCATTGGCGACGCGGTTGACGCGGGTGGAGACCGGGTGCCAGGCGAATTCGCCGACGCGCGGGGGCCTCATCAAGGGCAGGATCGCGTCGACCTCGTCGCCCTTGCTGTCGAGCCAGCGCTCGAAGTCGCGCGGGCTGATGGTGACGGGCACGCGGTCATGCAGCGCGGCGAGATCCTCGCCCGCCGCGGCGGTGACGATCGCGACCGTGTCGAGTTCCTCGCCGTTCGGACCGACCCAGGTCTCGAACACAGCGGCAAAGCCGAGCGGCTCACCGTCGGCACGGTGGATGAAAAAGGGCTGCTTGCGGCCGGGTTCCGTCTTCCACTCGTAATAACCATCGGCCGGGATCAGGCCGCGCCGGCGGCGAATCGCGTTCTTGAACGCAGGCTTCTCCAGCACCGTCTCGGAACGGGCGTTGATCAGGAGCGTGAACCCGCGGGGGTCCTTGACCCAGCCGGGCAGAAGACCCCAGCGCATCAGGCGGAAATGGCGCGCGCCGTTTTCGAGCAGCACCACCGGAATCGGTTGCGTCGGGGCGACATTGTATCGGGGCGGGAAATTCGGCTGCGCGACATAGCCGAACAGTTGCCGCAAAGCCGCGGGGGCCGAAGTTATGACGAAGCGTCCACACATCCTTGGAGGCCTATATAGGGTCCGTTCAGGTCCTTTTAACCCCGAACGTTAACACTGCGGCAGATGAGCTCAACGGCCTCCCACCCCGCGCGGACGCATGTACAGACGGGCCCTGAGGCGACCGCCTGGGCCGAACGGCTGCGCGTGGCCAACATCAATCCGCGGACCGGGCTTGCCACCGACTATCTCAACCATTTCAATGAAGCCGTGATGCTGCTCGAAATGGTGCCGGATATGCCGGAATGCGCCGAAGACTTCCTGACCTGGACGCCGCTGTCCTATGCCGAGCATTTCACGGCGTCGAATTTCAAGGCGCGGGATTTGGCGATCGAAGCCTATGAGAAAGCCGATCCCAACGTGCGTGCCCAGTTCGACCACTTGACGGATACCATGACCTCGATCCTGACCGCGGTCGGCTCGGCCATGCGTGAGGTCGAGAAGGACTCGACCCGCGTCCGCCTCGCCGAGCAGGCCACGCTCTGGGTCAAGCCGCTGATCGCAGCCTGCGGCGGCATCATCAATGGCGGGGTGGAAGCCGACGTCGACACCATCATGGCGAACTCGTCCGGATAGGTGACGCGATTGGCCGCAATCGTCCACCCTGCCCACCCCCAGCTTGCGGTCAGCGCGGCGATCTTTCGCGACGGCAAGGTGCTGCTGGTCCGCCGCGCCCGCTCGCCGGCCAAGGGCTTCTATTCGCTGCCGGGGGGACGGGTCGAGTTCGGCGAATCGCTGCATCAGGCGCTGAGCCGCGAGGTCGACGAGGAAACCGGCCTTCGGATCGAGATCATTGGCCTCGCCGGCTGGCGCGAGGTGCTGCCAGCCGCGGCCGGCGCCGGCCATTACCTGATCATGTCCTTTGCCGCGCGCTGGAAGGCCCGGGAGCCGGCGCTGAACGACGAGCTCGACGATTACCGCTGGATCGCCCCTGGCGCCCTGGCAAGCCTCGGCGACCTCAAGCTGACCGGGGGGCTGGAGGAGGTCATCCAGTCCGCTCACCGGCTGCTTGGGGCCTGACGGCCCGCCTTGCGCCGGCCGTCCCGAGGGGGCATACAGCCGCCGATGTCGACGCGATTTCTGGCCATTTTCGCCCTGATTCTCGCCTGCGCCTCCGTGCCTGCTAAGGCCCAGGACGTGGCGGCGCCGTTTGACGGCGAACTGCAGCGGCTGGCCGAGGTCCTCGGCGGGCTGCACTATCTGCGCGGCATCTGCGGGGCCAACGAGGGCAACAAATGGCGCAACGAGATGCAGGCGCTGATCGATGCCGAGACGCCCTCCGGCGAGCGCCGCACCCGCATGATCGCCGGCTTCAACCGCGGCTATAATGGATTTCAGCAGACCTATCGCAGCTGCACGCCGGCCGCGATGGTGGCGATCCGCCGCTACATCGAGGAAGGCTCGAAGATCTCGCGCGATCTCACGGCGCGCTACGCGAACTGATTCTCGTCATTCCGGAGCGCGCATAGCGCGAGCCCGGAATCCATCGAGCGTCGGAGTTGGTGGCCCAATGGATTCCGGGCTCGCGACTTCGTCGCGCCCCGGAATGACAAGGGCCTGGAACCCTGTCATCGACTTTGTTCACAGCCGTTAACCGTTCTTAAAGATGTAGCCTAGCGGTCGTTAACGCCCGTGCTACACCTTCTCGCACAGCGCATCGCCGTGGATCGCGCCCCAGCCCTGACCGAGTTTCATGAGCCAGCCGATTTCCTACGCCCCCGCCCGCGCGCCGCTGCCCGACCACGAGCAGAAACAGGCTGCGCTGAGCTATCTCAACGAGGCCTGGGCCGAGGCGCGTCATGACGGCGTCGACGGCGACTGCCTGGCGCAGGCCAGCCTGTTCGCGGCCCTCGCCGAGCTCGTCGGCACCTATGGCGAGGACGCAGTGGCGAAGTTCGTCGAGGGCTTTCCCGGCCGCATTCGCAACGGCGAATTCTCGGTCGGCATCTCCAGGCAGTAGGCCGTCACGAAAATGACCCCGCCACGCGGGCGGGGCCAGTTGACGGATGAATGACTTGGCGAAAGGCGTCGCGAAGTCTGCCGCTCTTATCGCACGGAAGCCGTTGCCGGCGGACAAGCATTAGTCTCGCAATGACCGGGACATGTTCCCGACAGAGCCGGGAACGCGCGCCTCAGTCCGTCTCGATCGGCAGCGCCGGATCCCTCGCCCATTCGCCCATCGAAGCGTCGTAGAGCGTCAGCTTGTCGTAGCCGAGCTGCGTCAGCAGCAGGAGGTCGATCGTCGCCGAGATGCCGCCGCCGCAATAAAGAATCACGTTCTTTTCGCGCGTGACGCCCTGGGCGGCGAACTTCGCTTGCGCATCCGCAAGATTCGTCACCGTCTTGTCGGCATTCACGAGTGTGGCTGCGGGAACGTTGACGCTGCCGGGAACGCGGCCCGGCCGGCCATAGCGGCTCGGCTCGAGGCCGCGGTGAAACTGCGGTCCGAGCGCGTTGACGATGACGGTTGCGGGATCGCCGATCCTCGCCAGCACGGCTTCCTTGTCGACGAAGCAGCCTGGGCGCGGTGCCGCCTTGAAGGTCGTCGCCGGATAGCCCTTGGCTGCGCCCGTCTCGATCGGCCGCCCCTCCTGCTGCCATTTGTCGAAGCCGCCGTCGAGCACGTGGGCTTCGACGCCGAGCGCGCGCAGCATCCACCAGAACCGTGTTGCCCACATCATCGTCCCGATGCTGTAGAGCACGATCGTTTTGCCCGCATCGAGGCCGTGGCGGCCGAAGGCGGCCTCCAGCTGGGCGACATCGGGCATCATGAAGAAGTGCTGCGACGAGGCGTCGGAGAACTCGCCTTGCAGGTCGAGGAAATCGGCGCCGGGGATATGGCCGGCGGCGAACGTCGTGTCACCCGAGACCGCGCGATAAGGCACATCGCTGCCTTCCGGCGCGGGCTCAAGAGAGGTCGTGCAGTCGTAGAGGCGGAGATTGGGATCGCCGAGGATGGCAGCGAGTTGCTCGGTGGTGATGAGGGCGGTTGGCCGTGACATCCGACGACACTCCCGTTCGAGAGGAAACGTAGACCTCTCCCCCGTCATTGCGAGCGCAGCGAAGCAATCCAGACTGCCGGCGCGGAAGGATCCTGGATTGCTTCGCTGCGCTCGCAATGACGGTGGAAGCCCCGTGCGTCCCCCACATCACCCTACGCCTTCAGCGTCTCCAGGAACCGCACCGGCTCGCCCTGCGCGGCCGTCACCAGCTCGCCCTGCCACATCACGCGACGGCCGCGGATAAAGGTGCCGACCGGCCAGCCGGTGACGCGAACGCCGTCATAGGGCGTCCAGCCGGCCTTGGACGCCACCCATTTGTTGGTGATGGTCTCGCTGCGCTTGAGATCGACGATGGTGAAGTCGGCATCGTAGCCGGCGGCGATGCGGCCCTTGCAGGCCATGTTGTAGAGGCGCGCAGGGCCGGCGCTGGTGAGGTCGACGAAGCGCGCCAGCGAGAGCCGACCCGCATTGACGTGATCGAGCATAACAGGCACCAGCGTCTGCACGCCGGTCATGCCGGAAGGCGAAGCGGGATAGGTCTTCTGCTTCTCCTCCAGCGTATGCGGAGCGTGATCGGAGCCGAGCACGTCGATGATGCCCTGCTCGATGCCGCGCCAGATGCCGGCGCGATGATCGGCGCCGCGCACCGGCGGGTTCATCTGCGCCAGCGTACCGAGCCGCTCGTAGCATTCCGGCGCGACCAGGGTGAGATGGTGCGGCGTCGCCTCGCAGGAGGCGACATCCTTGTGGTCGCGCAGGAACTCGATCTCCTCCTTGGTCGAGATGTGCAGCACGTGGATGCGCTTGCCGGTCTCGTGCGCGAGCTTGACCAGCCGCTGCGTCGCCATCAGCGCCGCGGTCTCGTCGCGCCAGACCGGATGCGAGCGCGCATCGCCCTCGATGCGCAGCGATTTGCGCTCGTTGAGGCGATACTCGTCCTCGGCGTGGAAGGCGGCCCGGCGGCGGATCACCTGGAAGATGCGGCGCAGGCTCTCGTCGTCCTCGACCAAGAGCGCACCGGTGGACGAGCCGATGAACACCTTGACGCCGGCGCAGCCGGGTGCGCGCTCCAGCACAGGCAGGTCCTGGACGTTCTCGCGGGTGCCGCCGATGAAGAAGGCGAAATCACAATGCATGCGGTGATGGGCGCGCTTCACCTTGTCGGTGAATTCGGCCTCCGTCACGGTCAGCGGCGAGGTGTTGGGCATCTCGAACACGGCGGTGACGCCGCCCATCACGGCGCTGCGCGAGCCGGTCTCGAGGTCTTCCTTGTGCGTCAGCCCGGGCTCGCGGAAATGCACCTGCGTGTCCATCACGCCGGGCAGGATGTGCAGGCCCTTGCAGTCGATCACCTCGGCGGCCGAGCCTTGCGACAGCGGCCCGAGCTCGGCGATGCGACCGCCCGTGATGCCGATATCGCGCACGCCCTCGCCGTCCTGGTTGACCACGGTGCCACCCTTCAGGATCACATCGAAATGCTGGGTCATGGGGCCTCTCTCATCCTCAAGGCGCAGGGCTCGAGGTCTTGTCGTTTATGCGTTGCGGGCTTACGTTCCGGAGCAACATGTCGCAAGAGATTTTCGCATGAAATCGGCGTTTCTTCCGGACCGGGGCGTCATCAAGGTCGCGGGTGAGGATGCGCGCAACTTCCTCAATGGCCTCATCACCACCGACCTGGACAGGCTGAAACCTGGTCTGGGGCGATTCGGCGCATTGCTGACGCCGCAGGGCAAGATCATCGTGGATTTCCTGATCACGGAAGCGTCCGCCGGCCACGGCGGCGGGTTCCTGATCGACTGCCCGAAAGCGCTGGCGGACACGCTCGCCACCAAGCTGAAATTCTACAAGCTGCGCGCCAAGGTCACCGTGGACAAGCTCGACCTCGGCGTGCTCGCGGCCTGGGACGGCGTGCCGGCGGCGCAGCCCGACCTTGCCTTTGCCGATCCGCGGGCTGAAGGGCTCGGCACCCGCATCCTGATCCCGGAAGATCTCGCGCAGAAATTGTCCGATCTCATCGGCGCCGAGCTGGTCGATGCGGCGGCCTACGAGGCGCACCGCATCGTGCTCGGCGTGCCCCGCGGCGGGCTCGATTTCATGTACAGCGACGCGTTCCCGCATGAGACCAACATGGATCGCCTCGCCGGCGTCGATTTCGACAAGGGCTGCTATGTCGGCCAGGAGGTCGTGTCGCGCATGCAGCATCGCGGCACCGCGCGCACGCGCAGCGTGAAGGTGCTGCTCGAGGACGCCTCGCCCGAGCCGGGCACGACCATCCTCGCCGGCGACAAGCCGGTCGGCACCATCGGCTCGACGGCCGGCGGCAGGGGCATCGCGCTGGTGCGCATCGACCGCGTCGCCGATGCGCTCGATGCGGGCCAGCCGCTCACCGCTGGGGGGCTGGCTTTGACGCTGGCTGAACCAGACGTCGTTCGAATTCCAGCCAAGCAGCCCATTGCATGAGCCGCGCGGCCCGCTTGCATCCCGATGGTCTGACCCGCTGCCCCTGGCCGGGCGAAGATCCGCTTTATGTCGCCTATCACGACACCGAATGGGGCGTGCCGGAATACGATGACCGCGCGCTGTACGAGAAGCTGATCCTCGACGGCTTCCAGGCCGGCCTGTCCTGGATCACGATCCTGCGCAAGCGCGATAATTTCCGCAAAGCATTCGACGATTTCCAGCCGGAGAAGATCGCGCGCTACAATGCCAGGAAGGTTCACGCGCTGATGAGCGATGCCGGCATCGTGCGCAACAAGGCCAAGATCGAAGGCACGATCCTGAGCGCGAAGTCGTATCTCGATATCATGGAGAAGGGCCCGGGCTTCTCGAAGCTGCTGTGGGACTTCATGGACGGACGGCCAAAGGTCAACCAGTTCAAGACCACGGGAAGCGTGCCGGCCTCGACGCCGCTCTCGGTGCAGATCTCCAAGGAGCTGTCCTCGCGCGGCTTCAAATTCGTCGGCCCGACGATCGTCTACGCCTTCATGCAGGCGACCGGCATGGTCAACGACCACTTGGTCGACTGCCACTGTCATGCGACCTGCAGTAAGACCCAGCGCAAGCTGCGCCTCAAGGCCAAATGACGGCGAAGAAGGCAGCGCGCAACGAAGAGATCCGCGCCTGGCAGCGCATGCTGTCGGGCCGGCGGCTCGACCTGCTCGATCCTTCCCCGCTCGACATCGAAATCGGCGACATCGCGCACGGGCTGGCGCGGGTGGCGCGCTGGAACGGGCAGACCCTCGGCGCGCACATCTTTTCGGTCGCACAGCATACGCTGCTGGTAGAGACCGTGCTGCGCCATGAGATACCCCGCGTCGACCAGCGCGTCCGGCTCGCGGCCCTGCTGCATGACGCGCCGGAATATGTGATCGGCGACATGATCTCGCCGTTCAAGGCCGTGCTCGACGGTCACTACAAGGCCGTCGAGAAGCGGCTGCTCGGCGCCATCCATATCCGCTTCGGTTTGCCGCCGGTATTGCCAGATGACATCACGCAGGCCATCAAGGCCGCCGATCGCGGTGCGGCCTATCTCGAGGCAACCGAGCTCGCCGGCTTCAGCGCGAGCGAAGCGCGGCGCCTGTTCGGCAAGGATCCGGGTCTCTCCGACAGCGTCCGACGCGACTATCTGACGCCCTGGACGGCGGCGCGGGCCGAGAAGCAGTTTCTGGAGCGGTTTGGCGCCGTGTTTGCGTGAGTCTTGTAAGGTGGGCAAAGGCGCTCTTGCGCCGTGCCCACCATCACTTCGCGTTTACGACAAAAGTGGTGGGCACGCCTCGCTTTGCCCACCCAACGGCCGCGGCTATAATCAAGAAAAAGGTTCGCCATGATCCACGTCTGTTCCCTCGCCGCGCTTCCCGAGACCGTCCGCCTCACCAAGGCCAGTCACGTGCTGACCGTGATGGCCAATGTCGAGCAGGTGGCGCGTCCGGTGTCGGTGCTCCCGGCCAACCATCTCAAGGTGTCGATGGACGACATCACCGAGGAAATGGACGGCTTCGTCGCGCCGTCGGAGACGCATATCGAGCAGGTGCTCAACTTCGTGCGCGGCTGGGACCGCAGCGCCCCGCTGGTGGTGCATTGCTATGCCGGGATCAGCCGCTCCACCGCCAGCGCGTTCGCGGCCGTTTGCGCGCTTAATCCAAACCGCGACGAGATCGAGATCGCCAGGAAGATTCGCGCGGCCTCGCCGATCGCCTCGCCGAACCGGCGCATCGTCAGCCTCGCCGATCATGCGCTCGGACGCAACGGCCGCATGCTGCGCGCGCTCGACGAGATGGGCCCTGGCGCGATGATGGTGGAAGGCCGCCCCTTCGCGATCGAGCTCGAATGACAGCTGGTCGCCACAATGGAGGTGCGCCCCCTCTCTTGCCTGCGGGAGAGGGTTGGGGAGAGGGTATCTCCGCGACGAAGACTCCCCCAGAGGAAACAGCCCTCTGCCGCCTCGCATCTGTCGATGCGACGCGACCCCTCCCGCAAGCGGGAGAGGTGCAGCGAGTCCGCGGATGGGTCGTCTCAACCAAGCGGCATTCTGTTCAATTGAACGACACGGCAGCCGCATGAGCGAGACGCCGCTGACGCCGATCGAAATCGGCCTCACCGCCGCTATCGTCGCGATCGAGAACCACGAGCCGCTGATCCTGACCGCACACGGTGCCGACGGGCTTGCCGGCCTGCCGTTCGGTCCGTTCGACGCGGTGAGCCACCGCACGTTCGAGATCGGCCTGCGCGCCTGGGTCGAGCAACAGGCAGGGCTGCGGCTCGGCTATGTCGAGCAGCTCTACACGTTCGGCGACCGCGGCCGTCATGCCGAGGCCGGCGACACCGGCGCCCACATCGTTTCGATCGGCTATCTCGCGCTGACGCGCCCGGCGGGCGGCGAACTCGCGACAAACGCGGCGAGCTTCGCGCCCTGGTATCGCTTCTTCCCCTGGGAAGACTGGCGCGAGCAGCCGCCGGCGATCATCGCCCGCGACATCATCCCTGCGCTGACCGAATGGGCCGAGGAGGAGACGCCGGAGACGATTCGCGCGCTGCCGCGCAAGGATCGCGTGCGGTTCTATTTCGGTCTCGACGGCGCACCTTGGGACGAGGAGCGCGTGCTCGACCGCTATGAGCTGCTCTACGAGGCCGGGCTGATCGAGGAGGCCCGCCGCGATGGCCGTCCTGCGGCATTGGCACGCAAGACGCTTCCCCCGCTCGGGACCTCGATGCGGTTCGACCACCGCCGGATTCTCGCCACGGCAATTGCGCGGCTGCGCGCAAAGCTGAAGTATCGTCCTGTGGTCTTTGAACTTTTGCCAACCGAATTCACACTCACTGAACTGCAGCACACGGTGGAGGCGATCTCCGGCCGGCACCTGCACAAGCAGAATTTCCGCCGCCTGGTCGAGATGGAAGCCCTGGTCGAACCGACCGGGGTGATGTCGACACAGACGGGCGGACGGCCGGCAGCGCTCTACCGCTTCCGCCGCGAGGTGCTCCAGGAGCGGCCCGCGCCGGGCTTGCGCGTACGCTCCCGGCGCTAGATCCTGATATTTTGGGACCGGCCCCTGCCCGCCGGTTGCCTGGAGGCTTCATGTTCGACGGCCCGTTTGACGTCTTTGCGCTGATCATTGCGATCATCGCCTTCCTGATCGCGATCAAGGCTTCCAGCCAGGCGACCGAGTTGCGCCGCCGGATCAGTTCGGTCGAAGAGATGCTTTACGCGCAGCGGCCGGTGCAGCCGCCGCCGCTGATGCCGGCGCAGGTCGAAGCCCCCGCGACGACTGCAGCCGCCGAGCCGCCGCCGCTGGCGCCGGAAGCCGAAACGACGCCGCCTCCCCTCGTCACCGAAGAGATTTCGCCGCCCCCGCTCGAGCCGAACACGGGCGCCGCTGCGCCTCCTCCGGTGCCGGAGGCAGCACCCGGCTTCGAGGAGCGGCTCGGCACCCGCTGGGTGGTGTGGATCGGCGGGCTTGCGCTCGCGCTCGGCGGCTTCTTCATGGTGCGCTATTCGATCGAGGCCGGTCTGCTCGGCCCCGGCGTGCGCGTGTTCCTCGGCGGCCTGTTCGCCGCTGCGCTGCTTGGCGCCGGCGAATGGACGCGGCGCAAGGAGAGCATTTCGAGCATCGCCGCGCTGCCGATCGCCAACATTCCCGCGATCCTCACCGCGGCCGGCACGGCGGTGGCGTTCGCGACCATCTACGCGGCGTACGCGCTCTACGACTTCCTCGTGCCTGCGACGGCCTTCGTGCTGCTCGGCATCATTGCGATGGGCACGCTGGCGGCAGCGCTCCTGCACGGGCCTGCGCTCGCCGGGCTCGGCGTCGTCGGCGCCTTCGTGACGCCGATCCTCGTCTCCTCCGGCAAGCCGGATTATTGGGCGCTCTACATTTATCTTGCGGTCGTGACGGCCGCGAGTTTCGGGCTCGCCCGCATCAGGCTATGGCGCTGGCTTGCGGTCACGACCATTGCCTTCGCGGTGCTCTGGATCTTCCCGGGTCTCGATACCGGACAGGTGCAGGTCGCGCCGCACGCCTTCCATGCCATCGCCGGCTTCGTGCTCGCCGCACTGCTCGTCGTCTGCGGCTTCATGTTCGGGCCCAGCATGGAGGACGGCGAAATCGAGCCGGTCTCATCGGGCGCGCTCGGCGCCTATTTGTTCGGCGCGATGCTGGTCGTGCTGTCGAGCGCGCATGCGGATCTCGCGCTGATGGCGTTCACACTCCTGGTTGGCGGCACGCTGTTCGTCGCCTGGCGCGCACCGGCGGCGACCGGCGCGCTGGGCGCGGCCGCGGCGACCGTTTTCATCGTGTTTGCCGAATGGGCGGTGCGCGCCAACCCCGACATGCTGGTGCTGCCGGGCGGCCCGATGCCGGGCGTCGGCCCGGTCGCGACCGACAGCGCGGTGACGCTGCATCTGGTGACGGCCGCGATCTTCGCCGCCGGCTTCGGCGTCACGGGCTTTTTCGCGCAAGGCCGCTCGAACTCGGCGATCATTCCCGTGGTGTGGTCGGCGGCGGGCGTCGCAACGCCCATCGCCATCCTGGTTGCGCTCTATGCGCGCATTGCCCATCTCGACCGCTCGATCCCGTTTGCGATCCTCGCCGTGCTGCTCGCTGCGGCGTTTGGCGCCGCGACCGAAGCGCTGATGCGCCGCGAAGAGCGGCCCGGCGTTGCAACCTCGGTCGCGCTGTTCGCGACCGGTACGCTCGGCGCGCTGGCGCTGGCGCTGACCTTCGCCCTGGAGAAGGGCTGGCTCACCATCGCGCTCGCACTGATGTCGCTCGGCACAGCCTGGATCTCGTTGCAGCGGCCGATTCCGGTGCTGCGCCGGCTGGCTGCCGTCTTCGCTGCGATCGTCACCGCGCGCATCGCCTATGATCCGCGCATCGTCGGCGATGCCGTCGGCACGACGCCGATCTTCAACTGGCTGTTGTGGGGCTATGGCCTGCCGGCCGCCTCATTCTGGGGCGCGAGCATCTTCCTGCGCCGCCGCGCCGACGACGCGCCGCTGCGCGTGGTCGAGACCGCTGCGATCCTGTTCACCGCGCTGCTCGCCTTCATGGAGATCCGGCACTTTGCGACCGGCGGCCGCATGACCTCGCCGCCCTCGCTGCTCGAGTTCGCGCTGCAAGTCTGTGTCATGCTTGCAATGGCAATCGGCCTGGAGCGCCTGCGGCTGCGCAGCCACAGCATCGTGCACGATGTCGGCGCGGTCGTGCTGACGGCGATCGCGGGCCTCATCAGCGTGTTTGGTCTCCTGATCCTGGAGAACCCGCTGCTGCTCTCCAGCGTCGATGTCGGCGGCCTCGTGTTCAACCTGCTGCTGCTCGGCTATGCGCTGCCGGCCGTGCTGATGCTGCTGCTCTCCTACGCGGTGGCAGGACACCGCAGTGTCGCATATGCAAACACGATTGCAGGTGGTGCCCTGGTGTTCGCGCTCACCTATGTGACGCTGGAGATCCGCCGCTTCTATCACGGCCCGGTCCTGCTCTACGGTGGCACCACGAGCGCCGAGCAATATACCTATTCGATCGGCTGGCTCGCTTTTGGCGTGGCGCTGCTCGGCGTCGGCATCCTGGTCAATTCGGAGCGTGCGCGGCTGGCGTCCGCCGCCGTCATCGCGCTGACGATCTTCAAGGCCTTCGCCGTCGACGTGTGGACGCTGACCGGCGTCTATCGGGCCCTCTCGTTCATGTGCCTCGGCGTCGTGCTGGTCGCGATCGGCTGGCTCTACCAGCGTATCCTGTTCCGGCGGCAGATCGCACCGCCGCCGGCCGCGCCGCAGACGGGCAGCTGAAGCGTCAGGCCGCGCGGACCGATTCCAGGAACTGCGCGACCTCGACCTTCAGGCGGGTGCTGTCGGTCGCCAGCGACTTCGCCGCCGACAGCACTTCACTCGAGGCCGAGCCGGTCTCGATCGCACCGCGCTGCACGTTGGTGATGTTGGACGACACTTCCTGCGTGCCGAGCGAGGCCTGCTGAACGTTGCGCGAGATCTCCTGCGTGGCCGCGCCCTGCTCCTCGACGGCGGCGGCGATCGCCGCGGACACCTCCGACAGCCGCTCGATGGTGCCGCCGATCTCCTGGATGGCGCTGACGGATTCTTGCGTCGCCGCCTGGATGCCCGAGACCTGCGCCCCGATTTCGCCGGTCGCTTTCGCGGTCTGCTCGGCCAGTGCCTTGACCTCGGAGGCGACGACGGCAAAGCCGCGGCCGGCTTCGCCTGCGCGCGCCGCCTCGATGGTCGCGTTCAGCGCGAGCAGGTTGGTCTGGCCCGCGATGGTGTTGATGAGCTCGACGACGTCGCCGATGCGGGCGGCGGCCTGCGACAGCGCATTGACGCGCTCGTTGGTCCGCGCCGCTTGCTCGACCGCTTCCGCCGCCATCCGCGCCGAATCCTGCACGCGGCGGCTGATCTCAGTGATGGAGGACGACAGCTCCTCGGAAGCGGAGGCCACCGCCTGGACGTTGGTGGAAGCTTCTTCCGACGCAGCCGCGACGACGGTTGCGAGCTCCTGGCCACGCTGTGCGGTCCCGCTCAGCGTTGCCGCGGAGGCCTCGAGCTCGGTCGAAGCCGACGACACGGTCTCGACGACCTCGCCGATCATGACCTCGAAATTGCGGGTGATGGCATCGACGCGGCGGCCGCGCTCGATCTTGGCCTCGGCCTCGCGCGCCGCCGTTTCGTCGGCGGCCCTCTTGGCGATCAGCGCCTCCTTGAAGATCTGGAGCGCATCCGCCATCGAGCCGATCTCGGTCTTTTCGCCGCGATGCGGCACCTCGGCCGAAAGGTCGCCCTTGCCGAGCGACTGCATCGGGCGGATGATCGAGGCGATGCCGCGCGAGACGTCGCGCACGAGATAGTAGGCGGCGCCGATCGCGACCACGACGGAGGCCACAATGATCGCGACCAGTACACGGAAGATCGTAGCGTAGCTGTCGGCGGCCTGCTTTGTTTCCAGCTCGGCGCCCTGATTGTTCATTTCGATGCCCTTCTGGAGCAGTGGATCGGCGGCCTGAGCCATCTTCGCGACCTTGGTCTGCAACATCTCGTTGGCATCGGTCGGGAAGCGGCCGACGCTCTTGCGCGACAGCGCCATGACGTCCTGCACGCCGTTCAGATACTCGGCCCAGGCCTTGGTCCATTGCTCGTAGAGCGAGCGCTCCTCTGCGCGCGTGATCAGCGGCTCGTAGATCTTGCGGGTCTTCTCGATGCGTTCGCGCAAGCCTGCCAGCCGCTTCTCGGCGGCCTCCTTGCCTTCGGCAGTATCCTGCATCAGGTGCAGACGCAGCGCCACGCGCAGTTCGTTGATGTCCGCCCGCATCGAGCCGAGCGCACGCACGCTCGGCAACCAGCCCTGCGCGATCTCGACCGTATGGGCATTGATGTTCTGCATCGTGCCGATCGCCATCACGCCGACACCGGCGAGCGAGAGCACCAGGATCGACAGCACGGTCAGCAGCTTGAAGACGATCGACAACTTCGACATCACGACAATCCCGATGATTACCCGGCAACGCGCACATCACCTGCGCCGCAGACGTCACGACGGACGACCGGGGCGAAGGTCAGTTCAACAATGCTGGCTGGTTCTTTTCCCGAAGGATTGCGCCCATAATCGCAAACAGGCGTTAACAGGAGGCTACGTAAAAATACGGCTCGTGCGCAGCGATCGTGGTTTCTCTGCAACTCTCTGTTGCAGCCGCGCCGGCATCTCCCGTTACGATGCGGACGCTCGCGAAAAGGCACGTGTCAGGCCGCGCGGACGGTATCAAGGAACTTTCCGACTTCGAGCTTCAGCCGGTTGCTGTCGCCGGACAACGATTGCGCGGCCCCCAACACCTGCGAGGATGCCGAACCGGTCTCGCTCGCGCCGCGCTGCACGTCGGTGATGTTGGACGACACCTGATGGGTGCCCGTCGCCGCCTGCTGCACGTTGCGGGAGATCTCCTGCGTTGCGGCCCCCTGCTCTTCCACCGCGGCTGCGATGGTCGAGGAGATCTCCGACAGCTTCTCGATGGTGTGGCTGATGTCCTTGATCGCGCCGACCGAATGCTCGGTGGCGGTCTGGATGCTGGCGATCTGTTGGCCGATCTCGCCGGTCGCCTTCGCCGTCTGCTCGGCAAGCGCCTTGACCTCCGAAGCGACGACGGCAAAGCCGCGGCCTGCCTCGCCGGCGCGCGCGGCCTCGATGGTTGCATTGAGCGCCAGGAGGTTGGTCTGGCCGGCGATGGTGTTGATCAGCTCGACCACGTCGCCGATCCGCGCCGCTGCAGCGGAGAGCTCCCCGACGCGATCCGTCGTGGTGCGGGCTTGGTTCACCGCATCACCGGCGACGCGGGCGGATTCCTGCACCTGCCGGCTGATCTCGGTGATCGACGACGACAGCTCTTCGGTCGCCGACGCGACCGACTGCACGTTGGTGGACGCTTCCTCGGAAGCGGCAGCAACCATGGTGGTGAGCTCCTGGCCGCGCGCCGCGGTCGCGGTCAGCGTCGAGGCGGAAGCTTCCAGCTCGGTCGCGGCCGAGGACACGGTATCGACGATCTCACCGATCGCGGCTTCGAAGCTGTCAGCCAGCTTGTGCATCTCGGCCTTGCGCTGCGCGGCCGCAATCTGGTCCTGCCTGATCTTGGCTTCGGCGTCCTCGCGTGCCTTCTGCTCCGACACGACCTTGAACTTTTCAACGGCCGCCGCGACGCCGCCGACTCGTCCTTGCGGCCGAGACCGGGCAGAACCACGGAGAAATCGCCGCCGGCGAGCTTGTCCATGGCGACCGTGAGCGCACGGATCGGCCGCGCGATGGTCAGGAACGACATCAGCCAGGAGCCGACGAGGACGAGCATGGCGAGTGCGCCGACCAGGATCGCAAGCTGCTCGCTCGATCTCATTTGGGCCGCGGCCGCGGCATTCTTCTGCTCGGATTTGTGCCTTGCGTAGTCGGCGATCTGGCCGATCAGCACGTCGAGCTCGCCGGCAATCGGCAGGGTCACCTCGCGTGCGATGCGAACGACGTCTTCATTGAGCTTCGCAGCGCGGGCCGCTCCGTCTGCACCGCCGGCGGCCAGGGCTTCGCCGCGCACGCCGGCGATCTGCTGCGCGGCCTTTTCGTAATTCGCAGCCAGCGATCTCAGTTTCTCCATCCGAGCGCGGTTCTCCGCCTCGTGAGAAAGCTTCAGCATTTCATCGACCAGCGCATTCGTCGATTTTTGCTGGTCGCCCAGGTTCTGGACGGCCTTCTGAATGTCAGCCGGGCTATTGGCAAGGCGAAGGTCTCGTACCGCGAGCTGCATGCCGCGAACCGCGGCCTCGGCCTTGACTGCGTCGCGCGCGATCTGCTGCTGCGCAAGCGCGCTCTGGCTGCTCTCGCGAATGCCCGCATTGCCGAGCATCTGGCTTGCAATCATGGCCCCAACCAGGAGCACACCGAGCGCCGACGCAATCGCCAGCTTGGTCCCGATCCTCAGATTCTGAACAAGGCTCAACATGGGCATGCTTCCCCCGAAGGAACGCGCAGCCGAGTCATGGTCGGCTTCCCCTGACTGCGCCATTGCCCAAAAAATGAGCTTCTCACATTCCGATTTGGTTAACGAACTCCCTCGCAGAAATACTGACTTTGCACGCTAAATGATTGAGCGCGAAAGGAAATGATCCCGTCATAGTTGTAAATTTCAGCTTCAAGTCGGTGCTAGGACGCTTTACATCCGATGGCCTCGCCGACGAGGCTGATTCGAAAGACCGGCTGCTTGTCCTCGTCGAGCAGCTCCATGCACCACTCGGCATTCGGCTTCAGGCTGCGCGCGATACCGCTGAGCAGATTGGCGCACACCTCGGTCATCTCGGTCCAGGCGGCTGCGCGATCCTCGAACTCGTACGGCAGGTCGGCGGCGCCGGAATAACGGCCGGTGCTGATGCGGAAGAAATAGAGCGACATCGTTGAACCCTTGCGTGGGACCGCCCCCGGCCGCGCGCAAACTGGGGCCGGAACAGCTACCAAGGCATGAAAGCCGCCGTCCGTATGACTACGGCGCGGGCGGCATGGTGTTCGATGATGTCTTGGACGATCAATGGCGCGGGGTGTCCCGCGCAGGCGAGCTCACTGCGTGGAGCGGCGCAGCTCCAGCGGGGCTTCGTTCTTCGCCGGCTCGGACTTCACCGGCTCGAGCCGGCTGCCCTCGACACGCGGCGTCTCGACGCGCGCGGCAACCTCGGTGTTCGATGCGGCAACCGTGCCGGTGTGCTCCGGCTTGTGCAGCGAGCGCGGCCGCGCCGCAGCGCGCGCCATCAGCATCTGATTGCCGCCCTGGTGACGGAAGTCGCAATAGGCGAAGCCCATGCCCGACACCGAGCCGCGGAAGCTGCGATCGTCGGTCTTTTCGAGATTGAAGCAGGGCTCGAACGGGATGCCTTTGATCGAGGCGCAGACGTTCTGGCCGCGGATCTGGAGCGTATTGCCGGGCAGGCGGAGATGACGGACCGGGCCTGCGCCCGAGAACTGCACCGCACCGGCCGCACCGAGATCGTCGAGGATGCGGCCTGCACCGCGGGTGCCGTCGAAACAGGTGAAGGCGAACACCTTGCCGGCCACGAAGCGGCGCGCCTCGTCGGCGTTCATGCTTCCAGCGATGGCCGGCGCAAACGTCGCTGCCGCCGTGACAGCCCCCAACACAATACGCGCAAGCATGCTCAACTCCGAACCAACCCCCGCAGCGGGCGATGCCTTTATCTCTTTACCCGCTGCTTACCATACGAACCATGGCGAGATTGAAGCAGCTTGGTTGGTAAAGTCTGAACGCCGTCAGACAATTTTTACCACGACGCGGCCGCGAACCTGCCCGGCCAGGATTTTCGCGCCCCACCCCTGGACCTCGTCGAGCGAAATTTCCTCAGTAATTTCAGTCAATTTTGTCCGATCCAGATCGGAGGCCAAGCGCTGCCAGGCGGCTTTCCGGGGCTCGATCGGGCACATCACGGAATCGATGCCGAGAAGGCACACTCCGCGCAAAATAAACGGTGCCACCGAGGACGGCAGGTCCATGCCGGCGGCCAGGCCGCAGGCCGCGATCGCGCCGCCATATTTCGTCATCGAGAGCAGGTTGGCGAGGGTGGTCGAGCCGACGCTGTCGACGCCGCCGGCCCAGCGCTCCTTGGCGAGGGGCTTTGCCGGCGCCGACAATTCGTTGCGGTCGATGATCTCGGCAGCCCCCAGCTGCTTCAGGTAGTCGGCCTCGGAGGCCCGCCCGGTCGAAGCGATGACGTGGTAGCCGAGCTTCGAGAGCACGGCGATCGCGACCGAGCCGACGCCGCCGGCAGCGCCCGTCACCACGACCGGGCCGCTCTTCGGCGAGATGCCATGCTTCTCCAGCGCCAGCACCGAGAGCATCGCCGTGAAGCCGGCGGTGCCGATCGCCATGGCATCGCGCGCCGATAGCCCTTGCGGAAGAGCGACCAGCCAGTCGCCCTTCACCCGCGCCTTCTCGGCATAGGCGCCGAGATGGGTCTCGCCCATGCCCCAGCCGGTGCAGACGACCTTGTCGCCCGCCTTCCACTGCGGATGCGAGGAGGCTTCAACCGTGCCGGCGAAATCGATACCGGCGATCATCGGGAAGCGGCGCACCACCGGCGCCTTGCCGGTGAGCGCAAGGCCGTCCTTGTAGTTCAGCGTCGACCATTCCACGCGAACGGTGACGTCGCCCTCCATCAGCTCGGCTTCGTCGAACTGCGCGAGCTGCGCGGTGGTGCCCTTGTCCGCCTTGTCGATCCGGACAGCCTTGAATGTGGCCACGACTGAACTCCCTGACTTTGCTTGTCGGGGATGTTTAGCCGATCAGGCCGGCTGCGCAACCACCCGCTGGACCGGTTTCTCGACGATCGGAAGATTGATCAGCGCCGAGAGCACGCCGAACAGGATCGAGAGCCACCAGATCGGCGTGTAGGACCCGAACTTCTCGAACACGATGCCGCCGAGCCAGACGCCGAGGAAGCCGCCGACCTGGTGGCTGACGAAAGCAAAGCCGTAGAGCGTCGCCAGCCAGCGCGTTCCGAACATCAGCGCCACCAGCGCCGAGGTCGGCGGCACCGTCGACAGCCAGGTCAGGCCGGAGATCGCGCCGAACGCGATTGCCGAGAACGGCGTGATCGGGAACGAGATGAAGGCGAGCGTTGCCAACGCGCGCGTGAAATAGATGGTCGAGAGGATGTAGCGCTTGGGCAGATAATTCTGGAGATAGCCGACGCTGAGCGAGCCGATGATGTTGAACAGGCCGATCGCCGCGATCACCCAGCCGCCGGTTTGCGCCGAGATGCCGCCATCGACCAGGAACGCCGGCAGATGCACGGTGATGAAGGCAAGCTGGAAGCCGCAGGTGAAGAAGCCGAGCACCAGGAGCACGTAGGAGCGATGACCGAAAGCTTCGGCAAGCGCCTTGGTGATGGTCTGGTCATCCGCGGGCGTTGCGCTGTTCGCGCTTGTCACCGGCGGCGTCGAGAGCGCCAGCGACAGCGGGATGATCAGCAGCATCAGGAAACCGAACACGGAGAGTGCCTGCTGCCAGCCGAAATTGTCGATCAAGGCGACGCCGATTGGTGCGAACAGGAACTGCCCGAACGAGCCCGCCGCCGTGCCGGCACCGAGCGCAAGGCCACGCTTCTCGGCGGGCAGGAGCTTGCTGAACGCCGACAGAACCAGATTGAACGAACAGCCGGCGAGGCCGAAGCCGATCATGACGCCGGCGCCGAGGTCGAGCGACAGCGGCGTCGAGGAATAGCGCATCAAGAACAGGCCGCCGGCATAGAGTAGTGCGCCGACGCACATCACCCGGAACAGGCCGAAGCGATCCGCAACTGCACCGGCGAACGGCTGACCGAGTCCCCACAACAGATTCTGCACGGCGATGGCGAGGCCGAACACGTCGCGGCCCCAGCTGAATTCGTTGCTCATCGGCTGCACGAAGAAGCCGAGCGCCGAGCGCGGACCGAAACCGAGCATGCCGATGGCACAACCGCACAGGATGATGACGGCCGGGGTACGCCAGTTGGACGAACGCGAGGCCGGTGCGAGTTCGCCGATCTGTGTCGACATGGTTGTCCTCGTCTGTCCTTGGCGGAGCCGCAAATCAGCAGCCGCGGGGACAGCCCGTTTAATGCATGTGCATGAAAATCCCAAGGCAAAAACGATTGCATTCCACGAAGAGCTGACGCGGGAGCATTGCGTTTCAATCTGGCCTCGCCTGGCAGGCGCAGTGACGGGAATGTGTGCGGGCAGGCCCTAGCGGCAAGCAGCGATGCGTGCTACGTTTGATCTACTCAGATTGAGCATATGTTGGTAGCAGCGACGTTTGCCCGGCCTCCTAGGCCGGATTTCTCGGGCCCCACATATTCTCAAACTGAGCATAATGCCACGCGTGATGGCCACACTTGGGAGGCTTCAATGCCGATCACTGCAATTTACGGTCCCGACGAACTTGCCAACCGGCCGCAAGGCCAACCCACCGCCTCCCCGCGCGCCGCGCCGGTGCCTCCGGGACCGACATGGCCGATGCCCTCCCTGGAATGGACGCCGGCGGTCGAACGCGCCACTGCGCCGCTCTATGACCGCGTCAGGCACGTGATCCCATCGATCGAATGGCCGCTGATGGCGCCGACGATTCACGCGATCAACGAGCTCAAGCGCGCGCGGGGCGCCGTCATCCTCGCCCACAACTACCAGGCTCCGGAGATATTCCATTGCGTCGCCGATATCGGCGGCGACTCGCTCCAGCTCGCGGTCGAAGCCACCAAGGTTAAGGCCGGCATCATCGTCCAATGCGGCGTGCACTTCATGGCGGAGACCTCGAAGCTGCTCAATCCGGACAAGACCGTCTTGATCCCGGACTCGCGCGCGGGCTGCTCGCTCGCCGCCAGCATCACCGGTGCGGACGTGCGGCTGCTGCGGGAGAAGTTCCCCGGCGTGCCTGTTGTCGCCTATGTCAACACCTCGGCGGAGGTGAAGGCCGAGGTCGACATCTGCTGCACGTCCTCGAACGCGGTGCAGGTGGTCGAGAGCCTGAACGCCCCGACCGTGATCTTCCTGCCCGACCGATACCTCGCCACTTACGTGGCGTCGAAGACCGACGTGAAGATCATCGCCTGGAAAGGCGCCTGCGAGGTGCATGAGCGCTTCACGGGCGAGGAGCTGCGGAGCTTTCGCGAAGCCGATCCGTCCGTGCAGATCATCGCGCATCCGGAATGCCCGCCGGACGTGCTGGCGGAAGCCGACTTCACCGGCTCGACCGCGCACATGATCAACTGGGTACGCGCGAAGCGGCCGCGGCGGCTCGTCATGATCACGGAGTGCTCGATGGCCGACAATGTCCGGGCCGAGCTGCCCGACGTGGAGATGCTTCGCCCCTGCAATCTCTGCCCGCACATGAAGCGCATCACGCTCGCCAACATCCTGGAAAGCCTGCTGACGCTTCGCGACGAGGTGACGATCGACCCCGCGCTCGCGGAACGCGCGCGGCGCTCGGTCCAGCGCATGATCAATCTGAGCAATTGAGGGCGAGCAACATGCAATACGACATCCACGACCTCGCCAGCACCGACGACGTCGTCATCGTCGGCGGCGGGCTTGCCGGACTGTTCTGCGCGCTGAAGCTCGCGCCGCGGCCGGTGACCTTGATCTCGGCGGCACCGCTCGGGCGCGGCGCGTCCTCCGCATGGGCGCAAGGCGGCATCGCTGCGGCAGTGGCTGAAGGCGATACGCCGGAGGCACACGCCGCCGACACCGTCGCGGTCGGCGGCGGCCTCGTCGATGCAGCCGTCGCGCTCGGGATCGCGCGCGAGGCGGCGCCGCGCATCCACGATCTTCTCGCCTATGGCGTTCCGTTCGATCGCGATCTCGACGGCAGGCTTGCGGTCGGACGCGAAGCTGCGCATTCCGCGCGCCGCATCGTGCATGTGCGCGGCGATGGCGCCGGCGCCGCGATCATCGCGGCCTTGAGCGAGGCCGTGCGCCGCACGCCCTCGATCCGCCTGATGGAAGGCTTCATCGCCGAAGCACTGCTGACCGAGGACGGCGCGGTCACCGGGCTTCAATTGCGCGAGGCCGGCAATCCCGCGGTACGGGCGCTCGTGCTCGCCTCGCGCGCGGTCGTGCTTGCGACCGGTGGGCTCGGCCATCTCTACGCCGTCACCACCAACCCGTCGGAAGCGAGCGGCTC
The DNA here is from genome assembly GCF_029167105.1 of Bradyrhizobium yuanmingense. GTDB lineage: Bacteria > Pseudomonadota > Alphaproteobacteria > Rhizobiales > Xanthobacteraceae > Bradyrhizobium > Bradyrhizobium yuanmingense_A. Next base: position 551,545 of record NZ_JARFML010000001.1, on the reverse strand, counting down.
GGGCCTTGCGATCGCCGCCCGCGCCGGCGCCGTGATTGCCGATCCTGAATTCGTGCAGTTCCACCCGACCGCCATCATGGTGGGCCGCGACCCGGCACCGCTCGCCACCGAAGCGCTGCGCGGCGAAGGGGCAACGCTGATCAATGGCAACGGCGAGCGCTTCATGAGCGCCCGCCACCCGCTCGCCGAGCTCGCGCCCCGCGACATCGTGGCCCGCGGCGTGTTCGCCGAGATCGCGGCCGGACGCGGCGCCTTCCTCGACGCGCGTCAGGCGCTGGGCGCGCGCTTCGCGACGCGGTTTCCGGCCGTGCATGCGAGCTGCATCGCCGCCGGCATCGATCCCGCGGCGCAGCCGATTCCGATCGCGCCGGCCGCGCACTACCACATGGGCGGCATCGCGGTGGACGCGCGCGGCCGCAGCTCGATCGACGGTCTCTGGGCCGCCGGCGAAGTCTCCTCCACCGGCGCGCATGGCGCCAACCGGCTCGCCTCGAATTCCCTGCTCGAAGCCGTCGTCTATGCCGCCCGCATTGCCGACGACATCGCCGGCCGCACCGTGCCCCCGCCAGTCCACCTTCCCAGCGCTTTGGTGACGCCGCGCGCTGGCACGCCGGACGCCGCAGAGGTGAAGCGGTTGCGCGCGACGATGAGCGCACATGTCGGCGTGATCCGTGACGGTGGCGGGCTTGCACAAGCCGTGCGCCATTTCGCCAGGCTCGAACGCGAGGCCGGACACGGCGTCCTCGGCGACATGGCGATCTCGGCGTTGCTCGTCGCCGTTGCGGCCTGGACCCGGCGCGAGAGCCGCGGTGGGCACTTCCGTTCCGATCACCCGGCCGAGAACCCGGCGCTGGCGCAGAGAACGATGACCACGCTCGCCGCGGCGCGCGAGGTCGCGGACAGCCTGGACGAGCGCCCGCGGCCCCGCCTTGCGCAATCCATGATCGCCTGAAGGAGGCCCCATGATCACCCCGACTTCACTGCTCTATCCCGATGCCTTCCTCTCGCCGCTCGCGATCGAGGCGGCCGTTGCGCGCGCGCTCGACGAGGATCTCGGCCGCGCCGGCGACATCACCTCGCTGGCGACGATCCCGGAGGCGACGCGCGCGCAAGCCATCCTCGTCGCGCGCCAGGCCGGCGTGGTCGCCGGATTGCCGCTGGCGCTCGCGACCTTGCAGAAGCTGTCGCCCGACATCGAGGTGCGCGCACATGTCCGCGATGCCGCGCGGGTTGCGCGCGGCCAGCACGTGCTGACGATCTCGGGGCCTGCGCGGGCCATCCTCACGGCGGAGCGCACTGCCTTGAACTTCGTCGGCCGGCTGTCGGGCATCGCCACGCTCACGGCGGACTATGTCGCGCGCACCGAAGGCACCAGGATGCGCATCTGCTGCACGCGAAAAACCACGCCGGGACTGCGCGCGCTGGAGAAATATGCGGTGCGCTGCGGCGGCGGCTTCAACCATCGCTTCGGGCTCGACGATGCGATCCTGATCAAGGACAACCACATCGCGGTCGCCGGCGGCATCCGCCCGGTGCTGGAGCGCGCCCGCGCCCATGCCGGCCATCTTGTCAAGATCGAGATCGAGGTCGACACGATGGCGCAGCTGCGCGAGGTGCTCGACAGCGGAATGGCCGATGCGGTGCTGCTCGATAATATGGACCTTGCGACGTTGCGCGAGGCGGTGAGGCTCAACGCGGGCCGCCTCGCGCTGGAGGCGTCCGGCGGCGTCACGCTGGACTCGATCGCCGCCATCGCGGCCACCGGGGTCGACTATGCGTCGGCCGGCGCCTTGACGCATTCGGCGCCGAATTTCGACTGTGCACTGGATATCGAGGCGTGATGAATTCTTCTATCTCTCCCCGCTTGCGGGGAGAGATAAGAAAACTACCGCCGCTCGCCCATCTCCGCGGAGCTCTTGGCTTCCTGCGCGAGCTCGGCGGAGAGCGCGGCGGTCTGCGCGGGCGTGCCCCAGCTCGGCACCTCGCTGCCGTCGCCCCAATTGCGCGGCCGATAGAAGGTGTGCACGCCGGTCTTGTACAGCTTCTTCATCTCGGCGACCCAGGACGGCCGCACCCAATAGGCATGGTAATGCGTGGACTTGCCGACCTCGGGCAGCCAGATCTGGCCGTCGAGCATCGCCTTGGAGATCTTCTTGGCGCGCTCCCACATTTCGGGCTCGCGGATCACGTCGGCATTGTTGTCGCAGGCGAAGGTGAACTGGCAGGCCAGATGCCGGTGCTTGTTCTGGTAGACCGCGCCGCATACGGTGTCGGGATATTTGCCGGAAAAGACGCGGTTCATCACCACTTGCGCCACCGCAATCTGGCCGCGCACGGCTTCGCCGCGGGCCTCGAAATAGACGGCTTCGGCAAGACACTTCTCGGACTTGGCGCGCGACTTGTCGTCGAGCGCGAGCCGCTCCGCCGGCGACTTGCCGCGCTGGTTGTCGGCGTTGACCTCGCCCTTCGGCGCGACGCTCTCGCCGCTCTCGATGTCCTTGGCGATCTCCGCCGTCGGCGGGGTCAGCGAGGCCGTCACCTTCATGTCGGGGTCGGGGATCACGATCAGCGGCTCGGCGCCGGGCTGCCAGCTCTCGATGGTCTCGATATTGCCGCCCAGCGAGGAGCTGCCGAAGAACAGGCTCGATGTCTTGACGCTGAAAGGATCGCGTGCGGGAGCAGCGGGCGCCGTGGCGCGCTTCAGCGCTTCCAGCGGCTGCACCGCGAACGCGCGCGCAGCCTCGCTCGCCTGCGGCGGATTGGAATATTGCGGCAGCGGCGGCGCGCGCATGGCCTCCTGCAGCTCGGGATCGAGCGGGGCCGCGGATTCCGGCGACATCGCCGGCGGCAATGCGGCGGTCTTGGCGCCGAACACCGAGCTGTTCGAGGTCGCGGGATCTTCCTTGGCCGGTGCTGCAGCCGGCGCGGCCGTCTCAGGCGACTGCGTCGGCGCGACGATTGCGAGGCGATCGCCCTTCAGGGCGCGATCGACCTTGGGAAAGTCGGATGCGTGGTAGCGCGGCGGTGCCTGAAGCGCCGGATTGCGGCGGATTGCGCCGGTGACGTCGCCGCCGTCGAGGCTCGCGAGCCGAACCATCGCGCTCTGCGGAACCGAGGTGCCGATGGGGCGGGAAAAACTGTAGGTGGCGAGCTGGATCGAGGACGCAGCGGAGAACACCTGCTTCTGCCACCGCTCGGCGACGCCGGGTTGGCGCGCCAGCAGCGAGGCAATGTCCTGATAGCCGGTCTCTCTCGGCATCAATGCGAAGATGCAGAGACCGATGCCGAAGGACGCGAACCGCGCGCCCTTCGGATGGTTACGCAACACAGACATCGATACGCTCACGCTACGCTTACGCTCGTTTGATCGAACTCAGTACATCCGTGCAATTCGATCTTTATCGTGAGTATCTAATTTAGGTTGCCGGGGCGTTAATCGGCGTTGCGCAGGCGGCACACTCAAGCGAATGCAGGTGTTTTCACGGGGCGATGTGGCGCATTGGTAAATGCGGCCTCACGTGAAGCGGTAAACATCGGGTCAACGCGAATGGTGAAGGAACTCTTGCGTCCGCGTACCATCACGGGACGCTTGCTGGGAGAACGCCGTGCGATGGCGACGGACGGAGGCGCCAGTGCGCCCCTCACTCCGCGATCAGCTTCAACCACTCGTCTTCGGTCAGCACCTGGACGCCGTGCTTGTTGGCGTCGGCGAGCTTCGAGCCGGCGCCGGGGCCCGCGACGACGAGATCGGTCTTTTTCGAAACCGAGCCCGACACCTTGGCCCCGAGTCGCTCGGCCGTCGCCTTGGCTTCATCCCGCGTCATCTTTTCCAGCGAGCCCGTGAACACCACGGTCTTGCCGGCCACCGCCGAATTGCTCTTCGGCTTCTCGGCGTCGACGATCTCGACCTCCCTGGTCAGCCGTTCGACGATGCCGCGATTGTGGCTCTCGCCGAAATAATCGGCGATGCTCTTGATCACGGTGTCGCCGATCTGGTCGAGCGCGTCCATGTCCGCGATCGCCTCCTCGTCGCCCTTGGCAACTTTCAGGCAGGCATCGTGGAACGCATCCCACGAGCCGTAGCCGCGCGCCAGCGCCAGCGCCGTGGTCTCGCCGACATGGCGCATGCCGAGCGCGAAGATGAAGCGCTCCAACGCGATTCTGCGCCGGCTCTCGATGGCGCCGAACAGGTTGCGCACCGAGGTCGCGCCGTAGCCTTCGATCTCCTCGAGCTTGAGCTTGGCGTTGCGCTTTTCCAGCGTGAAGATGTCGGCGGGCTCCTTCACCCAGCCCTCGTCGAAAAAATACTGGAGCTGCTTCTCGCCCAGGCCGTCGATGTCGAAGGCCCGCCGCGACACGAACAGCTTCAGATGCTCGATCTTCTGATAGGGACAGGCGAACTCGCCGGTGCAGCGGGCGCGCGAGCCCTCCTCGCCCGTCGCCGTCTCCTCGCGCACGACGTCGGTGTGCAGCGGACACGGGCACTTCTTCGGGAAGTGGAATTCCCTGGCGGTCTTCGGCCGCTTGTCGAGGACGACGTCGACCACCTGCGGGATGACGTCGCCGGCGCGCTGGATCACGACGGTGTCGCCGATTCTGATGTCGCGCCCCTCGCGCAGCACCTCGCCCTTGTTGCCGATGCCCTTGATGTAGTCCTCGTTGTGCAGCGTGACGTTCTGCACGATGACGCCCCCGACGCCCACCGGCTCGAGCTTGCCGACCGGCGTGAACGAGCCGGTGCGGCCGACCTGGATCTCGATGTCGCGCAGCACGGTCATGGCGCGTTCGGCCGGGAATTTGTGCGCGATGCCCCAGCGCGGCGTGCGCGACACGAAGCCGAGCCGCTCCTGCCAGTCGATGCGGTCGATCTTGTAGACGACGCCGTCGATGTCGTAGTCGAGCCGCGCGCGTTGCTCCTCGATCGCATGATGAAAGGCGAGCAGTTCCTCGACCGAGTGACAGAGCTTAGTGAGCGGATTGGTCTTGAAGCCGCAGCGCTCGAACCAGCCGATCATGCCGCTCTGCGTGTCTTCCGGCATCGCGCTCATCTGCCCCCAGGCATAGGCGAAGAAGCCGAGGGGACGGGACGCGGTGATGGTCGGGTCCTTCTGGCGGAGCGAGCCGGCGGCCGAATTGCGCGGATTGGCGAAGATGGTATCGCCTGCCGCCTTCTGCCGTTCGTTGAGCGCCAGGAACGCCTTCTTGGTCATGTAGACTTCGCCGCGCACCTCGCAGATGTCGGGGATGTTGCGGCCCTTCAGCTTCTGCGGCACGTCTTCGAGCGTGCGGATGTTGGCGGTGACGTCCTCGCCGACAGCGCCGTCGCCGCGCGTCGCGGCGGTGACGAGCTCGCCGCCCTCGTAGCGCAGCGACATCGAGAGGCCGTCGATCTTCGGCTCGGCGGAGAAGTCGATCTTGTCGTCGTCGAGCTTCAGAAAGCGCACGATGCGGCCGACGAAGTCGCGCACGTCCTCCTCCGCAAAGGCGTTGTCGAGCGACAGCATGGCCACGGCATGCGGGACTTTCTTGAAACGCCCTGACGGCGCGGCGCCGACCTTCTGCGAGGGCGAGTCCGCGGTGACGAACTCGGGAAAACGCGCCTCGATCGCGTTGAGGCGCTGGCGCAGCGCGTCGTATTCGGCGTCGGTGACGGTGGGCGCATCCTCCTGATAGTAGCGCTCGTTGTGCCTCTCGATCTCGAGCGCGAGCCGCTTATGCTCGACCTTGGCCTGCGCCTTGGTGAGCTCGGCGACGTCGCGTAGCGGTGTTGCTTTGGATTTTGCTGCTCTGACCATGGCGCTTGGATACGACGGAGCGGGCGGGAGGGTAAAGGCTTGTGGAAAATCTAGTGCCCCGGACGCAGTGCAGCGCTCCTTCAGCGGTGCGCTGCAGAGCCGGGGCCCATGTGGCGGCATTCTAGGTCCCGGCTCGCGCTCCGCGCGTCCGGGACACGGAAGCCTAAGCCGTCGCCGCCTTCAGCAACCGTTCCGCCGCCGCCCTCGCTTCGGCCGTGATCTCGGCGCCGGCGAGCATGCGGGCGATCTCCTCGCGGCGGTGATCGGCGGCGAGCGCATTGACGCGGGTGGCGACGCGCTTGCCCTTGTCGAGGGCGTCCTTGGAGATGAGCAGGTGCTGGTCGGCGCGGGCGGCCACCTGCGGGGCGTGGGTCACGGCCATGACCTGGACCTTGCCGGCAAGCCGCGCCAGGCGCCCGCCGATGGCGTCCGCCACCGCACCGCCGACGCCGGTGTCGATCTCGTCGAAGACGAGCGTCGGCGCCGAGCCGCGGTCGGACAGGACGACCTTGAGCGCGAGCAGGAAGCGCGACAGCTCGCCGCCGGAGGCGACCTTCATCAAGGGTCCCGGTTTGGTGCCCGGATTGGTCTGCACCCAGAACTCGACGCGATCGAAACCTTGCGGGCCGGGCGCGGCCTCGTCGGTCTCGACCTGGGTCATGAACCTCGCGCGTTCGAGCTTGAGCGGGGCGAGCTCGGCATTGACCGCCTTGTTGAGCTTCTCGGCCGATTTCTGCCGCGCCAACGACAGCTTCTTGCCAGCCGCCGCATAGCTTCTGTCCGCCTCGATTGCGGCCTGCTCCAGCTTCTTCAGGCGCGAGGCGCCGGCATCGATCAGGACGACGTCGGCGGCATATTTGGCGGCCAGCGCGGCGAGGCCGTCGACCGGCGTCGAATATTTGCGAGACGCCGCACGCAAAGCAAAAAGCCGCTCCTCGATGCGCTCGAGTTCGGCCGGATCGAAATCGGTTGCGGCCAGCGCCGCCTGGAGGTGCTGATCGGCCTCCTCCAGCGCGTTGATGGCGGCGTCGATCGCCTTGACCGCCGGCTCGACCAGCGCCGGCGAGTTGACGCCGCGCCGCTCCAGCCGGCGCACCGCCGCCGAGAGCGCTGCGACCGGCGAATGATTGCCGCCGACCGCTTCCTGCGCCTCGCGCAGGTCGGAGGCGATCTTCTCGCCCTGCATCATCGTGGTGCGGCGGGAGGCCAGTGCGGTTTCCTCGCCATCCTTGGGCGCGAGCTGCTTCAGCTCGTCGGAGGCGTGACGCAGATAATCGGCCTCGCGCGCCGCGCGCTCCATGGCGGCGCGATGCTCCTCCAGCGCGGTGTTGGCGGTGCGGCGCGCGTCCCAGAGCGCTTCGACGGCCGCGACGTCCTTCTCGAGGCCGGCAAAAGCGTCGAGCAGGCGGCGGTGGGTGGCGGCATCGACCAGTGCGCGCTCGTCGTGCTGGCCGTGGATCTCGACCAGGGCGGCGCCGACCGCCTTCAGCGTCTGCACGCTGATCGATTGGTCGTTGATGAAGGCGCGGGTGCGCCCGTCGGCGAGCTGCACGCGCCGGAGAATCATCTCGCCGGTGTCGTCGAGGCCGTTCTCGGCCAGAATCTTCGTCGCAGGGTGATTCTTCGGGACATCGAACACGGCCGTGACCTGCCCCTGCTCCGCGCCGTGGCGCACGAGGCCGGCGTCGCCGCGGCCGCCGAGCGCCAGCGCAAAGGCATCGAGCAGGATGGATTTGCCCGCACCGGTCTCGCCGGTCAAAACCGCGAGGCCGGAGGCGAATTCGATATCGAGCCGTTCGATCAGGACGATGTCACGGATCGACAGACGCGCCAGCATGGAACCAAATTTCCTAGCCGAGACCCATCTTCTTGAAGGTCCGGCTGATCCAGGACCCCTGATTCTCGCTCGGCTCGAGACCGCCGGATTTTACAAGATTATAGGCGTCCTTGTACCAGCGGCTGTCAGGAAAATTGTGCCCAAGCACGGCCGCCGCGGTTTGCGCTTCGCCAACGATGCCGATCGCCATATAGGCCTCGGTGAGCCGGAACAGCGCCTCTTCGACATGGCGGGTGGTCTGGTACTGCGTGACGACGGTCTTGTAACGATTGATGGCGGCCGTGTAGTCGCGCTTCTGGGCGTAGTAGCGGCCGACATTCATTTCCTTGCCGGCGAGCTGGTCGCGCGCGCCCTCGATCTTGGCCTTGGCCGAGGTCGCATATTCCGAGTTCGGATACTTGCGCACCACCTCTTCCAGCGCGGCGATCGCCTTTTCGGTGCGGGTCTGGTCGCGGCTGATGTCCGGGATCTGGTCGTAATGGGAGGCGGCGATCAGATATTGCGCATAGGCCGCATCCGGGCTGCCGGGATGCAGCGTGACGTAGCGGGTGGCGGCACCGATGCAGCCGTCATAATCGCCGCCCTGATAGGACGCATAGGCCGACATCAGCAGCGATTTGCGGGCCCAGTCGGAATAAGGATGCTGACGGTCGACCTCTTCGAACTTCTTGTTCGCCGCCTTCATGTCCTTCTTCTCGTTCATGAGGTACAGGCCCTCATTGTAGATTTTGTCGGCGGGCTCCTCGACGAAGGTGTCGTCCTTGGCGGTGAACTTGTCCCAGAGCGCGCCCGTGCCGCATCCGGCGAGCGGCAGCGCAAGAACGATGAAGGTGACGGCCTGAATCAGCCCGCGGGCTCGCGACGAGACCGAGAAATATCCGCGCGTCATACGCTGTGCCGACATGAGTTTAAGCCCTGACGCCCTGTGATGCGGAGTCCGCCAGCCCACGAACCCCTCATGGGCGCGAAATGTAACCGTGGTGCCTGCCACGCGACCACGCCGATGTATCCGAAAACGATTGTTAACGAACCGGATAGGGAGGCATTTCGCCCGGATTAAGGCGAACCTGCCGCAATGCTAGCCGATCATGGTTACCAGGAGTTTCCCGGGGGCCGCCCAACCACGTTCCGAAGGCGGCAGGCCGCGTCAGGACACATCCGGTCCGAAGGCCGCAGCGACCCGGCCGCCGACGATGCCACGACCGACCTCGCCCACGGCACGCGTGGTGCGGCGGGCAGCCTCGCCCTCGACCACCCGCCAGGCGGTCCGGTCGGCGAGCAGCGCCGTCAAGACGGCGTGGTTGAGCTTATGGCCGCCACGCACCGAGCGGTAGGCGCCAAGCAGCGGCAGGCCGGCCAGCGAGAGGTCGCCGATGACGTCCAGAACCTTGTGCCGGGCGCATTCATCGGCGTAGCGCAGGCCCTCGGTGTTGAGCAGCCGCTCGTCGTCGAACACAACGGTGTTGTCGAAGGAGGCGCCGAGGGCATAGCCGGCGCTCCAGAGCCGCGCGACGTCGCACATCAGGCCGAAGGTCCGGGCGCGGCCGACTTCACGGCGGAAACCTTCCGGATTGAGGTCGAAGGCGTAAGCCTGCTGGCCGATGACGGGATTGGTGAAATCGATCTCGACCTCGACGCGGAACCCGTTGGTGTGGGGCCTGATCTCGCCGAAGGAGTCGCCGATCTTGACCGAGATCGGCTTCAGAACCTGGATGAAACGGCGCTGCGCCGGCTGGGTGACGATGCCGGCCTGGTCGATTGCCGCAATGAAGGCGGCGGCGCTGCCGTCCATGATCGGGACTTCGGGACCGTCGATCTCGATGGTGGCGTTGTCGACACCCATTCCCCGCAGTGCAGCAAGCACATGCTCGGCAGTGGACACCAGCGGACCGCTGCGGTCGCCGAGGACGGTGGCAAAGTCAGTCGCAATCACCTGCTCGGCGGTGGCCTGAACTTCGCGGTCACTTCCCTCAAGTCCGGTCCGGACAAAAATAAAACCCGCGTCGACAGGCGCAGGCCCAAGCGTGAGAGTGACGGGAAGACCGGAATGAACGCCCACGCCTGCCACAGAGGCTTGCGCACGAAGCGTTGTTTGCCGGCTAAATTTCATCAGGAACCCGCCCCACTAAGACCCACTGCGACTTATACGAGACCCGCTTGGCCGGCCAGAGCCGACGCTACCGAATCTCCGTATCCCCAAGTCACGGCAAACCATAGTTGCAGCCTCAAACAGCGCCAACTCACGCTTTTTTACCGATTGTTACCCCAAACCTGCCGTATTCGCGCCAAGGCTTAACCAAATTGCGCCGGGTTTCGGGACCGTTATCGGCAGTTTTACTGAACCACCGAATACGTAATTAATGATTTAAAATCAGTCGTTTGGCTGCGCAATCCGGACATGCCCGGGACAAAAGGAAAGGTCCCGGCGATCTCCTCGCCGGGACCTTTTTTCGTCTGCCTTATTGTAACAATCCTCAGGTCGCCTGCCGCCTCAGGAAGGCCGGGATATCAAGATGGTCGTCACCCTGTGGCGCCGGCGCAACAGGCGCGGGGCGGCCATGGACGTCCAGACCCTGCGGCGCTGGACGGCGGGCATACTCAGATACCGGCTCGTTGGACGCGATCTGCTGCGCCACGGTCTTCTGCGGCCGGCGCTCGGGCAGCGGCGGCATAGCGGGACCGGAAGTGCGGGCCGCGACCGGCGGCTCGCTTTCCTCGTCGCGACGGCCGAGGCCGACATTGGCGAGGCGCTGCAGCAGCGACAGGCGGGTCTTCTGCGGGGTCTCCTCCTCAGCCTCGCCGCGGGCCTGCCGAATCTCGGCCTGCGCCGGCATCGGCAGCTCCTCGATTCGCGGCATGCGCGGCGCGCGGGCCGGACGCTCGGCCTGCGGCGGGATGAAGGTGTCCGGCGTCATCGGCTCCTGCACCGCGACCGGGGCCATATCGGCCTCCGGGAACAGGGTCGGCTTTTGCGCGATCGGGCGCACGGTGACGTCGCCATAGGTCTGCGGCGCCGGCGGCTGCGGCACCTCGGAAACGGCAGCGGCGATCGCGGCGAGCGCAGCACGCTCGACGTTCGGACGGGGCGCGGCGGCAATCGGAGCCGGCGCGGCGGCCGGGGTCTGGGCTTCCAGCTTCTGGGCACGCTCGGCCAGGCGCTGGTTGTCGGCACGCAGCCGGGCGGTCAGGTCGGCCAGACGGCTCTCGGCGGCGGCGGCCGGGGCGGCAGCCTGCTGCATCTGCGGTGCCGGGTTGGCGACGGGCGCAGAGGTGGCCTGGCTGTTTCGGGCGATCGCGGCCTGCTCGATGCCGGTGGCGACCACCGAGACGCGGATCAGACCGTCGAGCGCTTCGTCGAAGGTGGCGCCGACGATGATATTGGCGTCCTGGTCGACTTCCTCGCGGATGCGGGTCGCGGCCTCGTCGACCTCGAACAAAGTGAGGTCCTTGCCGCCGGTGATGGAGATGAGGAGGCCCTTGGCGCCCTTCATCGACGAGTCGTCGATCAGCGGGTTGGCGATCGCGGCTTCCGCGGCGGTCAACGCGCGCTTGTCGCCGGAGGCTTCGCCGGTGCCCATCATCGCCTTGCCCATCTCGCGCATGACGGCGCGAACGTCGGCGAAGTCGAGGTTGATCAGGCCTTCCTTGACCATCAGGTCGGTGATGCAGGCAACGCCCGAATAGAGCACCTGGTCGGCCATCGCGAAGGCGTCGGCGAAGGTGGTCTTCTCGTTGGCGACCCGGAACAGGTTCTGGTTCGGGATGATCAGGAGCGTATCCACGACCTTGTGCAGCTCGGAGATGCCGGCCTCGGCCGTGCGCATGCGGCGCTGGCCCTCGAAGTGGAACGGCTTGGTCACCACACCGACGGTGAGGATGCCCATGTCGCGCGCGGTCTTGGCGATGACGGGAGCTGCACCCGTGCCGGTGCCGCCGCCCATGCCGGCGGTGACGAACACCATGTTGGCGCCCGAGAGATGGTCGCGCAGCTCGTCGATCACCTCTTCCGCCGCCGCGGCGCCGACGTTCGGCTGCGAGCCGGCGCCGAGGCCCTGCGTGACGGCGGTGCCCATCTGCACGATGCGCTGCGCCTTCGACATCGTCAGCGCCTGCGCGTCGGTGTTGGCGACCACGAAGTCGACGCCCTGCAGGCCCGCCGTGATCATGTTGTTGACGGCGTTGCCGCCGGCGCCGCCGACGCCGAACACGGTGATCCGGGGCTTCAGTTCGTGAATATCAGGAACATTGATGCTGATGGTCATGGTTGCCTCTCGATCACGCGCGCGTGGGTTCGCCCCGGCCGGTGGCCGCGGGAGTTGGTGAAAATCGAAGATTGCGGAAAGCGGTCATCAGAAGCCCTCGCGTAGCCATCGTCCGACCTTTCCGAAATATCCGCCGGTCCCTGTCTTGATCTGCTGCCGCGTATGCCGCGGTTCGACATGTTCGAGGTGAACATATTGCGGGTAGACCAGAAGTCCGGCCGGCACCGCGAACGCGGCGTTCTTCGCCTCGTTGGGCAGCCGGCCGAAGCCGAGCGGACGGCCGACCCGCACGGGCCGGCCGAGAATGCGTGTGCCAAGATCGACGAGGCCGGTCAGCTGCGAGGCGCCGCCCGAGAGCACGACGCGGCCGTTGGGCTCTGCGGCGAAGGGCGAATCCTTCAGCTTGTCCCGAACCATTTCGAAGACTTCCTCGGCACGGTGCTTGACGATGTTCGCGATGGTGGCGCGGGAGACGATCTGCGGCAGATCCTGCTCGTCACCGGCTGTCGGCACAGACATCAGCTCACGCGAGTCCGATCCGCCGGTGATGACGGTGCCGTATAAGGTCTTGATTCGCTCGGCATCGGCAATGGTCGCCGAGAGTCCGCGCGCAAGATCCATCGTGATGTGTTGCCCGCCGACCGCAAAACCGGCCGCATGCACGAAGCGGCCGCCCGAATAGACGGCGATCGTGGTGGTGCCGGCGCCCATCTCGACGACGGCGGCGCCGAGATCGGCCTCGTCGTCGGTCAGCACCGACAATCCGGCCACATAGGGGCTCGCCGCCATGGCTTCGACATTGATGTGGCAGCGCTCCACCGCCAGCATCAGGTTCCGCGCCACGGTGGCGTCGCAGGTGACGACGTTCATGTCGACGCCGAACTGATGCGCGACCATGCCGCGGGGATCGCGGATGCCCTTGACGCCATCCAGGGTGTAGCCGACCGGGAGCGCATGCAGCACGGTGCGGCCTTCGCCGGTGGCGTGGCGCATGCCGGTGGAGGTGACGCGGCTGACATCGGCCGGCGTCACGGCGCCGCCACGAATGTCGGCGGCAGCCTCGACCAGCTGGCCGGCGAGCCGGCCGCCCGAGACCGACAACAGCACGGACTCGACCCGCACCTTGGCCATCTTCTCCGCGAGCCCGACGGCCTGGCGCACCGCCTGCTCGCATTCGCCGAGATCGATCACCGCGCCGGCCTTCATGCCGCGCGCCTGGATCTGGCTGTAGCCGATCAATTCCACCGCATGGGTGCGGCCGCGCAGCGCATCGCTCGGCGGCGACGGCTTCAGCCGCGCGATCATGCAGGCGATCTTGCTGGTGCCGATGTCGAGACAGGCGACGATGCCGCCGCGCTTGTGCGGCATCGGGCGTGTCTTCGGCGTCTGGGTGCGATCGAGACCGGTCATGCGGAATCCCCGGCCTTCTTTTTCTTCTTGTCCTTGAACAGCTCCTCGCGCGCCTTGGCGGCGTCCTCGGAGAGCTGCACCACCAGCCGGTCCGGCAGGCGCATGTCGACGGCGACGATATCGCGCGAGAACAGCCTGTCCTCCTTGTCGAGCTTCGACAGCATCGCAAGCGCCTTGCCGACGTCCTGCTCGGGCAGGCGAATATCGAGACCGTCCTTGAGCCGCAGGTTCCAGCGCCGCTCGCCGACATAGATCGCGGCCTTGGTCACCGAATGGACCTGCGGGTAGCGCGCCAGCAGCGCCAGGAAATCGCGCGCCTGGGTCTCGGCGCCCTTGCCGACCACGAGCGGCAGCGACAGAAAGCGGCGCGAGACATAGGGCTCGAGCACGGCGCCGTCGTCGGCGATGACGGAGAGCCGGCCGGCCTCCTGCCACAGCGCGAACGCCTTGCGCTCGGTGAGCTCGATCATGAGCTGGCCCGGATAGAGCTTCAGCACGGTCGCATCCGCGATCCAGGGATTGGCTTTGAGCTTGTCGCGCACCGCCTCGGCATCGAGGAACAGCAGCGAGGAGCGGCCGCTGACGCCGCCGATCGCGAGGATCTCGTCCTGGGTCAGCTGTTTGCGGCCGTTGATGACGACGGAGGTGATGCGGAAGCCGGCGGAATTGGCCAGCGCATTGCGGGCATCGCTGACCGCGGTGACGAAATCCTGGAGGTGGCCGCCCTTGACGATGCCGAAGCCGCAGCTGCCGATCAACAGCAGCACGGTCATGCTGAGGCCGACCCGGCGCGGCAGATAGCGCTCGACCAGCGCGACTAGGCGCGGCGGCGGCTCGCGCTCGACGGCGGCGTTGACCTTGGCTTTGGCTTTGGCCTTGTCCCTGGCGGCGGCGCGCGCCTCTTCGCGCTTGTCCTGCACCCACTCGCGCAGAAGCACGACCGCTCCGATAGCGGCCGCCTTCAGGTCAGCTTGGGGCCTCAGCGATCTCAAAAGCGATCGGGTGAGGCGTCCTGCACCATCCATTGCACGAGCTCGTCAACAGTTTCCCCGCGACATCGCGCGGATCCTGGCGAACATGACGTCTCGGACCTGCCGGGCCGGGTGCTGGTCTTCAGCAGAAGAAAACCTCTCCCCTTCAAAGCGTTCGCTGGGGGTGACATCACCCGCGACAGCTCACGCGCCGGCAGCCAAAGCGCCATATGCGCCGCCAGCGTTAACCTTCGGACGTCCTGGTAAACAAAAGGTAAAATTCGTTAACGACCTGCGCATTTTGCCTCGCGATGTCTGGCATTTGCGCCGCGATGTCCGGCATTTTACCGGTTTTGGCCACCAAACCGGCCCGTTTCGCCGGTCCGGCCGTTAACCAGTCCTGACTATTTCCGCACGCGCTGGCAGGCGAGCTCGACCAGGCCGCGCAGGAAGTCGACGAATTCGATGCCTTCGGCTTTCAGCGCCTTGGGGTAGAGGGAGGACTTGGTCAGCCCGGGCAGCGTGTTGGTTTCGAGATAGACGAGGCCCTTGTCCGAGACGATGAAGTCAGAGCGGGAATAGCCGGTGCAGGACATTGCGCGATGGGCCAGCATCGCCTGCGCCTGGAGCGCGGCGGTGATCTCGGGTGCGAAGCGGCCGGGGCAGATCTCCTGGGTCGACTTCAAAAGATATTTCGCCGCGTAGTCGAAATTGCCCTCGCCCGGAATGATCTCGATCGGCGGCAGTGCGATGATCGAGCCGTCGGTGCGCTCCAGCACGCCGCAGGTCGCCTCCACGCCGGCGATGTAGGGCTCGATGACATACTCTTCGTGCTTGGCCGCATTGCGGACGGCGACGAGGTCCTGCTTGGCGTTGACGAAGATCAGCCCGTAGCTCGACCCGTCGCGCGCGGGCTTTGCGATCAGTCTTCCGTACTCGGCGAAAGCCTCGTCGATATCATCGAGCGCAAGATTTTCCGGCGGCGTCACGCCGCCGAGCGCGGCGAAGCGCTTGGCTGCGATCTTGTCGAAGGCCAGATGCGAGGACGCCGAGCCCGAGCCGGTGAAGGGCACGCCGCGCGCCTCGCACATCACCTGCAATTCGCCGTTCTCGGCACGCCCGCCGTGCAGGCCGAGCACCAGCACGCGATCCTCAGCCTTGGCCCGGTCGAGCGCCTGCGCGAGCGGGACGCCGCGCGTGCCCGGCTTGAACTCGTCCTCGAACGGGCGGGCATGCTCGAGCAGCTGCTTCGACTGCACGACGTGGACCTTGTCCTCGACGTCCCACCACCAGAGGTCAGCCTCGGGCAGCGCCTGATGCAGCGCCTGGGCTGTGGCAACCGAGACGAGACGCTCGCGGTTGGAGCCGCCGAAGAGGATGGTGATGCGCATGGTCATAGCCCGCAATCTCTCCATTTGTCATTCCGGGGCGCGACAAAGTCGCGAGCCCGGAATCCATTCATCCACCAGCGCCGCCGCCCGATGGATTCCGGGCTCTCGCTTCGCGAGCCCCGGAAAGACACTCACGCGGAAACCCCGATCCGCTTGATTTCCCAGTGTAGCTCGATTCCGGAATTCGCTTTCACGCGTGCACGTACCGTCTCGCCCAGCGTCTCGATGTCGTGCGCGGTGGCATCGCCCGTGTTGATCAGGAAGTTGCAGTGCATCTCCGAAACCTGTGCGCCGCCGACGCGCAGGCCGCGGCAGCCGGCGGCGTCAATCAGCTTCCAGGCGGAATGGCCGGGCGGATTCTTGAAGGTCGAGCCGCCGGTTTTCTCGCGGATCGGCTGCGCGGTCTCGCGATGGCTCTGCACCTCCGCCATGCGCGCGCGGATCGCCTCCGCGTCCCTGATCTCGCCGCGAAAGCGCGCGGAGGTGAAGATGATGGAGGCATCGACGCCGCTGCTGCGGTAGACGAACTTCATCTCGGCCTTGGAGAAGACGTGCTTGGTGCCGTCGCGCCCGACGCCCCTCGCCTCGATCAGCACGTCCTTGGTCTCGCCGCCATTGGCGCCGGCATTCATGCGCAGCGCGCCGCCGATCGTACCGGGAATGCCGAAATAGAATTCGAGCCCGCTGATATTGGCGGAGGCCGCAACTTCCGCCACGCGCTTGTCGAGCGCCGCCGTGCCGGCGGTGACGATGTCGCCGCTCGCAGTCGCCTCGCCGAAGGCGCGCGGCGCGAGACGAATGACGACGCCGGCAATGCCGCCGTCGCGCACGATCAGATTGGAGCCGACCCCGATGACGTAGACGGGAATATCGGAGGCGAGATGCGCGAGAAAGTAAGCGAGATCGTCCTCGTCCGCCGGCGTGAACAGTACCTGCGCTGGACCGCCGACGCGAAACCAGGTGAGCTCGGCCAGCGACTGGTTCGCCAGCAGCCGCCCGCGAAGCTCGGGCATCGCGGCTTTGAGTGAAGGGGTGATGTCGGGAAATGCCACCGCGCTACCCCAGCGCCTTCAACTGGTCCGGCAGCGCATACGCCCATTGCGTGATGTTGCCTGCCCCCAGGCACACGACGAGATCGCCTGGTTTCGCCAGCTCCTTGACGATGCCGGCAAGCTCGGTGGCCGCCGGCAGCGGGATCACCTCGCGATGGCCGTGGGCGCGCAGGCCGGCGACGAAATGATCGCGGTCCATGCCTTCGATCGGCGCTTCGCCGGCGGCATAGACGTCGGCGACGACGACCGCATCGGCATCGTTGAAGCAGGTGCAGAACTCCTCGAACAGCGATTGCAGGCGGGTGTAGCGATGCGGCTGCACCACCGCGATCACCTTGCCGGTGTAGGAATCGCGCGCGGCCTTCAGCACGGCTGCGATCTCCACGGGGTGATGGCCGTAGTCATCGATCACGGTGACGCCGTTCCACTCGCCGGTCTTGGTGAAGCGGCGCTTGACGCCGCCGAAGCCGGCCAGCGCCTTGCGGATCGCTTCGTCCGACACGCCGAGCTCGTGCGCAACCGCGATCGCCGCCGTCGCGTTCGAGGCGTTGTGGCGGCCCGGCATCGGCAAAGCGAGGTCGGCGATCTCGTGCACGGCATCGCTCTTGCGGTCGCGGATCACGACCTTGAATTTCGAGCCGCCGCCGCCCGCGGTGAGATCGACCAGCCGCGCATCGGCCTGCGGATTCTCGCCATAGGTGATGATGCGGCGGTCCTCGATCTTGCCGACGAGGCTCTGCACCACGGGATGATCGATGCACATCACGGCAAATCCGTAGAACGGCAAGTTCTCGACGAAATGCCGGAAAGCGTCCTGCACCGCCTCGAAGGTCTTGAAGTGATCGAGATGCTCGGGGTCGACATTGGTGACGATGGCGACATCGGTCGGCAGCTTCAGGAAGGTACCGTCGCTCTCGTCGGCTTCCACCACCATCCAGTCGCCTGCCCCGAGCCGCGCGTTGGAGCCGTAGGCATTGATGATGCCGCCATTGATGACGGTCGGGTCGAGCCCGCCGGCGTCGAGCAGCGTTGCGACCATCGTCGTCGTGGTGGTCTTGCCGTGCGTGCCGGCGATGGCGACGCAGCTCTTCAGCCGCATCAGCTCGGCCAGCATCTCGGCGCGGCGCACCACGGGAATGCGTTTCTCGCGCGCGGCCATCAGTTCCGGATTGTCGCGCTTGATCGCGGAAGACACGACCACGACCTCGGCGCCGTCGACATTCTCGGCCTTGTGGCCGACCGAGACTTTCGCACCCTTCTTGCGCAGACGGTCGAGATTGTAATTGTCGGCGGCATCGGAGCCCTGCACGGCGTACCCGAGATTGACCAGCACCTCGGCGATGCCGCTCATGCCGATGCCGCCGATCCCGACGAAGTGGATGGGTCCGATCTCGCGCGGCAGTCTCATGTGGTTTCCTTGGGGTCATCGTCCGCGAAGGCGGACGATCCAGTACTCCGCGACGCCAGAGATTCAAATCAACTGCGTCGGATACTGGATGCCCCGCTTTCGCGGGGCATGACAAGTGACTTTTTTGGCCATTCGGGCCGGAACAAGCGTCAGATTCCCGCGACCTTGACCACGAGATCCGCCAGCCGCTCGGCCGCATCGAGCCGCCCCGCCCCCTTCGCCGCTGCCGCCATGGCGGCAAGCCGTGCCGGCTCGGCGGCGAAGCCAGAAATTTCGGACGCCAGCCGGTCGGAGCTGAACTCGGTTTGCGGGATGCGGATGGCGCCGTCGACCTTGGCCAGCACGCCGGCATTGGCGAACTGGTCCTGGTCGATCGAGCCGGGCAGCGGCACCAGGATGGAGGGCCGGCCGATCGCGGCGAGCTCGGCCACGGTACCCGCGCCGGAGCGCGATACCACGAGATGATTGGAGGCGAGCCGCGCTGGCAGATCCGTGAAGAACGGCGCGAGCTCGGCCTTGAGCTTGAGCTTGTCGTAGACGGCGCGGACGCGGCTCATGTCCTCTTCGCGCACCTGCTGGGTAAGAACGAGACGGCTCCACAGCGCAGGCTCGAGCCGCTCGATCGCGCCGGGCACGATATCGGCCATGATGCGCGCGCCCTGGCTGCCGCCGACGACGAGCAGACGCAGCGGACCGTTCGGCTCGGGCGCGGCATATTTCACCGCAGCGGCCGCGAGGATCGCGGGGCGCATCGGCGTGCCGACGGTCGTCGTCTTGCCTGCCAGCGCCGGATCGCGATCGAGCACGCCGGGCAAGGACGTCGCGATGGCGCGCACGCGGCTCGACAGGAACCGGTTGGCGCGGCCGAGCACGGCGTTGGCGTCGTGGATGATGCCGGGCACGCCGGCGAATTTCGCCGCGACCAGCGGCGGCAGCGTCGGATAGCCGCCGAAGCCGACGACGGCGACGGGCTTCAACCGCTTGATCAGCGCGTAGGCCGACAACGTGCCGGCAGCGAGCGTGAGGCCGGCATAGGCGAGCTGGAACGGATTGCGCCCGCGCGCGGTCTCGCTTCTGACGACGTCGATCATGTCCTTGCTGAAAAGCCCGCTATAGCGCAGCGCGCGCTCGTCGGTGACGAGGCGGACGCGATAGCCGCGCCGGATCAATTCGACGCCGAGCGCCTCGGCCGGGAACAGATGGCCGCCGGTGCCGCCCGCGGCGAGAAGAATCAGGTGGGACGTGTCCATAATGAGGGAGTTTTACAGGGTCTTTCTCGTCATTGCGAGCCACCGGGTCCGCGCAAAGCGCGGCCCGATGACAGGGTCCGCAAAGCAATCCAGACGACCTCCGCGGCGACAGCCTGGATTGCTTCGTCGCTTCGTTCCTCGCAATGACGGCTCAGGCGTAACTGCGCATCGCCTCGGCGTGGCCGCTCGCCTCGACCTCGGTGCGCGGGCGCAGCCGCGTCAGCGCCAGCATCATGCCGACACCATAGGCGAGCGAGACCATCGAGGAGCCGCCATAGGAGATGAAGGGCAGCGTCATGCCCTTGGCGGGGATGAGCTGCAGGTTCACCGACATGTTGATCGCCGCCTGCACACCGAACAGGATCGCGAGCCCAGAGGCCGCAAAGCGCGAGAACATGTCCTCGTTGGCATAGGCGCGCGACAGCGTGCGCATGACGACGAAGGCGAACAGCGCCAGCATCGCAAGGCACAGGATGATGCCGAACTCTTCGCCCGCGACCGCGAAGACGAAGTCGGTGTGGCTGTCCGGCAGGCTGCGCTTGGCAATACCCTCGCCCGGTCCGAGCCCGAACCAGCCGCCGTTGTAGAAAGCCTCCATGGCGGTATCGACCTGGAAGGTGTCGCCGGAGGCCGGGTTCATGAAGCGCTTGATGCGCCCCGCGACGTGCGGAACGAACAGATAGGCGCTGAACAGGCCGGCCGCGCCGAGACCCGCGAGGCCGAACACCCAGATCATCCGCATGCCCGCGATGAAGAACAGCGAGCCCCACACCATCAGGACCAGCATGGTCTGGCCGAAATCCGGCTCCATCACCAACAGCGCGACCAGCATCAGGAGCAGCACCACCGCCATCGAGGTCGCCGGCATCTCCGGGCGCCTGGTCGATTCCGCGAACAGCCAGGCCGCGATCACGACGAAGGACGGCTTTGCGATCTCGGAGGCCTGGATGTTGACGCCCAGCAGCGTGATCCAGCGTCGCGACCCCTTCACCTCGGGGCCGATGGCGAGCGTTAGCACGATCAGGACGATGCTCGCCGCGAAGATGATCAGCGCCGAGCGGCGGATCGCGCGCGGCGACAGGAAGGACACCCCGAGCAGCACGATGCAGGACGGCACCAGGAACAGCACGTGGCGGCTGAAGAAATGGAAGGCATCGAGCCCGATGCGGGTCGCAACCGGGGGGCTCGCCGCCAGCGACAGGATCACGCCGGTCAGCATCAGCCCCAGGATGGCGCCCATCAGCGGCTTGTCGACGGTCCACCACCACTCGGAAAAGGGGGTGCGTTCTTCACGGGAGAGCATGGGCGGCCGCTTTCGGACAGAGGTCGTTCATTGGTCGCCGAGGTTGGTTACCGCAGGGTTAAGGAAGTGCGGATGTTTGGAGTTGTAGGATGGGTAGAGCGAAGCGAAACCCATCAATAGACCGCGAGAACGATGGGTTTCGCTTCGCTCCACCCGTCCTACGCAGCTCACACCACCGGCTGCACACCCGGCAGCGCCTGCACCAGTTCGCGGAACTTGGTGCCGCGGATCTCGAAATTACGGTACTGGTCGAACGAGGCGCAGGCCGGCGACAGCAGCACGACGGCATCAGTGAGGCCCGACGCTTCCGCATCGCGCGCGGCGTGCTCGACCGCAACGTCGAGGGTCTGGCTGATCTCGTGCTGGACCGTTCCGAGCGTGCCCGAAAACTCCTGCGCGGCCTCGCCGATCAGATAGGCCTTGCGGATCCGGGGAAAGAAGCCGGTGAGGCTCGTAATGCCGCCCGCCTTCGGCTTGCCGCCAGCGATCCAGAAGATCTCCGAAAACGACGACAGCGCGTGCGCGGTGGCATCCGCGTTGGTGCCCTTGGAGTCGTTGACGAACAGCACGTTGCCCCGGCGCCCGACCTGCTCCATGCGATGGGCAAGGCCCGGAAAGCTGCGCAGGCCGTTCTGCAGCACGTCCTGGCTGATGCCCATGGCGAGCGCGGCAGCAGCCGCGCAGGCCGCGTTCTGCGCGTTGTGCTGGCCGCGCAGCGAGCCGATGCCGCCGAGGGCGGCGACCTCGCTGCGGGCGCCGCCCGCGGCGCGCACGATGGTGCCGTGCTCGACGTAAATGCCCGACGCGAGCGGGTTCTTGACCGAGATGCGCACCACGTTCTTGCCGGCGCGGTCGAGCCGGTCGGCGATATCGCGGCAATAGCCGTCATCGACGCCGACGATCGAGGTGCCGCCGCCTTGCACGCCGGCAACGAGGCGCTCCTTCACCGCGGCGTAGTGCTCGATCGTGCCGTGACGGTCGATGTGATCCTCGCTGACATTGAGCAGGATGCCGACGGAGGGATCGAGCGAGGGCGTCAGGTCGATCTGGTAGGACGACATCTCGATGACGTGGACGCGGCCCATGCGCGGCGGCTCCAGCGACAGGATCGCGGTGCCGATATTGCCGCCCATTTGGGTGTCGTAGCCGGCGACCTTGGTCAGATGGGCAATCAGCGCCGTGGTGGTCGACTTGCCGTTGGTGCCGGTGATGGCGACGAACGGGGCATCCGGCGCATGGCGGCGCCGCTCGCGGCAGAACAGCTCGATGTCGCCGATCACCTCGACCCCTGCCTCGCGCGCTTTCAGCACGCTCCAGTGCGGCACCGGATGGGTGAGCGGTACGCCGGGCGCGAGCACGAGCGCGGCAAAATTGGCCCACGACACAGAGCGTAAATCAGCGGTGATGAAGCCGGCCTGCGCGGCCTTGGCGACGTTCTCGGCATTGTCGTCGGCGGCGATCACCTCGGCGCCGCCGGCCTTCAACGCATGGCAGGAGGCGAGCCCGGAGCCGCCGAGGCCGAACACCGCGACCGTCTTGCCGGCGAAGGACGTAATCGGGATCATGATTTCTTCTCCGTCATTCCGGGGCTCGCGAAGCGAGAACCCGGAATCTCGAGATTCCGGTTCGACGCTGGCGCGTCGCCCCGGAATGACGGCAAACTTGAATCGCCGCGACCACCATCACCGCAGCTTCAGCGTCGAGAGGCCGGCGAGCGCCAGCATCACCGAGATGATCCAGAATCGGATCACGATCTGCGGCTCGGTCCAGCCCTTCTGCTCGAAGTGATGGTGGATCGGCGCCATCGCGAACACGCGCTTGCCGGTGAGCTTAAAGGACACGACCTGAACGATGACCGAAACCGCCTCGAGCACGAACAATCCGCCGATCACGGCGAGCACGATCTCGTGCTTCACCGCGACCGCGATCGCGCCGAGCATGCCGCCGAGCGCGAGCGAGCCGGTGTCGCCCATGAAGATCGAGGCCGGCGGCGCGTTGAACCAGAGGAAGCCGAGCCCGGCGCCGAGCAGCGCGCCGCAGAGCACCGCGAGCTCGCCGGTGCCGGCGACATATTTGATCTGGAGGTAGTCGGCGAACACCAGATTGCCGGTGAGATAGGCGATCATC
Source organism: Bradyrhizobium yuanmingense (assembly GCF_029167105.1). Lineage (GTDB taxonomy): Bacteria > Pseudomonadota > Alphaproteobacteria > Rhizobiales > Xanthobacteraceae > Bradyrhizobium > Bradyrhizobium yuanmingense_A. The sequence goes on along the minus strand of NZ_JARFML010000001.1, from coordinate 528,739 downwards.
GCGAAGCTCGCGGTGGCGATCATCACCGGCACGATGGCGAGACCGTCGAGGCCGTCGGTGAGGTTCACCGCATTGCCGGCGCCGACGATGACGAAGGCGCCGAAGACAACGAAGAACCAGCCGAAATGCAGCACGGTATCCTTCAGGAAGGGAATCGTCAGCGCGGTCGAGGCGGGGTCGCGGTTGAGCCGCACCAGCGCATAGCAAGCGACCAGCGCGATCACGGCTTCGATCAGCAGGCGCAGCTTGCCGCCGAACCCGGTCGTGGTCTGCTTGGTCACCTTGAGGTAATCGTCATAGAAGCCGACGAAGCCGAAGCCGAGCGTCACCGCCAGCACGATCCAGACATAGGGGTTGAGCGGATTGGCCCACAGCACGGTGCCGACCGTGAGCCCGGACAGGATCATCAGCCCGCCCATCGTGGGCGTGCCCTTCTTGGAAAGATGCGATTGCGGACCGTCGGTGCGGATCGGCTGGCCCTTGCCCTGACGAATGCGCAAGTGATCGATGATCCAGGGGCCGAACAGGAACACGAACAGCGCGCCGGTGACGATGGCGCCGCCGGTGCGGAAGGTGATGTAGCGGAAGACGTTCAGGAAGGTGCGAAAGGCACCGAAGCCCGGAAATGTGTTGGAAAGCTCGATCAGCCAGTAAAACATTCAGACGGTCCTATGGCGCCATTGCACGTCCAGGTGCCTCATGCGCGTTCGCTGGTTCGTCACGGCCGCGCGTCTCGGGAAACGGACGGCTCCCGCCGCAGAGGGTGGGATTCGGGAACGGCGCCTTCCAAGCAGTTTACGCCTTTGCCTGCAAGGCGGCCACCAGCCCCGGCACAAACTTGTTGACCCAGAACATCTTCTTGCTGCCCTTGACAACCACGACGTCGCCTGCCTTCAGCAGCTTTGCGACCTCGTCCGGCTTCAGCGTGGCGGGATCGTCGTGCCAGCCGAGACCCTTGCCCGAGGGCAATGCGTCGAACAGGTGGCGCATCAGCGGCCCGACGCAATAGACGCCGTCGATGCCGTCGAGGTGGCTGGCAAGGCCGGTGTGATAGCTCGTTGCGTCCGCGCCGAGCTCGAGCATGTCGCCGAGAATCGCGATGCGGCGGCCGCCGCTCATGTTGCGCGCCTGCAGGCTTTGCAGCGCCGCGGCCACGCTGGCCGGATTGCCGTTGAAGCTGTCGTCGATCACGGTGACGTCGCCGACCGCCTGCTCGACGCCGCGGCCGGTCATGATGCCGACGCGGTCGAGCTTGATCGCGAGCGTCGCGACGTCGAGATGCGCGGCGTGAACGGCGGCGAGCGCGGCCAGCGCATTGTGCACCCGGTGCGGCGCGCCAGGGGTGAGGCTGAAGGCGATCTCCTTCTTGCCGATCGCGGCCACGACCTGCCAGCTCTCGCCGTGCGGCGCGTGCGCGACCTCGTGCACCTCGGCATGCTCGCCGCCGAAGCGCACGACCTTGCCCTTCCACTCGGAAGCCTTGATTCCGGCGGGCAGCACCAGCACGCCGTTCTCGGGCAGTCCGAGCGCGACCGATACCTTCTCGCGCCGGATGGCTTCGAGCGAGCCGAGCTTTTCAAGATGCACCGGCTGGACGTTGACGACGAGCGCGACGGTCGGCTGCGTCAGCTCGCTGAGACGGGCGATCTCGCCCTTCTGGTTCATGCCCATCTCGACGACCCAGAGGCTGGCGTCCCGCCTGGCATTGCACAGCGTCAGCGGCACGCCCCAGAAATTGTTGAAGCTCGAGGGGCTGGCATAGGCGTTCGGATAGGCGGCGATGAATTCCTTGGTGCTGGTCTTGCCGGCGCTGCCGGTGAGCCCGATCACCGGGCCGTTGAAGCGCGCGCGTGCGGCGCGCGCGAGGCCCCAGAGGCCGTCGATCAGCGTGTCCTTGACCACGATCTGGGGGATGCGGATGCCCGCGATCTGGTGCGGCACGATCATCGCCACTGCGCCTGCGGCTTCCGCCTTGTCGGCGAACTCCCAGCCGTCGCGCGCGCTGGCGAAAGCCGAGACGAAGCCGCCGCTCGGCGTGCCGCTGAGGGCGACGAACAGGCTGCCCGGCTTCACCAGCCGGCTGTCCTGCGTGACGAAATCGATTGCCGTATCCGGGAACGATCCGGCGACGCCCAGCGCGCGCGCGACCTCGGCAACCGTCCATATTGGCCCGCTCATGCAACCCTCGACGCTAGTGCGGCGGCGACCGCCTCGTGATCACTGAAAGGCAGCACCTCGCCGCCGACGATCTGCCCGGTCTCGTGGCCCTTGCCGGCGATGAGCAGCGCATCGCCCTCCTGCAAGTCCTCGATCGCGGCGCGGATCGCCTCGGCGCGGTCGCCGATCTCACGCGCGCCCTTGGCGGCGGCGAGGATCGCGGCGCGGATCGCTTCCGGCTTCTCGCTGCGCGGATTGTCGTCGGTGACGATGACGGCGTCGGCGTTCTCCGCCGCGATCTCGCCCATGATCGGACGCTTGCCGGCATCGCGGTCGCCGCCGGCGCCGAACACGACGACCAGCCTGCGCTTCGCATAAGGCCGCAGCGCCTGCAGCGCCTTCGCGAGCGCATCGGGCTTGTGCGCATAATCGACGAAGATCGGCGCGCCGTTGCGCTCGCCGACGCGCTCGAGCCGGCCCTTGGCGCCTTCGAGATGTTCGAGGCTTGCAAACACGTTTTCAGCATCGCTGCCGGTGCCGATGGCAAGGCCGGCCGACACCAGCGCGTTCTCGATCTGGAATTCGCCGACCAGCGGCAGCCGGATCGCGTAAGCCCTGCCGCGATGTTCGACCGTGAGCTTTTGCGAGAAGCCTTCGACCACGGCCTCCGTGAGGCGGATGCCCTCGCCGGCACCATCGCCGTTGCGGCCGACCGCCATGACGCGCAGGCCGCGCGATATCGCCGCATCGATCGCCTCCGCCGAGCAATCATGATCGGCCGAGATCACCGCCGCGCCATCAGGCGGCACCAGCTCGCGGAACAGGCGGAGCTTGGCCGCGAGATAATGTGCAACGGTCGGATGGTAATCCATGTGGTCGCGCGAGAGATTGGTGAAGCCGCCGGCCGAGATGCGCACGCCGTCGAGGCGATATTGGTCGAGCCCGTGCGAAGACGCCTCGAAGGCGAGATGCGTGACGCCCTCGCGCGCGATCTCGTCCAGCTGCCGGTGCAGCGCGATCGGATCCGGCGTGGTCAGCGAGCCATAGACGGTGCGCTTTTGCGACACGAGACCGATGGTGCCGATGCTGGCGGAGGCGTACCCGAGCCGCTCCCAGATCTGGCGCGTGAACGCGGCGACCGAGGTCTTGCCGCTGGTTCCAGTCACTGCGGCGATCGTCGCAGGCTGCGCCGGGAAAAATCTGGCCGCGGCAAGTGCCAACGCGCGGCGTGGATTGGCGACAGCGATGAACGGCACCTTGCAGGCGTCCGGTGCATGGTCGCCGACGACGGCCACCGCGCCTGCCGCAATCGCGGCATCGACGAAGCGGGCGCCGTCGGTCTTGCTGCCTGCGAGCGCGAAGAAGAGATTGCCCGGCTGGACCGCGCGGCTGTCGAGCGCAACGCCGCTCACCTCGAGCGCCGCAGCGGCGGGCTCGATCGCGGCATCATTGCCCTTGACGTCCTGACCCAAGAGGTCGCGCAGCTTCATGGTCTTCCAGTCGACATGCCCTGCCGGAAAGCTGAATCGCCGGGGGAAAATCCCGACTCAGCGGCGGCGATGGCCCACCCGGTTGATTACTGGGTTGTCCTGGATGCTGCAAGAATAAGGCGCTCCGCAGGCGGCAGGTCAAACCGTGGCTCGACCCCCAGAAGCGGCGCGATGCGCTCGATCACCTTGCCGGCGGTCGGCGCCGTGTTCCAGCCCGAGGTGATGAAACCATGCGTTTCGGGCAGTGCCTGCGGCTCGTCCAGCATGATCAGGACGTGATATTTGGGATCGTCGCAGGGCAGGATGGCGGTAAAGGAGTTGAGCACGCGCTTCTTGGCGTAGCGACCGTTGACGACCTTCTCGGACGTGCCGGTCTTGCCGCCGACGTAATAGCCCTTGACGTCCGCCTTTCTCGCCGAACCGACTTCGGCATTGAGCCGCATCAGGAACCGCATCTTGTCGCTGGTTTCCGGCTTGATGACGCGCTTGGCCATCGCCATGGCTTCGGATTCGCTGCGCTTCAGGAATGTCGGCGGGATCAGATGGCCGCCGTTCACCAGCGCGTTGATGCCCATCACCGCCTGGAGCGGCGCCACCGACAGCCCCTGGCCGAACGCAGCGGTCACCGTGTTCAATTCGCTCCAGCGCCGCGGCAGCAGCGGCGCCGCGCTCTCCGGCAATTCGGTACGCAGCCGCGTCATCTGGCCCATCTTGGCGAGGAACGCCTTGTGCGCCTCGACACCCTGGCCGAGCGCGATCCGCGCCGCGCCGATATTGGAGGAGTAGGTGAACACTTCCTTGGTGTTGATGAAGCGCCCGAGCGGATGGCTGTCGTGGATGGTGAACTTGCCGTAGTGCAGGTTGCCGCGCGCGTCCCACATCGAGTTCAGATTGATCTTGCCGGAATCGAGCCCCATCGCCAGCGTGAACGCCTTGAACGTCGAGCCCATCTCGTAGACGCCGGTGGTCAGCCGGTTGATGCGGTCGGGGTCGTGCGCTTCCTTCGGATTGTTGGGATCGAAATCCGGCAGCGACACCATCGCTACGATCTCGCCGGTCTTGACGTTGGAAACGAGGCCTGAGGCGGCCTTGGCGCGGAACTTGTCCTTGGCCTTCAACAGCTCGTCGCGCAGCGCATGCTCGACCCGCAGATCGACCGCGAGCTCGATCGGCTTCTGCAACCGGTCGGTGGCAAAGCCGGCGCGGTGGAGGTCGGCGAGCCCCTGATTGTCGAGCCACTTCTCGAGGCCGGCGATACCCTGGTTGTCGATGTTGACGAGACCGATGAGGTGCGCGACCTCGTTGCCGGTCGGATAGACACGCTTGTTCTCGCGCAGGAAGCCGATGCCGGGAATGCCGAGCTTGTGGACGGCCTGCTGCTGCGCCGCCGTGACCTCGCGCTTGAGCCAGACGAAGCCCTTGCGCGTCCTCAGACGCTCGCGCACCTCGGCCTCGTCGAGGTCGGGAATGGTCGCGGTCAGGAGCTCGATCGCCTCGTCCTTGTCGATGATGCGGCGCGGCTCGCCGTACAGGCTCGCCGCCTTGACGTCGGTGGCAAGGATGGCGCCGTTGCGATCGACGATGTCGGGCCGCGCGGTCGCAACCACCTCCTGCGCCGCGGCGCGGCGCGCGCTGTGGGCGTCGGCGCCGATCGCGAACATCACGAGCCGCCCGCCGATCAGGGCATAGACCGAAGCGAAGGCGAGCATGGCGAGGCCGACACGCGCGCGCGCCTTCGCGGCGCGATCGACGTTGCGCCCGTAGAGCAGGCTTCGGATCAGCCGCCGCCGCCAAGGCTCGGTCGACTTTTCGGCCAGCTTTTCGATGGGTTTTGCAGGCGTTGCCGGGCTCATTGCTTGTCCTCGGGCTGAGGCACGGAGCCCGTCACCGTATCAGGATCGCTCGCGGCTTCGATGGTCTTGAGCATGGCCCCGATCGGATCGGGCTCGCCCGGCCTGAACATCCGGGGCGGACGCTCCGGCAGGTTCTTCAGCAAATCATATTGCGTGCCGTTGACCGGCTTGAGGTGCAGATGCCGGTCGGACAGGCCTTGCAGGCGGTGGGGCGCATCGAGCTTGGCCCATTCGGCCCGCAGCGCCGCGATCGCATCGCGCTGCTCGCGGATCTCCGCACGCAGCCGCAGCACCTTCTCGGTGCGCGCGGTGGAGTCCATCTTGATCCGGTAGACATGGGCGGCTGCGAAGATCAGCGCACCGATGACGAGGAGGTGGATGATGCGCATGTGCTAGCCGCCCCTCATCACGTCGGCGAGCTTCGGCCAGGACGATGCCTCATCAGTCTCATGCGCCGGCGCCGAGCTGCGCTCGGCCGCGCGCAGCTTTGCCGAGCGCGCGCGCGGATTGTGCGCAACTTCGTCCTCGCCGGCGACGACCGGCCGCCGCGTCAGCAGCTGGAAGCTCGGCGCAATTTGCGCGACTTCCGGCAGATGCCGCGATCCGCCGCCGGTCTTCGAACGCTCGGAGAGGAAATTCTTGACGATGCGGTCTTCCAGCGAATGGAACGAGACGACGACGAGGCGGCCGCCGGGCTTGAGCACACGCTCGGCCGCAGCGAGCGCGGTCTGGAGCTCCTCGAGCTCCTCGTTGACGAAGATGCGCAGCGCCTGGAACGTCCGTGTCGCCGGGTGAATGTCGCCGGGCTTCGATCGCACCACCCTGCCGACGAGATCGGCGAGCGCGCGCGTGGTCGTGAACGGGGTTTCCTGCCGGTCCGCGACGATGGCGCGGGCGATGCGGCGCGAATGCCGCTCTTCGCCGAACAGATAGATGATGTCGGCGAGATCGCCTTCCGAGGCGCGCGCGACGACGTCGGCCGCGGTCGGACCTGTCTGCCCCATCCGCATGTCGAGCGGACCGTCGAGGCGGAAGGAGAAGCCGCGGCCGGCCTGGTCGAGCTGCATCGAGGACACCCCGACATCCATCACGACACCGTCGACGCCATCGACGCCATGCGCGGCGCAGACCTCGGCAAGGTTGGAGAAGCGGTCCTCGACCAGCGTCAGCCGGCCCGCGGCGCGTTCGACCAGTTCGGCACCGCCGGCAATCGCGGTGCGGTCCCGATCGATGGCAATCAATCGGGTTCCCGGCACCTCCAGGATCGCGCGGCTGTAGCCGCCGGCGCCAAAGGTGGCATCGACATAGACGCCGCCTTCGCGCGGGGCGAGATGCGCGATGGCCTCGCGGCCAAGAACCGGGATATGCGGAACCGAACTCATGCGCGACGCCTGCCGACGGCCGGGCGAGATACCCAAGCGGGATCGGGGCCGAACAAGCCCATAACGCCTCGAATCATTGCGCGTCGCGGCGGTTCCACGACAAAGCCCCTGTCCAGCATGGTTACCGAGCCTGGCCGTCCCGGGCCACAAACCCAGTGTTCCCAGTGGAATTTGTCGGGCAGCCATGGGATTTCGAGCCAAAATACGCTTTGGCCGCCTCCGGACGCGGGTCGGCTCTTCATCCCTCAGTAACGGCCCTTAGCGTTAAGAAAGCGTTGCTCGGTTCGTGACAAGTGGAAAAGGCGACGATGGGTGATGCGTCATCCACACACATTGCCAAAATGAATCCGTTAACCGCGCCGCGCGATTGCGCGCGATGGAGGGTAAAGGAATAGTAAAGAGAAGGGCTTGCCCCACTCTCCGTCCATTTGAGCTGCTCATGCCCTCGGGTTCGTCCACGCCTGGATCTGATTCGAAGCGTCAACGCGTTCTCCCGGTTCCCAAGACCGTGGCGGGCCTGCGCACCTTCGAGCCCGATTCCTCGATCGTTTCCGACATCATCCCCTCCCCGAACCATGGCGAGCGCACCAAGGGACGGCAGCCGGACATGATCGTGCTGCACTACACCGGCATGCCCGATGTCGAAGGCGCGCTGGCGCGCCTCTGCACCGCCGGCACCGAAGTGTCGGCGCATTATGTCGTGCTCGAGGACGGCCGCATCGTGCAATGCGTCCCTGAATCGAAGCGAGCCTGGCACGCGGGCGTCTCCTCCTGGGCCGGCGAAGACGACATCAACTCCTGTTCGATCGGCATCGAGATCATCAATCGCGGCCATGACTGGGGCTATCCTGAGTTTCCGCTGCGCCAGATCGCCGCCGTGATCGCGCTGTGCCGCGGCATCATGCTCCGCCGCAAGGTGCCGGCGCACCGGGTGCTCGGCCATTCCGACGTCGCGCCCGCCCGCAAGAAGGATCCCGGCGAGAAGTTTCCGTGGCATTCGCTGGCCAATTCCGGCGTCGGCCACTGGGTGACGCCCGCGCCGATCGTCCGCGGCGACAGCCTGCTGCTCGGCACCATCAGCGACGCGGTGCTGAGCATGCAGCAGGCGCTCGCAAGGTACGGCTATGGCGTGCCCCTGAACGGCAAGTACGACGCTGCCACGATGGAAGTCGTCACCGCCTTCCAGCGCCATTTCCGCCCGGCGCGGCTGGACGGCATCGCCGATCACTCGACGCTGTCGACCTTACAGGCGCTGCTGGCGAGCCTGCCGGCGGACGCGACGAAGTAGCCGTCATTCCGGGGCGATGCGAAGCATCGAACCCGGGATCTCGAGATTCCGGGTTCGCACTTCGTGCGCCCCGGAACGACGGTGCTAGTTCTCCATCTCCCTCAACCGTCGCGCATAGAGCCTTCGCAACGGCTCGAGCTGCGTCGCCACCGTCGCCGCACGATAGGCCTCGCGCGCCTCCTCCGTCCTGCCGAGCCGCCGCAACAGATCCGCGCGCACGGCGGGCAACAGCTCATAGCCGCGAAGCCCGCCGCGCGCGGCGATCGCATCGACGAGATCGAGCGCTCGTGCCGGCCCATCGACCATCGACAGCGCCGCGGCGTGATTGAGCTCGATCACCGGCGACGGATTGATGCGCAGCAGCACCTCGTACAGCCCGGCAATCTGCGGCCAATCGGTCTCCTCGAAGCTCGGCGCACGCGCATGCAGCGCTGCGATCGCGGCCTGCACCGCATAGGGTTGTGGCCGGCCCGGCACGCGCAGCGCGTGCTCCACCAGCCGCAGCCCCTCGTCGATCTGCGCGCGGTCCCACAGCGAGCGGTCCTGCTCTTCGAGCAGGACGATGTCGCCGGCCGGCGTCTGTCGCCCGGCGCGGCGCGCGTCGTGCAGCAGCATCAGGGCGAGCAGGCCCTTGATGCCGGCGCGGTCGGGCATCAGCCGGTTCAGCAGGCGGCCAAGCCGGATGGCTTCGCTCGCCAGATCAGGCCGCATCAAGTCCGCGCCCTCGGTCGCGACATAGCCTTCGGTGAAAACGAGATAGATCACGGCGAGCACACCATCGAGCCGCGGCGCCAGCATCTCGCGTTCCGGCACCTCATAGGGGATGCCGGCAAGCCTGATCTTCTGCTTGGCGCGAACGAGCCGCTGCGCCATCGCCTCCTCGCCGACGAGGAAGGCGCGTGCCACCTGCGCCGTCGACAGTCCGCACACGGTGCGCAGCGTCAGTGCGACCTGCACCTCGGGCGCGAACGCGGGATGGCAGCAGGTGAAGATCAGCCGCAGCATGTCGTCGTCAAGCGTTGCGGTCGGCTCATCGGGTCCCAACGCGTTGAGCTCGAGCTCATGCACCAGCGCCTGCTGCTTGCCGCGGAACACAGCCTGACGACGGATGCGATCGATCGCCTTATGCTTGGCAACGTTAACGAGCCAAGCGCGCGGATTGTCGGGGACCTCACACGCCCAGCGTTCCAGCGCGACCGCGAACGCATCCTGGAGCGCGTCCTCGGCGGGATCGAAACCACCGACGAGACGGATCAGCGTGGCCAGCGCCCGCCCCGCCTCGTCGCGGAAGATTTTGTCGATCTCACCAGGGGTCATGTCACGCGATCACTCCCCTCTCGTCATTCCGGGGCGCGGCAAAGCCGCGAGCCCGGAATCCATAACCACGATTCGGGATATGGATTCCGGGCTTGCGCCTTGCGGCGCATCCCGGAATGACGAAGGTGAGAGCCGTCACTTCTCATAGACCCAGATCGGCCGCACCTCGATAGAGCCGATGCGTGCGCTCGGAATCCGCGCCGCGATCTCGATGGCGGCGTTGAGATCCTTGGCCTCGACCAGGTAATAGCCGCCGAGCTGCTCGCGCGTTTCCGCGAACGGACCATCGGTCGTCAGCGTTTTGCCCTCCCGCACGCGCACGGTCGTCGCCGTGGTGGTCGGCTGCAGGCGGTCGCCGGCCTTGAAATTGCCGCTCTGGATGATGTCCTGCGTGAAGGTCTGGTATTCGGCCAGGATCTTCTGGCTGGTCGCCTCATCGATCTTCGCGTACTCGACCTCGTTCTGGTAGATCATCAGCAGATATTGCATCGCTTCACTCCTGTGTTCGGCTGTGTTGCCGGCATCCAGTCGAACGGGTTGCGCGCCAAACGACATCTTCAGGATAAATTATTTGCAGGCAGCGTGCCGCGCGATATCGGCTTGACGAAACCGTCACAAATGCCCATGCCTTATCAGTCAGTCGGCCGGACGGCCGCTCCGGCAAGTGCCGAAAGGCCGCCGGGGAGGAAAGTCCGGGCTCCCTTGACATGCGGTGCCGGATAACGTCCGGCGGGGGTGACCCCAGGGAAAGTGCCACAGAGAACGAACCGCCCGCCTTCGCCCTTTGGGCTTCGGCGCGGCAAGGGTGAAAAGGTGCGGTAAGAGCGCACCGCGGCGCCGGCAACGGAGCCGGCAGGGCAAACCCCACCGGGAGCAAAACCGAATAGGGACGGCTTAAGCGGGCTGTTCGCGAAAGCGATAACGCCGCGGGGCGATGTCAGGCCCGCCGTCCGGGTAGGTTGCTCGAGGCCGTGTGCAAACATGGTCCCAGAGGAATGGCCGTCACGTATCGTTCGCGCAAGCGGACGGTGCCCTACAGAACCCGGCTTACAGGCCGGCTGATGTTCTAAAGCGTTTTCGAGCGAAGTGGGTTTCCGGTTCGCGTGAAGAAAACGCGTCTTGCCAAGGAAGCGACGAGGGGTTCGGTGCCAACGCATCGGACCCCTCACCATTTTGGCCGAGCGCGCAGCCATTCGACCTGTGTCATTCCGGGGCTCGCGAAAGCGAGAACCCGGAATCCATCGGGCGGCAGAGACTGCAGAGAAAAGGATTCCGGGTTCGTGCTGCGCACGCCCCGGAATGACAGCGAGAGTTACGCCACGATCTCGTTCAACACACCCATCAACGCCTCCGGCGCCGTCACATTCGGCGCGTGGCTGGCGTCGAGCTCGACATAGCGCCAGCCCTCCTCGCTCTTCGTGCGCTGGGCAAACTGGCCGAACACGTCGCCGGGCGGAAGGCGCGTGCAGTAGATGTAGCTGCGCGGCATCGCCGGCTCGCCATGTTCGAGCCTCAGGCGCGTCTCGAAGCACTTGATTGGCATCGGGACCCGGCGTGCATTGAGCCAGTCGAGATCGGCTTGGGGCGTGTCCGGCGGCGGCGGGTTCGGCGGGATGCGATAGCCGTCGCCCGAGCTGACTGCCTTGCTCATCGGCTCGCGCCCGCCCTCGTTGAGGTCGAACAGCGACTGGCCGTCACGCGGCACGAAAGCATCGAGATAGATCAGTTGCGTTACGCGCTCGCGCGCGCGGTCGGCGACGCCGGTCGCGACCATGCCGCCATAGCTGTGCCCGAGCAGCACGATGTCGCTGAGGTCCTCGAAGGCGATGACGTTGAGGATGTCCTGGATGTGCGTGTCGAGATCGACCGACGGATTGGCCAGATGCGCGCGCTCGCCGAGCCCGGTGTAGGTCGGCGCCACCAGGCGGTGGCCGGCCTGCGCCATCAGCGGGTGCATCTTCTTCCACGCCCATCCGCCGGACCATGCGCCATGACAGAGCAGGAAGGTCTTCGCGCGCGGGGCCATCGGCGTTTCCATCATTCTTGCTTGATACGATGGAGTGTAGCGGCATGCCGCGCGATGTAAACGCCGCCTCAGGCGGCGCGCGTGTCCTTCACCAGCACCGGCGCAAGCTCGCCGGCCTCGCGCCGCAGCTTGCCCGCCTCGAAACCGTGCATGCCGAGCTGCCATTGCAGGCCGACAATGGCGCCCTTGGTCGGTTGCAGCAGCGCGAGTGAGGCGAACAGCGTCACCGGCAGCCACACCGCGAGTTGCAGCCATTCCGGCGGCGCGTAGGCGGCCTCGACCGCGAGGATTGCCGGCACCACGAGATGGCCGACCACCACCATCACGAGGTAGGCAGGAAAGTCGTCGGCGCGCTGGTGAAACAACTCCTCGCCGCAATGGTCGCAAGCCTGCGCCACTTTCAGGAAACGGCCGAACATGTGCCCTTCCCCGCAATTCGGACATTTGCCGCTGAACCCGCGCCACATCGCCTTGGCCAGAGAGACCGTCGCCAGAGAGACAGACATGACCACACCTCTTCCTTTTCGCTGATCCATACAATATTATATTGCATCCATACATTCAAAGGTTATGGGCCCAAATTGCATGGAATGGATCCCTACAATCTCGGAGCTTTCGGGCCCGCGCTACCAGCGCATCGTCGAGGCGATGGAGGCCGACATTGCCGCCGGCAGGCTGGTGCGCGGTCAGCAGCTGCCGACGCAGCGCGCCCTGGCAAAGGCCCTCGGCATCGACCTCACGACGGTGACGCGCGCCTACACCGAGGCGCGGCGCCGGGGCATCATGGAAGCCAGGGTCGGACAGGGCTCGTTCGTGTCGGAGACCAGCGCGCGGCGCGCGGTCGACCTGCCGCACCCGGTCGCGATCGACCTGTCGATGAACGTGCCGCCGCACCCGCTGGAGGCGCAGCTCGACGAGCGCATCATCGCGGGGCTCGAAGCCTTGCGCGCGCAATCGGGCCTGACGGCGTATCTCAACTACCAGCCGCCCGGCGGCAGCGCGCATGAGCGCGAGGTCGCGGCGCGCTGGATGCGCGCCCGCGTTCCGCATGCGCAGGCCGACAGGCTGGTCATCTTTCCCGGCGCTCAGACGATCCTCTTCAATCTGCTCGCCCATCTTGCACGGCCCGGCGAAACCGTTCTGACCGAAGCCCTCACCTTCCCCGGCATCAAGGCCGCCGCGGCACTGCTCGGCGTCAAGCTCGTCGGTGTCGCCATGGATGAGGACGGCATCCTGCCGGACGCGCTGGCAAAGGCGTGCCGCGTGCATACGCCGAAAGCCGTCTATCTCATCCCGACGCTGCACAATCCGACCACGGCGACGCTTTCCGCCGAGCGGCGCGGCACTATTGCGAAGATCATTCGCGATGCCGGCACCATCCTGATCGAGGACGATGCCTACGGGCTGCTCGACCGCTCGGCCTCGCCGATCGCGAACCTCATTCCGGAACGGACATATCTTGCGACCACGTTGTCGAAATGCATCGCGCCGGCGCTGCGTGTTGCCTATCTGGTGACGCCCGACAACGGCGCGCAGCGGGACATGCGCACCTCCCTGCAGGCCACCGTACAGATGCCGGCGCCCCTGATGGTCGCGCTGGTGACGCATTGGATCGAAAACGGCGTTGCCGACCGCATCATCGGCGCCATCCGCAACGAAGCGGTCGGCCGCCAGCAGCTCGCGCAACGCGCACTGAAGGGTTTTCAGTTCCTGGCGAGACCGGCCGCCCATCATCTGTGGCTGCGGCTGCCGGAGGAGCGTCCCGATCTCGCCGCAGCTCTCCTGCGCAATGGGCTTGCGGTCGTCGCCGGCGATGCCTTCACGGTCGACGGGGCACCGCCGCATGCGGCACGCGTCTCGCTCGGCGCGGCCCGGAACAGATCGGAATTGACGGAAGCGCTGCGTATCCTGGTCGGCGCGCTGCAGAAGCCTGCCGATACGAGGCAGATCGTCTAGTCTTTGACGACGGCGGCGCTGGAACGCCGCAGATCACGCTTGCATGCGGCATGGATTGACCTCGATGCCGGCAGGCATGTTATGCGAGCCGTGCGATCAACCGTTCAGGGTCGCGCCCTGCGACAAGGACAATCCGTTGGAAACGCTCACCTACGTCCTGCTGCCGCTCGGCGCGCTCGCCGGCGGCTTCGTCTCGGGACTGGCCGGTTTCGGCACGGCGCTGATGGCGCTCGGCATCTGGCTGTACGTGCTGCCGCCCTCGCTCGCGGTGCCCCTGGTGCTGATCTGCTCGGTCATCGCCCAGACCTCGACGCTGCCCTCGATGTGGAAGAATTTCGATCTCTCTCTGGTCTGGCCGTTCCTGATCGGTGGACTGCTTGGCGTGCCGCTCGGGACCACGCTGGTCGCCTCGGCCGATCCAAAAGTGTTCAAGCTGAGCGTCGGCGTATTGATTCTGATCTTCTCGAGTGCGCTGTACCTCAACAAGAAGCCGCTCGCGATCAAAGTCGGCGGCCGGATCGCCGACGGCGCGGTCGGCTTTGCCGGCGGCATACTTGGTGGCCTTGCCGGACTCTCGGGACCGCTGCCGATCCTTTGGGCCAACATCCGCGGCTGGAACAAGCACGAGCGGCGCGGCATCTTCCAGCTCTTCAATTTCACCGTACTCGCCACCGCACTGGTGCTGCAGACAGCCTCCGGCCTCGTCGCTTTCAAGGTGGTCTGGCTCGCGGCCGTCGCGTTTCCGGGCACGCTGGTCGGCGCCTGGGCGGGCGCGCGCGTCTATCACGCGCTGAACGACAAGCATTTCGGCGATGTCGTGCTCGGCCTGTTGTTCCTGTCGGGCCTGACGCTCGTCTGGAACAGCATCGGCGCGCGTTAGCTCCGCGCCTCTTCGCGGCGCGCGTCATGCCCCCGGCCGGCGCCGGGGGGATAACCAAGCTGTCTCTATGCAGGCTCGCGGACGAGAGGTGCAGCGGGTTCGGGGCGCTCCTGCTCCGGGGCCCTCCCCTGAGGTAGCAATGTCAGGCGCTTTTTGAACTCGCCTCGCAACAGCCACACGCTCAGGACGGCCTGGAGTGCGACCGTCGCAAGCGACAAATACCAGACATGCTCCATCCGGAAGCCCGGCCAGGTCGAGAGCCAGATCGACGGCAGCGAGTAGGTAATCACCCGCACGGCCGAGGTCCACAACACCGGCTTGGTGTTGCCAAGCCCCTGAAACATGCTCGAGCAGGTGAAGATGAGCCCCTGCACCACCATATTGAGCGAGACGATGCGCAGAAAAAGCGACGCAACCGCCACCGTCTCCCGGTCCTGCGAGAAGCCCGCAAGCAACAGACCCGGCATGAGTTGCACGAGTACCAGGAAAACAATCATCACGGCGGTCGCGATCAGCGCCGCCTTGACGAAGGTCTCCCGCACGCGCGCGCCGTTGCCCGCACCGAAATTCTGGCCGGCGATAGGTCCTGCAGCAAGGGCGATGGCAAGCGCTGGCATCTGGATCAGGCCGAGGAGGCGCGTTCCGATGCCAAATCCTGCCTGCGCGGCCGGGCCGAACACGCCCAGCACGTAAAAGCCGACCCCCATGATGATGAAGACCATCACGAACTCGCCGCCTGCGGGCAGACCGACACCGAGGATCCGCTTCCACTGCGAAAGCCGCGGCCGCCACTGCGCGGGATGAAAGGCGACATAACGCTCTCGCTTGAGGAAGTGGGCCAGCAGCATCAGCACGCCGACGGCGACCGCAATCGAGCTCGCCAGCCCCGCGCCGGCGACGCCGAGCGCATGGCCCGTGCCGCAGCCCGAGATCAACACCGGTGCCAGCGCGATGTTGATCGCGACCGCGAGCGCGCGCACGACCATTGCGGGGCGCACGATGCCGGTCGCACGCAGCGCCGAAGCCAGCACCTGCATGGCGAATTCCAGCGCGAGCGCCGGCATGAACCACAACAGATAGGTGGTCCCTGCCTCGACCGTGGCCTGGTCGGCCGCGATCGAGCGCATGTAGGGGCGCGACAGCGCCGCACCGATCACGAGGGTCGAGACGCCCGCCAGCACCGACAGCACGACCGCCTGGTTGAAGATCAGGTTGGCATCCGCCCGGTCCTTGCGTCCCACGGCATGCGCGATCAGCGCCACCGTGCCGACGCCGAGCACCTGCATCAAGGCGTTGACGAGAAAGCCGGCATTGCCGGCCGCGGCGACGCCGGCAACCGCGGCATCGCCGAGGCCGGATACGAAATACAGATCGACCAGCTGGCAGATCATGATCGAGATCATGCCGACCATGATCGGCGGCGCCATCGCCAGGATGTGTCTCACGATCGAGCCGTGTGTCAGGTCCTTCATGTCATTCCATCCTCACGCGACGTGGCCGGCATCCGCCGGCCACGCGCGTCATTCCGCTGCTGCGATCCGTCCGAGCTCCACCACCTGGCGCTCGAACAGGCTGCGATAGATGCCGTCCGGCTTGCGTGCGAGCGCGGCGTGTGTGCCCTGCTCGACGATCTCGCCGCGATCGAACACCAGGATGCGATCGAGGCTCTTCACCGTCGACAGCCGGTGCGCGATCACGATCGAGGTGCGGCCCTGCATCAGCCGCTCCATCGCCTCCTGGATCAGCGCCTCCGATTCCGAATCGAGGCTCGAGGTCGCCTCGTCCAGGATCAGCACCGGCGCATCCGCCAGGAAGGCACGCGCCAGCGCCACGCGCTGCCGCTCGCCGCCCGACAGTTTCACGCCGCGCTCGCCGACCAGGGTGCCGTAGCCCTTCGGCAGGCGCAGGATGAAGTCGTGCGCATTGGCGAGCCGCGCCGCCTGCTCGATCGCCTCGAGGCTGGCGCCGGGCCGGCCATAGGCGATGTTCTCGGCGAGCGTGCGGTGAAACAGGATCGGCTCCTGCTGCACGATCGCGATCTGGCTGCGCAGCGATTGCTGCGTGGCGAGCGCGATGTCCTGCCCGTCGATCAGCACCCGGCCGCCGGTGACGTCGTAGAGCCGCTGCACCAGCTTGACGAAAGTGGTCTTGCCGGAGCCGGAGCGGCCGACGAGGCCGACCCGCTCGCCGGCGCGGATCGTCAGCGAAAGCCCGTCATAGAGCGGCGTGCGATGGCCGCCGTACTGGAACGTGACGTCGTCGAACACGATCTCGCCGCCTTCGATCGCGATCGGCCGCGCGTCGGGTGCATCGGCGATGCCGATCGGCTCGTCGTGGATCGCCACCAGTTCCTCCATGTCGTTGACCGAGCGCTGCAGGTTGTTGATGTGCATGCCGACGTCGCGCAAATAGGCGTGGATCACGTAGTAGCTCGTCAGCACGTAGGTGACTTCGCCAGGCGAGGCGTGACCTGACATCCACAGCAGCACCGATCCGCCGATCACGGACGCGCGCAAGGCCAGCAGCAGCGAGAGCTGCGCCATGGCGGTGTAGTTGTAGCGAAACCAGGTCCGCCGCACGCGCACGCGCCAGCGGTTGACGACGCGGGCGAGCCGAGCGTCCTCGCGCAGCTCCGCGCCGAACGATTTCACCACGGCGTTGCAGGTCAGCGCATCCGCCAGCGTGCCGCCGACCTTGGTGTCCCAGGCATTGGAGACGCGCGCGGCCGGCGCGATGTAGCGGGTCGAGAACAGCACCGTCATCGTGACATAGGCCAGCGCGCCGATCGCGATCACCGCGCCGAGCGAGGTCCAGTGCAGGCCGAGCAGGATCATCGAGCCGATCAGAACGACGAACGAGGGCAGCAGCGCCAACAGCAGCGTGTCGTTGAGCAGGTCGAGCGCCCACATGCCGCGGGTGATCTTGCGGACCGTGGAGCCGGCGAAGGAGTTCGCGTGCCAGTCGGTCGAGAAGCGCTGCACGCGTGTGAACGCCTCCTGCGCGACCTCGGACATGATCTGCAGCGTGAACGGCACGATCGCCTGCAATCCCGCGAGCCGCAGCACCATCGAAGCCGCACCCAGCGCCACGATCGCGCCGAACGCGACCAGCGCCGCGTGCCGCGCATCGGGGTCGGATGGACCTCGGGTCAGCGCGTCGATCAGGTGTCCGGAGAAGACCGGCATGAACAAATCGGCGGCAGTTGCGCCCAATAGGCCGCCGGCCACGACGAGGCCGCGCCCTGGCTGCTTCAGCCAGTGCTTGAACACGAAGGGAAGCACGACGCGAATCGCCGCGGGCTTCTTGCATAGAGCGGTCATGGCATCATCCGGCCGCTTCGCGCGGGCCGGCTCCATCGGTGGACGCAGGCCGGCCGCGAGGGCCGAGACGGCGTCACGTAAGACTGATTTTGACTTGGGAAACGAAGCGATCGGGACGCTTGGCCAAAACCTTGGCCCAATCGAAGCTGGCGGAAGAGGCCTCTAACAGGCCGCGTACATACCGAGCCAGAACGAGATCGAGGTCATCATCGAGCGCGGGCGTACGATCTGCGAATGCGACGAAATCATGCAAATCTCTCCCCGGTTCGGATGAATGAGGTGCGCTTTATAGATGTGTCGCCAGCCGATTGCAACGGGCCTCGCGCGAGTTCACGCACGAGTGTTGCAAATTAGTGCGCATCGCCGCCGGCGCCGAACGGCGAAGCCGGCTTGTTCAGCAGCGCGACCAGCAGGCTGAGACCGAGATAGAACAGCGTCAGCATCAGGAAGGCGTCGCCGAAGCTCATCACCACGGCCTGGCGATGCACGATCTGGCTGAGCTGCTTCATCGCCATCAGCGCGGAATCGCCGAGCCCCTGGAATTTCTGCTGGAGCATGGTCAGGGTTTCGGTCGCGGTCGCGTTGCCCCAGGTCACCCGCTCCTGCAGGCGGACGATGTGCAGGTCGGTGCGGTCGTTGAGCACGGTGTTGATGACGGCGAGGCCGACCGCGCCGCCGAGATTGCGCATCAGGTTGAACAGGCCGCTCGCGTTCTTCACCTTTTCGGGCGCAAGCGTGCCGAGCGCGACGTTGTTGGTCGGGACCATCGCGAACATCATGCCGATGCCGCGCAGGATCTGCGGCACCAGCAGCTCGTAGAAATCGTAGTCGCGCGTGATAAAGGTCATCTGGTAGGTGCCGATCGCGAACACGATGAGGCCGAATGCGATCATGTAGCGCATGTCGACCTTCGCCATGAGCCGGCCGACCAGCGGCGCGACCAGGAACATGGTGATGCCGGACACGAACATGGTCTCGCCGATCATCAGCGCGCTGTAGCCGCGCACTTCGGCGAGGTAGCGCGGATAGATGTAGGTCAGGCCGTAGAGGCCGATGCCGATGCAGAATTGCAGCGTGCATCCGACGGCGAAATTGCGGTCGGAGAAGGTGCGCAGATTGACGATCGGCTCGGCCGCCGTGAACACCCGCCAGAAGAAGGCGATGGCCGAGATGGCGCAGATCCAGGCGCAGATCGCGACGGACGTGTCCTGCATCCATTGATATTGCGGACCTTCCTCCAACACGTATTCCAGCGTGCCGAGGAAGCTGGCCATGAACAATAGGCCCCACCAGTCGAAGCGCTCAAGCAGCTCGAAATGCGGCTCGTCGAAATCGACCAGCGCCAGCACGCCCAATGTAATGCCGATGCCGGGCACGACGTTGATGAAGAACAGCCAGTTCCACGACATCAGGTCGGTGATGTAGCCGCCGACCGTCGGCCCGATCGTCGGAGCCAAGGTCGCAACAAGCCCGATGATGGGTCCGACGATGTGGAATTTCGTGCGCGGGAAAACCGTGTAGGCCGAAGCGAACACGGTCGGGATCATGCCGGCGCCGAGAAAGCCCTGCAGCGCACGCCAGAGGATCATCTCCTCGATCGTCGTGGCGAAGCCGCAGAGCAGGCTTGCGGCGGTGAAGCCCGCCGCCGAGATCGCGAACAGCAGCCGCGTGCCGAAGGCGCGCGACAGGAAGCCCGACAGCGGGATCGCGATCACCTCGGCGATCAGATAGGCGGTCTGAACCCAGGACACCTCGCTCGAGCTCGCCGACAGCCCGGCCTGGATTTCGCTCAAGGAGGCCGAGACGATCTGGATGTCCAGGATCGACATGAACATCCCGAACACCATGATGATGAACGCGAACAGCCGCTTCGGCGCAATGCGCTCCGAAGCGGGATCCGCCATCAAGGCAGGTGAAGCGGTGGTGGCGGTGGCCATGGCCTGACCTCGCAGCGCTCGGCTTCCGGCTACTGCGGATGGACCGCGGCGGGATGGTCGAGGTCGACCTCGCTGTCGGCGTCGGCGGCGCCCTTGTTGGTGTCGACGGTGGCGTAGACCGACATGCCGGCGCGGAGCAGGTTCTGCTTCGCCACCGATTTGGGCACGCGGATGCGGACCGGCACGCGCTGCACGATCTTGGTGAAATTGCCGGTGGCGTTGTCGGGCGGCAGCAGCGTGAACACCGAGCCCGCGCCCGCCGCGATGCTGTCGACCACGCCGGAAAACTTGCGCATGCCGTAGGCATCGACCTTGATCGTCACCGGCTGTCCCGGGCGGATGCGCTTGAGCTGCGTCTCCTTGAAATTCGCGTCGATATAGACGTCGTCCAGCGGCACGATGTTGCCGAGGCGCTGGCCGACCGCGACGAAGTCGCCGGTGTTGACCAGGCGGTTCGAGAACGTGCCGTTGACCGGCGCGCGCACCGCGGTGAAGCCGAGGTCGCGCTCGGCCTTGGCCAGCGTGGTCTTGAGCTCGGCAAGCTGGGCCTGCGCTTCGGCCTGCTGCGCCCTGGCGACGTCGACATTGCTGACGGCAACCTCGTAGGCGGCCTTTGCAGCCTTGACCGCGGCGGCGCCCTGGTCGCGTCCGGCCTCCGAGCTTTCGAAGGTGGCGCGCGAGGCAAAGCCCTTGCTGCTCAGCGCCTGCTGGCGCTCGTAATCGAGGTCGGCGCGCTTGAGGCCCGCTTCCGCGGAGACGAGCTGCGCATTGGCCTGGGCGACCTGACTGTCGAGTGCGGCGACCTGGCGGCCGATGCGATCGATGGTGGCCTGCTGGGTCGCGATCTTGGTCGCGGCGGCTTCGACCGCGATCCTGTAATCGCCATCGTCGATGCGGAAGATGATGTCGCCGGCCTTAACGGGCGTGTTGTCGCCGGCGAGGATCGCGGAGATGTGGCCAGCAACGCGCGCGCCGAGCATGGTGTTGTTGGCGCGAACATAGGCATCGTCAGTCGAGATGTAGAAACGGCCAACCAGCGTGTAATAGCCGGCATAGCCCGCAACGGCGAGCGCGAGCGCGAGGCCAACGCCGGTCAGCACGAATTTGCGCTTGCCGGATTTGGGCGCAGCGGCGGCGGGCGCTTCCGCCGCGGGTGCCGGCGGCTTGTCGCTCACCGGGCCCTCCGGCGCCTCGCGGGGCGGACGCTTCGCCTCCTCGGCGACATGAGGGCGCAGCTGCTCGGCAGGGAGTGCGGATGCCTCGGAGCCAGCATCGCCGCCCGCCCGGCCCTCCACCGCTTCCTGTCGAAGGACGCGAGCCGTCTGGTCTCTCGATGCGGCCATCAAGTCCTCCCCAAAAAGACGCAACCGCGGGCAGCCGCTGTGGCAGGCGGTCTCCTCGCTGGACCCTGAATATATTGACCGAACGGTTCGGTCAATCTAAAGATCATCTCCACAGAGCTTACTGCCGCGAATCCTTCGTTGGCGTTTCATGGCCCTGATCCGAACCAAAAAGCTTCCGAGACCCTAAACCAATGGTTGTAGCTGCCGGCGAACAATTGCACATCGTCCCGGACGAGGACAATTCCAAGCGCCGCCAGATTCTGGACGGCGCCCGCAAGGTGTTCATGGATCTTGGCTTCGACGGCGCCAGCATGGGCGAGATCGCCCGCGCCGCGCAGGTCTCCAAGGGCACGCTCTACGTCTACTTCGCCGACAAAAGCGCGCTCTTCGAAGCCATCGTCGAACAGGAGGCGCTCCAGCATGGCCAGGTCGTGTTCAGCTTCGATCCCGAGCGCGAGGCCGAGACCACGCTGAAGGAGTTCGGCCTCGCCTATCTTCACCTGGTCTGCCGCCCCGGTGGCGGATCCGCGATCCGCACCGTGATGGCGATCGCCGAGCGCATGCCGGATGTCGGCCGCCGTTACTATGCGCGCGTGCTGGACAAGAGCATCAACCGCCTCTCCGACTATCTCAAGGCCCGTGTCGCCGCGGGCGATCTCGAGACCGACGATTGCGATCTTGCCGCCTCGCAGTTCATGGAGCTGTGCAAGGCCTCGCTGTTCCTGCCCTTCGTCTTCCAGGCCGCACCCGCGCCCACGGAACAGCGCATGACCGAGGTGGTCGAGAGCGCTACGCGGATGTTCCTGGCGGCGTATAAGGCGAAGTAGCAGCGCGTTGCGCCTGTGGGCCGGGCGGCTATATTGCGGCCATGTCTCGTGATCTTCGCCCGCCGGTCGACATCCTCCACTACGAGATCGTCCAGGAACAGGCTTCCGCGCTTGGACGGATGGGCCGCGCCCTCGAACAGAGCCTGTCGCGCTTGCGCGAGTTCGACGCCGCTCACGCAGCGGCCGATGTGCCGGAAGCGATGCAACCGGCCAGGCGGAAGCTGGTGCTGGAAGCTGGCCAGGCGCTTTGGATGTTCGTGGTGCAACGCGAGGCGTCCGGCTTGCGCGACAGCCGCCACATTATGCGCACCTACAACGTCCCGGGTGAGGTGCAGCGGTGCATGGGGCTAGCACCTGCGCCGCGGAGGCCGGCCGCCGGGTGAACTCCGGCTCTGCTGAGCTCAAGTTCCGATTTCTTCCATTGCGCGCCACCCGTGCAGGACGCGCCGCCCCTCCCGCGCGAACGCAAAGCAGTTGCCGCCGCCGGCGGGCTGATCGTGAATGCGGGCGATGGGGTGGCCCGCAATGTGGCAAAACAGCAGCGTGCCGACTGCGCCGTGGCCGACGAACAGGACGTCGCCGGGACGATTTCGCGCCAGCACCGCCTCAGCCTCGCGCACGATCCGCGCCTGTGCATCCGCGGCGCGCTCCCAGCCGCGCACGCTAAGCTGAGGCGCGGCGAAGAACTGGTCGGCGACGGCTTCGAACTCGGCCGACTTCAGGAAGCCGGTCGCCGAACGGTCGTTCTCGTGCATGGCCTCGCGGATCTCGATCATGAGTCCGAGACGAGCGGCAATGATCTCGGCGGTCTCGATCGCCTTCCGCTCGCCGCTGGAGACGATCTGCGTCGTGCTTGCGAGCCAGCCTGCATTCGCCAAAGCCTCGGTGCGCGCGCGGCCGACCGGGCTCAGACCCCATTGCGGCACCGGCACGTCGGGATCGATTTGTACTTGCGGGTGGGTGAGATAGCGGACGACAGACATTCGGTTGACGCGATTGTAGCCCGCATCGAGCGAAGCGGAATGCGGGGACGCTATTCCCAGATTGCGCTTCGCTCCATCCGGGCCACCGGCAAATCCGGCTATTCGTCGATATAGTCGTCGTCTTCCCGCTTGCTCTTGCGAGCACCGAGCGAACCGGTCACCGCCGGCTCACGCGCGCTCGCATAGGGCCTGCGCGATTGCGCGCGGGAGGCGACCTCTTCGCCCGACACTGCGGCGGGCTGGCAGATCAGGCGGCGGCTGGCGCGGCGCATCAGATCGACGTGGATGTGATCGTAGTGAAAGACGTTGGAGCCCGGCGCCAGCACGGTGGTGAAATGCGCGCACGCACCCGCCTGCACGTCGCGCAGGAAGCCCTGCTCTTCCGGCATGCCACGCCAGCCGTCCTTGATCGTGACGCGGCGGCCGTCGGCGAGCACGAAGGCCGAAATGTCGAGCGCATTGCCGAAGGCGTGCTCGGAGATGCGGGAGTGCGGATTGCCGTTCATGCCCCGGCAGGAATAGGCGGAGATCTGCTTGATCTCGGCGACGCGCACGCCGAACCAGCGCATCGCCGAAGGCTGCACCGTGTCGGCGAGCCAGCGGTCGAGCTCGGAGACGATCGGACAGGCGAGCGTCGCTGTCGGCTTGATCGCGACCGGACCGATAGTCGCGACGGGATTGCCCTGCGCAGGTCCAAGACGCGGCAGCGGCTGCTGCGCCGGGGCCTGCGAGTAAGGCGCAGGACGAGCCGGATAGCTCGGTGCGTTCATGTAGCGCGCCGCCCCCGCGGCATCGGTGCCCTCCGGCGGCAGATCGATCTCGTCCTCCTGCGCGGCCACGCCGGGAGCATTGAGCGACATCGGCCCGGACGACGCGCCGTAGCCGGCGGGCTGGTGCACCGCGCTCTCGGGATAGTTCGAGCGCTGCGGATAGGACGGTGCCGGATAGCCCTGCCTCTGCGGATAATTCGACTGCGGTTGCACCGGCCAACGCGGCTGGTTGCCGATGCTGCCGGGCGGGCGCAGCGCCTCGTCGGCAAAGCCATAGGTGCCGGAGGCTTCGCCGATGGCGGCGACCTTGAGCGGAAACTCGGCGCCGCAGCTGCCAGGCCCGGAGATCGGGTCGATGCGGACGATGTCCGCACTTTCCTTGACTGCGCCCGATTTCAGGCATGCGGCTTCTGCCTCGGCCCGCCACGGTTCGCGTTCGGCCTGGAAGAAGCCGCGACCGCAACCCGCTAGCGAAACAAGGACGATGGAGCCGACGAGATACAAACGAACTCCGCGCGTCATGCACGCACGTTCGATGAATTTACTTAAAGACTCTTCAACGTGTTGATTTCAGTGTTCTTTAACCATACCGCGCGGCGGCGCCGGTTGCTGCCGACGACGAGCGACAGCGAGCCTGACTTTTTCGAGAAGAGACTTTCTGTTAACCATAAGAGCTGCGCGCCGAGCAGCGCGCACGGAGAAAGCGACCTCATGACGTTCGCCGGCAGACTGAGCGTTATCACCGCCTACCTCGCCATGGCCTTCGTCGGCGCCATCGTGCTCGGGATGATTTAGAGGCGGCGCCTCTTACCCTCCCCCTCCAGTGGAGGGTAAGAAACACTATGACCGCGTGCGCGAGGATTGCGACGAGGCGGTGATCTCCTCCCGTGGCGCATCGACTCGCGTCCAGTCGCTGCCGGAGCACCAGAAGCGGCCGAGCGCGCAGGCTTCGACGTGCAGCTTGCCGGAGCCCTTCAGCGTCATCCTCGCGTAGTAGGTGTTGCCGCTGGAGCGGCTGTAGATGCTGCCGGCCCAGACATCGCGCTTCCTCGGCTTCATGTTGACGAGCACGCTCTCGCCGCGGCTCGACGCTTCACTGAGCGCGTAACCGCACAACGCAGCTCCACAGCGCTCGATGCGGACCGTGCCCTTGGCGCCGGCGCTCTCCCATTCGCCGAGCAGCGCGTGGCCCGGGTCAGTGCCGATCCGCGCCACCGCTGCGGTCTGATTGATCTCGGTGCTCGGAACGATGACCGGCGGCTCGATGCGCGGCGGTTCGAGTGCGGCGGTCTTCGCCTGATCGGTGCGCTCCAGATCAACCCGCGACGGACCGGGGCTCAGCGTCTCCATTCTCGAAATCTCCAAGCTTGGCGCTGGCGGCGGTGCAACGGGCTGCGACGTCGCCGCGGCAAGAACGGGAGGCGCCGGTGGCGGCACCACCACAGCCGCTTGTGGCGGCTTGACCACTGCCGCCGGGCAAGCCGGCTGCGGCGCCTGGACCATCGGCGCGGGCGCCGGCTGCGTCGTTCGTGCCGTGCCGACATCCTCCGTCGGCCTGAGGCTGCGCTTGGGAGCCACCGTAATACAGGACGCGGCTCGGCAATTGCGCGGCGCCTCGACACGGAACCGGCTGCCGCCGATCGAGAACGTGTAGGAGCCGGCCTGCGCCGTCGGCGCGACCGCCAGCAGCGCGATAGATGTGGCAAGACAAGTGGCAAGCCAGGTTGCAAGCCGCTGCATCTGCGTTTCCCTCGATGTCGCGACGACGTTACGCAGCGCAGGCGAGGCTGAATGTGCGCTGCATCACCCAGGCGTTGTTCGCTCGTTGTGACGCGCATCACAGAACGCCCGACCGCCGCGGCGTAGGGTCGAACCACGCTTCATCCACCAGCGACACCAGTCCATATCGGGACCGCGCTATTTTCGGAGGTTGTCATGAACAAGCTCTCCATCGCCGCCACCGCCCTCTTCCTGGCTTCGACCGCCGCCGCGCATGCCGGCAATTCGATCTCGTTCCAGATCGAGGGCCAGCACATCCGCATCGAGACGCCGCGCAACTGCGCTTCGCTCAATTGCGTGACCATCGTCGCGCCGGGCCTGTCGGACAAGCCGATCAAGCTGAACAACATCAACCTCAAGGGCCTTGGCGGCTCCAAGGACGATGACGACGACACCACGCCGGCTCCGGCGCCCATGACGGCGCAACCCGCGCCGGCTCCCGTGCAGCAGCAGCCCGTGCCGCAAGCGACTGCGCCGACAGCGCCAGCCGCGCCCGCTGCCCCAGCCGCGACTGTTGCCGCCGCTCCCTCTATCGGCTTCGACAAGTCGCAGCCTGCTCCGGTTGCGGCGCCCGCGCCCGTGGCCGCCCCCGCTCCCGTCGCCGCGGCTCCCGCGCCGGCTCCGGTGGCTGCCGCGCCCGTGGCCGCAGCGAACTCGCCGATCGGCATCTGGGCGACCGAAGAGAACAAGGGCAATGTCCGCGTCGAGCAGTGTGGCGCCAATCTCTGCGGCTATGCCGAGAAGACCAATGAGCGCATCCTGATCAACATGAAGCCCGAAGGATCGAAGTGGAGCGGCCGCATTCGCGACCCCAACTCCGGACGCAATTACGACTCCACGATCTCGATGAAAGGTCCGAACGTGATGCGCGTGCAGGGCTGCGCCTTCGGCGGCATGTTCTGCGGCGGCCAGACCTGGAAGCGCGTGAGCTGACACCGAAGCGCGTCGCGAAACGTACACAGCTCTTCGTCATGCCCGGGCTTGTCCCGGGCATGCACGTTCTTCGTACCGCAATCAAGACGTGGATGGCCGGGCCCTTCGCCGCGCCGTAGCGGCTTCGGCCGCGCCGGCGGGACAAGCCCGGCCATGACGGCAAGAGGATGGCTAGCCCTTGCCCCGGCGACAGACGTTCATCCACCATTCAGCCACACCCCGTTGAAATCGCCCGATCTCGCCTCACGCTCTCACCGGGACTTCCTCGTGACATCAATGCTGGCTTGGCGCCGCTTCGTGTTCGCGCTCGTGCTGCCGGCATTGACGCCGGCGGGCAGCAGCGTGGCTCGTGCATCCGAGACGATCGAATTCGCACAGGCGCAGCCGCAAGCCCAGCCACCCCCCGCGCCTTCCCCGACGCCGTCGGCGACCCCGACACCGGCCGCAGACGCACAGCCGGCCACGGTCGAGCCGATCGGCAACGTCGCGACCGTGACGGGGATAGCGACCGTGATCCGCGACAAGAATTCCTATCCGCTGCGCGTGCGCGACGACATCTATCTCAACGACATCGTGCAGACCTCGTCGAACTCCTCGCTCGGCATCACCTTCAACGACGCCACCACGTTCAACCTCTCGGCCAGCGCGAAGATCACCATCGACAATTACGTCTTTGACGACGGCGGCAAGCAGAACTCGGCGATCTTCGACGTCGGCAAGGGCACGGTTGCCTTCGTGGCGGCCGCGGTGGCGAAGACGGGCGACATGAAGATCACGACGCCGACGGCAACGCTCGGCATCCGCGGCACCACCGGGGTCGTCGACGTGCCCGAAGGGGCGGCGGCGAACAGGGCGCGCAACGTCAACATCAAGCTCTATCCCGACGCCGACGGCCGGGTCGGCCATATCGATGTCGACGACCGCGCGAGCGGCGCGCGGCTCGGCGCGCTGACGCAAGCCGCGAGCGGGTTTGCGATCCGACCGGGCGCAGCCTCGGCCGGCGGCATGCGCTTTGCTGCCGTGCCGATCATAATTCCCGCGCAGCAGATCGCGCGCGACCGCGGCTTCGTCGGCCAGGTGCATCTGGCGCAGACCGCGGGCCGGCAGATCGTCATCGAGCAGCGCGACTTCCGTCGCGCCAATCCGACCACGCTCAGCCGCATTCCGCGGCCGGCACAACCGCCGCAGCAGCAACAATTGCGGCCGACGACGACCCCAGGCCAGCAGCCGCAACGACCGAACGTCCAGCCGCGACAGGACAATCGTCCAGGTCAGCAGCAGCCGGGCACACCTGGCCGGCAAGGAACACAGCAAGGTGGGCAGCCGCCGCAGCGGCAGGGACAAGGACAACAAGGCGGCACGGTACGGCCGGGCACGCCGCGTGCCGGGCAGCAGCAACACTTGCAACCACAGCCCGGCCAGCCGCAAGGTGCCGGCCGTCCACGCGCACCGCAGATCCTGCCGCAGCGTGATGGACAGATTCAGCCCGGAGGAATCGTGCCGCCGCAACCGGGCGGGACACAGCAAGCCGGTCCGCAGCAGCCATTGCCGCGCCCAGGATTGCAATCGGGCCAGCCTGCGGCTCAACAACCAGGCATGCAGCGCCCCGGCGGCTTCCAGCCACGCCTCCCCGCCGCGCAACGTCCCGCAGCGCCGCACAGACCCGGGCCGAGGGAGAAGGAGAAAGAGCGCCGGTAATCGCTCTCTTCCGTCATTGCGAGGAGCCCTTGCGACGAAGCAATCCAGAGTGCCTCCGCGGAAAGACTCTGGATTGCTTCGCTGCGCTCGCAAAGACGGCTTTGAGGGAGCGGCCCGCTCTCGCACGCTATTGGATCGCGGACGTTTTCAAAGTCGCAACCAGCGGCGACGCAGACTCACGCCTCGCCGCGCAGCCAGGCCTTCACCTTCCGCAACAGGCCATGCCGCAACTCATCGACAGAAGCCGCTTCCGCGGGTGTCAGCGTCTGCAATGATGCATCGATGTCGCCTTTCGCCAACGGTGACACCGGCTCGGAAACCTGCTTCGGCTCCGGGGCGGACAGAGGCGCCAGCCCTGCCGCCGCGAGCGCGATCGGTCCGATCTGAGTCAGGAAGACGCGTTCGTATTCGCGCGACAGACGCGCGATCGCCTCGTCCAGCGTCAGCCAGTCGACCGCCTTGATGTCGTTCATCAGCTTGCGGACCGGCCCGCCGTCGGCCTCCATCCGCCAGTAATGCACGACCTTGGAGCGCCCGCCGGACTGATAGACCAGCGTGCCCAGAAATTCGTGCACGGCCACGTCGTGGCCGGTCTCCTCCAACACCTCGCGGTGCGCGGCTTCCTTCGGCGTCTCGCCGTCGTCGAGCTTGCCCTTGGGCAGGACCCATTCGTTGCGCTTGCGCTGGCGCACGACTGCAACCAGCGGCACCGGCGCGCGCCGCAACACAATACCACCCGCCGCCATGACCGGCGCCCGCGCCATCGTCACATCCGTATCGATCGAATCGTCCCCGCCCGACGATATAGGCGGCGGGGGCGGCGGATTGAAGGCTACTTTCTCCTGAGCAGCGCTTGACCGGCGCGAATGCGCGTGCCCTCGGCAATGCCGTCGCAGAAGGAGAAATCGCCGGGCGCGAGGATGATGATGGTCGAGCCATGCTCGAACCAGCCGAGCTCCTCGCCTTTGCTCACGTTGACGTCGCAGGGAAAATTGACCGGGCCGCGCGTCTGCGCGTTCAGCACCATGTCGAGAAAGTGCAGGCGGATGCTCGCGACCAGGATCGCCGCCACCGGGACCAGCGTCACGGCTTCGCCGGTCGACAAATGCGTGCGGATCACCGCGCGCTCGTTCTTGCAGAACAGGCGCTCGACGCGCTTGAGCGCGATCGGGTTGACGTTCCAGACGTCGCCGTGGATCAGCGTGACCCGCTCGATGTGCGCGTCATAGGGCGCATGGAAGCGGTGATACATGCTCGAGGTCAGCCGCAGCGTGACGAAGGAGCCGTTGCGGTGCTGCTCGACCAGCGCGGAATCGCCGACGAGATCGAGCAGCGAATAGGGCGCGCCCTTGACCTGGAACAGCTCGGTGTCCGCGATTTTGCCGTGAGCGCCGACGATGCCGTCCGAGGGGCTCGCCAGCACCGCAGGATCCGGATCGAACGGCCGCAGGCCCGGCTTCAGCTCCCGGGTGAAGCAGTCGTGCAGACTCCTGAACTGCGTCTTGCGCGCCTCCGACAGATCGAGGTCGGAGAACAGCTTCCACAGCGCGATCGAGAAGTCCCGCACCAGGGGATTCTCGATCTTGGAGAACCAACCCATGAAGCGGGTCAGCGCCGCGCGGGGGATGCGGTTGGTCAACAGGAAGTTGAGATCTTCCTGCTGGGTGAAAGAGGCGATGAGGGCTTTGACTGTCATGAATCTGTCAGCTCGCAGGTTTAGCGCTTGTTGTCATGGAAACGACACTCCCGATTCTCTCGATGTCCGTGGCCGCCGCAGCGTCCGCTGCCGCCGTCCTCCCGAAGATCAAGGCACGGGTCGAACTCTCCCGCGCCAAGCACCGCTCGCTCGCCGGGCACTCCAAGATGTCGCGCCGGGTGGCACGGCTGCTGCCGTTCTACGAGTTCGAGAGCGATCAATACTTCGCTTGCGACGGCGCGCCGGCGAACATCGCAGCGCAACGCAAGGACGCCTTCTTCCGCCTCGCCAGGCTCTACGCCGAGCGCTACCCCAAGGGCCGCGCGATGACCAAGGAAGCGGCGGAGACGATCTCCGATCTCAACTTCACCGAAAGCTACCGCGTGCCGTTCCAGTTCTCGCGTCTCGTCCGCGAGCATCTGGGCACGTCGACCTTCATGGAATCCTCGCGCGGCGTCACCGTCACCGACGTCGACGGCAACACTGCTTACGACCTCACGGGGTCCTACGGCGTCAACATCTTCGGCAACGACTTCTACAAGGAGTGCATCGAGGGCGCCGAGAAGCGCGCACATGCGCTCGGCCCCGTGCTCGGCCCCTACCATCCCGTCATCCTCGAGAATGTGCAGCGGCTTTGCCAGATCTCCGGCCTCGACGAGGTCTCGTTCCACATGTCCGGCACCGAGGCCGTGATGCAGGCGGTACGGCTGGCGCGCTACCACACCAAGCGCACGCATCTGGTTCGTTTCGCCGGCGCCTATCACGGCTGGTGGGGCGACGTGCAGCCGGGTGTCGGCAATCCCATTCCTGCGCACGAGACCTACACCCTGGCCGAGATGTCGGAGAAGACGCTCCATGTCCTGCGCACGCGCAAGGACATCGCCTGCGTTCTGGTCAACCCGCTGCAGGGGCTGCATCCCAACGCCAACGCGCCCGGGGATTCCTCGCTGGTCGATTCCTCCCGCGGCGGCAATTTCGATCGCGCGGCCTACACCGAGTGGCTGAGGAAGCTGCGCGAGGCCTGCGACCGGCGCGGCATCGTCCTGATCTTCGACGAGGTCTTCGTCGGCTTCCGCCTCGCCGCCGGCGGCGCCCAGGAATATTTCGGCGTCCGCGCCGACATGGTGACCTACGGCAAGAGCCTCGCCGGTGGCCTGCCGGTCGGCGTGGTCTGCGGCAAGCGCGCATTGATGCGGCGCTTCCGCGACGACCGTCCCGCCGACATCTGCTTCGCCCGCGGCACCTTCAACTCGCACCCCTACATCATGACGGCGATGGACGAATTCTTGAGCCGCCTCGCCAGCCCGAACTTCCGCGCCGTCTATGATGGGCTGGAAGAGACCTGGAACGGGCGCGTGAAGAAGATCAACCAGATGATGCAGGATGCCGACCTGCCGGTGCGCTTCGCCAATTTCTCCTCGATCTGGACGGTGAAATACACCACGCCGTCCCGCTACAATTGGATGCTGCAATATTACCTGCGCGCCGAGGGCCTGGCGCTGAGCTGGGTCGGCACCGGCCGGCTGATCTTCAGCCTGAACTACACCGACGCCGACTTCACCGAAGTCGCCGAGCGCTTCGTCCGCGCTGCGCAGAAGATGAAGGCCGACGGCTTCTGGTGGCACGATGGCGTGCTCACCAACAAGCAGATCAAGCGCCAGATCCTGAAAGAGATGCTGGCCAAGCGCTTCGGGCGCTGAGGCCTTTCTCCTCGCCCCAAACACCGCTCTCTCGTCTCCCTCTCCCCGCCTGCGAGGAGAGGGTCGGGGTGAGGGGGAGTCTCCGCGGGCCCGGTGAGAGTTGGCGCAGACCTCTCTGGCAGCACCCCCGCGGAGAGCCCCCCTCACCCGGATCGCATCTTCGATGCGCTCCGGCCTCTCCCCGCGCGCGGGGAGAGGCGAAGGCAGCACCGCGCTTGCAGTCCCCAAGACGTGGATGCCCGGGACAAGCCCGGGCATGACGTAACCATCAGACATCGGAGTGAGTTCTGAGAGCCGCGCGCTCAGGCGTGCTGCTCTTCGAGCACGGGCTCGTCGATGAAGCCCAGCGTGTGCTCGGGATTGAGGTGCAGGCCGGGATCCATCAGCTCGCCGCGCATCAGGGCGAGCGGAGCACCGCGATAGAGCATCAAATCGTGGAAGGGATCGGTCAGGATCTTGGTCATCCAGACGAGGCCGGTCTCGACGTCGCGGATGAAGAACAGGTGCACGGTGCGGAACAGCAGGCCGCCACCGCCGACCACGAGCCAGATCTTCGCCACCTGCCGCATGAAGTCGGTCGCGCTCTGCCAGGGCGTGAAGATGCCGAACAGGGTGGGATCGACGACCAGCACCAGCGGCGACAGCGCCCAGATCGCCATCAGCACCACCTTGCGCTGCAGATTGTAGCCGACCTTGATCTCTTCCTTGTACTCGTGCGTTGCCTGGTTGATGTGGTCGTAGGTGTGCGGCTCGAAGAAGAAGTGACCGGCCTGGCGCGAGGTCATCGACACCAGCCAGCCGACCAGCGCGGAGACGACGGGATCGATGAACAGCCAGACATAGGCGAACAGGAAGCTCAGCGCGCTGACGAAGTGCAGGCTCTGATTGATGCGGCTGTGGTGATAGTAGCGATGGTCGTCCCAGCGCTGGATCCGCAGCTGCTCGAGATAGTTCTTGATCATGCTCATCCCCAAAATGCTTTCGGGTTCAGGATTTACAGAGATTCGATGTAGGCCGTGTGACATCATCATTTTGTCATGTGACGATGAGCAGCGGCGCGATGACGCACGAAAGACGCGTAAGCTCACGCCGCCTTGGCGACGTCGACCTTGCGGAAGCGCACCAGCGAGAAGTGTCCCAGCGGCGGGATCAAGCGGCGCTCGGCAAGCTCGATGCCGTGCGCGCCGGCAAGCCATTTGGCATAGCGCGACCAGGCGAACTCGGCGGTGCGGAAGCCGAGCGGACGCACCACCGGCTGCAGCTTCTGCTCGATGAAGCGGCGCATGCCGGTGTCGGCGCTGACGCGGGTGAGGATGATCAATTCGCCGCCCGGACGCAGCACGCGGGCGAATTCGTCGAGGGCCTTCTCCGGGTTCGGCACGGCGGTGACGACGTATTGCGCCATCACGACGTCGAAGGAATTATCGGGGAATTCGAGCTTCTCGGCGTCCATCACCGCAAGGCCTTCGACGTTCTTCAACTTCTGCTCCTTCACGCGGCGGCGCGCCTTGTCCAGCATCGCTTCCGAAATGTCGGTGCCGAAGATGCGCAGGTTCGGCGCGTAGAGCGGCAGCGAGATGCCGGTGCCGACGCCGACCTCGAGCACGCGGCCGCCGATCTTGTTGGTGGCCGCGATCGCGGCCTGCCGGCCCTTGGCAAACACGCCGCCGAACACGAGATCGTAGACCGGCGCCCAGCGGTCATAGGCCTGCTCGACCGTGCCGCGCGTGAGGTCGATCTGCTGGGTGCCGTCAAGGTTCATGATCTTAGCCATCGATGAGGTTCTCGCTGTGGTTCGAATAAACGGTCAGCCGCGCACCGGCCGCCGCGCCATGCGAGGCGAGGCGCGCAGGATGCGGCTGGGCTGCAGTGAGGTGAGGTTGCCGACGAACTGGCGCGCACTGTTCTCCCAGGAGCGCTCCAGCGCGAAATTGCGGCAGGTCTCGCGCGACATCGTGAGCGCGCGCAGGCAGGCGGTGCGCAGATCGTGGTCGATCGCGCCGATCGGGTGATCGGCAATGACGTCCTTCGGTCCCGTCACCGGAAACGCCGCAACCGGCGTGCCGCAGGCGAGCGCCTCGAGCTGCACCACGCCAAAGGTGTCGGTCAGGCTCGGAAACACGAATACGTCGGCCGCGGCGAGATGGGCGGTGAGAT
Source organism: Bradyrhizobium yuanmingense (assembly GCF_029167105.1). Classification (GTDB taxonomy): domain Bacteria; phylum Pseudomonadota; class Alphaproteobacteria; order Rhizobiales; family Xanthobacteraceae; genus Bradyrhizobium; species Bradyrhizobium yuanmingense_A. Next base: position 495,247 of record NZ_JARFML010000001.1, on the reverse strand, counting down.
CCGCCCCCTTCTTCTCGCCGAGGAAGACCGCGTCCGGATATTTCTTCTCCAGCGCCGCCTTCTGCGGGCCGTCGCCGACGACGACCTTGGTGCCGGGCAGGTCGAGCGAGAGGAACGCTTCGAGATTCTTCTCCACGGCCACGCGCCCCATCGTCATGAAGATCGGGCGCGGCAGATCGAGCTGTGCCGGAGCGTCGGGATGAAACAGCCCGGTGTCGACACCGCGCGTCCAGAAGCCGAGCCGCTTGAAGCCGCGCTCGGACAGCTCCTGCCGCAGCGAGGGCGTCGCCACCATCGTCATCGCGGCGGCATCGTGGAAATGGCGCAGCACGGCATAGCCGATTGCGGCCGGGATGCCGGTCCGCACCGAGACATATTCCGGAAAGCGGGTCGTGTAGGAGGTGGTGAAGGCGAGCCGGTTGCGGCGGCAATAGGCCCGCGCCGCCCAGCCGATCGGGCCCTCGGTCGCGATATGCAGCGCATCCGGCGCGCACCTCTCGATCCGCCGCGCGATCTCCTTGGCCGAAGGCAGCGCGAAGCGCAGGCCCGGATAGGTCGGCAGCGGCCAGGACCGAAAGCCGTCGGGGGTGAGGAAGTCGATCTCGACGTCGAGGGCCTTGGCCGCATTCGCCAGCGAGGTCAGGGTGCGGACCACACCGTTGACCTGCGGATGCCAGGCGTCCGTCGCGATTAATACCCGCATGGGAAGATCCCGAGAGTTTGATGATTCTCAGGCATCGACCATCAACGAAGGTTATTTCAGGCGTGTGACGTCACAGAAGTGTCGGCGTGCTGTTTTGTTCGTTAACGGGCCGGCGGAGCCACGAAACTGTCATGAAACAATTCTTGCCGCCGTGAAACCGTTTTCGGTTTTCCGCGCAAATGTCCCGAAACGTTTTGCCGTTAGGACTTAAGGCAACGGAGCACCGCAACGGTGCCGCGGTGAGCAAAACACCGAGCAAACAGGGGCGATCACATGTTCAATCTGGACACGTTCAAGACGTTTTCGCGCGCCGTTGCACTCAGTGCCGTCGCGGTCTCCGCAATCGCGTTCGCTGGCGCAGCCAAGGCCGCGCCTGTGCAGATCTTCCCGTTCTTCCAGCCGCTGCCGCCGATGACCGCGCCGCAGCCGCTGCAGCCCTATCAGCCGTCGTATCAGCCCTATCAGGCGCCGACCTACCAGACCGAGCCCGAGGATCAGGACGCGGTCGAGCTGCCGGCCCGCTTCCGCCGCCAGACCGTCTCCTACGCGACGCGCGAAGCGCCGGGCACAATCATCATCGATACGCCCAATACCTATCTCTATTACGTGCTCGGCAATGGCCAGGCACTGCGCTACGGCATCGGCGTCGGCCGCGACGGCTTCACCTGGTCCGGAATCCAGTCAGTGAGCCGCAAGGCCGAGTGGCCGGCCTGGACGCCGCCGCCGGAGATGATCGCCCGCCAGCCCTATCTGCCGCGCCACATGGCCGGCGGCCCCGGCAATCCGCTTGGCGCGCGCGCCATGTATCTCGGCGGCACCATCTACCGCATCCACGGTACCAACGCCCCCGAAACCATCGGCAAGCGCGTGTCCTCCGGCTGCATCCGCATGACCAACGAGGACGTCACCGACCTCTATTCCCGCGTCAACGTCGGCACCAAGGTGATCGTGCTGCCGATGACCGAGCGCCGCGCAGACCTCGGCGCCGCGAACCGCTAAAAGCGACAGCATATGTGACGCGAACGGCCCCGGAACCCGCCGGGGCCGTTTTCGTTTGCCCTCGATATCCCGTTGCGCCTGCTGCGGCGCAACGCCCGATGGAGGCGCAAATGCGACCACGAAGGCAACCCTCGCCACGCCCATGGCTGCACGCCCTCGCCGGCGCCGGAGCACTGACGCTGCTCGTGTCCGCGCCGTCCTCGCTCGCGCAGCAATCCGCCAATGACGACGCCGGCAAGCAGGCCTTCAACAATTCCTGCCGCACCTGCCACTCCATGAAGGAAGGCGACAATCGGCTGGGTCCCAATCTCAACAAGATCGTCGGACGCAAGGCCGGCTCGCTGCAGGACTACAATTACTCCTCGTCCATGAAAGAAGCCGGCTTCGCCTGGGACCAGGACAAGCTCACCCGCTTCATGGTCAAGCCGGACGAAGTCGTGTCCGGCCACAAGATGCAGCCCTATGGCGGCGTGTCCGCGGAGGAGGCGGGCAAGATCGTTGCTTATCTTCAGGGGGCAGCAACGCAATAGGATTGAAGCGGCACTAGGTGGCCACCGGCTCATGCCGTCGCTCGATATGGAACGACTTCGCCGTGATCAGCCATGCATTGTGGATGCGGTGATACGCCAGATAGTCGATGTACTGGAGCAGATCGATCCGAACGCGAACCTTGACCATGGCCTGCCGCGCCGACGTCAGATCGATCAGCAATATCTCCTGAAGGCGCGGTGCGTTCTTGGACTTGGGCGACGGGACCGAGGCCAGCATCGTCCTATAGTCCCGGACCGGCAATATCCGCAATTCGTCATCGCGAAATCCATGGAGCTGCGCAGTCGGCGCAAAGACTTGGTCGAACTGCGCAACGTCGTTGTTGTACATCAGCGTGAAGTAGCGTTCGACGGCCTCCAGCAGAGGCGCGATATCCGGGCTTTCGGTCATGGTTCATTCCATCAGCGGCAACATCGGAGCATGTCATCCCACGGAAAGCCGAGGCACGTCCTTGCGAACTGGGCTAGTCTCGACGGCTCGGGCGCAACATTGTGCCCTTTTCGATCCTACAGGATGCACTTCATGCCAAAATGCGAGCTGGATGCGATCGACCGGCGCATCGTTACCGAACTTCAGAGCAATGCACGATTGAGCAACATCGAGCTGGCGGACAGGGTCGGTTTGTCGCCGTCCCCCTGCCTGCGGCGAGTGCGGCGGCTGGAACGGGACGGCTATATCGACGGTTACCGCGCCTCCTTGCGGCGCGGCCGCATCGGGCTCGGCTTCTCGGCCTTCCTCGGCGTCAAGATCAACGGCCATGCCAACGATCAGGCGTTGAGCTTCGAGAGGACGGTGGTCGCCATGCCCGAGGTCGTGGCCTGTCACCTCGTCGCTGGCGAAGCCGACTACCTCCTCGAAATCGTTGTGCCCGAGCTTGAGGACTACCAGCGCTTTCTGGTCGACAAGCTGCTCAACCTGCCCATCGTGCGGGAGGTCCGCAGCAGCATCGCGATCCAGACGCTGAAGGCCGGCGCGCCCCTCCCGCTGGCACATCTCTCATAGCCATGATCAGACTGCTCAGACCAACTGATGCGTCGCTCTATCGCGCAATCAGGCTGGAAGCGCTCGCGACGCATCCCGAGGCTTTTGGCAGCACGTTCGAACGCGAGCGGGAAAAACCACTCGCATGGTTCGAGGAGCGCCTTGCGATCTCGGACGTCTTTGGCGCGTTTATTTCGGACGAACTCGTGGGTATCGCCGGTTTTCACCGGGAGGACGGCGCGAAGACCGCGCACAAAGCGGTTCTCTGGGGCATGTATGTGCGACCGCAGGCGCGAAAGTCCGGCACGGGGCGGCGCCTCGTCGATGCGGTCGCAGCCCACGCCGCAACGCGCGTCGAGCAGCTCCTGCTCGCCGTCGTCAGCGAGAACGAGGCCGCAGTGCGGCTTTATTCGGCCGCCGGCTTCGTTGAATACGGCCGCGGCGTGAAAGCGCTGAAGCAGGACGGCCGATATTATGATGAGATCCTGATGGTGCTGTTCTTCGATGGAAGCGACCCGACACAGCCCCGGTGATGTCGGGCCGCCCTCATTCCCCCGCGCGCTCACCGGCTGACCGGCCCCCGCCGCTCCGCCATCAGCCTCAGCCAGGCCGCAGCATGGAACGCGCTCATCAAGAGATACATCGGCACCATCCCGCCGAGCAGAGAGCCCTGCCCGGCGCCGCACAGCATCTCCGCGGGCCCACCCCCGGGCAAAGCCGTCAACAAGGCCATGATGGCGAAGGTCGGCGTGGCCGCCAGCCCCAGCCATCTGGCGAGGTGGCGCGCGGCCGCCACAGCGTCGGGGCTCGCGCCGGGGGCCGCGCTGACCGGACCGGTCATTTCCGTTCTCCCGCGGCCTCCTCGCGGAAGGCTTTCTCGCCGCCGGCGTCCGAGATCTCCACCCATTTCTTGTCCGGCTCTGCACCTTCGGCGTAGCTGTCGTGCCAGTTCCACCATTTGTAGGTCGGGGTCTGGGGATAGCCCGGAGGCGAGTCCTCCCACACCTCCTGGCGGCCGAGCGGGGTGATGTCGAGATAGTTCCAGGTCCCGCCCATCTGCTCGTCGCCGCGGCTCTTGACGAAATAGGTGCGGAAGATGCGCGTCCCGTCGCGGTAGAACACGTTGGTGCCGTGCCATTCGTCGACGCCGAAATCGGCATCGAAGCTGTCGGTGATGGTGACCCAGGGCATGATCCAGCCCATCCGCTGCTTCAGCCTGATGATGTCGGCCTGCGGCGCGCGCGAGGCGAACACCAGCGTGGTGTCGCGGGCGTTCAAGTGCGAGACATGGGCGACCTGGTCGGCCACCATGGAGCAGCCGCGGCAGGCCTGATCGGGCCAGCCGAACACGCCGGGCTCGAAGAAGGCGCGATAGACGATCAGCTGCCGCCGGCCCTGGAACAGCTCGTGCAGACTGAGCTTGCCGCCGGGCCCCTCGAACGCATAGGTTTTGTCGACCGCCATCCACGGCATGCGGCGCCGTTCGGCGGCCAGGGCGTCGCGGGCACGGGTATGCGCCTTTTCCTTCACCAGCAGCTGCAGACGGGCCGCCTCCCAGTCCTGCGGCGACACCACCGGTGGGGTCTGCATGGCGGTCGTTCCGCTGGTTCCGAGTTTTTCTGCTGATGTCATCATGACTCTCCAAAGCTTTTGCTTGACGTCCTGCCAACGATTTCTGGCACCAAGCCGCCGCACGGTGGGAGTAACAAGTGTGGCGGGATTGACATGGAGTCGCTGATCACTGCCGCTGCGCGCGCGTTAGAGGCCGGCGATCCGCTCGGCGCCTTGAACCGCGTCGCGCTGCGCAACGATGCGCCATCGCTGGCGCTGCGCGGCATCGCGATGGCGCAGCTCGGCGATCTCGCCAAGGCCAAGTCGCTGCTGCGCACCGCCGCGCGTGCCTTCGGTCCGCGCGAGGCGGTGGCACGAGCAAGGTGCCTGGTGGCCGAAGCCGAGATCGCGCTGGTCTCGCGCGATCTGAACTGGCCGGTGAAGACGCTCGCGGCGGCGCGCGCGACGCTCGAACAGCACGGCGATCTCGTCAATGCCGCCCATGCAGGCCATGTCGAGGCGCGCCGCCTGCTTCTGGTCGGTCGCCTCGACGAGGCCGAGCGCACGCTCGCCGAAGTCCGTCCCACGCCGCTCCCGCCCGCGTCGCAGGTCGTCCGCGAGCTCGTGCTCGCCGGCATCGCCATCAGGCGGCTCAGAACGAAAGACGCGCGCACGGCGCTCGGCCGCGCGGCTCACGCGGCGCGCCTCGCAGACATTCCGGCGCTCGTGGCCGAGGTCGACAGCGCGAGCCTGATCCTCGACACGCCGGCAGCGCGCCTGATCGCGCGCGGCAGCGAGCATCCGTTGTTGCTGGGAGAGGTCGAGCGTCTCGCGACCTCGACGGCGCTGGTCGTTGACACCTTCCATCACGTCGTGCGCAGGCAAGGCGTCGCGGTGTCGCTCGGAACGCGTCCCGTGCTGTTCGCGCTCGCACGTCTCCTGGCCCAGGCATGGCCTGCGGATGTCTCGCGCGAGACGCTGATATCTGGCGCCTTTCAAGCCAGGCACGCCGACGAATCGCACCGCGCGCGGTTGCGCGTCGAGATCGGGCGGCTCCGCACCCAGCTCGCGCCGCTGGCCGATATCAGCGCGACGAAGCAAGGCTTCGTGCTGGCGCCGCGGAAGACGCACGACGTCCTCGTGCTGGCGCGGCCCGTTGAGGAAAAGCACGCCGCGGTCCTCGCCTTTCTCGCCGACGGCGAGCCATGGTCGAGCTCCGCGCTCGCGCTTGCGCTTGGTATCAGTCCGCGCACCATACAGCGCCAGCTCGAGGAGCTGGCGCGATCGGGCAAGGTGCAGTCGTTCGGACACGGACGGGCGCGCCGCTGGATGACGCCGCCCGTTCCGGGTTTCCCGACAGGCTTGTTACTCCCCACGCCGCTCTTGAAGACGTAGGATGCGCGTCAAGCATGAGGGATCGAGCACATGAAACATTCAGCCGCCGAGATCATCACAGAGTATGGGCCCTTTCCAGGCGTGGAGGCCGTGCATGGCGTCACCTATGACGGCACGCGTGTCTGGTTCGCTTCCGGCGACAAGCTGAACGCGCTCGATCCGGCCGACGGCAAGATCGCGCGCTCCATCGACGTCGCCGCGCATGCGGGAACGGCGTTCGACGGACGGCACCTGTTCCAGATCGCCGAGGACCGCATCCAGAAGATCGATGCGGCCTCGGGCAAGGTGCTCGCCACCATTCCGGCGCCCGGCGGCGGCGGCGATTCCGGCCTTGCCTGGGCCGAGGGCTCGCTCTGGGTCGGACAATATCGCGAGCGCAAGATCCATCAGATCGATCCCCAAACCGGGAAGATCCTCCGCACCATCGAGAGCAAGCGCTTCGTGACCGGCGTGACCTGGGTGGACGGCGAGCTCTGGCACGGCACCTGGGAGAACGAGCAGAGCGATTTGCGTCGGATCGACCCGGAAACGGGACAAGTGATCGAGCAGATCGACATGCCCGCCGACACGATCGTGTCAGGCCTGGAGTCGGACGGCGGCGACCGCTTCTTCTGCGGCGGCGGCAATCGCGGCAAGGTGAGAGCGGTCCGGCGCCCGCGGCGCGGCTAGTTCACGGTGAGCTGAGCGCTTAGCCTCGTCCTTCGAGACGACCGCTTCGCGGTCTCCTCAGGATGAGGCTAAGCAACATCGGCGCTCGCTGAAACCAGCGCCGCACACACGCGGTCCTCATCCTGAGGCCCCGCCAACGGCGGGCGTCTCGAAGGATGGCCGCAGTCGCAGATCCCACGCTGCGGTTTCGCCCCAATTCCACCCAACGGGTGCGCTCTAGCGCCCTCCTCGCCCGCCCTGTAGAATCCCCGTCCGGGCGGCTTGGGGGATTGATGCGTCTGACGTGGAATCTGAAGACTATCCTGATCGGTGTCGCGGTGCTCGCGGCGTCGTTCTTCATCAGCCTGAAGGCGATGGACCTGCTGGCGCCGCGCGCGACGGATTCGGCGCCGCCGGTCGCTCAGCTGCCGCCGCTGCCGCCGGCCTCGAAGAGCTCCATCGTGATCGCGCCGGTCGCCATCGCGCTGTCGGCGATCCGCGAGCAGGCCGAGAGGGCCGCGCCGCGGAATTTCGCCGGCAAGGCCGAAAACCCGATCTCGCAGATCCTTGAGAATGCCGATATCGGCTGGTCCGCCGTCCGCGGCCCGATGGCGGCAAACGGCGACAAGGACGTGCTGACGATCTCGACGCCTCTGACCGGCAAGCTCAACGTGACGGGCTCGCTGTCGTCGAAGGCCACGGGCGCGCTTGGCGATGCGCTCGGCAGCGTGCTCGGCGGTGACGCCGCCAAGCGGATCGGCGCGGTCAACATCAAGAACCTGAACGCGAGCGCTGAGATCAAGGGCAACGTCGTCGTCACCTCGCGCCCGAAGCTCGCCGCCGCCTGGTATCTGGAGCCCAATCTCGGCGCCCAGGTCAATCTCGGCGACACCAACCTCAACGTCGCCGGCGCCAAGGTCAACGTGCCCGCGCAGGTCAAGCCGCTGATCGACAAGACCGTCGGCGAGCAGATCAACGCCGTCTCCGAGCGCATCCGCAACGATCCCTCGCTGCGCGAGAATGCCAAGGCGCAATGGATCAAGGCCTGCCGCTCGATCCCGCTGCAAGGATCTGGCGCCTCGGCGGCGCTGCCGCCGCTCTGGCTCGAGATGAAGCCGGTCCGCGCGATCGCGGCGCAGCCGCGCGTCGATGCGCAGGCCGTGACCTTGCTGCTCGGTCTCGAAGCCGAGACACGCGTGACCTCGACGCCGACCAAGCCGGACTGCCCGTTTCCCGATAAGATCTCGATCGTCCCGCCGACCGGCACAGGCGTGAATATCGGCGTGCCGATCGACGTGCCTTTCACCGAGATCAACAAGCTGATCACCGCGCAGATGGTCGGCCGCACCTATCCCGAGGACGGCTCCGGCCCGGTCGACGTCACCGTCAAGAGCGCCAACGTCATCCCGTCGGGTGACCGGCTGCTGATCTCGCTTCTGGTGCGCGCCAAGGAGAAGAAGAGCTGGTTCGGCCTCGGTGCCGAGGCGAATGTGCACATCTGGGGCCGGCCGGTGCTGGACCAGGCGCAGCAGACGCTGCGGCTCACCGACATCCAGCTCGCGGTGGAATCCGAGGCCGCCTTCGGCCTCCTGGGCGCCGCGGCGCGCGCCGTCGTCCCACAGATGCAACAAGCGCTGCTGCAGAAGGCGACTCTCGATCTGAAGCCGATCGCCGCCAACGCCCGCGAGAAGATCGCGGCCGCAATCGCCGATTACCAGAAGAGCGAGGACGGCCTCAAGGTCGAGGCCAGGATCGACAGCCTCACTCTCGCCGACATCGCCTTCGATTCCAAGACCCTGCGCGTGGTTGCGGAAGCAGGCGGCTCGCTGAACGTATTCGTGACGAAGCTGTCGGGGATGTAGCGCGTCCCTACTCATCGCAGGGCTATCGCATTTGACTCGTTGTGGCGCCTGCGCGCACGCCTCGTCCTTCGAGACGGCGCTTACGCGCGTCCGCAGGATGAGGCTATTCGACATCAGTGCCCTTTGATGCTGCAGCCACGCACTCCATCCTCATCCTGAGGAGCCCGCCCAAAGGCGGGCGTCTCGAAGGATGGCCGCAGGGAAAGCTTTCATAAGTGACGATCCCGCCACTTACCGGACCCGCACAATTCCTCGTCGCTTGCGCCGCTGGCATTCTCGCTGCAGGATGCTAATCTCGCACGCGCATTGTAGGGGACACCGCGAGGACAACATGAAAGCCGGCATGGTCACGCCTGCGCCGGCGCTGGTGCGTTTTTCCGGCATTCAGAAGACCTATGATGGCGAGCATCTCGTGGTGAAGAACCTCGACCTCGACATCAGGCAGGGCGAATTCATCACCCTGCTCGGCCCGTCGGGATCGGGCAAGACGACCACGCTGATGATGCTGGCCGGCTTCGAGGTGCCGACCCATGGCGAGATCTACCTCAGCGAGCGGCCGATCAAGAACGTGCCGCCGCACAAGCGCGACATCGGCATGGTGTTCCAGAACTACGCGCTGTTTCCGCACCTGACGATCGCTGAAAACATCGCCTTCCCGCTATCGGTTCGCAAGTCGAGCAAGGCGGAAATGCAAGAGCGCGTCAGCGCGGCGCTGCGCATGATCAAGATGGAAACTTTTGCGCACCGGCGGCCCGGGCAATTGTCCGGCGGTCAGCAGCAACGCGTGGCGCTGGCCCGCGCGCTGGTATTCAATCCGCAGCTCGTGCTGATGGACGAGCCCCTGGGCGCGCTGGACAAGCGCCTGCGCGAGCAGATGCAACTTGAGATCAAGCAGTTGCACGAGACGATGGGCATCACGATCGTCTATGTCACCCACGACCAGAGCGAAGCACTCACCATGTCGGACCGCATCGCCGTCTTTAACGACGGCATCGTGCAGCAGATCGACCGCCCCGACGCGCTGTATGAGCACCCCGTGAACAGCTTCGTCGCCCACTTCATCGGCGAGAACAATGTGCTCGCTGGCACCGTGGAAACCGTCGAAAGGGATTATTGCCGCGTCGCGCTGGCCGGTGGCGGCACGATCGCCGCACGGGCGGTCAACGTGTCGGGCGCGGGCGCATCGACCTCCCTGTCGGTGCGGCCGGAGCGTGTCGCGATTGTTCGGGATGGCAGCGCCAGCGAAGGACCGAATCGGCTGCCGGCAAAAGTGCAGAACACCATCTATCTCGGCGATCACGCGCTGGCCGTGCTCGAGGTGGCCGGCAACGCCGAATTCATGGTCAAGCTTCAATCGGGAGCGCATGACGGCCTGAAACATGGCGAAACCGTATTCGTCACCTTCCGCCCGGAGGACTGCCTCGCCCTCGATCCGGTCTGATCGAGCGGCAGCGAAGCTGAAACAATCAATGTCAACGCAACCCACATGAAGAAGGAACGAACACCATGCTGAAGCGCAAGATTGCTCTGGGTTTCGCCGCGGCACTGGGCGCCAGTGCTGCGCTGGCCAATGTCGCAGAGGCGCGTGACCTCACCGTGGTCTCGTGGGGCGGCGCGTATCAGGAGGCCCAGAAGAAGGTCTATTTCGAGCCGTTCAAGAAGGCATCCGGCATCGCGATGAACGACGAATCCTGGGACGGCGGCGTCGGCGTGCTGCGCGCCAAGGTGCAGGGAGGCGCCGCCACCTGGGACGTCGTCCAGGTCGAGAGCGATGAGCTCGCGGTCGGCTGCGAGGAGGGCCTGTTCGAGAAGCTGGACTATTCCAAGATCGGCGGCGAGGCCGCCTACATCCCGCCGTCGGTCAATCCTTGCGGCGTCGGCGCCATCCTCTACGATTTCGTGCTCGGCTACGACAAGGACAAGCTGAAGGAGGCCCCGAAAGGCTGGGCCGACTTCTTCGACACCAAGAAGATTCCGGGCAAGCGCGCCCTGCGTCAGGGCCCGAAGACCACGCTGGAGATCGCCCTCATGGGCGACGGCGTCGCACCGAAGGACGTCTACAAGGTGCTGGCAACCGACGAAGGCGTCGAGCGCGCCTTCAAGAAGCTCGACACCATCAAGGGCGACCTCATCTGGTGGAAGGCCGGCGCGCAGCCGCCGCAATTGCTCGCCTCCGGCGAGGTGGCGATGACCTCGGTCTACAATGGCCGCATCGACACCGCGAACAAGAACGAGAAGAAGAACTTTGGCATGGTGTGGGACGGCGCGCTGTTCACAATCGACAGCTGGGTCATCCTGAAGGGCAGCCCGAACAAGGATGCGGCCTACAAGTACCTGGACTTCGTCGGCAAGGCGGAGAACCAGTCCAAGCTGTCGGAGAACATTGCCTATGGCACCTCGAACAAGGATGCCGCCGGCCGGCTCGCGCCCGCCGTCCTGAAGGACCTGCCGACGGCGCCTGACAACATCAAGAACGCGGTCGAGATCAACGTGGCCTTCTGGCTCGAGAACATCGACCGCCTGACCGAGCGCTTCAACAAATGGGCCGCGAAATAGCGATCAATGACGAACGCGCTTCTGACTGGCGCCAATGCGTCGACCGATGTGCCGCTCAAACGCCGCTTGAGGCGCGCGGAGCGGACACGCCAGGTCAAGGCATTGGCGCTGGTCCTGCCGCTTCTGCTGTTTCTGCTCTTCACCTTCGCAGGTCCCATCGCCGGCATGCTGTGGCGCTCGGTCGAGGACTGGGAGGTGCGTCAGGTCCTGCCGCAAACGGTCGCTGCTCTCGCTAACTGGGACGGCAAGGACCTGCCGGATGAAAACGCCTATGCGGCACTGGCAAGCGACATCATGGCGGCGCGCGCCGCCGGCACCATCGCGATTGCGGCGAAGCGGCTCAACTACGCGCTGAACGGCTTCCGCACGATCCTGACCAGCACGGGACGCAATCTGAAGGCGGTGCCTGAGCCCGGTACGGCGAAGGAGACGCTGGGCAAGATCAACCCCGCCTGGCGCGAACGCGCCACCTGGACCACGATCAAGGACGCGAGCGGCCCGATCACCGGCTTTTACCTGCTCGCCGCGCTCGACCTGACGCGAAACGCGGACGGCGCGATCGTCGCCGCACCACCGGATCAGGCCATCTACCGCGACATTTTCCTCCGCACCTTCCTGATCAGCCTCGGTGTCACGGCGCTCTGCCTGATCCTCGGCTTTCCGGTCGCTTACCTCTTGGCGACACTGCCGCCCGGCCGGTCGAACCTCTTGATGATCTTCGTGTTGCTGCCGTTCTGGACCTCGCTCCTGGTTCGCACCTGCGCCTGGATCGTCCTGTTGCAGAGCAAGGGCGTCGTGAACGACAGCCTGCTCTGGCTCGGCATCATCGATGCGCCGCTCCGCCTGATCTACAACCGCTTCGGCGTCTGCGTCGCCATGACCCACGTTCTGCTGCCGTTCATGATCCTGCCGCTGTACAGCAGCATGAAGGCGATCTCGCCTGCTTACATGCGCGCCGCCGCTTCGCTCGGAGCACCGCCCCTCACCGCCTTCCTGCGGATCTACCTGCCGCAGACCCTGCCCGGCATCGGCGCGGGAAGCCTGCTCGTCTTCATCCTCGCGCTCGGCTACTACATCACGCCGGCCCTCGTCGGCGGCGCCGCCGACCAGATGATCAGCTACTTCATCGCGCTCTACACGACCGAGACGGCCAATTGGGGCCTTGCGTCGGCGCTGGGCGCGGTGCTGCTGCTCGCCACCGTTCTGCTCGCTCTCGTCTACGGCAAGCTGGTGCAGGGCCAGCAGGTCACGGGAGGGATGAAGAATTGAGCGACAATTCCTCAATTCGCACGCCCAGCCAGCGCATCGCGTGGACCGCGACCATCGTTGTCTCCACGCTGGTGTTCATCTTCCTGATCGCGCCGATCCTGGCGATCATGCCGCTGTCGTTCAGTTCCAGCTCGTACCTCACCTATCCGCTGCCGGGCCTTTCCTTGCGCTGGTACGACGACTTCGTCAATTCGCCGCGCTGGATGAACTCGCTCAAGAACAGCATGATCATCGGCGTCGCCTCGACACTGTTGTCCATGGTGCTCGGCACGCTGGCCGCGCTGGGGCTGGCGCAGTGGAAGAGCCGGTTCAAGCCGCTCGTGCTGGCCTTCGTGCTGTCGCCGGTGGTGGTGCCCGGGGTCATCACCGCGGTCGGCCTGTACTTCTTCTTCGCGCCGATCGGGCTGACCGGCAGCTATCTCGGCCTGATCCTGGCTCACACCGCGCTGGCGACGCCCTTCGTAGTGATCACGGTCGGGGCGACGCTGCAGAGCTTCGACACCAATCTGGCACGCGCCGCCGCCTCGCTCGGCGCCTCGCCGCTTCAAGCCTTCCGTCGCGTGATCCTGCCGCTGATCCTGCCGGGTCTGGCATCAGGCGCGCTGTTCGCGTTCGCAACCAGCTTCGACGAGGTGGTGATCGTGCTGTTCATGGCGGGCCCCGAGCAGCGCACCCTGCCGCGCGAGATGTTCAGCGGCATCCGCGAGAACATCAGCCCGACCATCACGGCAGCGGCCGTGATCTTGACGACCGTCTCGGTCGTCCTCCTCGCCACCCTGGAAGCCCTGCGCCGGCGCAACGAACGGCTGAAGGGCAGCGGGAGTTGAGGACGCAGGAGGTCGAAGACACGACAGCGCGCCCGGTGAAAACCAGGCGCGCTTCGTTCAGGCAGTTACGCGAGCTGCATTACTCCGCGTACTTGAACTGCGGCATGTTCTTCAGCTCGTCCTTGCTGGCATTGAACACGGCGTGGTCCGGGTACCATTTCGACGCGGACGACGTCGATGCGGTCGCTGCGGGCCTGTCGGTACCGGTCGCAGCGCCGGTCGTCGTGCCGGCGGGCTTGGCGCCGGTGTTCGCGCCGGTGCCGGTATAGGCGACGGGCTCGTTGACGAACTTCAGCTTCTCGTAGGGCACGGCGACCAGATGCTCGCCCATGCCGAGGAAGCCGCCGACGCCGATCACGGCGATCTTGATATCACCGTTCTTGTCCATCAGCAGATCGTTGATCGTGCCGATGTTCTCGTTGGCCTCGTTGTAGACCTTCAGGCCGTCCATCTTCGAGGTGCGCCACTGGCCGGAAGCCGTCGTGGTCGTTGCGGTGGCCGCAGGGGCCGCCTTGTCGGTGGTGGCGGCGGGCGGCGTTTGCGCGATGGCGACGGTCGCAAGTAGCGCGGTACCGGCGAGGCCGGTGACGATCGATTTCATCAACATTGTTGTCCTCTCCTTCACAGAAAACTCGTGCGGAGAAAACCGCTCTGATCGGGCGCAGTTCCGTGCGTGCCGCAATTTCGTCGCGCCATGCGCGAACTGTTCCTACGTCACTCAGGAACATTTTGCGACGCACGGTTCCTGCCAGCGATTATGCGCGTTGGGGCACGGCATGACCGCGGCGAGGACGCGCCGACCCGCGTCAGGTCAGCTCTTGTAGTCGATCAGAAGCGCGGAGAAGTCGGACTTGGCGGTTGAGCTGCCGTTGGCACCGTAGGACGATGCCGACGATTGCGACTGCTGCAGCGCCTCCAGGAACTGCTGGAGGATCTCGGCGGTGGTCTGGTCCGTCGAGCTGCTGCTCGTCGAATCCGTCGTCGTCGAATCCGAGGAGCCGTCGTCCGGCGGCGGACCGCCCGGTCCACCCGCGCCGCCCGCGAAGGCGGACTGAAACACGTTTTTCAGCTCCTCGGCCTGTTCGGAGGTCAGCGTCCCGTTCGACACTTCGCTCGAGATGAGGTCCTCGATCTTCGACTGCATCTCGTCCTTGGAGGGAGGCGCGCCGCTCGACTGGCCGCTCTGCTGGAGCGCCGTGTCGATATCCGTCAGCGCCGTCGAGAGCGCGGACTGGTCCGACGACGAGATCGTGCCGGCGGAGACTTGCGACTGCAATTCCTGCTGAAGCCGCTGCAGCGGCGATTGATAGCTGCCGGCGGAGGCCGCCGAGATCGAGGTCATGATGGCTCCCTTGGTTTTGCGGGTTTCGCCGCGGACCGCGCCACGGTATGGTTAACGGCCTTAACGAGAGCTTGCCGCTCGGCGGTGGGTCGATTGCCGTCCGTTGCGGACCGCCTGGCAGAAACAATCCGAAACAAAAATCTTCGCCATTTGGCCTGAATCTCGGACAAACAAGCCGCATGGCCATTCCCAATCCCAGCATCCTGGTCGTCGAGGACGACCGCGAAACCCGGACGTTGATTGCGAAATACCTGCGCAGCAACGCCTGCAACGTCACCGCCGTCGCCGACGGCCGCGAGATGTCGCGCGCCATGGCCGATCACCGCGTCGATCTCATCATCCTCGACGTCATGCTGCCCGGCGAGGACGGCCTCACTTTGTGCCGCAAGGTGCGCGCCGAAAGCCAGACGCCGATCATCATGCTGACCGCGCGCGGCGAAGACATCGACCGCATCGTCGGCCTCGAGATGGGCGCGGACGATTATCTGCCGAAGCCGTTCAACCCGCGCGAGCTGCTCGCCCGCATCAACGCGGTGCTGCGCCGCCAGGCGGCCGCGCTAGCGGCGAGCTCGGTCGAAGGCGCCTCCGCGCTCACCTTCGAAGGCTGGCGCATCGATCTGCGCCTGCGCGAGCTCCGCAATCCCGAAGGCGCGCGCGTCGCGGTGACCAGCGCCGAGTTCGACCTGCTGCGCACGTTCTGCGAGCGGCCCGGCCGCGTGCTGTCGCGCGACAGCCTGCTCGACCTCACGCAGGGGCGCAACACCGGCTCGTTCGAGCGCTCCATCGACGTCTTGGTCAGTCGCATCCGCCGCAAGATCGAGCCCAATCCGGCCGATCCCACCCTGATCAAGACGGTGCGCTCCGGCGGCTATCTGTTCACGCCACGAACCGAGGTCGCGAGAACCGAGGCAGCAAGCGCCGAAGCGACCGCAGTGCCCGTGAGCAGCTGAGGGAGACGACGATGAAGCCGTTCTCGTTCTTCCACCTCAAGGGTATCGGCGGGCAGATCGCCGCGCTGGTGCTGGCCTCGACAGTGGCGCTCCATCTCGTCATCACCACCGCCTTCCTGTTTTTCCGGCAGGACCGCCCTGATGCCCCGCCGGACCGGGCGCATCAACTGGCCGATGCGGCGCTGCTGCTCGGCGCGGCGGAGGCGAGCGAGCGTCCGCGCCTGTTCACCGATCTCGCGCGCGCCTTCCCCGGGCTCGGCATCGAGATGCTGGCGCCCGGCACGGCCGATCTCGCGGAGAGCGACAGCCTGCATCTGCGCTGGATGCGCCGCCATCTCGGCCGCGCCTACAAGACCGGACGGCTGGCTTCAGGCAGCATCGAGCCCCGTATCGGCGTGCAATTGCCCGACGGCACCGTGATCGCGGGGCATGTCGATGGCGCCCCGCGGCCGTTGTTCTCTGGCGCGCCCTGGCTGATGGCACTGATGAGCGCCTTCATCTGCGTCACCGTGCTCGGCCTGTGGGCGGCGCGCGCGCTGACGAGGCCGCTGTCGTCCTTCGCCGCGGCGGCGGAGAATTTCAGCCTCGACGGCGCCGCCGAGCCGCTGCCCGAGCGCGGCCCGGAGGAGATCCGCGCGGTGGCGCGCGCGCTCAACCGCATGCACGAGCGGATCGTGCGGCTGATGTCGGATCGCACGCGGATGCTGGCCGCGATCAGCCACGATTTGCGCACGCCGATCACGCGGCTGCGCCTGCGCGCCGAGTTCGTCGAGGACGAGAGCAACCGCAAGCGCATGCTGATGGATCTCGACCAGATGCGCGCGATGCTGGAATCGGTGCTGTCGCTCTTGCGCGACGACCGCAAGGTCGAGGCGGTGACGCTGGTCGACATCGCCAGCACGCTGCAGCTCGTCGCCGATCAGTTCGGCGACATGGGCCAGGTCGTGCACTATGTCGGGCCTGCGTCCGCGACCGCCGCCGCGCGGCCCGACGATCTGCATCGCGGCGTCACCAACCTGGTCGAGAACGCGGTGCGCTTCGGCGCCGAGGTGACGATCCGCCTCGACGTCTCGGACACCACGCTCGTCATCGACGTCGAGGACGACGGCCCCGGCATTTCGGATGCGCGCAAGCAGGAGATGCTGGAGCCGTTCGTGCGCGGCGACGACGCGCGCACCATGGACTACTCCACCGGCTTCGGGCTCGGCCTGTCGATCGCGCGCGCGATCGCGCTCGGCCACGGCGGCGAGCTGTCGCTGCATGACCGCGCCCCGCACGGCCTGATCGTGCGGATGCAATTGCCGGTCTCGCAGGCGCTGCGCCGCGCCGCCTGATCAAGCCGCGAGCGGCGGGTGCTCGATCGCCTCGTGCGGGAAGATCGCCACCGCCTCGAAGCGGTAATTGCAGGCGTGGCAGGTCCAGAGATAAGAGACGCGCCCTTCGCCCGGCTCGATCCAGTCGGGGAACGGGATCGGTGTGCCACATTGTGCACAAGGGTTCTGCTTGGGAATGTCGTCGATGTCTGCAGGGGTCATGGACGTCCTCCCGAGTGCTTGCTTTGAATAGCGATTGTTGGGCGAATGCGCGAAATGGACAGACCCGCTGTCGCGTAAGGCGCTTCACCAACTCCGAGCTTAACCCAGGTTTGAGTCGCAAAAGCGACGAGCCGGCGAAAATCGCCGCTGGTGACATTTCGCCACATCATCGCCGTGTTCCCACGGCCTAACGCGCCGGGGTGCGGGTCCGTTCTGCCGAGGAATATTTCGATGAAAATCTTACGAATTGTCGCGCTGCTCGCGGCGGGACTGACGTTGCCGCAAGCCGCAATGGCCGGCGAAGCCGAATATGCCGAGATGGTGGCCGCCCATGCCCGCGCCAACGGCGTGCCGGAAGCGCTGGTGCATCGCGTCATCATGCGCGAAAGCCGCTATCAGCCGCATCTCGTCGGCCGCGGCGGCACCATCGGGCTGATGCAGATCAAGCTCGCGACCGCGCGCGGGGTCGGCTACACCGGCGATGCCGCGGGCCTGCGCGATCCCAACACCAACCTCACCTACGCTGTGAAGTACCTCGCTGGCGCCTACCGCGCCGCCAATGGCGATCACGCGCGAGCCGTGCGTTATTTCGCGGGCGGCTATTACTATGCTGCAAAGCGCCCGCGGCAGGAGGCCGTGCAGGTCGCCGGGATGGGCGACACCATGGGCCAGGGCGGTACGGGTCAACTTTGGCTCGAGCCGAACGGCAATCCGCAGCCGATGTTCGGCGCGCCGACGCACCGGAAGCTCGCCCAGCGCGTCCGCAACGCGCGGGCGCAGGTTCCCGCTCGGTAGTCCTCGTCATGGCCGGGCTTGACCCGGCCATCCACGTCTTTGCATCCGCGCCCGAACGTGGATGCCCGGGACAAGCCCGGGCATGACGCCCGTTATCGCGTTGACACCGCCCGTCACTGGCATACATTAGCACCGTTCCGAGGGGTGCTCCGAGGAGGAGCTGAGATACCGCTAAATGGGCAATACCGCCCAGGACCGCGGTGACCCTTTGAACCTGATCCGGGTCATGCCGGCGAAGGGACAGGGATGTTGCAGACCACCAAGCGACCGGATTCACCGGTATCCATCATCGGCGCAGGCATCGCGGGCGCCTGGCAGGCGCTGCTGTTCGCGCAGGCCGGTCACGCCGTCACCTTGCACGAGCGCGGTGACGAGGCGATGACGGATGCCACCAGCCATTGGGCCGGCGGCATGCTCGCGCCCTATTGCGAGGCCGAAATCGCCGAACCCATCATCAGCCGCCTGGGGCTGCGCTCGCTCGATCTCTGGCGGCGCGAGCTGCCGGACACGCCGTTCAACGGCTCGCTGGTGGTCGCCCACCCCCGCGAGCGCAACGATTTCGAGCGGTTTGCGCGCATGACCGAGCATCACCGCCGGCTCGATGCCGCCGGCCTCGCCGCGCTCGAGCCGTCGCTGGAGGGCCGCTTCCGCGACGCACTGTTCTTCCCGGCCGAGGGCCATGTCGAGCCGCGCCGCGTGCTGCCGAAGCTGCACGAGCGCATCAAGGCTGCCGGCGGCACCATCAAGTTCTGCAGCGACGTCACCGCGAACGAGCTTGACGGCATCGTGATCGATTGCCGCGGCCTTGGTGCCCGCGACGAACAGCCGGAGCTTCGCGGCGTCAAGGGCGAGATGATCCTGATCGAGACGGACGAGGTGCAGCTGGCGCGCCCGGTGCGGCTGATCCACCCGCGCTGGCCGCTCTACGTGATCCCGCGCGAGAACGACCTGTTCATGCTGGGCGCGACCTCGATCGAAGCGGAAGACACCGGCGTCAGCGTCCGCTCCGCGCTGGAGCTTTTGGGCGCGGCCTACACCGTGCATCCGGCGTTCGGGGAGGCGCGCATCGTCGAGTTCGGCTCGGGGCTTCGTCCCGCTTTTCCCGACAATTTGCCGCGCATCGGCATTCGCGATCGCAAGATCAGCGTCAACGGGCTCTACCGCCACGGCTTCCTGATCGCGCCTGCGCTCGCCGAGCTGACGCTCGCCTATGTCGAGCGCGGCCAGATCGACAACGAGGTAATGCAATGCGCCTGATCGTGAACGGCGAGCCGCGCGAGGTCAGCGCAGCCAGCGTCGACGCGCTGCTTTCCGAGCTTGACTACGAAGGCAGTCATTTCGCCATCGCGCTGAACTACGACGTCG
Organism: Bradyrhizobium yuanmingense; assembly: GCF_029167105.1. Classification (GTDB taxonomy): domain Bacteria; phylum Pseudomonadota; class Alphaproteobacteria; order Rhizobiales; family Xanthobacteraceae; genus Bradyrhizobium; species Bradyrhizobium yuanmingense_A. The sequence goes on along the minus strand of NZ_JARFML010000001.1, from coordinate 475,920 downwards.
TGCCGAAGAGCCGCTGGGCCGAGACGCGCCTGAAAGCCGGCGACGAGATCGAGATCATCACGCCGCGGCAGGGAGGATGAGGGAGATGAAGCCACGCACACTGCTGTCATCGCCCGGCGCAAGCTGTTTCTCCCGTCATTGCGAGGAGCGCAGCGACGAAGCAATCCAGAGTGTCTCCGCGGATAAAGCTCTGGATTGCTTCGCTTCGCTCGCAATGACGGCGGAGAGAGCGTCAATCGAGGACACGCCCACATGGTGACCTTCTACGGCAAAACCTTCGCCTCGCGCCTCCTGATCGGCAGCGCGCTCTATCCCTCGCCTGCGATCATGCAAGGCGCGATCCGCGCCTCCGGTGCCAACATCGTCACGGTCTCGTTGCGGCGCGAATCCGCCGGCGGCAAGACCGGCGATGCGTTCTGGAAGCTGATCCGCGAGTTAGATGTCACCGTGCTGCCGAACACCGCGGGATGCCGCACCGTGCGCGAGGCGGTGACCACCGCAAAACTCGCGCGCGAATTGTTCGGCACCAGCTGGATCAAGCTCGAGGTCATCGCCGACAACGACACGCTGCAGCCCGATGTCGTCGGTCTGGTCGAGGCCGCCGGCATCCTGATCAAGGACGGTTTTGAAGTGTTCCCCTATTGCACCGAGGACCTCTCGGTCGCGAGCCGCCTTGTCGATGCCGGGTGCAAGGTGGTGATGCCGTGGGCAGCTCCCATCGGCAGCGCCAAGGGCATCACCAACCGCGATGCGCTCAAACTGTTGCGCGAGCGGCTGCCAGACATCACGCTGGTGGTCGACGCGGGCTTAGGGGCGCCTTCTCACGCCGCGCAGGCGTTCGAGCTCGGCTACGACGCCGTGCTGCTCAACACTGCGATTGCCAAAGCCGCCGATCCCGTCGCGATGGCCAACGCCTTCCGCCTCGGCTGCGAGGCCGGCCGCACCGCTTACGAGGCGGGGCTGATGAACGCCCGCGACTTCGCCTCGCCCTCCACCCCTGTCGTTGGGACCCCGTTCTGGCATGCCGTATCCTGATCGCTTCTATCCCGTGGTCGACAGTTTGGCCTGGGTCGAGCGCCTGACCAAGCTCGGCGTCGGCACCATCCAGCTGCGCGCGAAAGAGCTCGACGACTCGCAGGCGCTGCAGATCGTCAGCGACGCGCTGGCTATCACGAAGGGCACGCAAGCCAAGCTGGTGGTGAACGACTATTGGAGGGCCGCGATCGTCGCCGGCGCAGAATATCTGCATCTCGGTCAGGAGGATCTCGCTGACGCCGATCTCGGTGCGATCCGCGAGGCCGGCCTCAAGCTCGGCATCTCCACCCACGACGACGCCGAGCTTGCCACCGCGCTCGAAGCCAAGCCCGACTACGTCGCGCTCGGCCCGATCTTCTTCACCACGCTCAAATCGATGCGCTTCGAACCGCAAGGTGTCCCCAAGATCACCGAATGGAAAAAGCGCATCGGCACCATCCCGCTGGTCGCCATCGGCGGCATCAAGTTCGAGCACGCCGCGGAGATTTTTGCGGCGGGCGCGGACTCCATCGCGGTGGTGTCCGACGTCACCCAGAACCCCGACCCCGATGCCCGCGTGAGGCAATGGCTCGGCGGTTCGAAGGAGGCGGCGTGACCGAAGCTCTCTCCACCGTCATTGCGAGCGAAGCGAAGCAATCCAGAATCCCTCCGCGGAGGCAGTCTGGATTGCTTCGTCGCAAGGGCTCCTCGCAATGACGGAGCAAGAATTCACCGCCGTCGCGCAAACGCACGCACATCAGAATTAAACCGGAGGATCCCCATGAACATCCGCTCCAACCCCGACAAAACCGTCCCCGCCGTCACCACCGGCCCGCTTCCCTCCTCGCGCAAGATCTTCGCGACCCCCGACGCCGCGCCTGATATCCGCGTGCCCTTGCGCGAGATCATCCTCTTCGAAGGCGCGGGCGAGCCGAACCTGCCGGTCTACGACACCTCGGGCCCCTACACCGATCCCACCGTCACGATCGACGTCAACGCCGGCCTGCCGCGCAACCGCAAGGCGTGGGTGCTGGAGCGCGGCGGCGTCGAGGAATATGAGGGCCGCCAGATCAAGCCGGAGGACAATGGCAGCGTCTCCACCGACAAGGCCGCGCGCGCCTTCTCGGCCTATCACAAGCCACTGCGCGGCCTCGACGGCCACAAGGTGACCCAGCTCGAATTCGCCCGCGCCGGCATCATCACCAAGGAAATGATCTACGTCGCCGAGCGCGAGAATCTCGGCCGAAAGGCACAGCTGGAGCGCGCCGAAGCCGCGCTCGCCGACGGCGAAAGCTTTGGGGCCTCGGTGCCCGCCTTCATCACCCCGGAATTCGTCCGCAGCGAGATCGCGCGCGGCCGCGCCATCATCCCCTCCAACATCAACCATTCCGAGCTCGAGCCGATGATCATCGGCCGCAACTTCCTGACCAAGATCAACGCCAATATCGGCAACTCCGCCGTGACGTCGTCGGTCGAGGAAGAGGTCGAGAAGATGGTGTGGGCGATCCGCTGGGGCGCCGACACCGTGATGGACCTCTCGACGGGCCGCAACATCCACACCACGCGCGAATGGATCCTGCGCAACTCGCCGGTGCCGATCGGCACCGTGCCGATCTACCAGGCGCTGGAGAAGTGCAACGGCGATCCGGTCAAGCTGACCTGGGAGCTCTACAAGGACACCCTGATCGAGCAGTGCGAGCAGGGCGTCGACTATTTCACCATCCACGCCGGCGTCCGCCTGCAATACATCCACCTCACCGCGAGCCGCGTCACCGGCATCGTCTCCCGCGGCGGCTCGATCATGGCGAAGTGGTGCCTGGCGCATCACAAGGAGAGCTTCCTCTACACCCATTTCGACGAGATCTGCGACCTCATGCGCAAGTATGACGTCTCCTTCTCGCTCGGCGACGGCCTGCGCCCCGGCTCGATCGCCGACGCCAACGACCGCGCGCAATTTGCCGAGCTCGAAACGCTCGGTGAACTCACCAAGATCGCGTGGGACAAGGGCTGCCAGGTCATGATCGAAGGCCCCGGCCACGTGCCGATGCACAAGATCAAGATCAATATGGACAAGCAGCTCAAGGAGTGCGGCGAGGCGCCGTTCTACACGCTGGGGCCGCTGACCACCGACATCGCGCCGGGTTACGACCACATCACCTCAGGGATTGGTGCGGCCATGATCGGCTGGTTCGGCTGCGCCATGCTCTGCTACGTCACGCCGAAGGAGCATCTGGGCCTGCCCGATCGCAACGACGTCAAGACCGGCGTCATCACCTACAAGATCGCCGCCCACGCCGCCGACCTCGCCAAGGGCCACCCCGCCGCGCAACTGCGCGACGACGCCCTCTCCCGCGCGAGGTTCGAATTCCGCTGGACCGACCAGTTCAACCTCGGCCTCGATCCTGATACCGCCAAGAACTTCCACGACGAGACCCTGCCGAAGGAAGCCCACAAGGTCGCCCATTTCTGCTCGATGTGCGGCCCAAAATTCTGCTCGATGAAGATCACGCAGGACGTGCGGGATTACGCGGCGACGCTGAATGATCCGAACTCGGTGGGGATGTCGATGTCGGGCACCGCCGAGGACGGCATGGCCAGGATGAGCGCGAAGTTCAAGGAGATGGGCGAGAGCCTGTATCTGGATGCGGAGAAGGTGAAGGAGAGTAATCGGGTGTTGTGAGAGGGTAGCGCGCATCCACCAAATGACGGGCCGGGCGCTGAAGCGCCCGGTCTTTTTTTGCGGCAATCGGCAATAGCTTGTTGAGCGAGCGCGAAATCGTCATTCGCAAGAAAGCGAAGCAATCGTGGCTCGGATGAGCGTCAGCAACATCCGGGATTGACAGTTGCCCCGCATGTCGCTGGCCCTCATGCGGGCTACAACGTTGCGGATAGTTGATTTGCCTACCCCCACCCCCCGCTTCCCCGACCATCTCCGTCCCGACCTCCGCCTCGCCTTCGTCGGCAGCGCCGCCTCGGCGCGCTCGGCCGAGCTCGGGCACTACTACGCCCATCCCGGCAACCGCTTCTGGCGCGCCATCCACGAGGCCGGGATCACGCCGCGGCGCTATCAGCCGGGCGAGTTTGTAGCGGTGATCGAGCTCGGGATCGCATCACCGATCTCCAAGTCGGGCGCCTCGACAAAATCCTCGTCCGCGCCTATCGTGATGCCATGAATATCATCCGTCGCACGCTGGATATCGACGCCGAAACCGACGCGCGTTTGCGCGAGATGGCGGACGAGCGCGGGCAGGATGTCGCCGCCGTGCTCGCGGAGGCGGTGGCGCTGCTCGATTCCGTGGTCGATATCGCCGGGCCCGACATCGCCGAGGACCGCCGGCGGCTGGAAGATTTCCGCAAGAACGGCGCCGCCGTGCCGCTCAACGAGGTGAAGGACTGGGTCGCGAGCTGGGGGTCGGCGAAGGAGCTGCCGCGACCTGTGGCGCGCAAGATCGGATGATCCTGCTTTCGCCCGACGCCGTCGAGGACGTCGAGCGACTGCGCCTTTTTCTCGATCAACACAGCCCGGCCGCCGCGCAACGCGCGCTCGCATCGATCTGGCGTGCCATCGAACGCTTGGAGGAGTTTCCCAATCTGGGCATGCAGACCGAAGATCCTGAGCTGCGCCAGATCGTGGTTCGCTTTGGCGCGTCCGGCTACATCGTGCGGTACGCCGTCCTGGCGGAAGCACAAGACATCCTGATCACGCGGATATGGCACGGCCGCGAAGCACGCAAGGCGGACGAGTGAGCGCAGCCACGGACGATTGACTTGCCTGAAATCCACCGCCTCCCCGACCTCCTCCGCCCCAACCTCCGCCTCGTCTTTGTCGGCACCGCCGCCTCGACACGCTCCGCCGAGCTCGGGTGCTACTACGCCCACCCCGGCAACCGCTTCTGGCGCGCGATCCATGAGGCCGGGATCACGCCGCGGCGCTATCAGCCGGGCGAATTTGCGTCGTTGATCAAACTCGGGATCGGCTTCACCGATCTCTCCAAGACCGGCGCCGGGATGGATCACCAGATCGCGGCGGAGACGATCGACGTGCCGGGCTTTCGGGCGAAGATGGAGACGTACCGGCCGCGGACGATCGCGTTCACCAGCAAGAAGGCGGCGAGCCTGTTTTACGGCAGGCCGTCGAATGCGATTGTGCTGGGCCGGCAGGCTTCGGACCGGCCGGCGACGTTCGTGCTGCCCTCGCCCTCCGGGGCTGCGTCGGGGAGTTGGACGCTGGAGCCGTGGCGCGAGCTTGCGGCGTGGATCAGCCGCGGTTCGTAGGGTGGGTTAGCTGCGCGGCGGCGCGAAGCGCTGACCGCGCTGCGTAACCCACCGCTTCTGCCACCGCGGACGCTGAAGTGGTGGGTTACGCCAAGGGACTGCGCTCCGCGCAGCCCCGGGGCCACCCCAACCCTACGCCACCATCGCTCCCCTCTCCCCGCATCCGCCTTGTCCCGATCCGCAATCACGGTCTTCCGCATCTGCAGCACGGCCTGCATGACGCGGCTCGCCCTCGTACGGTCGCGGCGTCTTGACTTGCGAGGCTCGCTCCCGCAAGACGAGCATCGGATGCATGTGCACGTCTGGTGCAATTCGAGGGATGGGGGCGTCTTGAAAATGGCGAACATCGCGTGGAATCAATTCCCGCGCCTTTGCATGGTCGGGCTCGCGTCCGCGCTGCTCTCGGCCTGCTTGTCTGCCCCGGAGCAAACGACGGCAACGTCCGCGACGCCGGCCCCGCCAAAGGCAGGCCATGCGTCCGTCAACATCGGGCGGCCCTTCGGCTTCAATACCAGCGTCTTTGCCCTTCCAATCGAGGTCGATGGCAAGCGGCTTATGTCGCTTCCGCCCGGACAATACACGACGGTCGATCTGCCACCCGGGCCGCACAGCGTCGGCTCCCCCAACGAATATTGGACGCGGGTAATTTCGGGCGTGCCGCATCCGGCTGAATTCACGGTGGAGGCCGGCAAATCCTATTACCTGCTCCCGAAGTCCTGGGGCGAGGACGCCGGCTACAGATACACGATGGTTGGCGCGTCCGTCGTTCCCGAGAAGAACGGAATCAACCACAGCACCTTCTCGGTTCAAGTCGCAGCAGTGAATGACGCCCCGCCGGCGGAATTCAGAAAGCTCACCTACACCAAGGCGCAGTAGCGAACAACTCGCAGCTGGTAGGCGGGTGAGCCTCCTCCGTACCTCGTAGGGTGGTTAGCTGCGCGGCGGCGCGAAGCGCAATTCGCTCGTCGTAACCCACCACTTCTGTCGCCGCGGACGCAGACGTGGTGGGTTACGCCTTGCGTCGTCCCGTGGGATGGACCGCGTATGGAAACGGCTAACCCACCCTACAAGACGAGTGTCGGAATCCGCCTCCGTCAATCGTCCTCCGGACCAAGCGCGCCCACACGGAGCTCCCCATGCCCACCATCACCGCCTTCGAAAATTCCCCCGACCGCGGCCGCGGGCAGGCGCGCGACATGCGTGTCCGCTGGGCACTGGAAGAGGCCGCCCAGCCCTATGACGTCCGCCTCGTCTCCTTCACCGCGATGAAGCAGGCTGCCCATCGTGCGCTGCATCCGTTCGGGCAGATCCCGACCTATGAGGATGGCGATCTCACCCTGTTCGAGTCCGGGGCCATCGTGCTCCATATCGCCGAGCGCCATGAGGGCTTGCTGCCGGAGGATGCCAACGCGCGCGCCCGCGCGATCGCATGGATGTTCGCCGCGCTGAACACGGTGGAGCCGCCGATCGTCGAGCTCTCCATGGCGGTGCTGCTCGAGCGCGACAAGAGCTGGTACGCCGAACGCCTGCCAGGCTTGCAGGAGCGGGTACGCATCAGGCTCGGCGAATTGTCCCGCCACATCAGTGAGGCCAACTGGCTCGACGGCGCCTTCAGCGCTGGCGATATCATGATGGTGACGGTGCTGCGTCGATTGAACACGTCGGGCCTGCTCGAGGAATTCCCCGATATCGCCGCCTATGTCGCACGCGGCGAGGCGCGGCCGGCGTTCCGGCGCGCGTTCGAGGCGCAGCTTGCGGTGTTCACGGCGGCGTCGCGTTCGTAAGCGGGTTAGCCGCTTCAGCTCAGCTGGGCCAGCTCGCGGGCGAGGTTTGCGCGGGCTTGCCGATCGAAAGTCGCGGCGAACACCGGATCGGGAAAGATGACCTCGCCTGCCGCGAAGCGGCGCAGCACGCGGGCGCGGCCGGCGCGATACTCGTCCTCGGCGACATGGCTGAACTCCCGGCGGATCGCGGCGGCATAGGCGTCGTAGCGGGCGGGATCGGCGCCGAGAATGCTGAGGTCGATCGATATCAAGATCGCCCCGAGACGGTCGCCGGCGGGAACGTCGTGCGTTTTGGTCAGGCGGATCAGGCGGCCGACCTCCTGGCGAAGCTCAGTGCGGACGTGCTGCTCGGCGAGCTCCGCGCTGCGCTCCTCGTTGTCCGCTCGGGTCGGATCGTAGACGGCGTCGTGCCACCAGATCGCTTCCGACAGCGTCTCGCGCTCGGCGGCCGAAAGACCCTCGGCGCGCGCGAGCACCGCCAGGCAATGCTCGATATGCGCGAGATTGTGATAGTGGCGGCCGGGCGCCGCATAGGCAGCGACCAATTCGTCGCGGGTCATGGGCGAGGTCTCATTCCTCGAACAGCGTCTTCGCGAGGTCTTGTTGAGCGGGTGCATGCGGCGGTCGAAAAATCGTAGGGTGGTTTAGCTTCGGCGGCGCGAAGCGCTGTCCGAAGCGTAACCCACCACTGTTCGTCTCCGGAGACGCCAAAGAGGTGGGTTACGCCCCGCGGATTCGCTTCGCGCATCCGCAGAGCTAACCCACCCTACGGCACTACGGCACCTCGCGTTACCGCATCGTGATCGCAAGCCCGCTGAGATCCGCGTTCGCCATCAGCCCGACCTGGTGACCGGTCAGCTCCAGCACCGCGCCTTTCTGGTTGGTCAGCACGATGGCGCGGGCGCCGCGGCCGACCGCGAGGCCGGCACCGGCGGCGCCGTACACGCCGGCGACATCGGAGGGGCGGTTGATGTTGCTGACGCGGCCGCGCAGCACGGTCTTGGATCCCCCGAACACCAGGCCGTAGTCGAGGCCGCCGGTGGAGAGCCCGTAAGTGCGGCCGCGGAAGTTCAGCACGCCCGAGCCGCCGGAGCCGCCGATGATCCAGCCCGCCTTGTAGATCGTCAGCGTCACGAAGCCGCTGTCGGCCAGCGCCGTCGTCGAGAGGCCAGCCAGGGCGGCAATGGCGAGGCACGCGGCGCGGACGGTGGATGCGAGCTTCATGGGGGTCTCCGGGGACTTTTTTGGGGGTGGGATCGAATCAGGCGAGGAATTTACCCGATCGATCGCGGCGGCAACATGATGGGCGGACGAGGGGGCTCGGTCTGCGGCAACGCACTCAACTGTCATCGCCCGGCTTGACCGGGCGATCCAGTACGCCGAGACCGTTGTGATTGAGCCGAGGAGCCGCGGCGTACTGGATGCCCCGGTCGAGCCGGGGCATGACAGCGGCGCTTGGGGCGCCAGCACGAACCAACTTCCAGCATGCCATACTACCCCTGTTTTGCCCGACGGAGCAAGCGGCGGCTTCGACTTTGGCGAATTCTGAAAAACGTCAATGATTTCCGTGCGGCGCCTACTGTGCATAGGGTTGTTTTCGCACTTTCGTTTTGCGAGGCTCCCTGGCCGCTGTCCATGCGTCCCGCGACCGTCCCTGAGGTGATCCCATGCCGATCCAGCATTTCGCGCCCCCGCCGCATGTCAAGGCGCCGCCGCTGTCGTTCGCGACGCGGGTCGGCGACCTCCTGTTCGTCTCCGGCATTCCCGGCTTCGATGCATCGGGCGCGCTGCCCGACGGTTTCGAGGCGCAGTTCGCCAACGTCGTCGTCAACATCCGCCGCGTGCTCGACGAGGCCGGCGCCACCTTCCGCGACCTCGTCAAGGTCAACGTGCTGCTGACCCGCGCCAGCGACGTCGCCGCGATGAACGCGCTCTATGCCGGCGCCTTCGGCCCGCCGCCTTACCCGGCGCGGACGACCTGCGTGGTGCAGGCGCTGCCCAGGCCAGAGATGCTGATCGAGATCGAAGCGGTTGCCTCGCTGGCGAGGTGAGCGTGTGGCCTGCCGGGCACGCGGCCGAACCAAATGCGTCGGAAGCGGCTGACATGTCCGTGAGCGGCCGCTCGCCCGCTTGCCAAGGTCCTGCTTTTGCCGCACGAATTTTCTGGTCCCACTTCCCCCACAAGGAGATACTTCATGCGTCGCCTTCTCGCGCTCTGTGCCGTTGCCGGCATCGCTAGTTCCGTGTTCGCCGTGCCCGCCTCCGCGAAGGTCGGCTATTACGTGATCCGCTGGGACAACACCGGCATCTGCCAGGTCTGGAACGAGGACCTGCAGTACAAGCCGTTCCAGTTTGGTGTCTCGACCTACAAGGTCGTCAGCAAGCCGCTCCCGACCTTCCAGCAAGCCTCGGACTTGCAGATCAAGATGCGCGCCGAGCGGAAGTGCACGCTCTGAGCCGGACGCGAGTGTAGCGTTTGAAGGGCGGGTCGCGCGGGCGATCCGCCCTTTTGCTTTGCGGTGGCCTGAAGGGTTTCCCCGGCCGCAATCAGACCTGTCCCGCGCACATTCTTTGAACCTCGGCGGCGGGTGGAACTACTCACATCTTGTCCGGGGCGCCTGCCAGGCGCGTCCCGCACCACCCCTCCCCGTCATTGTCGGGAGGCGCATCACAACATTCATTTGAGGAGCTGATCATGCGTCGTATTTCCATGCTGTGCGCTGCCGCCGGTCTTGCCGTCACCGCGTTCGTCGCCGCGAGCCCGGCCGAAGCCAGCTATCATCTGATCCGCTGGCAGGACACCGGCTTCTGCCAGATCTGGGACGAGAGCATCCCGACCACGCCGTGGCCGGCCGGCTATCACCGCGCCAGCGCCAGCGTGCCGACCTTCCTCGACGCGCTCATGGTCAAGGACGCCGCGCTCAAGAGCGGCAGCTGCAAGTGGTAAGGTAACGATCGGCGGACGACGAACGGGCAAGGACGCATGCGTCCTTGCCCGTTTTGCTTTTCGAAGGGCTTACGACGTTCACGCGTCCTTGTGCGCGCCGGGATGGATCAGGATGTCGCGCGCGGCGGCGAGGTCGATGAAGGCTTCGGCGCTGCCGCCCTGGTCGGGATGCAGGCCCTTGGCGGCGCGGCGATAGGCCTGGTTGATGTCCTCGCAGGTGAGCTGCACCGAAAGCGGCAGGCCGAGCATCTTGCGGGCGCGGTCCTCGCTGGAGAGCTTCTTCGGCATGGCGTTGCGGCGGCCGAAGCGCGGCGCGGTCAGATCGTGCACGACCTCGAGCACCACGCCGAGACGGCGCTGGGCCGCCAGTGTCACGCTGTGATCGTCGTTGTCGACGGCCTGGCGCAGCACCGGCAGCGCCTGCTCGGCGGCCTGGCGCAGCGTGACGTCGCTGCTCATCCGCGCGATCTCGGCCACCAGCCGGCCGGCCTCGGCCCAGTCCGGCGCTTGCGCAGACCGCAGGCGTTCCAGAGCGAGTTTCCAGGTTTCGAGCCGTTCCATCATGCGCGCAACGTTTAGCAATCAGGATCAGTATGCCAAGGCCGCCGTTTCCGACCCCTTAATTTCGCGTTAGCGTTTCGTGAAACTTCGAAACGAAAACGGGAGGAAACTGCCATGGCGCTGCTCGCAAACCACATCGCCGTCATCACCGGGGCCGGCTCGGGCATCGGCCGGGCGATCGCCGCCGGCTATGCGCGGGAGGGCGCGCAGGTCGTGCTGCTCGACGTCAACGCCGAGACGGTGGCGGAGGCCGCACAGGAGATCCGAACAGCCGGCGGCAAGGCTGAGAGCTTTGCGCTCGACGTCGTCAGGCGCGAGGATTGCTTCGCGCTCGCCAGGCAGGTCGCGGACAAGATCGGGCAGGTCTCGATCCTCGTCAACAATGCCGGCATCACCCGCCGCAATGCCTTCACCGCGGAGACCGAGACGGTGGCGAAGGACTGGAACGACATCATCTCGCTCAACCTCAACGGCGTCTTCAACGTAACCCAGGCGTTCCTCGCGCCCTTGCGCGCCAGCAAAGGCCGCATCGTCAATATCGGCTCGATCCAGTCCTTCGTGCATCTGCGCACGCCGAGCTCGGTCGCCTACACCACCTCGAAGCACGGCGTGCTCGGCTTCACCAAGGCGCTCGCGGTCGAGCTCGGCAAGGAAGGCGTGCGCGTCAACGCGATCGGCCCCGGCTTCATCGAGACCAACATCAATGCCAATGTGCGCGCGACCAATCCGGCACTGGTGCAGGCCTTCATCGACCACACTCCGCTGGCGCGCACCGGCAAGCCCGAGGACATCGTCGGCCCCGCGGTGTTCCTCGCCTCCGATCTGTCGGCCTATGTCACCGGAACCATCGTGATGGTCGACGGTGGCTATCGCACGGTGTGAGGCGAGGCTCGCGCCAATCGCGGCGGCATCTGGGCATTCTCAAGATCAATTCGGTGCAGCCCCTCCGATTAACCTTTCATTAACCAAACCCGCCCACCGTAGATCTACGGCTTGGGGGTCGTTTGTTCTCGATTCGCTTCCGACGATGGAAGCGGGCGTTGATCGGGGAGTGTATTGATGACCACTGTTCATGTCGCCGCGTCCGACCCGGGCGCACAATTTCTTGCTCCTAATCAGATCGTTCCGATGCTGATCGGCGCCACCGTCGACGAGGTCGAGCGTGAGCTCGTGCTCCAGACGCTGGCGCGCTGCGACGGCAACCGCACGCGCGCCTCGCGCGTGCTCGGCCTTTCGGTGCGCACGCTGCGCAACAAGATCAGGCTCTATGCCGCCTCCGGCATCGACGTGCCCGCCTGTCAGGACTAGCGCGCGATCTCATTCCGCCCGCGGCGACGCGCTACGATGATGTTGATCAGCCTGGCACGATGCGCGGGCAGAATTGCTGCTGTCGTCAAACGCCGCTAAGTAGCTTGCTCCAGGTGAAGGGAGCGATGGCGTGGCAGACGACCAGGGACGACGGCCGGGGCCTCAGGGACCTCGTGGGCGGCAAGGCGAGCCGGGACGGCCGGGGCCACAGGGTCATCCGGGCCGGCGCGGCCCCGACGGCGCACGCGGCAAGCCCGGGCCGCAGGGCAAGCCGGGCCCGGTTGGAAAAGCCGGACCGCCCGGCAAGCCGGGTCCGCAAGGCAAACAGGGCGAAGCCGGTCCGCGTGGGCCAGCCGGCGCGCCGGGACCTGCCGGACCGCAGGGACCGGCGGGACCGCGCGGCGAGCAGGGTCCGCCCGGCCAATTGCCGTCGATCGAGCAGGTGCTGCCCTGGCTCGACCAGCTCTTCGACGCCTGGGACGAACGCCGCCGCCAGCGCGAACGCGAAGCCGCCGAGCGCGAAGCGCTCGAGGCCGCCGTCCAGGAGACCGACGCGGCACTCGACGATGACGAGGACGAGAGCGACGACGGCGACGATCACAAGAAGAAAAGGAAAAAGAAGAAGCGCGGCCAAAGGGATTAGCCGACGAGTCTATTTGGGCCGTTCCTCGCGCCGCGGCAGCATGCCCATGCGCTCGAACTGCCAGCGCATGGCGCGATACCAGAGATAGCCGACCGCCGCGCCGCACAGGGCGAGGATGATCACATTCGCGCTCGAGAACGAGCCGCTCCACCACATCATCCACGCGGTCCACAGCAGCGTGAAGACGATGGCACCTGCTTTCAAGGGAAGAAGGGGGCGGCTCATGTCGTGCTCCGGGCGATCAAAACCCCGGCCGCCACCATCGCAAGCCGAGGCAGCAGATACCGTGAGCCAGATCACGGAGCACGCTGCGTGAGCTCACGTACCGAAGCGCAGCCGCGAACGCTCCTTCGCCTTTTCCGCCTCAATCTCGCGGTCGCGCGCCGGCGCGTTCGTATGCAGCGAGGTCAGGAGTTTTCGCGCCGCCTCGGAGACCTCGGCCACCGCACGCTCGAACGCCGCCTCGTTGGCCTGCGACGGCTTGTTGAAACCCGACAGCTTTCGCACGAATTGCAGCGCGCTGGCGTGGATCTCATCCTCCGTCGCCGGCGGCTCGAAGTTGAACAGCGTCTTGATGTTGCGGCACATGCACTTTCTCCGGGCGTTTTCCTTAAGACGAAGGTCCGAGCCGAAATCCTACATCCGCCTTCTCGCTTCTGCGACCAACTTGGTGGATGCACATCGCCACAAGCTGCATCTCGCAGCGCATCAAAAGCGGGGCGCCGGCATCGCATATTATTTGAGCATGCATTGCAGTGACGGCTCAGGCTTAATCCGTGCCAACGATAGGGAAAGACGCGCAGGACAATCGCGCGCCCATGGCACGATACGCGATGAGGAGGATCGCATGCACAGGCTCGCACTGTGCGTTTGGCTGGTTGCGGCGACAGCGCTGGCAAACGTTGCGTTCGCGCGCGACAATGGCCAATACGACCACGTTCCGCCCGACATCCGCGCCTGGTTCAAGAGCGTGATCGCGCCGAACGGGGTTCCGTGCTGCGACATCTCCGATGGCCATCGCACCGAGTATGACGTGCGCAATGGCGCTTATTGGGTGCCGATCGAGGGACAATGGATCGAGGTGCCCGGACGCGCCATCATCCGCGACCAGGGCAATCCGATCGGCCAGGCCGTGGTGTGGTACGTCCACCACCGCGGCTCCATCATCATCAGCTGCTTCGTGCCGGCGGATGCGGTGTAACGCGCCTTGGTGATTTCCATTGGCTGGCGACGGCCCGATCGGGTAGCTTGAAGCCTAGCTGAAGCGGAGGCACGCCGTTGACCGATCTTAGCGCCGAAGACCTCGCCACCATCTATGCCAAGCCGAGCCCGCGCGTGATCGCGAAGGCACGGCCCGCGATCGATGCGCATGCGAAGAAATTCATCGAGATGTCGCCATTCTGCGTGCTCGCGACGTCGGGAGCGGACGGCAGTGTCGACGCTTCGCCGCGCGGCGGCGGCATCGGCTTCGTCCGCGTCGCCGGCCCCAACCAGCTGCTGATGCCCGACCGCTCTGGCAACAACCGCATCGACAGTTTTCGCAACGTGGTCGAAGGCTCAGGCTTCGTGCATTTGCTGTTCTTCGTGCCGGGCATCGAGGAGACGCTGCGCGTCGGCGGCCGCGGCACGCTGTCGGCCGACCCGGATCTGCTCGCCTCGATGGTGGAATTCGGCAAGCCGCCGCGCGCGGTGCTGAATGTCGCGGTCAGCGAGGTCTATTTCCACTGCGGCAAGGCGCTGATGCGCTCGAAGCTGTGGTCATCGGAGAAGGTGCAGCGCTCGGTGATGCCGAGCATCGTCACGGTCATTCACGAGCAGACCGGCCTCGGCGAACCGGCGAGCCAGGAGGCCGTGGAAGAGCTCTACAAGACGCAGCTGTAGCCGAGAGCGGTTCCGCAAAACGAAACGTCGTGCGGCAACACGTGGATGGCCGGGGTCAAGCCCGGCCATGACGATGGAGGGAGCCGGGCCCGAGCTTAGTGCCCCTCGCCCTCGAGCCCGCCGACATGCTTCTGGGTGTAGAGCTCGAGGCCAATGCGGCCGATCAGATCGAGCTGGGTCTCGAGGAAGTCGATGTGGTGCTCCTCGTCGCTCATCAGCTTCTCGAACAGGTCGCGTGTGACATAGTCCTTGGCGCTGTGACAGTAAGTCGCCGCTTCCTGATAGAGCGCCCGCGCGCTCATCTCGGCGGCGAGATCGCACTCGATGATCTCCTTGACGTTCTGGCCGATGCGCAGGGGATCGAGCACCTGCATGTTCGGAAAGCCGTCGAAGAACAGGATCCGCTCGGTGAGCTTGTCGGCGTGCTCCATCTCCTCGATGGATTCCTTGCGCCAGACCTTGGCCATGTCCAGCAGGCCCCAATTGTCGAGGAAGCGGTAATGCAACCAGTACTGATTGATCGCAGTCAGCTCATGACGCAGCGCCTTGTTGAGATAGTCGATGACCTTTGCGTCGCCCTGCATGGTTCACTCCAGCTCTTGCAGTCCAAATCGGTCCCAAACCGAGTTTAGAACGCTTCTAAATCACTTTGCGAGCGAGAGCAACCGGCTATGGGAACCCAGCCGGGGAAAAGCTCAGCCGGAGTTGCGGAAGTTTTCAGCAGGCCGCGAGGGCGAACTCGGCGGGTTCGACGGTCTCGTCGTTGGCGGCCACGGTGTGGCTATGCGGGCAGCCGGAGCAGCAGGACTGCGCACAAGGGCCCAGCGCTTCGTCGATGATACTCTTGATCGTCCGGGCGCAGCGGCCGCATTCGGCGCTGCAGCCGAGACAGCCATAGACCTGTTTGGCATGCCGCACGGCGTCGTCGGACTCGGCGACGGCGGCGCGGATATCATCATCGCTCAGCACGTTACAGGAACAAACGATCATGGAAGCGGCAGGCCCTTCGGTGATGCGCCATCATCGATATTTAACGGGCCGGCCGGATGCAAAAGGAAAAACACGTATTTGAAGCTATTCCAAACTGGCCTGATCAAAGCCTAGAACGGCTCTAAATCAAGCTCTTGCGCTGGATCAAGATTGTAGCCGGACTAGTCGCCGCCACCGCCTCCTCCTCCGCCGTCGCCACCGCCTCCGCAGTCGCCGCCGCTGCTGCTGCCGCTATCGCTGCTCGAACAGCTTGCGCCGTCGCTAGAGCTCCCCGAACTGCCGCCGGAAAACCAGCTTCCTAGCAAGAAGCCGTCATTCGTCCCGGAATAGGTGCTGTCCCCGCTACTCCCTCCGTGGCGGCCGGCGGTGGCGCGGGAGCGCCGTGCGCGGTTCTGGAGATGCGCGATCCAGCCGTAGCCGATCGCGAAAACGATCCCGGCCGCAATCAAAGCATTCACCATCGCGTTGCCCATCATCGTCTCCCGGTGGGGACCCATACCAATTGGTCGTCTCCGGCAAAGGTGCCGTTCATTGATCATTCAAGCGGAATATGGAACCTTGCGGTCCAAAGGGTTCCCGCGTGTTCGTCTGAAAGGTCAAGCAATGAAGAAGTCGCTCCTGGCGGTCGCTGCCGTCGTCACCCTGGCCCTGACGGCCGGAACGCCGGCCTATGCCCAGCGCGGTGTCGCGGCAGGCGTGGCGGCCGGGATCATCGGCGGCGCCATTGTCGGCGGCGCGCTGGCTTCTCCGTATTATTACGGGCCCAGCTATGGCTACTATGGGCCGGGCTACTACCCTCCACGCTACTACGCCCCGGGTCCAGGCTATGTTGCCGACGACTATTACGGCGGCTGCGTCTGGCAGAAGCAGCGCTTCTGGGATGGCTATGCCTGGCGCGTGCGTCGCGTCCGAGTCTGCGGCTGAGGCGCGCCAGGCCGCTGACTACGGATACGCCGTTCATCTCAGGGCCCGAAAAAGACCGCTTTTTCTCGTCACAGCTTCGTGTGCGTTTACCGTGGATTGACCATTTGCGCGCTTCCTAGCTGCAAGGCCAATTCCATCAGAGTGTGCGTGAACCTTTGAAACCCGGGCGCCTCTAGCAGGAGGAACCCATCTCCCAGGAGAGCCAAGAGCATGAACAAGACTTTAGTTGCCGCGCTCACGGTCGCGACGGTCGCCGGTTCGCTGGTGACCGCCGCTCCGTCCGCGAAGGCCCATGACGGCGTCGGCGCCGGTATCGCAGCCGGCCTGATCGGTGGCGCCATCGTCGGCGGCGCCATCGCCTCCAGCCGTCCCGCCTATGGCGGCCCCGTTTACATCGCCGAGCCCCCGCCGCCCGCGCCCTGCTACTGGCGCCGCGAGCGCTATTGGGACGGCTACGGCTGGGTCAGCCGCCCGGTTCGCGTCTGCTACTGATCTGATCGCAACGCGCTCATGAGCGCGGCGATCGAGGCCCGGCCGAGCACCTCGGCCGGGCTTTTTCTTTGGTCGCACGCTAGCGCGCCGCCTGGATCGCGCGCAGCACCTCTTCACTCGGCCAGCAATCGACCTTGAGCCCTGCCGACTTCTGATAGGTGCCGAGCGCGGCACGCGTCTGCATGCCGGCCTTGCCGTCGATCTTGTCCTTGTAGAGTCCGATCCGCGTCAACCCGCGCTGCATGGTCTCGACGTCCTTGGTGCGCAATTGCTTCGAGGCGGACCAGGGCGTTGCGAACGGCAGCGGGCTCGTCATGCGGTCGCTGAGATGGCCGACGAACAGGACGTAGAGATCGGAGAAATTGTATTCCTTGATGACGAAATAATTCTTCGTGGTCAGGAATGACGGGCCGTAGATGCCTTCGGGCTGGAGCAGCGAGGCCGGCTGCGCCTGCTCGGCGGCGCTGAGCTTTTGGCCGCGTACCGGGACAAAACCCTCGCGCAGCCATTGGCCGATCGGCTTCGTCACCTCCGGCACGCCCGTCGTGCAATCGACCTTCGCCGGCGCCTGCACCTCGTAAGCCCAGCGCACGCCGCTCTGCCAGCCCTTGTTGACGAGCTGCTGCGCAGCCGAGGCCAGCGCATCCGGCACCGAGTGCCAGATGTCGATGCGGCCATCGCCGTCGGAATCGACGCCATGCTTGTAATATTCGGACGGCAGGAATTGTGTGAGCCCGGTGGCACCTGCCCAGGACGAGCGCATGTCCTTGCGCGTCACCACGCCTTCGCCGAGGAGCTTCAGCGCGAGGATGAACTCGTTACGATACTGATCCTTGCGCCGCCCGACATAGGCTTGCGTCGCCAGCACACGAACAAGATCATAAGGCAGCGTGTAGCGGCCGTAATCGGTCTCACGGCCCCAGATCGCGAGCATCACGGTTGCCGGCACGCCGGAGCTCTTCTCGATCTCGGTCAGCGTCGTGCGATATTTCTGCAGCAGCCGCTGGCCCTCGCCGGCAAGCCGCGCGATCGAAGCTTCCTTGACGTAATCGGCCGGCACCTGCACGAACTCGGCCTGCGACGGCGCGCCAGTCGCCGGCCGCCCGGGCAAGAGCAGATCGGGCAGCTTGTAATCGGGCTCCAGCCCGCGCGTTTGCGCATCGAACGTTGCGCGCGAAACGCCGGCCTGTTGGGCCTCCGGCCACAACGAGGCGATGAACTGTGTGAAGGCGGCGTCCGCAGCACGGACGGGCGACCAGCTGCAGGCGATGACGATCCCCACAGCGATGAGCGCCCGTCGCATCATGCCGCGATCACCGCGTCAGCTTCTTGTACTTCACGCGGTGCGGGATGATGCTGTCCTGGCCGAGCCGGCGCATCTTGTCCTTCTCGTAATCCTGGAAATTGCCTTCGAACCATTCGACGTGGCTCTCGCCCTCGAAGGCAAGGATATGCGTCGCGATGCGGTCGAGGAACCAGCGATCGTGGCTGATGATGACTGCGCAGCCGGCAAAATCCTCCAGCGCCTCTTCGAGCGCGCGCAGCGTGTCGACGTCGAGGTCGTTGGTCGGCTCGTCGAGCAGCAGGACGTTGGCGCCGGACTTCAGCATCTTGGCGAGGTGGACGCGGTTGCGTTCACCGCCCGAGAGCGCGCCGACCTTCTTCTGCTGGTCCGCGCCCTTGAAGTTGAACGCCGAGCAATAGCCGCGCGAGTTGACTTCCTTCTTGCCGAGCAGGATCAGTTCGTTGCCGCCAGAGATTTCCTCCCACACGGTCTTCTTGCCGTCGAGCGCGTCGCGCGACTGATCGACGTAACCGAGATGCACGGTCTCGCCGACCGTGATCGTGCCGGAGTCCGGCTTCTCCTGAGCGGTGATCATCCTGAACAACGTGGTCTTGCCGGCGCCGTTGGGACCGATCACGCCGACGATGCCGCCGGGCGGCAGCTTGAAGGTGAGGTTGTCGATCAGGAGACGATCGCCGAAGCCTTTGCTGAGCCCCTCGAAATCGACCACGTTGGCGCCGAGCCGCTCTGCCACGGGAATGATGATCTGCGCGGCCTGGGTCTGCTTCTCGCTCGCCTTCTTGAGCAGCTCCTCATAGCGCTGATAGCGCGCCTTCGACTTGGCCTGGCGTGCCTTGGGCGAGGACGCCACCCATTCCTGCTCGCGCGCGAGCGTCTTCTGGTGGGCGGCATCCTCGCGGCCCTCCTGCTCCAGACGCTTCTGCTTCTGCACCAGCCAGGACGAGTAATTGCCCTCATAGGGGATGCCGCGGCCGCGATCGAGTTCGAGGATCCAGCCCGTAACGTTGTCGAGGAAGTAGCGGTCGTGGGTGACGATCAGGATCGCGCCGGGATAGTTGCGCAGGTGACCTTCCAGCCACGACACGGATTCGGCGTCGAGATGGTTGGTCGGCTCGTCCAGCAGCAAGAGCTCGGGCTGGTCGAGCAGCAGGCGGCACAGCGCGACGCGGCGACGCTCACCGCCCGAGAGCTTGGTCACGTCGGCATCATCAGGGGGGCAGCGCAGCGCGTCCATGGCCTGGTCGACCTTGCTGTCGAGATCCCACAGGCCTTGGGCCTCGATCTCATCCTGCAGCTTGGTCATCTCGTCGGCGGTTTCCTCCGAATAGTTGACCGCAAGCTCGTTATAGCGGTCGAGGATCGCCTTCTGCTTGGCGACGCCCTGCATGACGTTTTCGCGCACGGTCAGCTTGGAATCGAGCTGCGGCTCCTGCTCGAGATAGCCGACGCGGGCGCCCTCGGCGACCCAGGCCTCGCCGGTGTATTCCTTGTCGAGGCCGGCCATGATCTTGAGCAGCGTCGACTTACCCGAGCCGTTGACGCCGAGCACGCCGATCTTGGCGTCCGGGTAGAAGCTCAGATGGATGTTATCGAGCACCTTCCGGGTCGGGTAGCTCTTGGTCAGGCCCTGCATGAAATAGATGAACTGGCGCGCCATCGGTCCCGTGAAACCTTCGATTTGAGGAAATTTGCTTCGCCAGCGATGTAACGATCCCGCCCCCAAAGGGCAACGTTTTCCGTCCGTTCACCACGGATGAATACGGGACGGACACCATCCGGCCACCGATCCGGACAATTGAAACCATCTTTTAATAAATCAGGCCAAAGCTCGGTTTCGCGCGGAAACAGCGCCACCCGCTCAGAACGAACGGGGAGCACAGCGAGGCCGCATCATGGCTCTGATCGAGACCCATTCTCTTCCCATTCCGGCAGGAGCCGGGCGCGACTCCGGGTTCGCCTCGGAGATCAAGGCCTTCTGGAAGCGCTTCTTCGCCACCGCCTTCAATCCCTACCGGCCCGAGCTGCATTACATGCGCGGCCCCGGCCCCGCCTGGCGCGCCAAGCACGGCATGGATGCACCGTTCCGCCTGAAGCCCCGCGACCTCTGAGCGACGATCCCTATCGGACTTTTGAATACGCAGGCTGCTTGCGCGCCGGCGCGATTGCGCGCAACCATGTCCAGGTTCCGATGACGGCGCCCGCCCGGCGCTTCACCTCTCGCCATGGATGAACGCTGATGAGCCGGCTGCGCTGCGCAATCCTCGACGACTATTTCAATCTCGCCCTCGACGTCGCCGACTGGCCGAAATTGTCGGATCGCGTCGACGTCACCGTGTTCAGCCATCCCTTCGCCTCCGAGCAGGCCGCAGCCAGTGCGCTCACCGACTTCGAAATCATCTGCGCGATGCGCGAGCGCACGGCGTTTCCCAAGAGCCTGTTCGATCGCCTGCCGAAGCTGAAGCTGCTGCTGACGTCGGGCATGCGCAACGCTGCGATCGACATCGAGGCCGCGAAAGCGCGCGGCATCGCCATCGGCGGCACGCAATATTCCCGTGATCCGACGGCGCCGCTCGCCATGGGCCTGATCCTGGAGTTGACCCGCGGCATCGGCCGCGAGAACGCGCGGATGCATGCGGGGGAGTCCTGGCAGACATTTGCCGGCGTCGAGATCGAAGGCATGACGCTCGGCATCGTCGGGCTCGGCAAGCTCGGCAGCAAGATGGCGGGCATCGCGAAAGCATTCGGCATGAACGTGATCGCCTGGAGCCCGAACCTCACGCCGGAGAAGTGCGCTTCTGCCGGCGTCGGCTACGCCAGCAAGGAGGAGCTGTTCGCCGAGGCCGACATCGTCACCATCCACGTGGTCCTGAGCGAGCGTTCGCGTGGCCTCGTCAGCCGCGCGGATCTTGCGCGGATGAAGCCGACGGCCTTCCTGGTCAACACCGCGCGCGGGCCGATCGTGGATGAGCAGGCGCTGCTGGAAGCTTTGCAGCAGCGCAAGATCGCAGGTGCAGGATTGGACGTGTTCTCGGTCGAGCCGCTGCCGGTCGACCATCCCTTCCGCAAGCTCGACAATGTCGTGCTGACGCCGCATCTGGGCTACGCCACCACGGATGGTCTGCGCATCCATTACGGCCAGATGGTCGAGGCGATCGACGCATTCACCAAAGGCGGCGAGCTGCCGCGGAAGCTGGCCTGAAACGAAAAGGGCGTGCCGACGGCACGCCCTTCGCAATCTCGTCGAGTTGAGGCGCTCAGCGCACGGTGACCGGCGCAGGCAGCGGCGGCACAACGGTGGGCTGCGTCCCCGGGACCGGGCCCGCCTGGGCGGACATCGGAGCCGGCCCGGCAGCGCTCTGCGTCGGCGCGGCGGAGGCCGTCGCCGTTCCCGGCGGCGGACCACCCGGCATCACGACAACGCGGGTGCCGACCTTGACGCGCTCGAACAGGTCGGAGACGTCCTCGTTCAACATGCCGATGCAGCCCGACGAGACAAACTTGCCGATCGTCGAGGGCTGGTTGGTGCCGTGGATGCGGTAGACGGTCGAACCGAGATACATCGCGCGGGCGCCGAGCGGATTGCCCGGGCCGCCGGCCATGAAGCGCGGCAGATAGGGCTGACGCTCGATCATCTCGGTCGGCGGATGCCAATCCGGCCACTCGGCCTTGCGGGTGATCTTCTGCACGCCGGTCCAGGTGAAGCCGTCGCGGCCGACGCGGACGCCGTAGCGGATCGCACGGCCGCCTCCGAGCACGTAATAGAGGTAGGTGTTGGGCGTATCGACCACGAGCGTGCCGGGCGGCTCCTTGGTCTGGAACGCGACCTCCTGACGGCGCAGGTTCGGCGGCAGCTGCACCGGCGCAGCATCGGGCTGCTCCTCGGGCGGCAGCGCGGCCAAGGTCACCGGGCGGCCATCCGTGCCCACGGGCGGCTGTCCGGCCTGGACCGTCCCGGTCGCGGCGGGACCGCCCACAGCCTCGGGCGGACGCAGGCCATCGTTGGCGGGCGATTGCTGGGGCGGACGGTCGGCGTAGATCACCGCCGGCGGACCTGCGGGCCGGCCGTAGCGGGGATCGTCGGGCGACATCACGGGGCCCTGCGGCGCGGCCGAATAGACCGGCGGGGCGCCAGCCGGGCGGCCATAACGCGGATCATCCGGCGACATCACCGGACCTTGGGGCGGGGCGGCCGAATAGACCGGAGGCGCGCCCATCGGACGACCGTAGCGCGGATCGTCGGCCGGACCGGGCGGCGGCAGCGAGGCATGCGGCATCGCCTCGTCGTCTTCGTCGAGCGCGTCGAAATTCGGCATGCGGTCACCGGGCCGATATTCGGCCGGTGCGCCATAGCCGGGCACCTGCTGGATCGGATAGCTCTGAGCCTGAGCGAGCGAGGTTCCCGCCGCAGCGACTGTTGCGGCAGCGCATATCGTCAGAAAGTGTTTGATCATCATCGCTCTTGTATAGTCCCCAAGCCCGATCGGACCGTTAACGGCCAGATGACGGAAGATAGCGGCACATTCAAGACATATCAGGCGTATTTGCGCCGGATTTGCCGATTTGTGATCCGCAAGACTACCGTTGCCCCGTTGCATCACGGGGCTGAAATCGTATCGCGCCTTCGATTGGCGCGATGGGTCGGCCACGATTTTAACGGAACGATGCGGAGACGTTGCGATATGGTCGAATCAGCCTGATTCGCCACCTTTTTGAGCTCCGATCCCGCGTGGCGAACGCGGCAAGCAGTACCGTCACCGCGTTCAGATGGCTCTTGAGCCCCGGCCACTCTGCCGCCGGGGCGGAAATTCGCAATCGCTCAATGCTTCCCGGCTTTCGCTTCCTGTTTGCCGCGATCCTGCTGTCAACCTCCATCCTGGTGTTCGGCCTAGGGGCCGCCGCGCTGCTCCGGGCGACCCATCAGCAATATGTCAACAACCCCGGCTGGCGGAACGGGCCGCAGGAGCAGGTGTTTGCGCAAGCGCCCGAGCCGGCCCAGCCGGTGCTCGCGGTGCTGCGGGCCGAGCCGGAGCCGCCCGCCGAGAGCACGCCATCGCTGCGCGACCAGGTACCGACCATCGCTCTGCCCCTGAGCGAGCCCGAACAGGTGGCCGCACTCACGACCGAGACCGACGTCCAGCCCGAGGCCGCCGCGCCCATGGCTGAAGTGTCGGCCATCGAACCAGACAAGCCCGAGCCGACCGTGACGGCCGCGGCGCCGGCTTCCATCGATACGCTGACCCCCGCCGACACCACGGCCGCGATCCCCGAGGCCAAGCCTGCCGCAACCGCCAGCGAGCCGGCACCGGTTGACCCCGCCCTCGCCGCCACGGCGCTCGAGGTCGCCTCCGCAAGGCTCGCCGCGCTGAACGCCGCCACGGCCACGACGGACGCGCCGGCGAAGGCCGGAATCGAGAACAGCAAGACCGAGACCACCAAGCCGGACAGCAAGGCGACCAAGCGCAAGGCCAAGGCCAAGAAGCGCCAGCGCGTGGTGCGGCGCCCGCCGCCTCCGCAGGTGCAGCAACAGCTCGATCCGTTCGGTCAGCAGCAGCCGGCTTTCGCGACAACAACGACCGCACGCACGCGCTGACTCGTCACTCCGACAACCTCACGCCGGGCCGGTCGCGATGGCCGGGCCTCCGGCCTGGCCCCATTCCGACCACGAACCGTCATAGAGCGCGGTGTCGGTGATGCCGAGGCGGTAGAGCGCGAGCGTCAGCACGCCGGCGGAGACGCCGGAGCCGCAGCTCGTCACGATCGGCGCATCCAGCTTGACGCCGGCATTGGTGAAGGCGGCGCGGAGCGCGTCGAGCGGCTTCATCTCGCCGGTCGCGGCATCGAACAGCAGATTGTAGGGCACGTTGCGGGCGCCGGGGATGTGGCCGGAGCGAATGCCCGGCCGCGGCTCGGGCGCGCGGCCCTCGAAGCGATCGGCAGCGCGCGCGTCGACCACCTGCTCCTTGCGGCTTTCGACGTTGGCGATCAGCTGCTGCATGCTGCGCACGCGGTTTGCGTCATAGCTCGCCGTGAAGGTCGCCGGCTTCGGCTTGACCTCGCCGCTCTCGGTCGCGCGTCCCTCAGTGCGCCACTTCTTCAGGCCGCCATTGAGAATGCGCACGTTGCTATGGCCATAGGACAGGAACATCCACCACGCACGCGGCGCTGCGACCCAGCCGCCGGCATCATAGAGCACGACGGTGTCCGCGTTGGAGATGCCGAGATTGCCGACGTCGCGGCCGAACTGCTCCGCGCTCGGAAACATGTGCGGCAGCGGGTTGGAATGATCCGACACCGCATCGACGTCGAAGAACACGGCGCCCGGCAGATGCGCGGCGAGGTAGTCGTCCTTCGGCAGCGGCAGCACGCCCGGCAGCTTGAAGCTGGCGTCGAGGATCTTGACGTTGGCATCACCGATATGCGCGGCGAGCCATTCGGTGGAGACGAGGGGGTCGGTGGCGGTCATGCGTCTGTACTCTCCAGTCGTCATTGCCGGGCTTGCCCCGGCAATCCATCCTTCTTGAAATGATGGACACGCGGGTCAAGCCCGCGTGTGACCAAGTCACCCCTTCTTCTTCGGCTCCCACTTCTCCGTGGGCCCGCCGGCGTCGCGCCAGGCGGCGTAGCCGCCGGCGATGTGGGCGACGGGCTTGAGGCCCATGTCCTGCGCGGTCTTGGCCGCAAGCGCGGATCGTAAGCCCCCCGCGCAATGGAACACGAACTTCTTGTCCTCCTGGAAGATCGGTTTTGCGTAGGGGCTCTGCGGGTCGATCCAGAATTCGAGCATGCCGCGCGTGCAGGCGAAGGCGCCGGGGATGCGGCCGTCGCGCTCGATCTCGCGGGGATCGCGGATGTCGACGATGACGACGTCGCCGTTCTTAGAGATCTCGATCGCGTCCTTGGCCGAGAGCGTCTCGATCTCGGCATTGGCCTCGTCGATCAGCGCCTTGATGCCGCGGGTGATGGTCTGGGGCATGGGTCTTCCCTTCTCTTCTTTCGTCATTCCGGGGCGATGCGCAGCATCGAGCCCGGAATCCATTCATCTACACGGACTGCGGCCCGATGGATTCCGGGTTCGCGACTGCGTCGCGCCCCGGAATGACGACGGGAGGTATCAATGCGTCAATTCCTTCATCGCGTTCTCCAGCCCCTCGATCGTGATCGGATACATCCGATTGGCGAAGATGCGCTTGATGATCGTGGTGGATTCCGAATAGTCCCAGTGCTTCTGCTGCACCGGGTTCAGCCACACCGTGTGCGGATAGGTGCGGATGATGCGGTCGAGCCAGACCGAGCCGGGCTCCTCGTTGACGTGCTCGACCGAGCCGCCGGGCACCATGATCTCGTAGGGCGACATCGAGGCATCGCCGACGAACACGACCTTGTAGTCGTGCGGGTATTTGTGCAGCACGTCCCAGGTCGGCGTGCGGTCGGTGAAGCGGCGCTTGTTCTGCTTCCACACGCCCTCATAGAGGCAGTTGTGGAAGTAGAAATACTCCATGTGCTTGAACTCGCTCTTCGCCGCCGAGAACAGTTCCTCGACCTGCTCGATATGCGCATCCATCGAGCCGCCGATGTCGAAGAACACCAGGAGCTTCACCGCATTGCGCCGCTCGGGGCGCATGTGCACGTCGAGATAGCCGTGATTGGCGGTCTCGCGGATCGTGGTGTCGAGATCGAGCTCGTCGGGCGCGCCGGTGCGGGCGAACTTGCGCAGGCGGCGCAACGCCACCTTGATGTTGCGGATGCCGAGCTCGACATTGCCGTCGAGATCCTTGAACTCGCGCTTGTCCCACACCTTCACGGCGCGGTTGTTGCGGTTCTTCTCCTGGCCAATGCGCACGCCCTCGGGATTGTAGCCATGCGCGCCGAACGGCGAGGTGCCGGCGGTGCCGATCCATTTCGAGCCGCCCTGGTGCCGGCCCTTCTGCTCCTCGAGCCGCTTCTTCAGCGTCTCCATGAGCTTGTCCCAGCCCATGGCCTCGATCTGCTTCTTCTCTTCCTCTGTCAGGTACTTCTCGGCGAGCTTCTTCAGCCACTCCTCGGGAATTTCCGCCTTCTCCATGGCGTCGAGCAGGCTTTCCAGCCCCTTGAACACGGTGCCGAAGACGCGGTCGAACTTGTCGAGGTTGCGCTCGTCCTTCACCAGCGAGGCGCGCGACAGATAGTAGAAATTCTCGACCGTGTAGTCCGCAAGGTCGGCGTCGAGCGCCTCCATCAGCGTGAGGTATTCGCGCAGCGTCACGGGGACCTGCGCATCGCGCAGAGAGGTGAAGAATTGCAAGAACATGGGTGACAGATTGCCCGTCGGGTGGCTGACGTCAAGGGGCGGAGGCCACTGCGAGACGCTGGACCGGCAGGCATTTTGCTCTAGAATTAGTGGCCTGAAGGGGTTGTTTTGGGGACGTTTGCAATGGGAATTCTCGCAGCGCTCATCATCGGCGCGATCGCAGGCTGGCTCGCGGGCAAGATTGTCCACGGGGCGGGATTTGGGCTGGTCGGCAACATCGTCGTCGGCATCATCGGCGCGCTGGTGGCGAGTTGGGTACTGCCGCAGCTGCATATCCAGCTGGCAACCGGCACGATCGGCGCCATCGTCGACGCCACGATCGGCGCGGTGATTGTGCTGGTCATCCTTTCGCTGGTAAAACGGGTCTGAAAGCCTGACCGAACCAGGAACGGCCGCCCTGCGCGGCCGTTCCCATGTCGCGACCGAGGCAATGCAATTGGCAATCCCCGGGACGACGACCAACAAGGACGCGCGATGAAATTTACCGGCACCAAGGACTATGTTGCGACCGACGATCTCAAGGTCGCCGTCAATGCTTCGATCGTGCTGGAGCGTCCGCTCCTGGTGAAGGGCGAGCCCGGCACCGGCAAGACGGTGCTGGCGGAGGAAGTGGCGAAGGCGCTGAACGCGCCGCTTCTGACCTGGCACATCAAGTCCACCACCAAGGCGCAGCAGGGCCTCTACGAATACGATGCGGTGTCGCGGCTGCGCGACAGCCAGCTCGGCGATGCGCGCGTATCCGACATCCGGAACTACATCAAGCGCGGCAAGCTGTGGGAGGCCTTCACGGCCGAGCAGCGCCCGGTGCTGCTGATCGACGAGATCGACAAGGCCGACATCGAATTCCCGAACGACCTGCTGCTCGAGCTCGACCGCATGGAATTCCATGTCTACGAGACCGGCGAGACGATCAAGGCGAAGCAGCGCCCGATCATGATGATCACCTCCAACAACGAGAAGGAGCTGCCCGACGCGTTCCTGCGCCGCTGCTTCTTCCACTACATCAAGTTCCCCGATGCCGACACGATGGGCCGCATCGTCGACGTCCACTTCCCCGGCATCAAGAAGCGCCTGGTCGAGGAAGCGCTGCGCATCTTCTTCGAGGTGCGCGAGGTGCCCGGCCTGAAGAAGAAACCGTCGACCTCGGAGCTGCTCGACTGGCTCAAGCTGCTGCTGAACGAAGACATGAGCGTCGAGCAACTCCGCGAACGCGACCCGCGCAAGCTGATCCCGCCGCTGCATGGCGCGCTGCTGAAGAACGAGCAGGACGTGCACCTGTTCGAGCGGCTGGCGTTCTTGAGCCGACGGGAAGTGTAGGTCTCGTGTCCCGGATGCGTTGCAGCGTGAAACGCTGCTGCGCAGAGCCGGGACGCAGGGGCCACACGGTACATTGCTGCGACATGGTCCGGCTCTGCAGCGCACCGTCGAAGTGACGCTGCGCCGCGTCCGGGGCACGAGACTTGAGTGGGACGCTCCTATGCCCTATCATTTCCGTTCTCCAAATTTGGCGCCGTCATCGCGTTGCGACAGATCGCCGGCCCAATCTGCTGGATAGGTACCCAGGGCGACATAGCGATGAAACGACGATGGCGCCCAATCGCGAACTCGATCGACAAGTCCGTGCTTCACAGGATTGATGTGCACGTAGTCGATGTGCCGGGCGTAATCCTCTTCGTCGCGAATGGTGTGCTCCCAGTAGCGGCGCTGCCAGATGCCGCGCTCTGCCTTGCCTGAGCGACTTGCCGAGATCGGTTCCTCGGTCGCGAGGTTACGCGAGAAGGCGGATTTGATCTGCCGCCAGCGCATTGCAAAATCAGCATCTCCGTCAGGCATCGTCCAAACGGTGTGAAGATGCTCGGGCAGCACCACGATGGCATCGATCGTGAATGGATGGCGTTCGCGTATCTCACGAAAAGCTGTGCGCAATAGATCAATGTTTGCCGTCAAAAGCGATTGACGACGATCGGCGAGGTTGACCGTGAAGAAAAAGCTTCCGCCGGGAATGAAGTTACGTCGATAGGACGTCATGCCTCATGATAGCACAACCTTTGGAAGCTGTAGTCACCTGCGCTCAATTAGGAGCGCAAGTCTTGTAGGATGGGTAGAGCGGAGCGAAACCCATCTCGCTTCAGCAATCGCTGCACGATGATGGGTTTCGCTCCGCTCTACCCACCCTACGAAGGCCTCACGCCACCGCTGCGTCCGGAATCCTTGCGGCTTCCATCGGCTGCTTGCCGCGGATCAGGTCCGAGGCACGATCCGCGATCATCATGGTCGACGCGTTCAAATTCGCCGAGATCATGCGCGGCATCACAGAGGCGTCGATGACGCGGAGGCCTTCCAATCCGTGGACGCGGAGCTGGTCGTCGACGACCGCCCAGGTGGAGTCCGCCGGACCCATGCGGCAGGTGCAGCCGGGATGGAAGGTGGTGGTGCCGCGCTCGGTGGCGGCGTGCAGGAACTCGTCGTCGGTGTTGACGTTGGGGCCGGGGAAATCCTCGTAGGCGTAATAGGGCGACAGCGGCGCACTCTTCAAGAGGCGCCGCGCGAGCTTCATGCCGCCGACGATGACGCGGCGGTCGAGCTCGGCGTCGAGATAATTGGTCTGGATGATCGGCGGCGCGAACGGATCGTTCGAGCGGATCCGGACATAGCCGCGGCTCTCCGGCCGCTGCTGCCAGGATGCGACCGTCATGCCAGGCTCGTCCTCGAGCTGGCCCTGCACGCCTTCCTTGTAGGACGCCGGCGTGAAGGTGAGCTGCAGGTCGGAGCTCTCCGCGCTCTCGCCGGAATGCCAGAAGCAATAGACCATCGTCGGCGACAGCGAGAGCAGGCCCTTGCGCTGAGTCGCCCATTTCAACGCCTCGATCCACAGCGAGAAGCCGCGGCGGAGCTCGTTGATCGTCTTGATGTCCTTGACCCGCGCCACCGTGCGCGGGGCGTAGTGGTCCTGCAGGCCTTCGCCGACGGGCAGCGCGTGGCGCACCGCGATGCCGTGCTGCTGCAACAGATCCGGCGAGCCGATGCCGGAGAGTTGCAGCAGCTGCGGCGAATTATAGCTGCCGCCGGAGAGGATCACCTCCTTGTTGGCGCGCACCTCGACCGGCTGGCCGCCGCGGCCGCCCTTGGTGTAGCGCACGCCGACGGCGCGCTTGCCCTCGAAGATGATCTCTGTCGCGTGGGCATGGGTGCGCACATGCACGTTGGGCCGCTTCATCGCCGGCTTGAGGAACGCGGTGGCGCCGGAGACGCGCAGGCCGTTGTTGATCGTGCGCTGGCAGTAGGAGACGCCTTCCTGGGTCTTGCCGTTGTAATCGGGATTGCGGGGAATGCCGAGCGAGACCGCGCCTTCCATGAAGGCCTCGCAGAGCGGATCGCGCCAGTTCATGGTGGTGACGATGAGGTTGCCGTCGCGGCCGCGATAGGTGTCCTCGCCCTCGCCGATCCGCTTCTCCAGCCGGCGGAAATAGGGCAGCACGTCGGCATAGCCCCAGCCGCGATTGCCCATCTGCGCCCAGGTGTCGAAATCCATGCGCTGGCCGCGATTGTAGATATGGCCGTTGATCGAGGACGAGCCGCCCAGCGTCTTGCCGCGCGGCGCATAGATGCTGCGCCCGCCGGTCCAGGGACCGGGCTCCTGCTGGTAAGCCCAGTTGATGCTCTTCATGTGGAAGGTCTTGATGAAGCCCGCCGGCAGATGAATGTAGGGATGCCAGTCCCTCGGGCCCGCCTCGAGCACGCAGACGCTGGTGTTGGGATCCTCGCTGAGCCGGCTGGTGAGCACGCAACCGGCGGAGCCCGCGCCGACGATCACATAGTCGAATCTATCCATGGTCCCTCGGCCGCCCTAACGCGGCTTGTCGTTGAGTTGGAATTCCAGATGCGCCTGCACCGTCGGCCATTCGGCGGCGGTGATGCTGTAGACGACAGTATCGCGCAACGTGCCGTTCGGCGCGATCTGGTGGCTGCGCAGGATACCGTCCTGCTTCGCGCCAAGGCGCTCGATGGCGCGGCGGCTCTGGTGGTTGAAGAAATGCGTGCGGAACTCGACCGCGATGCAATTCAACGGCTCGAAGGCGTGGCGCAGCAGCAGCAGCTTGCATTGCGTGTTGAGCGGGCCGCGCTGGGCGCTCTTGCCATACCAGGTCGAGCCGATCTCGACGCGGCGGTTGGTGGCGTCGATGTTCATGTAGGTGGTCATGCCGACGATCCGGCCGCCGGCATCGAACACGGTGAACGGCAGCATCGAGCCCGCGGCCTGCAGGCCCAGGCGGCGGTCGATCTCCTTGCCCATGTTCTCCGGCAGCGGGATCGCGGTGTACCACAGTTTTGACAGCTCGCCGTCCTTGACGGCCTCGACCAGCCCCTCGCGATGGTCATGCGACAGCGGCTCGAGACGGGCGTGCTGTCCACGCAGGGTGACGGGATCGGGCCAGGGCATATCTCACTCCATAATGACTGCCGTCATTCCGGGCGGCTCGAAGAGCAGAACCCGGAATCTCGAGATCCCGGGTTCTATGCTCCGCATAGCCCCGGGATGACAATCGCGATTTTCGCGATTGTCACTTGTTCAGAAAATTGAGCGGCAATCCGCCGCGCGGCCAGTCCATGGCGATCAGCTCGCCCTTGCCCGACAGCGTGATGTAGGCCGTCTTCAGCTCGGGGCCGCCGAAGGCGATGTTGGTGGTGACGCGGTCGCCGGTCGGGACCTGTTCCACCAGGGTGCCGTCGGGCGCGATCACCGAGATGCAGCCGGAGACGAGCGTGGCGACACAGACATTGCCGCCAGCTTCCACCGCGAGGGAGTCGAACATCTGGTAGCCGCCGAGGCCGCAGATCGGCTGGCCGCGCTCGCCGCGATAGATCGGATCGCGCGGCTTGAGCGTGCCCGGCGCCGAGAGCTCATAGGCCCAGAGCCGGCCGGTCGGCGTTTCCGCGATGTAGACAATGTTCTCGTCCGGCGACAGGCCGATGCCGTTGGCCGGCAATACGCCGTGCACGATTTCGACGATCTCGCTCATCCCGGGCTTGAGGTAATACATGCCGCCGACGTCCATCTCGCGCGCGCGGCGCTTGCCGAGATCGGAGAACCAGAGGCCGCCGTGCTTGTCGAAGACGAGGTCGTTCGGCCCGCGCAGATCGTGGGCGCCGCATTTTGTCACGACGGTCTCGACCTTGCCGGATTGCAGGTCGACGCGCTGGATCGCGCCGCCGAGATAATCGTCCGGCTGCGGACCCGGCATGATCATCTTGCCGGCCGGAATCCAGGAGAAGCCGCCATTGTTGCAGATGTAGATCTTGCCGTCGGGTCCGAGCGCGGCGCCATTCGGGCCGCCGGGAATCCTGGCCACGATCTCCTTGCGACCGTCGGGATAGACGCGCGTCAGGCGCTGGCCGCGGATCTCCACCAGCACCACCGAGCCGTCCGGCATCACGACCGGCCCTTCGGGAAATTCGAGGTCGGTGGCGAGAACGCGGACGTTGGACATTGGAGACCCTCCCGGCTGCTTGTTATGGCTTGCACGGGATGTCCGGCACGGAGCTCCGCAGGCAAGATTTGCCTGCGGTTATGGCAAAGTCGCCGCGGCTTGCCAAGCAAGCGGGACGGTATGCCAGCGTTGCGTGGTTACTCCCGCACCGGTATCCAGATTTCGAAGCCGCCATTGCCGGTCGCCGGATCGAATTTTTGGTCGTAGCGCTCGAAGTTCGGCGCGTCCGCGGCTTTCAGCCCGGACGCCGGCAGCCATTGATTCCAGATCGTGTTGACGGTGCGGCGGATCGAGGCGACGTGGTCCTCGTGCGTGAACACCGCATAGCGCTGCTCCGGAATGCGGATGCGGCCGAAGCGGCGCGGCAGGTCGGAGAAATCGGCGACCTCGAGGCCGGCGATGTAATCGAAATTGCCGGCATCATCGCCATTGCAGCAGACGCCGTAGGCGACGTTACCGATGCGCGCGGGAATGTCGGCAACCTCCCGATTGAAGCGCTGCCATAGACCAGGGATCATGGCACCGTTGTCGCAGGAGATGCGCTCGGCGAGACCGGCGACGAGGAAGGCCTTTGCCGTCTCGAAGCGCGGCGGGGCAAGATGGTCGAGCATGGTGGAGTCCATGAGGATCGGCTCCTGTAGCCTGAGCTGGTTGACGCACGCTGCCGCCCTCACCGCTTCGGGCGTGGTGCCGAATTGGTCGCGGAACGCGCGGGTGAAAGCTTCGTGCGAGCCGTAATCCGCCTCCAGCGCCAGCGACAGGATGTCGGGTGCGCCCTTTGCCAGACTGCGCGCCGCCTCACTCAGCCGCCGCGCGCGCACGTAGCGCATCACCGGCAGACCGACGGCCGCGGCGAACGCACGCACGATGTGGAACCGCGACACGCCCGAGATCGCAGCGATCTCGTCGAGCGTTATCGGCTCGGCCAGATGGCTCTCGATATACCAGAGCGCGCGCTGGGCTGGATTCATGGCGGCTCAAACCTCGTTCGAAGCGCGGCGATGATGCGCCGGTCTCCATCGCTCTGCTTGATCGGCATTGCTGTGCTTCGCATGAGCATAGTCCGGCAATGGCCCCTGGCAACGCCCCGGTGTTCGTGGCTACACTCGCCGAAACCGCTCACGAGAAAGAGGAACCGGGTCATGGAAATCACCGATGTGCGGGCGCACCATATCCGCATCCCCTATGATGCCGGTGTCGCGAGCTTCCGCCAGGGCGCTTCCGCCATCACGGCCCTCGACATGGTCCTCGTCGAGGTCACGACCGATGCCGGGCTGACCGGCTGGGGCGATGCTTTCGCCTATGTCTGCCCGCGCACGACGCGCAGCGCGGTCGAGGAGATGATCGCGCCGCAGGCCCGCGGGCTGAAGGTGCCCGATGCGGCCGGCATTGCCGCGGTGATGGAGCAGATCCAGCGCAACCTGCATCTGTTCGGCCGCTACGGCATCACCATGTTCGCGATCTCCGGGCTCGATATCGCATTGTGGGACCTGGCCGCGAAGGTCGCCGGCGTGCCGCTGCATCGCCTGCTGGGCGAGATCAGGCGCACCGCGATTCCGGCTTACGCGAGCCTGCTCCGGATCGGCGCGCCCGACACCATCGCCGCCGAATGCAGGAAGGCGCTCGCGCTCGGCTATGGCGCGATCAAGCTGCACGAGACCACGACGCCTGCGGTGCTTGCCGCGCGCGCGGCGATCGGCCCGAGCATTCCGCTGATGGTCGACATGAACTGCCCGCTGACCGGGGAGCAGGCGATTGCGTTCGCGGCGACATGCCGCAACGCGCAGCCGATGTTCCTGGAGGAGCCGGTCTGGCCGCCGGAAGACTTCGCCACGCTTGCCGAGGTGCGCAGCAAGAGCGGCGTCGGAGTTGCCGCCGGTGAGAATGCCTGCACCGAGTATCAATTCCGCCAGATGATGGAGGCGGGCGCGGTCAGCCACGCACAGCCGTCAGTCATCAAGGTCGGCGGCATCACGGAATTCCTGAAGGTCGCAGGCTTGGCCGACCGGTCCGGCGTCAAGATCGTGCCGCACTCTCCTTATTTTGGCCCGGGCCTGCTGGCGACGCTGCATCTGCTCGCGACGCGCGACGACGGGCTGGTCGAGATGTTCTATCTGAAGCGCGAAGCCTGTCTTTGGGGCGGCCGCGCCGATGTCGATGCAAGCGGCCATGTCGCGGTGCCCGCGGGCCCCGGGCTCGGCTACGAGCCCGATCGTGGCGTGATGGAGCGTTATCGCATCGCGTGATCGGCGCGCCTATTTCGTTGCGTCCTTCGGCGGCGGCGCGTCCTGCTTCTTCTTCAGGTCTTCGGCGGTCTTTGCCTGCGCGGCCTGGAGATCGAGAAGCGTCTTCTGCAGGCCGGCGATGGTTGTCTTCAACGCGTCGATCTGACGCCCCGCCGCATCCAGCTTCTGCTGATGATCGAGGGCGAGCTTGGTGATCGTCTTCTGCAGGAAATCGACATTGCTCTGGAGGCAGCTGGTGCGGCGCTCCATGGTCTTCTCGACCGTGCAGATTTCGATGCCGGGCACGTCCTGCGCGAGCACCGGCAGAGGCGCCAGCGTGGCGAGCAGCAACATTGCGAAACAAATGCCGGCGTTTCGAAGCAGCATGAAAGTTCCTCTATCAGTCGATCACATCAATGTGCGCTGTTTGCGCGCTGCAACGTAAGGCTACCACACTCGCACCTCATTCTCGCGTTGAGCTTGCGTCTGTTCCCTCGGACGGGGAACGATCCGCGCGCGGAAGAAGTGGGCGCTCTGTCCGCGGCTTTGTTTAGGGGAGAATATTAGAATGGCAACGCGCGATAGACGTTTGGCGGAATTCGATGGCGCCGGAGAACCACCGCCGGGCCTGCCACTCGAAGTGCTGTGCGAGGATCACAGCGGGACCTATCAACTGCCGTTCGCCTGCCGCTATGTCGAGGGACGCTGGCAAAACCACGAGGCCGGGATTGCGGTGGAAGCAACCGTGATCGGCTGGCGCCTGCCGCGCGTGAAGCAGCGCGGGGCCGCCTGAAGGCGGTGTCTGTTTCAAAATGCGACGGGGCCGCGCTGCGCTTTAACCTTCGGAACGCGGCCCGAACGAATCACGTCCGAATCAGCCGAAACGCCTTGTACGCACCTGTTCACGGCTAGATCTCGCTGCGGTTCGGCAGGCGCGCACAACATCTGCGCAGCCTGAAGGATCGCAGGCGCCTGTCACCGGGTCCAAAGGTTAATTGTTGCAAAGGCATAGCGCTGCGGTCCGCAGTGGGAGGGCGATCGCCCCCGAAACAGGCAGGACGTGCAAGGCCTGCCTAATATTCGACCTCGAGCTCCTCGATCTCGGCCGGCTCCTCCTTTGCCGCCGCGACCCATTCCTGCATCTCGGGCATGGCCATGATGGTGTCGGCATAGGCCTTCAATGGCGGTGCGAGCTTGACGTCATAGGTCACGAAGCGCGTCACGACGGGAGCGTACATCGCATCCGCCATGGTGCGCTTCTCGCCAAACAGGAAGGGGCCGCCCGATTTCTCCAGGCAGTCGCGCCAGATGAACCAGACCCGGTCGATATCGGCCTGCGCCCGCGACCAGATCTTGAAGCCGGGAAAGTGTCCCTTCAGGTTGACCGGCAGCGAGGCGCGCAGCGTGGTGAAGCCGGAATGGATTTCGCCCGAGATCGAGCGGCAATGGGCGCGCTGGATGCGGTCGGCCGGCAACAGGCCGGCGTCCGGCATGACCTCGTTGAGATATTCGGCAATCGCCAGCGTGTCCCAGACCACGGCGCCCTCGTGCCGCAGGCACGGCACCAGGATCGAGGACGACAGCAGCAGGATCTCGGCGCGCGCGGACGGATCGTCGGGCGCGGTGACGATCTCCTCGAAGTCGAGCCCGGAGAATTTCGTCAGCAGCCAGCCACGCAGCGACCAGGACGAGTAGTTCTTGCTGCTGATGGTCAGTGTCGCCTTCGCCATAGAGCCCTTCCCTCACGCCTGGGCAACGCACCGCCCGCGCGTGCGTGCCCGTGATCTGTGCCTACCCGCCCGGGGCGCAGCAAGCGACGTGCCAATTTTCCGGGCGGTCCGGCTCCCGTCTGGCTTCGATATTGCATCACGACAGGCGGCAAGTGGGCGCTTCAGTATGATGTCGATGTATTATCAGGCTTTTCAGAACCACATGGACCTGACGGCGCCATGGCGCGCGGGGGCTTCGTCCGCACTCAAATTCCTCAATCTGGTGCCTCAGCGCTCATCGGACCAGGTGGTCGGCCGGCTTTCGGCCGCGCTGGAGCTGATCTCGCGCTCCACCCTCACCTATGACCGTCCCGCCTACGGCATCGACAGCGTCATGGTGGGCAACCGCGAGGTCGCGGTCAGCGAGGAGATCGCCTACGCGACGCCGTTCGGCTCGCTGCTGCACTTCAAGAAAGAAGGCGTCGGCGAGCAGCCGCGCATGCTGCTGGTCGCGCCGATGTCCGGACACTTCGCGACGCTCCTGCGCGGCACCGTGAAGACGCTGCTGCAGGACCACGACGTCTACATCACCGACTGGCACAATCCGCGCGACATCCCGCGCAGCGAGGGCCGCTTCGGGCTCGACGACTACACCGAGCACCTGATCGATTTCCTCGGGCAGCTCGGGCCGCGCCCGCACATGGTGGCGATCTGCCAGCCGTCCGTCTCCGCGCTCGCGGCCGCCGCGATCATGTGCGAGGACAACCATCCCTCGCGTCCGGCGACGCTGACGCTGATGGCCGGCCCGATCGACACGCGGATTCAGCCGACCAGGGTCAACGAATTCGCCAAGAGCAGGCCGATCGAATGGTTCGAGCGCAATCTCATCAACTACGTGCCGGTGCAGTGCCGCGGCGCGCTGCGAAAGGTCTATCCCGGCTTCGTGCAGCTCACCGCCTTCGTCTCGATGAATCTCGAGCGCCACATCAAGCAGCACATGGACCTCGCCAACCACATCGCCAAGGGCGAGAAGGACAAGGCCGCGACCATCAAGACCTTCTACGACGAATATTTCGCCGTGATGGACCTGCCGGCCGAATTCTACATCGAGACCGTGCGCGACGTGTTCCAGGAGCACCTCCTGCCGCAAGGCAAGCTGATGCATCGCGGCCGTCCCGTGAACACCAGGGCGGTCAGCCGCATGGGGCTGATGACGGTCGAGGGCGAGAAGGACGACATCTGCTCGATCGGCCAGACGCTGGCCGCCCAGGACCTCTGCACCGGCGTGCGCGCCTATCGCCGCGTCCACCACATGCAGGCCGGCGTCGGCCATTACGGCGTGTTCTCCGGCAAGCGCTGGAACAACGAGATCTATCCGCTGCTGCGCGATTTCGTGCACGTGAATTCGTGAGGGTCATCTCTGCCCATACGACGTCCGGCCTGGGGAAACGGCAAGTGCCTCATGCTCTTGCTTGAGCAGCTTTTTCGCTTCCACGGATTCCGGAAGATTTTGTTCCGCCTCGAATTCGGCGAGCACGGGAGCGAGAACTTCGGATAGCGTACGCGCTCGGCCATTTGTCTTGTACAGGCGTGCAAGTTCAAGGGCGCTGCGCAGCTCGAAAGTCTTGGTCTGCTGATATTGTGCGATGTCCAGCGCCCGCTTGAGGGCGTCTTCGGCACTGGATTCGTCCGAAGGATTATGGCGCGATAAGAGTTTACCGCGGACACGATGCAGCTCGGCATCAAGCCAATGCTGGCCGGATTGTCCCGTCCCGGCGATCAATTCGTCCAGAATTTCCAGCCCGGTCTCGACTCCGCCTAGATCTGCAATCGCCAGGGCTACATGCATCCCCCAGAACGGTTCGCAGAGGTAGCAATCGTTCTCGTGCAGGAAGGTCCAGCCGTGGCGCATGTCCGCCAGTCCGGCCATTCGGTCTCCTGCACGCCACTTGGCGAGGCCGTTCAGGTAGGTGCCGGCGGCCACGTACAGCGGCATCGTGTGGTCGCGTGCCAGACCGAGCGCCAGGATCGTCTCTGTCTGCTGCAACATGCCCCCGCATACTCCGTCGAACACAGCGCGATGAACCAGCGCATTGGCCTGGGACAGCGCCCGCTTTTCTCCCGGAGTACCCACCGCTTCCGCGGCGAGCTTGCGCGCACGAGCGATGTCGCCGAGCGGCCAGAGCACCAAAGCGAGAAATCGCATGATCACGAACGGGAGATCCAGCGCCGAAGCCCTGAAGGTCGCGGGATCCGGTTCGGCCCGATAGATCGCCAGGGCCCGCTCAAGATGCGTGCGCGCGTTCAAATACTCGCCGGCGAACCAGCAGGTCACGCCCCCAGTCCAATGGGCCACGACGGCGGCCACCGGCGAGTCCGGCCGTCGCTCAGCGGCGCTCCTGATGGCATCCGCCAGCTCCCGCATCGGAGCAAGTTCGCCATGGGTCAGGCAGGCATTGAAGAGGCCGGAATGGACCGGCGCAAGTTCAACGGGATCATCGATACCGGCTGCGAATTGTCGCGCGCGCGTCCATGCGGCGACCGTTTCCGGAGCGCTGTGGCCGAGGCTGCCCCGCAAGGCACGACCATATGCGATTTGAAGATGCAGCCTGCCCATCATCCGGTGGGGCTCGCCAGGCAATTGATCGGCGATCGCGATGGCCTTGCCGAGATGCGCGATCGCCTCGGAATAGGCCGAGCGTTTCAACGCCTGCTGGCCCGCCTTGCGCCACCATTCGAGGGCGATCTCGCTCAGCCCCGCCTCGGTGAAGTGGTGCGCGAGAACTTCCGGCTCGGTCTCGGCGACGACTGGAAACTTGTCGCGCAGGACATCGCCAATCCGTGTGTGAAGCACCTGCCGTTTGCTCTTGAGCAGACTCTCGTAGGCCGCTTCTTGAACAAGGGCGTGCTTGAAACTGTAATTTGCTTCGGGCGGTGTCCCACGACGCAGCAGCAGTTCGGCTTCTTCAAGTTGTCCCAGCGCCGCGCCCAGCGTCAGATCGTCGCGTTCCGCCACGGTTTTCAGCAGCGCGTACGAGAAGTCGCGGCCAATGGCGGCTCCTATCTGGGCCACCTCCTTGACCGGAGCGAGCCGATCGAGCCGCGCCATCAGCGAATCCTGCAGCGTCGCAGGGATGGCAAGCGGCGGCAGCGGATTATTCAGGCGGTAGCGCCCGGCATCCTCAACGAGCAGCCCGGACTCCAGCACCATCTTGGTCAATTCCTCGACGAATAGCGGAATGCCGTCGGTCTTGTCGACGATCTGCTCCATCATCTCACGTGGCAGCTGGCGACCGACGACAATCTGCTCGACGAGCGCGCGCGTGTCCTGCCGATCGAGCCGGTCGAGCCGCAACAGACTGACGTTGGCAAGGCCCGACCAGGAGGGCTCGAACTCCGGCCGGGACGTCAAGAGCACGAGTATCGGCAGTCCTCTGATCCGATCGACCGCAAGATCGAACAGTTCAAGTGTCGTGGCATCGGCCCAATGCATATCCTCGCAGATGATCAACAGCGGCTGGCCTCGCGCCAGTCCCTCAAGTTGATCGAGAAGGGCAGCAAATGTCTGCCGCCGCTGCTGCGCCGGACTCAAACCGAGGGGCGGGCAATGGTCGCCGGTGGGAATCGAAAGCAGAGCCGCAATGAGCGGTGTTGCCCGGGCGACCTGCTGGGTTCCTATTGCGAGCATTGCCTCGAGCTTGTCGAGCTTTTGATCTGCCGTGTCGTGCGAGCGAATTCCGGCGGCGCGCTCGAGCTGCGCGACGAAGGGATGAAGCGCACTATTGGTGTGGTAAGGCGAACACTGATATCGCACGCGACGGTGCGACCCCAACGAGGGGCTTTCCGACAACGTCGCCACAATACGCGACTTGCCGATGCCCGCTTCGCCGGAAATCAACACGAACTGGCCCCGCCCCTGCCATGCCTCACGCTGGCGCGAGAGGATGAACTCGATCTCGTTCTTGCGGCCGACAAAACCGATCGAGCGCGCGGCACGGACTGCCTCGAAGCGACTCTCGGATGCGGTCGCGCCTTCCACCGCCCAGACCGCGATGGGGTCTGCCATTCCCTTGACCTCCCGACGGCCGAGATTGCGCAGGGAGAAGAGATCGCCAAGCAGCCGGCGCGTCGATGAAGCAACGACGACGACCCCCGGCTCTGCCAGGCTCTGGAGCCGGGCGGCGAGGTTTGGTGTGTCGCCGATGGTTGCGTGCTCCTCCGATGCATCTCCGCTGATGAGGTCGCCGACCACCACAAGTCCGGTCGCAATTGCGATCCGCAGTTCAGCTCGTTCGTCAGTCCCTGTCTTGAGCTGGCGTATCGCGGAGATCATGTCGAGGCCGGCGCGCACCGCGCGCTCGGCATCATCTTCGTGGGCGCGCGGATAGCCGAAATAGACGAGTATTCCGTCACCGACGAATCTGGCGATCCTGCCATCATAAGCAGCAACCACGCTCGCGCAGGCAGCGCGATAGGCCCGGATCACCTCCCACATATCCTCGGGATCGAGACGCGCTGAGAGCGCAGTCGAGCCGACCAGATCGCAAAACATGACCGTGAGGTGACGCCGCTCGGCGTCCTGACGAGGAGCGGGAGATGCGATCAACGCGGCCGGATCGAGGTCAGCGATAGCACGCAGCATCTTGCGGCGATGGCCGAGCAGGACTCCGAGCTTATCGAAGTCCTCGTCCATCAGTTCGGGAAGGACGCCTATGTCGATCCCATTTTGGGCAAAGCGCTCCGCGTATTGCGCAAGCCCCAGCTTCTCGAGCCACTCCGCAATCTGCATTGGCTCCACCGATCGTGTGGTTGGCGGTTAGCAGAAATTTTGGACCACGGCGCGCGGGGACAATATACCAACACCAGCATGATGGCACGTCTTGTTTGTTGCGCGATAACCTGGGTTTCTCAATGCCGATATCGCTTCAAGCAGTGACGCTGCTCGATGCGAACGGCTTTGCTACCAAACATCGTTGGCACGCAGCATTGGACGGCAGAGGTTGCGAAGAGTCGTCGCGCTCGTTTCGAACCGGAACCGAACCAACACTGCGGCTTGTGCCGAGCGGTTGTCTTCCGCGACGGTGCTCCTTCATTGCTCGCTGACAGGCGCTTCGTAGCGAGCCATCGTGCCCGCCGCAACCTGGAGCGACGAACCTACCACCCAGCAGCCGGCAACGAAGCCGATCAGGCCGTTCGGTAGATTTTGATCAAGGACAAGGATGCTGACGGACAGAGTTGCAGCGATTGCCGCGCCGAACGTTCCGGCGGCGCTCATGAGCTCGACCGGCTCGGACCCGTTCCATTCTTCCGAGATGCTCGATGCCGGCTTCCGTTCGACATTGCCGGACAAATCAATTCCCACATAGTAACTCAGAGCTCCGTAGAGCATCGCTATCAGGACGATCCAGCCGCTTTCAAACAGACCGGCTTTCTGACGTAACAGGGTCGCACCAACATAGAGTCCGCCGGAGGCCCCAACGGCGGCCAGCCCGATTCTTTCAAGAAGATGGGCCGATTTGATCAAACTGGAACGGGCGATCCGAAAATTGCCGACGCGCCTTGTTGCGGAGAAGGCGCTGGAAATTGCGCTGCTTATCTTCATAGGAGCTCCTTCTGAGTAAGTAGCAGCCTACCGGCCGACCCCGAACAGAAGCTGCGTGAGTTGCGCGAATGCCCTTTCATTCCAATTTCTGAAGGATCTTTGCTGAGTGATGGGATTGGCTTTGCTCGTGAGCGAGACGGAGCCAATCCAAAGCTGCGAGCATAAGGCTGCGCAGGCATTGCCTCTCATCCGTGTTAGAAATGAACCGGGTGCGGCAATTTCGTTGCGAGAGTGGTAATTCAGAGGGAGAGCGATTGCGTATGAAGCGGTTCACACACGGCTCTTCCCTGTCGCTCTATTCGGTCACAATTTCCGGAGGACGCGCCTGCCTTGTCGCGATAACGGAGGGCGAACATGCTGGCTCTGCAACGCGCGGTTGGTCAGCAAGCTGATGACGTCTGGCCGAAATCAAAGATCCGCGCTTGGCTTCGTGAAGCTTGCAGCCTCATACCGACCATTCCTCGCCCCACACCTGCACCACGTGGCCCGGTGACACTTCGCGATATTGCCGCACCGGCGGCTGATAATCCGGCGCGCGGACCGGGCTTCTGATCTCGTCGTTGGAGGCCTGGCGCCGGGTGCCGCGGCGTGACGGGTCGGGCACCGGCACTGCGGCCATCAACTTTTTCGTATAGGGATGCTGCGGATTACCGAACACCGACGCGCGCGGGCCGATCTCGACGATCTCGCCGAGATACATCACGGCGACGCGGTGGCTC
This sequence comes from Bradyrhizobium yuanmingense, assembly GCF_029167105.1. Lineage (GTDB taxonomy): Bacteria > Pseudomonadota > Alphaproteobacteria > Rhizobiales > Xanthobacteraceae > Bradyrhizobium > Bradyrhizobium yuanmingense_A. The sequence continues at coordinate 433,764 of NZ_JARFML010000001.1, read as the reverse complement.
ATTTGCTCGACCACGGCGATGTCGTGTGAAATGAAGAGATAGGCGAGGCCCATGCTGGCCTGCAGGTCGAGCATCAAATTGACGACCTGCGCCTTGACCGAGACGTCGAGCGCAGACACCGCTTCGTCCGCGACGATCAGCTTCGGCCCGAGCGTGAGCGCGCGCGCGATGCAGATGCGCTGGCGCTGGCCGCCGGAGAATTCGTGCGGGAAGCGCGCAGCCATGTCGACGGAAAGGCCAACACGGACGAGCAGGTCGGCGACCTTGTCGCGCGCCTGCGACGCCGTCGCGAGCCCGTTGGCGAGCAGTGGCGCAGCGATCGCCGTTCCCACCGACATGCGCGGATTGAGGCTCGCGAACGGATCCTGAAACACGATCTGCATGTGCTTGCGGATATCGCGTAGAGCCCGGCCGTTCATGGCCAGCACATCCTGGCCGTCGATCAGGACGGTGCCGCTATCCGGCTCCGTCAGCTTCAGGATGGAGCGGCCGGTGGTCGACTTGCCGCAGCCGGATTCGCCGACCAGCGCCAGCGTCTCGCCGGCGCGCAGGGTGAAGGAGACGTTCTCGACCGCGTGGACGCGGCCCGAGACCTTGCCGAACAGGCCCGAGCGGATCGGAAAGCGCGTCGTGAGGTTTGAGACTTCGAGCAAAGGCCGCTCGGCGGGCGAGACCGTATCGGGCGTCTCGGCCGGCTCGTCCGACGTGCCCGTCACCTTGTCGACGATGGGAAACCGCATCGGCCGCGTCCGCCCGTCCATCGAGCCGAGCCGCGGCACGGCCGCGAGCAGCGCGCGCGTATAGGGATGCAGAGGCGCGGCAAAGATGCGGGCGGTGGCGTCCATCTCCACCGCCTGTCCGCCATACATCACCACGGTGCGGTCAGCGATCTCGGCGACCACGCCCATGTCGTGGGTGATGAAGAGGATCGACATCCCCTCTTCCTGCTGAAGCTCTTTGAGCAGTTCCAGGATCTGGGCCTGGATGGTGACGTCGAGCGCGGTGGTCGGCTCGTCCGCAATCAGAAGCTTCGGCTTGCAGGCCAGCGCCATCGCGATCATCACGCGCTGGCGCATGCCGCCGGAGAAGCGGTGCGGATGCTCGTGGAAGCGCGACGCCGCCGCAGGGATGCGGACGCGATCGAGCAGGCGGATGGTCTCCGCCTCCGCCGCCGCGCGCGACAGGCCGCGATGCTGGATCAGCGCCTCCGCGATCTGGAAGCCGATGGTGAGCACCGGATTGAGGCTCGTCATCGGCTCCTGGAAGATCATCGCGACGTCATTGCCGCGGATATCCTTCATATCAGCCTCGGGCAGCGCGAGCAGATCGCGCCCCGCCAGCATGACCCGGCCCTCGACCCGGCCGATCTCGCTCGGAACGAGCCTCATGATCGACAGCGCGGTAACGCTCTTGCCCGAGCCGGACTCGCCGACGATCGCCACGGTCTCTCGGGCCGCGATGTCGAACGAGACGTTGCGGACGACCGGAATCCATTGCCGCTCGAGCATGAAGGAGGTGGTGAGGCCGGCAACGGAGAGCACTGGGGCCTGCGCCACGGCAACGGCCTGATCAGATCTTTTTGTGCCGATGCTCATGCGAGGTCCCCGAAGCTAGCTGCGGAGACGGTGCGCTCCCTCCCCCGCTTGCGGGGGAGGGTTGGGGCGAGGGTGTCTCCGCAGGCGAGAACCCCCAAGAGGAGAGAGCCCTCTCCCGGCGCTGCGCGCCGACCTCTCCCGCAAGCGGGAGAGGTAAGAGGAGCCTGCGGCTGCACCGCTATTCTCATCACCATCACGCCCTCAGTAACCACGCCTGCGATCGACTAACCCCGGCAATTCCTCGCCGCGACGGTGACGCGCGATGATGTCGAGCACGAAATCGACGGCCGTATCGGGCGTCGTCATGCTGGCATTGTGCGGCGTCAGGAGGATGCGCGGATGGCTCCAGAACGGGTGGCCTGCAGGCAGCGGCTCGGGATCGGTGACGTCGAGCACCGCACCTGATAGCGCGCCGCTGTCGAGAGCTGCGAGGAAATCGGCCTCGACGAGATGCGGGCCGCGGCCGACATTGACGAGCCCTGCCCCGCGCGGCAAGCGCGCGAACAGCTCGGCATTGAGAATGCCGCGCGTTTGATCCGTCAGCGGCAGCAGGCAGACGAGAATGTCGGCCTGCGCCAGAAACTCCGGCAGGGCGCCTGCGCCCGCGTAACAAGTGACGCCTTCGATCTCGCGCGGCGACCGATTCCACCCAAGAAGCGGAAAGCCGAACGTCTTGAGCCGTTCCAGCACCGCCTGGCCGAGCTGGCCGAGCCCCATCACGCCGACGCGCCGGCGCCTGGCCGGCGTGATCCGGATCTCGCGCCAGACCTGCTGCCTCTGCTGGCCGATGAAATCGAGGAGATCGCGATGCAGGGCGAGCACGGCCATGGTGACGTATTCGACCATGGTCTCGGCGATGCCGGGCTCCAGCATGCGGACCAGCGGGATGTGCGGTGGGACTTTCGTGGTGTCGAACTGATCGACACCCGCGCCCACCGAGAAGACCAGCTCGAGATTGGGGAAGGTGGCCGCGATATCATCCGGCGGGACCCAGGCCACGAGATAACGCACCGCGGCGGGATCGCCGATGTCGGGCCAGAGCCGGAACGGGGTGTCGGGCGCGCGCTCCGCGAAGAAGCGCGCCCACTCGGCACCGCGCACCATGTTGGCCTTGTAGAGAACCGTCATGCCGGCCTCAGAACGGGCTGACCGGTGCGAGCCGGCGGCCGTCGATCATGCGCTTGTGGCTGTAGGCGGCGGGATCGACCAGCGGCGTCGCGCCGGTCACGAGGTCGGCCGCAAGCTTGCCGGCGGCTGGACCGATGCCGAAACCGTGGCCCGAGAAGCCGGTCGCGAGGAAGAAACCCGGCAGCGCATCGACCGGCGAGATCACCGGAATCGTATCGGGCGTGCAGTCGATGGTGCCGCCCCAGGCCTCGGCGATCTCGATGTCCTTCAATTCCGGATTCGACTTGATCAGCGCCGCCAGTGCCGCATTGACCAGCGACATGTCCGGCGCGGGATCGCGCACGCGCTCGGCCTCGAACGGCGACGGCTTGTCAAAGCTCCAGCTGATGCCGCGCATGATCTGGTCGAAGAATGACTTGCCGAATGAGAGTTTCAATCCGTTCTTGCGATGCTGATAGGTCGGCCAGAACGTGCGCGCGTAACGGAACAGGTCCGGCGACAGCTCGACCGTGCCGCGGTTGCGCAGCGCCAGCGTGAAGCCGCCGTCGAGGCGGCGGCGGATGCAGTAGAAATCGGTGCCGAGCGCGCCGGAGGTGATCTCCGGTCCCGGCGTGGTCCGGCACGCGGTGGCGTTGACGAGGCCGATCGGCAGCTCGATGCCGTGGCGGCGGCAGAACAGCGACGACCACGCGCCGCCCGCCAGCAGCACGGATTGCGTGCGGATGGTGCCCTTCTCGGTGACTACGGCGCTGACGCGCCCGCCTGTCGTCTCCAGCCCGCGCGCGGCGCAGCCCTGGTGGATGGTGACGCCGTGCTTGCGCGCGGCGGTGGCGAGCGCAGGGACAGCCATCGACGGCTCGGCGCGGCCATCGCTCGGCGTGTGCAGGCCGCCGACCCATGTGTCGGCGTTGCCGGGCATGCGCTCGGCGACCTCGGCCGGCGTCAGGACGGTGGAGTGGACCTGCTGCTCGCGCGCGACCGCGGCCCAGCGCTCCCAGCTGGCGAGCTCATCCTTGCTCTTGGTCAGGAACAACACGCCGGTGCGGCGAAAGCCGGCATCGACGCCGGCATCGTTCTGCATGTCCTCCCACAGAAGCAGCGCCTCGCGCGCGAGCGGGATCTCCTCGCGGGCGCGGCCCTGCTGGCGGCACCAGCCCCAATTGCGGCTCGACTGCTCGCCGCCGACATGGCCCTTCTCGACCAGCGCGACGGAGTGCCCCTTCTTCGCCAGATGATAGGCGGCCGAGACGCCGATGACGCCGCCGCCGATGACGACGACGTCCACCTGCGCCGGCAGGCGTTCATCGCTGTTGATGCGGTTGAGCGGCGGGGACATGGGGCACTCCTGGAGTTCAGTTCGAGGTCTTGCGCATCAGAGGTCTTGCGCGTCACGGGATGTTCATGCGCGGATCGAGCGCATCGCGCAGGCCGTCGCCGAGAAAGTTGAAGCTGGTCACCGCGAGCGTGATGGCGACGCCCGGCGCGATCGCGAGCCAGGGCGCGCTGGTCAGATAGATCTGCGCATTGTTGAGCATGTTGCCCCAGCTCGCCGCCGGCGGCTGGATGCCGTAGCCGAGATAACTGACATAGGATTCCAGCAGGATCGCCTTGGCGACGTTGAGCGTCGCGGCAACGACGATCGGCGCGATCGCATTGGGCACGAGCTCGCGGAACATGATGCGCAGGTTCGAGGAGCCGAAGGCGAGCGCGGCCACCGCAAACTCACGCTCGCGCAGCGAACGCACCTGGGCTTCGACCACGCGGGCCACAGCCATCCAGGCCGTAGCGGCGATCAATATGGTGGTGGTGACGAGGCCGGGCTCGGTGAGCGCTGCGAGGGCCAGCAGCAGGAAGATGGTGGGAAAGCACAGCACGGCGTCGACGAGCCGCATCAGCACCGCGCCGACCGCCCCGCCATAGAAGCCGGCAAAGGCGCCGACGACGATGCCGACCGCCATCGCGATCACCATCGCGACGATGCCGATCGAGAGCGAGACCCGGCCGCCCATCATGAGCCGCGCCAGCACGTCGCGGCCGAGCTCGTCGGTGCCGAGGATGTGCGCGCCGGAGAGCGGCGGCGCGAACCGCTTCATGATGTCGATGTAGGTGTCGTCGAACGGCAGCAGGAAGGGACCGAACGCCGAGCCGAGCACGAGCACGAGGATGATCAATGCGCCCGCGAGCGCCAGCCGGTGCCGGCGGAAGCGCCGCCACGCGGCCTGGCCGGGCGCGAGCTGAACGGTGGAGAGGGCTGCAGTCGCCATTGCCTAGCCCACCCGGATGCGCGGATCGACGACGGCATAGAGGATGTCCGCCAGCAGCGAGCCGATCAGCACCATTGTCGCCGAGAACATCAGGATGCCCATCACCACGGGATAGTCGCGGTAGCCAATCGAATCCAGGAACAGGCGACCCATGCCCGGCCAGGTGAACACGGTCTCCGCTACCAGCGCGCCGCCGAGCAGCGTCGGAAACTGCAGGCCTGCGACCGTGATCATCGGCAGCAGCGCGTTGCGCAGCGCATGCACCGTGAGGATGCGCCATTCCGGCATGCCCTTGGCGCGCGCGGTGCGGATGTAATCCTGGTTGATCACCTCAAGCATCGACGAGCGCATGAAGCGGCCCCACATCGCGGTCTCGACCAGGGCCAGCACCATGGCCGGCGCGATCAGATGATGCAGCAGGTCGAGGAAGGAGCCGTCGCCAATGGTGTGCCGGTTGCCCGCCGGCAGCCAGCCGAGCTTAACGGAGAAGACGTAGATGGTGACGAGGCCGAACCAGAAGGTCGGGATCGACAGCGCGATCATGGCGCCGACGGTGGCGAGCGTATCGAACAGCGAGTAGCGGCGTAGCGCGCCCAGGATGCCGATCCAGCAGCCGAGCAGCACCGCGATGATGGTCGCCGTCGCCATCAGCTCCAGCGTGGCGCCGAGATGCGAGGAGATCACCGACAGCACCGCCTCGCCGTCGCGATAGGACTTGCCCCAATCACCCCGCACCATGCGGCCGAACCAGTCGAGATATTGGATCGGCAACGGACGATCGAGGCCGAGCTGCCTGGTGACGCGGTCGAGATCCTCCTGCGTCATCTGTGCGGACGCCGCGAACTGCGACAGCGGGCCGCCCGGCGCCAGATGCAGGATGGCAAAGCCGATTCCCGAGACGATCACGAGCAGCATGATCGCCTGTGCCAGGCGGTTGACGACGTAACGGGCCATCTCAGGCGATCCAGCGTATTGGACGCATCACGCCCAATACCATTCGCGCATGTTCCAGCTGTTGATCGACATGTTGATGTTGGGACGGAAGCCTTGCAGCCCCTCCTTGATGCCCTCGGCGATGAAGCCCTGGAACAGCGGCAGGATGGCGAGGTCGTTGCGGATCAGCTTTTGCAGCTCGCCATAGGTCGCCTTGCGCTGCGCCAGGTCGAATTGCTTGGCGCCTTGAGACAACAGCCGGTCGGCCTCCGCGCTCTGATATTGATAAGTGTTGTAGCCGCGGCCGCCCTTAGCGGGAATGGCACCGGAGCCGAAGCGCGGCGTCACGTCGGGGTCGCTGCCCAGCATGAAGTTCACGCCGACGATCACCGAATTGAACTTCGATTGCTGCCAAAAGTCGCCCCAGATCACGGCCGCCGGCATGTTGCTGACGCGCATCGCCGCGCCAATGGCCCGCCAGTCCTGGATCAGGAGCTGCTGGCACTGTTCGCGCACGGCACTGCCCGCCGTCGTCGAGTTGGCGAACTCGAGCTTGACGCCGCCCTTCTCGCGAATGCCGTTGGAGCCGCGAACCCAGCCCGCGGCGTCGAGCAGCGCGTTGGCCTTGGCAGGATCGTATTTGTGCTGCGGCAGACCTTGCTGGAACGGCCAGGCCTGCTGCGGCACGAAGCTCTCGGTCTGCGTCGGCAGACCGTAGTAGAGCGCGTCGATGATCGCCTGCTTGTTGATGCCGAGATAGAGCGCCTCGCGCACGGCGCGATCAGTGAAGGGGCCAAAATCCAGGTTCGGCGCGATATGCTCTACCGAGGAGGTCGAAGAGACGAAGATCTTGCGGCCCTTCAGCGTCTTTGCCTCCTGCACGAAGTTCGGCAGGATGCCTTGCAGGCCCGTGTAGTCGACCTGACCGGTGCGGAACTGGGTGTAGAGCACGGTGAGATCAGGGATGTATTTGAAGACCACGCGTTCGAGGTACGGCCCCTTGCCATGATAGCCGGTGTGGGCGTTCAACTGGATATGGTCGCCGGGCACGCGCTCGCCCCAGCGAAACGGGCCGGTCCCGACAGGCGCATTGTGGAACGGTGAGGCATTCGGATCGGACACCTTCTCCAGGATGTGCTTGGGCACGATGAAGGTGAACGATGCCAGGATCGACATATAGGGCGAATAGGGCGCTTCCATTCGCCAATGGATCTCGTCGGGCGCCACGACGGTGATGTCCTTGACGAGGCTATGGCCGACCCGGCTGCGCGCGCGGAAAGCGGGATTGTTGATCAGCTCGATGGAGAATTTGACATCCTCAGCGGTGAACGGCGTGCCGTCGTGCCACTTCACGCCGCTGCGGAGCTTGATCTTCCAGGTCAACCCGTCGGCCGAGAGGCCGCCATTCTCGATGGTCGGGACTTCGCGGGCGAGGTCTGGGACGAACTTGCCGTCGGGTTCGATGTACCAGAGCGGCGAGAACACCTGCCACCAGATGCCCTGGTCGACCTCGATGCCCGGCATCAAGGGGTGGAAGACGGTCGGCTCCTGCGACAGCGCCGCGATCACCTGCCCGCGCGGCTTGTCCGGCGGATTGGTGGGACGTTCGGTCTGCGCGAAGGCGTTCCCTGAAAGCGACCAGCCCGCGGCTGCGCCCGCGCCGAGCTGAAAGAATTGACGACGATTCGGAATGCCGAGATGCCCTGCCCCAACGCCGAACTTGCCGGTGTCGTCCGCCATGACCCACTCTCCGTTTCCGCACGCGGCACCGTCTCCCGCGCCCCCGAGACCCCGGCAAAGGGACAGGAGTGGGCTTTAGTGCTTCTAAATTTTTGTAGCAAAAGTTCATCACGACTAAATACACCTGTCAATCGCATTGCTAGAATGCGCCAGCTTTTCACTCTGGCTTAAGCCACGGGGCTCGATCCCGAGGCTGAGATGATGCATGGGAGAGCGACATGGATGGTCGCGGCGATACCAACGGCACCAAGGCCGCTTCCACGATCGAAGTTGACGATGCGATCGACCAGCGCCTGGGTGAAACCGTGCGGCTGCTGCGGCAGCGCGCCGGCCTCTCGATCCAGGACGTCGCCAACAAGACCGGCCTGTCGACCGGCATGATCAGCCAGCTCGAACGTGCGCGCGCCATGCCGTCGATCCGCACGTTGCGCCTGCTCAGCATCGCGCTCGACGTTCCCATCTCCTATTTCTTCGAGAGCAGCGATCCTGCCGAAGCGCCGCGCTACACCGTGCGCAAGAACGCCAGGCGGCTGCTGCGGCTCACCGCCAGCGGCGTCGTCAAGGAAGCGCTGACGCCGGAAGGCAAAGGCCAGCTCGAGCTCTACGAGCTCACGCTCAACCCCGGCGCCTCCTCCGGCACCGACTTCCTGCAGCACACCGGCGAGAAGGCGGGCTACATCCTCTCGGGCAGCCTGCGGCTGTGGCTCGACAACCAAGCCCATGTGCTGGAAGCCGGCGACAGCTTTCGTTTTCCGAGCATCGTGCCGCACATGTTCGACAACCCGACCCAGCAGGTGGCGCGCGTGATCTGGGTGACGACGCTGCGCCAGACCGACTCGCCGTCGGGTTGAGGCGGCCCCGTCCCGCACCACAGGAAATTGCCCCCTCGACGCCGGAGCGCCGAGTCTGTAGCTCACATGATGCCCGCAGCTCGAGAAGCGGCCCGGCGGCCGGCGTCTTTGGTGTGAGACCATGAAACTCAGGAGGCTTCTGACCCTCGCGTTCGCCGCACAGGCGATCGTGACTGCTGCAGCCTTCCTCGCCTCCTCTCTGGCGACCGGCAATGCGGAATTCGGCACGGCCCAGCTCCTTGCCGTCTCGGCCAGCGCCGCCGTGGCGGTGCTGCTTGCCCTTCTCTGCACCCGTGCGATCGAGACGTCGCGGGAAACACGCAGCGCCGAGCTGCTGGCCGACCAAGCGCAGACCAACGCGCAGATGATGCAAGCCGTCATCAAGACCGCGCTCGATGCCTTCATTCAGATCGACGAGAGCGGCATCGTGCTGGAGTGGAGCTTTCAGGCGGAGGCGCTGACCGGATGGACGCGCCAGGAGGCGCTCGGCGCCGATGTCGTCGATCTTCTCGTTGCCGAGCCGCTGCGCGCGGGCTTCAGGCAACGCATGGCGCGCCTCGTTCCGGAATTGTCCGCCGCGCCCGCCGGCATGCGCTTCGAAGTCACCCTGGTCCACAGGAACGGGGACAAAATCCTGATCGAGGCCTCCAGCACGGTGTTGCGGATCGGAGGGCGCTCGATCATCAACACCTTCGTCAGGGACATCACCCAGAAGCGCGCCGCCGAGGAACAGCTGATCCAGTCCCAGAAGATGGAGGCGGTCGGGCAGCTCACCGGCGGCATCGCGCATGAATTCAACAACATGCTCACGGTGATAACAGGCACGATCGAGATCCTTGCCGATTCCGTCAAGGACAACCCGCCGCTCGCGACCATCACCAAGCTGATCAGCGAGGCCGCCGATCGCGGCGCCGCGCTGACGTCGAGCTTGCTCTCCTTTGCCCGCAAGCAGGCGCTGCAGCCGGCCGAGATCGACGTCAACGATCTCCTCGAGGAGCTCACCAAGCTGCTGCTCGCAACCTTCGACAAGAAGATCGAGATCGTGACGAAGCTGGGCGGCAATGTCTGGCTGGCCTACGCCGACCGCGGGCAATTGAGCTCGGCGCTGCTCAACCTCGCCATCAATGCCCGCGATGCCATGCTGGACGGCGGCAGGCTGACGCTGACGACGCGCAACGTCGTGTTCGGCGTGCGCGAGGCCCTCGCGGTCGGTGCCGGCTATGCCGGCGACTATGTCGAGATCGAGATTGCCGACACCGGCACGGGCATTCCACAGGCCATTCTCGAGCGCATCTTCGATCCGTTCTTCTCGACCAAGGAGGTCGGCAAAGGCACGGGGCTCGGGCTCAGCATGGTGTTCGGCTTCGTCAAGCAGTCCGGCGGCGGCATCAGGGTCGCCTCCGAGGAAGGACGCGGCACCACCTTCACGATCTACCTGCCGAAGGCGGAGGCGAGCACGCTGCGTCCGACCGGCTACGACGATCGCAAGATCGTCGGCGGGACCGAAACCATCCTCTGTGTCGAGGACGACCGCGAGGTCCGCCATTACGTCACGGTCCAGCTCGAAGGGCTCGGCTACAAGGTGATCCCCGCCGCCGATGCGAACGAGGCCCTCGCCATTGCGGCCGAAGGCACGCCGTTCGACCTGCTCTTCACCGACATCGTGATGGCCGGCAGCATGAACGGACGCGAGCTCGCCGAGCAGATGGTGGCCGCGCGGCCGTCCTTAAGGGTCCTCTTCACCTCCGGCTACGCCTACGACTCGCTGCATACACAGGGACGCGCCACGATGGCCGCGCCGCTGCTGCGCAAGCCCTATCGCAAGGCCGAGCTGGCACGCCTGCTGCGCCGCAGCCTCGACACCGCAGTCGATTCCGCCGGCGATGCGATCCCGACGCCCTACTCGGTGCAGGCCGACGTCGAGGCGTTTCTGCGCAGCCAGGCCGCGGAAGACAGTGTCACGAAGCGACCGCGGAAGTAAGCGTCCGTTAGCTCATCCTTCGCCGCAGCGTGGCCGACGGCGTCTCGCCGAATTTCTCGCGGTAGGCGCCGGCCATGCGGCCGAGATGGGTGAAGCCGAGATCGAAGGCGATCTCGGTGATGGAGACATCGGATACGGCTTGCGCGAGGCGCGCGTTGAGGCCGGCGAGACGCATGTCGAGCAGCATCTGCGAGATCGACACGCCGAAGTGACGGCGGAAGCCGAGCTGCAGCGCGCGGATGCCGATGCCGGAAGCGCAGGCGAGCTGCGCGAGGTCGAGCGGCTCGCCGGCATTGTCGGCAAGGTAATCGCGCGCGGCGCGGAGGGCACGCGGCAAACGCTCGGCCTGCCCCGAGAACGTTTCAATCGCATCCGACAGGCCATGCCGCTGCCGGTTGAGCAGATGATCGAGCAGCGCTTCGCGCCAATCGGCCATCGCGGCCGGCGGCAGCCGGCCTGATGGCCCGAGGCGCTCGGCGAGCGTCATCAACTCGGCGAGCCTCGTCTGCAGGGCCCGCCCGGACGGCGCATCCAGCGCGATCACCGGATCGAACTCGACCCTGCCTGCCGCCCTGCCCGACAATGCCGCGGCGCGCTGCTCGACCATGCGGCGATCGAGCAGCAGGATCGCCTGCGCGCAATCGCTCCACATCATCCGGGTCGGAATCGTCGGCGACAGCAGCGACGCCGTCCGGCCCGGGGCCGCATCGAGCTCGCGGCGACCGGCACGAATGCGGGCGCTGCCAGCGAGCGGGACCTGCACCAGGAAGAAGCGCTCCAGGCAGCCCGGATCGATGCTGACCGATCCGCCATAGGCGACGTAATTTATGGAGAAGCCATCGAACGCCGCGCAATTGTGCCGGGCCGAGAAGCCGGCCGCCCGCGCCTGTGTCGGCTTGAGATCGTGCGGGCAGAAGATGCGTCCGATCTGCTCGGCCGCCTCGTCGACGTCATCCGTGGTGACGCGGGCGAAGGCCGCAAGCCGTTCGGCTGCAGAGGCTGTTGCGCTCATTTCCAGCTCGGCTGCGGACATCGTCGACCATGCTTCGCGCCCGGAATTCCTTTAAGCCTATAATAGTTCCGCGGGGGCGAAAAGGGCCGTAGCTCGCAAATTCGTCGTGCTGCATGGCAATAGGTTCATCCGGATTCGTTTAGCGGATAGACAGGCGGCCCGTCTCCGGCCGATGCTCCGTCCCCGCCGGAATCCATGAGGAGCAAGCCATGACTGCACTCGAAAAAGGCATCACCGCGAACGGCACAGGCTACGGCGGCAAGAGCTGGAACATCCTTGGCCAGGTCTATTTCCCCAAGGCCGTCACCGACTCCACCTTTGCGTTCGAGACCAACAGCGATCCCGGCCAGTTCGTGCCGGTGCACATTCATCCGACCCAGGACGAGTTCATCCTGGTGCAGGAGGGCACGCTCGATCTCAAGCTCGACGGTCAATGGGTCAAGGCCCATGCCGGCGACCTCGTGCGCATGCCCCGCGGCATTCCCCACGGCTATTTCAACAAGTCCGACAAGCCGTGCCGCGCGTTGTTCTGGGTCTCGCCGATGCAGAAGCTGGAGGCGCTGTTCAACCAGCTGCACAATCTGACCGACCCGGCCGAGGTCGTGCGCATCTCGGCGCTGCACGAGGTCGACTTCCTGCCGCCCGAGGCCAACGACTAGCCCTCGCCGCTTCCTCCGCTTCCATCTGCTTGCAGCCCTGCCGGCCGCGCCTTGCGGCCGAACACGGCCGCCTGCGCGTCAAACACATCGAGCAATCCCATGGTCAGCCCAAAACATGTCTGCGTGATCGGCGCCGGCGTCTCCGGCCTTGCCGCCGCGAAAGCGTTCTCCACCCGAGGCCACCGCGTCACGGTGGTCGAGCGCAGCTCGGATCTCGGCGGCGTCTGGGAGCCGGCGCGCTCCTACCCGGAGGTGCAGACCCAGAGCCCGAAGGAGCTCTACCGCTACACCGACCGCGCCATGCCGGAGGCCTATCCGGAATGGCCGACCGGGCCGCAGGTCCACGCCTACCTCGCCGATTATGCCAAGAGCTTCGGCCTCGACCGCATGCTGCGGCTCAACACCGAGGTCGCCGGCATGGCGCGCCGTGCCGACGGCAAACCGGGATGGACGCTCGCCTTGAAGGACAACAACGGCACGACCACGAGCGAGGATTTCGATTTCGTCGCGGTCTGCACCGGGCAGTTCAACGAGCCGCGCGAGCTGCATTGCCCCGGCGAGGACGGCTTTCGCGCGCAGGGCGGCCAGATCCTGCACTCGTCGACATACGGCGATCCGACACTGGCGAAGGGACGCCGCGTCGTCGTGCTCGGCGGTTCGAAGTCCGCAACCGACATCGCCGTGAATGCGGTGAAGTCAGGCGCCCGCGAGGTCACCATCGTGATGCGTGAGCCGGTCTGGCGCATTCCCTATTTCATCGGCGGCCTCGTGAACTTCAAGCGAATCCTCTACATCCGCGCGCAGGAGGAGATGTTTCCGGGCTGGGGCATCAGCGCAATGGGGCGGCTCGCGCACCGCATCGCCGCGCCGCTGGTCTGGGCCAACTGGCGCGGGCTGGAGAGTCTGCTCAAGGCGCAGCTCAAGCTCGGCCGCTGCAACATGGTGCCGAAGGAGCGAATCGAGCACGGCGTCAACTGCTCGGTGCCGATCGCAACGCCGGGCTTCTACCCCATGGTCGCCGACGGCCGCATCAAGGCCGTGTTCGGCACGTTCGACCATTATGAGGGCGACAGCATCGTGATGAGCGGCGGTGAACGCGTGGGCGCCGATGTCGCCGTGCTCGCGATCGGCTACAAGCTCGGCGTGCCGTTCCTGCCCGAAGCCTATCGAGCGAAGCTGGTCGATGCCGACGGGCAGTACCGGCTCTATCGCCTGATCGCCAATCCCGATCTGCCCGAGCTCGGCTTCGTCGGCTTCAACTCCTCGTTCTGCACCGTGCTCTGCGCCGACCTCGCGGCCAACTGGCTGGTGCGTTATGCCGACGGCCAGCTCGCGAAGCAGCCGACGGCGCAAGCGATGCGCGACAACATCGAGATGATGCTGCACTTCAAGCGCGTCGAGCGGCCGGCCGCGGGCGTCTATGGCGGCCTGTGCGTCGCGCCCTATCACTACCGCCATTTCGACGAGCTGATGGCCGATATCGGCGCGAAGAACCAGAAGCGCGGCGGACTCGCGGGCCGCTTCCAGCCGCCGGATGCGGATGCTTACGCCAAGTTCCTGGCGACGGCGCCGGACTACCGGGCGGCGTGAGAGGAGAATTGCGGCGGCTCGCCTCCGACGTTTACGATCCCGCTGGCCATCGAATCGACGGGAACCAGACATGGGACCGAGCCGACTTGCCGCCGCAGCTCTTGCGGCTGTTGTCTTCTTCGTCGCGGCGCCCGCCGTTGCGCAGAAGGCGGCGCCGACGCCACAGCAATCGGAGGCGCTCGCGGCTTACGAGCGTGCGCTCGGCGACTTCAAATCCATCCTCGCCGAGCGGCGGCGCCAGATCGAGGCGAAGGAGCCGCTGCCGAACCTGCCGGGACAGGCGCTCTATCTCGCGCGCGTCGCTGTCATCAGCAGCTACAAGGACCTCACCGACGTCATGCCGTCGCGGATCGGCCGGCCCAACAAGTTCGAGATTCCTCCGGCCTATTTCGACGCCGAGATCGAGCCGCTGGTCGACGAATACGGCAGGCTGTTCGACACCATGGAGGCGCCGCCTGCGGGCGCGCAGAACTCGCCGACGCCGTTCAGGGACGTCGTCGACCTTGCGGTTGCGATCGCGCGCGTCAAGGGGCTCGCGCCCGAACATGCCGAGACGGCAGGGCGGATCAGCCTCGGCTTGTTCTTCGCCGAGACCAACGGCAAGCAGAATGTCCGCAATGCGCGCTCGAACACCTACATGGGCAGCTTCCAGACTGGCCCCTCCGAGGACCGCAACGGCCGGCGGAAATGGGAGAAGATCATGGGCGACATCGCCGCGATCGACCCGGGCTTGAGTGCGCGGGACGAGAGGGAGGAGGCTCGTGCCCGCGGCACTGATCAGCGCTTCAACCACTGGACCAATGTGCGCAACGGCCTGATGAACGCGCATGCCGATCTGTTTCGGGAGATCCCGGGCATCGTCAAGACGCTGCCCGACCCGATCGACCAGATGAAGCTGTTTCAACTGATCCAGATCGTTCCCACCCCGACGCGGTCCGCGCTGAGATCGGGCGATCTCCTGAACTACCGGGTGTCCAGCCCCAGGATCATGAGGTACCTGCGCAACAACAGCATTTTCGCGTTCGGACAGGCCGACCGGGCGCGAACCTCGGCAAGCTATCGCGAGATCTTCGCCGCGATGTGGCTGTTCAACCGGAAGTTCGAGAAAGCAATGGCGAAACACGCGGAGATCAGGGCGCGCTGAGGAAGCGGGTTGCAACTGCCAGCTCAGGTTGTAGTCTCGCGGTGGCATCGATCAGGCGGACCTTTCCATGCGCATTCTCGTTCTCGGCGGCAGCCAGTTTCTCGGCCGGGCGATCGCAAGTCATGCCTGCGCAGGCGGGCATGACGTGACCTGCGCCGCCCGCGGCCTTGCCGGGCCGATTGCCGCCGGCACCCGCTTCGTACGGATCGACCGCGACGAGGCCGACGGACTTGCTCCGCTCGCCGGCGAGACATTCGACGCCGTGGTCGATGTCTCGCGTCATCCCGGCCAGGTCCGTCGCGCGGTCGCCGCGCTGAAGCGGCCGGGCGTGCACTGGACCTTCGTCTCGACGATCAGCGTTTATGCGGACAACCGCATCCCGGGGCAACGCGCCGACACCGCGCCGCTGCGCGAGCCTGTTGCGGGAGAGATCGAGCACAGCACCGAGGCGATCTACGGCGCCGCCAAGGTCGCCTGCGAACAGGCGGTCGGCGATGACGCCTTCATCTGCCGCGCCGGACTGATCGCAGGGCCCGAGGACCCGACCGGACGGTTCGCCTACTGGCCGGCGCGGCTTGCGCGCGGCGGCGAGGTGCTGGCGCCGGGATCGCCGGAGGATGCGGTCCAGTTCATCGACGTGCGCGATCTCGCGCAGTGGATCGTGCATGCGGCAGAGACCGGTCTCACCGGCATCTATGATGGCATTGGGCCGATCCGCACACGCGGCGAATTCCTCAGCGAGTGCGCATCCGCGCTGAACGCGTTTTGCACCTTCACCTGGGTCGATCGCCCCTTTCTGGAAGCGCATGACGTCAGGCGTTGGGCGGGCCCGCGGTCCTTGCCGATGTGGCTGCCATTGCCTGATTACGCCGGTTTCCTGACGCGCGATACCTCGCCCGCGCGCGCGGCCGGCTTGACCTCGCGACCGGCGGGAGACACCGCGCGCGATACGCTTGATTGGCTCCGCGCCAACAACGGGCCGGTGGTCGGACTCTCCAGCGACGAGGAGAAGGAGGTGCTCGCGGCGTGGCATGCGCACCAGCCCTATGTGCGGACGGGCCAATCGTTCGCTCGGTGAAGAAGCGCCTTGTCGTGACAAATTCTGTCAAAAGCCACACAGCCGTTTGCAGTGCAAGGCCCGTGACCGCCATGGCTATGGTGTTCCACGACTGCCCGTTTGTTGGTAGCCTGCCGCACCGACAGACAGCAATCGGGGACCACCGAATGACGCGCGCCAATCCCGCATCTCCCGCACGACGCAATGGAGCAGCGAGGAAACATATCGGTCGGGCACTCGCCGCAACCGCGGCATTGGCTGTGCTCGCCGGCTGCGAGGACAAGAACACGTTCGTGGCGCCGCCGCCGCCCAAGGTCGACGTCGCGACGCCGGTGCAGCGTCCGGTGACGCGCTACATCGAGGCGACCGGCAACACGGCACCGATCAAGAGCGTCGATCTCGTCGCGCGCGTGCAGGGCTTTCTGCAAACGATCGACTATCAGGACGGCACATTCGTCAAGCAGGGCACCCAGCTGTTCACCATCGAGCCTGAGACCTACAAGCTCAAGCTCGAGCAGGCGCAAGCGGCCGAGGTCGGCGCGCAGGCCTCGCTCAAGCAGGCGGAAGCCGACTACAAGCGGCAGGCCGAGCTGGTGCAGCGCCAGGCCGTCTCGCAAGCCACGCTCGACACCTCGACCTCCAACCGCGACAACGCCCAGGCCAATCTGCAGCAGGCCCAGGCCAACACCAAGCTGGCCGAGGTCAATTACGGCTACACCAAGGTCACGGCACCGTTCGACGGCATCGTCAGCGCCCACATGGTCTCGATCGGCGAGCTCGTCGGCGTCTCCTCGCCGACCCAGCTCGCCACCATCGTCGCGATGGACCCGATCTATGTGAATTTTACGGTCAATGAGCAGGACGTGCTGCGCATCCGCGCCGAGGCGACCCGTCGCGGACTGACGCCCGCGGACATGAAGCATTTCCCGATTCAAGTGGGCCTGCAGACCGATACCGGCTACCCGCATGAGGGCAAGCTCGACTACGTCTCGCCGACCCTCAACCAGTCGACCGGCACGCTGGCCGTGCGCGGTCTCGTTCCCAACGACAAACGGGTGCTGCTGCCTGGCTATTTCGTCCGCGTCCGCGTGCCCTTCGACCAGGAGAAGAGCGCCCTGCTCGTTCCCGACACTGCGCTCGGCAGCGACCAGGGCGGCCGCTATCTCCTCGTCGTCAACAGCGACAACGTCGTCGAGCAGCGCAAGGTACAGATCGGCCCGGTCGACAACGGCCTGCGCGTGATCGAGAGCGGCCTGAAGCCGGAGGATCGCGTCGTGACCGCGGGGCTCTTGCGCGTCATCCCGGGCCAGAAGATCGACCCGCAGGTGACGAAGATCGAGCAGACGCAGGCCTCGAGCAAGTAGGGGCTGCCAGCCATGATCTCAAAGTTCTTCATCGAGCGGCCGGTCCTCTCGAACGTCATCGCGCTTCTGATGATCCTGATAGGCGGCGTCGCGCTGTTCAACCTCGCCATCGCGCAATATCCCGACGTGGTGCCGCCGACCGTGCAGGTCACCACGCGCTATCCCGGCGCCAGCGCCAAGACCGTGATCGATACCGTGGCGCTGCCGATCGAGCAGCAGGTCAACGGCGTCGAGGACATGCTGTACATGCAGTCCTACAGCGGCTCCGACGGCACCTACACACTGACCGTGACCTTCAAGATCGGCACCGACCTCAACTTCGCGCAGGTGCTGGTGCAGAACCGCGTCTCCAGCGCATTGTCGCAATTGCCGCAAGCCGTGCAGAATCAGGGCGTCACCGTGCAGAAGCGGTCGACCTCGATCCTGCTGTTCGTGACGCTGACCTCGCCCGATTCGCGATACGACAGCCTCTACTTGAGCAACTACGCCACCATCAACATCCGCGACGAGCTCTCGCGCCTGCCCGGCGTCGGCAACGTCACCGTGTTCGGCGCCGGGCAGTATTCGATGCGGATCTGGCTCGATCCCAACAGGCTGCAGGTGCGAGGCCTGGTGCCGCAGGACGTGATCCAGGCGATCCAGCAGCAGAGCCAGCAGGTCTCAGCCGGCCAGGTCGGAGCGCCGCCGACGCCGCCGGGACAGGCGTTTCAGTACACGCTGAACGTCAACGGACGGCTCGACGATTCCGGCCAGTTCGAGAACATCATCGTCAAGACGGGATCGAGCGGCGACGTCACGCGTGTGCGCGACGTCGGCTGGGTCGAGCTCGGCGCGCAGACCTACAGCCAGATCTTCTCGCTCAACAAGCAGCCGGCGGTCGGCATCGGCGTGTTCCAGTCGCCCGGCGCCAACGCGCTGCAGGTCGAGCAGGCCGTCGAGAAGAAGATGGCCGAACTCGCCAAGCGCTTCCCCGAAGGCATCAAGTACGACACGCCGTTCGACACCACCAAGTTCGTCGAGGCCTCGGTGCACGAGGTCTACATGACCCTGATCGAGGCCGGCCTGCTGGTGCTGGTCGTGATCCTCATCTTCCTGCAGGACTGGCGTGCGATGCTGGTGCCGGCCACGACCGTGCCTGTCACCATCATCGGCGCCTTCGCCGCGATGGCGGCGCTCGGCTTCACCATCAACATGTCGACGCTGTTTGCGATCGTGCTCGCGATCGGCATCGTGGTCGACGACGCCATCGTCGTGGTCGAGGGCGCGGCCCACAACATCGAGCAGGGCATGAACGGCCACGACGCCGCGATCCGCGCGATGGACCAGCTGTTCGCGCCAATCGTCGGCATCACACTGGTGCTGATCTCGGTGTTCCTGCCGGCCTCGTTCCTCGCGGGACTGACCGGGCGCATCTACTCGCAATTCGCGCTGGTGATCGCCGCGACCGCCCTGCTCTCCGCCATCAACGCCGCGACCCTGAAGCCGACGCAATGCGCGCTGTGGCTGCGGCCGGCCGTGCCGCCGGAGCAGCGCAATTTCTTCTATCGGGGTTTCAATGCAGTCTACAACCGCGTCGAGCGCGGCTACACGCGGCTGATCACGTTTCTCGTCAAGCACGCCACCGTCTCGGTCGCGTTCGCGCTGCTGATCATCGCCGCCAGCGGCTACGGCCTGTCGCGGGTGCCGACCGGCTTCCTGCCGATCGAGGACCAGGGCTATCTGATCGCCGCGGTGCAGCTGCCCGACGGCGCCGCACTGGAGCGGACGCAGGCCGTGCTCGACAGGGCGAGCGGGCTGATCAAGGAGACACCCGGCGTGGCGCAGGTCATCACCATCGCCGGCATCTCTGCGCTCGACAACAGCGCCAGTCTCGCCAACGCCGGCGTCGCCTACATCATCCTGAAGGATTGGGACGCCCGTAAAGGCCCCGGCGAGGATCTGCGCTCGCTGGTCTTCGGCCTGAACGACAAGCTCGCTGATATCATGGAGGCGCGCACCATCGTGCTGCCGCCGCCGCCGATCCAGGGCATCGGCAATGCGGCCGGCTTCTCGATGCAGGTCGAGCTGCGCGACGGCAACAGCGATTTCGCCAAGCTGCAGGCCATCACCGGCGCGATGGTGTCCAACGCCCAGAGCCAGAGCGCACTGCAGCGCGTGCAGTCCTCGTTCCGCTCCTCGGTGCCGCAATTCAACATCGAGATCGACCGCATCAAGACCCAGACACTTCATGTCACCACAGATCAGGTGTTCTCGGCGCTGTCGACCTATCTCGGCTCGTCCTACGTCAACCAGTTCAACAAGTTCGGCCGCGTGTTCCAGGTCTACACCCAGGCCGATCCCGCGTTCCGCGTCACCGAGCGCGACATCGCCAACATGCAGGTGCGCAACTCGAACGGCGACATGATCCCGATCGGCACCGTCGCCAAGATCACGCCGGCCACCGGGCCGTCGCTGATCAGCCTCTACAATCTCTATCCGTCCTCGACCGTGATCGGCCTGCCGGCTCAGGGCTACTCCTCCGGCCAGTCACTGAAGCTGATGGAGGAGATCGCGGACAAGACGCTGCCGCCGGGCACCGGCTATGAATGGACCGCGATGTCGTATCAGGAGAAGGCGGTCTCGAACCAGATCTACTGGGTGTTCGGCCTCGCCATGCTGCTGGTCTATCTCGTGCTCGCCGGTCAGTACGAGAGCTGGTACGCGCCGATCTCGGTGATCCTCGCGGTGCCGCTGTCGCTGCTCGGGCCGATGCTGATCCTCTCCGCCCTCAAGATCGACAACAACCTCTATTGCCAGATCGGCCTGATCCTCCTGATCGCGCTCTCGGCCAAGAACGCCATCCTGATCGTCGAGGTCGGCCTCGAGCTGCACGGCCGCGACGGCAAGCCGATCATCGAATCCGCGATCGAGGCGGCGCGCGCGCGCTTCCGCCCGATCCTGATGACGTCGTTCGCCTTCATCCTCGGCGTCGTCCCGCTGGTGCTCGCCACCGGGGCCGGCGCCAGCGCGCGCAAGTCGATCGGCATCACGGTGTTCTCGGGCATGCTGGCCTCGACCTGCCTTGCGGTGCTGTTCGTGCCGGCCTTCTTCGTGGTGGTGCAGCGCTTCGAGAACTGGCGGGCGTCGAAGAAGAAGCCGCAGGCGGTGGCGGAGGTGAAGACTTAGCTCGCTTTGGTCCGCTCAAAACAAAAGTGCGAAAACAACCCCATGCACAGTAGGGTCGGGGTTGAAGGGCTCGATAACATTTCGGTCTTGCCGAAACGGCTTGCTCCGTCGGGCAAAACAGGGGCATAATGGCATGATGGGTGCATGGCGAGGGTGCCTCCTCATCCTTCGTCATTGCGAGCGCAGCGAAGCAATCCAGTGTCCCTCCGCGGGAAGATTCTGGATTGCTTCGCTGCGCTCGCAATGACGGTGGGGAGAGTTCGCCTCACACCGTCTGCGGCGTGCGGATCTCGCGCGGCAGGATCAGCGCGGCGGCGATGGCGAGCAGGCAGAGGGCGGCGAAGGCGTGCAGCATGGTGACGAAGCCGCCCTGCTCGTAGAGCCAGGCGACCAGGCCGACGGAGGCGCCGGCCGCGGTGAAGCCGACAAAATAGCGCACGGCATAGGCGCGCGAACGCCACTCTTCCGTGGTGTATTTGCCGACCATGGCGTCGTTCACCGTGACCTGCCCGAACGCGCCCATGACGATACCGATCGACACCAGGATCAGCGGCAAATTGGACAGGCTCGCGGCGAGATACAGGAACGGCGCCAGCATGAAGGACAGCGGCAGCGCCACCGTCTTCAGCGCATAGCGGTCGAGCAGCCGGCCGATCGTGTACTGCGTCATCGCGCCGAACACGTAGACGCCCGCGGCGATGACACCTAACAGCGCCGGGCTCTTGGTCAGGTCCGCAAGCCGCTCGGCGAACAGCTTTGGCAGCGCCACGGTGACGGCGTTGAAGGTCGTGGAGATCGCGATCACCACGATCAATAGCGCCAGGATTACACGCCACATATCCTGCCTGGCCACCCGCGCCTGCGCCGCCGCCTGCTTCGAGCCCTTGCGGTCCTCGTGCACGATACTCAGCGCGAAGGCGATGCCGATCAGGACCGTGACCGCGCCGGGAACGATGAACGCAAAGCGCCAGCCGAGATATTGGCCGATCACGCCTGTTACCAGCGCCGACGAGGCCACGCCGAGATTGCCCCAGACGCCGTTGATGCCCATCTCGCGGCCGAGCCGGTCGGCGTAAGACACGATCATGGCGGTGCCGACGGGGTGGTAGATCGAGGCGAAGATGCCGATCGCGAGCAGCGCCGCGCCGAGCTGCACGGGGGTCTGCACGAAGCCGACCGCGATCATGGAGAGGCCGATGCCGACAAAGAAGATCAGCATCATGTGGCGGCGGCTCCAGCGATCACCCAGCCAGCCGGTGAGCAGCGAGCCCGCACCGAAGGCGACGAAGCCCGGCGTCGCGTAGGGCAAGAGTTCCGAATAGGCCATGCCGAGCGCCGGACCCATGATGATGACGGCGGCGGCGAAGATCAGCATCGAATAATGGTCGATGAAATGACCTGCGTTGACGAAACCGATGACCCGACTGGGGCTGTTCATTTACCGAATCCTCTCCTGCTCCGAAATGAGTTATATGTCCTCCCCATGACGGGATGCCGCCAATGACTGTCTTGAAAAGGCCAATCTTGGAAACGCCAAGCTTGGAAACGCCAATCCTGCGGGAGGTCCGGAGCAACCACCGCGCGCCCGCGGGCGTGCATCTGGTCGCCCGCGACTACCCCAAGGGGATGCGGATCGATCTGCACATGCACCGCGAGGCCCAGCTGATCTATGCGGCGAAGGGCACGATGCAGGTGACGACGCCCGGCGGACGTTGGCTGGTGCCGCCGGACCGCGCGGTCTGGGTGCCGGCCGGGCTCGAGCATGCCATCGACCTGCTCGCCGACATCGAGATGCGCACGCTGTATTTCGACCTGTCCTGGCTGAAGCGCGAGCAGCGCTATGACGGCCTGACCCGGGAATTCGTGGTGCGGGTGTCGCCGCTGCTCAATCAGGCGATCCTCGCGCTGTTCGACGGGCGCAACACCGAGGAGCGCACCGAGCTCCTGGTGCGCCTGGTGATGCTGGAATTGCACCAGGCTGAGGATTCCGCGACTTTCGTGCCGGTGCCGCGCGAAGCGCGCTGCCGCCGCGCCGCGATGATCGTGCTCGACGATCCCACCGGCCTGCACGACATCGACGCGCTGGCGCGCGAGGTCGGAACTTCGGCGCGGACCTTGTCGCGGCTGTTTTCGAGCGAGACGCAGCTGAGCTTCAAGAGCTGGTGCCAGCGCGCGAGGGTTGCGGCGGCGATCGAGCGGATATCGACGGATGCGAACGTGTCGGTGAAGCAGCTGGCCACCCAGCTCGGCTATGCCAGCGTGCCGGCGTTCTCGGCCGCGTTCCGCCAGGTGACGGGTAGGACGCCGACGGAGTTTGCAACACACGCGGTGTCGTCGCCCGGCTTGACCGGGCGACCCAGTACGCCGAGACGGCTCGGCTAGAATCGAGAAGCTGCGGCGTACTGGATGCCCCGGTCAAGCCGGGGCATGACAGCGCGTTTTGGAATGAGCACTGCCCGGCATACCATCGACCCGTTCCGGCATGCCTGCATTCTCCAAACGCACGGCCCGACGAAAGATGCCGCATTCGCCTGCTTGATTGTGATCGGCTGCACCCAAATCCCGTGGTAGCTTGCCGCATCGCACAGACCTGATACGAAAGCCCCGATGGCCAACGCCTTCTTCTCCGACCTGCTTGCCACCATCTCCGAGCGCGGCCGCACGTTGCTTCGCCGGGGGGACGCCGCCGATACCAAGCATGATGCCGACGGACTGCTCGAGCTCTGCGATGCGCTGCTGTCGGGCCGGGGCGAAGCCTCGGGCACCGCGATGGCGCGCGAGGTGCTCGACATCTACGGGGAGCTCGATGCAGCCGGGCGCCGTGCCTTCTTCGAAGGGCTGGTGCGCGATTTCGGCCCCGACCGGGAGCGCCTGTCCAAGGCGATCGAGACATGGCGCGCCGCGCCCAGCGACGAGGACGCAAGCTCGCTGCACTTCGCTTCCGAGCCGCGCCGGCAGGAGCTGATCCGACGGCTCAACCGCGCGCCCGGCGGTACCGGCGATCTCGTCAACATGCGGGCCGATCTGCTCGGCATGATGAACGGGCACACCGATCTCGCCGCGCTCGACCGCGACGTCTCGCATCTTCTTTCTTCGTGGTTCAACAGGGGGTTTCTCGTGCTGCGCAGGATCGACTGGTCGACCCCGGCCAACATCCTCGAAAAGATCATCCGTTACGAGGCCGTGCACGAGATCTCGGACTGGGACGATCTGCGCCGCCGCATCGATCCGGTCGACCGGCGCTGCTACGCCTTCTTCCATCCTGCGATGGTGGACGAGCCCTTGATCTTCGTCGAGGTGGCGCTGACCGAGACGATCCCCGGCGCGATCCAGCCCCTGCTCGCGGTCGACCGCCAGCATCTGCCGATCGAGCGCGCGCGCACCGCCGTGTTCTATTCGATCTCCAACACCCAGCGCGGCCTGGGCGGCATCTCCTTCGGCAGCTTCCTGATCAAGCAGGTGGTGGAAGAGCTGCGCCGCGAGCTGCCCAAGCTCGACACCTTCGTCACGCTGTCGCCGGTGCCCGGCTTCATGGCCTGGGTGAAGCAGGACAAGGATTTGCCGCTGTCGGACGAGGACCGCGAGGTGCTGGGGCGCCTCGACGATCCCAGATGGTTCGAGAGCCCGGAGACGGCGGCACTGCTCCGCGCCGTGCTGGAGCCGCTCGCGGCGCACTATTTCCTCAAGGCGCGCACGCCGAAAGGCAAGCTGATCGATTCCGTCGCCCGCTTCCATCTCGGCAACGGCGCGCGGCTGGAGCGCATCAACTGGCTCGGCGACCTCTCGCCCAAGGGAATGCGCGAGTCCGCCGGAATCATGGTCAACTACCTCTACCGTCTCGACGACATCGAGAAGAACCACGAGGCCTATGCCAATGACGGCGAGGTCGTGGCGTCGAGTGCGGTGAAGAAGCTGCTGAAGGGTGAGGGGCGACGGCTGCTGGATATGCGGCTGTCGTAAGGCAAACGCTCGCTCTCCACCGTCATTGCGAGGAGCCCTTGCGACGAAGCAATCCAGACTGCCTCCGCGGGAAGACTCTGGATTGCTTCGCTGCGCTTGCAATGACGGAGAATGTGGCGGCCCCTCGCGCAATTCGGCCACATCGAGCCGCGGGCCAGACGCCCGCGAGCGGCCACTGGCCCCTCCACCGTCATTGGCGAGGAGCTCTTGCGACGAAGCAATCCAGACTGCCTCCGCGGGAAGACTCTGGATTGCTTTGCTGCGCTCGCAATGACGGAGAATGTGGCAACCGCCTCACCGGGCAGCCGCAACTCTCCTGGCGGTCAGATCAGCGTCTCGTACAAATCCATCCATTCTGGATTGAGGCTCTCGATGAGGCAAGCTTCTTCGCCCGACTGCCACCCTTGATCTGCTTCTCGCGCACAATCGCGTCCGCCATGGTCGCGTGCAGTTCGTACCAGACGAGAAGCTTGCAGCCGTACTTGGACGAGAAACCGTTGACCAGTCCCTCGCGATGCTCGAACGCGCGGCGCGGTGGATTTGAGGTGACGCCGGTGTAGATTGTCCCATTTCGACGGTTGGCGAACATGTACACGCAAGGCTGCTTCATGATCGTTCTCGCTGAGGGCGGCCTCTGCGATATCACCATCTTGAGATGATTTCGAGACTTCACTCCACCGTCATTGCGAGGAGCTCTTGCGACGAAGCAATCCAGACTCCCGCTGCGGAAAGACTCTGGATTGCTTCGCTTCGCTCGCAATGACGGCGAGTGGCGCTACAGCGGGGCCTACTCCGCCAGCGCCTTCATCTCGTTGTAGAGATCGGACTTGCCTTCGAAGCCGATGCCGGGGAGATCGGGCATGGTGATGTGGCCGTTCTCGACGCGCACGCCGTCGGGGAAGCCGCCATAGGGCTGGAACAGGTCCGGGTAGCTTTCGTTGCCGCCGAGCCCTAAACCCGCGGCGATGTTGAGCGACATCTGGTGGCCGCCGTGGGGGATGCAGCGGCTCGGCGACCAGCCATGGGTCTTCAGCACCTCCAGCGTGCGCTGGTATTCGCACAGGCCATAGGACAATGCGCAGTCGAATTGCAGCCAGTCGCGGTCGGGGCGCATGCTGCCGTAGCGGATCAGGTTGCGGGCGTCCTGGTGGCTGAACAGGTTCTCGCCGGTCGCCATCGGGCCCGGATAGAACTCGGCGAGCGCGGCCTGCAGCGCGTAGTCGAGGGGATCGCCGGCTTCCTCGTACCAGAACAAGGGATAGTCACGCAGCATCTTGGCATAGGCGATGGCGGTCTCCAGATCAAAGCGGCCGTTGGCATCGACGGCGAGCTGCGCGTCGTTGCCGATCTCCTTCAGCACCGCCTCGATGCGGATGCGGTCCTCGGCGATATCAGCGCCGCCAATCTTCATCTTGACGACGTTGTAGCCGCGGTCGAGATAGCCGCGCATCTCAGCCCGCAGCATCGAGAGATCCTTGCCGGGATAATAGTAGCCGCCGGCGGCGTAGACGAAGACGCGCGGATCGGCCTTCAGGCCGTGGCGCTCGGCGAGTAGGCGGAACAGCGGCTTGCCCGCGATCTTCGCCACCGCGTCCCACACCGCCATGTCGATGGTGCCGACCGCAACCGAGCGCTCGCCATGGCCGCCCGGCTTCTCGTTGGTCATCATCGCAGCCCAGACCTTGTCGGGGTCGAGATTGTCGCCGGCTGCGTTGAGCAGCGACTTCGGATCAGCCTCCGTGATACGCGCGGCAAAGCGCTCGCGGATCAGGCCGCCCTGCCCGTAACGGCCGTTGGAGTTGAAGCCGTAGCCGACGACGCGCTTGCCGTCGCGGACCACGTCGGTGACGACGGCGACGAGGCTGGTCGTCATCTTCGTAAAGTCGATATAGGCGTTGCGGATCGGCGAGGAGATCGGTTTTGTGATTTCGCGGACGTCGACGATGCGGACCATGGGTTCGGCTTTCACTTTCGTCATTGCGAGGAGCGAAGCGACGAAGCAATCCAGACTGTCGCGGCGGAAAGATTCTGGATTGCTTCGCTTCGCTCGCAATGACGAGGAGAGAATGTGCGCTCCTCGCAATGACGAGGAGAGAGCGGCGCTCAGTTCAAACTATTTCTTATCCCGGAAATACGGCTCGACCGGACCGTGCACCTTGATGGTCAGCGGGTTGCCGTGGCGGTCCTTGGCATTGCCGGCGGTGACGCGGACCCAGCCTTCGCTGATGCAGTATTCCTCGACATTGGTCTTCTCGATGCCCTTGAAGCGGATGCCGACGTCGCGCGCCAGGATGTCCGCGTTGTAATAGGGGCTGTTCGGGTCGACCGACAGGCGGTCCGGAAATTCGTCGCTCATGATTGTCTCGCTCACAACAGTGTTTCGATTTGATTGCGCAATCCTTCGGGCCGCGCGGTCGGCGCGTAGCGCGCGACCACGCGGCCCTCACGGTTCACCAGGAATTTGGTGAAATTCCATTTGATGGCGGCGCCGAGAAGCCCGGATTGCTGGCGTTTCAGGTACTCGTACAGAGGATGCGCCTTCGGCCCGTTGACGTCGATCTTCTCGAACAGGGGAAAGGTGACGTCGTAATGGGTCGAGCAGAATTCCTGGATCTCGCTCGCCTGCCCCGGCTCCTGCGCGCCGAACTGGTTGCAGGGAAAGCCGAGCACCGAGAAGCCGCGCGGCGAGAGATCGCGATGGAGATCCTCGAGGCCGCGATATTGCGGCGTGAAGCCGCATTTGCTCGCAGTGTTGACGATCAAGAGCACCTGCCCCTCGAAACGTCGCAGCGTGACCTCCTCGCCGGCGAGCGAGTTGGCCTTGAAGTCGTAGATATCAGTCATCGCTAGCCCATGGGATCGATCGGCGACGGCGGCACGCCGCCGGCCTCGATCGCCTCGCCCGCGAGCAGGCACAGATCCTCGCGATAACGCCCCGAGACGACGTGCACGCCGACCGGCGCCTTGCCGACGAGACCGGTGGAGACGACGAGGCCCGGCAATCCCATGAAGGGAATCGCGATCTGCGGCAGCTGCGCTTCCCAGACGCGCTTGAAGGCGTCCTCGTCCTTGCGGTCGAGATGGTCCGGGAACGGCAATTCGCCCGAGACCGGCGTCAGCAGCACGGCGTATTTTTCGAAGAACAGCATCCAGTCGCGGGTCAGCGTGGCGCGCCGGGTCAGCGCCTTGGCGTAATTGGCCTGATCCATCGGCGTAACTCGATTGCGGTTGCCGCGCAGGCAGGCCAATGCGCCGGGATCGCCCTCGCGCTCGGCCATCTCCAGCTGCGCCTCATAGCCGTCGCCGAGCCAGAGCTTGATCTGCCACTCGACCGCCTCGCGCATCGGCGGCGTGTCCTCGATCACATCGACGGTCCAGCCCGCGCGCTCCAGCCGCTTGCCGGCATCGCTCACCGCGGCCTTCACCTCCGGCGCGGTGGCAAGGCCGCCCGGATTGAGGCAGAGCGCGGCGCGCTTGTCCCGTGCGGGGCCTTGCAGCGGCACCGGCGCGAACCAGGGATCGCGGATGTCGCGAGCCGACATGGCCTCGAGCGAAATTCTGAGATCATTGACCGTGCGCGCCAGCGGGCCCGAGACCGCCATGATCTGCGGCCCGATCGGGCGCTCCGGCAGCGCCGGATTGAAGGCCGGAATGCGGCCGAGCGTCGGGCGCAGACCGTGCACGCCGCAGGCATAGGCGGGATAACGGATCGAGCCGGCAATGTCGGTGCCATGCGCGATGTGGCCGATGCCGGCGGCGACCGCCGAGCCGGCGCCGCCGGACGAGCCGCCCGGCGTCAGCGAAGCGTCGCGGGGGTTCTTGGTGTCGCCATGGATGAGATTGGTGGTGAACCAGCGGTAGGAGAAGGCGGGGCAATTGGTGCGGCCGAGCAGGATGGCACCCGATTTCCGGAAATTGGCGACCACTGGATTGTCCTCGCGCGCGATCAGGTCGCGCTGCAGCTTGAGGCCGTTGGTGGTGGCAAAGCCTTCCTGGTCGACATTGGCCTTGATGGTGACGGGCACGCCGGCAAGGACGCCGGGGTCCTCGCCCCGGGCAATGGCGGCATCGACGGCATCGGCCTGCTTGAGCACGTCCTCCGGCCGGTGGTCGATCACGGCGTTCAGCTGGGGATTGACGGCATCGAGCCGCGCGAGACCGGCCTTGGCCGCCTCCCTGGCGGACACCTTTTTGGACCTGACGAGGGTGGCGAGGTCGGCGGCCGACAGGCGCCAGAGATCTTGCATGGCTTGCTCCGTGTAACCGGCGTCTTTTAGCGCCGGGAACGCGGCAAAGCCATGCGGATTTCGCGGGGGTGAAGGGCGGGTTTTGCGCCAGGCGCTGCCTCATTCTCCGTCATTGCGAGGAGCCCTGCGACGAAGCAATCCAGGCTGCCTCCGGGGCGGGATTCTGGATTGCTTCGCTACGCTCGCAATGACGTCGAGGGAGCGGTGAGCCCCTTACCCAACCGCGTCCGGCTAATGCCTCGTGGCGGACTGGTCCGGCATGTCGAGAAGCGCTTCGGTGAAGGGAAATTCCAGCACGATCTCGCCGTCGGCGTCGGTGACCTCGATGACGGCCTCCAGCAGCGCCGGCTGGGTTCCTTCCGACTTCACGACCTCAAGGATCATCTGGCGCGCGACCTCCCAGGCGCGATCGGGGTTGCGCAGGTCCTCGCCGTCAGGATCCACGATCAGTTCGTCGCCGATGCGGGTGTTGAAGAAATATCTGGGCATGCCTGATCCAAGGGGGTCGCCTGTCGCCGATGAGAAGCCGTTCCATACTCACAACTGGTTTATCCCGACAGGGATCACGACCTATCGGCAATTTTGCGTATCTGATCCGCTCATCTTTGCGGCCGCAATACGCCATCTTTGCAGCGCAACAATTCCCGCAGCCTACTACCTAGGTCGGGAAAATTTCACTGGCGAAGTTTTCCGCCCGCATTAATTTATCTGCGGGCGGATGCGTCCGAATTTTCGAAAAATGGAGAGCCAAATGGCCTGGAAAGCCCCGAAGATCGTCGAAGTGCCCTGCGGCATGGAAATCAATATGTATGTGAGCGCCACCCGCAAGTAAGCGGCTGGTGAGATCTGCGCAGGTGGTTCTTTCGGTCACGATACGTTTCCGGCAGTCAGAAACCTTGTCCGAAACTGTCTCGACCTGAGATCCACCTCGCCAATTCGCCTCCAGGAGACGGATCATGCTTCGCGTCGTCGTCCTGGGCGCCGGGGCCGGCGGCGGAGTTCCGCAATGGAATTGCGGCTGCGAAGGCTGCCGCGCGGCTCGTGCGAGTGGACATGAGCTCTTTCGAACCCAGGCCTCGGTCGCCTTCAGCGGCGACGGCGAGCACTGGTTCCTGATCAACGCCTCCCCCGATCTTCGCCAGCAATTGAATGCCACGCCGCAGCTGCACCCCAAGGCGGGCGCGCTGCGCCACACGCCGATTGCGGGCGTGATCTTGACCAACAGCGAAGTCGATGCGGTGGCCGGCCTGCTGTCGATGCGCGAAGGCTCGCCCTTCACGATCTATGCGCACGAGAAGGTGCTGGCGATCCTTGCCAGCAACAGCATCTTCAACGTGCTGAACGAGAAGAACGTGCGGCGCCAGCCGATCGCGATCCGCGAGCCGTTCGAGCCGCGGCTGCCCGACGGCACGCGCTCGGGGCTCGAGGTGCTGCCCTTTGCCGTGCCGGGCAAGTCGGCCTGGTATCTCGAAGGCAAGGCGCATCCGGGCGGCGAGAGCGGCGACGGCGACACGCTGGGCCTGAAAATCACCGACAGGGCCACGGGCAAGTTCTTCTACTTCATCGCGGCCTGCGCCGAAGTGACCGACGCGCTCAAGGCCGAGATCGACGGCGCTTCACTGGTGTTCTTCGACGGCACGGTCTGGCGCGACGACGAGATGATCAGGGCCGGCCTCGGCCACAAGACCGGCAAGAGCATGGGCCATGTCGCCATGTCCGGCGAGGACGGCGCCATCGCGCGGCTGGCCGACCTCAATATCGACAGGAAGCTGTTTCTGCATATCAATAATTCGAATCCGGCGCTGCTGCCCGGCTCTCCCGAGCGCAAGATCACTGAGGAGGCGGGCTGGCAGATACCGGCGGATGGAACGGAGATCGTGCTGTGAACGCCGCATCACTGCCTGGAATGACCGCACTCTCGATCGGCAAGGACTTGAAGCTCAACTCGGCTGAGGAGCTCGAGGCGGCGCTGCGCCACATCGGCGCCACGCGCTATCACAGCCTGCATCCGTTCCATAAGCTGCTGCATGGCGGCAAGCTGAACAAGGGCCAGGTGCAGGCCTGGGCGCTCAACCGCTACTATTACCAGAGCACGATTCCGATCAAGGACGCGGTGGTGATCTCCCGCTTCCGCGACCGCGCCACCCGCCTGGAATGGCGCCATCGCATCGAAGACCACGACGGCGACGTCGGCAGCGAAGGCGGCATCGAGCGCTGGATCAAGCTGACCGAAGGCCTCGGCCTCGACACCGCCTACGTGGAATCCACCGAAGGCATCTTGCCGGCGACGCGCTTTGCGGTCGAAGCCTATGTCCACTTCTGCCGCGAAAAAAGCCCGCTGGAGGCGATCGCCTCCTCGCTGACCGAGCTGTTCGCACCCAACCTGCATGAGGAGCGCATCGCCGGCATGCTGGAACACTACGACTTCGTCAACCCCGACATCATGAGCTACTTCAAGCGCCGCCTGACCCAGGCGCCGCGCGACGCCAATTTCGCGCTCGATTATGTCAAGAGGCACGCCACGACGCCGGAGCAGCGCGCGCAGGTCTGCAACGCGCTGATCTTCAAGACCAACGTGCTATGGGTGCAGCTGGATGCGCTCCAGCATGCCTATGTCGAGGGGCACATTCCGCCGGGCGCGTTCGTGCCCAAAGCGAGTTAAAAGGAAGATCAATGGCCGGGCCGCGGAACATCAGCGTCAGCGGGGCAAGCCGCCCCGTGCTGCCGCGGCATGCCAAGCTCAGATATGACGAGACGCGCAAGGTCTGGGTGATCCTGGCGCCGGAGCGCGTGCTGGCGCCGGACGAGATTGCGGTCGAGGTCTTGCAACTCTGCAACGGCGAGCGCAATGTCGGCGACGTCGCCGATCAGCTCGCCGCGAAGTACGCTGCGCCGCGCGAGGCGATCCTGGTCGACGTCATCGCCATGTTGCAGGATCTCGCCGACAAGGGCTTTCTCACCGAGATCAGGGAGAAGACGTCATGAGCGACGTGACCATCCCGCCCAGCGACAGCCTCGCGGTGCTGGAAAAGCAGCGCTCGACGGCGGAGACGTTCGGCATCCCGCTCGCGGTGCTGCTCGAGATCACCCATCGCTGCCCGCTGCAATGTCCCTATTGTTCCAATCCGGTCGAGCTCGACCGCTCTGGCAAGGAGCTGACGACGGACGAGTGGAAAAAGGTGCTGAGCGAGCTCGCCGAGATCGGCGTGCTCCAGGTGCATTTCTCCGGCGGCGAGCCGACGGCACGAAAAGATCTGGTCGAGCTGGTGAAGCATGCCAGCGACGCCGGGCTCTACACCAATCTCATCACCTCGGCCGTGCTGCTGACGCGCGAGAGGCTCAGCGATCTCGCAGATGCCGGGCTCTGCCATGTGCAGATCTCCTTCCAGGGCATCGAGGAAGGCCTCGCCGATCGCGTTGCCGGCTACAAAGGCGGTCACCGCAAGAAGCTCGAGGTGGCGAAATGGACGCGCGAGCTCGACCTGCCGCTCACCGTGAACGCGGTGATGCACCGGCAGAACCTGCACCAGCTCCCCGACATCATCCAGATGGCGCTCGATCTCGATGCCGACCGGCTCGAGGTTGCCAATGTGCAATATTACGGCTGGGCCCTGAAGAACCGCGCCGCGCTGATGCCGACCGTGGCGCAGCTAGAGGAATGCACTGGCATCGTCGAGACGGCGCGCGAGCGGCTGAAGGGCCGGCTGACCATCGACTATGTCGTGCCTGACTATTACGCGCTGCGGCCGAAGAAATGCATGGGCGGCTGGGGCCGGCAGTTCTTCAACATCTCGCCCGCCGGCAAGGTGCTGCCCTGCCATGCCGCCGAGAGCATCACCGGGCTCGATTTCGAGTCGGTGCGCTCCAACCATTCGATCGCCTGGATCTGGCAGAACTCGGACGCCTTCAACCGCTATCGCGGCACCGGCTGGATGAAGGAGCCGTGCAAGACTTGCGAATTCCGCGAGATCGATTTCGGCGGCTGCCGCTGCCAGGCTTTCGCGCTGACCGGGGACGCCGCCAACACCGACCCGGCCTGCGCGCTGTCGCCGCTGCACGAGACCATTTTCAAGCAGGCGGAAGCCGAGGCCGCAGGCGAGACCAGCCGCTTCCTCTACCGCAACTTCGCCGGCGGCACCCTGGAATCCGAGAATGGGACCTGACGCCGACGCGGCCGCTTCCACCAAACGTGCCGATCCCTTTGCGCCGCTGACCTCCGACATACTCGCCGTCGGCGAGGGCCATGAGCTCTATGTCGAGAGCGTCGGCCGCAGCGACGGCATCCCTGCGGTCTATCTGCATGGCGGGCCTGGCAGCGGCTGCCAGCCCGACCATCGCCGGCTGTTCGATCCCGACCGCTTCTGCGCCGTGCTGTTCGACCAGCGCGGCTGCGGCCGCAGCCGGCCCAAGGGATCGCGCGAGCACAACACCACACAGCACCTGATCGCGGACGTGGAAAAGATCCGCGAAAAATTCGGCTTCGAACACTGGATGGTGGTCGGCGGTTCCTGGGGCGCGACGCTGGCGCTGGCTTATGCGCAGGCGCATCCCGAGCGCGTCTCGGGCATTGCGCTGCGCGCGACGTTTCTCGGCACGCGGGCGGAGGTCGAGACCGCCTTCACCTCGCGCCTGTCGCAATTTTATCCCGCGCTGTACGAGGATTTCCTCAGCGTGCTGCCGGCCGAGGAGCGCGACCGGCCGGTGGATGCCTATTGGCGCCGCATCCTCGATACCGACCCTGCCGTGCATGGCCCGGCGGCGAAGGCCTGGCACGACACCGAGCGCGCTCTATCGGAGCACAAGGCGGCCAGGACGCGGCTCGACCTCGCCGCGCTGAACGTCTGGCGCACCTTGCCGGCGACGCCGTTCATGGAAGCGCATTATTTCATCAACGACAGCTTCATGACAGAGAACCAGCTGCTGCAGAATGCGGAGCGACTCGGCGGCATTCCCGGCATCATGGTGCAGGGGCGCTATGATCTGTTGTGTCCCCCCGCGACATCCCAGGCCCTTGCGAAAGTATGGCCCGGTTCCGAGCTTCGTATCGTGGAAGGGGCCGGACATTCGCTCTATGATGGCGGCGTAAGGGACGCGGTCATGAAGTCGATCGCGGACCTCGCATCGAAGATCGCTCGCTAGGGTCTATCTCCTCATCCTGAGGAGCGCTCGGAGAGCGCGTCTCGAAGGATGAATGGCCGGGTGCGACAGCGGAGCCTTCATGGTTCGAGACGGCGCTTCGCGCCTCCTCACCATGAGGGTCTGGAAGCAAGGACAAGAAGAATGCCGCTCGCCGGAAAGGGCATGCTGCTGACGTCGATGAACATCGACGCTGCGGACGAGGCCGATTTCAACCGCTGGTACGATCGCGAGCATCTGGAAGAGCGCGTCGCGATCGAGGGGTTCCTCGAAGCGCGGCGCTATGTCGCGCATGCCGCCAATCCCAAATATCTCAGCCTGTATTCGACCGCGACGCTCGACGTGCTCGACAGCCCCGCCTACCGGGCGCGGCTCGCGAACCCGACCGACTGGTCGCGGCAGACCATGGCGCGCTTCAAGGACATGCTGCGTGTCGTCGCGCGCATCACCATCAGCAACGGCACCGGGCGCGGGGCCGCGCTCGGCCTGGTGCGTCTGCGGCCGACGGCGGGCAACGCCGGTGCGTGGCGTGATGCGCTGCAAGAAAAGCTGGCGCCGCAAGACCGCGACGGCATCATCTCGATGCACCTGCTCGAAAGCGAGCCGGAATTGTCGGGCGCAACGGCGGGAATTCCGGCGGTGCGCAACGAGGGCGCGCGCGACTGGTTCGTGCTGATCGACGGCACGCATGTCAATGCGGTCTCCGCCGTCATCGCCGAGCGCTTCACCGGCCCGGCTGCGGCGCCCTTCCCGCTTCCGATCTCCGTCGGCACCTACTGCCTGATGTGGGACCTCGCGAAGAGCGACATCGCGCGCGGCTGAACTCACAATAGCGATGCGTAAGCAGCCGTGCGCCTCTCTTCCGTCATTCCGGGGCGGCGCGCAGCGACGAGCCCGGAATGACGGAGAGGGATGCTGCAGCGCACGCGCAACCGCGTGCGGCATTAATGCTGTCTGCGCGTAGCTCCCATGAAAGCCGTGACGCGCGCAAATTTGCCGTTGTACTTCGGAACGGTTCTAATAAGCTAACCCAATGACGTCATTCAGAAACCAGATCGAAGCGCGTTAAGCGCTCGCCAAGCTCTAACAAAAAAGGCCGCGGGGTCTTTGGGCCTGCGCGGACAGGGTAGGAATGAAACCGACCGATATCGCGGCCCCCGACTACTTTCACAAAGTGGTCGATTGCCAGTGGGCCTGTCCTGCGCACACCCCGGTTCCCGAATACATCCGACTGATCGCCCAAGGCCGCTACAGCGATGCCTACATGATCAATTGGAAATCCAACGTATTTCCCGGCATTCTGGGACGCACCTGCGATCGTCCCTGCGAGCCGGCGTGCCGGCGCGGACGCGTGGAGGAAAATCCCGTCGCGATCTGCCGCCTCAAGCGTGTTGCAGCGGATTTCAAGGACGACATCAGGCAGCGGCTGCCGAAGCCCGGGCCGAAGAACGGCAAGCGCGTCGCGCTGGTCGGCGGCGGTCCCGCTTCGCTGACGGTGGCACGCGATCTCGCGCCGCTCGGCTATCACTGCACCGTGTTCGATGCCGACCCGGAAGCCGGCGGCATGATGCGCACGCAGATCCCGAAATTCCGCCTGCCCAATTCCGTGATCGACGAGGAGACCGGCTACATCCTGGGTCTCGGCGTCGAGTTCAAAGGCGGCCACCGCATCGACAGCATGAAGGCGCTGCTTGCCGAGAAATACGACGCCATCTTCGTCGGCTCCGGCGCGCCGCGCGGCCGCGAGCTCGAGCTTCCCGGCCGGAAAGAGGCCGCCGCCAACATCCATATCGGCATCGAATGGCTGGCCAACGTGTCGTTCGGCCATGTCGACAAAATAGGCAAGCGCGTCATCGTGCTCGGCGGCGGCAACACCGCGATGGATTGCTGCCGCACCGCACGCCGGCTCGGCGGCGAGAAAGTCACCGTGGTCGTGCGTTCCGGCTTCGACGAGATGAAGGCCTCGCCCTGGGAGAAGGAGGACGCGATCCACGAGGATATCCCGATCCTCAACTACATGGTCCCGGTGGCCTTCAAGCACGTCGCCGGCAAGCTGATCGGCGTCACCTTCCAGCACGTCAAGGCCGAATACGACGCCAAAGGCCGCCGCAACCTGGTGCCTTCGGGCGATCCCGATCAGACCATTCCCTGCGACGACGTGCTGGTCGCGGTCGGCCAGGAGAACGCCTTCCCCTGGATCGAGCAGGATTGCGGCATCGAATTCGACAAATGGCACATGCCCAAGGTCGATCCGAAGACCTTCGCCTCGACCAATCCGAAAGTGTTCTTCGGCGGCGATGCCGCGTTCGGCCCGAAGAACATCATCTGGGCGGTTGCGCACGGCCATGACGCCGCGCTGTCGATCCACAAGATGCTCTCGGGCGAAGCGGTCGACGAGCGCCCGCTGCCGGAGGTGCAAATCTCCTCGCAGAAGATGGGCATCCACGAATGGAGCTATGACAACGACATCTCGCCCGACAAGCGCTACAAGGTGCCGCATCGCGACAAGGTCGTCGCGCTGAAGGACATCCGCGCCGAGGTCGAGCTCGGCTATGACGTCAAGCTCGCGCTCGGCGAAGCCCATCGCTGCCTGAACTGCGACGTGCAAACCGTGTTCTCGACCTCGCTCTGCATCGAGTGCGACGCCTGCGTCGACATCTGCCCGATGGATTGTATCACCTTCACCGCCAACGGCGAGGAAAGCGATCTGCGCCAGCGCCTGAAGGCGCCCTCCGCTCACCCGGACCAGGACCTCTACGTCTCCTCGGACCTGAAGACCGGGCGCGTGATGGTGAAGGACGAGGACGTCTGCCTGCATTGCGGGCTGTGCGCCGAGCGCTGTCCCACCGGCGCCTGGGACATGCAGAAATATTTCATCGAGATGACCCACGCAGGTTCGACATGTCCGACAAAAAGCCGATCAGCAGCGTAAACGACTTCGTCGTCCGCTTCGCCAACGTCAACGGCTCGGGCTCGGCCAGCGCCAACGAGATGTTCGCGCGCGCGATCCTGCGCCACGGCGTGCCTGTCAGCCCACGCAACATCTTCCCCTCCAACATCCAGGGCCTGCCGACCTGGTACGAGGTGCGCGTGACGGAAGCCGGCCATCTCGGCGCCCGCGGCGGCGTCGACATGATGGTGGCGATGAATCCGCAGACGTGGGACAAGGACGTCGCCGGCATCGAGCCCGGCGGCTATCTGTTCTACGATTCCACCAAGCCGATGCCGTCGACCAAATTCCGCGACGACATCACCGTGATCGGCGTGCCGCTGACCGCGATCACCAATTCGACCTATACCGATCCGCGGCAGCGACAGCTGTTCAAGAACATCATCTATCTCGGCGCGCTCTCGGCGCTACTCGACATGGATCCGAAGCTGATCGAGCAGCTGATCGGCGAGCAGTACAAGGGCAAGGAGAAGCTGCTGTCCTCCAACGTCCATGCGCTGCATCTCGGCCGCGATTGGGCCTTGCAGAACCTGAAATGCCCGATCGGGCTGCGCGTGAAGAAGTCCGACAAGGTCGGCGACCGCATCTTCATCGAGGGCAACAGCGCGGCCGCGCTCGGCGCCGTCTATGGCGGCGCCACCGTGTGCGCCTGGTATCCGATCACGCCGTCATCGTCGGTGGCGGAAGCCTTCACCGCCCATTGCAAGAAGTACCGGCACGATCCTGAAACCGGCAAGGCGAAATACGCGATCGTGCAGGGCGAGGACGAGCTGGCCTCGATCGGCATCGTGATCGGCGCGTCCTGGAACGGCGCCCGCGCCTTCACCGCGACCTCCGGCCCCGGCATCTCGCTGATGACCGAGTTCATCGGCCTCTCGTACTTTGCCGAGATCCCGGCCGTGATCATGAATATCCAGCGCGCCGGCCCCTCCACGGGCATGCCGACCCGCACCCAGCAATGCGACATCATCGCCTGCGCCTATGCCTCGCATGGCGACACCAAGCACGTGCTGCTGTTCCCCGAGGATCCGGCCGAAGCGTTCGAGTTCGCGGCGGCCGCCTTCGATCTCGCCGAGCGGCTGCAGACCACGATCTTCCTGATGCTCGATCTCGACATCGGCATGAACCACCGGCTCTGCCGCCCGCTGAAGTGGGACGATGCCAGGCAATATGACCGCGGCAAGGTCATGACGGCGGAGATGCTGGAGGAAGGCCGCGACTTCGGCCGCTATCTCGACGTCGACGGCGACGGCATTCCCTACCGCACCTACCCCGGCACGCACCCGACCAAGGGCTCCTACTTCACCCGCGGCACGTCGCGCGACCGCTATGCGCGCTACTCCGAGGAAGGCACGGTCTACGCCGACAACATGCAGCGCCTGGTCCGCAAGTTCGAGACGGCGCAGGACCTGGTGCCGCGGCCGCTGCAGTCCAATGCGGAACGGCCGACCAAATATGGCGTGATCTATTTCGGCTCGACCTCGCCGGCGATGGACGAGGCGATCGGCCTGCTGGAAGCGCGCGGGCATCAGCTCGATCGCCTCCGCATCCGCGCCTTCCCGTTCCACTCGAGCGTGGCGAGCTTCCTCGCCGAGCACGACTTCGTCTACGTGGTCGAGCAGAACCGCGACAGCCAGCTGCGCCAGCTCATCGTCAACGAGAACGGCATCGATCCCGTCCGTCTGGTGCCGATCGTGCATTACGACGGCACGCCGATCACCGCCCGCTTCATCGCCAAAGCCATCGGCGACCACCAGGACCACCTCAAGGTGACCCCGCTCCGCAAGGCCGTGTCATGAACAACACCTTGCGCTCTCCTCCGTCATGCCCGGGCTTAGCCGTTCGAAGAACGGCGTCGCTTCCGCTCGCCTATGCCCGGGCATCCACGCCTTTCTTTTCCCGGCCAAGACGTGGATGGCCGGGTCAAGCCCGGCCATGACGCCGCGGAAATTTCAGGTGCTCGCATGACCTACATCGCAAAACCAAAATTCCATCATCCGGGCCTGAAGAAGAACTCGCTCGGCTACACCCACCGCGATTACGAGGGCAAGATCTCGACTTTGTGCGCCGGCTGCGGCCACGATTCGATCACGGCCTCGATCATCGAAGCCTGCTACGAGCTCTCGATCGAGCCGCACCGGGTGGCGAAGATCTCCGGCATCGGCTGCTCGTCGAAGACGCCGGACTATTTCCTCGGCAATTCGCACGGCTTCAATTCCGTGCACGGCCGCATGCCATCCGTGCTGACAGGCGCCAACCTCGCCAACCGCGACCTGATCTATCTCGGCGTCTCCGGCGACGGCGATTCCGCCTCGATCGGCTTCGGCCAGTTCGCGCATTCGATCCGTCGCGGCGTCAACATGACCTATATCGTCGAGAACAACGGCGTCTACGGCCTGACCAAGGGCCAGTTCTCGGCGACCGCCGACCGCGGCTCGAAGAGCAAGAAAGGCGTCACCAATACCGATAACGCCATCGACCTCGTCGCGATGGCGCTGCAGCTGGGCGCCACCTTCGTCGCGCGCTCCTTCTCCGGCGACAAGAGCCAATTGGTGCCGCTGATCGCCGCCGCGATCGGCCACAAGGGCGCGTCCTTCATCGACGTCATCAGCCCCTGCATCGCGTTCAACAACCACGCCGGCTCGACCAAAAGCTTCGACTATGTCCGCGAGCACAACGACGCCGTGAATCGGCTCGACGTGCTGGTCGGCCGCGATCCCATTGCGGTGGACTACGCGCCCGGCACGGTGCAGGTGGTCGAGCAGCACGACGGCAGCAAGATCGCGCTGCGCAAGATCGACGCGGACTACGATCCGCACGACCGGCTGGGCGCCCAGACCTTCCTCGCGCGGCACGCCGCCAAGGGGCAGATCGTCACCGGTCTTCTTTACGTCGATCCCGATGCCGAAGACCTGCACGAGCATCTCAACACGGTCGAGACGCCGCTCAACGCGCTGGAGGCGGACACGCTCTGTCCCGGCTCGGCGGTCCTGGACAAGATCAACGCCAGCCTGCGGTGATCATCTTCGCGCTGATGCCGCCGGCCTGACGCGTATCGTGATCTTCTCCGACACGACGGGTGGTTCGAACGGATAGTGTTTGGCGTCGCCAAGCACCAGTTGCAGCGTATGCGTGCCCGGCGGAAGCTCGAGGAACGTTTCGGTTTGTCCCGCTCCGAAATGCAGATGGGACTTGTCCTGCGGAATCGGCTCCTTGGCATCGATGGGGTCTTTCACATCGATCAACAGATGATGGTGGCCGGCATTGTGGTAGTCGTCACCGGCATGCGTCACGCCCATGTTGCGCAGGCCGAACCGGACCCAAAACCCACCACGGATCTTCTGACCGTCATACGGCGAGATGAAATAAAGCTTGGCGTCCTTTGGCGCAGTTTTGCCTTGCGGATAGGCCGCGCCGGGGAGCAATGCGATGGCGGCCGCCAGCGCGATACAGGAAACGATCTTCATCAAATTGACTCCAGTACTACGGACTGAGCGCGATCCGGAATCCGTGCGTGGGGTAACGGACGCCGGTGTCGTATCCACCGCGGTTTGACGGCCGCACATATCTCGAATCGTTCTTCCAGGAGCCTGAGCGCAGGACATGAGAGCTGCAGTCAGCGCTGGTCCGCGCCGAGCCGTCGCTGGGCGCGCCCTGATAGGTCCGGTGCCAGCAGTCCGCGACCCACTGATCGATGCCGCCGCCCATGTCGTAAAGCCCGAACGGATTTGGCTTGAAACTGCCGACCTTGGCCGGCTGCTCGGCGGCAAGTTCACCGCAATCCTTGCAGCCGGCCATGCCCGGCTGCAGCTTGTCGCCCCACCAATATTTGGTCTGTGTGCCGCCGCGTGCCGCATATTCCCATTCGGCTTCGCTCGGAAGCCGGTAGGGCTTCTTCGTCGCCTGCGCGAGCCAGGCGACATATTGCTGCGCATCGGTCCAGCTCACATTGCTGACCGGGGCATCGTCCTTGCCGGTGGCCGTGAATCCGCACACCTTGGCGGCAGCGCATTCGTTCCACTCCTGCACCGTCACCGGGTATTTTCCGATCGAGAACGGCTTGATCGTGACCTGGTGGACGGGACGCTCGGTCGGATCTTCGTTGCTACCCATGGCGAAGCTGCCGCCGCGAATGGCGATCATTTCGGGCTCGCGCACCGGCGTTGCCGATGGGCTGGGAGCCGGAGTCGGGGCCGAAGGCGACGAAGCCAATGACGGAGAGGGTTGCGGCGTCTGCTTCGCCGCCTCGCGCGGCAACGGCTGAGGAACCGGTGAGACGACCGGAGCGGTGGGCGGCGCGGCAGCCTGCTCGCCCATTCTGCCGGGCTGCGCCAGCAAATACCAGAGCACGCCGGTGGCCATCATCAGCACTGTAATGGCCAGCAAAAAGATCAGCGCGTTCTCACGCCGGCTTCTTGTCTTGCCGACCGCATCAGCGTCCGGCAGCACACGATACACGCGCACCGGATCGGTGATGTTCTTGACCTTGCGGTCGCCGAGCGACTCATAGCCGCATACTACCTTGTGCTTGATCTGCTCGTAGATCGCGCCGGAGATATAGACCTGACCGGGCTCGGCAATGCCCTCGATGCGCGTGGCGATGTTGACGCCGTCGCCGTAGACATCGTCCGACTCCACGATCACATCGCCGAGATTGACGCCAATCCGATATTCGAGCCGCGAATGCTTGGGAAGCGGCGCGTTGCGGCCGATGAGGTTCTGCTGGATGACGATGCTGCATCGAACGGCCTCGACAGGGCTGTCGAAAATGGCGATGAAGCCATCGCCTGTCGTCTTCACCAGAGTTCCATGGTGCTCGACGATGCTTGGATAGATGAGGTCGCGCTCGATCCGCTTGACGCGGACATGCGTCCCCTCCTCATCAGCCTGCATCATGCGGCTGTACGAAGCGATGTCACCGACAATGATCGCGGCGAGGCGACGAGGCATGGCGCCGTGCGGAGGCGGCTCGTCTTGATTGCCGGATTTGAAGCTGCGAATTTCGCCCATTGCGGGGGAGACTCCACATACTGACAAGGCAGCCCCAGCTTACGACCGCCGAAGGCGGTCGTCTGTGAACGCTATCACATTGACGAACCGAGACAATGTCGCAGCGATTGCAGGCTTCAAGTTCCGAAGGGCCGCCCGCTTCACCGCTTGAACCTTCTCGAGCCCATCAGTGACTAAGGCGGAGCGTGAAGCGAGTTGCGCGAATCCGCACCGCGACCACCGCTCGAGCGGCTTGCGACGGTTGAACGCGGGTCACCAATTCTGCGTCTAACAGACAGCAGCTCTGTCTTGCTGCGACGAAATTGTCATGTGCGCGAGGCCCTCATGAAGCTCGTCATCCTTGCTGCCCTCACTTTTGCTGCGCTGACCAGCGTCGGCCGCGCCGAGGAAGTCGACGATATCCGCGAGGCCAGCAAGGCCGAGGCCGAGACCTTCAATACACGGATGTATGCGAAGCCTCCCGGCGACAAGGCCTATGCCTGCTTCATCCGCCGCTACGATGCCGACCATCTGGCGCGGCATCCGAAGCAGAAGGTCGCTTCGATGAAGCTGCTGGTCTCCGCGGAGTTCGACAAGGAGGACAAGGAGCTGCACCACTCGTTTCGCCTCGGCTTCAGATACCGTCACCGCAGCGGCGATTTCGATTCCAGCGGCTCATGCAACCACGCCGTATTCACCAGGAGCGGCGACGAGGTGCGCCTTGGCTGCGGCGTCGACTGCGATGGCGGCGGCATCGGCGTTGCGCTCTCCAGGGACGACAGATCGGCGATCGTGCGGCTCGAACGTGTCAGGGTCTGGCAGAACAACAAGCCGGACGATGACGCCGAGCATTCGCTGACCGCCGGCGCCGACGACAAGATTTTCCGTCTCGACCGCGCCGACAATCGCGAGTGCGCCTCGCTGGTGACCGACCGCAAGGAACTCGCGGCCCTGCGCCACAAATGATATGCCTGCGGCAATGTCAGGCAATCCAGGGAGAATGCCATGAACCGCCGCAGCATCTTGTGGAGCGCCGTCTCGGCTTTGGGCGCAGCACTCGGCGCCTCCGGCGCCAGAGCCGCGACGGAAGTGAGCGCGAGCAACAAGCTGAAAGTCGCCTACCATCTCAGCGACGCCGAGAAGGTCCATTTCGTGCTCGGCAACATCCAGAACCACATCGAGGGCGTCGGCGGCCCCGAGCATGTGACAATCGCGCTGGTGATCCACGGCCCGGCGCTGAAGGCGTTTCACTGGGCGCAGGCCAACCCCGACGTCAGCAAGCGGATCAGTGATTTCTCCAAGGGCGGCGTCGAGCTCGCGGCCTGCGGCAACACGATGAAGGCGCAGAACGTGACGCTGAGCGAGCTGCTGCCGGGCTTCGTCAACGCCGAGAACGGCGGCGTGGTCCGGCTCGCCGAACTGCAGTCGCAGGGGTATCTGTATTTGCGGCCGTAGCCGGGCACGGCGATGGCTGGCGCGGCCCTTTCCGCGTCATTGCGAGGAGCCCGTGCGACGAAGCAATCCAAGCAGCCTCCGCGGAAGGTTTCTGGATTGCTTCGCGGAGCCTGTCATCGGGCCGCGCTTCGCGCGGTCCCGTTGGCTCGCAATGACGGAGGAGTGTGGCGGCGCCGTATCCTCCCGTCGCACTTGACTAACCCATAACTCCACAGTTATGAGTTAACCCATAACTTCCCAGTTATGGATCTTTCATGTCCACCACCCCCGACCTTCTGTTCAGGACGCTCGCCGATCCCACCCGGCGGGCGATCTTCGAGCGGCTGTGCCGTGAGGGGGAGCAGACGGTCGGGGCGCTGACGACGCGATCCGGCGTGTCGCAGCCGGCGGTGTCGAAACATCTTGGCGCCCTGAAGCAGGCGGGCCTGGTGCGCGACCGGCACGAAGGACGGCAGACCCATTACAGCGCGCAGCCCGGTGCGCTCAATCCGCTGATCGACTGGACCGGCCAGATGGCCGGGTTCTGGCAGAAAAGGTTGGATGCCCTCGACGATCTCCTGAAGAGGATGGACCAATGAACGAACCCGCCGAGACGCGCTCGGTCGTCATCGAGCGCGAATTTGCCTATCCCGCCGAGCGGCTCTGGCGCGCGCTGACGCAGCCGCATCTGATCGAGGAATGGCTGATGAAGAACGACTTCAAGCCGGTCGTCGGCCATCACTTCAATCTGCGCGGCGAATGGGGCGGCGTGCTGGACTGCGAGGTGCTCACCATCGAGCCGCAGAAGACGCTGGCCTACACCTGGAATTTCTCGCATGAGGACGCCGCCTTCGATCTCAAGAGCATCGTCACGTTCACGCTGACGCCGACGAGCGCGGGCACGCATCTGCGCGTCGAGCAGGCGGGCTT
Source organism: Bradyrhizobium yuanmingense (assembly GCF_029167105.1). GTDB lineage: Bacteria > Pseudomonadota > Alphaproteobacteria > Rhizobiales > Xanthobacteraceae > Bradyrhizobium > Bradyrhizobium yuanmingense_A. Next base: position 389,635 of record NZ_JARFML010000001.1, on the reverse strand, counting down.
CCGTCCGACGCAGAAACAGGCGTTCGGCGGCGCGCATGCCGGCTGGAAGCAGTTCCTGGCCAAGCTGGACGATTTGCTGGCGCGAGCGGGCTAGCCCTGCCGACGTCCATTTCGATTGATCCAACAGGAGGTCCCAATGAGCACGCAAATGTGGATTCGGCAAATTCATCGCTGGCTGTCGATGGCTTTCACGCTTGCCGTCGTCGCCAACATCGTGGCGATGACGATGCAGGTCGAGGCGGTGTGGATCGGCTTCCTGGCGCTGGTGCCGCTGATTCCGCTGCTCGCGACCGGGCTCTATCTGTTCGCGCTGCCTTATCGCGGCCGCAGCAACGCGTGAACGAGGCGGTGATGAAGAAGCCCGTGACGGCGAAGACGAGCAGCGCGACGCAAGCAGGCATCGCCTCGCCATCAAAGCTGATCGACGGCCGGATCAAGGAGCTCGGCGACTGGCGCGGCGAGATGCTCGCGCGAATCCGAGGCCTGATCAGGGAAGCCGATCCCGATGTCGTAGAAGAATGGAAATGGCGCGGCGTTCCCGTGTGGGAGCACGACGGCATCATCTGCACCGGCGAGACCTACAAGGCGGTGGTGAAGCTGACCTTCGCCAAGGGCGCGGCACTCGCGGATCCCGCGGGTCTGTTCAATTCCAGCCTGGACGGCAATGTGCGCCGCGCGATCGATATCCGCGAGGGCGACAAGGTCAACGAGAAAGCGCTGAAGGCACTGATCCGCGCGGCGGTGGAGTTGAATGCGTCGAAGAAGAAGGTGAGCAAGCGGTCGGGTTAGTGCAACATGTCAACTCGAAGTAGATTCTTGGCGGCAGCCGGAGCAAGCGCCTCGCCCTTCGAGACGACCGCTGCGCGATCTCCTCAGGGTGAGGCTGAGCAGCATCTCGGTCTGTCAAATTTGCTGCCACACACTCCGTCCTCATCCTGAGGGCCCGCCAAAGGCGGGCGTCTCGAAGGATGGGCCGCGTGCGAGCCAGCCGCCTGATCACTCGACTCCCGACCGCCTCACGCCACCGCCGCCGCGATCGGGCGTGGGCTGACGACGTATTCGCGCAGGACCTTGTCGTTGGCATCGACCTCGATCAGTGCGACGTCGTAGGTCCAGAGATCGGCCAGATGCTGGAGCACGCGCTTGGCGTCGGTCTCGTTGAGCTGCGAGCCCTTGATAACGTGGTGATGCAGGATCAGGCGGCGGTCGCCGGAGAGATCGACGTCGACCACCTCGATATTGGCGTCGATGAAGCCGACATCGTGCTGCCGCGCCAGCTCGCGGCGGACGCGGCGGAAGCCGCGCTCGTCGTGGATGGCATCGACCCGGATGCCGGCGCGCTCCTCGGGATCGTCGTGCAGGTGGAACATGCGGAAGTGCCGCATCAACTTCGGGCTCAGGAACTGCCCGATGAAGCTTTCGTCGCGATAATTGGCCCAGACGTCGCGCAGCACGCCCATGACGTCGCCCTTGCCGGCGATGTCGGGGAACCACTCGCGGTCCTCGTTTTCCGGATTGGTGACGATGCGCTCGATGTCCTGCATCACCGCGAAGCCGAGCGCGTAGGGGTTGAAGCCGGAGAAACGCGGGTCGTCGAATTCGGGCTGGAACACCACGTTGGTGTGCGACCCCAGGAATTCGAGGAAGTTGCCGTCGCTGATGCGGCCTTGCTCGTGCAGCTTGGTCATGATGCGGTAATGGACGTAGGTCGCCGTCCCCTCGTTCATGACCTTGGTCTGGCTCTGCGGATAGAAATATTGCGCGATGTGGCGGACGATGCGGAGCAGCTCGCGCTGCCAGGGCGCCAGCCGCGGCGCGCTCTTCTCCAGGAAATAAAGCAGATTCTCCTGCGGCAGGCCGAGCAGCTTGCGGCGGCGCTCGATGCTGAGGGTGGACCGGCTCTTGGCGGCACCCTTCGGCACGGTGCGCCAGAGATCGTTGAAAACCTCCTCCTCGTGCTGGCGGCGGCGCCCTGCCCGCTTCTCCTCGGCGCGCAGATCGAGCTTCTTCTTGCCGGGGTAACGGTCGATGCCGTGCGACATCAGCGCGTGCGCAGCATCGAGCGTGCGCTCGACCTCGATGCGGCCGTAGCGCTCCTCGCACTGCATGACGTAGTTCTTGGCGAAGTCGAGATAGTCCAGGATGCCGTCGGCATCGGTCCACTGCTTGAACAGATAATTGTTCTTGAAGAAATGGTTGTGGCCGAAGGCGGCGTGCGCGATCACCAGCGTCTGCATCGTCGCCGTGTTCTCCTCCATCAGATAGGAGATGCAGGGCGAGGAGTTGATGACGATCTCGTAGGCCAGCCCCATCAGGCCCTTGCGGTAGGACGCCTCATGGAACGCGAAGTGCTTGCCGAACGACCAGTGCTTGTAGAACAAGGGCATGCCGACCGACGAGTAGGCGTCCAGCATCTGCTCGGCGGTGATGACCTCGATCTGGTTCGGATAGACGTCGAGGCCGAGATCCTTCAACGCCACCTCCTCGCAGGCATCGGTGATGCGCTGCAAGGTGTGGAAATCCCAATCGGCGCCTTCGAACAAACGTTCCTTCATGGAGCGGCCTTCTCCTGGGCAGTGTCGCGGCGCTGGAACAGATCGTGGAATACCGGGAAGATCTCGCTGCGCTCCGAGACCTTGCGCATCGAGAGCGGAGCACCGCTGTTGCGCAGGCGTTCGTAGAGGCTCCAGAGCGAGGAGTCGGAGAGATCGAAGGCGCTGCCGCCGGCCTCGCCGACCTCGAGATAGGCGAAGAACTGGCAGACCGGCAGGATCTTCTCGGTCAGCAGCAGCCCCGTGAGCTCGCCGTCGGAATAGGAGTTGTCGCCGTCGGAAGCCTGCGCGGCGTAGATGTTCCAGTCCGACGGGTTGAAACGCTCGCGCACGATCTCGTGCATCGCCTGCAGCGCGCTGGAGACCAGCGTGCCGCCCGAGGCCGGACCGTAGAAGAAGGTCTGCTCGTCGACCTCCTCGGCGCGGTCGGTGTGGCGGATGAAGACGATCTCGACATGCTTGTAGCGCCGCTTCAGGAAGACGTAGAGCAGCATGTAGAAGCGCTTCGCCAGATCCTTCATGTGCTCGGACATCGAGCCGGAGACGTCCATCAGGCAGAACATCACGGCCTGCGCAACCGGCTTGGGCACCGTCTCGAAGCGCCGGTAGCGGATGTCGAGCGGATCGATGAAGGGGATGCGCTTGGACTTCGCCTTCAGCGTTTCGAGCCGGGCCACGAGCGCCGCACGCTCGTCCTCGTCGGTGCAGGCTTCGATCGCGGCTTCCAGCTCTTCGATCTCGTCCTTGCGCGGACGCTTGAGCGCGATGCGGCGGGCGAGCGCGAGCTTCACCGTCCGGCTCACCGAGATGTTGGCGGGCGAGCCAGTCATGGTGTAGCCGGCGCGCTGGATGCCTTCGCTCTCGGTCTGTGCGATCTTGCGCTTGGCGAGATCCGGAAGCTCGAGGTCGTCGAGGAACAGATCGACGAACTCGTCGCGGCTCAGCACGAAGCGGAAGGCATCCTCGCTGTCGCCTTCGCCGGGACCGGAATCCTTGGCGCTGCCCTGGCCGGAGCGCTGGAGATAGTCGCCTTCGATGAACTTCTTGTTGCCGGGCAGCACCATGTCGCGCGTCCCGCCTTCACGGCGGAAACGCGGCTCGTGCATGCCGTCGAGTGGAATCGTGACCTCACCACCCTCCAGGACGTCCTTGATGTCGCGTTCCTGCGAGGTCTTCTTGACGGCGCCCTGCACCAGGGATTTGGCCCGACGCAAGAACCGCTGGCGGTTCTCAAGACTCTTACCGCCTGGATTCAGGCGCCTGTCAATAATGTGAATGGGCACTTTACCATTCGCCTCCCATCCGCCTCAACCGGCCTGCTTCACGCGCATGTACCATTCGACGAGCCGGCGAACCTGACGTTCGGTATAGCCGCGCTCCACCATGCGTGCGACGAACTCGCCGTGCTTCTTCTCCGTCTCGCCGTCCTTCTTCGACCCGAAGGAGATGACCGGAAGCAGGTCCTCGACCTGGGAGAATATCCGCTTTTCGATCACATCGCGAATCTTCTCGTAGGAGGTCCAGGTCGGGTTTTTGCCGCCGTTCTGGGCCCGGGAGCGTAACGAGAATTTGACGACCTCGTTGCGGAAATCCTTGGGGTTGGCGATGCCCGCCGGCTTCTCGATCTTCGTCAGCTCCTGGTTCAAAAGCTCGCGATCGAGCAGCTGGCCGGTATCGGGATCCTTGAAGTCCTGGTCCTCGATCCAGGCGTCGGCATAGTCGACGTAGCGATCGAACAGGTTCTGCCCGTAATCCGAGTAGGATTCGAGATAAGCCTTCTGGATCTCGTTGCCGATGAATTCGGCATAGCGCGGCGCCAGGTCCGCCTTGATGAATTCGAGATAACGCTTCTCGGTCTCCTCGGGCAGCTGCTCGCGGCGGATCGCCTGCTCCAGCGCGTACATCAGATGCACGGCGTCGGCGGCCACTTCCTGCGGATCGTGGTTGAAGGTGGCGGCCAGGATCTTGAAGGCGAAGCGGGTCGAGACGCCGTCCATGCCCTCGTCGACGCCGGCGGCGTCGCGATATTCCTGGACGCTGCGCGCCTTCGGATCGGATTCCTTCAGGCTCTCGCCGTCGTAGACCCGCATCTTGCCGAACAGGGTGGAGTTCTCGTGCTTGCGCAGGCGCGACATCACCGAGAACCGCGCCAGCGTCTCCAGCGTCGACGGCGCGCAAGGAGCCGAGGCGAGCTCGGAGCCCTGGATCAGCTTCTCGTAGATCTTCTGCTCCTCGGTGACCCTGAGGCAGTAGGGCACCTTGATGACGCAGATGCGGTCGATGAAGGCTTCGTTGTTCTTGTTGGCCTTGAAGCTCGCCCACTCGGCTTCGTTCGAGTGCGCCAGGATGATGCCGGTGAACGGGATCGCACCGATGTTCTCGGTGCCGATATAGTTGCCTTCCTGGGTTGCGGTCAGCAACGGGTGCAGCATCTTGATCGGCGCCTTGAACATCTCGACGAACTCGAGCACGCCCTGATTGGCGCGGTTGAGGCCGCCGGAATAGCTGTAGGCGTCGGGATCGTTCTGGGCGTAGGTCTCGAGCTTGCGGATGTCGACCTTGCCGACCAGCGAGGAGATGTCCTGGTTGTTCTCGTCACCGGGCTCGGTCTTGGCGATCGCGATCTGGCGCAGCCGCGACGGCTGGATCTTGGCGACCCGGAATTGCGAGATGTCGCCGCCGAAGGCTTCGAGCCGCTTGTAGCACCACGGGCTCATCAGGCCGGTGAGGCGACGGCGCGGAATGCCGTACTTCTCCTCCAGCATCGGACCGAGCTGATCGGGATCGAACAGGCTGAGCGGGCTCTCGAACACAGGCGAGAGCTCGTCGCCGGCCTTGAGCACGTAGATCGGCTGCACTTCCATCAGCGACTTGAGCCGCTCGGCGAGCGAGGACTTGCCGCCGCCGACCGGGCCGAGCAGGTAGAGGATCTGCTTGCGCTCTTCGAGACCTTGCGCCGCATGGCGGAAGAAACCGACGATGCGCTCGATGGTTTCTTCCATGCCGTAGAAGCCGGCGAAGGCTGGATAGGTGCGGATGGTGCGGTTCAAAAAAATACGGCCAAGGCGTGGGTCCTTGGCCGTGTCAATCGTCTGAGGCTCACCGATCGCCGCTAGCAGTCGTTCGGCCGCGTTCGCGTATTTCATGGGATCGCTTCGACACGATTCCAGATATTCCGCCATCGACATGTCGTGCTGGCTTCTCGCCTCGAACGACCGAGCGAAAGCGTTGAATAGAGAATCGTTGTACATGATCCCTCTCCGCGTGAGTTCCGCTACAAGCTGAAACGAAAGCAGTTACCGGACCGTTCCTCAGGCCGTTTCGAATCAGCGTGAGCACATGACGATCATTGGACACCCGGGTGCCGACTCGACGCAACGCACAACGTAGGCACTCTGTGAGTTACGAACAGGCACCTGCCTGTAATTTATGCGAATCTCTGTCTATTCTGGCTCATTTCCAGAAAATGTCACTCGCTCGCCACATCCGGGCGTTCCCGGGGATGGCCCCGTCCGGCAATGCAGCATAGCGGGCCGGGAGCGGCGATCTTATGACGCTGGTACGGCGAAGCCTTGCGGTCCCCGTTCATCTTCCTGCTGCAATGCAGTGTGCTGGCGGCCTGTACGTCGCGGCAACGCGCAGCACCGTGACACAATCGCTGCCAAGCCAGGCCCACCCGACGGATGACAACGCGATCGTTCTGTGCGTAACGGCCAGCTTGGGATGCTGCGGAGCTCTTCGCATGTCCGGCGTCGGCCTCAGCACGATCATTTCGTGACCGCGGCAATCTTCGAGCAAGATCTCCGCCATCGAACCCCGTGGCAGAAATTCATCGTCGATACGGAGATCGCGGATGCGTAGAGTGGACCACGACGACATGCCCGCTGGGGCAGCGAAGCACTCAGATCGGCCGGATGGTGAACGACCTTTACGCAACAGTAAGCGTGCCCGTCTGGATCGCCATGATCGCGACGGAGTTACACTGGAGGGTATGACTCCCGCACCCTTGATTGGTTCCCTCCCGGGTGCATGTAGGCTAGAGGATAGCGCGTCAGGACCTTCGCGAAAACCCCTCGTCCGCAGGCTTGGAGATAATAAGCATCATGAATCCCGTCAAAGAACTGGAAAAGCACGGACAGGCGGTCTGGCTCGACTTCCTGGCCCGCGGCTTCATCGCCAAGGGCGACCTGAAGCGGCTGATCGACACCGACGGCGTCAAGGGCGTCACCTCCAACCCGTCGATCTTCGAGAAGGCGATCGGCAGCTCGGACGAATATGACGCTCCGATCGGCAAGGCGCTGAAGCGCGGCGACCGCACCGTGGCCGACCTGTTCGAGGCCGTCGCGATCGAGGACATCCAGAACGCCGCCGACGTGCTGCGCCCGGTCTACGACCGCCTCAAGGGCGGCGACGGCTATGTCAGCCTGGAGGTCTCGCCCTATCTCGCCATGGACACATCAGGCACGATCGCGGAGGCGCGGCGGCTCTGGAAGGACGTCGGTCGGAAGAACCTGATGGTGAAGGTGCCGGCGACGCCGGAGGGCCTGCCGGCGATCGAGCAGCTGATCAGCGAGGGCATCAGCATCAACATCACGCTGTTGTTCTCCAAGGCCGTCTATTTCGAGGTGGCCGAGGCCTACATCGCCGGTCTGGAGACCTACGTCGCAGGCGGCGGCGATCCGTCGCATGTGGCCAGCGTCGCCAGCTTCTTCGTCAGCCGGATCGATTCGGTGGTCGACAAGCAGCTGGACGAGAAGATCGCCCGCGCCAACGATCCGTCCGAGAAGGAACGTCTCGCCGCGCTCAAGGGCAAGGTGGCGATCGCCAACGCCAAGCTCGCCTACCAGGACTACAAGCGCCTGTTCGCAGGCCCCCGCTGGGAGAAGCTTGCCGCCAAGGGCGCCAAGCCGCAGCGCATGCTGTGGGCCTCCACCGGCACCAAGAACAAGGATTACAGCGACGTCCTCTATGTCGAGGAGCTGATCGGCCCCGACACCATCAACACCGTGCCGCCGGCAACGCTGGATGCGTTCCGCGACCACGGCAAGCCGCGCGACAGCCTGGAGGAGAACGTCGAGGACGCGAAGCGCGTGCTGGAGGAGCTGGAGCGCTCCGGCATCTCGCTCGATGCGATCGCCGAGGAGTTGGTCAAGGACGGCGTCAAGCTGTTTGCGGATGCCGCCGACAAGCTCTACGGCGCCGTCGCCCACAAGCGGGCGGTCGTCCTCGGGCCCGCACTCGACCGCCAGCAGCTCTCGCTGGGCGACGGGCTCGGCAAGGCGCTGGCCAAGACCACGGAGGAGTGGCGGGCGTCGGCCAAGATCCGCAGGTTGTGGCAGCGCGACAAGTCGGTATGGACCGGTGCGGACGAGGACAAATGGCTTGGCTGGCTCGACAGCCCGCAGCAGGCCGACATTGCCGATTACGAGGACTATGCGGGCCGCGTGAAGGGCCAGAAATTCTCCGACGCGGTCGTGCTCGGCATGGGCGGCTCCAGCCTCGGCCCCGAGGTGCTGGCGGAGACCTTCGGCAAGAAGCCCGGCTTCCCCAAGCTGCACGTGCTCGACTCCACCGATCCGGCACAGGTGCGGGCGATGGAGGCGAAGATCGACATCGCCAACACCGTCTTCATCGTCTCCAGCAAGTCCGGCGGCACCACCGAGCCGAACGCGATGAAGGACTATTTCCACGAGCAGGTTGCCAAGGCGGTGGGGCCGAAGGTGAAGACCGGTCATCGCTTCATCGCGGTGACCGACCCCGGCTCGTCGCTGGAGAAGGCGGCGAGGCAGCTGAACTACGCCCGCATCTTCCATGGCGAGCCCTCGATCGGCGGACGCTATTCGGTGCTCTCGCCCTTCGGCTTGGTGCCGGCGGCAACCGCGGGCATCGACGTCAAGAGCTTCGTCAAGCATGCGCTGGCGATGGCCCGCTCCTGTGGCCCCGATGTGCCGCCGTCCGAAAACCCGGGCGTGCAGCTCGGCCTTGCCATGGGTCTCGCGGGACTCGAAGGCCGCGACAAGGTGACGATCCTGGCGTCGAAGAAGATCGCCGATTTCGGCGCCTGGGCCGAGCAGCTGATCGCGGAATCGACCGGCAAGGAGGGCAAGGGCCTGATCCCGATCGAGGGCGAGCCGCTGGGCGATCCCTCCGTCTACGGCAACGACCGCTTCTTCATCGACATCCGCGTCGAAGGCGAAGCGGACGCCGCACACGATTCCCAGCTTGCCGCGATCGAGGCGGCGGGTCACCCCGTGGTCCGCATCGTCATGAAGTCGATCGAGCATCTCGGCCAGGAATTCTTCCGCTTCGAGATGGCAACCGCCGTGGCCGGCAGCATTCTCGGCATCAACCCGTTCGACCAGCCGGACGTCGAAGCAGCCAAGATCAAGACACGCGAGCTCACCGCCGCGTTCGAGAAGACCGGCAAGCTGCCGGCGGAAGCGCCGGTGGTCAGCACCAAGGACGCCGATCTCTACACCGACGAGGCCAATGCCACGGCGCTGCGCGCCGCCGGCGCCAATGGCGATCTCGGCTCCTGGCTGAAGGCGCATCTGTCGCGATCCAGCGACGGAGACTACGTCGCCCTGCTCGGCTACATCGCGCGCGACAAGGCCACGATCGACGCGCTCCAGGCCATGCGCCTCGAGGTGCGCGAGAAGCGGCATGTCGCGACCTGCGCCGAGTTCGGCCCGCGCTTCCTGCATTCGACGGGACAGGCCTACAAGGGCGGGCCCGACAGCGGCGTGTTCCTCCAGATCACCGCCGATGACGCCAAGGACCTGCCCGTGCCGGGGCAGAAGGCGAGCTTCGGCGTGATCAAGGCGGCGCAGGCGCGCGGCGATTTCGACGTGCTGACGGAACGCGGCCGGCGTGCGCTGCGGGTGCACCTGAAGGGCGGGCTCAAGAAGGGCCTCGCCGCGCTCAATGCAGCGCTCAACGACGCGCTGAACTAAAGGAATAATGCAGATGCAACTCGGCATGATCGGCCTCGGCCGAATGGGCGGCAACATCGTTCGCCGCCTGATGCGGCACGGGCATTCGACGGTGGTCTACGACAAGGACGCCAAGGCCGTCGCCGGCCTTGCCGCCGACGGCTCGGTCGGCTCGGCGACGCTGGAAGAGTTCGTCGCCAAGCTGGAGCGGCCGCGCACGGCCTGGGTGATGCTGCCGGCAGGACGCATCACCGAGACCACGATCGAGACGATCGCCGGCGTGATGCAGGAAGGCGACGTCATCATCGACGGCGGCAACACCTTCTGGCAGGACGACGTCCGCCGCGGCAAGGCGCTGAAGGCGCGCGGCATCCATTATGTCGACGTCGGCACCTCCGGGGGCGTGTGGGGGCTCGACCGCGGTTACTGCATGATGATCGGCGGCGAGAAGCAGGTGGTCGACCGCCTCGATCCGATCTTTGCTGCGCTCGCGCCGGGCGCCGGCGACATTCCGCGCACGCCGGGGCGCGAGGGCCGCGATCCCCGCGTCGAGCAAGGCTACATCCACGCCGGGCCCATCGGCGCCGGCCATTTCGTCAAGATGATCCACAACGGCATCGAATACGGCCTGATGCAGGCCTATGCCGAAGGTTTCGACATCCTCAGGAATGCCAATATCGAGGCCTTGCCGACGGATCATCGCTACGATTTCGATCTCGCCGACATCGCCGAAGTGTGGCGGCGCGGCAGCGTGATTCCATCCTGGCTGCTCGACCTCACCTCGAGCGCCCTCGCCGACAGTCCGCAACTGTCGGAATATTCCGGCTTCGTGGAGGATTCCGGCGAAGGCCGCTGGACCGTGAATGCGGCGGTCGACGAGGCCGTGCCGGCCGAGGTCTTGACCGCGGCGCTCTACACACGTTTCCGTTCCCGCAAGGAACACACCTTCGCCGAAAAAATTCTTTCCGCGATGCGTGCGGGGTTCGGCGGGCACAAGGAGCCAACGCAGCCGGGCGCGGCGAAGCCGAAGTAACGAGTAACCAAGCGAAGGCCGACCATTCGTGACAAAAGATCCGCAGCCAAAGCGCAAGCCGGAAAATTGCGCCTTCGTCATCTTTGGCGTCACCGGCGATCTCACCCATCGCCTGGTGATGCCCTCGCTCTACAATCTGGCGGCCGAGCACCTGTTGCCGGAAAAGTTCTGCGTCGTCGGCGTCGCCCGCAGGGGCCAGTCGGATGAGGAGCTGCGCGACAGCCTGCTGAAGGGCTTGCGGCAATTCGCGACGCGCCCGGTGGACGACGACATCGCGACGAGGCTTTTGGAATGCGTGACCTTCGTCGAGGCCGACGCAAAGGACCCGCCCTCCTTCGACCGCCTGCGTGAGCATCTGGATTCGCTGGAATGCGCGCAGGACACCGGCGGCAACCGGCTGTTCTATCTGGCAACGCCGCCCGCCGCCTTCGCGCCGACCGCGCGGGAGCTCGGCCGCACCGGCATGATGAAGGAGAACGGCGCCTGGCGGCGGCTCGTGATCGAAAAGCCGTTCGGCACCGACCTCGCCTCGGCCCGCGCGCTGAATGCCGAACTCTTGAAGATCATGGACGAGCACCAGATCTACCGGATCGATCATTATCTCGGCAAGGAAACGGTGCAGAACATCCTGGTGCTGCGCTTTGCCAACGGCATGTTCGAGCCGATCTGGAATCGCAACCACATCGATCACATCCAGATCACCGTGGAAGAGAAGCTCGGGGTCGGCCACCGCGGCGGCTTCTACGATGCCACCGGCGCGCTGCGCGACATGGTGCCGAACCACCTGTTCCAGTTGATGTCGCTGGTCGCGATGGAGCCTCCCGCCCGCTTCGACGCACATTCCGTACGCTCCGAGAAGGCGGACGTGCTGACATCGATCCAGCTGCCCAGCCGGGAGGACGCACTGAAGAATTCGGTGCGCGCGCAATATCTCGCGGGCCGCAGCGGCGACGACGAGATCACCGACTATCGCAAGACCGCGGACGTCAAGCCAGACAGCACCACCGAGACCTTTGTCGCGCTCAAGCTGATGATCGACAATTGGCGCTGGGCCGGCGTGCCGTTCTACTTGCGCACCGGCAAGGCGCTCGGCCACAAGCGCACCGAAGTCGCGATCAAGTTCAAGCAGGCGCCGCTGTCGATGTTTTCAGGGACGGACGTCGACCGGCTGTCTCAGAACTTCCTCACCATCGGCATCGCCCCGACTGAGACCATCGAGTTGCAGTTCAACGCCAAGATCCCGGGGCCGAGCATCACCATCGACGGCGTCGAGATGAAGTTCCGCTATGGCGACTATTTCCGCGCCGATCCCTCGACCGGCTATGAGACGCTGATCTACGACTGCATGATCGGCGACAACATCCTGTTCCAGCGCGCCGACGGCATCGAGGCCGGCTGGCAGGCCGTGCAGCCGTTCCTGGACGCCTGGAAGAGCGCGGGCAGCAACGGCATCGAAACCTATGAAGCCGGCAGCGACGGCCCTGCCTGCGCCGACGAGTTGCTCCGGCGCGACGGGCGAAGCTGGCGGAAGTACTCGTGATGGCTCAGGCCGAGCAGCCGAAGCTGATCGTCGAGGCCGATGCCGAAGCTCTCGCCCGCGCCGCGGCCGAACGCGTGATGACGCGGATCGCGGCCAATCCCGGCCGGATCGCAATCTGCCTCACCGGCGGCTCCAGCCCGAAGAAGCTGTATCAGTTGCTCGGCAGCGAGGCCTGGCGCGGCAGGATTCCGTGGGAGCGCGTGCACTGGTTCATCGGCGACGAGCGTTTCGTGCCCGAAAGCGATCCCCTCAACAACATGGCGGTCGCGCGCGCGACCTTTCTCGACCGCCACGCGCCCGCCGGCCATATTCACCCGATCCCGACCACAGCCGACAATCCCGATGCCGCTGCAGAAGCCTATGCGCGTGAGCTAAAGGCCTTCTATGGCACAGACCAGCTCGATCCGGCACGCCCGCTGTTCGACCTCGTCCTGATGGGCGCAGGGCCGGACGGCCACACCGCCTCGCTGTTTCCCGGCTACCCCGAGATCGAGGAGACCCGACGCTGGGTCGTCGGCGTTCCCAAGGCGAACGTCGCGCCGTTCGTGCCGCGGGTCTCGCTCACCCTGCCGGCTTTGGCCTCCTGCCGCGAGATGCTGTTCGAGATTGCCGGGCACGACAAGCGGCCGATCTTGACGCGCCTCTGCAATGGCGAGAATCTGCCGGCCTTACGCGCGCGCTCGGACGGCGAGACCATCTGGCTGGTCGACAGGGCCGCGCTTCCGGAGGACATTCGTGGGCCGCGCTGAAGCACCTTGTGCATTGATCGTGATGGGCGTGTCGGGCTCGGGCAAGAGCACGGTCGCGAAGGCGCTCGGCGAGCGCCTCGGCTGGCGCTTCGAGGACGGCGACAGCTTCCATCCCGCCAGCAATGTCGAGAAGATGCGGGCCGGACATCCCCTCACCGACGAAGACCGCTGGCCCTGGCTGAATGCCATCGCCGACGAGATCGCGCGGGTCTGCGGCCGCGGCGAGCACGTCATCATCGCCTGCTCGGCCCTGAAGCATGTCTATCGCGACGTGCTGCTGCGCGGACGCGATGACGTCCGCTTCGTCTTCCTGAAAGGCACGAAAGAGCTGATCGCCGAGCGGCTCGCGCAGCGCAAGGGACATTTCATGCCGCCCGGACTGCTCGCCAGCCAGTTCGAGACGCTGGAGCCGCCGGAGCCGGGCGAGCACGCCATCACCGTCTCGATCGACGAGACCGTCGAGGCGATCGTAGACGGCATCGTGCGGCAGCTCAAACTGGGCGGCGCAACACCCAAGGTTCTGCCATGACCCAAATCTCACTCGTGGTTTCCGACGTCGACGGCACGTTGCTGACCAAGGACAAGACGCTGACGGAGCGCGCGAAGAACGCCGTGCAGCGGTTGCACCAGGCCGGCATCGGCTTCACCATCACATCGAGCCGTCCGGCGATCGGCATGCGCTTCTTGATCGAGCCGCTGGCGCTGTGGCTGCCGGTTGGGCCGTTCAACGGCTCCTCGATCGTCGATCCCGAGATGCGGGCGGTCGAGCAGCACCTGATTCCGGCCCGCGCGGCCGAGCGCACGTTGCAGATCCTGCGCGACTACGGAGCCGACATCTGGCTGTTCACCACCGACAAATGGCTGATCGACAATCCCAGCGGCAGCTACGTCGCGCACGAGCGGCACACGATCCGCTCCGATCCGACCATCGTGACGGACTTCTCGCCGTATCTTGCGAGCGCCTGCAAGATCGTCGGCGCCAGCGCCGATGCGGCCGGGCTCGCCGCCTGCGAGAAGGCGATGCAGGAGGCGCTCGGCAGTGAGGCCACCGCGGTGCGCTCGCAGACCTATTATCTCGACATCACGCCGCCCGGCTTCAACAAGGGCACGTTCGTGCAAGCGATGGCCAAGCGCCTCGGCGTCTCGACCGACGCGGTCGCCACCATCGGCGACATGCAGAACGACCTCGCGATGTTCCGCGTCAGCGGCACCTCGATCGCCATGGGCAACGCCGCCGACAACGTCAAGGACGAGGCGACGCACGTCACTGCGACCAATGAGCAGGACGGTTTTGCCGAGGCGATGGAGATGATCCTGACGCGGAATGGGGTGGGCTGAACGGAATGGCTTTAGATTGCCCCGGGCTCGGTGCAACCTCTCCCGCTTGCGGGAGGGTCGCGCCGAAGGCGCGGGTGAGGGCTTTCTCCTCTAGGGGGCTATCCCATTGCGGAGACACCCTCTCCCCAACCCTCCCCCGCAAGCGGGCGAGGAGCGCACCGCCCTCGTGGAGGCAAAAGCGCCTGATAGATCTTGCTACTACTTCGACCGCTGCATCGCCGGCTTCTCGCTCTTCTGCCGTGCCGCCGACAGATTGTGCGCCGTGTTGATCAGCGCGATGTGGGTCAGCGCCTGCGGAAAGTTGCCGGTCTGGCGCTTGGCAACTGAATCGTATTCTTCGGCCAGTAGTCCGACGTCGTTGGCGATGCCGACCACGCGGTCAAGCAGAACTTGCGCCTTGTCGAGATCGCCCGACAGTACGTAGGCATCGGCGAGCCACAGCGTGCACGCCAGAAACGCGCCTTCGAGCGGCGGCTGGTCCGGGGGCAGCTCGCGCGGGTCATGCCGCAGCACGAAACCGTCGCGCATCAGGCATTTTTCGGCCACGGCGATGGTGCCGCGGATGCGCGGGTCGTCCGCCGGCAGGAAGCCGACGGCGGGCAGCAGCAGCACGCTGGCGTCGAGCATCTTCGAGCCGTAGGACTCGACGAACGCATTTTCCTCCGCATCGAATCCCCTGTTGCAGACGTCGCGATGGATGGCTTCGCGTAGCGCACGCCAGTGCAGCAGTGGCGCCTTGAAGCCGAAGGTCTCGGCGCTCTTGATGCCGCGGTCGAAGGCGACCCAGGTCATCACCTTGGAGAACACGTAATGCTTGGGCTGGCCGCGCCGCTCCCAGATGCCGTGATCGGGCCGGTCCCAGACTTCGGCCAGATGATTGAGCACGGCGCATTCCAGCGCCCAGGTCGTCTCGTCGTCGAGCTTGAGCCTCGCCATGCGCGACTGGTGGAAGGCGTCGATCAATTCGCCGTAAACATCGAGCTGGAGCTGCGCGTGGGCGGCATTGCCGACGCGCACCGGCTGCGCACCCTCGTAACCGTCGAGCCAGCCCGCCTCCCATTCCAGGAGGCGCCGCTGGCCCCAGATGCCGTACATGATCTGCATGTTCGAAGGCGAGCCGGCCGCGGCGCGCAGCAGCCAATTGTGCCAGGCCAGGGCTTCCTCGGTGTAGCCCGAGTTCATCAGCGCCAGCAGCGTGAAGGTGGCATCGCGCAGCCAGCAGAAGCGATAGTCCCAGTTCCTGCTGCCTCCGAGCTTCTCCGGCAAGGAGGTGGTGGGTGCCGCGACGATGCCGCCGGTCGGGGCGAAGGTCAGCGCCTTCAGCGTGATCAGCGAGCGCAGGACCAGCGCCTGATAGTCGCCGTCGCGGGTGCAATGGCCGCACCAGTCCTCCCAGAATTTTTCGGTCTCCTGAAGCGCCAGCTCCGCATCGATCGGCGCAGGCGGGTCGAGATGCGAGGGACCGTAAGTCAGCACGAAGGGCACGGTCTCGCCTTCCCTCACCTCGAAGTCGGCGACGGTGGTCAGATCCTCGCCGCGGGTCTCGACCGGCGTGCGCAGCACCGTCATGTCCTGGCCGGCGATGGCCATCAAGGAATGGTCGATCCGCCGCACCCAGGGAATATCCGCGCCGAAGCCGAAGCGGATGACGAGCTCCATCCGCATCTTCACGGTGCCACGGATGCCGCGGACCAGCCGCACGATGTCGGACGCCTTGCCGCGCAGCGGCATGAAATCGATCAGCGCGACGGTGCCGTTCTTCGTCTCGAACCGCGTTTCGAGGATGAGGGTGTTGCCGAGATATCGCCGCGAGATGGAGGTTGCGCCCTCGCTCGGCGCGATCAGCCAGCGCCCGTTCTTGTGGGTGCCGAGGATGGCGGCAAAGCAGGCGTCGGAATCGAAGGCGGGCCAGCACAGCCAGTCGATCGAGCCGTTGCGCCCGACCAGCGCCGCGGTCTCGCAATCGCCGATCAGCGCGTAGTCCTCGATCCTCTGAGACAATGTCGTGCGAGCCTGGCAAGTCCCGGCGGTTCAATTCCCGCCGGGCAATGAACGTTCCCGTGTCGCAGCCTTCAAGGCTGCGAGATCGATCCTGGAGACGATCTTGTCGAGCGTGACCGGAAGGCGCTGGCGCCAGTTCGGATGCTCGTCGATCGTGCCGGGGATGTTGGGCTGGTCGATGACGCCGAGCAGATCCTCCATCGACACCGCGAGCAGCCGCGAGGGCGTGCGCGACAGGAAGGCCAGCACCGAATAAAGATCGTTGGCGCTGATGCCGTTCTGGCGCAGGATCTCGTCGAGCCTGCCGAGCGCATCCCATCGCGCCTGGTCGTTCTCGCCGGGATCGAGCCCCAGCGATCGCTTCATCTTGAGATCGCCGAAGGAGCGCCAGCCGGCATAGGTCGACAGGTCGTGCGTGTTCAGCGTCACCAGCGCATTGGGCCGGTAATGATCGACATTGCGGAAATGGCCGGCATCGTCGCGCTCGAACATCATGACGAGATAGGACCAGATGCCGAAATCCTGCATCATCTCACGGAAACCTTCCGGCACGGTGCCGAGGTCCTCGCCGATCACGATGCATTTATGGGTCGCACTCTCGCGCGCCACGGCGGCCAATAGCGCCTCGAACGGCATCTGCACATAGGCGCCGTTGTCGGGCTTGAAGCCGCGCGGCACCAGATAGAGCCGTTTCAGGCCGAGCACGTGATCGAGCCTGATCGCGCCGGCATGGCGCATCGACGCCGCGAGCATGTCGGCGAACGGGACGAAGGATTGCGCTTCCAGCCCACCGGCGTTGAAGCCGGCAAGGCCCCAATCCTGGCCGATCGTGTTGAGCACGTCGGGCGGTGCGCCGACCGCGAGATGACGCGAGATCGCCGTCTGCTCGTTCCAGGCATCGAAGCCGTTGGACTGAACGCCGACGGCGACGTCGAGATAGAGCCCGACCCGCATACCGAGCTGGCTGGCCAGCTCCTTGGCCGCATGCAGCTGGCTGTCGGCCGTCCATTGCACGAATTCGACGAACTCGACCTCGCGCCGGTCCGGGCCATTGCGCAGCTCGGCGCATTTTGCCTCGTCCGGCTGCTGCCATTCTTGCGGCCATTCCCACCAGGGTCCGGTGAAACGGTGCCGCAGCACCTCGAAACAGGCAAAGCGGGACAACAGCGGCGCGCGGGCGGCACGGAAGGCGTCAAACGCCTTGCGACGCGCCGCGCTCGCGCTTGTCACGAAACTGTCAAAGGCCGCGCGCAGGCCCAGCCATTTCAGCGCCGCCATGTCGGTATAAGGGACGCGGTCGCCCTCGCGCAGACGGGCCGCCGTCGCGGCCGCGTCGGGCACGAGGTCGGCCGAGAATTCAGGGATCGCCTCGACGTCGATATAGAGCGGGTTGAGGAAAAGCCGGCTGTTCGGCGAATAGGGGCTGCAATCGGCCGGGTGATCGTCGAACAGGACATGCAGCGGATTGAGTCCGACGCCGTCGGCCCCGAGCTGCTTGGCGAGCCGGACGAGACCGGCGAGATCGGTGAAATCGCCGATGCCCCAATTGCGATCGGAGCGGACGCTGTAGAGCTGCACGGCGAGCAGCCAGCCGCGGTCGAAATCGCCGCCGAAACAGCGCTCGGGCGCCACGATCATCGGCACGTCTTCGCTCGCACCTTCGGCATCGGTCAGCGTCAGGCGGTGATACCCGAGCGCCACGCCCGCGGGCCAGGCGATCACGGGCTCCCGCGTCTCGCCTGCCGCGATCACATTGCCGTTGCCGACGATTTTCCATTGCAGCGGCGGCGCGCCAACCGACGCCAATTCCGTGCGCGGGCGTCCGAGCGCACGGACCACGACCGGCCCGCTGACGAAGCGATAGACCCGCTTCTCCGGCAGGGCATCGAGGATGGATTTGAGGGCCTCGGGCGCGGTGACCCGCAGCTTGCCGAGGGCATCGATGAATTCGGATTGAACGCCCTTGATCCGGGCTTGAGCTAAAAGATCCATTCGGCACGCAGCTTGCAGGCCACTGATTGGCCAGGGGCATCGAGAATAACGAGATCGCGGAAGAGGTTAGTCAGGGGTAACTCGCAAACTGCGCTTGCCGTTCCCAAGGGAACCAATGACACACAAGCGGCTTTCTATCATGGTACCAAGCGTGGGTTCCCGACAAGGGAAACGGGCTCCTGCTTTCTTGTCAATGGCATCACCGTGAACAAGACAATTCAAACTGTCGAGAGTGCCGCGGCCGGCAGCGCTTTCCTGATCGAGGACGTCTATCCCGCGATCGACGGCGGCCGTTTCGCCGTGAAGCGGATCGCGGGCGAGCCGGTCGAGGTCTGGGCCGACATCTACCGCGATGGCGAGGCCGTGATCTCAGCCGCGCTGATCTGGCGAGGAGAGCAGGAACGCGAATGGCGGAGCGAGCCGATGACCCATCACGGCAATGACCGCTGGTCCGGCGCGTTCACGCCGCCCGAGCCCGGTCAATATGTCTACGCGATCGAAGCCTGGACCGACGAGTTCGCCACATGGTCGCACGCCGCCGCGCGAAAGCGGCGCACCGGGGCCGATGTCAGCCTCGATGCGATCGAGGGCGCCGGGCTTTTGACCAAGGCGCATGGCGCGCGGCAGGACGCCGCAGCGATCATCATCAGGCAGTGCGAGGACTATTTGAGGAACGGCGACATCACCTCGCTGCTCGCAACCGAGCTCGGCGCAGCCATGGCCGAGAGCCAGTCGCGGCCGGACCTGACGCGTTCGCCATTCTTCCCGCTGACCGCCGACCGCGACAAGGCCCGCTTCAGCACCTGGTATCAGATGATGCCGCGCAGCCAGAGCGCATTGCCGGGCCGGCATGGCACCCTGCGCGACTGCATCGCGCGCGTGCCTGACATCGCCGCGATGGGCTTTGACGTGCTCTACTTCACGCCGATCCACCCGATCGGCAAGACCAGCCGCAAGGGCCGCAACAATGCGCCGGTGGCCCGGGGAAGCGATCCCGGCTCGCCCTACGCGATCGGCTCGGCCGAGGGCGGCCACGATGCGCTGCATCCGGAGCTCGGCACGATCGAGGACTTCCGCGCGTTGGTCGCCACATGTCTTGAATACGGGCTCGAGCTTGCGCTGGACTTCGCGGTGCAGTGCTCGCCGGATCATCCCTGGCTGACTCAGCATCCGGAATGGTTCAAATGGCGGCCCGACCGTTCGGTGCGGACGGCGAACGGCCCTTATTCCGACATCGTCGTCCCCGATTTCAATTCCGTCGATCGCGTCGGGCTGTGGAACGCGTTTCGCGACGCCATGCTGTTCTGGATCGACAAGGGCGTGACCATCTTCGCCATCGACAATCACGACACCGCGCCGCTCGCGTTCTGGGAGTGGCTGATCCGCGACATAAGCCGCCGTCATCCCGACGTGATCCTGTTCTCCAAGACCTATGCACGGCCAAAGCTGATGAAGGGCCTGGCCAAGCTCGGCTTTTCGCAGTCCTTCACCTATTTCCCCTGGCGCACGGAAAAATGGGAGCTGGAGCAATATCTCGGCGAGCTGACGCGCTATCCCGAACGCGACTTCTACCGTCCGAACATGTTCGTCAACACGCCTGACCTGTTGCCCTTTCACCTGCAGAGCGGAGAGGCCTGGGCCTTCAAGTCGCGGATCGCACTGGCGGCAACGCTCTCGGGCAATTACGGCGTCCACAGCGGATTCGAGCTGCTGGAGCACGACGCCATTCCCGGCCGCGAGGAATATCTGGATTCCGAGAAGTACCAGATCAGGCAGCGTGACTGGGACAGACCGGGCAACATCAAACCCTACATCGCCGCGCTCAACCGCATCCGCAACGAGAACGCGGCGCTCCAGCAGACCGCGAATTTGCGCTTCCTCGCCATCGAGGACGGCGAGACGATCGCCTTCGCGAAGGAGGCGGCCGATCCGGCCAACATTGTCGTCGTCGTGATCGCGCTGTCGCGCCAGGTGCGTGAATGCTGGCTGCCGCTCGGCGATCTCACCGTTGACGCCGGAGGACGGCGTCACCATGTGACGACACTCGAAAACCTCCTCACCGGCGAACAGTCCCGCATCGAATGGGGCGGCATCAGGTTGCGTATCGATCCCGACCGCGATCCGGCACTTCTGTTCCGCTGCCTGGCGTAAGGGCTCACGCCATGAATGTTCTGTCTTCCGTCGATACCAAGAAGGCTGAGGCTGCCGAGATCGTGGATGAGCTCTGGTACAAAGACGCCATCATCTACCAGCTCCACGTCAAGGCCTTCGCCGACAGCAACAATGACGGTATCGGCGACTTCGCCGGCCTGACCGAGCGGCTGCCCTATCTGCAGGAGCTCGGCGTCACCGCGCTGTGGCTGCTGCCGTTCTACCCTTCGCCCGGCCGCGACGACGGCTACGACATCGCCGATTACGGCGCGGTCAATCCCGATTTCGGGACGATGAAAGACTTCAAGCGGTTCATCCAGGAAGCGCAGAAGCGCGGCCTGCGCGTCATCACCGAGCTCGTCGTCAACCACACCTCGGACCAGCACAAATGGTTCAAGCGCGCGCGGCGCAGCCAGCCGGGCTCGAGCGCGCGCAACTGGTATGTCTGGAGCGACACCGACCAGAAATATCAGGGCACACGCATCATCTTCACCGACACCGAGAAGTCGAACTGGACCTGGGATCCGGAGGCCGGCGCGTTCTACTGGCACCGCTTCTTCTCGCACCAGCCCGATCTCAATTTCGACAATCCGCGCGTGGTCAGCGCCATCATCCAGGTGATGAAGCGCTGGCTCGATGCCGGCGTCGACGGCTTCCGGTTAGATGCCATTCCCTATCTGTGCGAGCGCGAGGGCACCTCGAACGAGAACCTTCCCGAGACCCATGCGATCATCAAGCGCCTGCGCCAGGAGCTGGACGCGTACTCCAAGGGCAAGCTGCTGCTGGCCGAGGCCAATCAATGGCCCGAGGACGTGCAGGAATATTTCGGCCGTGGCGACGAATGCCACATGGCTTACCATTTCCCGTTGATGCCGCGCATCTACATGGCGATCGCCCAGGAGGACCGCTTCCCGATCACCGACATCCTGCGCCAGACGCCGGACATCCCGGCAAGCTGCCAATGGGCGCTGTTCCTGCGCAATCACGACGAGCTGACGCTGGAGATGGTCACCGACGTCGAGCGCGACTATCTCTGGACCACCTACGCCAACGATCCCCGCGCGCGCATCAATGTCGGCATCCGCCGGCGCCTTGCGCCGCTGATGGACAACGACCGGCGCAAGATCGAGTTGATGAACTCGCTGCTGCTGTCGTTCCCGGGCACGCCGATCATCTATTACGGCGACGAGATCGGGATGGGCGACAACATCTATCTCGGCGACCGCAACGGCGTCCGCACACCGATGCAATGGAGCCCGGACCGCAACGGCGGCTTCTCGCGCTGCGACCCCGCCCGCCTCTACGCGCCGCTGATCATGGATCCGGTCTACGGCTATGAATCGGTGAACGTCGAGGCGCAGTCGCGCAGCCTGTCCTCGCTGCTCAGCGCCACCAAGCGGCTGATCTCGGTACGCAAGTCGACGCTCGCCTTCGGCCGCGGCAGCATGACCTTCATCCGCCCGGCCAACCGCGCCGTGCTCGCCTATGTCCGCCAATACCGCGACGAGGTGATCCTCTGCGTCGCCAATCTGTCGCGCGCCGCGCAGGCGACCGAGCTCGACCTGTCGCCGTGGAAGGACCGCATCCCGCAGGAGATGCTCGGCCGCACGCGCTTTCCCGCCATCGGCGAGCTACCCTACATGATCACGCTGGGGCCCTACGGCTTCTACTGGTTCCAGCTTCTGGAGCGCGACAAGTCCGAGCCGGTGGTCCCGCGCGCGGTGCCGGAGTTCGAGACGCTGGTCGTGCCGGTGAACTCGAACTGGGTCTCGCTCGCCCGCGAGCGCGGCGTGTTCGAGCGCGACGTGCTGCCGGGCTTCCTGTCGCGGACGCGCTGGTATCCCGAGAACAATCCCAAGCACATCCGGACCACGCTGACCTCCGCGGTACCGTTCAGCGACATCGGCGACAACCGGCCCTGGATCGCGTTCTTCGAGACGACGCGGGACGAGGTGACGACGCGGTACGTGATGCCCATGCAGATCGAGTGGGTGCGCTTCGACCGCGAGCGCTTCAACCCGAAGGCGCTCGCCGCCGTCCGCCAGGGCGCACGCGAAGGCACGCTCCTCGACGTCGCGACCGAGCAGATCTTCATCGGTCTGTTCTTGCGAGGGCTGTCGCAAAACCTGGTCGTGGACGAGAACAATCTGCGGCTCGAGTTCAAGGCGACCAGCCGTTTCGCCGACTACACCATCAAGGAGCCCGAACGCATCCGCGCCATCGAACAGTCGAACAGCACCGCGCTGGTCGACAACAAGTACGTTGCCAAGATTTATCGGCGGCTGGAAAGCGGCATCAGCCCCGAGATCGAGATCGGCTACTATCTCACCGAGGTCGCCCGCTTTGCCAACACGCCGGCACTGCTCGGCAGCGTCGAGTTGGTCGACGGCAACCAGCGCAGCGCGCTCGGCGTGCTGCATGCCTATGTCGAGAACCAGGGCGACGGCTGGACCGTGACGACCGGATATCTCGACCGCTATATCGACGAGCAGCGCGTGGCGCCGGCCGATGAGATGCCGCGCGAGACCCAGGAGCAGGCGCCCTATCTGCATTTCATCGCGCAGATCGGCCGGCGGCTCGCCGAGCTGCACGTCGCTCTCGCCGCGGCAGAGCCCGCCGATCTCGCCCCCGAGCCGATCGCCTCCGCCCAGATCAAGGCTGCGCTCTCCGACCTCAAGGCGCGTGCCGAGCGGCTTCTCGAGCTGCTTGCCGACAGCCGCGACGGGCTGCGGGAGACGGACCGGCCCCTGATCGACCGGCTCATCGCCGCACGCGCGGACCTGTTCGACCACCTCAATGCGCTCTTGCCATCCGAGATCGGCGGGTTGAACATCCGCCATCATGGCGACTTCCGGCTCGGGCAAACTCTGATCGTGAAGGACGATATCTTCATCATCGACTTCGACGGCGATCCGCGTGTGCCGCTGGCCAACAAGCGCCGCAAGGCGCCGGCCGCGCGCGACGTCGCCGGCCTGATCCATTCCATCGACCTTTCTGTGAACGTGGCGCTGAGCCGCGCGCTCACGGGTGCTTCCGACGAGCAGGACCGGCTCGCGGCCGCCCTCGCCGAATGGCGCGAGCGCGCCACCGCGACCTTCCTGTCCGCCTACCGCGAAGCCATGACCGATCGGAGGCTGTGGCCGGACGATCGGTCCTGCGCGGAAGGCCTGTTGAGATTTTTCCTCCTGGATCGAGCGTTCCACGACGTAGAGTACGAGCTGTCCCGCCGGCCTGAGGGACTCCATGCGCCGCTGACCGGACTGCTTCGCATTCTGTCAAGTGCCGAGAGCGAAGCCCATGCCTAAACTGCCTGCAGAAGCCTACGCGATCATCGAAGGCCGCCACTCCGACCCCTTCCACTATCTCGGGCTGCATCCCGAGGGCGGAAAGAGCATTGTCCGCGCGTTTCTACCCGAGGCCACCAATGTCGAGGCGGTCGGCGACCATGGCGAGGTCGCGCCGCTCGACCGCGTCCACGATTCCGGCCTGTTCATCGGCGCCCTGCCCAACGGTTCGAAGCACTACCAGCTGCGCGCGAAGTTCGGCAACGACGTCGTCGAGTTCGAGGATGCCTATCGTTTTCCGCCGATCCTGACCGATTTCGACCTCTATTTGCTCGGCGAAGGCACCCATCAGCGTCTCTATGACAAGCTCGGCGCGCATCCGATGCGGCTCGAGGGCGTCGACGGCATCGGCTTCGTCGTGCTCGCGCCGAACGCGCGGCGCGTCTCCGTGGTCGGCGACTTCAACTTCTGGGACGGGCGGCGCCATCCGATGCGGGTGCGCGGCAACGGCTATTGGGAATTGTTCATCCCGCATGCGAAGGCCGGCGATCACTACAAGTTCGAAATCGTCGGACCGCATGGTCATCTGCTGCCGCTGAAATCCGATCCGATGGCATTTGCCAGCGAGCTGCGGCCGAAAACGGCCTCGATCGTGTTCGACGAGGCACATCTGCCGCGGCCGCGCCCGGCGCCCGAAGGCATCAACGCATTGTCGGCGCCGATGTCGATCTACGAGGTGCATCTCGGCTCGTGGCGGCGCAAGGACAACAATGAATGGCTGACCTATCGCGAGCTGGCCGAGCAGCTGCCGGCCTATGCCCGCGACATGGGCTTCACCCATCTCGAATTCCTGCCAGTGAGCGAGCATCCGTTCGACGGCTCCTGGGGCTATCAGCCGACCGGCCTCTATGCGCCGACCAGCCGCTTCGGCAGCCCTGAGGATTTTGCCGCCCTGATCGAAGCCTGCCACCGCGAAGGCATCGGCGTGCTGCTCGACTGGGTGCCGGGTCACTTCCCCGACGATCCGCACGGGCTCGGCCATTTCGACGGCACCGCGCTCTACGAGCACGCCAACCCGCTCCAGGGCCGCCACCTCGACTGGGGCACGCTGATCTACAATTACGGCCGCACCGAAGTGACGAACTTCCTGGTGTCGAATGCGCTGTTCTGGATGGAGCGTTACGCCATCGACGGCCTGCGCGTCGATGCGGTCGCCTCCATGCTCTATCTCGACTACAGCCGGCCGCCCGACGCCTGGATCCCGAACCAATATGGCGGGCGGGAGAACATCGAGGCGATCAACTTCCTGCGCCGCTTCAACACGGAAGTGTTCGCCCGCTTCCCTCAGGCAACCACCGCCGCCGAGGAGTCCACCGCCTGGCCGCAGGTCTCGCGCCCGGTCGAGTTCGGCGGGCTCGGCTTCGGCTACAAGTGGAACATGGGCTGGATGCACGACACGCTGAACTACATCAGCAAGGATCCGATCCACCGCAAGCATCACCACGGCGAGATCCTGTTCGGCCTGCACTATGCGTTCTCGGAGAACTTCATCCTGCCGCTGTCGCATGACGAGGTCGTGCACGGCAAGCGCTCGATCCTCGGCCGCATGCCCGGCGACGAGTGGCAGCGCTTTGCCAATTTGCGCGCTTATTACAGCTTCATGTTCGGCCATCCCGGCAAGAAGCTCCTGTTCATGGGCGCCGAGATCGCGCAGAGCCGCGAATGGAATCACGACCATTCGCTCGACTGGCACCTGCTCGAATACAAGGTCCATTCCGGCGTCCAGGCCTTGATCCGCGACCTCAACCGGCTCTACCGCGCGGTGCCGGCGCTGCACCAGATGGATTGCGAGCAGGCCGGCTTCGAATGGCTGATCACCGATGATGCCAACCGCAACGTCTTCGCCTGGCTGCGCAAGGGATTCGACGAGCACGCGCGGTGTCTCGTCATCGTCAACTTCTCGCCCAACGTCTACCAGAACTATCGCGTTCGCGTGCCCTTCGGCGGCAAGTGGAAGGAAGTGCTCAACTCCGATTCCGCCCATTACGGCGGCAGCAATGTCGGTAATGTCGGCGAAGTCAATGCCGAGGGCGGCGAGCTGCGCCTCACCATTCCGCCGCTGGCTGCGATCTTCCTCGTTCCGGAAAGCTGATCGATGCGCCTGACTGCCGGATCGCCCGCACGGCTCGGCGCAAGCTGGGACGGACGCGGCACCAATTTCGCGCTGTTCTCCGCCAACGCGCAGAAGGTCGAGCTCTGTCTGTTCGACACCCAAGGCCGCCGCGAGCTCGAGCGCATCGAGCTGCCCGAGAAGACCGAGGACGTCTGGCACGGCTATCTCAACGACGTCGCGCCGGGCCAGCTCTACGGCTATCGCGTGCACGGCCCCTACGAGCCCGAGCACGGCCATCGCTTCAACGCCAACAAGCTGCTGCTCGACCCCTACGCCAAGCGGCTTGCCGGGCGCCTGGTCTGGAGCGATGCGCATTTCGCCTACCGCACCGGAAGCCCGCGCGAGGACCTGTCGTTCGACCGGCGCGACAATGCGCGCGGCATGCCCAAGGCCGTCGTGGTCGACGAGACCTTCAACTGGGGCCGCCGCGAGATCCGGCCGAATATTCCCTGGGAAGACACGATCATCTACGAGGCCCACGTCAAGGGCCTGACGCAGAAGCGCGAGGACGTTCCGCCGAATCTGCGCGGCACCTATGGCGGCCTGTCATCGCCCGCGATGATCGAGCACCTGAAGAAGCTCGGCGTCACCACGGTCGAGCTGCTGCCGGTCCACAGCTTCGTTGACGACCGCATCCTGGTGGAAAAGAAACTCGCCAATTACTGGGGCTACAACACGCTGTCGTTCTTTGCGCCCGAGCCACGCTACGCCCAGGACAACGCGCTCGATTCCTTCCGCACTACGGTGGCGCGGCTGCACGATGCCGGCATCGAGGTGATGCTCGACGTCGTCTACAACCACACCGCCGAGGGAAATCATCTCGGTCCGACGCTGTGCTATCGCGGCATCGACAACGCCTCCTATTATTGGCTGAACCGCGAGAACCCGCGCTATTACGACGACTTCACCGGCTGCGGCTCGTCGGTGAACCTCGCCCATCCGCGCGTGCTGCAGATGGTGATGGATTCCCTGCGCTACTGGGTCGAGGTCTGCCATGTCGACGGCTTCCGCTTCGACCTTGCCACCACGCTGGCGCGCGGGCCGAACGGTTTCGATCGCGGCAGCTCGTTCCTGACCGCGGTACGGCAGGACCCGGTGCTGGCGACGGTCAAGCTCGTCGCCGAGCCGTGGGACCTCGGCCTCGGCGGCTATCAGGTCGGCGCCTTTCCCTCGCAATGGTCGGAATGGAACGACCGCTATCGCAGCGCCATGCGCCGCTACTGGAGCGGCGAAGGCAGCCTGATCGGCGACATTTCCAGCCGCATGACCGCGTCCTCCGACCTGTTCAACCACGATGGACGGCGGCCACGCGCCAGCATCAACCACATCACCGTCCACGACGGCTTCACGCTCGCCGACCTCTTCAGCTACAACGAGAAGCACAACGAGGCCAACGGCGAGGACAATCGCGACGGCTCCAACGACAATCACAGCAACAATTGCGGCGTCGAGGGGCCGACAAACGATCCTGATATCATCAGCCTGCGCCGTCAGCTGCGCAAGAACGTGCTGGCCTGCCTGATGCTGGCGCAGGGCGTTCCGCTGATCCTCGCCGGCGACGAGGTCGGCAACTCGCAATCCGGCAACAACAACGCCTATTGCCAGGACAACGAGGTCGGCTGGGTCGGCTGGGACAATCTCGGCAAGGACGGCGACGACATGATCGACTTCGTCGCCCAGCTCGCCGACATCCGCCGCCGTTTCTCACAGCTGCGCAGCCATCGCTGGCTCGACGGCCGCCCCAAGGACGGCGTCTCCTACGGCGCATTGTGGCTGACGCCCGCCGGCAACGAGATGACGGAGAGTGACTGGACATTCCCGGATGGGCGGTTTCTCTCCTATGTGATGGGCCCGATGGAACCGGGTGGGGCTGCGATCTTTATCGTACTGAACGCCGCTCCCGAAGAGATCGCATTCAAATTGCCCAAAATGACCGAATACAAGAGCTGGCAGCAGCTGCTGAACACGACCGATGCCAAGCTGAATACGATCGACTTCCTGCCCGGGAGCGACAGCAAGGCGCCGCCGCGCTCCGTGCTCGCCTTCGCAGGCGCGCTATGAGGCCATCCTTCGGGGCGAGGCCGACCAAGGACGGCGTGTCGTTCCGGCTGTGGGCGCCGGCCGCGCGCCGCGTCGATCTCCTGCTCGACCGCAGGCACGCGATGCAGCGCCGGCAGGATGGCTGGTTCGTCGCCGAGATCGCCGGCTTGTCATCTAGCAGCAAGTACAAGTTCAGGATCGACGACGACATCGACGTGCCGGATCCCGCTTCGGCCTTCCAGCCCGACGACGTGTTCGGCCCGAGCGAGGTGATCGATCACGATGCCTTCGTCTGGCGCGCGCGCGATTGGCGCGGCCGTCCCTGGGAAGAGACGGTGCTGGTCGAGACCCATGTCGGCACCTTCACGTCCGAAGGCACCTATCGCGCCATGATCGACAAGCTCGATCACCTCGCCGCGACCGGCATCAATGCGCTGGAATTGATGCCGCTCGCCGACTTCGCAGGACGCCGCGGCTGGGGCTACGACGGCGTGCTGTGGTACGCGCCGGACAGCGCCTATGGCCGGCCCGAAGACCTGAAGACGCTGATCGACGAGGCGCATCTGCGCGGGCTGATGGTGTTCCTCGACGTCGTCTACAATCACTTCGGACCGGAAGGAAACTACCTCGGCCGTTACGCGCCGACCTTCTTCACCGATGCGCACACGCCGTGGGGCAGCGCGATCGATTATCGCGTGCCGCAGGTGCGAGCCTTCGCCGTGGAGAACGCGCTGTCCTGGCTCGGCGACTACCGCTTCGACGGCCTCAGGCTCGACGCCGCCAATCACATCATGGCGATCCCCGGCGAGCAGTCCATGCTGCAGGACCTCAGCGTCGCCACCGGCGAGCTCGCCAAGGCCACGGGGCGCCACATCCATCTCGTGCTGGAGAACGGCGACAACCGCGCCAGCCTGCTCGATGCCGCGCAGGACCCGCCGAACGGTAAATATCGCGGGCAGTGGAACGACGATTATCATCACGTCTGGCACGTGATGCTGACCGGCGAGCATGCCGGCTACTATGGCGATTACCAGACGCCGCGCATGGATCTGGCACGCGCGCTCGCCTCGGGCTTCGTCTATCAGGGCGAGATCTCGGAATTCTGGGGCAAGAAGCCGCGCGGCGAGCCGAGCGGCCAGCTGCCGCCGGCGACCTTCGTCAATTTCCTGCAGAACCACGACCAGATCGGCAATCGCCCGCTGGGCGAGCGGCTGGAAAGCCTGGCATCGCCACAGCAGATCGAGGCCGCGCTCGCGGTCACCCTGCTCGCGCCGATGGTGCCGATGCTGTTTCAGGGCGAGGAATGGGGCTCGAGGGTCCCCTTCCCGTTCTTCTGCGATTTCCAGGGCGGGTTAGCCGATGCCGTGCGCAAGGGGCGCAAGCGGGAATATGCCTGGGCTTACGAGAAATACGGCGACGAGGTCCCCGACCCGCTCGATGCGGCAACGCTGCAATCGGCCGTGCTCGACTGGACCGGCCGCACGCCGCAACAGGATGCGCGGCTTGCGCTGGTTCGGGAGTTGCTCGGCGTCCGTCGCAAGGAGATCGTGCCGCGGCTGAGGGGCGCAAGCTTCGGTGATGCCGAGGCGGCCGACAACGGCCTCGTCACCGCACATTGGCGCATGGGCGACGGCACCACGTTACGCCTTGTCGCCAATCTGTCCGATCACGAGATCACCTCCAGCGTCAGCGCGGGCACGCCGATCTGGGGCGGCGGCGCCGGCGAGCGGCTCACGCCCTGGTCGGTGGTCTGGCGCCTCGGAGGTTAGAATGCCTCCCGCCATTCCGCTCGCGACCTACCGGCTCCAGCTCACCGCGGATTTCGATTTCGACAAGGCCGCCGCGGTCGTTCCCTATCTCAAGGCGCTGGGCATCACGCATCTTTACGCCTCGCCGGTGATGAAGGCCCGCAAAGGCTCGACCCATGGCTACGACACGGTCGATCACGGCCAGTTCAATCCCGAGCTCGGCGGCGAAGCCGGCTTTACGCGGCTGAGCCAGGCGCTTCAGCAGCACGATCTCGGGCTCATCATCGATTTCGTCCCCAACCATGTCGGCGTGCATTTTGCCGACAATCCCTGGTGGCTCGACGTGCTGGAATGGGGCCAGGCCTCGCCGCACGCGGCGTCCTTCGACATCGACTGGGACCAGCTGGCCTACCGCGCCCGCGGCGGCGTGCTGCTGCCGATCCTCGGCGCGTCCTACGGCGAGGCGCTCGAGCGCGGCGACATCGAGCTGCGCTACGACCCGGACGAAGGAAGCTTCGCGGCGTGGTATTTCGAGCACCGCTTGCCCATCGCGCCGGAGCGCTATGGCGAGATGCTGCGGATCGTCGTCAAGGAGGCGGACGCGGCGGAAACGGAGCCCGGCAAGCGCCTGCTGTCGCTCGCGACCCGCTACACGGGGCTGCGGCGCCCCAATCGCAAGGAGGCTCCCGGCTTCAAGTCCGAGCTCAGGGAGATCACAGGCGCCGCCGACATCATCAAGCGCGGCCTTGCCGCCTATCGCGCCGGCAAGGACCGCCCGGCACAGACGCTGACGCTGCATCATCTCCTGGAGCGCCAGCACTACAAGCTCGGGCACTGGCGGCTTGCTTCCAGCGACATCAATTATCGCCGCTTCTTCGACGTCAACGGCCTCGCCGGCCTGCGCGTCGAGGACGCGAGCACGTTTGCCGCCACGCACCGGCTGGTGAAGCAGCTCATCGCCGACGGCAAATTGCAGGGAATCCGGCTCGATCACATCGACGGCCTGCGCGACCCCGCCCAATATTGCCAGCGGCTGCGCCGGCTGGTGCGCGACGCCCAAAGCAACACCGCCCAAGGCAACACCACCCAAGGCAACACCAAGCCGTTCTATACCGTGATCGAAAAAATCCTGTGCGAGCACGAGCGCCTGCCGCATTTCGCCGGCGTCCAGGGCACCACGGGCTATGAATGGATGAACGTCATCACCCACGTGCTGATCGATTCCAAGGGACTGGAGGCGCTGGACGAGACCTGGCGGCAGATCAGCAACCGGCCGCCGCGGCTTGTGCCTTACGTCAAGGACGCCAAGCGGCGGGTGCTGGAGACGTTGCTCACCAGCGAGTTCACCGTGCTGACGCGCCTGCTCGCGCGCATCGCCAACGGCCATTATTCGACGCGCGACTTCTCGGCCGACAGCCTGCGGCAGGCGCTCGAGCTCTATGTGCTGCATTTCCCGGTGTATCGCACCTACCTGACGCATAGCGGCCCGACTGCAGCGGACCGCAAGCTGATCGACGACACCATTGCGCGCGCCCGCCGCGACTGGTTCGCCGCCGACGAAGGCATTTTCGACTTCCTGCGCGATGCCTTGACCATGGACCTGCTCAAGCCGGGCCGTCCGCCGCACAGCGCCCCGCGCGTGCGCCGCTTCGCGCTGAAGGTGCAGCAATTCACCGGCCCGATGATGGCAAAGTCGCTGGAGGACACAGCGTTCTATCAATTCCACCGGCTGCTGGCGCTGAACGAGGTCGGCGGCGACCCCGCCAGCACCGGCCTCAGCATTCCCGCCTTCCACCAGGCCATGCAGGCCCGCGCCAGGGAATGGCCGCAAGGCATGACGGCAACCGCCACCCACGACACCAAGCGTGGTGAGGATGCGCGCACGCGCATCGCATCGCTGAGCGAGATTCCCGGTGAATGGACCAGCGCAGTGGCCCGCTGGAAGGTGCTGAACGCGCCGCACCTCGCGCTGCACGGCAATTTCCGCGCGCCGTCGGCAACGTTCGAATACATGCTCTACCAGACCCTGCTCGGTGTCTGGCCGGTTCAAGCGCCGGCCGATGCTGCCTTCATCGAGCGCATCCAGGCCTATGCCCTCAAGGCCGCGCGCGAGGGCAAGGAGGAGACGAGCTGGCTCAACCCGCATGAAGCGTATGAGAACGGCATCCGCGACTTCATCGCGAAGATCCTCGACCCCGACCAGTCCGCGGAATTCCTTCAGGCCTTGCAGACGCTGGCGCGCCGCGTCGCGCTGCTCGGCACGCTGAACTCGCTGAGCCAGCTCACGCTCAAGGCGACGCTGCCGGGCGTGCCGGACTTCTATCAAGGCACCGAATTCTGGGACCTGTCGCTGGTCGATCCCGACAACCGCCGCCCGGTCGACTTCGCCGCGCGCCACGCGGCGCTGCCATCACTGGAAGCGCCGGACTGGAGCGGCCTGATCAAGAGCTGGCCGGACGGCAAGCTCAAGCTGGCCTGGACGCGGCATCTGCTCAAGCTGCGCAACGAGCTGGCCGACGTCTTCGCGCAGGGCGACTACCAGCCGCTTGAGGTACGGGGTGCCCATGCCGACCATGTCATCGCCTTCGCGCGTCGTCATGGCCGCGCCGCCGCGATCGTCGTTGTCGGGCGTCATTTCGCGCCGTTCACCCAAGCGGGCCGGGAATGGCCCGCACCCGAAGCTATCGACGCCACCATCGACATCACGGGCTATGCCGTGCCCGGCCTTGCGGGCAACGACTTGCCGCTCGCGCAGGCCTTCCGTGACTGTCCTGCCTTGGTCATCGCGGCCCGATCGGCGAATGCCGTCAGGGCGCCGCGGCAACGCGTGCGCGCCTGAAGTTACTTCTCCCCGTCTTTGGTCAGCAGCAATTGGCCGCGCTTCTTGATCGTCGCCCGCGCCATCTCGGCGAAGCGCTGCAGCAGCCAGGGCAGCACCACCTCGACCCGGACCTGATCGTCGCCGACATCGACCTGCCCCGTCGCAACTTGGCCGAGCGCGCGGATGCGGAAGGCCAGAGTGTCGCCGCTCCAGCGTTCCTCTTCGACCTGCATCACCGGAATGCTCGCCGCGGCGCGGCCGAGCCCCGTCTTGAGCCGGCGCACCGCCTCCTCACGGCCGAGACGATGCGGAATCGAGACGACGAGCGGTGCTGACATGGTCCATGGTCCTGTGGTGACTGTTCCTCACATCCTCATGCCGGCGAGACCAGAAAAGGTTCCATGCGAGTTGATCCTGTGACCGGCCCCGTCATGGCCGGAACTATAGAACCTGCGGCAAGTTGCCCCTGCACACGGGACAGGTGCAAACGACCCTTTGAACAAGGGCTGGAGGAGATTCGCATGTCAATCGGCACGATCATTCTGATCATTCTGATCATCGCCCTGCTCGGCGGCTTCAGCGGCATCGGCGGCGGGCCGTTCTATGGCACCGGCTATTACGGCGGCGGCGGCCTCGGGCTTGTCATCGTCATCCTGCTGATCCTGCTGCTGATGGGAAGGATCTAGATGCAGACTTCGTAGGGTGGGCAAAAGGCGCAACGCGCCGTGCCCACTTCTTCGTTCGAACGAAAGAAGGTGGTGGGCACGCTTTGCTTTGCCCACCCTACGAGACCTACCTTCGGTGCAACAGCGACAGACCTACTTCACCTTCCCCGCCAGCTTCTTGATCGCGGCCTTGATTGACACGGCTGCATCCTCATACCCCTCCCATGCCTTCGATCGCGCCAGCAGGCCCGGCACGCTGCGCATCGTGTAGCGCTTCGGATCGAGATCGCTCTTCACCTGCGCCCAGGTGACCGGCATCGACACGGTCGCGCCGGCTCGCGCTCGGGGCGACAACGGGGCCACCGCCGTCGACATGCGGTCGTTGCGCAGATAATCCAGGAAGATCTTTCCCTTGCGCAGCTTCTTCGACATGTTGAGCAGATAGCGTTCGGGATCGTCGTCGGCCATCCACTGGCAGACGCCTTGCGCAAAGGCCTTGGCCTCCTTCCAGCTCACCTTGTCGCGCGCGCCATGGAGTAGCGGCACCACGACGTGAAGGCCCTTGCCGCCCGTGGTCTTGCAGAAGCTGTCCATGCCGATATCGGCGAGCCGCTGCCTCATCTCCTTGGCCGCCTCGACCACGTCGGGAAAGTCCACGTCGGGGGCGGGGTCGAGATCGAACACCAGGCGGCCCGGGGTGTCGTAGGCATAGGGCGCGCAGTTCCAGGGATGCAGCTCGACGCCGCCGATCTGAGCCACCGCGGCGAGCCCTTCGATCCGGTCGATCTGAAGATACGGCTTGCGGTCGCCGGAGACCCGCGCGAGCTCCAGGAGGTTCGATGTTCCCTGCATCGCATGGCGCTGGAAGAAGCATTCGCCCTTGATGCCATCAGGCGCGCGGATCAGCGAGCACGGCCGGCCCTTGAGATGCACGATCATCCATTCGCCGACGGCTTCGAGGTAGCGGGCAAGGTCCAGCTTGGTGACGGCGCCACCATCGCCGTCATCCGGCCAGAGCTCCTTGTCCGGCTTGGAGATGACGACGCTCATGACCTCGGCATTTTGAGCGGCCTGCTTCGGTTGCCGGCCCGCCTTCGTGCGCACCGCCTTCCTGGCCCGGGGCTCGGCGAGCTCGGTATCGACGGGCGTCTCGGCCTCGACCTCCTCAGCCGGCTTGTCCTGCCGCAAGCCCTTGAACGCCGCCTGACGAATATTGCCGTCGGCCGTGAAGCCCGCGAACTCGATCTCGGCGACGAGCTCCGGCTTCAGCCAGTGCACGTCCCGCGTCTTCTTCGGCGCGTTCTTGCCGCCGAACGGGCTTTCCTTGCTCTCAATCGCCTTCAGCGCCGGCATGATGCGCTTGACCTTGTCCGCGCCGAAGCCGGTGCCGACCATGCCGACGAAGGCGAGATGGTCGCCGCGCTGCACGCCTGCCATCAGCGAGCGGAATTTGCCGTTGGTGGTCTTGTAGCCGCCGATCACCACCTCGTGGCCGGCGCGGCATTTCGACTTGACCCAGCTCTCGGTGCGCCCCGAACGATAGGGCGCGTTCAGCTTCTTCGACACCACCCCTTCGAGCTCGAGCTTGCAGGCCGATTGCAGCACCGCATCGCCGCCACTCTCGAAATGCTCGACATAGCGGATCTGAGTCGATTTCCGCTTGCGCGATTCCAGCAGCTTCTTGAGCTGCGCCTTGCGCTCCCCAAGCGGCAGCCGACGGTAGTCCTGCCCTTCCGCGAGCAGCAGGTCGAAGGCGAAGAAGATCAGCTCGTCGGTCTTGCCATCGGACAGCGCCGCTTGCAGCGAGGAGAAGTTCGGCGCACCGTTATGGTCGAGCGCGACGATCTCGCCGTCGATCATCACATCCGGTAGCGTGGCGGCTTCCTCGGCGATGGCGGCGAACTTGCTCGTCCAATCGAGACCCTTGCGCGTCTTCAGCGTCGCCTCGCCGTCCTCGACCCGCAGCTGCACGCGATAACCGTCGAACTTGATCTCGTGGCACCAGCCCTCGTCCCCGGGCGGCCGCTCGACCAGGGTGCAGAGCTGCGGCGCGACGAAATCCGGCATCTTCGACACCGTCTTGGCGTTCGTCGCGGTGGTGGCGCTTTTCTTCGCCACTTTGCCGGCTTTCAACGCGGCGCGCGGCGCCAGCTTCACCGTACGCCCTTTCGTCTCCTCGGCACGATTGGACTGCCAGACTGCGTCGGCCTTGCCCTTGGTGCCCTTGGCCAGCATGAACGGCTTCGGCGCGCGGCCCTTGCCCGCGGCGATCTGCTCCATCGTGCGGCCGGAGGCGACCGACTTGTCCTGCTCGAGCACGTCGTTGGCCGCGCCTTCGCGAGCATCTTCGTCGCGATGCTTGATCAGCAGCCAGTTGGTGCGCTTCTCGCCGCCGCGGTTGCGCATCCGCACCAGGACCCAGCTGCCCTGCAGCTTGTCGCCGCGCAGAGTGAACTTCAGATCGCCCTTCTTGAATCCGGCTTCCGGATCGTCCGATTCCCAGGTGCCGCGGTCCCACAACATCACGGTCCCGCCGCCGTACTGGCCTTCCGGAATCGTGCCTTCGAAATCGCCATAATCGAGCGGATGGTCCTCGACCTCGACCGCCAGCCGCTTGTCGTGGGGATCGAGCGAAGGCCCCTTCGTCACTGCCCAGGACTTGAACACGCCGTCGAATTCGAGCCGGAGATCGTAATGCAGCCGGCTCGCATCATGCTTCTGGATCACGAAGCGCCGCTGCTTCGACGGCGCCACGGCGGTCTTGCCCGATGGCTCCGGCGTCTTCTCGAAGTCTCGCTTCTGTCGGTAGGTGGAAAGCTTTTGCAGCACGACCGGTCCCGCTTCTCGTTCGGCTTGAAGCCTATCACGGCGAAAGTCCCGCCCGGAACCAAAACCCCATGGGGCGGTTGGGGTTCCAAAACGCCTTGAAAACGCTGGAGAATGGAATGGCCCCGCGCGCCTATTGGAAGGGAACGTTGAAGCTGTCGCTGGTCAGTTGCCCGGTCGTGCTTTATCCGGCGACCACCGCGGCCGAGAAGACGCGGTTTCACCTGATCAACCGCGAGACCGGGAACCGGCTCAAGCAGCAGATGATCGATTCCGAGACCGGTGACGTCGTCGAGAGCGACCAGAAGGGCCGCGGCTACGAGCTGCGCAAGGGCAAGTATGTCGAGATCGAGCCGGAGGAGCTCGAGGCAGTCCAGATCGAGAGCAATCACACCATCGACATCGAGAGCTTCGTGCCGCGCGAGGAGATCGACCAGCGCTATCTCAACCATCCCTATTACATCGCGCCCGACGGCAAGGCGGCGGTCGATGCGTTCGCGGTGATCCGCGACGCGATGAAGGACCAGGAGCGCGTCGCGCTCGCCAAGATCGTTCTGATCAATCGCGAGCACGTCATGGCGATCGAGCCGCGCGGCAAGGGCCTGCTCGGCACCACGCTGCGCTTCCCTTACGAGCTGCGCGAGGAGGACCAGTTCTTCGACGATATCAAGAGCCCGAAGATCACCAAGGACATGGTCGAGCTCGCCGGCCACATCCTCAAGACCAAGACGGCGCATTTCGATCCCAGCAAGTTCAAGGACGAGTACGAGGACGCGCTGAAGGCCCTGGTGAAGCGCAAGGCCAGCGGCAAGAAGATCGAGCTGCCCGAGCCCGAGGAGCGGCCGAGCAATGTCGTCAGCCTGATGGACGCGCTGAAGCAGAGCCTGAAAGGACGTGGCGGCAAGAAGGCGGCGGCGAAGTCCCATGCGCGGCGCGCGACCGGACGGCAGCGAACCGCGAAGAAGGCGCACCGTTCGACGGCAAGGCACAGGAAGGCGGGGTAGCAACCCCGTCATTCCGGGGCGATGCGAAGCATCGAGCCCGGAATCCATCGTGCCGAGCGCGATGCGCGGAGAAATGGATTCCGGGCCCACGCCAAGGGGCGCGTCCCGGAATGACAGCGGAAATCAATCCCCCGCCTTCAGCCGATACCCGATCCCGGTCTCCGTCAGCACGTATTGCGGCCGTTCCGGATCGGCTTCGATCTTCTGGCGAAGCTGGCGGACATAGACGCGTAAGTATTGCGCGTCGGTCAGTTCGTCCCACAGCTCTTTCAGCAGGAAGCGGTGGGTGAGCACCTTGCCGGCGTGCTGCACCAGCACCCGCAACAGGTCATATTCCTTCGGCGAGAGCTTCACCTCGCGATCCCCGACCTTGACGATGCGGCGAACGAGATCGACCGAGAGATCGCCGGTGCGGAACACCGGACGCTCGCCCTTGACCTGAAGCTGGTGACGCAGCGCGGCGCGCAAGCGCGCCAGCAGCTCCTCCATGCCGAACGGCTTCGTCAGATAATCGTCGGCACCGAGATCCAGCGCCTGCACCTTGCCGGCCTCGTCGCCGCGGCTCGACAGCACCACGATCGGCACGCCGTCGTTGCGGGCGCGGATGGTGCGGAGCAGCTCATGGCCTTGAACGTCGGGCAGGCCGAGATCCAGGATGATCAGCGCCGGCTCCTCGCCAAGTTTCTCCAGCGCCGTCTTGCCATTCGGCGCTTCCAGGATCTCGTAGCCCTGGGTCGTCAACCCCATCCGCAGCAATTTGCGGATCGGCGGCTCGTCGTCGATGACCAGGACCTTGATCGGAGCAGCGCTCATGCGGCGGTATCCAATGCGTGGCTCTCTGCCGGAACGGGCAGGCGAATGGTCAGGACCGCGCCGCTCCGCTCGCTGCGATTGGCGGCGGAGATCGTGCCGTGCATCGCCTCGACGAAGCCGCGCGAGATGGCAAGCCCGAGCCCGGTGCCGGGACGGACGTGATCGCCCTTCTGCACGCGATAGAACTTGTCGAACACGCTCTCGAGCTCGTCCGGCGGAATGCCGGCGCCCTCGTCGGCGACCTCAAGCACGACATGAGCGCTGTCGCGCCGGCCGCGGATCGAGATCGTGGTTTCGGGGGGTGCGTATTTCGCGGCATTGTCAAGCAGGTTGAACAGCACCTGCTCGAACAGCACGGCGTCGAGCTGGAGCATCGGCAGATCGGCGGCCAGCACCAGCTCGACCTTGTGGCGGCTGAGGATCTTGCTGGCGCGCCGGAGCGCGCTGCCGACGATCTCGCTGAGATCGTGCAGCGCTGTGTTGGGCACGATGGCGCCGGATTCGAGCTTGGTCATGTCGAGCAGATTGGCGATGAAGCGGTTGAGCCGCTCGGATTCGTCGATCACGGTGGCGAGCAAATCGCGCTTTTCGGTGTCCGAGAGCGCGCCGGCGAGATCGCGCATGGTCGAGGCTGCACCTAACACCGAGGCGAGCGGCGTCTTCAGATCGTGCGAGATCGAGGTGAGCAGCGCCGAGCGCAGCCGCTCGGATTCGACGGTGCGCTTGACGCGGTCCATGTCCTCGACCAGAAGCACACGCTCGATCGCGAGCGCGCCCTGGTCGACCAGCGCATCGAGCAGCCGCCGCTGGTCCGGCGTCAGCAGCGGGCCGGTGCGATCGTTGTCGATGCCGATTACACCGATCGGGCCCCGCCCGGTGCGCATCGGCAGGAACAGCCGCTTGGCGCCCGGCAAGGTATCCGAGCCGCGGCCAGCGGGGCGATCGTTGCTCCAGGCCCAGTTGGCGGCGGCAAGGTCGGCCTGGTCGAGCTCGTCCTCGGGCGGATAGCCTGACTTCACCGTCAGCAGGCCTTCATCCGGCAATAGCAGCACCACCCGGACCTTGAGCATCAATGCGGTCTGGTAGGCACTCGCCCACAAGACGTCGTCGAGCGTGGCCGTGCCGGCGAGCTTGCGGCTGAAGGCATAGAGCTGCTCGGTCATCCTGATCCGGCCGATCGCGGTGTCGGCCTGGATGCGCACGCGCGCCGCGACATTGGAGACGATCATCGCCACCAACAGGAACAGCGCGAAGGCGGCGACGTTGGTCGGATCGGTGATCGTGAAGGTGTAGAGCGGCGGCAGGAAGAAGAAGTTGTAGCAGAGCGAAGCCGCCACCGTGGCCAGCAGCGAGGGCCACAGGCCGTAGCGCACGGCAACCGCAACGACCGAGGTCAGCAGCACGAGATCGACGTTCTCGATGCCGAAATAGGGCTGGATCAGCTTGGCAGCGCCAAGACCCACAAGCACGATCCCAAGCGCCTTGAGAAAAGGCAAGGGATCGAACGGCTCGGATCGTACGGCAGTCTGCACCTCCATCTTGGGCGCGGCCTCTCCGGAAAGCTCGTTGCCGGGAATGACGTGAACGCTGATATTGCCCGCACGGCGCACCAGGTCGTGCACGACCGAGCCGCGCATCATCTCGAACCAGCGCGAGCGCGTCGACTTGCCGATCACGATCTGGGTGACGTTGTTGCCCTGCGCGAAATTGACGACGTCGTCGGCGATGCGGCGGCCGACGGCGGGAATGGTCAGCGCCTCGCCGCCGAGCGATTCCGCCAGCCGCAGCGTATCGGCCAGCCGATCCCGCTCCTCGTCCGACAATTGCAGCGATCGCCGCGTCTCGATCGAGATCGCGGTAAACGGCGCATGCAACCGGTCGGCCAATCGCTTGGTGTAGCGCACGAGGCCGGCCGCGCGCGGATCCTCGCTGACGCAGACCAGGATGCGCTCACCAGCGGCCCAGGGCCCGGGAATCGCATTGGCCTGCATGTGGTTGAGCAACTGCTCGTCGACCCGTTCGGCGGTGCGCCGCAGTGCGAGCTCACGCAGCGCCGTGAGATTGCCCGGCGAGAAATAATGCTCCAGCGCCCGCTCGGCCTGCTTGGGCACATAGACCTTGCCCTCCTTCAGGCGCTGGATCAGGTCGTCGGGGGTGAGATCGATGAGCTCGATGGCGTCCGCGCGGTCGAACACCGAATCCGGCACGGTCTCGCGCACCCGGACATGGGTGATCTGGGCAACGACGTCGTTCAGGCTCTCGATGTGCTGGATGTTGACGGCGGTGTAGACGTCGATACCGTGCGAGAGCAGCTCCTCGACGTCGAGATAGCGCTTGGGATGGCGGCTGCCGGCTGCATTGGTGTGGGCGAGCTCGTCGACCAGCGCGATCTGCGGCCGCCGAGCGATCACCGCGTCGAGGTCCATCTCCTCGACGATCTGGCCGCGGTAGTCCAGCCTCTTGCGCGGGACCACTTCGAGGCCGCGCACCAGCGCCTCGGTCTCGGCGCGGCCATGAGTCTCGACGAAGCCGACCACGACATCGATGCCGGCCTTGC
Source organism: Bradyrhizobium yuanmingense (assembly GCF_029167105.1). GTDB lineage: Bacteria > Pseudomonadota > Alphaproteobacteria > Rhizobiales > Xanthobacteraceae > Bradyrhizobium > Bradyrhizobium yuanmingense_A. The sequence goes on along the minus strand of NZ_JARFML010000001.1, from coordinate 349,416 downwards.
GCTTGGCCTGGGCGCTTTGCAGCATCTCGTAGGTCTTGCCGACGCCGGGAGCGGCGCCGACGAAGATCTTCAGCCTGCCGCTCGCACCCTCCTCCCGGCGCGCCGCTTCCAGCAGGGCCTCCGGTGACGGACGTTGTTCGGGATCGCGACGCTCTCGGACCATCTTGCCAGTATAATCATCCGTCCACTGCGAGCCTAGACGGCTACTTCGCGGCCATGCGATCGAGCGCGAGATTCAGCGCCAGAACGTTAACCCTGGGTTCGCCGAGCAGACCGAGCAGACGGCCTTCGGTGCTGGCGGTCACGAGCTGCTTGACCTGATCCTCGGGCAGATTGCGCGCCTTGGCCACGCGCGGCACCTGGAATTGCGCCGCTTCCGGCGAGATGTTCGGGTCGAGGCCGCTGGCCGAGGTCGTCACCAGGTCGACGGGCACGGGGACGTTCGGATTCTCGGCCCTGAGCTTGGCCACATCCTCCTTCAGCCGGTCGGCCAGCGCCTTGCTGGTCGGACCGAGATTGGAGCCGCCCGAATTGGCGGCGTTGTAGGGCGCGGGCACCGTCTTGGTCGAATCGTTCGGGTCCGGCGCCAGCGTCGCGGAGGGGCGGCCGTGGAAGTACTTGTCGTCCTTGAACTCCTGCCCGATCAGGACGGAGCCGATCACCTTGCCGTCCTTCTCGATCAGGCTGCCTTGCGCCTGAGCGGGAAACAGCGCGCCGGCAATGGCCGTCATCGCCAGCGGATAGGCCAAGCCGGTGATGGCGGTGAGCACCAGCAAAAGGACGATGGCGGGGCGGATTTCTTTGAGCATGTGCTTTCTCCTATTTCTCCCGTCATTGCGAGGAGCGAAGCGACGAAGCAATCCAGCTGTCAACCGCGGAGGCTTTTCGGATTGCTTCGCTTCGCTCGCAATGACGAATCAAGCCAAGTGCAAGGCGGTCACCGCGAGGTCGATCGCCTTGATGCCGATGAAGGGAATGACGATGCCGCCGAGCCCGTAGATCAGGAGGTTGCGGCGGAGCAGCGCGCCGGCGCCGACGGCGCGGTAGGCGACGCCCTTCAGCGCCAGCGGGATCAGCGCGATGATGACGAGCGCGTTGAAGATGATCGCCGACAGGATGGCGCTTTGCGGGCTCGACAGGTTCATGACGTTGAGCACGCTAAGCTGAGGGTAGAACGCCAGGAACATCGCCGGGATGATCGCAAAATACTTGGCGACGTCGTTGGCGATCGAGAACGTCGTCAGCGCACCGCGCGTCATCAGGAGCTGCTTGCCGATCTCCACCACCTCGATCAGCTTGGTCGGGTTGGAGTCGAGGTCGACCATGTTGCCGGCCTCGCGGGCGGCCTGCGTACCCGTGTTCATGGCGACTCCGACATCGGCCTGGGCGAGCGCCGGCGCGTCGTTGGTGCCGTCGCCGCACATGGCAACCAGCTTGCCCTTGGCCTGCTCGTCGCGGATCAGCTTGAGCTTGTCCTCGGGAGTTGCCTGCGCCAGGAAGTCGTCGACGCCGGCTTCGGCGGCGATGGCCGCCGCCGTCATCGGGTTGTCGCCGGTGATCATGATGGTGCGGATGCCCATGCGGCGGAGCTCGGCGAATCGCTCGCGGATGCCGCCCTTGACGATGTCCTTGAGCTGGACGATCCCGAGCAGCTTGCCATCCTTGGCGACCGCCAGCGGCGTGCCGCCGGACTTCGACACGTCATCGGCAATGGCCTGGATCTCGCGGCCGAGCTCGGAAAGCGCGGCAGGCTGCATCGCCCGCGCCGTGTTGCCGGAGGCAACCGCGGTCGGGGCGCCGCCACCGACATAGTTCAGCATGGCGTCGACTGCGCCCTTGCGCACCGACGAGCCGCCAGCATCGACACCGCTCATGCGAGTCTGCGCGGTGAACGGGATGAAGGTGGCCCCGAGCTCCGCCATGTCGCGGCCGCGGATGCCGTACTTCTCCTTGGCCAGCACGACGATGGAGCGGCCTTCCGGCGTCTCGTCCGCCAGCGAGGCCAGCTGGGCGGCATCCGCCAGCTCCTGCTCGGTGACGCCGCGCACGGGACGGAAGGCCGTCGCCTGCCGGTTGCCGAGGGTGATGGTGCCGGTCTTGTCGAGCAGCAGCGTGTCGACGTCGCCGGCGGCCTCGACCGCGCGGCCCGACATCGCCAGCACGTTGAAGCGCACCAGGCGGTCCATGCCGGCGATGCCGATCGCGGACAACAGCGCACCGATCGTGGTCGGGATCAGCGTCACGAACAGGGCCACCAGCACGACCACCGAGATCGAACCGCCGGCATAGGCGGCGTAGCTCGGGATCGTCACGGTGGCGAACACGAAGATGATGGTGAGGCCGGCGAGCAGGATGTTGAGCGCGATCTCGTTCGGCGTCTTCTGCCGCTCGGCGCCCTCGACCAGCTTGATCATGCGGTCGATGAAGGTCGATCCCTGCGCGGCGGTGATGCGCACCCGGATCCAGTCCGACAGCACCTGCGTGCCGCCCGTCACCGCCGAACGATCGCCGCCGGATTCGCGGATCACGGGCGCGGACTCGCCGGTGATGGCGGCCTCGTTGACGGAGGCGACGCCCTCGACCACCTCGCCGTCCGAGGGGATGGTGTTGCCCGCCTCGACCAGCACGAGATCGCCGACCTTCAGGCTCGTGCCTGACACGAGCTTGTAGTCCCGGCCCGCGCCGCTCAGGAGCTTGGCCTGGCTCTCGGTGCGGGTCTTGCGCAACGTCTCGGCCTGCGCCTTGCCGCGGCCCTCGGCCACGGCTTCGGCGAGATTGGCGAACAGCACGGTGAACCACAGCCAGAGGATGATCTGGAAGGTGAAGCCGAGATTCTCCCCGCCGGTGACGAGATCGCGCAGGAAGATCACGGTCGTGAGCGCGGCCACGATCTCGACCACGAACATCACGGGGTTCTTCACCATCAGCCGCGGATCGAGCTTGGTGAAAGAGGCCCGGATCGCGGGGACCACGATCCTGGGATCGAGCATCGCCGACATCGGGGGGCGCTTTTGCAGTTTCATCGTATCCATGGAGGTCACTCCAACAACCAGATTCAGAACACTTGGCCGGCGTTCATCGCGAGATGCTCGACGATCGGACCGAGCGCGAGTGCCGGGAAGAAGGTCAGCCCGCCGATGATCAGGATCACGCCGACGACGAGGCCGACGAACAGCCCGCCGGTGGTCGGGAAGGTCCCCGCCGACGGCGGCACCGACTTCTTGGCCGCGAGCGAACCCGCAATCGCCATCGCCGGAACGATCATGAAGAAACGGCCGACGAACATCGCGCTGGCGAGCGTGAGGTTGTAGAACAAGGTGTTGCCGGTGAGGCCTGCGAAGGCAGAGCCGTTGTTGCCGGTCGCCGACGTGAAGGCATAGAGCACCTCGGTGAAGCCGTGCGGGCCGGCATTCGCCATGGAGGCGACCGCCGCCGGATAGACCACGCCGACCGCGGTCCAGCCGAGATACATCAGCGGCAGCACCAGGATCGCGAGCATCGCCATCTTGACCTCGCGCGCCTCGATCTTCTTGCCGACATATTCCGGCGTACGGCCGACCATCAGGCCTGCGACGAAGATCGCGAGCACGACGAACAGCAGCATGCCGTATAGGCCGGCGCCGACGCCGCCGACGATGATCTCGCCGAGTTGCATGTTGATCAGCGGGATCATGCCGCCGAGCGCGGTGAAGCTGTCATGCATGGCGTTGACCGCGCCGCAGGAGGCGGCCGTCGTGATCACGGCGAACAGCGAGGACGCGACGATGCCGAAGCGGACTTCCTTGCCCTCCATGTTGCCGCCGGTCAGGCCGAGCGCATGCAGGGTCGTGGTGCCGCTGGCTTCAGCCCAATAGCAAACGGCGACACCGGCGACGAACAGCACGCCCATCACGGCGAGGATCGCCCAGCCCTGGCGCTGGTTGCCGACCATGCGGCCGAACACGTTGGTGAGCGCCGCGCCGAGCACGAAGATCGACAGCATCTGCACGAAATTCGACAGCGCAGTCGGATTCTCGAAGGGATGCGCGGCATTGGCGTTGAAGAAGCCGCCGCCATTGGTCCCTAGCATCTTGATCGCGACCTGCGAGGCGACCGGGCCGACCGCGATGGTCTGCTTGGCACCTTCGAGCGTGGTCGCCTCGACATAGGCGCCGAGCGTCTGCGGGATGCCCTGCCAGACCAGGAACAACGTGAACACGACGCAGATCGGCAGCAGGATGTAGAGCGTGCAGCGGGTCACATCGACCCAGAAGTTACCGATTGTGCGCAAGGACGCGCGGGCAAAGCCGCGGATCAGGGCAACGGCGAGCACAATGCCGGTCGCCGCCGACAGGAAGTTCTGGTGCGTGAGGCCGACCATCTGGGTGAGATAGGACAGCGTGCTCTCGCCGCCGTAGTTCTGCCAGTTGGTATTGGTGATGAAGGAGATCGCGGTGTTGAAGGACAGATCCGCGGGCACCGCGGATTGCCCGGCCGGATTGAACGGCAACACGGCCTGCAGGCGCATCAGGCCGTAGATGATGAGGAAGCCACCGACATGGAACAGCAGCATGGCGACCGTGTAGGTCAGCCAGTGCTGCTCGCGCTTCTCGTCGACGCCGGAAATCCCGTAGATGCCGGCTTCGATCGGGCGCAGGACGGGCGACAGGAAGGTGCGCTCGCCGTTGAACACGCGCGTCATGTACCAGCCGAGCGGCTTTGTGAGCGCGACGATGATGACGCAGAAAAGAATGATCTGGATCCAACCGATCATAGTCATGGCATTAACCCTTCAGACCTTGTGTCTGGCGCAGCAGCGGCAGGAGCACCGCAAGCAGGCACACGACGAGCGCAGCGTCGGCCAGCAGCAATTCGACGAGCAGCAGCACGGCGTCAGAACCGCTCGGGCCGCAGCAGCGCGTAGGTGAGGTAGACCAGGAGGCCGAACGAGACGGCGCCGGCGAGCGCATAATCGAAGATCATGGTCCGCTCCCTCACAGCCGTTCGCAGGCATAGGTGTAGCCGATCGCGAGGGCGAAAAAGACGAAGCCCAGCGCCAGCATCAGGATGTCCATCATGGCGATACTCCTCAATACGAGACGATATCCGGTATTGCCTGTCTCTGGATTCCCGGCGGGCCGGTGCTGCAAGCGAACGCAACACATGTCTCTCGGCCGGGAACTTCACCGCGCTGAAGTGCCATTGCGCACATAGGTTTTCGAGGTGGAGCCTATGGCGACGTTATAGGAATCTCATAAAAGCCGGCACGTCGTGCCATCCGCCATGTGACACCGACAACGCATTCCGGGAGCACGCTCCTTGCAGGCGGTGCAGCGACGCAGTTCACCAACGGCTTTGCTGCCCGTTGATACGGCAGGCGACGGCCCAGGTCTTTTCAAAACGCCCTGCCTGTATAAGCCCCCACCTTCGGCGGAGGCGGCTGTCGCATCCGTCGGTCCTATCCAGAAGAATCCGGGCATTTATGAAATGCCTATATCTCTCGCCCGATCCCCATCTCGTTTTCAAACACCCTTCCAGCCATCTTGGAGAGGCCGGCCGACTGACCGACGCCAACTCCAGGAGGCCTGATATGACCGCCACTCTCCGTCGCAAGGATCCACCATCGCTCGGCGCGCGGCTTCGTCACGCCCATGCAATGACGCGGCCACTGATGCTCGACATCATGCATGGCTGCCGGCGCTTCCCGTCCCTCGGCCCGAGCGAGCGCACGGCGCGCATCATGCGCCTGGTCGATGCGGAAGCCTGGATCGATGCGGCATTGGCGCTGATGGAGCTCGAGCTGCCGCAGTGGCAGGTGCGCCGCCTCGCCTATGACGAGGGCGAGTGGCACTGCGCGCTCTCGCGCGAGCGCGAACTGCCGGACTGGCTTGACGCCGCGGTCGAAGGACGCCATGACGACCTCGCGATCGCCCTGATGTCGGCTTTCGTCGAGGTCCAGGCGATGGCCGCAGAAGCGTCGCGGCCGGGCGTTCCCACTCTGCGTCCCGCCCCGGATTTGCTCTACGAGCCGGTTGCTTGCGAGAACTTCAGCTAGGCCAGCCGGACCGTTCGCACCTTGCCGCAATCTTCGAACACATCGGGGGCCCTGAGCCCAGCGCGGGTGATCGTGCGCTTTGCCGTGCGCGTCGTCATCCTCGGAGCCTTTGCAGCGTTCGGCAGCATCGGCTTCGGCCGCAGCCTCGCCATCCTGCTCTGGATGTCGATCATCCTCTGCGCCGCCGTCGCGGTTCTGCGACGCGAACAGCTGTTTGGCGCCGTCCTCAATCATTGGGACGAATGCGTGGCATTCGGCGCGCTGTTCGCGCTGGTTCACCTCGTGAACGAGCAGAGCTGAACGGGAAGCTTTATGAGCTTCCTATGAGATCACCGCAATGCCTCACTCGAAATCATATTCGCTTGAACGGATATTGATCGAACGGTTGCGGGCTCGCGCCCGCCGCCACCGTCAATCGGAAGGAATATGTCAGTGAAACTCGTCGAACCCCCCTCGTGCAGCTCGCCCTCGACCATCGTCTTCGTCGGCCGCAATCGCCGCGGACAATGGGTCGCTCAGGAGCAGAACGGCCTCTATGGCGGCCTGTTCGTCAGCCGCGCCCAGGCGATCAAATATGCGCTGTTCGAGAACGGACAGCACCCGGAAACCATCGTCGAACCGTCGCGCGAGATCGAGCTCGACATGGGCAAGCGCCCCAGCACCATCGTCGTGCACCGCGCCGCCTGAGCGCACAAGGAAAACCATGCTCATCCCTCCCGCCGCCTGGTTCACCGGATTCATTCCGGACCTGCCGACCCCGTTCGACGCCGCAGATGCGGTCGATCTCAGGGCGTTCGCCGCACTGTGCGAACGACAGGTCGCGGCCGGCGTGCCGGCCATCGTGGTCTGCGAGACGGCCGGGGAAGCGCCGACGCTCTCGCCGGCCGAGCAGGAGCTCGTCATTCGCACAGCGGTCGACGTTGCCCGCGGCCGCGTGCGGGTCATCGCAGGCGCGGTATCCAACGCGACCAGCCACGCCATCGAGCTGGCGCGGCGCGCGGAGGCGGCCGGCGCCGATGCCGTCATGTCGGTCGTGCCCGCCTACAACAAGCCGATGCAGGAGGGCATGCTCGCGCATTTCCGCACCATCGCCGGCGCGATCGGACTGCCCGTGATCCTGCACGATAATCCCTCCCGCACGCTGCACCCGCTCGCCGACGAGACGCTTCTGCGTCTGGTCGAGTCCCGCCAGTTCGTCGGCCTGCGCGATGGGAGCGGCGACATCACCCGTCCGATGCGGCTGGCCCGCAACTTGCCGGCAAGTTTTCGTTGTCTCTCCGGCGACGACACCACCGCATTCGGCTTCATCGCGGACGGCGGCGACGGGGCGATCTCGGAGGTCGCCAACATCGCCCCGGATCTCTGCCGGACGATCTTCTCGCATGTCAGGCAGGGCCGACTGCAATCCGCCCGCTATCTGCACAAGCGCCTGATCCCGCTCATCGCCTGCCTGTCCAGCGAAAGTCCGGCCGCGCTTAAATACGCCCTCAGCGTCCTCGGAGTGATGTCGGCCACGACCAGGCTTCCGATCGTGCCGCTGGACGCAGCCGCGCAGAGAGGCGTGGTGCGCGCATTCGCTGCGATTGCGGACGAGGAATTGATCGACAACGTCGGAGCGTGATTGGCGGGACGTTCCATTCCCCTTCTCTCGATTTCCGTGACGCATCTCGAAGGCACGTCCACGTCTGGCAGACGCGGGCGCGAGGATCGGCATCCCTATGACATTCCTATGCGGGCGCGCCGGCGCTCATCTCGCAATCCTACGCAATGATGGACATCATAAGCAGCAGGTTGGTGCGGCCCTCTCGCCGCACCGTTGACGAGGACTTCCGCGATGTCGATCCTGACACATGACCTTGACCGGCCTCTGGCTGAACGCCCGGTGCGCATCTCCGATGCGCGCAAGGCCCAGCTCAAGCGCGTCACGCTGCAAGGGCTGGCGCTGCTCTCGATGGGCAGCGTGCTCACCGCGCTGACCGCGCTGAGAACCGCAATCCATATCTGGCATCTTCCCGCCTGACCGGCGTGTCACCGACGCAGGCCTGGATCAGAGCCCCCGCAGCGAGGCCGATGCCCGGTTGAGGCCGGCTATCCCGCGGAAAAGGCGTTGCCTAAAACTACCTGGCCGATCTGGCGCAGTTTCACGGAACCGTGTAGAGCGGTTTCATGAGCACTGGCAAAGTCAACGTCGTCGCCCACCCCTTGGTCCAGCACAAGCTCTCCCTGATGCGGGAGAAGGACCGCTCGACCAAGAGCTTTCGCGAGATCCTGAACGAGATCGGGATGCTGCTCGGCTACGAGGTGACGCGCGACCTGCCGCTGGAGCTGGTGGAGATCGAGACGCCGATCGCGGCGATGCAGGCGCCGAAGATCGCCGGCAAGAAGCTCACGCTGGCGCCGATTCTGCGCGCCGGCGTCGGCTTCCTCGACGGCATGCTGGCGCTGATGCCTTCGGCGCGCATCGCCCATATCGGGCTCTACCGCGACCCCGAGACGCTGCAGGCCGTGGAATATTACTTCAAGGCGCCGCAGGACCTGTCCGACCGCACCGTGATCCTGATGGATCCGATGCTGGCGACCGGCAACTCGGCCTGCGCCGGCGCCTCCCTGCTCAAGGCGCGCGGCGCCCGCGACATCCGCTTCGTCTGCCTGTTGGCCGCGCCCGAGGGCATCGCCAAGTTCCAAAGCGAGCATCCCGACGTGCCGATCTGGACCGCCGCGATCGACGAGCGGCTCAACGACCACGGCTATATCGTGCCGGGCCTGGGCGACGCCGGCGACCGGATGTTCGGCACCAAGTAGACAGGCTTGCGCGACCGGGTTAGTCCGATGGCCATGAGTGCCAACGATTTTTCGCTGCAATCGCTGCTCCGGATCAAGACCGCCGCCGACCCTGCCCTGGTATTCGACGGCAAGGCCGTGTCTCGCGCGGAATTCTCCGCGAAGATCGAGCAGACCGCCGCCTGGCTAGCCGCGCAAGGCATCGGCAAGGGCGACGTCGTCGCGGTCTGGCTGGTCAACCGGGTCGAATGGCTGGCACTGCTGTTCGCCGCCGCACGGCTCGGTGCCGCCGCCGCCGCCGTCAATACGCGCTATCGCAGCGCGGAGGTCGCGCACCTGCTCAAGCTATCAGGCGCGAAGCTCATGGTGATCGAGCCGGCATTCCGCGCGATCGACTTTGCCGCCATCCTCGCCGATATCGCGGAGGCCGAGGTGCCCGCGCTGCAACGGCTTGCGGTGGTGGGCGCGGATGTGTTCCCCGCACGCTGGTCCTGCGTGCGGTTCGATGCGTTCGAGACCACCTACCCGCCGGCTCCGCCGCCCCAGGATGATGGCGACCTGCCCGTGCTGCTCTACACGACGTCGGGCACCACCAAGGGGCCGAAACTGGTCGCGCATTCGCAAGCGACGCTGGCGACGCACGCCTGCTCCGTCGCCCACGCGCTCCAGCTCGATCACCACCGTCATTCGCTGCTGGCGATGCTGCCGTTCTGCGGCACCTTCGGCATGACGAGCCTGCTCGGTTTCCTCGCAGCCGGTGCGACCATTCATGTGCTCGATGCCTTCGAGGCAGCGCCGGCGCTGCAGATCCTCAGCACGCAACGGATCACGCATTCCTTCGGTTCGGACGAGATGTTCCGGCGCATCCTCGCCCTCACCGATACGCCACGCCCGTTTCCGCATCTCGAAGTCTGCGGCTTCGCCGCGTTCCAGCCCGGCTGGCGCGAGCTGGCTGTGGAAGCCGAAGCGCGCGGCATGAAGCTGTTCGGCCTCTACGGTTCGAGCGAGGTGCAGGCGCTGTTCTCGATCGGCCGCCTCAGTGATGCCTTCGCCGATCGGATCGAGGGCGGCGGCTGGCCGATGTCGACGGAGGCGAAAGTCCGCGTGCGCGATGTCGAGACCGGAGAACTTGCGGCCAGCGGCGTCTCCGGCGAGATCGAGATCAGCGCGCCCTCGCGCTTCCTCGGCTATTTCAACAACCCGGAGGCGACGCGCGAGGCGATCACTGCCGATGGCTTCTTCCGCACCGGCGACATCGGCCGGCTGCGCGGCGACGGGTCCTTCGTCTACGAGACCCGCGCCGGCGATGCGATGCGCCTCGGCGGCTTCCTGGTCGCGCCCGGTGAGATCGAGGACGAGCTCAAATCCTGCACCGGTGTCGCCGATGCCCAGGTCGTCGCCATCGATCTCAAGGGCCAGGGGCGCTGCGTCGCCTTCGTGATCCCGACAACGGAGCCGCCAGTACAGGAGACGCTGATCGCGCGTCTGCGCGAGCGGCTCGCCGGTTACAAGGTGCCGGCGCGGATCTATGTCGTGGATGCCTTTCCCGTCACCGACAGTGCCAATGGCGTGAAGATCCAGCGCGCCAGGCTTCGCGCCATGGCGATGGAGCGGATCGCCGCCGAATAGGCCCGTTCAGTACGACTTCGCGAGCCCCAGCACCTTTTCCGCGATGAAGCTGAGCGCGAGCTGCGGGCTGACCGGCGCGATGCGCGGGATCAGCACCTCGCGCAAATAGCGCTCGACGTGGAATTCCTTGGCGTAGCCGAAGCCGCCATGGGTCATCACCGCCTGCTCGCAGGCCGAGAAGCCCGCTTCGCCCGCCAGATATTTCGCCGCATTGGCCGCAGCGCCGCAGGGCATGCCCTTGTCGTATTGCCACGCCGCCGACATCACCATCAGCCAGGCCGCCTCGAGCTCGACCCAGTTCACCGCAAGCGGATGCTGAATGCCCTGGTTCTTGCCGATCGGGCGGTTGAACACGATTCGCGTCTTGGCGTATTCGGTCGCGCGCGACAGCGCGAGCTTGCCGAGGCCGACGGCTTCCGCCGCAATCAGGATGCGCTCGGGGTTCATGCCTTCGAGGATGTACTCGAAGCCTTTGCCCTCCTCGCCGATGCGGTCCTCCATCGGGATCTCGAAGTCCTCGAAGAACAGCTCGTTGGAATCGACGATCTTGCGGCCCATCTTTTCGATCTCGTGGACCTTGATCCTGTTGCGGTCGAAATCGGTGTAGAACAGGCTGAGCCCGTGGGTGGGCGAGCGCACCTCTTCCAGGGGCGTGGTGCGCGCCAGCAGCAGAATCTTGTGCGCGACCTGCGCGGTCGAGATCCACACCTTCTGGCCGTTGACGATGTAGCGGTCGTTCTTGGCGACCGCGCGGGTCTTGAGCTGGGTGGTGTTGAGGCCGGTGTTCGGCTCGGTGACGGCGAAGCACGCCTTCTCGCGGCCCTCGACCATCGGCGGCAGCATGCGCCTGCGCTGCTCCTCGGTGCCGAACACGACGACGGGGTTGAGCCCGAACACGTTGATGTGCACCGCCGAGGCACCGGACATGCCGGCACCCGACTCGGCGATGGTGCGCATCATGATCGCGGCTTCCGTGATGCCGAGGCCGGAGCCGCCATACTCTTCCGGCACGCAGATGCCGAGCCAGCCGGCATCCGCCAAGGCCTTGTGGAAGTCGTGCGGGAAGCCGCCGTCGTGGTCCTTCTTCAGCCAATAGGCGTCGGGAAAGCCTTCGCAGATCTTGGCGATGGCGTCGCGAATGGCTTCCTGCTGATCGGTGAGCGCGAAATCCATGGTCTTGATCTCCCTTCGCCTTTGCGTTCTTTAGCTCGAAAAACTGCAGGCAGATACGTGAATTTGCCCGCGAAGTGTGTCTACCATGCATGGCGTCATGCGGCGCGACGTGACGCGCGCGCCGTTATTTCGTGAGGAGGAAACCGCGATGGCCGGACTATATTTCGAGGACTTTTCCGTGGGCCAGGAGTTCAGGCATCCGCTGACCCGGACCGTCACGGAGATGGACAACACCATGTTCAGCCTGCTGACGCTCAACCCGCAGCCGCTGCACATCGACGCGCATTTCGCCGAAAAGACCGAGTTCGGCCAGCGCATTTTCAACAGCCTTTACACGCTCGGCATCATGATCGGCATGACGGTCTATGATACGACCTTGGGCACCACCGTCGCCAATCTCGGCATGACCGACGTCACCTTTCCGAAGCCGGTCTTCCATGGCGACACGTTGCGGGCCACGACAAAGGTGCTCTCGGTGCGGGAATCCAGATCGCGGCCCAAGGCCGGCATCGTCGAGTTCGAGCACCATGCCCTCAACCAGAACGACGAGATCGTCGGCAAATGCCGCCGCATGGCGATGATGCACAAGAGGCCGGTCTGATGCGTTCGATGCTGTTCGTGCCGGGGGATTCCCCGCGTAAATTCGAGAAGGCGAGCGAAGGCAAGGCCGACGCGCTGATCATCGATCTCGAGGATTCCGTCGTCACCGAGAAGAAGGCGGAGGCGCGTGAGCTGACGCTCTCGATGCTGAAGGGCCGCCCCGGCCCGCATCAGCTCTACGTCCGCGTCAACGCGCTCGACACCGGCATGACGCTGGCCGATCTCGCCGCGATCATGCCGGGCAGGCCTGACGGCATCGTGCTACCGAAATCGCAAGGCGGCGACGACGTGCGTCAGGTCGCGACCTGGCTCGAAGCTTTGGAAGCCGCCTCCGGCATCGCGATCGGCGCGACCCGCATCGTCTGCGTCGCGACGGAGACCGCCGGCTCGATCTTCGGGCTCGGCAGCTACAAGGGCTGCTCCCCTCGCCTCGCCGGCCTGATGTGGGGCGCGGAAGATCTCTCCGCCTCGCTCGGCGCCACCGAGAAGGCGAGCGGCGGCGTGTTCCACAGCCCCTACCGCCTCGCGCGCGATCTCTGCCTGATGGCGGCCGCCGCGGCCGAGGTCGCACCGATCGACACTGTTTACACCGACATCGACAACCTTGCCGGCCTCGAAGCCGAAACCCGCGCCGCGCGGCGCGACGGTTTTTCGGCCAAGGCCCTGATCCACCCCAAGCATGTCGACATCGTCAACGCGGCCTTCGCGCCGACGGAGGCCGAGCGCGCCTGGGCGGAGAAGGTGATCGCGGCGTTCGCGAGCAATCCCAATTCCGGCACGCTGCGGCTCGACGGTCAGATGATCGACAAGCCGCACCTTCGCGCGGCGATGAAGATTCTCGGCCAGTCCTAGAGCGGGACGCAAGCCGCCGGCTGCCGGCCTCAGTCGAACCCCTGAACGGGCGGTGCCGGGGAATGCGCCGGCGCGGCAGGCGCGGCTTGAACCGGCGGAGCCTGGACCTGCGGGGCCTGGACTTGCGGAGCCGGATTGCCGGCAGCTCTCATCTGGCCGTTGGCGGCCATCGCCTCGCGCGTGCGCGACGGGCTGCCGGTCGCGGCGGCGCGACGTGGCGGCGGCTGCCGGTGCCTGGCCGACTGCGAGCCTCTCAGGCCCCAGGACCGGGCGATCGAAGGTCCGGCCGTGTAGCCGATCAAGGCGCCGGCGACCGCACCCACCGGCCCAAGCACGACCGCACCCGAGACCGCGCCGAGCGCCGCATCGCCCGCGCGCTCCTGCGCGAGCGCGCCCGCGGGCACGCAGGCCAGCATTGCGACAGCAGTGATCAGTGCCTTGTTCATCGGAGCGCCTCCCTCGCGACAGATCACTCCTGCTCAAATATGGCCACACGAGGTTCGCTTGCCGGCCAACAAAAGGCAATCGCGCGCGGAACCCGGGCGTCCGGACGGTTCGATTGGCCGATCATCGATCTCCAGGAGCCGGCAACGAGGACAGGCGCGCCAACATCTTGACACCGCTCATCCGCTGAATATTTTTTCGCCGAGAAGAGATCTTCTCATCCTCGCAAACCAAAGGATCTAACGCGACCGTCTGGAGAGACGACGATGCTCGATGAGAATCTGGCCCGCATTCGTGCGCACCGCAACAACATCCACCGCTACCGGCGCCTGCTGAAGACCAGGCTGTCGCAGCTCGAGCGCCAATTCATCGAGAGACGACTTGCGGAAGAGCGATCGGCGCTCGATGGCCTGACCGCCACTACCTTTCCCGTCGGCTTCCGCGCCGCCGAAGCGCCGGCGAACGCGTTGGGGATGGCCTAATGAACAGCCAACGCGACCTGCTGATCCGCGGCAGCGAGAAGGTCATCGGCCATTACGAGCTGCTTCTCGCCAGCGCCAAGAACGAGCATGAGCGCGAGCTCTATCGCCAGCGCATCGAACGCGAGCGGCGGCTGATCCGGGACCTGCAAGGCGAATGGGATCACCGCGCCGCCTGAGCTGGGTGATCACAAGCCGTGCTTCTATCGCAGATAGGGTTATCGCATTTGAGAGCTCTCCCGCGGCCATCCTTCGAGACGCCCGCTTGAGGCGGGCCCTCAGGATGAGGACGGAGTGTGTGGCTGCAGTTTCAAGAGGCACTGACACTGGTTAGCCTCATCCTGAGGAGGCGCGTCAGCGCCGTCTGGAAGGACGAGGCGTGCGCACCGGCCCGCGCTACAAGTCAAATACGATAGCCTTGCCATCACAGGACGAACCGCTTCCGCGGTTCGTCCTGCGCATTCGTTTCAGCGGACGAGGCGATTGGGGCCTGCGAGCGCGCTGCTCGGCCCGGCTGCGGGCGCCACTCTCACGGTGGCGGTGAACGGCGCACCGTTGCGCAGCAGCGTGAGCTTCACGTCCTCGCCGATCCGCGCCAGGCCGATCGTGTTGCGGAGCTGGGCGGCCGTGCGGATCGGGCGGTCATCGGCGCCGGTCACGACATCGCCCTTGCGCAGGCCGGCCTTCTCTGCGGGCGAATCCGCGGCGATCTCGGCAATGACGGCGCCCTGATTCAATCCCTTGTTGACCGACGGATGCAGGTCCTTCAGCGAGATGCCGATGCGACCGCGCTCGACGCGGCCGCTCACGATGATCTGCTCCATCACCTTGCGCGCCATGTTGACCGGAATGGCAAAGCCGATGCCGACATTGCCGCCCGCGGGCGAGATGATCGCCGAGTTGATGCCGACGAGCTCGCCGCGCAGGCTGACCAGCGCGCCGCCGGAATTGCCGGGATTGATCGCCGCGTCGGTCTGAATGAAATCCTCATAGCCCTGCTTGCCGAGGCCGGTGCGGCCGAGCGCACTGACGAGCCCCGAGGTCACGGTCTGGCCGAGGCCGAAGGGATTGCCGATCGCGAGGACGAAGTCGCCGACATCGAGCCCGTCGCTATCGCCGAAGGCAAGCGCCTTGAGCCCGACCGGGTTCTGGACCTGGAGCACCGCGACGTCCGTTGGCGGATCACGACCGATGACCTTGGCGGAAAACTGCCGGCCGTCCTTGGTCGTGATCTGAACGGCTGATGTGCCCTCGACCACGTGATTGTTGGTCAGCACATAGCCGCGCTGGGCGTCGACGATCACCCCGGAGCCGGTCGCATTGACCTCCTTCTCGATCTGCCGGGGAACATCGAAGAATTCGCGAAACAGCGGATCGCGATAGAGCGGATTGTCCTCGCGCACGCGGCCGTGCACGGAGATGTTGACCACCGCGGGCGTCACCTGGCGTACCAGCGGGGCCAGGGTCGGCACCGGGCCGCCGGCCTTCAGATCCGGAATCTGGCCGGCGGCAGGCTGTGACGCTGTGAGTGCCAGCATCAGCAAGGCCAGGAACAGCAGACGCACAGCATTCATCATCGTCACCCTGCCGCGTTGTGTTGTGAGGATAGTCGGAACCTTGGTGCTTCAGCCTTCGTCGCCTGACGCGACGATCCAGCCCTGCAGGGCCAGAAGCGGGACGGTCCAGGCTGCCGCGGCCTGGCCGAGCAGCACGAGGGAGAGTACTGCCGGCGTGAACATCATGCCGCCTGCCTTTCTGCGGCGGCCCATGGCCGCCGCAGCCGCATCGGCACGCCGCCGCCCCGGGGCGGGTCGTCATTGTCGTTGTCGCCGTCGAGCTTGCGCAAGGCGGCCAGGATGTCGGCGAGCCGGACCGTGTGGCTCATGCCGGGAATCTCGCGCAAGGCGGGATAGGATTCGACCGCGTACATGTCCGATGCCCAGGACGACAGGATGACGCGCTTCTCGGGCGACGAGAGCTCCTCGGCATTCAGGACGTCGGCAGGCGAGTCGTAGTGGGCGGCGGGATGAAACAGCGGATTGAGAGTGCCGGAACTGGTATTCACGTTGGTCATCGGTGGGTCTCCCACATGCTCCTTTCCAGGGGGACGGCTTGCTGACGATGAGACGGCGGCACCACAGCGTCGCCGTCCCGCTTGATGTTAATGCGTATTGATCGCGATGCGCTTGACGCCTTCGCGTGCCTTCTCCGATTTCGGCAGCGACACGGTCAGGACGCCGTTCCTGAACGACGCCTCGGCCTTGTCCTCCTCGACACCCTCCAGCGGAATCTGCCGTTCGAAGGCGCCGTAATAGCGCTCGGTGAAGAACCTGCCTTCGCCGCTGCGCTCCGCCTTCTTCTCGCCGCGGACGGTGAGAACGCCATTGGCGATCTCGACCTGGACGTCCTTCTCCGTCAGGCCGGGAAGCTCGGCCGAGACGGTCAGCGTCTTGTCGGTCTCGCTGAGCTCGACCTTCGGCCAGCCGAAACGGCCTTCCATCAGCGGCGACAGGCTGGTCGCCCCGAAGCCGCGGAAGACATCGTCGAACAGACGGTTCATCTCGCGGTGAAGCGTCAGGAACGGATCGAAATTGTCCCGCGCCTGCGCGAGCTCCTGGTTTTTCGACCAGGGAATGAGATCACGAAAAGCCATGGTACCCTCCTTCATGCATCGGAAAGCGCGGCCCGCGCACGCGCGCGCCGCGTTCCGCTACCTGTCCGATCGAGCGCTCAGGCTGCTTTCTTCTGCTCGATCTGCGATGCCGCAGGAGCGCCGCCCGCGATGGGAATGCGGCGCGGCTTCATGGCTTCCGGAACCTCGCGGACGAGGTCGATGATCAGGAGCCCGTCCTGGAACGAGGCCTGCTTCACCTGGACATAGTCGGCGAGGTTGAACACGCGCCGGAACGGACGCGCGGCAATGCCCTGGTACAAATATTCCCGCGCGGCGGTCTCGGGCTTCCTGCCCTCGATGGTGAGCGCGTTCTGTTCGGCCGTCACGGTGATGTCGCTGGCGCCGAAGCCTGCCACCGCAAGGCTGATCCGGTAGTGGTCTTCGCCGGAGCGCTCGATGTTGTAGGGGGGATAATTGTCCTCGGTCGCCTGGCGCAGCGTGCTGTCGACGAGGTCGGCCAGGTGGTCGAAGCCGATGGTGGAACGCCACAGGGGCGCGAAGTCAAAACTGGTCCTCATAACCAAGTCCTCCAAAGAGCAAGATGGATACGAAGGAGCGCAAGGCGGGATTTCAGACGGGTCCGAAAGACCAACCCGGCGCCCGTGCCGGACCCGGTTGGCATCCGACACACCGCTCTCGCGGCGAAAAACGACTTAGAACACCGGAAAACGGTTTCAAGGGGCCGGCCCAAAAAATTTTTCGAGCCCGCCGGACACCCCCGCCCGCCGCGCTGACCCTCAGGATTTCAGCGCGTCCCGGGCCGTCTCCGGCGCCAGCAGCGTCGCGACGATCGTGATGACCGACAGCGCGACGATGTAGACCGAAACCGCCCAGTACGATCCGGCCCAGGCCAGCAGCGCAGCCGCGATCAGCGGCGAGAAGCCGCCGCTCAAGGCCGCCGCGACGTTGGCGCCGAGCGAGGCACCGCTGTAGCGCACCTGGGTGCGGAACAGCTCCGGCATGAACGCGGCCTTGGGCCCGAACAACAGCGCATGGGTGAGCGTCATCGTGACGACGAGCGCAAGCGTGATCAGCGCCGGCTCCCTGGTGTCGAGGAACCAGAACAGCGGAAACGCCAACGCCACCGAGAACACGCCGCCGGCCAGATACAGCGCCTTGCGTCCGAAGATGTCGGACAGCCAGCCTGCAAGCGGCAGCGTCGCGAACTCGACGATCGCGGCATAGACCACGGCATCCAGGATCACCTGCCGGGGCAGGCCGAGCTTGGTCGTCGCGTAAACCACCGTGAACACGGTGAGGAGATAAGCGAGCCCGACCTCGGACACCGTGATGCCGATCGCGAGCAGAAAGCTGCGCCAGTCGCGGCGCAGCACTTCGAGGGCCGGCTGCGCCAGCACCTCCTTGCGCTCGACGATCTCCTTGAAGTGAGGCGTCTCCGCGAGCTTGAGCCGCACGATGAAGCCGACGCCGACCAGCAGAATGCTGATCAGGAACGGCACCCGCCAGCCCCAGCTGAGGAAGTCCGCCTCCGGCAGCTTCGTCATCAGGGCGAAGATGCCGGTGGAGGCGGCGACGCCGACGGGAAAGCCGACCTGCACCAGGCTGCCGTAGAAGCCGCGGCGATTGCCGGCGTGCTCGATCACCATCACGACCGCACCGCTCCACTCGCCCCCGAGCCCGATGCCTTGAACGAAACGAAGGATCACGAGCAGGATCGGGGCCCAGACGCCGATCTGATCGTAGGTCGGCAGGCAACCGATCAGGAAGGTGCCGAGCCCCATCGCGATCATGGTCGCAACCAGCATGGTCTTACGGCCGAGCCGGTCGCCGTAATGCCCGATGATGGCGCCGCCGATCGGCCGCGCGACGAAGCCGACCGCATAGGTCGAGAACGCCGCGAGCGTGCCGACGAAGGGATCGAAGCTCGGGAAGAACAGCTTGTTGAAGACCAGCGCCGCCGCCGTGCCGTAGATCAAGAAATCGTACCACTCGATCGCGGTACCAAGCGCACTCGCCCACACCACATGCGCCGTCGTCGATCTCTCCGCGGAAGCGGAGACCCCCGTTGCTGCCGTCATGCCCTGCCCCAAAGGATTCCGGACGGCATCATGGCCAAACGTTGTGGTGGTTGCAATCTGTGGAGGTGTTGTCTCTCACAGGATAACGGGCGCGGGATTTTGTGCGCAGGTGCGCAACACCCGTCATTGCGAGGAGCCCTTGCGACGAAGCAATCCAGACCGCCTCCGCGGAAAGACCCTGGATTGCTTCGCTTCGCTCGCAATGACGGGTGTTGAGGCAGGAGCGCTCCTTACGCGGCATCACCCGGCCATCGTGGAACCGGCCCGACAGCCGTTGTTCGCCATTGACAAACTGATTTGCTATAATCTAATTTGCCTCCACAACGACCCTGCCGCACCAAGCGGCCAAAAAGAGAGGAAACGACAATGAGAGGGCTCCTGGCCTGCACCATGCTTGCCGCCATGACGTCGGCCGCCATGACCACGGCAGCGACCGCGCAAGTGTCCGACGACGCGGTGCGGATCGGCGTGCTGACGGACCTGTCGAGCTGGGGCCGCGACAACTCTGGACCGGGCTCGGTCGAGGCCGCCAAGATGGCCGTGGAGGAATTCGGGCCGACCGTGCTCGGCAAGCCGATCGAGATCATCAGCGCCGACCACCAGATGAAGACCGACGTCGGCGTTCAGATCGTCCGCGGCTGGTTCGACAACGGCAAGGTCGATGCGGTCGTCGACATCCCCAATTCCGGCATCGCCATCGCCGTGCACAACATGGTGCGCGAGCGCGGCAAAGTCGCCCTGCTCTCCGGCCCCGGCGCGAGCTCGCTGACCGACGAGCTGTGCAGCCCGAACACCGTGCATTTCACCTACGACACCTATGCGCTCTCGAAGGTGACGGCCTCCGCCGTGATCCGGGAAGGCGGCAAGTCCTGGTACTTCATCACGGCCGATTATGCTTTCGGCCAGCAGCTCGAGAAGGATGCGACGCGCTTCATCAACGAGATGGGCGGCAAGGTGCTCGGCGGCGTCAGGCATCCGACCAACACCGCCGATTTCTCCTCCTTCGCGCTGCAGGCGCAGAGCTCGAAGTCCGACGTGGTCGCCTTCGCCAATGCCGGCCAGGACACCGACAACGCCATCAAGCAATCCGGCGAATTCGGCCTGGTCCAGGGCGGCCAGAAGCTGGTCGGCCTCTTGATGTTCGACACCGACGTGCACGCCATCGGCCTGAAGGCCGCGCAGGGCACCTATATGACCACGGCGTCCTACTGGGCCATGGACGAGGCCACCCGCGCCTGGTCGAAGAAGTTCTACGAGCGCACGAAGGTGATGCCGACCATGATCCAGACCGGCGTCTACGGCGCGGTGATGCACTATCTGAAGGCGATCAAGGCGGCCGGCACCGACGATTCCGCCAAGGTGATGGCCAGGATGCGCGAGCTGCCGATCGAGGATATCTTCGTCCATGGCGGCAAGTTGCGCGAGGACGGCCGTGTCATCCGCGACATGTATCTCGCCAAGGTGAAGACCCCCGCGCAGTCCAAGGAGCCGTGGGACTATCTGGACATCGTCAAGACCGTGAAGGGCGAGGACGCCTTCCGTCCGGTCTCCGAATCCAAGTGTCCGCTCCTGAAGAAGTGAGGTGATCAATGACTGGCAACGAGCATGGCGCCACGGAGACCTACGAGTGCGACGTGCTCGTGGCCGGATCGGGTTGCTCCGGCATGTCGGCCGCGATCACCGCGCGTTATCGCGGGCTCGACGTGCTGATCGTCGAGAAGGAGCCGCGCTTCGGCGGCACCACGGCCCGCTCCGGCGGCTGGCTCTGGATCCCCGGCACGTCGCTGGCTAAGGCGTACGGCATCGAGGAGACGCCTGAACAGGCTCGCACGTATTTGCGGCATGAGGCCGGCAACAATTACGACGCGGCACGCGTCGATGCCTTTCTGAGCGCCGGCCCTGAAGCTGTCGATTTCTTCACCACCAAGACCGCGCTGCGCTTCGACATGCCGCTGGTGTTTCCCGATTATCACGCCGAAGCGCCGGGCGGCACGCAGGGCGGCCGCTCCATGGTGACGCGCCCGTTCGACGGCCGCGAGCTCGGCGACACCATCAAGACGCTCGGCACGCCGCTGCCCGAGCTCACCGTGTTCGGCATGATGTTGGGAAGCGGCAAGGAGATCATCCACTTCATGCGGGTGACGAAGTCGCTGACCTCGGCGGTCTATGTCGCGAAGCGCCTGACGCGGCATCTCATGGACGTGCTGCGCTATGGCCGCGGCATGACGCTCACCAACGGCAATGCGCTCGCCGGCCGCCTGGCAAAGTCCGCGTTCGACCTCAAGATTCCGATGTGGCTGTCCTCGCCCGTACGCGAGCTGACGGTCGAGAACGGCACCGTGACCGGCGCCATCGTCTCGCGCGAGGGACGCGAGGTGCGTGTCCGCGCCCGACAAGGCGTCGTGCTCGCCTGCGGCGGCTTTCCGCACGACGTCGAGCGGCGCAGGAAGATGTTTCCGCACGCGCCGACCGGCGTTGAGCATTATTCGCCCGGGCCTACGGGCAACACCGGCGACGGCCTGCGCCTTGCCGAAGGCGCCGGCGGCCGCATCGAGGACCGCCTGCCGAACGCGGCGGCCTGGGTGCCGGTATCGCTGACCACGCGCAAGGACGGCTCCAAGGGCGTGATGCCGCATTTCATCGACCGCGCCAAGCCCGGCGTGATCGCTGTGATGCGCGACGGCAGGCGTTTCGCCAATGAAGGCAATTCCTATCACGACTTCGTCCAGGCCATGATCAAGGCGGCAAAACCCGGCGAGGAGATCGCCGCCTTCCTGGTCTGCGATCACAAGACGCTGCGGAAATACGGCCTCGGCTGCGTGCCGCCCTTCCCGATGCCGCTCGGTCATCATTTGAAGACCGGCTATCTCATGCGCGGCGACACGCTGGAAGCCCTGGCGGCGAAAGCCGGGATCGAGGCCAAGGCGTTCGCCGAGACGGTCAGGCAGTTCAACGCGACGGCACCGCTGGGACAGGACGCCGCCTTCGGCAAGGGCTCGAAGGCCTATAACCGCTACCAGGGCGATGCGCTGCACGGCCCCAACCCCTGCGTCGCGCCGATCGAGAACGGCCCGTTCTACGCCATCAAGATGGTGATCGGCGATCTCGGCACCTATGCCGGCATCGTCACCGACGCGAACGCACGGGCGCTCGATGCCGAAGGACGGGTGATTCCCGGCCTCTATGCCGCCGGCAACGACATGGCGAGCATCATGGGCGGCAATTATCCGGGCGCCGGCATCACGCTTGGGCCGGCGCTGACCTTCGGCTACATTGCCGGCAGACATCTTGCCGACAGCGCCGCCAAGCGCGACGCGGCGTAGAGCATGATCCGGAAAAGTGTGCAGCGGTTTTCCGAAGAGATCATGCTCAAGCAACGACTCAAGCGCATCGGAGGCGCATGAAGAGAGAGAGCCGCGGCATTCAGTCGATCGAGGTCGGCGGCGAATTGCTTCGCGCGCTCGCACGGAGCGGCGAGCCGATGATGCTGCGCGATCTCGCCCGCGAGGCCGGCATGACGCCGGCCAAGGCGCATCCCTACCTCGCCAGCTTCTCCCGCATCGGCTTGATCGAGCAGGACGAGAGCACCGGCCGTTACGAGATCGGCGCGCTGGCGCTGGAGCTCGGCCTGATCAGCCTGCGCCGCCTCTCCGGCGTGCGCATCGCGCGGCCCAAGATCGCGGGCCTCGCGAGCCAGATCGGCCACGCCGTCTCGCTCGCGGTCTGGGGCACGCACGGCCCGACCGTGGTGCAGCTCGAAGAGCCGGCCCAGCCGGTGCACATCGTGATGCGCGTCGGCTCGGTGATGGCGCTGCTGGAGACCGCGACGGGCCGCGCCTTTGCGGCGTTCCTGCCGGAGACGACGATCAGCGCGGCGCTCGACAGCGGCCTCGACCGCCATGGCGTCGGCTACAACCCGAAGCGCGCCGTGAAGGGGGCGAAGGTCGCCGACATGCTGACCGAGGTTCGCAAGCACGGCCTCGCCCGTGCGCTCGGCGATCCCCTGCCCGGCGTCAACGCGTTCGCAGCGCCAGTGTTCGATCATTCCGGCCACGTCGCGCTGGTCATCACCGCGATGGGGCCGGAAGGCACGTTCGACGCGCGCTGGGACAGCCTGATCGCCCATGCCTTGCGCGACTGCGCGGGGGGCATTTCGAAGCGGCTCGGCCACGGCATGACAGTTGCGGCGGAGTGATGGGCAAACTGCCTGCCTCACGGCGACTGTCATTCCCCGCGAAAGCGGGGAATCCAGTACGCCGCGGCCCATCGATTCAATCACCGACGTCTCGGCGTACTGGATCGCCCGGTCAAGGCCGGGCGAGGACAGCGAGTGTGGGGCGACAACGGCTCTACTTCTCCTTCACCGGCACCGTGTAGTTCAGAACCAGCCGGCCGCCATCCGGATAGATCGTCTGCCCGGTGATGTAGGACGCATCGTCGCTGGCAAGGAAGGCCACGACGGAGGCCACCTCGCTCGGCTCGCCGCCGCGGCCCGCCGGCGTGCGCGACATCACGGTCTTGCGGGCGTCTTCCGAGGTGTAGATGGACGAGGCCACCATGTCGGTCAGGATCGTGCCCGGTCCGACCGCCACAACGCGGATGTTGTGCGGGGCGAGCGCGACGGCGGCGACGGAGGTCAGCTGCTTCATGCCGCCCTTCGACATCGCGTAGGTCGCAAGCGCCGGGATCGCCAGCAGCGCATTCACCGAGGACATGTTGATGACGACACCGCCGCCGCCTTGCGCGATCATTTGCCTCGCCGCCGCCTGCACGCCGAAGAACGCGCCCTTCAGATTGATGCCGATGATCTCGTCGAATTCCTCTTCGGTGATGTCGAGGATGTCGCGGTTGCGGGCGACGCCGGCATTGTTGACCATGATGTCGAGCCGGCCGAACTCCTTCACCGCGGTGGCGACCAGCTGATCCACGTCCGCGCGCTTGGCGACGTTGCCGACGACAGTGCGCAGGGTATCCGGCCGCCCGAGCTCGGCGGCCGTGGCCGCCAAGCCCTCGGCATCGACGTCGGAGATGACGACCTTGACGCCGTCGTCCAAAAATCTCTTCGCGCAAGCCTTGCCGATGCCGCGCGCCGCGCCGGTGATGGCCGCGACCTTGCCGGATAGTTTCATGGGTTCACTCCTGGATGTGTGACGATCTCACGGACGCATTCACGCAAAGACGCGCGGGCGCAGCCCGGCATGAAACCAGGTGATCATGGAATAGATGTCGTAGACCGGCAGCCCGACTTCGGCCTGAAGTGCTGCGGCATAAGGCGGCATGTTGGTGCATTCGAGCACGATGGCGCCGACATCCGGATGCCTGGCGACGAGCTCCTTGCCGGCCTCGACCACGTCGCGCTCGGCTTGCGCGATGTCCATGTCGTCCTTCTCGGCCTTGATCAGGACACGGAAGAACTCCTTGCCGCTCTCGGTGCCGACTAGCGGCGTATCGAGCGGCACGCCGGCACCTTCGAGGTGGGCCGGCGTCAAGGTCGAGCCCGACACAGTGACGAGGCCGACGCGCTTGCCGGGCGGTAGGGTCGCCTGCACCCACGGCACCTGCATCAGCGAGGAGGTCGCGACGGGAACGCCGACGGCCGCCGCGATCTCCTTCTGGAACAGCGAGAGGAAGCCGCAATTGGTGGTGATGGCCTCGGCCCCGAGCCGCACCAGATCCTTGGCAGCATCGATGAAGTCGGGCAAGAGGCCGGCCGCGCCCTTCAGCACCACCTTTTCGGGCGAGGCGCCGCTCACCACGCGATAGAGCACCGGGAATGGCCAGGTCGTGCCGTTGCCCATGTCGCCGGGAATGCGGGGAAAGCGCGCCTCCAGCATCAGGATGCCGAGCGGCGCGCCGTAGATGGCCTTGCCGCCACGGGCGATGCGGGAGGACGAGCTGGCTGAGGTGGTCATGGTTGCGCTCTCAGAGGAAACGATCGGGCGCGAACGGCGCGAGTGGAATCTCCGGCGCCTTGCCGCTCACGAGCTGGGCGACCAGACGGCCGGTGCGGGCCGAGCCGACCAGGCCGACATGGCCGTGGCCGAAAGCATAGACGATGTCGCGGCAGGCGCGCGCATAGCCGATGCAGGGACGTCCGTCCGGCATGCTCGGGCGATGGCCGAACCACGTCTTGACCCGCGAGGCCGGAATGTCCTTCGGCAATTTCGGGAACATGCTGACGAGGTGGTTGCGCAGGATCTCGGCGCGCTTCCAGTTCGGCGCGGCCTCGAGGCCGGCGATCTCGACCGTGCCGGCGGCACGCAGGCCCTTGTTGGTCCAGTTCACCACCATCTTGGCGTCGGAGGCCATCATCGAGCTGCGCGGACCTGCTTCCGGATTCTCGATCACGACATGATAGCCGCGCTCGGTCTCGAGCGGGAGGCGATCGCCGACCGACGCGGTGAGCTGTTTCGAGCGGGCGCCGGCCGCGACCACCGCGGCATCACAAGCGATCTCGCCGGTTTCGGTGACAACAGCGACGAGCTTGTTGCCGTTGAGCTTCAGCCCGGTCGCCTTGGCGCGTACGTGCTTCGCGCCGCTGGCGATCGCGTGATTGGCAAGGGCGGCAACGTAAGCGCCGGGATCGCGGCAGCGCCCGGCCTCCTCCACCACGACGCCGAAGGTGTAGCGCGGATCCAGATCCGGCTCGCGCTGGCGCATCTCGTCGGCATTGAGCTCCAGCCATTCGACGCCGACCTTCCTGCGCAGGCGCCAGCCGAGATCATCGTCGAAATTGCCGCGCGAGGTGAACACGTGCATCACGCCGTTGCGCTCGATCAGCTCGGGGACGCCGGCTTCTTCCGCGAGCTTCCTGTGCAGCAGCGGCGCGTCCTTCAGGAGGTCGCGCAGCGCGAACGCCGTGGTCTCGACCCGCGCCGCGGTCCAGCCCGAGAGCAGATACTTGATCAGCCAGGGCAGCGCCTTCGGCAAGTAAGACCAGCGGATCGCGAGCGGGCCGAGCGGGTCGAGGAGATAGCCCGGCACCTTCCTCCAGACGCCCGGCTCCGCCGGCGGGATCACCGAATGCGACGACAGCCAGCCGGCATTGCCATAGCTCGCCGCCTGCTCGCCGCCGGGCTCGCCCGGATCGATCAGCGTGACGCGATGGCCCTCGCGCAGCGCCTCAATGGCGCTGATCACGCCGACCGCGCCGGCTCCGATGATGGCGACGTGGCGGCCGTCCGGCATCGCCCTAAGCCTTCACTGCGGGCGTAAAATCCTTGCCGACCGAAATCGCCCTGGGATCGATGATGCAATGGAGGATCGACGGCTTGCCCGAGGCCAGCGCGCGCTCGAACGCGGGTGCGAACTCCTCGGTCCGCTCGACACGCTCGCCATGGCCGCCGAACGCCTTGGCATACATCGCGAAATCCGGGTTCTTGAGCTGGGTGCCGACGACGCGGCCGGGATAGTCGCGCTCCTGGTGCATGCGGATGGTGCCGTATTGCGCATTGTCGATGATGATGACGATCAGCGGCGCGTCGTACTGCACGGCGGTGGCGAACTCCTGGCCGTTCATCAGGAAGCAGCCGTCGCCGGCAAACGCGACCACGACGCGATCCGGATATTGCCGCTTGGCCAGCACGCCCGCCGGCACGCCATAGCCCATCGAGCCCGAGGTCGGTGCGAGCTGGGCGGCAAAGCTGTGGAAGCGATGATGGCGATGGATCCAGCCGGCATAATTGCCGGCGCCGTTGCAGACGATCGCGTCCTTCGGCAGGCGGTCGCGCAGCCAGGTCATCACCTCGCCATACTGGAACCTGCCCGGCAGCTCGCGCGCCTTCCCGGTCCAGGCCAGATAATCGGCATGCGCCTTGGCGGCTTCGCCCTTCCACGCCACCGCACCTGACGGCTTCAGCGTCTCGATGGCAGCGGCGAAGGCGGCCGGCGTCGCCTGGATCGCCAGATCAGGCTGATAAATGCGACCGAGCTCTTCGGAGCCCGGATGCACATGGACCAGCTTCTGCTTCGGATTGGGAATGTCGAGCAGCGTATAGGACGAGGACGGCATCTCCGACATGCGGCCGCCGATCAGCAGGAGGACGTCGGCATTGTCGATGCGCGCCTTCAGGCCAGGGCTCGGCCCGATGCCGAGGTCGCCGGCATAATGCGAATGGTCGGCGTCGATCAGCGAAGCCCGGCGGAACGAGGTCGCGACCGGCAGGTCGAACCGCTCGGCGAACCGCGCGATGCTCTTGGTCGCCTCGTCGGTCCAGCGCGAGCCGCCGAGAATGACGAGTGGCGCCTTGGCGCCAGCCAGCATGGCGCCAAGCTTCTCGATATCGGCCGGCGCCGGCCAGCTCACGGCGGGCTCGACCCTCATGGCGTCCGCCACCGCCGCGGTCTCGGTCAGCATGTTCTCCGGCAGCGCGATCACCACGGGACCGGGGCGGCCCTGCATGGCGACGCGGAAGGCGCGCGCGACCAGCTCCGGAATGCGGTCGGGGCGATCGATCTCGACCGCCCATTTCGCCATCGAGCCGAACACCGCCTTGTAGTCGAGCTCCTGGAACGCCTCGCGCTCGCGCATGCCGGTGTCGACCTGGCCGACGAACAGGATCATCGGGGTCGAATCCTGCATCGCGATGTGGACGCCGTGGCTGGCATTGGTCGCACCCGGGCCGCGGGTGACGAAGCAGATGCCGGGCCGGCCCGTGAGCTTGCCGTAAGCCTCCGCCATCATCGCCGCGCCGCCTTCGGCGCGGCAGATCACGACGTCGATCGGGCTGTCATGCAGCGCATCGAGCGCCGCCAGATAGCTCTCACCCGGCACGCAGGTGACGCGCTCGACGCCCTGGGCGACGAGCTGATCGATCAGGATCTGGCCCCCGGTGCGAGTGTTGCGAATGGTCATGTCGGCTCCCTCGAGACTTCGGCGATGCGCACTTGTTCGGGAACTGGCCTAGGACAGGCCGAGAGCGTGCGCAAGATCGAAAGGCTTCTCGCAGCCTGCGCAGGCGTCATGCCCGTCCTTGCCGTTTGCACTACAGGTTCTGCCGCGGCGATGATGGCGAGGGTCGAGATCTTCGTTTACGATCCGGCCGAACCAAATCGTCGGGAGCACCGGGATGCAAACCATTGGCCTGATCGGAGGCATGAGCTGGGAGAGCACCGCGCTTTACTACAAGCTCATCAACGAGCGGGTCCGCGACCGCATCGGCAAGCTGCATTCGGCCCCGCTTCTGATGTATTCCTACGATTTCGAGGAGATCAAGCAGATGCAATATGCCGGCCGCTGGCAGGAGGCGGCGGCGAGCCTGGCGGAGGTCGCGCGGCTGCTCGAAAGCGCCGGCGCGCGGGCGATCGTGCTGTGCACGAACACGATGCATAAATTGGCGCCCGAGATCATATCCAGCGTGAGCGTTCCGTTCATCCACATCGGCGATGCGACGGCCGAGCGGATCCGGGCCAAGGGATATCGGCGGGTCGGGTTGCTCGGCACCAAGTTCACGATGGAGGAAGACTTCTACATCGACCGATTGCGCGCGCACGGTCTCGACGTCATGGTTCCTCCCGCGGACGAGCGCGCCGAAGTGAACCGCATCATCTACGACGAGCTGTGCCTCGGCAACGTCACCGCGCCTTCGCGCCGCCGCTACCAGGAGGTGATGGCGGCGCTCGTCTCAAGTGGCGCCGAATGCATCATCTTCGGCTGCACCGAGATCACCATGCTGGTCGGCCCGGATGACATTTCAGTCGAGACGTTCGACACCACCGCCATTCACGCCGAGACGGCCGCCGACTTCGCGATGAGGTGAATTGATCTCCTCAATTTCAGCCCGCTGCCGGGATCGAGGTCCCGGGGCGTGGGTTATCTTCACCCGCTCCGCTTCTGTCGCGCGCTCGCCAGCAAAACCAGCATGAATGAGGCCGCCGTCATCAAGGTCGAGATTGCGGCGATGGTCGGGTCGATCTCGTCGCGCAGCGCGGTGAACATGCGCTTGGTCAGCGGCTGATACTGGCCGCCGGAGATAAACAGCGCGACGATGGTCTCGTCCATCGCCGAGATGAAGGCAAAGATGCCTCCGGCGACCACGCTGGACTTGATCTGCGGCAGCGTCACGGCGAAGAAACTGCGCAGCCGGTTCATGCCGAGGCTGCGCGCCACCATCTCCTGTGCGGGATCGAAGCTCTGCAGACCCGCAAGCACCGAAATCACGACATAGGGCAATCCCAGCATCACGTTGGCAAGCACAAGACCGGGCATGGTCGCGACCAGGCCGATCCTGGCATAGACGAAGAAGATGCCGACCGCGGTGATGATGATCGGCACCACCAGCGGCAGCAGCAGCGCCATGTGGATCAACCGCATGATGCGCAGCTTCGACTGGCTGATGGCATAGGCAGCGGCCACCCCGAACGGGGTCGCGATCACGACGGTGAGGAGGGCGACCGTCAGCGTCACCCGCGTCGCCTGCATCCAGGCGGGATTTGAGAAATATTGCTGGTACCAGCGCAGCGAAAAGGACGGCGGCGGAAAGGTCAGAAAGCGCGCGCTGGAGAACGAGATCGGCGCGATGATCAGAACGGGGAGAATCAGATAGATCAGCACCAGCGCGCTGATCACGTAGAGGGCGATCCGTGCGGGCGAGGCGCGCATCATTTCTGCCCCAACACGCGATCGAGCGAGATGAAGCGGCTGACGACGAAGAAGATCGCGAGCACGCTCAGGAGCAGCACTACCGCGACCGCGCTCGCCGCCCCGAATTGGTTGTAGAGCTCGACATTGCGGCTCACCAGCATCGACACCATCACGGTGCGGCCGCCGCCGAGCAGCTCCGGCGTGATGTAGAAGCCGAGGCAGAGCACGAACACCATGGTGCAGCCCGCGAGCACGCCCGGCAGCGACAGAGGCAGGAACACGCGCATGAAGGTGAGCGACGGGCTGGCGCCCAGGCTGGCGCCGGCCTGCATGAGATCGTTCGGTATCTTCTGCATGGTGGCGTAGAGCGGCAGCACCATGAAGGGTAGCAGGATGTGCACGGTCGCAACCACCGTGCCAAAGGTGTTGTGAACCAGCGCGAGCGGCTCGGAGATCACATCGAGGTAGCGCAGGAACTGGTTGATCACGCCGGTGCGCTGCAGCAGCGCCAGCCAAGCATAGGCGCGGACCAGCACGCTGGTCCAGAACGGCAGCACGACCAGCGACAGGATGACGATGCTCCACCCTTTCGGCACCGAATTGGCGAGGTAGGCCACGGGATAGCCGAGCAGCAGCGCGATTACAGTGACCGCGAGGCTGATCTCGAAGGTCAGCGCAAAGCTGCGCCAGTAGACGTCTTCGGTGAAGACGCGGCGATAGTTCTCCAGCGTGAAGCCGTCATGGTAGATCGACTGCCAGGCCAGCCAGCCGACCGGCAGCACGATCAGAGCCAGGATCACCAGCAGCGCCGGCGACACCAATGCCAGCATCAGGCCGTGCTCGCGGCGCTGATGCTTTTGGGAGGGATCTGGCACTGAAGTCGTCAACGCTGCCTCGCTCACTTCTGCATGAAGGACGCCCAGCGCTTCTCGGCGGCTTCGCCTGCGGGCGAGGACCACCAGGCATAGGACATCAGCGCCTGCTTCGCCGCATTCGCCGGCTCGCTCGGCAATTGCGCGGCGCGCTCGGGCTTGATCACGCCGGTCTCGAATGCCTTGGGATTGCCCGGACCATAGTCGATGTGCAATGGCAGATTGGCCTGGTGCACGGGATCGACGGCCTCGTTGAGGAATTTTATCGCGGTGGCGAGATTCGGCGCGCCTTTGAGGATGCAGAGCGAGGTGCTCTGGAGGATGCCCTGATTGTAGGTGAAGGCAACCTTCGCGCCTTCCTTGGCGACCGCGCTGACGCGACCATTCCAGGCCATCTCCATGTCGACCTCGCCGTCATTGAGCAACTGCGCCGACTGTGCGCCCGAGGTCCACCACACCGTGATGTGCGGCTTGATCTCTTCCAGTTTCTTGAAGGCGCGGTCGACGTCAAGCGGATAGAGCTTGTCCGGTGCGACGCCGTCGGCCATCAGCGCGGCCTCGAGCGTCGCGAACGGGTGGTTGCGCAGCGCGCGGCGGCCGGGGAATTTCTTCACGTCCCAGAAATCGGCCCAGCTGTTCGGCGCGTCCTTCGGGAATTTCTTCTGGCTGTAGGCAAGCACGCTCGAATAGAACTCGTAGGACACTGAATAGGGGCTGCGATACACCTCCGGCATCGCCGCGCCGTTTGGAATCTTCGAGAAGTCGAGCTTCTCCATCAGCCCCTGCTCGCCGCCGCGCAGGCAGTTACCGGTCGGGGTATCGACGACGTCCCAGATCGGCTTGCCGCTGCCGACCTGCGTCTTGATCGCAGGCCAGGCGTCCGGAATGGAGTCCTGGTTGATGGTGATGCCGAGCTTCTTGGCGGAGGGATCGAGGATCGCCACCGTCTGCGCCTGCTGATAGGCACCGCCCTGCGAGACGAAGGTGATCTGCTCGGCGGCATCAGCCGCACTGCTCAGTCCGATTGCGCCCAGCAGCGCGCAGCCCAATCCAAATTTCTGCTTCATCGTCATCCTCACCTCCTCCAAATGATCTCACCGACCGATCGCATCGAGAAACTGGTACCAGCCGGCGACCATGCGCACGGCGGGCTCACGCAGCGGATAGAATGGAATCGCCTTCATGCGTCGTGCGTCGAGCAGGCCGACGTCGGGCGTCTCGCCGCGCACGAAGGCGGCGAGATAGCGGCCCATCAGGCTCGACATCGCAACGCCTGCGCCGTTGTAGCCGAGCGAGAACAGCGTGCGCTCGTCGAGCCGGCCGATATGCGGCATGGAGTCCAGCGTCATCGCGACGAGGCCCGACCATTTGTATGCGAGCGGGACATCGGCGAGATCGGGGAAGATGCCGACCATCGCCTTGCGCAAGGCGTCGAATGCGGCTTGCGAATCCTGCTTGCCGAAGGCGCCGCGGCCGCCGAAGATGACGCGGTTGTCGACCATGCGGAACCAGCGCATCATGCGCTTGGTCTCGGTGTAGGTGCGCCCGGTCGGCATCAGTTTTCCCGCGAGATTGCCGGGGAGCCGCTCGGTTGCGATCATGGCGCTGCGGAAGGGAATCAGCGTGCGCTGCAGATGGGCCGTCGCGCCGGTTAGATCCGAATAGCTGTTGGTGGCGATGATCGCCTGTTTTGCGCGCACCGCGCCGTGCGGCGTCTCGGCGACGATGCCGTCCTTCTCGCGCCGGAGCTTTGTCACCGGCGACTGCTCAAAAATCGGAACGCCGCGGCTTGCAACGCCATTTGCGAGGCCGCGCAGATAGTTTAGCGGATGGATGCCTCCCGAACCGGGATTGAGCACACCACCGACAAAGATGTCGGAGCCGGTCTCCTCGCGCACCTGTCCCCTGTCGAGGATGCGAACGGCGGCGGAGCCCATTTCGCGCGTCATCCAGTTGGCCTCGTCGATCGCGGCCTTGAGCGTCGTCTTATTATGCGCGGCCTTGACCTGGCCGGTGCGCGTCAAATTCGCACTGGTGATGTCGAATTCAGACACCAGTTCCTCGACCATGTTGGTCGATTCATGCGCGATCTCGTACATGCGCCGCGCCATGGCGCGGCCGTGTGCGGCATCGATCTCGCGGAACGACAGGCGGAATTTTGCCGTGATCACCCCGCCATTGCGCCCGCTCGCGCCCCAGCCGGGACGGTTGGCCTCGAGCACGACGGGACTGAGCCCGCTCCTGGCGATGTGGTGCGCGGCGGAGAGGCCAGTGTAGCCGGCGCCGATGATCACCACATCCGCCTGTTGCTCGCCCGACAGCACGGGAAACGCGCGCGCCGGCTCCGCCGTGGCTTCCCACAGTGAATTGGCCGATGGCAGCGCGCGCCAGTCCCGTGTCATGCCACAGCTCTCCGTTACGCCGCCGGCCCGATGGCCGCGTCGGCAAGCGCTTTCAACGTCGGATAATGGAAGTCCGGCTTGGTCAGCGTCTCCACGGCCGGCGTGCCGCCGAAACCGGCAATACCCTGGCGGCGCTCGATCCAGCACACTTTGTAGCCGAGCTTCCGCGCGATCCCGATGTCATGATACTGGCTCTGCGCGACGTGCAGGATGTCGGACTGCTTGTAGCCGAAGGCCGACTGGCGGCCCTTGTTGTAGGCGAAGAATTCCGGATCAGGCTTGGCAACGCCGGTATCGTCGGCACAGACGGTGTCGTCGAAGGGATTGCCGAGCGCATGCGCATAGCACGACAGCGCCACGCGGTCGGCATTGGTCATCGCGACCAGGCGGAATTTTGTGCGCAGGCGCTTCAGCGCCTCGACCGAGTCCGAGAACGGCCCCCAGCGCAGCACGGCGAGCTGGAAAACGTCACACGAAGCATCGTCCGCGGCCAGCCCGAGCTCCTGCGCGAGATAGCGGTAGACGTAGAACATCACCTCGCTCGAACGCTCGTAATGCTTGTCGCGCCCGCGCTTGTAGGATTCGAAGATCTGGTCATCACTGAGCTCGGCCGCCTTCTTGCCTCCGATCTTGCGCACCGCTTCAAGTACGCCGGTCTCGAAATCGATCAGGGTGCCGACGACGTCGAAGGTGAGGACCTTGAAATTGCTGAACGCGGCTTGGGTCGACATATCAGTTTCTTCTCTCGGGTTGGATGAGGCTTGAGTTCAGTCCCTCACCCTGGGCACCACGATGGTGTCCTCGGGATGGAGGGTGACGGTAAGGCTGCCGCCGAGCGGCGGGATGCGGTGATAGGCCTGGTGATAGCTCGGCTGGCGCAGGCTGAGCGCGATGCCATCGGCGAGCGCGAGGAAAATGCGCAGGCTCTCGCCCTGATAGACGATGTCGGTGACGGTCCCGGTCAGCCGGTTGCAGGCGGCATCCTGCGCGCCATCATCGATCAGCAGCTTTTCGCTGTGCACGGCCAGCATCAGGTCATCGCCATCGGGAATGGCGCGCGCGCTGCGTAGCAAGGCATTGCCGAGCGCGACGCTGGCGGCATCGACGCGGCGGACCGGCAGCATCGTGGCTTCGCCGATGAAGCTGGCGACGAAGGAATCGACGGGATGGTCATGCAGCCGCGCCGGCTCGTCGATCTGGACCAGCCGGCCGTCCTTCATGACGGCGACGCGGTCGCTCATGGTCAGCGCCTCGCGCTGGTCATGGGTGACGTAGATGATGGTCGCCCCGATGCGCTTGTGCAACGCGCGCAGCTCGATCTGCATGGATTCGCGGAGCTGCTTGTCGAGCGCCGAGAGCGGCTCGTCCATCAGGATCAGGCGCGGCTCGAAGATCATGGCGCGCGCCAGCGCCACGCGCTGGCGCTGACCGCCGGAAAGCTGCGCGATGCCGCGCTCTTCATAGCCGGCAAGCCCGACCATGCCGAGCGCTGCGCGCACCTTGTCCGGCCAGACGGATTTCGGCAGGCGTCGCGCGCGCAAGGGAAAGGCGACATTCTCGCCGACGCTCATGTGCGGAAACAGCGCGTAGTTCTGGAACACCACGCCGATGTCGCGCTTGTGCGGCGGCATGTAGGTGACGTCACGGCCTCCGAATAGAATCGTGCCTGAGGTCGGCAGGATGAAGCCGCCCAAAATGCCGAGCAGCGTGGTCTTGCCGGAGCCGGAGGGGCCGAGCAGTGAGACGAATTCGCCGGCGCCGACATTGAGCGAAACGTCGTCGAGGGCGCGAACGGCGCCATAGGCCTTGCTGGCGGACCTGATCTCGACGCTCTCCGCGCGCTTGTCCAACGATCGACCTCGCGATGTCCTCAGCCGGCGTGCTTCACTGCGCGCCATAAGCCTGCTTTATAGACAGGGATGTGGAGTACTCACGCCAAAGCGTGCGCTGCACCAAATCCTGTCTCGAAGGGCCTGTCTTTAGGCTGTCACGCTGATGACACCAGACTTGGCAAAATCCGGCAATTGCCAAATTCTCACCGCGCCCATAACATGACGTTATGCCCGAGCTCCGCCGCATGCTGCCGTCCAGCAACGCCCTGTTCGTCTTCGACGCAGCGGCGCGCAATGGCAGCTTCACGGCTGCGGCCGCCGAATTGAACGTCACGCAGCCGGCGGTGAGCCGGATGCTCGGGCAGTTCGAGGAGCATCTCGGCGTCCGCCTGTTCGATCGCAAGGCGGGCCGCGCGGTGCTCACCGAGGAAGGCGAGCTGCTCTATCGCCGCGTGCTCGAAGGTTTCCGCAGCATCGAGAGCGGGCTCGTCGAGATCGAGCGGCGCCGCAAGGGCACCGAGACGGTGACGCTGTCGGTCTCCTCCGCCTTCACCACGCACTGGTTGATGCCGCGCATCGACAAGCTGCAGAAGCAGTTTCCGCAGGTCGATCTGCGCTTCCAGCTGATCTCCGGCGCGCTGCGCGGGCCGGTGGAGAATGTCGATCTCGGCATGCGCTTCCGTGACCGCGACGAGCCGCCCTCCGGCGGCACCCTGGTGATGAAGGAAGTGATGTTGCCGATGTGCAGCCCCGGCTATCTCGGCGAGACTGATCCCACCGAGGGCAACACCATCATCCGCCTCGCCGAGACGCCGGGCGACTGGGCCGCGGATTACGCTTCGCTCCTCACCGGCCGCCGCGGCGCGGCCAAGGCGCTGAGCTTCACCGATTATGCCGTCGTGGTGCAGGCCGCGCTGCTCGGCCAGGGCATTGCGCTGGGCTGGCTGACGGTCGCCTCGCACTGGCTGCTCACCGGCGCGCTGGTGCCGGCCTCCGACCGGCTCACCACCACGCGCCGCATCTGCGAATTCCTGCCGCCGCGCAACCGCCCGATGCGCCCGATCGCCGCCGAGATCCGCGACTGGATCATCGCGCAGATGAAAAGCGAGATCGCCGCGATCGACCGGCTCTATCCGAAGCTCGGCGCCATGGACGCGTGTTATTAGGCAGCTGTGTTGGGGTGACGCTCCTCTCTCACCCACGTCATTGCGAGCGCAGCGAAGCAATCCAGAGTCTTTCCGCGGAGGGATTCTGGATTGCTTCGCTACGCTCGCAATGACGACGTGGATAGAGTTGTGGCGCTACCGATGCTCGATCGCCCGGATCGCACCGCGCAACTCTGCGAGGCCGCGCAGGCGGCCGATGGCGGTGTAGCCGGGATTGGTACGCTTGGTCGCGGCGAGATCGTCGAGCATGCGGTGGCCGTGATCGGGGCGGAACACGATCTTCTTGTCCGGTGCGCGGCGCGCGTTCTCCTTCAAAAGCGCCTTGAGCACCGCGATCATGTCGACGTCGCCGTCGAGATGATCGGATTCGTAGAACGACAGGCCGTCCGCCTCGCGCTTGGTGGCGCGCAGATGGGCGAAGGCAATGCGCGGGCCGAAGCGCTCGGCAATTTCTGGCAGATTGTTCTCCGCGCGCACGCCGAGCGAGCCGGTGCAGAAGCAGATGCCGTTGGCCTTGGACGGCACGGCATCGAACAGCGCCTGATAGTCGTCAGCGGACGAGGCGATGCGCGGCAGGCCGAACAGCGGCCGCGGCGGATCGTCCGGATGCAGCGTCAAGGAGACACCGAGCTGCTCGGCCACCGGCGTCACGCGCGCGAGGAATTCCGCGAGATGCTGCCTCAGGATCTCAGGCGTGATGTCGCGATAGGTCTCCAGCCGGTCGCGGAATTGTGGGATCGTCATCGGCTCGGTGGTCGAGCCGGGCAGCGCGCTGGCGATCACCGCGACCAGATAGTCGATGTCGGCCTGGCTCATCTGCTCGAACAGCTTTTTCGCACGCGCCTGCGCGTCCGGCGAATACTCCTGAGCAGCGGCCGGGCGCTTCAGGATATGCAGCTCGAACGCGGCAAAGCGGTCCTGGTCGAAGCGCATGGCACGGGCGCCGTTCGGCAGCTCCCATTCGAGATCAGTGCGGCACCAGTCCACCACGGGCATGAAGTTGTAGCAGATGATCTTGATGCCGCTGGCGGCCACCGCCTCCAGGCTCGCGATCCACGCCTCGATCGACTTCGTCGCCTTGGCCCCGAGCCGCTTGACGTCATCGGGGATCGGAATCGATTCCACCACCGACCAGGTCAGCTGCGAGCGGCCCGGCTGGCCGTTCTCGATGAAGTTCTTGCGCTCCTCGACCGCCTTGCGCGTCCAGGCCTCTCCGATCGGCACCTGATGCAGCGCCGAGACGATCTGGCTCGCCCCGGCCTGCCTGACATCATCGAGCGAGACCGGATCATCCGGCCCGTACCAGCGCCATCCCTCCAGCATCATGTGCTGCCTCCCAAAGCGTTTTCGAGCGAAGTGGGTACCGGCTCGCGTGAAGAAAACGCGTCAAAACAAAAGTCAGTTCGCGGTCAGCACGACCTTGACGCTCTGCGAGCGATCCAGCGCCAGCCGCAGCGCATCAGGCGCGGTCGAGAGCGGCCGCTCGGCGGTGACCAGCGACAGCACGTCGACGCTGCCGTTGCCGATGAGTTCCACCGCATTCATGAACTCGAAGCCGAAGCGGAACGAGCCGCGCAGGTCGATCTCCTTCGCCATCACCGCATTCGACGGCGTCGGGATCTGGCCGCCCGGGAGATTGCCGATCTGCACCACGACGCCGCCGCGCCTGACGATGCCGATCGCGCTGGCAAGGCCGGCAGCCGTGCCCGAGACCTCGAAGG
This sequence comes from Bradyrhizobium yuanmingense, assembly GCF_029167105.1. Lineage (GTDB taxonomy): Bacteria > Pseudomonadota > Alphaproteobacteria > Rhizobiales > Xanthobacteraceae > Bradyrhizobium > Bradyrhizobium yuanmingense_A. Next base: position 312,136 of record NZ_JARFML010000001.1, on the reverse strand, counting down.
CGACGTCATAGGGGCGCAACGCGGCCTGCGCCTTCAGCCCTTCCTCGCCGGCCGAGACATTCTCAACATGGGAGGCGCCGAGCTTGGTTGCAAAGGTCAGCGGCGCCGGCGCGATGTCGGCGACGGTGACGTCGGCCATGCCGGCGCGGTGCGCCGCGAGCATGGTCAAGAGCCCGATCGGACCGGCGCCGAAGATGATGCCGCGCTTGCCCTCGATCTTGCCGGCGCGCGCGACCGCGTGCAGGCACACCGCGAGCGGCTCGGCCAGCGCGGCGGCCTGGTAGGACACGTGATCCGGGATCTTCACGCATTGCGCCGGAATCGCATCGAAGTAATTGGCGAAGCCGCCCTGCATGTGCGGCGTCTTGGAGGCCGAGCCCATGAAATAGATGTTCTCGCACAGGTTCGGTCGGCCCTCGCGGCACGCAACGCAATGGCCGCACCAGCGCGACGGGTTGACCGCGACGCGGTCGCCGACCTTCAGGTTCGCAGCCGCGCCGGAGATCTCGACGACCTCGCCGGAGATCTCATGGCCCAGCACCAGCGGCGACTTCACCACGAAGTCGCCGGTGCGGGCATGACGGAAATAGTGCATGTCCGAGCCGCAGATGCCGCCGGCACCGAAGCGGATGCGGACCATGCCCTCCGCCAGCTTGTCGAGCGGATGCTCGATCACGCGCAGGTCTTCGGGGCCGAACAGGGTCGCGGCGAGAGCAGTCGAGGTCATTTGGAGAGTCCCATGTATTTTGGCAGCCAGAGGGTCAGTTCGGGAATGAAGGTGATCGCGATCAGCGCCAGCATCAGCGGCACCAGCCAGGGCAGGATCGCCACCGTCGTGCGCTCGACCGAGAGCTTTGCCACGCGGGCGAGCACGAACAGCACCATGCCGAGCGGCGGATGCAGCAGGCCGATCATCAGGTTCAGCGTCATGATCAGGCCGAAATGAATGGGGTCGATGCCGAGCTTGAGCACGATCGGCAGCAGGATCGGCACCAGGATGGTGATCGCCGCCGTGGTGTCGATGAAGCATCCCACGAACAGGATCAGCACGTTGGCGAGCGCCAGGAACACCCATTTGTTCTGGGTGATGCTGAGCATCCAGTCCGACAGCATCTGCGCCGCCTGCGACACCGTGAGCAGCCAGGCGAAGATCGAGGCCGCCGTGACGATGAACAGCACCGAGGCCGTGGTCTCGATGGTGTCGAAGGTGGCCTTGGCGACGGTCCGGAACGTCATGGTGCGGTAGCGCACGAGGCCGAGGAACAGCGACCAGATCACCGCGGCGACCGCAGCTTCCGTCGGCGTGAACCAGCCCAGCGTCATGCCGCCGATCAGGATCACCGGCGCCATCAGCGCCATCACCGCCGAGAAGTCGAAATACCAGTCGATCAGGAGCAGCGTGCCGAGGCCGATGACGACCGCCATGTTGACGGAGAGGCCAGCGAGCACCATCAGCCAGATCGCCATCGGGAACGACAGCACGATCAGGATCTCGAGCCCGGCCGAGCCGAGCTGCGGCCAGGAGAACGGGGTGTCGCTGCCCCATTTGTTCTTGTGCGCGAAATAAGTGACCGTGACCATCATGAACAGCGTCAGCACGACGCCGGGAATGACGCCGCCGAGGAACAGCGCGCCGATCGAGACGTTCGCCATCATGCCGTAGATCACGAAGGGCAGCGACGGCGGAATGATCGGCCCGAGCGTCGCCGAGGCCGCGGTGACGCCGACCGAGAACTCGGTGGAATAGCCGTGGTCTTTCATCGCCTTGATCTCGATGGTGCCGAGGCCGGCGGCATCCGCGATCGCGGTGCCCGACATGCCGGAGAAGATCACCGAGCCGATGATGTTGACGTGGCCGAGGCCGCCGCGCATCCACCCCACCAGCGCGACGGCGAACTTGTAGATGCGCCCAGTCACGCCGGCGATGTTCATGAGATTTCCGGCCAGGATGAAGAACGGCACGGCGAGCAAAGGAAAACTCTCCACGCCGGCGATCATGCGCTGCGCCAGCGTGACGTCCGGCGTCACGCCGCTGACCAGGATGTAGAGCAGCGACGACACCGCCATGGCGATCGCCACGGGAACGCCGAGCAGCATGAGAACGAGAAAGCCTCCGAGCAACAGCAGCATGGTTTTATCCTTCCGATCCGTCGTAGGCACCGGGACGTTCGAGGACCGAGTAACCTTGCCGCCAGTTCTGGATTGCCACCTGCACGGAGCGTGCGAACATCAGCACGAACCCGAGCAGCACGGCGTAATAGACATAGTCCTTGGGAAGATTGATGGTGGTCATCTGCTCGTCGCCGATGATCCGGATGTAGACCCAGACCAGCTTGATGGCGTAGCCGAAGAAGGCGATCCGGATCAGGTCGATCGCGGTCGACAGCACACGGCCTATAGCATGCGGCAAATAGCGATAGACGAGATCGACCTGGATATGCCGCGACAGCCGCACGCACATTGATGAACCGATGAAGACCACGCCGATCAGGCAATAGGTCGCGATCTCCTCGGTCCAGGCATAGCTGTCGTTGAGCACATAGCGGGTGAAGAACTGCAGGAAGACGGCGAGCGCCATCACCCAGAAGATCGCCAGCGCCACCCAGTCCTCGAAGGCGTAGATGCCGAGATCGACCTTCGGCGTCGCCTCCTCCTCGAAAGTGTGCGCGATCTCGTCCGCGGTGATCTGCCGGTGGATTTCGGCGGTGGACATGTTACCTCTCAAACCTCTCCGTCGTCATTCCGGGGCGGCTCGACGGGCCCGCGCGACGCGCGGGCCGGAGAGCCGAACCCGGAATCTCGAGGTTCCGGGTTCGACGCTTCCGCGCCGCCCCGGAACGACGTCTTTGCTCTGCTGTCTCGCGCTTGCTCCGCTCCTCATCCTGAGGAGCTTGCGAAGCAAGCGTCTCGAAGGATGGCCCCGGGCAACACCTGAGCCGACACCCGGGCCTTCATGGTTCGAGACGCGCTTCGCGCTCCTCACCATGAGGGTCTTATGGCGGGACAAGCGGGCGGTCATTTCACCGCCTGGATCTTCTCCCAGTCGGCCTTGCGGTACCCGAACGTCTCGAACGCGACGTTCTTCAGCACGGTGTCGCGGAACTCGTTCTTGTCGACCTCGGTCACGGTCAGGCCCTTGTCCTTGAAGAAGGCGACCAGCTTGGCCTCGTTCTGCTTGATCTCTCCCGTAGCTTTGGCAGCGGCCTCCTGCGCCACGTCGGTGAAGATCTTCTTGTCCTCGTCGGAGAGCTTCTTCCACAGCGCGCCGGCGATCACGGTGTTGAGGTGATCGACGATGTGGCCGGTCAGCACGATGTGCTTCTGCACCTCGTAGAACTTCTTGGCCTCGATCGTGGTCAGCGGATTCTCCTGCGCCTCGACGGTGCCGTTCTGGAGCGCGAGATAGACCTCGGCGAACGCGATCGGCGCGGTGTTGGCGCCGCAGGCGCGCGGCATCGCGAGATAGGCCGGAACGTCGGGCACGCGGATCTTCAGGCCCTTCATGTCCGCGCAGGTCTTGATCGGCTTGTTGGACGAGGTCTGGCGCACGCCGTAATAGGTCACCGCGACGATGTGGTGGCCGCTCTTGTCCTCATAGCCCTTGGCGAGCTCCTTGAAGATGTCGCTCTTGGTGTAGGCGAGCAGATGATCGGCATCGCGGAAGGTGTAGGGATAATAGGTCACGCCGATCGGCGCGAAGCTCTTGGCCGCGAAGCTCGATCCGGAGATGATGATGTCGACCGAGCCGAGCGAGAGGCCCTGGTTGATGTCGGTCTCCTTGCCGAGCTGCGAGGCCGGATAGACCTCAATCGCATAGCGGCCGTTGGTGCGCTTGGCGATCTCCTGCGCGGCCCAGACCGACGCGGTGTGAAACGGCTCCGAGGGCTCGTAAACATGGGCCCATTTGAGCTTGGTCTGCGCCATGCTGGCGCTGGTCGCCGCCAGCAGCGCGGCAGCCGAAATCATTGCTGTAATCGTCATCTTCTTCAACATCGACTTTTCCTCCATCGTTCAAGTCTGCTTCTTGTTCGCCCGCCCCGGCATGGATGCGGGCCGCCCAATCTCATCGCCGCCGCGAGCTGCCGGTCTCGACCTGCTTCTTCGACGGTCGTTTTGATTTCGCCGGCTGCCCCCCGGACGGCGCCGCGCGCTTCCCTGCAGCCGGCGCCCCTGCTGATGTCTCGGCGCCAAAATTCTGTGCAAAGCGCTCCTGCGAATGCGCGAGGTGATCGCGCATGGCGTCATAGGCCCTCAGCGGCCGGCGCGCAGCGATGGCATCGCGCACGGCCCGGTGCTCGTCGAGCGCGGTTCGCCACGTGGTGGGGTTCTCGAAATAATGTGCTAGCTGCGCGAAATAGGGATTGAGGCGCTGGTCGAACAACTCGCCGACAACCCGCACCAGCACGGCATTGCCGAGACATCCTGCCACGGCGATATGGAAGGCGCGGTCATGAACCATCGAGGCTTCGCCAGGATGGTCGACATTCTCCATCGCGACGAGCGCGGCGTCGATGCGGTCGATGTCATCTTTGGTCGCCACGCGCGCGGCTTGCTCGGCGATGGCGCTTTCGAGAAATTCGCGGGCACGCAGCAGCTCGAACGGGCCTTCTATGACCGCTGATGGCGCCGGCGCGGCCACGGCGGCGGGCTCGATCACATAGATGCCGGACCCGACGCGGATGCGCAGGCGCCCTTCGACCTCGAGCGCAATCAAGGCTTCGCGCACCGTCGGCCTCGACACCTTGAGCTGCTCGGCGAGGTCGCGCTCGGTCGGCAAGCGGCTGCCGACCGCGTACTCGCCGCTGTCGATCAGGCTTCGCAATTGATCGGCGACCTGGCGATAGAGCCGTCTCGCCTCCACAGCTTCCAGCGGCACGCTGGTCCTCCCGAAAGGGTCTCGCGCGGCGCCTCCGGCGCCCGCGGCCCGCCAATTTTGGAAAATTGGTCTTACCAATTGACCGGAGCATTGACCTGATACGGACGCCATGTCAAGCAGCGGCAAAGCAACGGGGAGACGTCCATGCGCCAGAGCTCGATGCGCCTTGGTCGCGCCAATCTCGGCCGGCTGGCACCTGCCATCCGCCGGCTGGCCTATGACCGTTCGCGCGTCACGCCCGGCATCGTGCATCTCGGCCTCGGAGCGTTTCATCGCGCGCACCAGGCCGTCGTGATCGACGATTGCCTTGCTGGCGGCAGCATGTCCTGGGGCATCGTCGGCGCGAGCCTGCGCAGCCCGGATACGCGCGACGCCCTCGCCCCGCAGGACCATCTCTACACAGTCGCTGTGCGTGCCGCCGAAGGTACCGAGCACCGGGTCATCGGCGCCCTGCTCGACAGCGTCGTCGCGCGCGAGAGGCCGGCAGCCCTGGTCGAGCGGATGGCCGATCCCGCCATCCGCATCGTCTCGCTCACGGTGACCGAGAAGGGCTATTGTCACACGCCGCAGACCGGCGATCTCGACGAGCGCCATCCCGACATCGTGCATGATCTGAACAATTTCGACACACCGCGTTCGGCGCCGGGCTTCATCGTCGCGGCGCTGGCACGGCGGCGGGCGCAGGGTCTTTCGTCCTTCACCGTCCTGTGCTGCGACAACCTTGCCGCCAACGGCCACACCGTGCAGCGGATCGTGACCCAGTTCGCCGCCCTGCGTTCCAGGGAACTCGGCAAGTGGATCGCCGACACGGTTGCTTTCCCCTCGACCATGGTCGACCGCATCGTGCCGGAGACGACGGATGCCGACCGCGATGCGGTCGCATCCGCGCTGGGCATGCGCGACGCCTGGCCTGTCATGACCGAGCCGTTCACGCAATGGGTGGTCGAGGACCGCTTCACCGCGGGCCGGCCGGACCTTGCCGCAGCGGGCGTAGAGCTCGTCACTGACGTCAAGCCGTTCGAGCTGATGAAGCTGCGGCTCCTCAATGCCAGCCATTCCGCGCTGGCCTATCTCGGTTATCTCTCCGGCTACGAGACCATCGCCGACACCATGCAGGATCCGCATTTTGCGCGCCTTGCCGCCCAGGTCATGGAAGAGGCCGCGGTGACGCTGACGATGCCCGCGGGCACGGATCTCGCCGCCTACCGCTCCTCCCTGCTCAAGCGCTTCGCCAATCCGGCGCTGCACCACCGCACCTGGCAGATCGCGATGGACGGCTCGCAAAAGCTGCCGCAACGGCTGCTCGGCGCGATGCAGGATCGCCTTGCGAGGGGCCTGCCGATCGCGACGCATGCGCTCGCGGTGGCCGGCTGGATGCGCTATGTCAGCGGCGTCGACGAGCAGGGACGGCCGATCGACGTGCGCGACCCGCTCGCCGGCGAGTTCGCTGCGCTGGCGCGCGAGGCGGGACCCGTTGCCGAGCGCCTCGCGCCGGCACTGCTCGGGGTAGCGAAGGTGTTCGGGCCGCTTGGCGCCGAGCCGCGCCTGCGCGAGGCCATCACCGCCGCACTCGGCCGCCTCTATGCCGACGGCGCGCAGCGTGCCGTGACAACGCACGTTTCGGCGTGACCACGACGCGGGCAGCATCGTGAATGCTGCACTGCGGCCAAAATCGACGGAAAGTCGCGCTTGATTTTTGCCTGTCCTTGCCCCACCCGAGAGCGATGGGAAACGACACCAAGGTCATCGCCGCCAACGCGGCCTTTTACGCCGCGTTCTCGACCGGCGACTTCGCCGGCATGGAACGGATGTGGGCGGACGACGACGGCATCTCCTGCATCCATCCCGGCTGGCCGGCCATCATCGGCCGCGCCACCGTAATCGGAAGCTGGCGCGACATCCTGCAAAACCCGCAGCGGCCGCAGATCGTCTGCGCCGAGCCGCAGGCCATCGTCGACGGCGACAGCGCCCGCGTGCTCTGCATCGAGATCGTCGACGGCACCGCGTTGGCTGCGGCGAACCATTTTCGCCGCGTCGGCGACGACTGGCGCCTGGTGCACCATCAGTCCAGTCCGATCGCGCAGATTGTCGAGCAGGCCGAGGACGATAGAGCCAGTCACCGCGTCCACTGAGCACCGCGATCACGGCGCCGTGATCTACTGTGCATGGGGTTGTTTTTCAGCTTTTGTTTGGCGGTCGAAAGTTCCGACAGATCGTCGAGCACGACATGCGCGCCGGTGAAGTCGTCGTCCCCGAAGAACATGCTGCGGGTGATCAGAACCGGGATGCCCGCGCGCGAGGCCGCGATCAGGCCGTTGGCGGAATCCTCGATCGCAACGCAATCGGATGCCTCGAGCTTCAGCCGCGCCAGAATCTCGAGATAGACGTCCGGCGCCGGCTTCTTGTGCCTGACGTCGTCGCCGGCGACGATTGCTTCGAAATCCGCCGCCCAGCGTTTGCCCAGCGTCTGCGACAGCAGCGCATCGATATTGCCGTGCGATGTGGTGGTCGCAATCGCAAGCCGCTGGCCACGCGCCTTCGCGGCCCTGAGCAAATCCGTCACGCCAGGCCGCAAGGGACAGCGGCCGGCCTCGACCAATTCGGCATAATGCGCGGTCTTGATGCGGTGGAGCTCTGCGATGTCGATGTCAGACAAGGGCGAAGCGGTCGCCAGTCTCTTGTGGTAGGCACGCATGCGTTCCTTGCCGCCCGTCACCCGCAACAGGTCCTTGTAGACGGCGCGGTCCCACTGCCAGTCGAGACCGAGGCGGGCGAAGGCGAGATTGAAGGCCTGCCGATGCAGCTCCTCGGTTTCGGCCAGGGTGCCGTCAACGTCGAAGATCAGCGCGGCCGCGCCCCGGATCAGTTCGGCGGCGTCTGCTGGCGCCTGAACCAACGCTCCGGCCTGCATGATCGATGCCTCCCTTTCGACGCCCCCTGAAGCGAGCATCGACCGAGCCGAAGGGCGAGACAAATCGCAATATCTTTTGCCGGACCCAAAAATCTCTTATGAGCGAACTGCGCGCGACGGCGCGAACGGGAACTTTCGATCTGCACAGGAGACGCATGCGGCTCTTCATCCTCGGCCTCGGCTACAGCGCGCGGCATTTCGTCCGCAAGCACGGCGGCAGCTTCTCGCATGTCGCCGGCACCGTGCGCGATCCCGCGCAGCGGAATGACCTTGCCGGGATCGAGGTGCATCCGTTTTCCAGCAGCCTTCCGTCGCCCGAGACGGTTGAACGGGTTCGCGACGCCGACGTCCTCCTGGTGTCGATCCCGCCCGGCAGCGGCGGCGATCCCGCGCTCGCAGCCTTCGCGGACGTGCTGTCAGGGCGGCAACGCAAGGCCATCTATCTCTCCACCATCGGGGTGTACGGCGATCACGCAGGCAGCTGGGTCGACGAGAGCACGCCGCCGCAGGCCATCCTCGACCGCACGCGCATGCGGATCGCGGCGGAGCAGGCCTGGACGGATGCGACGGGCGGCGATGCCGCGATCCTCCGGCTTGCCGGCATCTACGGTCCCGGCCGCAACGCGCTGGCGACACTGCGCGCGGGAACGGCGAGGCGCATCATCAAGCCGGGACAGGTGTTCAACCGCATCCACGTCGATGACATCGCGAGCGCGATCATGGCCGCTGTTCATCACCAGGGCGGCGGCGTTTGGAACGTCTGCGACGACGAGCCGGCGCCGCCGCAGGACGTGATCGGCTATGCCGCGCAGCTGATGGGCGTGGCGCCGCCGCCGGAAGAAGCGTTCGCCACCGCCGAGATGTCGGCGATGGCGCGCAGCTTCTATGCCAGCAGCGCCCGCGTCTACAACGAGAAACTGAAGCGCGAGCTCGGCGTCACGCTGGCCTGCCCCACCTATCGGCACGGCCTCGACGCTCTCTGGCGCGCAGGCGAAGGACGTTAGGGTTCCTGCGCTCCGATGCGTCCCAGACATGCCGCCCCCGCGCTTGACTTCGTCCCTGTGCGGTCATGATCTAGGCATCGAGCGAGCCACTGCACAACGAGCTCGCCTCTTGGGAGAATGCAATGAATAAGACGATCGCCATGATCGCGGCAACGATTGCTGTCGTCACGCTCGGCGCCGCGCGCGCTGCGCCGCTGCCCGAAGCCAGTCCCGACGATGTCGGATTTTCGAAGCAAGGCCTTGCACGCCTCGATAATTTCTTCGCGCGCGAGATCGCGGCCAAGCGCGTTCCCGGCGCAGTGGTCGCCATCGCGCGCGACGGCAAGCTCGTCCACTACAAGGCCTATGGCCTGCTCGATCCGGCCAAGGGCACGCCGATGCCGCTCGATGCGATCTTCGCGCTGGCCTCGATGACCAAGCCGATGGCAGCGGTCGCCGGCCTGACGCTGATGGAGCAGGGACGGCTGCCGCTCCAGGCCAAGCTGTCCGAATACTACCCGGGCTTCGCCGACATGAAGGTCGGCGTGCCTCAGGCGGACGGATCACTCAGGCTCGAAGCGCAGGCCTCGCCGATCTTCATCCACGATCTCTACCGGCATACGTCGGGGCTGATGTATGGCGGCCGCCCCGACTCATCGAGCCCGGTGGCGCGGCAATATCCCGATGGCATTGCGCCGGCGATCGAAGGCGACACCCAGACTTTCATCGATCGCATCACCAAGCTGCCGCTGGCGCAGCAGCCCTCGACCGCGTTCGAATACGGCTTTTCGATCGATGTGCTCGGCGCTGTCGTCGAGAAGGTGAGCGAGCAGAAGCTTGGCGACTATCTCGCTGCCAATGTCTGGCAGCCGCTCGGCATGAAGGATGCGACCTTCCATCCGACCGAGGCGCAGCGCCCGCGCCTCGCCCGCCCCTTCCCGAACGATCCGCTGACGGGCAAGCCGCAGGCCATCAAGCTCCTGGACACCCCAACCAAGTTCGATTGCGGCGGCGCCTGCTCGTTCGCGACGGTCGGCGACTACATCCGCTTCGGACAGATGCTGCTCAACGGCGGCGAGCTCGACGGCCAGCGCATCCTCGGTCCGAAGACCGTCCGTCACATGACGGCGAACCATCTCGGCCCCGAGATCAAGAATAACGTCGCCAATGTCGAGCCGCATCGCGGCGGCTTCGGCTTCGGTCTTTCGGTGGCGGTCCGGACGGCCGAAGGATTGTCGTCGGTCCCCGGCAATCCGGGCGAGTTCACCTGGAACGGAGCCTACGGGACGCAGTTTCTCTGCGATCCCAAGGAGCGTCTCGTCGTCGTGGTGGGGACGGCGGCACCGGGTGAGCTCAGGAAGTATTATCGCGAGCAGGTCCAGGACATCGTCTACGGCGCGATGACGAAATGAGACCGTCACCTGAAAGAGAAAGGGCGGCCACTTGGGCCGCCCTCTTGATTGACCGTCAGCTCAACACGCCGTGTTTCTTGAACCAGGCCTCTGCCTGCTTCCAGGCATCTTCCGCGGCGTCCTTGCGGTAGCTGCCGCGATAGTCGGCATGGAAGCCGTGCGGCGCTTCGGGGTAGATCTTGAAGTCGGCCGTCTTCTTGCTCTGCTCGAGCGTGGCCTTCATCTGCTCGACCTGGGCGACGGGAATGCCGGTATCGGCGCCACCATAGAGGCCAAGCACCGGCGCCTTCATCTCGGGCGCGAGCTGCAGCGGGCTCTTCGGCCACAACGGGTTGGCTGGATCGACCAAGGTCCCGTAGAAGGCAACGCCCGCCTTGAGCGCACCGCTGTGGGCGGCATATTCCCAGACCGTGCGGCCACCCCGGCAGAAGCCGACGATGCCGAGCTTCGTTGTGTCGCCGCCTTGCGATCCTGCCCAGGCCACCGTCGTGTCCAGATCCGACAACAGCTCCGCGTCCGGCTTCGCATTCACCACCGGCAGCAGCTCCTTGATATCCGTGACCTTGGTCAGGTCGATGCCCTTGCGGAAATAATAGTCGGGCGCCACTGCGAACGCGCCGAGCTTGGCGAGGCGCCGCGTCACGTCCCGGATGTATTCGTGCAGGCCAAAGATTTCCATCGCCACGATGATCACCGGCGCCTTGGCATTGCCGGCCGGGCGGGCGAAATAGGCGGGCATTTGCTCGGAGCCGACCTTGATCCTGGCATCGCCCACCTGGAGGCCGCCGGTATCCGTCGTGACGATGTCGGCCCGGACCGGACCGGCCGCGAGCGTGTAGCCAGCGGCGACGGCCGCGGTGGCGCTCATGAATCCGCGGCGCGAGAGCGGGGCCACTTTCGTCAGTCCAACGACGTCGGATGTCATGGTCGTTTCAAAGCTCATCGATCTTCCCATTCCTGATTCCCATGCTGATGCCCCCTCGGGCGCCGCATTCGCCGATAATTGCCGGAGAAACGCAAGTCACCTGCCTGCGAGGACGCGGCTCACCCCTTCATCCTTTCGTTAGTCCGCCGCCCGCCGGAGCGTGGGTCGTGTGCCGGGCTTAACCGTCTGGCTGCACTGCATCGCAACATCCATTAACCGAAAAGAATTGTTCTTTCCCTGCCGGCCCGGCCGATCGGCGCTGCACAGAATGCTCCTGTTCGCGCACCCCACAGGCTCTGCCGCAACAAATGGCAGTCGGGGTGACGATGGTGACACATCATGTTGCTTGCGCATCGCTCATCATCACCAAACCACGTGCGAGCCGCCGTCATTTGATTGAAATTTTCAGAGGATCTTGCCCGCGCGATTTACCCGGTCTTTCTTTGTGACACCCTAGTTCCACGGCCGGAAGTTCCATCTTCGGAAACGCAGAGGCTTCTTCCTGCGACGCGCGATGCTCGCCCGCAACGGACGAAGGAGCGCGAGCGGGTTTCATTCTCGTCCGCGCCGATTGCGCTACCCGAGGCCCAATTGAATAAACGTTTATCCGACCTGGAACTGAAATGAATTTGGCTCGTGAATCGATTGAACTGTTGGAGCAGGCAGCACGCATCCTGTGGTTCGAAGGCACCAAGCACGGTTTGCGCGACCGCGAATGGATGGCGCTGCGGTTCCTCTCCCGCGCCAACCGATTTTCCCGAACCCCCTCGGCGCTGGCGAGCTACGTCGGCACCACGCGCGGCACCGCCTCTTTCATCATCGGCGAGCTCGAGCGGCTCGGTTATCTCGAGCGGAAGCGCTCGGCCACGGACAAGCGGTCGGTGACGTTGAGCGTGACCCAGCAGGGCAAGAAGTTCCTGGTGCGCGATCCCGTCAACGTCCTCGTCGAAGCGATTGCCGTTCTGGACGACGAGGTCAAGGTCCGCTTCCGCGACACGTTCCGGCACGTCCTGGACCACTCCGATGCCGCCGAGCAGCGGCACCACACCGACGTCTGCAAGCGGTGCATCTTCCTGCGGGAGGATCGCGCCAGTGCCGACAGCAAGACGACAGTCGAGTTCAGCTGCCGCCTGTTTCGCGCGCCGATCGCCGAAGCGGAGGTCGATCTGCTGTGCACCAGCTTCGAGCATCACCGCCAATAAAAGGCGGCTCGATCAGGGCGTTGCCTTGCGTGACGAATAGATGACGCCGCCGCTAGATTCCACCACCAGGCGCCCGTTCTCGTTCCTGATCTCTTCGATGCGGCCAAGGCCGGGCACCTGCTGTCCCAGCACGGCTTCGATGACGCCGTTCGGGCCTTGTAGGATCGCGATCCCCTCATAGGCCTGGCGGACCGCCCAGCCCTTGATCGCCTTGCGCGGCGCCGACGCACGCTCGGGTGCGGGCACCGATCCCGTGAACTCGGGCGCGGCGACCGCGGCCATCATCGGCCCTTGCGCTGACACCGGCTGTGTCTGCACCGTCGCCGGCGCGGGAGCTTGGGCTTGGGCTTGGGCCTGGGCCTGCACCTGAGCGAGCTTGTCGAGCTTCACCGTGGAGGACGAGCTCACCCGCTCGATCCGGTCGAGATTCTCGGCAAACCTGCCGAAGCGATCGTTCGTGACCTTGCTGGATTGATCGACCGCGGTCCGCAAGCCGTCGAGGTTTTCAGACACGCCCGACACCTGCTTGCGCAGTTGCGCGACGGTCTCGCGCAGAATCCTGATCTCCGCATTGGCCGCAACGTTGTTCGGCGCGGGCTGCGTGGTGAGATAGGCGATCACGCCGGTGCAGGCGCAGACCACCAGCATGGCAGCGACCGCCAGAGTTGCCAGTGGCGCGACCCATGTCGGACGGGGTGGCGGCGGCTTTGCCACGATCACGGCCGGCTTGATCACGGCCGGCGCGGGTTTCGGAATCGCCATCTTGTCGAGGCGGGCCTTGGCACGAATCCGCTTCAAGCCATCGAGTGCCTCCTTTGCGAGAGCTTCGTCGCTCGCCGCCGCCGATACGCGCTTTGCGCTCGCGGCAGGCTTGGTCGTCCGCGCCGCGTTGTCCATTGTATCGCTCGCCTCCGGCGCTGGCTTCGCCGCCGCGGAAGCATCCGCGGTCGCGTTGGGACGAGCTTGTCCATCGGACAACATATGAAAATGCTCCGTTCGGTTCGGTCTGTCGAACGACGACACTATCTGTCGAAGCTTGCCTGAAACGTGCGGGTCAAAAGTCCTTCATCGCGCGCAATGCGACGTCGCATGAGTCGATCGCGTCATACACGTGGCAATAGTGCGACTCGAAAGACACACACACGCCAAGATTTCACCAAGTTGGAGTCGTGGCGCAGACGTGAGTCGAACTGCCGCATGTGGAAAAACGGATTCCAGAGTCAATCCGGGGTTGAAAACCCATCAATGTGCGTGCCCCGGAGCACCACCCGAAATAGCTGTAATTGTACGGGGATGCGGAACTATACAACCAGTAGGATGCAAAACTAGTTCAGAATCAAAATCAACTGATGCGATTGGGTACATTAAGAAACAACCCGAAACAAATCAACAGCATCAAGCGCGCGTAGCAATCGCTTTCTTCCGCACGCTTGATCGGGAATCGGCAATCGCTACGGTTCTACTCAAGTGATTCTCGCCAGTTGGCGAGGAGATCGACACGGTTCAGCAGTGTTCGGACGCGATGAGCAACTTGGCGCAACTGTTCTAGGTCGTTTCTCAATCTGCTCCGCGAGGTGATCAGTAAGACACCCGCCGAGCCTCACGCAGTAAGCGTTTCAGTATCGAGTTGAAGTAGCAGGCCTGCGAAACGCAGGCACTGAACGCGTAGGGCTGCCCGCGAATATCGAAACCACAACAACGGTTCGCGGGATGGAATGTCGTCAAACAGCATCGTTGCCGAGCCGGGGCATCACAACAACCAACCGGCCGCAACAAGTGCGAAACAGGGGCGAAAGACTGATGTATATTATCGTTGATGATCGCGAGAGCGTCGCGAACAGCTATGTCGGAGGGCTCGTTCGCGAAGGCGTATCGTCGATCGGCTTCTCCTCCGGAGAATTCTGGGACTGGCTGCAATCTGCGAGCGAATCCGATCTGGCGGCGGTGGACGCCTTTCTGCTTGGGGATTGCGATGCCCGCGGAAGCCTGCCGCGGGCGATGCGCAAGCGCTCCTCGGCTCCCATCATCGCCATGAGCGGCCAGAAGATGCTCAAGAACACGCTGGAGCTGTTCGAATCGGGGGTGGACGACGTCGTGCACGTGCCGATCCATCTGCGCGAGATCCTCGCCCGAACGGCCGCGATCGCGCGCCGCCGGGTGGGCGAGCTGCCAAGGCCCTGCGAGAGCAGGATCCAGGTCTTCTTCAACGGCCGTGATCCCGAAATCGCGGGCCACGCCCTCACCCTGCCCCGCCGCGAACTGCGCATTCTCGAATATATGGTGGCCAACCACGGCAAGTGGATCACCAAGACGCAGATCTTCAACGCGGTCTACGGCATCTTCGAGTCCACTTTCGACGAGAGCGTGATCGAGAGCCACGTCAGCAAGTTGCGCAAGAAGCTCCGCGACCGCCTCGGCTTCGACGCGATCGTGGCAAGGCGTTACGTCGGCTACCGCCTCGACATCCCGGCGGGCGAAACTCTCGACGAGCCGGTGCAGGAGCTCGAGGACGTCGGCATCCTACTGAACAGGACGCAGGCCGCCCCCGCGGCATACCCGGCCGGCAACTGACACGGCAGGACATCGCCACGAAACCGGCAACGGCCTCTGCGAAGCAGCAGAGGCCGTTGCGCTTTCAGCGGCACAGATCACAGCACGCAGGCATGCCTTGGCGGCGCAAGCGCCGCGGCGGCAACCGCGCTCGCCATCGGGCAAGATGTCCGGCTAAGCTGTCCCGAACAACCTGCCTTACGGCTTCTGCTGGAATTCTTCCTTGGAGACGTAGTTGAAGTCCTCGACCAGGACGTCCTGGACAATGTCACCCTGCATCCGTTCGTTGACGCGCTGTTTGATGGCCGTCGTCAGGATGGCGAGGTCGTAGCGGGCGAGCTTCCTGAAGTCGAGACGATCGTCGGCATAGATCCTGCGGAAGGCCTCGTCGACGACGAACGGCTCCGGCGGAACGTTCAGCTGGTGCATGGTCCGCGCCTCTATGGTG
The DNA here is from genome assembly GCF_029167105.1 of Bradyrhizobium yuanmingense. GTDB lineage: Bacteria > Pseudomonadota > Alphaproteobacteria > Rhizobiales > Xanthobacteraceae > Bradyrhizobium > Bradyrhizobium yuanmingense_A. The sequence continues at coordinate 296,829 of NZ_JARFML010000001.1, read as the reverse complement.
TAGACGAAGCGCGCGACGATGTAGCCCTGGACATTGCCGTTCTCGACCATCGGCACGCTCAGCGCCCGCGTCTTGTGATATTGCAACCCTTCGAGATATTCGTCCTTCGCCGGCAGCAGGCTGCCCTTCTCCTTCCAATAGGCGACGGCATAGCTCGTGCCCGCGGTGAGGATGCATACCCAAAGCCCGGCCAGCACCAGCCTGATCATTTTCCGTCCTGCGCTGTGCGACCGGTATAGGTGCCGTCGGACTCGGCGTCCTTGACCGCCTTGACGATGATGCTCGCGACCTCACGGACCGCGTCGTAGTGCATCTCCAGAATGGCACGATTCCGCTCGAGCCTCTCGCGCAGCCGCTGAATCTCCTCGGTGATCTCGACCTCGCCGCCGAGGTGCATCCGCGCCCGCATCAGGCGGACGAACTCGAGCATGCTCCGGCTCTTCCGCGCGCTGAAATCGTCGAAATCGATCTTCTGGCCCGTCGCGAGTGCGGTCGTCTCCTCCTCGATGATACTCGCGAGCCGACGGATTGCGGCCAACAGGCCACGCACCTCGTCCGATCTCATCGCGTCCGCAGCGTCGCCCCTCGCCTCGCCACCCCCGGCCGGCAGCAGCACGGGCAGCAGCGCATCGTTCGCTGGGGCTTCCGTCCTCATCACCTCGGTGTCCGCGACCGCCTGGTCCATCGCCACGGCCGCCGTGCCTTCTTGTGCCTGCATTGGAAATTCACCTCTCAACTTCTGTCACCCGTTCGCGGATCATGATCCGGCCTTCGCCGCAGCGTCCTGTCCGGCCGGATGTGCGGCGGCGAGCTGCCGGGCGATGCCGACACCGTTGCCCTTTGCCAGCTGGCTGCCGAGCTGCTCTGCAAGCATCGACTTCCAGACGCCGCCAGCCGTGCCCTTGCCGAAGACCTCCTCCGACTCCTTCGGCAACATCGCCTCGACGAAGGTCTGGAGGATGAAGGCTTCGAACTTGCGGTAAACCTCACCGGATGCCGGCGCCTTGATTACCTGCACCGGCGCGCCATTCACGGCACCCGACTGCGCTTCGGCGACTTTCGCCGCGGCTTGATCGGCGGTCGCCGCTTTGGCCTTGCCGACTTCCGCCTCCATGGTGGCGGCGAAATCGGCGTCCGACGATTTCAGCGCGTCGAGCTTCGCGGTCGCGGCGCGCTGCGTCGCGGGGTCCGCGGCTTCGAGGACGTCGAGGACGAGGTCGGGCGTCGCTGTCACGATCATGTCTTGTTCCGGTTGGCTGGCTGTGGCGTCCAGGCTTGCACGGTAAGGCTCGTTCCCGTCATGTCCTCGAGCGAGCGCTTCTCGGCATCGCGGAGCTTGTCTGCGAGTGCGGCCTTGGCGACCTCCTCGAGCTGTTTCATGCGGCGGGTCTCCCGGCGAACCTGGTCGAGCTGCTGCGCGGCCTGCGCCTGCACGGCACGGGCGCCGACGCTCGCCCTGTTGAGACGCCGCGCGATCGATTCGTTCGACGATCCCGGCGGCGGCTTTCCATCGTTCAAGGCTCCGACCAGCCATTCCTGCTCGTCCTGCAGGCTGCGCTCCTGCTGCCGCAATTGCGCGAGCTGCCATTCGGAGAGCCGGAGCTGCAGCTTCACCAGCGAGACCATCCGGCCGAGCTTGTCCGCGCGCGATGTCATGACCCGGTCACTCCACCAGCCACGACGACACGCCCAGCATGAACTGCGTCATCAGCTCGTCGCTGGTGAGGTAGAGCAGCAGGAAGCCGCCGAACAGCACGAAGGGCACCGAGATGAAATAGACCGGAATGGCCGGCGTCAGCTTGTTGATCAGGCCGACCGCCAGGTTGACGACGACCGAATAAACGATGAAAGGGCTCGAGATCCGCAGCGTCAGCACGAACGCTTCCGAAAGGCGGCCGACGAGCAGGTCGAGCGCGACGCTGCCGCCCAGCCTGCTGCCGGGCTTCCAGACGTCGTAGGAGTTCATCAGCCCCCGCAGCACCTGCCAGTGCTGGTCGGTCATGAAGAACAGCGTGGTGACGGCCGCCATGATCAGCGGTACCAGGGCCGGCGCCGGATCTGTGTCGGCGATCGGTGTGCCCGGGATGTTGCTCAGCCCGATCGCGCTCGCCATCATGATCGCCATGGTCTGGAGGGCGAGGAAGAACACGCGCGCGCCGAGCCCGATGACGCTGCCGACCACGAGCTCGGAGCAGATCAGGAGCGCGAGCGTCAAGGGAGCCGCGTTGTCCGTGAGCGGCTTCAGGACGGCAATCAGGATCGGCGTCAGTGCAAACGTCGTGACCAGCGCGACGAACAGGCGCACCTGGGGCGGAACGTTGACGCTGGAATAGCCGGGTACCAGCATCAGGCAGGCGCCGATGCGACAAAACACGATGAACGTCACCAGCACGCTGTCGGCGAGCCCTGAGATCACGATATGGCTCCGAGCGCCCTGATCTCGGCGCTGCGCGCGACTTCGACATGCGACAGGATCGGCAATGTCGGAAACACCCGTTCCAGGATCATCCGGACATAGGGGCGCGCTTCCGGCGTCACTGCCAGCACCACGCTGGTGCCGCTCTCGGTGAATTTCCGGATCGCGGCGCTGGCTTCGGTCGCGAACTGCTCGATCAGGCGCGGGTCTGCGTCGAACTCGACGACGTCACCCTTGGCATCGCGCTTCAGGCTCTGGTGGAAAGCGAGGTCCCAGCGGTTGCCGAGACGGACCACGTTGAGCACGCCATTGTCGGAGAGATCGCCGCAGATCTGCTGGGCAAGCCTCGTCCGCACGTGCTCTGCCACCTGCTCGGAGCGCCGCACATGGGGCGCGATCTCGGCGATCGCCTCGAGGATCAGGTGAAGATTGCGAATGGAGACTCGCTCGGCCAGCAGGATCTTCAGGATCGCCAGCAGGCCCGAATAGGAGATCTGCGACGGGCAGAGATCCTCGACCAGGCGCTTGTATTCGGGATCGAGCCGGTCGAGCAGGGCGCGCATGTCCTTGTAGGACAGCAGCTGGGCAAGGTTCGCCCTGATCACTTCGCTCAAATGCGTGAGCAGCACCGACAGATTGTCGACCGGCTTGCAGCCCTGCCGCTTGACTTCGTCCGTGAAGGCTTCCGTCACCCACAGCGCCTTCATGCCGAACGCAGGCTCGATCACCTCGTCGCCCGGCACGTCGGGCTTGCCGTCCTTGTCGACCAGCACCAGCACCTCGCCGAGCCTGAGCTCGCCATGGGCAACGCGCGTGTCGTGAATCCGGATCTGGTAGCTCTTGGGATCGATCGACAGATTGTCCGTGAGCTTGATCTCGGGAATGACGAAGCCGTACTGCTTGGCGAATTTCTTGCGGATCTTGGCCACGCGGTGGGCAAGCTCGGTGCGCGAGCCCAACAGATGGACCGAAAGGTGGCCGCCGAGCGCCAGCTCGATCTCGGCGGTCTTGAGCTGCTCCTTGACGGACTCCTTGGCCTCAGCCTGGGCGCGCTCGTCGGCCTTGCGGGCCTCCTCCTTCTGCTTCAGCGCGGCCTGCCGCTTCGGCAACGAATAGCCGACGAAGGCCATGACACCCCCAAGCAGCACGAACGGCGCCATCGGCAGTCCCGGCATCAAAGCGAGCACGAACATCATCAGCGCGGCGGCCGACACCGCGCGCGGATAGCCGCCGAGCTGCCGCAGCACCGCCTGCTCCGCCGAGCCCGTGGTGCCGCCCTTGGAGACCAGGAGGCCCGCGGACAGCGACACGATCAGCGCCGGCATCTGCGACACCAGACCATCGCCGACGGAGAGCTTGGTGTAGACGTCGGCCGCGCGGGACAGAGTCAATCCGTGATGGGTGACGCCGATGACGATGCCGCCGAAGATGTTGATCGCGGTGATGATGAGACCGGCAATGGCGTCGCCACGGACGAATTTCGAGGCGCCGTCCATGGCGCCGAAGAACGCGCTCTCCTCTTCGAGCTCGCGGCGCCGTCGCTGCGCCTCCTTGTCGTCGATCAAGCCTGCGGACAGGTCCGCATCGATCGCCATCTGCTTGCCCGGGATGGCGTCCAGGGTGAAGCGGGCGCCGACTTCGGCGATACGCGTCGCGCCCTTGGTGATCACGACGAAGTTCACTGTCACCAGGATCGCGAAGATGATGAGACCGATGACGAAGTCGCCGCCCATGACGAACTTCGAGAAGCCTGCAACGACATGGCCCGCCGCATGTTCACCCTCCCCGCCCCGTGACAGGATCAGGCGCGTCGTCGCGATGTTCAGCGCCAGGCGCAGGATCGTCGCGATCAGCAGAACAGTCGGGAAAGCAGAGAAGTCGAGCGGGCGCTGAATCCACAGCGCCACCATCAGGATCAGGGCCGAAAGCGCGATCGAGAACGCGAGGCCGAGGTCGATCAGGATCGGAGGAATCGGCAGGAACAGGATCGTGAGCATGGTCACGATGCCGGCGGCGAAAAAGGCATCCGTTCCGAGGCGGCGCTGATCGGGCGGGCTAGCAGCTAACGTATCGGCCATGGGGTCACCGGCAGAGGGGTCCGCCCGCAATCTGCCGCGCAAAGCTTACGCGGGGATGGTGCCGGGCCGTCCGGATCAGAAGCCGCGCTCGATCCTGGAATAGACCATCTCGGTGAAGGTCGACAGATGCGCGCCGATGAAGGAGCCGGAGACGGCAACGACCAGGAGAATGACGATGATCTTCGGAACGAAGGTCAGCGTCACCTCCTGGATCTGGGTCAGCGCCTGGATCAGCGCGATGACGGTGCCGACCAGCATGGCTGCGCCGACCGCAGGCCCGGAGGCGACGATGATGGTCCAGATCGCCGCCTGGACGATATCGAGGGCGTCCCGCTCGTTCATGACTGGCTGATCGTGAGGCCTGGTCCGACCGCGACCTTGGTGCCGTCCTGAAGCGTCGCGATCGAGCCGTCGCTGTTGATGGAGACCGAGACGACCTTGCCGCTGAAGGTCGCGCCGGTCGAGTCGGTGAAGCTGACCGTCTTCCCGATCAGCCCGTTGGCCTGCGACAGGGACTGCGAAGACAGCAGCGCGTCCAGCTTTGCATTCGTCTGCATTGCCTGCTCGACCGTCGAGAGCTGGGCGAACTGGCTCATATATTGCGCGGTGTCCATGGGATTGGTCGGATCCTGGTTCTTCATCTGGGCGATGAGGAGCTGGAGAAACGTGTTGTAGTCCACGCTGTTGCTCGACGTCGTCGAGTTGGTGTCGGTCGAACTGGATCTGCTTGTGCTGTCGGTCGCGCTGTTGACGTTCATTCTTGTCTCTCCGCTGTCAGGCAGCTTCGACTGGGGAAACGGCGGCGGCGCCGGCCAGGATGGCCTGCTCCACCGGAAACAACGCGCGAATCCGCTTGAGCGCCTCGAAATAGCGCGTCGCCCCGACCAGTTCGTCGATCGCGCCGAGCCCATCGAGCATCTCGCGGCTCTCGCAAACGGCACACAGCGCAGCGTGATGCTGGGCGTAGAGCGCCGCAGCGTCGCGAACGTCGGTCGGGTTCATCAGCATGAGCTGGACGATGAAATAGAGCTGTCGCAGTGCCGTGGTGGCGTCGGACGCCTGCATGACCTGCCCTTCGAGCAGGAACATCACGTCGTTGACGAGCTCGACGGAGACCTTGCGGTCGACGCGGAGCACCGCGCCGTTGATGTAGATCCGTTCGCCCGCGCGCAAGGAGATCTTCATTAAAGCGCGTCTCGGATCAGGCGGTTGATTTCGATGAGCTGCACCACGTCGCTGGACCGCTGCTCGCGGAGGCGATCGGCTTCCTTGACCACCCACAGACCGATCGAGATGATGTCGGCACGCAGCTTGTCCGGCAGGCCGTTGTCCGGGTGCGCGAGATCCTCGATGAAGATCGTCCACAGCCGCCGCACATAGAGCAGGCTCTCGACCAGATCCTCGATACTAAAAGGCCCCTTCTGGAGCCGCTCGAGCCGGTCGATGCCGAGGCTGAGCGCCTGCCGCTCGCGGCTGCGCGCCTCATAGCCACTATCGTCAACGACCACTTCATAGGCTTCAAACGTCATCAGGACCACTCTTCGCGGGAGACCGAACAACTGGACAAAGGTTACGAGCCTGACAGCGCAGCCTCGGCTCAGAGATAATTGATGAGGCTGATCTTCTGGAGCTGCGAGGTGAGCGCCAACGCCGTCTGGATCTGTGTCTGCAGCGTGTTGACCCGGACCGAGGCTTCGGTCGGGTCGACCTTCTCCATGCCGACGATCTGATTGTTCAGAATGTCCTGCTGCGTCTTGAGCTTGGCGGTCGCGGTGGTGACCCGCTGCTGGACAGTACCGACGCTGCCGCCGAGCGCCGCGAGATCGTTGATGGCGTTGCCGACCAGCCCGATGGCCTTGTCCACGACGACCTGGAACGTCTCCTGGCTCAGATTGACGTTCCCGAGGTCGGCCATCATGGTGTAGGCCTCGGCGAGCCTGCGGAAGCCGATCTGGTTTGCGCTCACGGACGTATCGGCGATCTCGGTGGTGGAGATCCGGCTTTGCATGGTCTGGTCGGTTGCCGACGACCAGTTGGTGTTCCAGGCCGGGCTGGCGAACTCGGCATCGAAGGTAGTGTCGAGGAAGGTCTGCATCTGGGCCGGGGTGATCGTCGCCACGGCGGGCGAGGATTGCGGGAAGCCGAAGGCCGCGAGAAAATCCGCATCGACTTGGTTCTTGCTGGCCGACCCCGCGGCGTAGGGCGTAATGGGCGCATTCTGCGTGTTGATGCCCGAGAACAGATAGGAGCCGTTATAGGAGACGTTCAGCGCGCCGATCAGGTCCTGGAGATTGGAGGCAGCAGGCGGCAGGATGACCCGCCCGCCGCCATCGGTGCTGCGGGCCGCGATCAGATCCTTGAGGAAGTCCGTCGCGGTCTTGTTGAGCTGGGTGATCCGGTTCTGCGTCACGTCCAGGCGTCCCGCGACGAGCCCGTTGGTGTCGACGAGCTGGTCGGCAAAGCTCCAGTCCGCCCGCAGCGTGAGGTCGCTTCCCGTCGAGGCACCGAGTTCCAGACCAACGTCGTAGAAGCGGCCGGTGGTCGCTTCGGTCGAGGCCTTGCTCAGCGCCGCCTGGTTGTTCGTGATCGAATACCTCAACGACGAGGATAGCATCAGGGTGGAAACGTAATTTGCGCTCATCATGGCTTAGTTCCCCACGGCGGCCAGCAGGCTCTGCAGCATTTCATCGACGGTCGAAATGATCTTCGACGAGGCCGAATAAGTGCGCTCGACCTGGAGCATCAACGCCATTTCGTCGTCCATGTTGACGCCGTTGACGTTGGACAACGCCGTGATGCTGCGGTTGAGCAATGTGCTCTGGTACTCGGAGTTGGCGTCGGCGGTCTTGCGCTGGTTTTCGATCCAGCTCGCCGACGACGATGCGAAGTCGATGAGGCTGCCGCTCGGCTTGCCTTGCGTCGTTGCGTCGAACGGCTGCGCGGCATCCATGCCGCCGATGAGCTGCTGCAGTCGGGCCGAATAACCGCCGTTGCCGGCGGTGTTGTACTGGTAGGCGGGGTTGCCGCTGATCGCGCCGTCGCGCAGCAGATTCGGGTTGCCGCCCAGGGTCGGATCGACCGATGCGGCGACCGAGATCGTGCCGGCGAGGCCCACCGAGACGATTGCGCTTGCCGGCATCGCCGGTGCGCCCGGATAGGTGAAGAGGCCGGGAACGTCGGGCAGCGCCGCGGCGGTCTGATCGCTTTCCCTGAACGTATTGATCAGGCCGCGTGCGATTTCGTCGAGCTGACTCTGATAGGTGACGGTGTCCTGGTCGCGCAGCTGGGCGAGGCCTGCAAGCTTGCCCGACTTCAGCGGCATCACCGAATTGGCGCCGGTCACCGGGACCCCGTCGATGTAGACGGCGTTGCCCGTGGTGCTGGCGGTGTAGGCATTCGTCGGCGCAAAGCTCACCGTCCGCGCCGTCTTGTCGAACAGCACCACGCCGCTGTCGGCGTAGAGCGCCGCGTCGCCGTTGGGGCGGATCGACATGTTGACGCCGACCTCCTGCGACAGCTGCGAGACGATGCTGTCGCGCTGGTCGAGATAGTCGGTGATGTCGTCGCCGGAGATCGTGCCTTTCACGATCGCGGTGTTCACGGTCTCGAACCGGGAGAGCAACTGGTTGATATTCTGAACCGACGTCTTCATGTCGGCATCGGCGCTTTCGCGGACCGACTGCACGGTCCGGGTCGCCTGGTTGAGCGCGGTCGCCATGTCCTTGGCGGACGCGACGGCCGCCTGCGCCAGGGTGGCGTTGTCCGGGGCGTTGGCATATTTCTGCAACGCCTGCTTCAGCGCGTTGAGCTGCGCCGTCGGCGACTGGTCGAGCTCCGGATCGTCCACCGTCGCGGTGGCGATCTTCTGCAGGCCGTCATAGATCGCGGTCTGCTTGGCGGACGACGAGGTCGCGATCAGGACGTTGTTGTAGAGGCCCGAGCTGGCGGCGCGCTGGATCGCCGCGACATAGACGCCAGCGCCGGGCAGATTGTCCAGCACGGTGAGCTTGCGCGAATAGCCGGCGGCGCCGGCACCGGCGATGTTGCGCGAGATGACCGACGACTGGACGCTCGACGCCATGAGCGAGGAGCGAGCCGAGTTGAGAGCGGCGGTAAGCGACATGGCGTGCTCTTGCCCAAAACGAACGCCGAGGAATTCAGCGCTTCAAGTTGACGACGACGTCCAGCAGATCCGAGCCGGTCTGGAACGATTTCGAGTTCGCCGTGAAGCCGCGCTGGGCCTCGATCATGCCGGTGAGTTCGTCCGCGAGATCGACGTTGGAGTCCTCCAGGGCACTGGACTGGATCGTGCCGAGCCCACCCGTGCCGGCATTTCCGACCTGCGCGTTGCCGGAATTCATATTGGTCGAATAGACGTTGCCGGGCTCGGGCGTCAGATTGTCGGGGCTCGCGACGTCGGCGAGCATGATGGTGTAGAGCGTCAGCTGCTGCCCGTTCTTGAGGATCGCCGTCACATGGCCGGCATCGTCGATATCGACCTTGTCGATGGCCGAGGGAACGCTGCCATTGACAGTGGCCTTGAAGCTGAAGTCGGTGCCGACCTGGGTCAAGTTCGACAGGTCAAAGGTCATCGCCGCACCTCCGGGAACGGTGAAGGCGAGACCGGTCGGGCTCGCTGCCGCGAGCGCGCCCCTGCCGGCCGCCGTGGTGTCGAAGGTGAAAGTGGTGGCGGCGCCGAGCGAGGTGCCCGTCGCGGAGTCGTAGACCCCGATCTGCCAGGTATCCGAGCCGGCAGCCGTCGCCGTGTGGGACATATAGACGTCGAGCGTAACGGCCTGGCCGATATTGTTGTAGGCCACGATCGAGCTCTTCGATGAATATGACGCCGGACCGGGCGGGCCAGCAATGACGGCCGCTTTCGGATCCAGGTTGCCGGTCGTGAGCGTCCCCGCCGTTGACGGCACCGGCACCTGCGAGACCTGGGCGATGTTGACGATCTGCATGCCGGACAGGCTGTTCTGCGAGAAGTTGGTCACGTTGCCGGGCTGGCCCAGAAGATAAAAGCCGGCCCCGTTGACCAGGTTGCCCTGGCTGTCGGGCACGAACGAGCCGGCCCGCGTCAGATATTGCTGCGTGTTGTTGGCGTTCGACACCACGAAGAAGCCATTGCCCTGGACGCGAAGGTCCGTGGTCGACGTGGTATATTGCGTATTGCCCCCGTCGCTGATGGCATAGCGGACCTTGGTTTCGACAGCGCCGGAATCGTAATTGCCGGAGCCGCTCTTCAGGATCAGCGAGGAGAACTCCGTCGAAGCCCGCTTGTAGCCCGTCGTGTTGACGTTGGCGATGTTGTCCGAGACCGTCGACAGCTTGTTGGACTGCGCGTTCATCCCGGAAACGCCGGTGCGCATAACACCATACAGGCTCATGAATTGGGCTCCTTTGGTAGGTTGCAGCTACAATGGGGGTTCTTGCTTGCGCGGGGCTGATGATTGGGCGCGATGCACAACTTGTCGTGGTCCGGTCAGCTCTGCTTCAGCTCGTCCTGGGCTGGCAGAACGAGCGCGCCTTGTCCGTCCACGCGCCGAAACCGCTCGAGACGAGATGCGCAACGATGTGACAGACATAGCGCTTCTGCGCCGGCTGATTGTTGGGACCCGCGTTGTAGCGCGCGACAGCCATGGTCCAGCTGCCCTCGCGCTGCTTCAACTCCTTCAGGAAGCGCGCGGCGTATTCGACGTTCCCCGCGGGATCGAACATCGCCCGGACCGAAGCGAACTTGTCGCCGTGATAATAATGGTTGATCTGCATGCAGCCGAGATCAATCAGCTTGATGCCTTTGCTGCGCATCGCCTCGAAATTCGCGATTGCATCGTTGATGTCCTTGGCGAACACGGTCTGGCCGTCGGCCCCGAGCGCGTAAGGATGGAGCGCGCCGCGCCGGCCGGTCTCGGTGAGGCCGACCGCATAGAGAATGCCGAGCGGAATCCCATGCTGCCGGGCCGCGCGCGTCATCTCGCGCTCGCAGGGGCGCGCAGTCTCGGCAGCCGCCTCGGCGGCGCCCGCACTAGAGATAAACAGGGCCGCGACGGTGATGCGGCGCCACGTCCTGCTCATGACGTGTCTCCTGATTGAACTGGCGCTCCTGGCGAGCCTGTTTCGTGCCGCCGTCGGATTGCCCCGACGACGTGCCGGCACCGCCGAACGCGCCTTGCGACTGCGGCGAGGATTGTTGCTGGCCCGAGAGCTCGGGCTGGGACTGGCCGGAGCCGCTCTGGAATCCGTCCAGCGAGCCGTGCTGGACCGGTGCGACGTCGGCGACGTAGCCGGCCGACTGCATGAGATCGCGGATCTGGTCGCGCTGCTGGTCGAGCATCTGGCTCGTGTCCTTGCGCTCTGCCGCGAGCTGGACGGACACTTCGGTGCCGACGAGACGCAGGCGCACCGTGACGTTCCCGAGCGCGGCCGGTTCGAGATTGACGGTCAGGATCCTGAGCGGCTGATCCGGTGCGTTGGTCTGGGATGCGGCGAGATCGGGTGCCGCGGACGCAGCCGGTGCCGAGGACTCCTTCAGCTCGGCGACGACTGCATTGGCAACCTGCTGCGGGGCGTTGAACTGCGCCGGTGGCAGATGAGTTTCCTGCTGGACCACGGTGACCTTGGTCGTCTCGGGTAGCGCGGCGCGCGCCGAAGCCTTGGCAGCGCGCTCGACATCGGCCGTGACCGCCTCGAAGCCGGGTGATGCCGGCCTTGCGCTCGAGGCCTCCGCACCTTGCGTCAGCGCCGATTGCGACGCCGCCATCGCTTGCGAAGCCGCCGCCTGCGAGCGCGCGCCGGCCGGGGCAGGACTGGATGGACCGGGATCGCCGGTCGCCGCCTTCACCGCGCCCGGTGCCTCGTGCTTCGCCGAGGGCGACCGCTCGTCGCGCGCGGGCGCGTCCTTGTCTGCGGAGGGCACTTGCATCTGCGGCTTCACGGCAGGCACGGCAGCGAGCTCCTGCCCGACCATCACAGCGATGCCGGATTGATCCTGGCGATCTGTCCCGGTGAGATGATCGAGCGGACGTGGTTTCTCCGCCAGCTTGTCGGACTTGGTGTCGGAGGTCTCGTCCATGGACTTTGGATCTGCAGTGGTCGCGACGCGTTCGCGCAGCGCCGCCTCCTTCGGCTGCTCCTGCTCGGCCGCATGGATCGGGCGCGTGCGCAGCGTTCCGGTCGTCGCGGCCGCCTCGCTGCCGTCTTCGCTCAGCGCCTGCTTGGCGAGATTCGAAACTGTGTGGAGCAGATCGTTGAAGGACGAGTTCGCCTGCGGTTTGGTCGCGGCACCCTTTGCCGTGCGCGACCCGCGCATGTTGAGACTCTCGGCGAGACCGTTGAAGAGCTGTCCGGAGGTTCCACTGAGCTTGGTCATGGACGGCGGTCCTTGGTCAGAAGTTCGAGCTCGCCGAGCTGCTTCTGCGCGCGTGCGAGCGTCGCGGTCGATGACGCCAGATTGAGCCGCGCCGGCGTTGCCGGGGGCTTGTCCGCCGCCGCGGCGGATCCGCCGGCGAACGGTTTGCGGACGTCGAGCGCGAGCTGCACCGTGGCATTGAGAAGGGGCACGTCGCGCTCGGGCAGCTTCGACCGGTCGAGCGCATTCAGTTCGGCGAGACCGCCGTCATATTCGTCGGTGAGCACGCGCGAGGCGCCGCGGAAGAAATGGGCGCGCTCGCGTTCCGCCGATGCATCCGCGCTGAGGGTCAATGCCCGCTCGCCGGCCAGCCGGGTCACGGTCAGCCGTCCGCGCACCATCGCGGCGCGCGCGATCACGAGATAGAGCTTGAGGCGGCTGGGGCGATCGATCTGCTCGAGCAAGGCCGAGATCCGCGCAAAGCGGCGCTCGTCGAGTGCCAGGCTCGATTGCGTCAGCCCCGCGGAGAAGCGCTGCCAGAAATCGCCCGCATAGATCGAGTTGCGGTAATGGCGGATATAGGCCAGCGTCAGGAACTCGAACTTCTCGAAATCCTCCGCCTGCCCCACCAGCAGGATCTCGCGCCGCAGCGCCGCCTCCTCGACCAGCGTGCCGGGCAACAGCAGGCGCGCATCGTCCAAACGCTCGATCGCGAGCGAGGCCTCGGCGCGCGCGAACAGCGCGCCCTGAACCAGCGCGACCTGTCCGCCCAGTACGGAGGGAATCGTCCGCGGCTTGATCTCCTTGAGCAGCTCCCGCGCTTCCTCCTGGCGACCCTCGACATAGGCGAGCGCACCGTTGAACAGCCGCTCGTCGACGTTCATCTTGTCGCGCGGCAGCTTGCGGACGATTTGCGGCGCACCGCCGCTGAGCAGGTAGATGACGACCGCCTGGCCGTTCCGCGGATTGCTCCACACCGCGGGATCGGCCGCGAGGAACTTCTCGCCGATTTGCCGGATCAGCGCGATATGACTGCCATGTGCGGCGGTGTCGCCATTGGCGATGCCGTCCTGCACCGCTTGCAGCGCGCGGACGAGCTCATAGGGTTCGCTGTCCTGGAGTGCAGGCTGGGCAAGCGCATTTGCCGCGATGAACGGCAGCAGCAGCAGGACGGCGCGGCGCAGCAGCCTGATCAAGGGCGCTTCTCCCGGATCAGGATTTCGATCCGGCGGTTCTGGGCGGCGGCCGGGTCGTTCGGGAGCTTCGGGCGCCGATCGGCGTAACCTTCGATATGCTCGATCCGCCGCGCATCGACGCCGGAACGGACCAGCATGTAATAGGCCATCTGCGCACGTGCGGTCGACAGCCGCCAATTGTCGTAAGTTTCCGACCGATACGGCCGATTGTCGGTATGCCCGCGGACGATGATCATGCCCTGGCGCTTCATCAGCAGCGGCCCGATCTTGTCGATCACGCGGATCAGCTCGGGCCGCGGCTCCGCCGAGCCGACCGCGAACATGCCGAAGCTCGCATCGTCGGTGAGGCTGACCAGGAGCCCTTCCTCGACCTGACGCACCTCGGCCGCCGGCCCCGCCCCTGCTTTGATGTCCGACAGCGCCTCCGCGACCGCGGACTGAAGCTGCTTGAGGGTGGGTTGCTGCGTTTGCGCCGTGTCGCGCGCCTCCGGCTCCTTCGCCGTATCGTTGAGACGAGCCTGCCGGGCGGTGCTCACCTGGACGCCAGCTTGGGCGCTGCCCTCGCGCGGCGACTGCGTCGGTGCGGCGCCCGGCGGCGCCAGCGGCGACAGACTTGCGGACGAGCTCTCCGGGCCCGGAGGCACGTTGCCGCCGGCATCATCCGTCCTGCTCCGGCGCGCCTGCACCTCGCCCGGATTTGCTCCGGCTGCGCCGTCTCGCGCGGAGGCATTCGGCTTCGGCTCGCTCTCGATGAAGCGATCGGCGTCCTTGGACGCCTGTGGCGCCAGCTTCCAATAGCCGGGATCGAATGGATCGCGATAGGCATCGCCCCCCTTGAGGCCGTCCTCTTCAGCGGAGGTCAGAGCGCCGGCGCGCCGCTGGCCCGTCGACTGGTTCGCGCTGTTGGCGATCTCGGCGAGCGTCGCATAGGGATCGCGGAACAGGACCTTCTCCTCGAAAGAGGCCTTTTTTTCGGCCGTCGGAGAATCGCCGCGACGTTCCTCGTTCGTGCCGGCCGGCTGACGCTTGCCGTCCTGGCCTTCGAACGACGACGGCTCCTTGTTGGAGAGATCCTTGAGGCCCTTTGGGGCAGGTGAGTTCTCAGCGAGTTTGATCGGGTTGAAATAGCTCGCGACGACCTGCTTCTGGTCCTGGTTGAGCGCGTTGAGCAGCCACATCACCAGGAAGAACGCCATCATCGCGGTCATGAAGTCCGCATAGGCGATCTTCCAGACGCCGCCGTGATGCGCCTCCTCGGCGAAGGCGCTGCGGCGTCGGACGATCACGATCTCATGCTTGACCTCCTCCATGGCGGACTACCGGCGCGCTTCCTTGAGCCGTTCACTCCAGGTGGAGATCTGCGTCTCGATCACGGTCTGGTCGGCCACGACGCGCACCTCGAGCGTCTCGGCGGCCTCGTATGCGATGCCCGTTCGCCTCGACGCCTCGAGCTGCGTCTTCACGAGGTCCAGCAGCTCGCTCGGGCCGGTGACCTTGAAGGCCGGCGCCGACGAGCTGCCGGTCAGTGCCGCGATCTGCTCGACCAGCGAACCGATCGCCTTGTCGCGCACCGCATCGGTGAGGAACGGCAGCAGGATCCGCGCCACGGAGCTTGCGATATTGGTCTCGATCTCGCGGCAGGCCGCCTCGAAGCCGCTGACGATCGCGACCGCCTGCTGATCGGACCATTTGGCCCGCTCTTCGCCGAGCCGGATCGCGCTGCGGACGCGCTCCTCGGCCAATTTGGCGTCGCCTTCCGCGACGCCCGCGGCATGGCCGCGCCGATAGGCGTCGTCCAGGAGATTGACCGGCGGCGCTTCCGTCGCGGGCGCCGGGGACTGAGCCTGAAGCTGCGTGTGGGCCTGCGGCTGCGATTGAGGCTGCGGATCGCGCCTCGCCTCCTTTGGCCTGGTCAGCACGTCCTGGATTTTTGGAGGCGGGGGCGGCGGCGACGACTTGACCCGGCCATTCGCATCGAACTGCGTCAGGAGTTTTCCGATTGCCGCGTTCATGCCGCCTCCTCGCGTCGCATCCAGTCTTTAAGGATCGCCGCCGCCTGCATCTGATCGAGCCGGACGATCTGCTCGAGCCGCTTCTGCGGCGTTCGCTGCATCTTGCCTTCGAGATCTTCGACGAGGTTGAGCTCGGCCTCCTCGCCGTCGGGCAGCGCAAGGGCCGCCGAGGCCTCGAGCTGGGCGGCCTCGGCCGCCTCGGCCTGCTCCTGCTCCGCGCGATGGGTCAGAATACCGTTGACCGCCGGCCGCAGCCCGAACCAGACCAGCATCGAAGCCACGGCCAGGATCGTGATCGCGTTGATGACGCTGCCGAGCTGCTTGTTGATCATCTCGACGAAGCTGATCGGCGGCACCGGCGCCAGCTCACGCGAGCCCTCGATGAAATCGACGGCCGTCACCTGGATCTGATCGCCGCGCGCCTTGTCCAATCCGCCCGCCGTCGCCGCGAGCTGGCTGATCTCGGCGAGCTTGCTGTCGATGATGGCCTGGTTGCTCTTGTCGCCGAGATCGGCGACCAGCCGCGCGCGATTCACCAGGACGGCGATGAACAGCTTCTTGACGGAATAGCCGTCGCTGACCGTCGTTGTGGTCTTGGAGGAGACCTCGAAATTGGTGACGTCTTCGCGGCGGGTCTTGTCCTCGCTGGAGTTCTTGCCGCCGCCCGCATTCACCTGCTGGTCGGGGAGATTCTGCTGCACCGTGGTCGGCGACGAGCGGTCGGCGTTCTGCGAGGATTCCTTCTCGCGTACAGCCCGCACTGAGCGCTCGGCGCGGTTCTCGGGATCGTAGACCGTCTCGTTGATCTGCCGCTTGTCGGTGGACAGCTGCGGAGCGACGCTCACCTCGAAATTGTCGAGGCCGAGATACGGCGTCAGCGCCTTGCGAATGTTCTCCTGCACCATCCCGCTGACCGTCTTCTGCAGGCTCGCCATCTTGGTCGGCGCGGCGCTGGCCTCGTCCTCTTCGGCGAGCAGCATCGAGCCGTCGGCATCGAGCACCGTCACCTTGTCGCGGCTCATGCCGGGAATGGCGGCGGCGACGAGATGCCGGATCGACTGCGCCGTGCGCGCCTCGATCGCGCCGTCGGTGCGCAGCACGACCGATGCCGAAGGCGGCTGCTGCGTGGCGCGGAACGAGCCGCGCACCGGCAGCACGATATGCACGCGCGCCGCCTTCACGCCCTTCATCAGCTGGACGGTGCGGGCGATCTCGCCTTCGAGCGCGCGCAGCTTGGTGACCTCCTGCATGAACGAGGTCAGCCCGAGCGAGCCGATCTTGTCGAACAGCTCGTAACCGGAATTGGCGCTGGTCGGCAGCCCCTTCTCGGCGAGCAGCATCCGCGCCTGCATGGTCTGGCTCGGACGCACCGAGACCGCATCGCCGGCGGAATTGACGTCGAAGGTGATGTTCTGCTCGCGCAGTGCCGCGCCGATGCGCGTCACGTCTTCGCGGGTGAGGCCGGTATAGAGCGTTTCGAACTCGGGGCGGCTGAGATAATAGGCGCCGCCGACGACCGTGACGAGAACCGCAAAGCCGATCAGTCCCAAGGCCATCAGGCGTCGCGGCCCAAGCTCCAGCAGATTGTTGAGCAGTTGCTGTACCTGCGCACGACTGAGCATATGACCTCGTACCAATGCGAATGGTGACGACACTCAGCTGCCAACCTTGTCTGAAGGTTGCGCGAGGCGCGAATGTGTGGGTTCGCTGGCGAGGCGTTGCAATTATGCAAGACGAGGCGACGCAATCGGTTTGGCAGCCGCGAGCGAGCGCTCGGGCGCACGGCAGCCCGAGCGGCTGCAGCATGTCGCAAGACGATGACGAATGTTCGATTGCCGGCACGTCGTGTGTCGGCGCCCACCATCGCGGCGGGGACCGTGCTCCTTGAGGGAGCACGGTCGTTTTCGAAAGCGCCGCTTAGCCGCGGAACAGCGACAGGATGCTCTGGCTGTTCTGGTTGGCGATCGAGAGCGCCTGAACGCCGAGCTGCTGCTGGGTCTGCAGAGCCTGCAGGCGGGTCGATTCCGCGTTCATGTCGGCGTCGACGAGCTGGCCGACACCGCGGTCGACCGAGTCCATCAGGGTCTTGACGAACTCCGAGTTGGTCGAGATGCGGTTCTTGACCGCACCGAGATCGGCGGCTGCCGAGGCGACCGAGTTGATGGCGGCGGTGACCTGCGCGATGTAGGCATCGAGCGTGGTCTGGTCGGCGGCCGAATCGGTCAGCGCGGAGATGTTGATCGTGTCGACCGAGGCGCTGCCGGCCACGGTGTCCAGAATGCCGGTCTGCGTGGTCGAGTAGAGCGTGTAGTTGGCGGTCGTCACCGTGATCGAGCCGATGGTGGGCGTACCGCCGACGCGGGAGTAGGACGACACCAGGTTGAAGCTCGTCGGGGTGGTACCCGTCGTCGTGCTCAGCCAGTTGATGCCGTTGAAGGTCGCCGAGTTGGCCTTCAGCTTCATGTCCTGCTGGATCTGGGTGATGTCCGCCTGGATCTTGGTGCGGTCGATACCGGCAGTCTTGGCTTCGACCAGCAGCGCCTGGAGCTTGGTCAGGCCGGATTCCTTGTCGCCGATCACCGAGGTCAGAGCGGTATATTCGGTGTCGACGGTGGCAGCCGACAGGCCGAGCGAGTCGGACACCGCCGAGAGCGCAGCGTTGTCGGAGCGCATCGACGTTGCGATCGACCAATAGGCGGCGTTGTCCGAAGCGGTGGACACGCGCTGACCGGTGGAGATCCGGTTCTGCGTGGTGGCGAGTTGCGAGCTGACAGACCGCAGGGTCTGCAGCGCGGTCATGGCGGAGGAGTTGGTGAGAAGACTAGAACCCATTTTGATGTCCCTTTGAAGATTGACTTGAGTTGGGGACATACCGGGCTTGCACCGGTACGACAGGGCGGCGTCATGCCTTTGGGCGTGCCGCAAACGCGGATTCAGGGCCCAATCTGTCGTAGCGGCGAGGTTAGCGAGCGAAGCTTGTGCGGGGCTTGCGGCTCTGTGTTCCGGCCGCAACAGGCGGCCGGACTTGGGCGCGCGTGGCCATGCCCAAGCGAAAGGGCCGCGCTTCGCGAGAAGCGCGGCCCTCCCCCGATGACATCCGTCTTAGCGGAACAGCGACAGGATGCTCTGGCTGCTGTTGTTGGCGATCGAGAGCGCCTGCACACCGAGCTGCTGCTGGACCTGAAGGGCGGCCAGGCGGGTGGATTCCGCGTTCATGTCGGCGTCGACGAGCTGACCGACACCGCGGTCAACCGAGTCCATCAGCGACTTCACGAAGTTCGTGTTGGTCGAGATACGGTTCTTGACGGCACCGAGATTGGCGGCGGCCGAGGCCACCGAGTTGATCGCAGTCGTGACCTGCGCGATGTAGCCATCGAGCGTGGTCTGGTCGGCGGCCGAGTCGGTCAGCGCAGAGATGTTGATCGTGTCGACCGAGGCGCTGCCGGCCACGGTATCCAGAATGCCGGTCTGCGTGGTCGAGTAGAGCGTGTAGTTGGCCGTCGTGACCGTGATCGAGCCGATGGTGGGCGTACCGCCGACGCGGGAGTAGGACGACACCAGGCTGAAGCTCGTCGGGGTGGTACCCGTCGTGGTGCTCAGCCAGTTGATGCCGTTGAAGGTCGCCGAGTTGGCCTTCAGCTTCATGTCCTGCTGGATCTGGGTGATGTCCGCCTGGATCTTGGTGCGGTCGATACCTGCGGTCTTGGACTGGACCAGCAGAGCCTGGAGCTTGGTCAGACCCGAGTCCTTGTCGCCGATCACCGAGGTCAGAGCGGTATATTCGGTGTCGACGGTCGCGGCCGACAGGCCGAGCGAGTCGGACACCGCCGAGAGCGCAGCGTTGTCGGAGCGCATCGACGTTGCGATCGACCAATAGGCGGCGTTGTCCGACGCGGTGGACACGCGCTGGCCGGTGGAGATCCGGTTCTGCGTGGTGGAGAGTTGCGAACCCACAGACCGCAGGGTCTGGAGCGCGGTCATGGCAGTCGAGTTCGTAAGCAGGCTTGACATTGCGAATGTCCCTTTATGTACGCGTTTACATTTTCACGAGGGGACATACCGGGCTTTCACCGGTACGGAAGGGCGGCATCATGCCTTTGGACCGCTCTGTCTGGGTCCAACCCGCCGTACCGTGTTGCTAGCACGCCGAATCTTGCTTCCGGATTAAGACGAGTTTGAATTCCACAGTAAAATCATATGGTTAACATTACGCACTGCTAACCATAACCAGTGCGTATCGCTTAACCATAAAGGGCCGGCCGGCGCTCGCAGCGCTCACGAGAACGAGCGGACCAGCCCGGAGGCCAGCAGATTCCAGCCGTCGATCAGCACGAAGAACAGCATCTTGAACGGCAGCGCGAGGATCGTCGGCGGCATCATCATCATGCCCATCGACATGGTCAGCGTCGCCACGATCATGTCGATCACCAGGAACGGCAGGATGATGAGGAATCCGATCTCGAAGGAGCGCCGGAGCTCGGAGATCATGAAGGCCGGAATGATGACGCGCAGATCGACCCGCTTGTCGTCGAACTTCCTGCGGAAGCTTTCGGCGGCGAGCGCTTCGAAGGTCTGGAGATCCTTGTCGCGGACATGGGCCAGCATGAACTCGCGGAACGGGTCCGTGATCTTCAGATAGGCTTCCTCTTCCGATATCTCGTTCTTCATCAGCGGCTGGACGCCGCTCTCCCAGGCCCGGTCGAAGGTCGGCGCCATGACATAGAAGGTCATGAACAGCGCGAGACTGATCAGCACCAGGTTGGCAGGCGTGGTCTGGAGGCCGAGACCTGCGCGCAGGAACGACAACGCCACCGCAAATCGCGTGAAGCTCGTCACCATGATCAGCAGCCCCGGCGCCACCGACAGCACCGTGATCAGCGCCATCAGTTGGATGATCCGGCCGCTGGTCGAGCCGTTTCCGGGCGGCAGCAGGGAATTCAGGTCCGGAATCTGGGCCAGCGCCGCTTCGGGCAGCACGACCAGAACCAGCGCGAGCAGCAGGACTTTCACCCTCACTGGATCACCAGCGTCTCAATGATCAATTCGCGGACCTTGCCCGACGAGCGGATATTGGCGCGCTCGGTCAGGTCGTCGCGCAGATGCTGGAGCCCGCGCGATCCTTCGAACTGCGCGACCGTCGCCGACCGCAGATAGGTCACGATGTCCTCGCTGATGTGGGCGGCCAGAATGCCGGCATCCTCGTCGCTCATGCTGTCGGTCACCATCGAGGCTTCTATGCGCGCCCAATTGTTGGCCGGCGCGGCGAGATTGGTCACGATCGGAGACAATTTCCTGAGCCGCGCGCTGCCGGCGTAGCTCGACGCGATCGGCGGCGATGTGGCGTTCTTCTTGGCGTCGGCAACGCGTTCGGCGGTCGCGATCAGATGCAGACCGGCAATCGCGCCCGCGCCGATCGCGATCAGGGTCAGCACGACGATGGCGGCGATCAGGCGCATGGCGTCCCCTGGCATCGCAACGCCCCCCGGCCGACGCCGGTCTCAGAATGGTGCCACGGCGTCATAGATCCGGTGTCCCCATCCAGGCTGCTGCACGTCCGACAGATTTCCGCGCCCGCCGTAGGACACGCGCGCCTCGGCGATCTTGTCGTAGGAGATGGTGTTGGCCCGCGAGATGTCACGCGGACGCACGATGCCGCCGACTTTGAGCACGCGCATCTCCGTGTTGACGCGAAATTCCTGCGAACCGCTGATCATCATATTGCCGTTGGGCAGCACGTCGGTGACGATGGCCGCGATCGAGAGCCTGATGTCCTCGGTGCGGTCGATCTGGCCGTTGCCCTTGATCTGGGTATTGGTGCTGAGATTGGCGTTGGCCGAACCCGTGTCGTTCCATCCAGCGATGTCCATCAGCCAGTCGAGCCCGAACTTGACCTGCGAATCGCGCGAACGGCCAGTCTTGTTGTCGAGCTTGGCCTTGTCCTGCATCGAGATGATCACCGTCACGACGTCGCCGGTGCGCCGGGCGCGCGGATCGCGGTAGAGATCGGTGCCGTCGTCCCAG
The DNA here is from genome assembly GCF_029167105.1 of Bradyrhizobium yuanmingense. Taxonomy (GTDB): domain Bacteria; phylum Pseudomonadota; class Alphaproteobacteria; order Rhizobiales; family Xanthobacteraceae; genus Bradyrhizobium; species Bradyrhizobium yuanmingense_A. The sequence continues at coordinate 275,755 of NZ_JARFML010000001.1, read as the reverse complement.
GTCGAGCGATAGCTGACGGGCGTGCGCATGCGCGGCGTCACCGGGATCGGATCGGCCTGCATCCGCAAGCCGCTGCCGACGGGCGACATCTGCGGACCGGTCAGGACTTCGGCCGGATGGTAGCACCCGGCCAGGAGCACCGACGCCGCGAGCAGGGAGAGGATCGGCTTGGTCATCTATTTGTTCTTTCCGTCGTCCACGCGACGCATGCCGCCGAGCAGGTCTGCGAGGTGCGCCGCGCGTGCCGTGTCCATCTCGTTGAAGATCGCGCTCGAGCTGCGCGGGCTGAGCTTGGCGAGCACGGCGGCGGCGGTCTCGTCGGCCATGCCGGCGATCTGCGTCGCCGCAGCTTCGGGCTTCATGCGCGAATAGATCTCGACGACGCTGGCTTCGGCCTTCTTCAGGAAGTCGTCGCGCAGCGCCATCCACTTCTCGTATTCGGCGCGCTTGGCCTCGACCTCGGCGATGCGCTCGCGCAACAGGCTCTCGGCCTTCTCGAGCTCCTTGAGCTGCCAGGCCAGCCTGGCGTCGACGGCGGGATCGGCGACGTTGCTGCAGAACAGCGCGATTTCGTTGTCCGGGGCCGGCGCAGCCTGCGGCGGCGCAGGCTTCGGCGGCGCCGTGACGCTGCCGGGCTTGGCCGGACGGGCTGGCGCAGGCGCCGGTGTCTCCGGCACCGCACCGGTGACCGCGGGGCCCGAATCTTCGGCCGCCCATGCCGTGGCCCGGACCGAAGCGTTGTCGACAGGTGTCGCGGTGGCCGACGGCTGCGGCTTCTGCGGTCCGCCCGCGCGGGCGCGGGCGAAGGAGAGCAGGTTGAGCGGTTTCGACGGCTTGGCCTCGTCCAAGGCGAGCGCGGGCGAGGCACTCCCGAGCATTGCTGCCGCGGCCAGCAGGAGGAGTTTGGCTTTGTGATCCAGCTTCAGCATCGGGCCGCGTGCGATTCTCGCTTCAGACCTGAGCATTGAGCGACCAAGCTTGCACGACGCTTGCGCATCATTGCACGATGACGTCGGCCTGGAGCGCGCCTGCCGTCTTGATCGCCTGCAGGATCGCGATGATCCCCGATGGTTTCAGGCCAATCTGGTTCAGCCCGCGCACCAAGCGCTGGAGATCGACCCCGCTCAGGATCGCCACCTGCGATCCGGCCTCGTTGGCTTCGACCACTGTCTGCGGGACGACCACCGTCTGTCCCCGCGAGAACGGCGCCGGCTGCGACACAACCGGCATCTCCGTGACGCGAACCGTCAGATTGCCGTGGGTCACGGCGACGGTCGATATCCGCACGTCGCGCCCGATCACGACCGTGCCGGTGCGCTCGTTGATCACGACCCGCGCCGGCGTATCCGGCTCGACCACCAATTCGCCGATCTCGGCGAGGAAGCGGACAGGGCCGACATGGCGCGGCTTCGACAGCACGATGGTGCGGTAGTCGCGCTCGAAGGCGATCTGCGCGCGGTACCGACCGCCGGCGTAGCGGTTGACGGCGTCGAGGATGCGCGTTGCGGTGACGAAGTCCGGGTTCTTCAGTTGTAGCACCAGGAACTCCATCTCGTGGAGGCTTCCCTGCACCTCGCGTTCGACCAGCGCACCGTTCGGGATGCGCCCGGCCGTCGGCGTGCCCTGGCTGACGTTCTGCGCCTGGCCTCCGACGCTGTAGCCGGCAACCGTGATCGCACCCTGCGCCACCGCATAAACCGCGCCATCCGCTGCGCGCAGCGACGTCATCACCAGCGTCCCACCGAGCAGCGACGTCGCATCGCCGAGCGAGGACACGGTGACGTCCATGCGCTCGCCGGGCCCGATCGAAGGCGGAAGGTCCGCCGTGACCATCACCGCTGCGACGTTGCGCGTGCGCAGCGTGGTCGGACGCGGGGGATTGTTGGTGCTCGTGGTCTCGTTCCTGACGTTGATGCCCATGTTCTCGAGCATCGACTGCAGGGACTGTTCGGTGAACGGAGCGTTGCGCAGCGTGTCGCCGGTACCGTTGAGCCCGATGACGAGACCGTAGCCGACGATCTGGTTCTCGCGCAAACCCTTGATGTCCGCGATGTCCTTGATGCGGACGGCGGCCTGGGCGCTGGCGGCCGACACGAGCAGGACGAGCGCAAGCAGGAGCCTGGTCATGATCCGTCCATGACCTTGACGCTGCCGTCCGGCTGGACGACGCCCCTGATGATCACGCCGGTGTCCGTATTGCGCACGGGGATCAGCGCGCCGGCCGCACCCGACTGCATCGCCGAACCGTAAGTGACGATGGACAGGCCGCTGTCCTCGACCACGACCTTGACCGTGGCGCCGCGCGCGACGGTCCAGGGATCCTCCACCGCATTGGTTGGAATGGGCTGGCCCGGCAACAGCGCGCGCCGCGCCATGCGACCGACCAGGATGTGGCGTCCCTCGATGAACATGGCGACGCCGAGCAGGCTCGGCGCGAAGGCGCGCTCGGTGATCATCTCCTCGCGGATCATCTCGCCGGCGCGGATCGAGACGGCCGGCACCGGAAGCCGCTTCTCCTCGGCCGCGGCATCCCGCGCCGCGACGAGAACCAGCAGCACGGCGGCCAACCCGCGCACGATCAGGCCCACCCTGTTCAACATCGAGACACCGGAACTAGCGCATGCCCTTCGAGACCGTCTGGGCCATTTCATCCGAGGCCTGGATGACCTTGGCATTCATTTCGTAGGCACGCTGTGCCGAGATCAACTCGGTGATTTCCTTGACCGGGTCGACGTTCGAGGCTTCGAGCCATTTCTGGTTGATCTTGCCATAGCCGGCATCGCCCGGCAGACCGACGACCGGCGTGCCGGACGCCGTGGTCTCCTTGTAGAGATTGCTGCCCAGCGGCTCGAGACCCGCTTCGTTGGCGAAGTTGGCGAGGTTGAGCTGGCCGATCTGCCGCGGATTCACTTCCGTGTCGAGCTTGGCAAACACCTGGCCGGTCTGGTTGACCGTGACCTCGACCGTCCCCTGCGGGATGGTGATCGCGGGATCCAGCAGGTAACCGTCGATCGTGACCAGCTGAGCGTTGGCGTTGACGTTGAACGAGCCCGCACGGGTATATTGCACCTCGTTGTTGGGGCCGAGCACCTGAAACCAGCCACGTCCGTTGATCGCGAGATCATAGGGATTGCCGGTCTGCGTCAGCGCGCCCTGAATGTGCAGCTTGCGGATCGCCGCGGACTTGACGCCGAGGCCGAGATTGGCACCTTCCGGAATCGGCGAGGAGCCGTTGGTATTCGCGACGCCCTGCATGCGGTCCATCTGGTAGAACAGATCGGTGAACTCCGCGCGCGCCCGTTTGTAGGAGGTCGAGTTGATGTTGGCGATGTTGTTCGCGATGACTTCGATGTTGGTCTGCTGGGCGTTCATGCCCGTGGCCGCAATGGCGAGCGATTTCACTGGTCCCACTCCTTCAGATCAAATCGACATCCGAACAACTTCCTGGTAGGCTTGGACGACCTTGTCGCGAACCGCGACCGCCGTCTGCAAAGCCTGCTCGGCGGACATCAGCGCCTCCACGACGCGGCGCGTCGATTCCTTGCCCTGCATTGCCGAGATCGATGCGGCCTCGCCCGTCTTCAGCGTCCCGATCGCATCCGACGTCACCTGCTTCATCACCGATTCGAAGCCGGCATCGTCACTGGCCTGGACCGGCGTTGTCGCGGCAGGCGAGACGGCCTGCGTCTCGCTCGCACGGCTCGCGGCTTGCCCTGCGGAAATCGCGGTGGATGAAATCGCCTCAAGCATGGTCAGCTCCTCAAGAGATCGATGGTCATGCCCAGCATGGACCTCACCTGCTTCACGACCTGGAGATTGGCCTCATAGGAGCGGTTGACCTCCCGCATGTCGGCCATCTCGATCATCATGTTCACGTTCGGCAGCTTGACGTAGCCGGCCTTGTCGGCGGCGGGATGCCCCGGATCGTACTCCACCCGGTAAGGCGTGGTGTCGACCCCGATCTCCTTGACCTTCGCGAGCTGTGCGCCCGAGGCGCGATCCATCGCTGCGTCGAAGGTGATGGTCTTGCGCTGATACGGATCGGCACCGGCGGCGCGCCCCGTCGAGGTGGCGTTCGCAAGATTCTCCGAGACGATGCGCATGCGCGTCGACTGCGCTTCGAGCCCGGAGCTTGCGACCGTCAGAGAGGCGCTCAGTGAGTCCAGCATGTCAGTTCACCTCAGGCCTTTGCACTCGACAGCACCATGCGGTGAAACGACCGCACGATCGCCGCGTTCATCGAATAGTCGCGATTGACGTCGTTGCCCTTGATCATTTCCTGCTCGAGGCTGACGGAGTTGCCGGAGTGAACCACCTCCCAGCTGTCCTTCTTCGCGGTCGCCCGCGTGTCGGTCTCGGCTGCGGCCAATTGCATGTGCGAAGGCGACGTCGTCGCAAGCCTCACCGGCATGCCATCGAGCACCTTATTGAACGGCTCAACATCGCGCGCCCGAAAGCCCGGCGTGTTGGCGTTGGCGACGTTGGTGGCGATGGTCGACTGACGCAGCTCGAGATAGCGCGCCTGCGACGATGCGAGTTCGAAGAGATAAAGCGGTCCCACGACGGCCCCATTCTGATCCATTCGGGACGAGCCTAGGGCGTTAAGCTTTCGTCAAGCTGTTGCGCGAAGCACCATCCTCGGAAATCTATCGGACGCTCTCGGGCCGCGGCGCCTGCTTGGATTGGAGGAAGTAGATGATCTCGGCAACGGGCCGGAAGAATTCCGCCGGAATCACCTGATCGACCTGGACTGCCTCGTAGAGCGCGCGCGCCAGCGCCTTGTTTTCGATGACGGGGATTCGGTTCTGCTCGGCAATCTCGCGGATCTTCAGCGCGATCACGTCCATGCCCTTGGCCACGACCAGCGGCGCGGCGTTTTCCTCACGCTTGTAGCGCAGCGCGATCGCGAAGTGCGTCGGGTTGGCAATCACCAGCGTCGCGCGTGAGGCCGAGGCGATCATGCGTTGCCGCGACCGGTCGCGCGCCAGCGAGCGCAGGCGCGCCTTGATCAGGGGATCACCTTCCGCCTGCTTGTGCTCATCCTTGATCTCCTGCTTGGTCATGCGCAGCTCGCGCCGCCAGTGGAAGCGCGCCCAGGCGAGATCGATCGCCACCAGCACGATGGTGGCGATGCAGATCGCCGAGACGATGCGCATCGCGATGCTGAGAATCATCTCCGGCAGCGCGACCGGATCGGTGTACATGGCCTCGAAGGCCCTTGCTTCGGATGCGCGCAGCACGAAGGCGACCACGGCGGTCACCGCGGCGAGCTTGAACAGCGACTTGGCGAACTCGATCAGGCCCTGCGTCCCGAACAACCGCTTCCAGCCGCTGACCGGAGAGATCCTCGACAAGTCAGGCTTGATCCGCTCGAGCACCAGGCGCGGCGCGTTCTGCAGCAGCGAGGCGGCGAGCCCGAACACCACCAGGATGACGACCAGCGGCACCAGGAATCGCAGCGCCTGCAGGCCGACCACGGTGAGCAGGTTCTGCGCGTCCGCACCGGTCGACAGCGGGAAGCCCTCGGGATCGTCGAGCAGGCTCTTCAGCGTCGGCGTCAATTGCTGCACGCCCTGGCCGATCAGGAACGCCTGGATCACCATCAGCGCGGCCATCGAGGCGAAAATGGAGGCCTCCCGAGAGACCGGAATCTTGCCCTGTTCGAGCGCATCGCGGACTTTCTTCTCGGTCGGCTCTTCTGTCTTGCTCTCCTGATCGGATGTTTCTGCCATGCCCGTTCAGCGGTCAGCGGAAGACCAGCTCATCCTCCTGCTCGGGGTTGAGCTCGATTTCGCCCTTCTCCGCCAGCTCGAGCGCGAGGTCGGTGATCACGCGTCGTGCCTCCAACACGTCGCGCTGGTTGGACGGCTCGCCGATGGCGAGCTCGTGCTCGACGACGCGGCGGACGCGCGAGGCGACCGAGGACAGGATCAGCTCGCGGAAATGCTTGTCGGTGCCCTTCAGCGCCACGACGATGCGATCGGTCGGCACCTGGTCGAAGATCATGGTGCGCGCCTTCGGCGTCAGGTTGACGACGTCGTCGAAGGTGAACAGCAGCTCCTTCAGCACTTCGGCCGACTTCGGCCGCTTCTCCGACAGGCTCTTCAGCATGTCCTCGATGTGGCCGCGTTCCATCTTGTTGATGATGTCGGCGACGCGGGCGTAGGTGTCGGCACCGAGGTTGCGGGCGAAGTTCAATGTGAGGTCCTCATGCAGCGTCTTCTCGATGATGCGCATGGCGTCGTCGACGATCGGCTTGAGGCTCAGAACGCGCCGCATCAGCTCGTTGCGGAGGCTCGATGGCAGCTGGCTCATGACCTTGGCCGCGCAGGCCGGCTTGACCTTGGACAGGATCAGCGCCGCGGTCTGCGGATGCTCCTTGGACAGGTAGCTCGCCAGTGAGTTTTCCGACACCGAGGAGACGCGGTCCCACACCGACCTGCTCGAATTGCCGAGCAGATCAGACATGATCTGCGAGACCTGGTCGGCCGGCAGCACGTCGCCGAGCACGGCCTCCAGACCGCCGAGCGTGCCGAGGATGTTCGCGCCCATCGAGAACTGCTGGGCGAACTCCTCGACGATCCCCTCGAGCTCCTGCGCGGTGATCGGCCGCAGCTCCGCCGCCGCCTTGGTGACGATGCGGATCTCTTGCGGTTCGAACTGCTGCAGCACGCTCGCCGCCGCCTGCCGGCCCATGGCCAGCAGGAGCGCGGCGACCTTTTCCGTGCCGCCCAGCGTGGTAACGCCTCGCTGCTTGGTGGGAGCGATGCCGACCGGTGCCGCCATGGTCAGGTATCACCCTGCCCCAGCGGCCCCACGATCTCCGTCAGCGAGACGCCGAAGCGGGAATTGTCCTCTTCGACGACGACCACCTCGCCACGGGCGACGATGCGGCCGTTGACGACGACGTCGACGGGCTCGCCGACCCGGTGATCGAGCGGAACCACCGCGCCGCGTCCGAGCTTCATCAGGTTCGCCACCGGAATGGTCGCCGATCCCAGCACCACCTGCATGGTGACGGGAATGCGCAAGATTGCGTCGACGTTGGCGAACTTGCCAGTCTCCTCGGCGGTGCGCTGGGCGATCTCGGCCAGGCGTTCCAGCGGAGAGGTCTCGGCCTCGGTCGATGCAGATGCAGGCTCATAGTCGAAGGATTGCGCCATTTGGTATCGCCTCTTGGTACTTCCGCTGCCGGAGCGCCGCGGCGTTCCGGCCGTATTGTTCTGCCGGTGCCGGCTTTCAGTGCTTGTTCAGCTCGGCGGTCGCCGCGGGTGCGAGCCCGCTGCGCGCATCGAGCGCCGCGATCGCCTCGTGAGCCTGGTCGATCTTCGTGCTCAACACGTTGGCGAGGCGTCCGAGATTCGCGGTTGAATCGTGCGCCGCGGTGATGACCGTGTCGAAGGCACCCGCGGTCTCGTGCATGATGGTGGAGAATTCGCCCTGATAGCTGCGCAGCCGCGCCAGCTCGCGGTGCATCCTGGTCACCCGCATGCTGGTGAAGGCGAGCGCAGCCAGCAGCACGATATCAACGAGATAGGATATCATCGACGAACTCCCGCTTCTGATCGACGGGATCTGCCACCTGCATGGCGTAATAGCCGTCGAGCTGGCCGATCTGACACCAGAACAACACCTGATTGTTGCTTTCGAGACGGGCCAGCGTGCGCGGCGTGGCCTCGAGCTCGAGCACCTGCCCGACCTCGAACTTCACGACGTCGCCGAGCGTCACCATCTTCTCGTCGAGCACGGCGCTGAGCGTCACCTCCGTCCGCTGCACCTCGCTTTCCATCTGCTCGCGCCAGCGTGGGTCGGCGGCGCGACCGTCGCTGACGACCACGTGAGCGAGCTTCTGGCGCAGCGGATTGAGCGCGGAGTGCGGAATGATGAGGAACATCTGGCCGCCGCGGTAGAGCGCTTGCAGCATGATGTTCGCGCAGATCGACATGTTGCCGCTCCGCCCGATCGCGAGCGAGGCCATCGCAGTCTCGACCCGCTCGACGCGAAAGGTCACGTTCGACGTGCCGGCGAAGGCGGATTGCAACGCCTTGGCGAACCGTTCGAACAGCGCCTGGACCAGGCGGAGCTCGATGTTGGAGAACGCGCGCTCAACATCGAGCGGCGGCTCGGCGCCGTCGGATCCGAACATCGCTTCGACCATCGTGAACACGAAGTCACGGTCCAGCATGATGATGACGCGGGAGTCCCACTGCTCGGCATAGAGCACCGCCGCGACCGCGTTGGCCTCGTAGTCCTTGATGATATCGCCGACACGGTCGTTGGTGATGCCGTTGACCGAGAAATAGCAGGGCGTTCCGGCCATCGGCTGCAGGCTGTCGGTGCACGATGCCGCCATGCGATCGAAGATCACATTGAGCATCGGCATACGCTCGATCGATATGCCGGCAGCGTCCAGCAGGTAGTTCGGCAGCTGCTTGCGCTGGTCGACCTCGGCGTCTTCCATCATCATGCGCGCGCCGCCTTGGGTTCAGCGTCGGCAACGACGGCCTTGGGACCTGCGATCGTCTCGTTCTCGACGACGTCGATCGAGGGACGCTCGCTGCTGGAGATCATCTTGCGGCCGTGCTCGACGGCGATCTGCGGCATGGCACCGTTCATGAATGCCAGCAGCGTCTGCTTGACGATGATGTAGGGCCGACACTTCTTCTCGCGCGTCATCTTGATCTTGATCGCGAAGGGCGAAAGCACGCCATAGGACAGGAAGATGCCAGCGAAGGTGCCTACCAGGGCTGCACCGATAAAGCCGCCCAATAATTTCGGAGACTGGTCGAGCGCGCCCATCGCCTTGATGACGCCAAGCACGGCGGCGACGATGCCGAGCGCCGGCAGCGCCTCGGACACCGTCACCAGCGCATGATAGGGCGCCAGCTTGCCTTTTACGATGGTATGGATCTCCTCGTCCATCAGCGCCTCGATCTCGTGCGTGCGCGCATTGCCCATGATGATGAGGCGGACATAGTCGCAGATGAACTGGAGCAGCGAGGGATCTCCGAGCACGCTGGGGAACGCCTTGAAGATTTCGGAGGAGGCGGGATCGTCGATATGCGCCTCGACTTCGTTGCGCCCCTTGCCACGCAGCTCGCGCATCAGAGCGTGGAGCGCGCCGAGCAGGTCAAGGTAGTAGCGCTGGCCGGGCACCGCGCCGGTGATGGCCTGCATGCAGGCGACGCCCGTGTCCACCACCGTCTTCCATGGATTGGCCACGATGAAGGTGCCGACCGCGGTTCCCATGATGATCACGAACTCCCACGGCTGCATGAGCACGGCCAGATGCCCGCCCATGGCGGCAAAGCCGCCGAGCAGCGCCGCTACCGTGATGAAAATCCCCACGAAACTGCCCAACGCGCCGCTCCATCGCCGATCCCACCTGGAATACCTAGTCGGCGACGCTTGCGCGAAGCTGGCTTCGAGGTCGCCAGCCCCGCGCAAGCAATTGCCGGCAGCTTGAAGCGGGGTCGCACCGGCGGCCAGAGGGGCGCGTGTCATGCTATCCACCATCGCGGACTACACCAGGCTGACCAAGGACATGGGCAAGTCGCTGACGCAGGTCGCGAAGCAGCCGGATGTCAGCCGCGAGACCGACTACTTCCTCAGCCATATCGGCAAGGTGAAGACGATCGACGACTTCCTGAAGGACTATCGTCTCTATTCCTATGCGATGAAGGCCTATGGCCTCAGCGACATGACGTACGCCAAGGCGTTCATGCGCAAGGTGCTGACCGAGGGCGTCGCGAGCAAGGACGCCTTCGCCAACAAGCTGACCGACGTCCGCTACCGGCAGTTCGCAACCGCCTTCAATTTCGCCGCACTCGGCGACAAGGCGACCCAGAGCGCCGCAGCCACGACCGGCACCGCGACCCAATACGTCACGCAGACGATGGAGGAGAAGGCCGGCGATCAGAACGAAGGCCTGCGTTTGGCGCTGTATTTCACCCGCAAGGCGTCCACGATCACGACCGCCTACCAGATCCTGGCCGACAAGGCGTTGACGCAGGTGGTGCAGACCGCGCTCGGCCTGCCGTCGACGATCAGCGCGGCCAACATCGACGCCCAGGCCAAGATGATCGCGGACAGGATCAAGCTCACCGACTTCCAGGATCCGGCCAAGGTGACCAAGTTCGTGCAGCGCTTTGCGGCGATGTGGGATGCGACCCAGGCCCGGAACGACAGCTCGACCAATCCCGCGCTGGTCCTGATCGCCGGCGCCGCGACGTCGGTCAGCATGGATACCAACGTGCTCACGACGCTTCAGAACATCAAGTTCAACAGGTAATTCATGCAATCGGCTCTCTATGTGGGATTGTCGGCGCAGGTCGCCCTCGAAAAGCGCCTCCAGACGATCGCCAACAACGTCGCCAACGTCAACACGGCCGCCTTCCGCACCGACGTGGTGAAGTTCGAGACCGTGCTGTCCAAGGCAGGTCCGACACCGGTGGCGTTCTCCTCGCCCGGCGACAACATCATCTCGCGAGAGATGGGCAGCATCACCGAGAGCGGCAACCCGCTCGACGTCGCCGTGGTCGGCCAGGGCTGGATCGCCTTCGCCGGTCCGAACGGCACGGTCTACACGCGCGACGGCCGGCTCCAGATCGCCCCCAACGGCGATCTTCAGACCGTGAGCGGCTTTCCGATCGTCGATTCCGGCGGCGCGCAGATCACGCTCGACCCGAACGGCGGACCGATCTCGATCGCGCGCAGCGGCGCAATCATCCAGGACAACAACGAGATCGGCACCATCGGCCTGTTCAGCATTCCGGCCGACGCCAATCTCGAACGCTACGGCAATTCCGGCGTGACGCCCGACCGGCCTGCGACCGCCATCGCGGACTTCTCCCGGGACGGCTTCAAGCAGGGCTATGTCGAAGGCTCCGGCGCCAATCCAATGCTCGAACTGACGCGGCTGATCTCGGCCTCGCGCGCTTTCGATGGCACCAACTCGATGATCGAGGGCACTGAGAGCTCGCTGCAGAACGCGATCCGGACCCTCGGCGAACCCGGCAAGTAGATTGCGCGCCAAGCGCGCAGGATGAGGTTGGACGGTTTCCTTGAACGCTCTTCGGCAACTCGAGTGGGCGCTGCTGGAGCTTCAGCAGAGCACTCCCCTGGCAAGCGTCAGTGGCGCGATCTCCGAGATCGCGCCGACGCATTTCCGCGTCTCCGGCCTGTCGCGCTTCGTCAGGCTCGGCGAGCTCATCGGCGTCAATTGCAGCGGCAAGCGCCAGATCGGCGAGGTGGTGCGGATCGACAGCGACGGCATCATCGCCAAGCCGTTCGACCGGCAATTTGGCGGCGGGCTCGACTCGGCGGCCTACCGGATGCCGCCGCTGTCCTTCGCGCCCGATCCGAGCTGGAAGGGCCGCGTCATCAACGCCCTCGGCGCGCCGCTGGACGGACAGGGGCCGCTCACGCAAGGGTCGCAGGCGGTCTCGGCGGAGGCGGAGGCGCCGTCGGCCATGAAGCGTGCGCGCGTGCACAAGCCGCTGCGCACCGGCGTACGCGTCATCGACCTGTTCGCGCCGGTCTGCGCCGGCCAGCGCGTCGGCATCTTCGCCGGATCGGGCGTCGGCAAATCGACGCTGCTCGCGATGCTCGCCCGCAGCCAGGGCTTCGACACCGTCGTGCTGGCCCTGGTCGGCGAGCGCGGCCGCGAGGTGCGCGAGTTCATCGAGGATGTGCTGGGCAATGACCGTCATCGCGCTGTCACAATCGTGTCGACGGGCGACGAAAGCCCGATGATGCGGCGACTGGCGCCGAAGACGGCGATGGCGGTCGCCGAATATTTCCGCGACCGCGGCGAATCGGTCCTGCTGATGGTGGATTCGATCACCCGTTTTGCCCACGCCGCCCGCGAGGTCGCGCTCGCCGCGGGCGAGCCCGCAGTGGCGCGCGGCTACGCGCCGACGGTCTTCACCGATCTGCCGCGCCTGCTCGAGCGCGCCGGCCCGGGCGAGGAGGGTTCCGGCACCATCACCGGGATATTCTCCGTGCTGGTCGACGGCGACGATCACAACGAGCCGATCGCCGACACCATCCGCAGCACGCTCGACGGGCACATCGTGCTCTCCAGGCACATCGCCGACCAGGCGCGCTACCCGGCCGTCGACGTTCTGGCCTCGGTCTCCCGCCTCGCCCACAACGTCTGGGACCCTGAGGAGCGCGAATTGGTGAGCAAGCTGCGCGCCATGATCGCGAAATACGAGGACACGCGCGACCTTCGCCTGATGGGCGGCTATCAGCCGGGACGTGATTCGGGCCTCGACCAGGCGGTCGAGATGGTTCCGCGAATCTACAACGCGATGCGACAGGGCGCGTCGGCCCCGCCGAGCGCCGATCCGTTCCGCGAGCTTCGGGACATGCTCAAGGGCGACTGACGGGTGGAGAGGGTGAGGCGCCTGCCGTCCGCCCTGCCCGTGGTTTTCGACAAGAGATTGCGCATGTCGCTACGCTTCCAGCGCATGCGCGTGCACACCGGCTCACCGATTTTCGTCGTGAGCGAATTCGCCGTTCGGGTGTGCACGAGCTGGCAAGCGCTGTGGAAGCGATCGAAGAGTCTATTCTGCAAGCACGACGGGAACAACCGCCGCGTGCAATTCCAATGAGTTCCCTCGACGATTCCGCGGCAGAACGCACAAGTTGTGGATGACGTGCCGCCAAACGTCATCGTGATGCACAAGCTTCGATCAGTTTGCATCAACGCAAGACAACACCGCGCGTGCAATCAAACTCTCACAATATCGAGTGCATATTACTCGCCGTGCCATGTATTGCGTTCACCATCATGTGTCCCGAACAACGATATTGCCCTTGAACGTTACATTCGCCTGCGACGACATCCAGCCTGTGAGAGGGTCTCTACTTGATTTTGTTGAGAAGCTCATCCATCGTTTTGGTTGAGTATAAGAAACGTCTGCTTGTGACTTGAACTTTGGGGGCTTCGGTTGAGCTACTCCGATCCACCGTTTGCCGGCGACGGCAACCCGAGCTCCCGCGCGACGACCACGCTGTTGGCATGCCATCAGCGATACGGCTTCTCGCTGCGGACGATGCGACGCTCATCGGCCGAGGTCGGGCGCGGTGCGATCCGCGCCATTTTGCGAGAGTTCGACAGGGCATGCTCGTCTGACACTCAGGGCGCAAAGCGGCTTCGGGACGCCGCAGACGAAGTTCCGGGGACGAGGTAGATTCATGCCATTGGCGCGGGAAGCCGTCGAGCTGCTGGTTCAGGCGGCGCGGGCTTGGTATTTCGAGGGCAATCGGCATGGATTGCGCGATCGGGAATGGATGGCGCTGCGCTTTCTCGGGCGCGCCAACAGGTTTTCGCGCACGCCGTCCGCACTGGCCGGCTTCATCGGCGCCACACGCGCGACTGCGTCGCAGATCGTGAAGACTCTGGAGAGCAAGTCGTTCCTGGTGCGAAAGCCGTCGCATGAGGACAAGCGTTCCGTCGTCCTGCACGTCACGTCCCAGGGTGAGAAGTGCCTGAGCCAGCACGACCCGATCAATCACGTGGTCAACGCGGTGACGTCGCTCGGGACCGAGGAGTGCATCAGGTTGCGCGACTCTCTCCGCGAGATCCTCAATCACCTCGATGCTGCCCATCAGCGGCTCGAAGCGAGCATCTGCCGGGACTGCATGTTTCTCGCAGAGCGCGGCCCGGCTACCTCCAAGGGACGTGGAACCGCCGAATTCATGTGCCGGCTCTATCGTGCTCCGATCTCGCTCGATGAGACCGAGCTGCTCTGCACCAGCTTCGAGCGCACGCGTGACCGCCCCAAGATCGAGCAGCATCTCGACCGCGACCGCATGGCGAGCCAGGGCTGAGGCTGCCAATAAGCGGCGCTCCATCAATATCGTCGTTGCTTCGCTTCGCTCGCAATGACGGAATATGAGGTCGCATGGTCATTCACCAACTCTCGTGTCAGCCTGCAGACACGCCTTAGCATCCTCGCGGCTTATTTCGCCCGAGCTTTGCTTCGTCTCGCCGCCCTCATCGGCAAGAGGGCGCAGGGAAGACCGGGTGCTGACCTCGCACCCGCGGTCTGCTGCGCAAAACGCACACGCAGAAAACCGCACAGCAGCATACAGGTGGTGCCAATCACTCGGCCTTCCCTGCGCGATGGTCGGACGGCTTATGCCGTGCTCTCCCGGGAGCCGAGTTCCTTCTGGCCTCCCTCACCCCTGCGAATTGACAATGCCGTCCGCCCGGTTGGGCTCGCGCGCATCTTCGAAGGGCTTGGCCGTAGCAACGACGGCCAGGACCACACGGTTTTGCCGTACGCGCGGCTCGCATGTTCGCCGCAGGGTTCTCCCGCGCTGTCGACGTCACGGGAGAAATGCTGGCGAGGCGAGCCTTACAGCGCCGCTCGTCCGCACGCGGTTACGAGCTCACAGGGACTACCCGCCCTGCCCGCACCTTTCATGCCGACGCTGCCGCGTCCACCGCAAGCCCGGCTCGCGACAATGACGACCTCATGGACGCCCCTCGAGATTGAGCCGGGATGACCGACACATACGACAAATCCGAATTTCGGTAAAGAAGAATATCTTTGCTTCGCTGGGTTGACACCAGGCCGAAACAGGCCCGCCAGGCTGGCCCTCGCGCCCGCGGGACCAGACGCACCCCTTGTATGCATTATCCCAGTTGCCATCCCCCCGCAGTTCGCTTTACATGCCGCCAACTCGCCCGCGGACGACGGCCCGGGCCGAAAAATCACACAATTTCCAAGGGGACGGAGCATGGCGCGCAACATATTGATTCTTGGGGCTTCTTACGGCTCCCTGCTGGGCACGAAGCTGCTGATGGCCGGCCACAACGTGACCCTGGTCTGCCGCGCCAAGACCGCGGAGCTGATCAACCGCGACGGTACCGAGGTGCGCATCAAGCTACGCGACGAGGCGGTGCACCGGGCGATCTTCTCCCGCAACCTCCCCGGCAAGCTCGACGCGGTCACGCCGGCCAATGTCGACCTCTCCCGCTACGATCTGGTCGGCCTCGCGATGCAGGAGCCGCAATACACCAACCACACGGTGCGCGTCCTCATGGTCAAGATTGCCGCGGCGAAGCTGCCGTGCCTGTCGATCATGAACATGCCGCCCCTGCCCTATCTGAAGCGGATTCCGGCACTCGCCGACATGGATCTCGAGGAGGCCTACACCAATGCGCAGGTGTGGGAGCGGTTCGAGCCGGGCCTGGTGACGCTGTGCTCGCCCGACCCGCAGGCCTTCCGCCCGCCGGAAGAAGCCGCCAACGTGCTGCATGTCGGCCTGCCCACCAACTTCAAGGCGTCGGTCTTCGCCGACGACAAGCACAACAAGCTGCTGCGGGAGCTGGAGGCCGACATCGACGCGGTGACGCTCGACGGCCACGACGTGCCGGTGAAGCTGAAAGTGTTCGATTCGCTGTTCGTGCCGCTGGCGAAATGGTCGATGCTGCTGACCGGCAATTACCGTTGCATCACGCCGAACGAGCCGCAGTCGATCCGCGACGCCGTGCACGGCGATCTCAAGCGTTCGCAGACGATCTACGACCATGTCGACGCGATCGCCCGCCGCCTCGGCGCCGATCCGCAGGACCAGGTGCCGTTCGTGAAATACGCCAAGGCCGCCGAGAGCCTGCTCAAGCCATCATCGGCGGCGCGCGCCGTCGCCAGCGGCGCGCCCTTCATCGAGCGCGTCGACCTGCTGGTGAAGCTGATCTCGCATCAGCTCGGCGTGCCCAATGCCGAGATCGACCGCACCGTCGATACCGTGGACCAGAAATTGAACGAGAAGATCGTGCAGGGCGGCTCCGGCGCCCAGTAGCGCCGCTCCCAGCGACGTCCGTTCAGGCAACCAGGAAGGATTGCAGCCAGATCAGGCCGGTCACGGCGACCAGCGTGACCGCGCCGGTGCGCGTGACGAGGTCAGGGTGCCCGAGGCGACTGGCGCCGCGTCCGAGCGTTGCGCCCAGAATGATCCACGCGGCGCCGGAGCTGAGAATCTGAAGCGCGATCACGCCGAGCCACGGCGCCAGCTCGAACGGCCCGGCCTCAAGCGGCAGCAGCAGGAACGCGAAGACCAGAGCTTTCGGGTTGAGCAGCGTCGTCAGCAGCACCTGGCCGAACGTCACGGCAGCGCCGTCGCGCAGCTCTCGCGTGTTGACGCGCCAGAGCATGACCGCAAGACACAGAATGTAGATGGTCACGGCGACGCGGAGCAGCAGCGCCGCAATCGGGATGTCGCTGATGATTGGACCGAGCGCCAGCCGCAGCACCGCGATCGCCAGCAGATAGCCGCACAGTTCCGCCGCAAGCAGATAAAGGGAGCGCGAGATGCCCGCTCCGGCCCCCGATGTCGCCAGCAGGGTGTTGGTCGGCCCCGGCACCGCCAGCAGAAAATAGGTCGCCGTGAAGAAGGTCAGAAAGGTCATACGGCTAGATAGCAGCTCTCGAACCCGTCGATCTTGATCTGCGTCATTTGGCCGAGCGATGGCGATCTGCACCATTCTTCCCCGAGCCGAGGCCTTTCGGCACCGGGTTCCTGCCGCTCGCGGCGGATACTTCCGGTTTTGGCGTGGGCAACGCCACCTGATTCGCGCTGGAGTGCTCGACGCGCCGCGGCTGGATTGATAAGCCGCTGTCCGCGAATGACGGGACTTTGAGTCGGGGACATGACGGTTGCGATCGAGATGGGGCAGACCACGGCAGGCGCCGCGGCCGCCATGGACCTCGAGGAACTGCTGGCGACCCGTCTCCTGGTGCAGGGCAATTCGGGCTCTGGCAAGTCGCATCTCTTGCGGCGCCTCCTGGAACAGAGCGCGCCCTGGGTGCAGCAGGCCATCATCGACCCCGAGGGCGACTTCGTCACGCTGGCCGAGCGCTTCGGCCACCTGGTGATCGAGGCCGAGGACCACACCGAGCGCGGCCTCCAGGTCGCGGGCGAGCGCGCGCGGCTGCATCGCGTCTCCACCGTGCTCAATCTCGAAGGGCTGGATGCCGAGAACCAGATGCGGCGTGCGGCGGCCTTCCTCGGCGGGATGTTCGACGTCGACCGCGATCATTGGTACCCGATGCTCGTCGTCGTCGACGAGGCGCAGCTGTTTGCGCCGGCGGTGGCGGGCGAAGTCTCGGACGAAGCACGAAAGCTCTCGCTCGGCGCCATGACCAACCTGATGTGCCGCGGCCGCAAGCGCGGGCTTGCCGGCATCATCGCGACCCAGCGCCTGGCCAAGCTCGCCAAGAACGTCGCGGCGGAGGCCTCGAACTTCCTGATGGGGCGGACCTTCCTCGACATCGACATGGCGCGCGCCGCCGACCTGCTCGGCATGGAGCGGCGGCAGGCGGAAGCCTTCCGCGATCTCGAGCGCGGCCAGTTCATGGCGTTGGGACCTGCGCTGTCGCGCCGTCCGCTGCGCCTCAACATCGGCCCGACCGAGACCAGCCCGCGCAATTCGACGCCGCGGCTGATGCCGCTGCCGGAGGCCACGCTTGAAGATGCCCGCGCGGTCATCCTCGCCGCACCGCCGCCCGATGCCAGCCGGCCGCAGCGACGGCCGGCGCCGGATCTGCTCGAGCAGCTTCGCGCGGCGAAGGCCGCCGCGGTGCCGGAGATTCGGCTAGAAGCGGTCGAGGCTCCCGTCAGTGCCGAAGAGCTCGCCGAGCGGCGCGAGCGCGTGGATCGCACGCTGCGTGCCGTGATGGCCGAGCCCGATGCCGGCTTCCGCGCCATCGGCGTGCTCTATCAGGAATTCGTGGTCCGCTGCCGCATCGAGGGCTTGGGAGCGGCGGTGCCCGATCTCAACGAATTCCGGCGCATGCTGACGCATGCGCGTGCCGGGCTCGGGACGGAACTCACTGCAGACGACGCCTGGCAGGACGTGGCGCTGCGCGCCTCGATCCTGCCCGACGACATGCAGGGCGTGTTCATGATGATCGCGCGCGCGGCGAAGGAAGGCTGGCCCTGCCCCGGCGATGCCGCGATCGCCCGCGCCTACGGCTCGCACTCGCTGCGCCGCGCGCAGCGCCTGCTCGGCTACATGGAGGAGCAGGGCCTGATCGTCGTCCAGCTCGACGGCGGCGGCCGCCGGATCGTGACGCTGGTGGAACTCGCCTGGGCGACCGCGCCGGGCGATCCCAACGGCGATGATCAGCCGGCGGAGCAAGTCGCTAGCGCGGCGTCGGCTTGAGCGTCAGGCCGCCTCGGAGCCGCCGAGATAGGCGTCGCGGATGCGGGGGTCGTCCTTCAGTGCGCGCGCGGGGCCAGACAGCACGATCTTGCCGGTCTGCAGCACATAGGCCTCGTGCGCGATCTCGAGCGCGAGGCTGGCGTTCTGCTCGACCATGAACACCGAGACGCCCGCCTGGTTGATGCTGCGGATCAGTTCCAGCACGCGATCGACATAAAGCGGCGACAGGCCCATGGTCGGCTCGTCCATCACGATCATGCGCGGGCGGCTCATCAGCGCGCGCGCCATCGCCACCATCTGCTGCTCGCCGCCGGACAGCGAGCCGGCGCGCTGCGACAGCCGCTGGCCGAGCTTCGGGAACAGCGTCAGCATCCTGTCGAGATCCTGCGCAATGGCGTCGCGGTCGTTGCGTACGAAGGCACCCATCAGGATGTTCTCGCGCACGCTCATGTCGGCGAACAGCCGCCGCGCCTCCGGCACCGAGGCGATGCCGCGGCGGACGATCTGCGGCGTGGAAAGCCCGATCAGCGAGGCTCCGTCGAACGTCACCTCGCCCGACCGCGGCTTCACCAACCCTAAGATGATCTTCATCGTGGTCGACTTGCCGCTCGCGTTGCCGCCGAGCAGGCAGACGATGTGGCCGCGCGCCACCGTGATCGACAGGTCAAAATGCACCTGGGCCTGGCCGTAGAAGGTGTTGACATCAGACAAAGCCAGCAATGCTTCGGGTGCGCTCGTCATGCCGCGCTCTCCTGCTCCGCCGTCCCTGATAGCCCATGGCCGAGATAGGCCTCGATCACCTTGGGATCGCTCCGCACCTGCTCGCCCGGTCCTTCCGCGATCTTCTTGCCCTCGTCCATGACGATGACGCGGTCGGACAGGCGCATCACCATCTCCAGCTTGTGCTCGATCAGCAAGATCGTCAGCCCTTCGGCTTTCAATTCGGCGACGAGCCCCTGCATCTCCGCGGTCTCGGTCGGGTTCATGCCGGCGGTGGGTTCGTCGAGCAGAAGCAGCCGCGGCTTCAGCGCGAGCGCACGCGCGATCTCGACGCGGCGGCGGTTGGCGTAGGAGAGGCTATAGGCGGGCTGGTCGATGCGCGGCAGCAGCCGTTCGCCGAAACGGGCGAGGATGGCCTTCACCTCCTCGCGCAGCCGCTCCTCCTCGGCCCTGACGCGCGAGGGACGCAGCAGGGCCAGACCCAATTCCAGCAGCGGACCGATCACCGGCACGGCCGGCTTCACCGCGCGCAGTCGCGTGTGCGCGCCGATCAGGACGTTGTCCATGACGCTGAGATTGCCGAACACGCGGCCGAGCTGAAAGGTGCGCGCGATGCCTTCGGCCGCGAGCCGCTCCGGGGACAGGCCGGTGATGTCCTGCCCTTCGAAGCTGACGGTGCCGGCATCGGGCCGGTCAAGCCCGGTGACGAGATTGAACAGCGTCGTCTTGCCGGCGCCGTTCGGGCCGATGATGCTGATCAGTTCGCCCTTGGCGAGATCGAGGTCGATCGTATCGACCGCGGTGAGGCCGCCGAAACGGCGCGTCAGGCCGCGCAGGGACAGCATGGCGTGAAGCTGCTTCTCCATCAGACCGTCCCCAACAGGCCCTGCGGCCTGAACCGCACCAGCAGCAAGAGAACGATGCCGTAGATCAGGATGCGGTACTCGGCCGCGATACGGAAGACTTCAGGCAGGCCGACCAGCGCGACCGACCCGACGATCGCGCCGACGACGTTGCCGAGGCCGCCGAGGATGACGACGGTCAGCGCCAGGATGGATTGCTGCGTGTTGAAGGTCTCGTGGTTGATGTAGGAATAGAGATGCGCGGCGATGCCGCCGCTGACGCCGGCGGCGAAGCCGCCGAAGATGAAGGCGAGCGACTTGTAGCGGTTCAGACTGAGGCCATAGGCGCGCGCGGCGATGTCGTCGTCGCGGATGGCGCGAAAGCTGCGGCCGAGATGCGAGGTGAGCAGCCGCCCCTGCAGCAGCGCCAGCACGACCATCACCGCAAGGCTGAACCAGTAGACCGAGGTCGGGCTGATCAGGTCATAGCCGAACAGAGCCAGCGGCGGGATGCCGGAGATGCCGATCGGGCCGCGCGTCACGCTCTCCCAGTTCAGGATCACCAGCGCCACGATCTCGCCGATCGCGAGCGTCGCGATCGACACGTAATGCCCGCGCAGGCGGAAGGACGGCGAGATCAGGAGCGTGCCGAGCGCGGCGCTCATCAGGCCACCGCCGATGACGGCAAGTCCGGCCGGAACGGCCAGCGTCAGCGACAGCAATGCGGAGGTGTAGGCGCCGATCGCAAGCAGCGCGGCATGACCGAGCGAGACCTGCCCCATCGTGCCCGCAACCAGCGTCAGGCTGAGCGCGAGCATGCCGAGCAGCCAGGCGTTGATCAGGGTCTGGAGCACGTAGAAGGATACCGGAAACAGCGGCAGGATCGCAAAGCCGGCAACGGCGGCCAACAGCGCCCAGCGCGGAATATTCACCGGGCGGCTCGGCGCGATGAACGTGCCGGTGAGCGGCTCGGGCGGCGCCTGCCGTGCGCTGACGAACAGGCCGTTCGGCCGCAGCACGAGCACGACGACGAGCAGCAGGAACGCGAACAAATTGCGGTAGCTGGTGCCGAGCACGGCGACGCCGTAGCTCTCGACGAGGCCCAGCAGCAGGCTGCCGATCACCGCGCCCGGCACGTTGCCGGCGCCGCCGACGACTTCCGCGACGACGCCCTTGAGCGTCGCCTGAAGGCTCATCGCCGTGTCGATCTGGTTGTAGTACATGCCGACCAGCATGCCGGAGACGCCGCCGAGCGCCGCCGCGATACCGAACACGGCTTGATTGACCCGGTTGACGTCGACGCCCATCTGCATGGCGGCGTCGCGGTCCTGCGCGGTGGCACGCACGGCCCAGCCGAGCTTGGTGTAACGCAGGAACACGAACAGCAGCAGCGCACTGGTGAGGCCGACGCCGGCAATGAGCAGATCAAGTGGCCCGATCGTCCCGCCGCCGACCTGGAAGCGGACATCGGGCAACTGGCTCGGCAGCGCGCGCGGATTGGGCGAGAAGATCAGCATCACCAGCTGGTCGAGCACGAAGCTGATGCCGATGGTCGCGAGCAGCGGCGCGATGCGCACCGAGTTTTGCAGCGGCCGCAGACCGAACCGCTCGATGATCAGACCGACGATCGCCGCGGCCACGGCGACCACGATGATGGTGAGAGGCAGCGGCGTGTGCAGCTGCACCACCGCGATCCAGCCGATATAGGCGCCGACCAGATAGATCGAGCCTTGCGCGAAGTTGATCAGCCGGCTGACGCCGAAGATCAGCGCGAGCCCGACTGCAACGAGCGCATAGACATTGCCGACGATCAGCCCGTTGATGGTGTGGTCGAGCCAGGAGGACACGCAGCATTCCTAATCAGGGAGAAAGCGGCCGGAGCGCGCGCTCCGGCCATCGGTCAGGTCGGCTTGCCGTCCCACAGCGTGAACTGGCCCTTGCGCACGACGATCTCGGCGTTCATCGCGCCCTTGACGCGGCGACTCTCGACGTCGAACGTCGCCTTGCCGAAGATGACGCTGGAGACGTCCTTCACCTTGGCGAAGGCGTCGCGGATGGCGCGACGGTCGGTGCCGCCGATCTTCACCACGGCAGCGGCCATGTTCATCGCGTCATAGGAATAGGCGTTGAAGGCGTCGGGCTCCTGCCCGTTGTACTTGGCCTTGAAGCCCTCGATGAACTTCCTCACCTCGGGCCGCGGATCCTGCGGGAAATAGCGCGTGCCGAGGTGGACGTCCTCGACCGCCTCGCCGCCGAGCTCCAGGAATTTCGGCGAGTACACCGAGCTGGCCGCGCAGATCGTCTGCTTCAGGCCGACCTGGCGCGCTTGGCGCGCGATCAGCGCGCCGTCGGAGTAATAGGAGATCAGGATCAGCCCGTCCGGGCTGGCGTCGCGCACGCGCACCAGGGTGGAGCGGAAATCGCGTTCCTCGGCGATGTAGCCCTCGGTGACCGCGACCTCGGCGCCGTATTCCTTGGCCGCCTTGACGAAATGGTCGCGGCTGGTGCGGCCCCAATCGGTGTTGAGGTGCAGCACCGCAAGCTTCTTCAGGCCGAGCCGCCTGACGGCGTAGGACGCCAGCAGCGGCTGCTCGTCGGCCTGGCTCACGGACGTGCTCCACATGAAGTCACCGCCCTTGGTGAAGTCGGGGTGCGAATTGGTGAAGCCGAACTGCACCAGGCCGCCGCGCTGATAGATCGGGGAGGCCGCCATCGAGGCGGGACTGGAGAAATCGCCGAGCTCCATGACGATGCGGGGATCGGAGACGAATTTCTGGGCGATCGCCACCGACTGACGCGGATCGCTCTGGCTGTCCTCGAACTGGTAGGCGAGCTTGCGACCGTTGATGCCGCCGGCGGCGTGAATCTCGTCGAGCGCGAGATCAAAGCCCTGCTTCCACTGCGCGCCATATTGCGCGTTCGGTCCCGTGAGGGGGCCGCTGACGCCGAGCAGGATCGGCTCGGCGGATTGCGCCAGTGCGGCGCGCGAGAAGGCTGTGCCCGCCATCATGGCGGCGAGCGAGCCTTTGACCAGGATACGGCGATCGATGTTGCTCATTCACGGCTCCATCCATTCAATGTTGATACAGCAGCAATTCTCGTGCCGGTGAGATTGCCTATTTCGAGGGCTCGCCGAGCGACAGCATCAGCCGGTTCGCCCAGTTGAAGAACGAGGCGCCGTTGACGACGTCGACGATCTCGGCGTCGTCGAGACCGGCGCGACGCAGCTCGGCGATATTGTCAGGCCCGAATGCGATCGGCGTTGCGGCCAGCGCTACCGAGGCCTTGACCACCGCATTCCAGCGCTCGCCGAGATCGGCCTTGATGCCCTCGTCGAGCAGGCGCTGCACGTCGTCGCGGCGCTTGGAATAAGTGCTGGCGAAGCGCGCATGCACGGAGGCGCAATAGATGCAGCCATTGTAGCGCGAGGTGGCCGCCGCCGCGAGCTCGCGCTCGGCGCGCGGCAGGCCGTCGGCAACGTTGTAGAAGATGTCCTTGTCGGTCTTGGTGCGGGCCTCAAGCACTTCGGGATCGCGCACCAAGAGACGAAAATATTCCGACTTGGCGCGGGCGCGGTCGACGAGGCCGGCGTAGTGCCGCTCGGTCAGCTCGGCCTCGGGCAGCGGGTCGATCCACGAGACCCAGCCGAGCTCGTCCTGGGTGAAGACGACGGGCGGATTGACGGTGCTCATGATTGGGCCTCCTACGCGCTTGCCGCGGCGAGCGTGCGCAAGCCGCTGACGACGCGCACCTGGAACGACAGGAACGCAACGAGCTGGGAGAAGGTGACGATGCCGGTGGCCGACCAGCCGGCGGCCAGCAGTGCCTTCATGTCGGCGGATGCGGCGTCGCGCGGGTGGAAGACAAGCAGATGCGCGTGCTCCAATGCTGCGACCAGCCGGGCGCCGAGGACAGGCTTGCGCTCCGGACTGACGCGATAGATCAGCCCGGCCTTGTTCTCGATCGACAACGGGCCGGCCGGATAGGCGCCATATGGACCCGAGGTCCTGCCGCGCTCGATCTCGGCGTTGATCGCATCGAGCAGAGGCGCGCCTTCCGCAGTCGCGGCAAGCTTGTCCCGATAGAAGGCGGCGACAGGGGACGCGCCATGGAGCCCGGTCACGAAGGCCGCGACCGCGGCGCGTTCGGCCAGCGAGAAATCGCCGGCGTCGATCGGCTCGAACAAAGCGAGATAGCTCTTCTGCGCATTCTCGCGCGCCTGCAGGCGGCGCGCGCGGATGGCGTCGAGGGTGGAGCCGGGCTCGATGCCGGCGAGCGTGTCGATGATGTCTTGCGTACCCATCATTCAGGCTCGTTCAGTGTGATTCTGTTCATTCCGGCTAGCCTGCGAGGGCAACGTCTTTGGCGGCCGTCCGGGTCCAGCCCAGCGCCGGCGCGACCTTGTCGGCGACGAGCTCGATCGAGCGCAGGACGTGAGGATGCGGCGCATCGACCGAATGCACCTGAAAGACGAGATCGGTCACCCGTTCCAGCGTGGCGTCGGTGCGAAGCGAAGCAATGACGTGGTCGGCATCGCCGACATGGGTGTCGAACGCGGTGATCATCTCTTCCAGTGTCTCGCCCGGCGGAAGGTGTCCGCCCTTCATGAATTGCGGCAGCGCGCGGCGCAGTCCGATGTCGGCGAGCCGCAGCGCCTCGCGATGGTCGTCGGCGACGAAGACGCTGCGCGAGGCCATGATGCGCGGCTCGCAGCCCGGCGGCAGCGCGGCGAGATAGGCGTCGATGATCGGGTTCTGGATCTCGGCGAGCGTCGCGTTCGGCGCGTCCTTGGCCCGCGGCTGCGTGCGCGAGAGCAGGAGGCCGTCGCCGGCCTTGCCGGCGCGGGCGCCGCCGGCGACGGAGAACGTCGCCTGCCAGATGCGCTTGTCCAATTGCGGCCGCTGCGGATAGAGCGTGTCGCCGCCGTCGAGCGGCTTGCCGGTCAGGGCCTTGCGGACGATGTCCAGATTGCGGCTGAAAATCTCGTTGCGCCGGGCGCTGTCGAGGCCGAAGGCGGCGAAGGCCGACGGATTGCCGCCGGTGCCGACGCCGAGCTCGAAGCGGCCGCTGCAGAGGAGATCGAGCACCGCGGCATCCTCCGCCACCCGCACCGCGTTCTCCAGCGGCAGGGTGACGATGCCGGTGCCGAGGCGGATGCGCGAGGTCTGCGCGGCGACATAGCCGAGGAAGGTGAAGGGCGACGGCAGGCCACCCTCCCGCTCATGGAAATGATGCTGCGCGATCCACGCGGAATCGAGCCCGGCCTTCTCGGCGCGCACGATCTGCTCGGCGGCGAAGCGATAGCGGTCCGCCGCCGGCGCCTCGTCGAGCAGCCGCGTGAAGAAGCCCAGGCGTTTCAGGTTGGCAAAGCGTTTCATACGATCCCTGTCGGGCGAGGATGGGTCCCGATGATGTCGGTTGCCGCAGCTCCCGACAAGCAGGCATTACGCAGGGCACATGCGCAAGCCTCATACGGGCTGCCCGCCGGATCGCCTTGATCTGGACTCCGGGCGGGCAGATTGCCTACCAGCTCGGCAGCACCGCGCCCTTGAACTTGGTCAGGACGAACTCCTTGACCTCAGGCGTGTGGTAGCTGTCCACGAGGATCTTGACCCATGGCTTGTCCTTGTCGGCGCTGCGCACCGCGATCAGGTTGACATAGGGCCCCTTCGGGTCCTCGCGCAGGATCGGATCCTTGACCGGATCGAGGCCCGCCTGGGTTGCGTAATTGGTGTTGATCGCGGCGGCATCGACGTCGTCGAGCGCGCGCGGTGCCTGCGCCGCGTCGACCTCGATGAACTTCAGCTTCTTGGGATTGTCGGTGATGTCGAGCACGGTCGGCTTGAAGCCGGTGCCGTCTTTCAGCTTGATCACGCCCTTGTCTCGCAGCAGCAGCAGCACGCGGCCGCCATTGGTCGGATCGTTCGGGATCGAGACCTTGCCGCCAGCGGGGATATCGGCGAAGGCCTTGTGCTTCTTCGAATAGACGCCGATCGGGAAGTTCACGGTCAGGCCGACGGATTCGATCTTGTAGCCGCGGTCGGCCTTCTGATTGTCCAGGTAAGGCTGGTTCTGGAACGAATTGGCCTGGATCTCGCCGGCATCGAGCGCAGCGTTCGGCACCACGTAGTCGGAGAACTCCAGCAGCTGGATGTCGAGGCCCCGCTTGGCGGCGATCGGCTTCACGGCTTCGAGGATCTGCGCATGCGGTCCGGGCGTCACGCCGATCTTGATGGTCTCGGCCGCGGCTGCGGCGGACCATGCGGCCAGCACGGCGGAGAGAATCAGGGGAAGGCGAAACGACATCTTGGTCTCCATGGGTCTTGGGCAACGGGTCTTGGGCAACGGAACCGTATTCCCTTTTCTGCGATGCGAAATCAATGAAATGGAAATCCATATTGGCCGCGGCTCGGGGCCAGCCTTTCTCCATTCGGCCGCAAACGGGAAACGAATGCAGAGTGCGACAAAGTGCGCGCGCGTAAACCGGATGAAGCGCCGCGCAAGCAGGGCTGCTGCCGCTCGTGGCAAGAATCCCGGATTACACTTTCGTTCCATCCGCACCCGGGCCGGCGTCCTTCTCTTTGACTCCACCACGCCCGACGTGCTGAGTTAGCGCGCACTGAGCCGGTGGCGACGAAGTGGGGATCATCCAATGAACGAGAACGAAATCCGCAATCTGGTCGCAGAGGTGAAGCAAGGCACGCTGTCGCGGCGCTCGTTCATCAGGACAATGGCCGCGGTCGGAATCGCAGCGCCGATCGCGAGCCAAATCCTGGTCTGGCATGACGTCGCGATGGCTGACGCCACGCTGCCGTACAAGCCGGCCAAGGCCGGCGGCGGCGGCACGCTCAAGATGCTGCTCTGGCAGGCGCCCACCCTGCTCAATCCGCATTTCGCTCTCGGCACCAAGGACCAGATTGCCTCGCGCATCTTCTTCGAGCCGCTCGCCGGCTGGGACAAGGAGGGCAACCTGATCCCCTGCCTCGCCGCCGAGGCTCCGACCAAGGCGAACGGCGGCCTTGCGGCCGACGGCATGAGCGTGATCTGGAAGCTGAAGCGCGGCGTGACCTGGCATGACGGCAAGCCCTTCACCGCCGACGACGTCGTCTTCACCTGGCAATACGCCGCGGATCTCGCCACCGCGGCCTACACCACGGGCTCCTACAAGGACATCAAGGTCGAGAAGATCGACGACCACGCTGTCAAGGTGATCTTCCGGGCGCCGACGCCGTTCTGGGCCGATCCGTTCGTCGGCTCGGTCGGGATGATCCTGCCGAAGCATCATTTCGGCGAGTATGTCGGGGCCAAGTCGCGTGAAGCGCCGGGCAATCTGAAGCCGGTCGGCACCGGCCCGTACAAATTCGTCGAGTTCAAGCCTGGCGACATGATCCGCGCCGAGCGCAATCCCGACTATCACATCAAGAACCAGCCGCATTTCGATATGCTTGAGATCAAGGGCGGCGGCGACGCGGTGTCTGCGGCGCGCGCCGTGCTGCAGACCGGCGAATACGACTTTGCCTGGAACATGCAGGTGGAGGAGGAAGTCCTCAAGCGCATGGAGGCCGGTGGCAAGGGCAAGCTCGACATCACGCCTTCCGGCAATGTCGAGTTCATCATCCTCAACACCACGGACCCCTGGACCGAGGTCGACGGCGAGCGCTCGAGCGTCAAGACCAAGCATCCGACGCTGTCCGATCCCGCCGTTCGCCGCGCCATCAATGTCCTGATCGACCGCGATTCGATCCAGAAGTTCATCTACGGACGCGCCGCCATCGCGACCGCGAGCTTCGTCAACGCGCCGAAGCAGTTCAAGTCACCGAAGCTGAAATACGAGTTCGACATCGATAAGGCCAACAAGATCCTCGACGACGCCGGCTGGACCAGGGGCGCGGACGGCATCCGTGAGAAGGACGGCAAGAAGCTCAAATACGTATTCCAGACCTCGACCAATTCCCCGCGCCAGAAGACGCAGGCCATCATCAAGCAGGCGTGCCAGAAGGCCGGCATCGACATCGAGATCAAGGCGGTCACCGCCTCCGTGTTCTTCTCATCCGACGTCGGCAATCCCGACACCTACTCGAAATTCTACGCCGACATGGAGATGTACAACACGACGCAGCCGCAGCCAGATCCGGAGCGCCTCTTGAACCAGTGCGTGTCCTGGGAGATCGCCACCAAGGACAACAAATGGCTCGGCCGCAACAATTCGCGCTATTCCGATCCCGAAGCCGACAAGGCCTACAAGGCCGCGCAGAACGAGCTCGATCCGGTCAAGCGCGCCGCGCTGCTGATGAAGGTCGACGAGATCTTCTGCGAGGCCAACGTGTTTCTGCCCCTGCTCTCGCGCCACGTCGTCAACGCCGGCGCCAACAATTTGATGATCGACATCTCCGGCTGGGACACCATCACGTGGAACCTGGCGGCGTGGTATCGGACCTGAGGAGCCCGTGAGCGCGCTGATGGTTGCAGCGCAGCGCGGGGTTCAGAACGTGACACCGAATCCTCTCCACTGTGTGCTGCAGATCACAGCGGAATCGCGCACCATCGCCTACAACGATCGGGCATGGCCGCAAACAAGGTAACGGCGGTACGCACGAGGCTGGGAAGACAATCAACAGCTACGGACTTGCGAAGCCGCCAGGGTGAGAGCCCGGCGGCTTTTTCCTTGCTTTGCGCGCGCGGCACGTGTCACGCGGCGCTGCAGACGCGGTACCGCCCGGCGCTATGAAGCGCCCGGGCCCTTCTTCTCCTCTCGCTCTTCCTCGATCTGCCGTTCGGCTTCGAGCCAGAAGTCCAGCTCGCGATTGCCGGGACGGCCAGCCTGCTCCCAGAGCTCGTAGGCACGCGCGCGCACCTTGCCACGACGCATCATGCGAAGCAGCTTTCGTCTCAGTTCCTCGGCGAAGGTCCTGAAGCGCTGTCCGGTGGTTTCGTCCTTCACGAGCGAGGCCGCTCGCGTTGCGAGTTCGATCTGGTGCTCTAGCTTCTTCTGCTCGTCCACCGCGGAAACTGCCGTGGGAAAGGATTGTTGTCTGAGCCGTACGGACACTAAATTCCCTCCCGGATGGTCCGTTCCCTGAGGTGCAACGCTTCGGAAGTGCCCACCGTCGCACCATCACTCCACGCGGAGCGGCGGGCGCCGCTAGTGCCACGTCGTGTCGGCTTCGACGATCACCACCCTGATTTCAGGATCCTCAGTCGTGTTGCAGCTGCAGGGCATGCCCTCGCCGCAGCGACAGCCGCCGAGCTTCTCGCTCCAGACCCGGAGCGGATGGTTTTCGCAGACCCATCCGAGACCCTGGCAGAATGGGCAGGCCTTGTCGGTCACAGCGTATCTGGCGTCCGCAGCGTGTTCGACTTGTCCTCGTTGCGCAGCTCCTGCTCCGCCGCGTGCCAAAATTCGTCCTCGCGCCCTTCGGGCTTGCCCGCCTGCTCCCACAATTGGTGCGCGCGTTCTCTGATTTCTTGCTCGGTCGGCTCGGACAATTGCACCTCCTGCTTGGAAGCACGGCCCCACCCTGGGGGGTATGGGGGGCTTGGAGGCGGGGCCGTGCAGGCCAGCGATCGGCGGCGATGCTGACCCGCAGAGTCAAGTTTCGACCATGTGCAAGAGTTCCTACGCGACTGCCCGTGCCGGATGGCCGGCTTGTCCCGGGGCGTGCATGCCTTTCCACCCGGCATTGCGCCGATGTCGGATGCACGTGGGCCGTTACGTCATCCGAACCCAGACGCCATTACCTGCGGACGACTTCACCGCAGCATCGATCAACTTCACGCCGGCGAGGCCATCCTCGACCGTCGGGAAGACGACATCGGGATGCGGCTTTTCACCGGCCGCTGCCGCGCGGATGGCGCGCGCCGCCTCGGCATAGATCGTCGCGAAGCCTTCAAGGTAGCCCTCGGGGTGCCCCGATGGAATGCGGGTGATCCGACCCGCCTCGCCCGATGCGCCGGCCCCGCCGCGGGTCAGGAGCTGCCTGGGCTTGCCGTAGGGTGTGAACCAGAGGTGGTTCGGATTCTCCTGCGCCCATTCGAGGCCGCCTTTGCTGCCGTAAACGCGCAGCGTGAGCCCGTTCTCATTGCCGACGGCGACCTGGCTCGCCCACAGCATGCCCTTGGCGCCGCCCTTCCACTTGAGGAGAATTTGGACATCGTCGTCGAGCCGCCGCCCCTCGACGAAGGTCGACAATTGGGCGAGCAATTCGTCGAGCTCGAGCCCGCTGACGAAGCAGGCAAGATTGTAGGCATGGGTGCCGATGTCGCCGATGCACCCGCCGGCGCCGGACCGGGACGGGTCGGTGCGCCACGCCGCCTGCTTCTGGCCGGTGGTTTCCAATGGCTCGGTCAGCCAATCCTGCAGATACTCGACCTTGACGAGACGGATCTCGCCGAGATCGCCATTCGCGATCATGGCGCGCGCCTGCCGGACCATGGGATAGCCGGTGTAATTGTGCGTGACGACGAAGACCCTGCCGGTCTTCCTGACCAGCGCCACCAGTTCCTCGGCCTCTGCAACGGTCGTCGTCAGCGGCTTGTCGCAGATGACGTGGATGCCGGCTTCAAGGAAAGCTTTCGCGACGGGGCTGTGCAGGTGATTGGGTGTCACGATCGAGACCGCCTCGATGCCATCCGCTCTCGCCGCTTCAGCCCGCGCCATCTCCTCGAAGGAGCCATAGGCCCGGCCGTCAGCGATACCGAGCTCTTTTGCGGAAGTCTTGGCGCGAACCGGATCCGACGCGAGCGCGCCGGCGACCAGCTCGAACTGGTCGTCGATGCGCGCGGCAATGCGGTGGACGGCACCAATGAAGGCGCCCTGGCCACCGCCCACCATGCCGAGTCGGATACGACGATGGCCGCCGGTTTCGTTGCTTGCTTCGATCGCCATGTTGCACCCTCTCTTTCAGGAGATGCCGAGCATCTTGCGGTTGGCAGCCGCGTCAGCGCCGCTGCCTGCGAAATCGTCGAAGGCCTTCGCTGTCACCCGGATGATATGCTTTCGGATGAACTCGGCGCCTTCGGCCGCGCCTTGCTCAGGATGTTTCAGGGCACACTCCCACTCGAGCACCGCCCAGCTGTCGTAATCGTATTGCGTGAGCTTGGAGAAGATGGCGCCGAAATCGACCTGACCATCGCCGAGCGAGCGGAAGCGGCCGGCACGGTCGACCCAGCTCTGGAACCCGCCATAGACGCCTTGGCGACCGGTCGGATTGAATTCGGCGTCCTTGACGTGAAACGCCTTGATGCGCTGGTGGTAGATGTCGATGTAGTCGAGATAGTCGAGCTGTTGCAGCACGAAGTGCGAGGGATCGTAGAGCAGGTTCGCGCGCGGATGGTTGTTCACCCGCTCGAGGAACATTTCGTAGGAGACACCGTCGTGCAGGTCCTCGCCAGGATGGATCTCATAGGCGAGATCGACACCGTGCTCGTCGGCATGATCGAGAATGGGCAGCCAGCGCCTGGCGAGTTCGTTGAAGGCGGTCTCGATCAGGCCGGCGGGACGCTGCGGCCAGGGATAGACATAGGGCCAGGCAAGCGCGCCGGAGAAGGTCGCCTGCGCACTGAGCCCGAGCCGCCTGGACGCCAGGATGGCGCGCTTGACCTGATCGACGGCCCATTCCGTGCGCGCCTTGGGATTGCCACGCACCTCCGGCGCGGCGAAGCCGTCGAACGCCGCATCATAGGCCGGGTGAACGGCGACGAGCTGGCCTTGCAGATGGGTCGAAAGCTCGGTGATGGAAAGCCCGTGGCGCGCCACGACACCCTTCACCTCGTCGGCATAGGTCTGGGACTCCGAGGCTTTGTTCAGGTCGAAGAGCCGCCCATCCCAACTCGGGATCTGAATCCCCTTGTAGCCCAGGGATGCCGCCCATCCGCATATCGCATCGAGCGAGTTGAACGGCGCCGCATCGCCAGCGAACTGAGCGAGGAATATCGCAGGCCCTTTGATCATCTTCATCGATTGCTTCCTTCCTTGGACGTTTTGGGGCGCTTTTCCGCGCACTTGGTTCGAGGATGCCGGCCATCAAGGGAGAGAGCAATAGCGGTCTACGCAACGAGAAAAGCTCCGAACGGCCGCAGGACAGATCCAGGCCGAAGCTTCATCGCTTCTGCAACACGGTGGAAAGCGCCGGACCGTCGTTCAAGATCGAGAAGATTTCTCGCGAAGATAGATGCTCTGCAGCCTCCTCGAAGGTCTCGCTCGCATCGACCTTGGCACGGCCGACCGCCAGATTGGCGTCGACCGTGTCGGGCCTGGTGGGGCGAGGAGGCGGCAGCTGCGCGAGGTGGAAGGCCAGGAGCGCGGGGTCTTGGCGCAGCTCCACCAAGGCAGGCATGCCCCCTGCGTCAGCCGACGCGCTGAGTTCGTTCGCTCGCCGCAGGACGCGAGGCGGCTCTCGTTCTTCCGGAGTGACAAACAATCTTCCGGAGACGGGCATGGCGGTCAGCGCGCCTATGGGAACGGCGAACAGCAGCCCAACGATGACCGGCGACATCCAGAGCAGAAGTGGCAGCGAAACGGCGTAGGCGCTTGCGGCCATCGCAACACCGCACAGGGTCGGAACGCCGTATTTCCGATAGAGCTCGCGCCGCTGCACCGTGCCGTCGTCGCGCCTTTGCGTCTGCCAGCCGGCATCGCGGCCGGCGAGAATCTCGATCACCGCGATCGACTGAAAGATCATCATCACCGGCGCCATCAGCGCGGATACGATGATCTCCGCGAGAACTCCGGCCGAAGCACGCAACGCGCCGCCGAACTGGCGTCTCACCGAGCCTCGCATCCAAACGAGCACGAGGCTGAGCAGCTTCGGCAACAGCAGCAACCCCATCGTGGCGACGAACACCCAGATGGCAAGCACGGGATCCTGGGCCGGCCACGTCGGAAACAACGAGAACCCCTTCGAAAAATACTCCGGACGCACGAAGCGGGCCTGCAACGAGATCAGCATTCCCAGCAAGAGGAACAGCAGCCAGAGGGGCGCCGTCAGATATGCCCCTATCCCCACCATGAAATGCACGCGCGAGACCCAGTGGAGACCCCGCGCAGGCACTACGGCGAGATGCTGAAGATTGCCCTGACACCAGCGCCGGTCGCGCGCCGCAAAATCGAGCAGCGAAGGCGGCACCTCTTCGTAGCTTCCGCCGAGCGTCGGCAGCATGTAGATGCCCCACCCGGCGCGCCGCATCAGCGCAGCCTCGACGAAATCATGGCTGAGGATGTGCCCGCCGAACGGCTTCCGTCCCCGAAGCTGCGGCAGCGCCGCCTCTTCAGCAAACGCCCTCACCCGGATGATCGCATTGTGGCCCCAGTAATTGCCTTCGGAGCCGTGCCACCAGGCGACTCCAACGGCGATCATCGGTCCGTACAGGCGGCCCGCGAATTGCTGGATTCGGCTGAACAGGCTTCGCGCGTTGACGACCATTGGGAGCGTCTGGATGAGGCCGGCGCTCGGATTGCTCTCCATGGCATGGACCAGTCGGACGATGGTCTGCCCGCTCATGAGACTGTCGGCGTCGAGCACGATCATGAAGTCGTAGCCGCCGCCGAACCGCGTGATCCACTCCGAGATGTTCCCGGCTTTGCGCGCCGTATTCTCGGCTCGGTGGCGATAATACAGCCGTGGCGTCCCCATTGCCTGTCGCAGCGCGAGGAGCGCTTTTTCCTCGGCGACCCAGATGTCAGGATCGGTGCTGTCGCTCAGAACGTACCAGTCGAACAGCTTTCCTTGTGAGGTCGCCTCCAAGGATTCGATGATCGCACGAAGCCGCGCCGTCAATCGGTGCGGGTCTTCGTTGTAGGTGGGAAGCAACATGGCGGTGCGGCTTGCGATCGCAGGCAGCTCCGCCTCTGGGGCGAAGGCGTCCGGACGATGAGCGAGCAGCAGGAAGAAGCCGGCCAGCGCGGAGGCGAACGAGAAGGCGACCCAGGCGAGCAGGACCAGGAAGAGCGCCAGCACCATGGCTTCAAGGACGGTGACGCCGCCGACCTCCAGCACGCGATACATCTCGTATCCGCCGCCGGCCGTGAGCGCCGCCGTCGAGAGGAGGATGAGGCCGCGCCGCCATGCCATTGCGGGGGCAACCGGCGCAGGAATGCGGTCGGGTACCCGGTGTTTTCCGAGGTCGCCGGGAGTCATCGGAAGGGGGGACTCGCCCGGCAGCAGGCGCTGGGTCGCGATATCGCCGGCAATCGGCCGCGGTGCCGTGCTCAGGGCGCCCATCGGTAGACCCAGATTTCCGACAAGGGCTTGTCGCCTTCGGCCAGGAACGCCCGCAGCTCGATCGGCTCGCCTTTCACCTGGCACTGGAAGCTGAGCCGCCAGCCACCGGTGTAGGGATTGGGCTGCGTGACGATGTTCTTCACCTCGGACTTCCCCGCCGTCACCACGCCTTTGACACCGGCAGGATCGACGCCCTTGAGGTTGTCGCCGAGCAGATCGAGCACGAACAGGCGCGCGTCCTCGCCCCTCGCCCCGATCCCACTTCGCGTGAATCTGGCCAGCGAATGCGGCTTCGGGCTATCCGGCCCCCAATGCAGCCGATAGGTGTAATTGTGTTCGCCCTTGGCCTGCAGCGGGCTTTTCGGCCGCCAGAATGCGGCGATGTTGTCGTGGACCTCTTCCTTGGTCGGGATCTCGAACAGCGTGACGCCGCCCTCGCCCCAATCGCCGATCGGCTCCATCCAGAGGCTTGGGCGTTTTTCGAAGCTGGATTCGATGTCCTGGTAGGCGAAGAAGTTTCTCTCCCGCTGCATCAGCCCGAAGCCGCGCGGATTGAGATCCTGGAAGGTGCTGATCTGGAGGTCGCGAGGATTGCTGAGCGGCCGCCACAGGCTTTCGCCCTTCCCGTTGAAGATCGCAAGGCCATCGGAATCGTGGACTGAGGGGCGGAAATCGTCGATGTCGTTGCGGTCGTTCGGACCGTAGAAGAACATGCTGGTCATGGGCGCGAGACCAGCGCGCGGCATCTCGACGCGCGGGTAGACCGACATCTCGACATCGAAGACCGTCGTCTCCCCGGGGCGCACGGTGAATCGGTAGCTCGCGGCGCAGCTCTTGCTGTCGAGCAGAGCATGAATCACCAACGAGGTCGCACCCGGCGCCGGCCGCTCGAGCCAGAACGTCTTGAAAAGCGGAAATTCCTCGCCCTTGGCTTCGCCCGTATCGATCGACATCCCACGGGCGGAAAGCCCGTAGGTCTGCCCCTTGGCCACGGCGCGGAAATAGCTCGCGCCCAGGAAGACGCATACCTCGTCGTAATAGTCGGGACGGTTCATCGGCGCATGGATGCGGAAGCCGGCGAATCCGAGATCGCTGTCCTCGAACGGCGGGACTTTCTCGCCAAAGGAGAAGTCCGCCTTGCGGTACTTGAGCTCGGATGCCTTTCCGTCCGCGACCTCGAAGATGTTCACCCTGTTCTTGTAGAAAAAGCCGCGGTGGAAGAACTGCGCTTCGAACGGAAGATTCTTGCCGCGCCAGAGCGCCCGCTCGGGCAAAAAGCGGATCGAACGATACTGATCGTAATCCAGGTCCTTCAGTCCGCTCGGGAGCTTCTCGTCCGGCGCCTCGTAGGGCTTGCTCGCCAGCATCCGCGCCAGGTCCCGCACGGTGGACGGCCCGAACGCATCCGATGGGGCGGCCAAGCTGCGTCGGGAAGCAAGCAGCAAAGCCGGCAGCAACGCCGACCCTTGAACAAGCTGGCGTCGGTTCACGTGCTCTCCCTGCTCGCTACTGCTGCCCCGGCCAAGCAAACGACCATCACGCCCGCGAGTTCCAACCGGGCCCAGTTCCACCCTCGCACGGCGCCAGCGTGAGATCGCCGGCTGATTGCGACATGGCTTCGCATCCTCGCGACGACTTTCGCCCGAGCTTTGCTTCGTCGCTCCACCCTCTGAAAGCCAAGAGGGCGCAAGAAAGGCCGGGTGCTGACAACGCACCCGCGGTCTGCTGCGCGAAAGGCACGCGCAGGAAAACCGTACAGCCGCGCAAAACAACGCCGCCATTTAATGGTTGCTACGGCTGCCGGTTCCGGGCGGGATCGCGGGCTACCACCTCCTCCGCACGCTCC
The DNA here is from genome assembly GCF_029167105.1 of Bradyrhizobium yuanmingense. Taxonomy (GTDB): domain Bacteria; phylum Pseudomonadota; class Alphaproteobacteria; order Rhizobiales; family Xanthobacteraceae; genus Bradyrhizobium; species Bradyrhizobium yuanmingense_A. The sequence goes on along the minus strand of NZ_JARFML010000001.1, from coordinate 239,947 downwards.
GGATATCTCCTTAGGTGATGGCCCCAAATTTCGATGGGAAAGTTGATGCCTTAGAAAGCAATCACCAGCACGCGCCGGGAAGGGGCCTGCAATGAATCACTCGATCTACAGCGCGGACAGGGCAACGCACCTGAAGGTGGTCATCGCCGGACTGCTTGGCGGGATCATGATCGTCGCGGCGGCCCTCGCCTTCCACCTGACCCATCCTGACATCAACGTGCAGACGACGAGCAGCCTGGCTGTTTACAAGGCCCACCCGATCCAAAGTCCGATCAAGCTGGCACAACGTTAGTCGAACGCGGATGCTGGAGGATATCCAGACGACCAACGAGGCAATCAAGGGGTTGATGCTGCTCGCGATGTATGGCGTGCTCGAACTCGCGCTTTATTTCTCGTCGATCGGCAGGCCTGCCAAGCAGCCGGCCCGTGCGGCGCACGGACGCGCCTCTAATTCCGGCCCTACCGACCGTTGGCCCGAAGACTAGGGACGATCTCGCGATCCGAGGCACGCCTGTGAGCGACGCCTAAGCCAGATGCCAGTCGGCGTGCGTCCCCTGGAAGATCATCTGGCTTCCCGCAGTGCTGATCGAGGGGTCGGGCGCCCGGCCCCCGCGTCGAAACCCACCACCACGACATCGTTGCCGCTGCCGTGCAGAGACCATGAAAGCGTCGGCGCCGCCATGTCTCCGCCATAGAGACTGTCGTCCCCGTCGTCGAGCTTGGAATTCAATTATACTTTGAATACTGATCAACTCGTAAAGTATTGAGCTATCTTTTCGATCATCTATACTAGTATTACTTATACGGGAGCTTCACGATGACCTATTCTATCTCGGCGCGTTGCCCGGAGACCGGCGCATTCGGCATCGCCATCACGTCGTCCAGTATTGCGGTGCCGGCGCGCTGCGCGTGGGTCGGGCCTTTGGGCCTCGTGGTGTCGCAGAATGTGACCGACCCGGCGCTCGGCCCGACCGGTCTTGCGCTGCTGCGCCAGGGACTCGGTGCGGCTGCCGTCCTCAACAGCCTCACGCTCGGCACACCGCAGCCAGCATGGCGACAGGTCGGCGTGATCGATCGTTACGGTCAGGTGGCCTGGCATTCCGGCGCTCAGGCATTGGCCGTTGCGGCAATTGCCGAAGGCGCCGGCTGCCTCGCGCTTGGCAATCTGCTCGCCGACGACAAGGTGCCCAGCACGATGATTGCGCGGTTCGAGGCAACCGCTGGCCAGCCGCTGGCGGAGCGGTTGATGTCGGCGCTCGAAGCCGGCCTCGATGCCGGCGGTGAGACCGACGACGAGCATGCGGCGGGCCTTCATGTCGCTCACCTCTTCGACTGGCCGGTCGTCGACCTGCGTGTCGACTGGCACGACGCGCCGATCGGCGAGCTGCGCGCGTTGTGGGAGCGCTATCGGCCGCAACAGACAGACTATGTCGCGCGCGCGAAGAATCCGGCTGCGGCGCCGTCGTTCTAGGTAGGGACGCATCACGGCGCCTCGCCCGGCGGAAACGCCACGATGTCGTCGGAGCCGATCGACAATCCGATCTCGGCTCCGACCGGACAGGACGACAGCCCCGCAATACCCGGCGACCGCAGCAAAATAGGATCGCGCGCGCTCCCTGGCGCATCGATATAGAGATCGACATGGCCGCCCTGGAACACCTGCGTCGTCACAGTGCCAGGCAGCGATCCCGATGCCCCTCGCGACGTCACGGATAGATGTTCCGGCCGTACGAAGACATCCACGGAACCGCCAATGGCCACTTCGGCAATCGTTGCGGCAGGAACGCTCGCGCGCACCTCGCCGATCGAGACCACCGCGGCATCGCCGCTCCGCTCGACGAGCCGACCATTGAGAACGTTGGCATCACCCACGAAGGACGCGACGAAGCGATCGGCGGGACGACGATAGATCTCGTCAGGAGCGGCGATCTGGCGGATGCGTCCGGCCGACATCACCGCGATGCGATCCGACATCGACAGCGCCTCGCCCTGGTCATGGGTAACAAAGATCGTGGTGACGCCGAGCTCGCGCTGAATCTGCTTGAGCTCGACCTGCATGGAACCACGCAGATTCTTGTCGAGCGCGGAGAACGGCTCATCCAGCAGCAGCACCTTCGGCCTGATCACGAGCGCGCGCGCGAGCGCGACACGCTGCTGCTGACCACCCGACAGCTGCCGGGGCTTGCGGTCTGAGAAGCCGGAGAGCTTGACCAGAGCCAGCGCCTCGTCGACACGACGCGCCATCTCCTTCTTGTCGACACCGCGGGTCTTCAGTCCATAAGCGACGTTCTTCGCGACGCTCATGTGCGGAAACAACGCATAGTTCTGAAACACGATGCCGATCTCGCGCATGTGCGCCGGCGTTTCCGTGACCAGAGCGCCTTCAATAAAGATCTCGCCACCGTCCGCTTCGAGGAAGCCCGCAACGAGATTGAGCAGCGTGGTCTTTCCGCAACCCGACGGCCCCAGCAAGGTCATGAACTCGCTGGACCGGATCTTCAGCCAGGCCTCATGCAACGCGATGGAATCGCCGAAGCGCTTGGTGACGCCGTCGAGCTGCACGGCCGGACGGGCTTTGTCGCTTCCCGCGACTGACGTGTTCGCAGCCATCTGATTAGTGCGCATCAACATTCAGGATTCTTCCGAGGCCCAGGACGGAATTGGCGATCGTAAGCAAGGTCGCAGTCACGACGATGTAGATGACCGACAGGGCGGCCAGTGTGGGATCCGCGAATTCGCGGACGTAATTGTACATGGCGACCGGCAGCGTCTGCGTGGCCTGGCTGCTGACGAACAGGGTCGCCGTGAACTCGTTGAAGGATAGAATTGCTGCGAATAGCCAGCCGCTCAGCAAACCCGGAATCAAAAGCGGAATCGTCACGGTGAACAGGATCCGCAGCGGCGTGGCGCCAAGGCTGGACGCCGCCAGTTCGAGCCGGATGTCGAGATTCTCCAGCGAGATGTAAGTGCTGCGCATCACGAAAGGCAGCACCATGACCACATGGGCGAAGATGACGAGCGGAAAGCCGCGCTCGACATTGGTCTGCGAGGCGAGAATCAGAACGCCGAGGCCGATTGTGTAGTGCGGAATGATCAGCGGCGACAGCAAAATGCCTTCGAGAAGATCCCTGAGCGCGAATTTGTAGCGGTGAATGGCGAAGGCGAAGGCCGATCCGACCACCAGCGCAATGCTGGACGCCCATACCGTCACCGCCAGGCCATTCCAGAAGCCCTTGGCGAAATCGGCATAGGAGAACGCGCGCCAGAACCAGCGCAGCGACCATGATTGCGGCGGAAACGCCAAGATCGCACGGTCGTTGAAGGCCGAAATCGCCACCACGATGCCCGGCAGCAGCACGAACAGGAGAACGGTGGCGACGAGGACGCGTCCCGACCAACGAAGCAGCAGGGTACCGGGAGAGCGCTTCATGTCGTGCTCGCCATACGCTCGAGTGGGCGCGCGGCCTTCCTCAGCAGGGCGATCACGGCCAGCGACAATGCGAGGCCAATGATGGAGAGACTGGCAGCAAAGGGGAAATTGAAGGACGAGAAGCCGAGCTGATAGATCAGCGTCGACACGGTACTGACCCGCCCGCCGCCGATCAGCTGCGGCGTCGCGAAAGCACTGAACGTCCATGCGAAGGCCGTGGAGAAGCCGGCGACGATTCCAGGCATCGACAGCGGCAGGGTAATGGTGAGGAAAACGCGGACCGGACCGGCACCGAGGCTTTCGGCGGCCTTCTCGTAGTTGCGGTCGATATGCGAAAGCGCCGCGGCCAGCATGATCACCATGATCGGCATGGTCACATGCACCAGCGCGGCGACCACGCCGCCGGCGGTGAACATCATCTGCACCGGACGATCCAGCAGGCCGAGCTTGAGCAACAGCGTATTCAGAAAGCCGTTACTGCCGAGCACGATCATCCACGAATAGGTCCGCACGACCTCGCCGAGAAACAGCGGCGTGACCGACACGATCAGAATGAAGGAGCGCAGCGCCGAGCTATTGGTGCGCACCAGCGCATAAGCCAGCGGATAGGCCAGGATAAGCGTGAACACCGCCGTCTCGAAACACAACAACACTGTATTCCAGAATGCCAACGCATAGAGCGGCCGCAGCATGGCCGCGAAATTCTGCCACGTGAACCCACCGACTTCGAGCGAGCCTGGAATGTAGGCCCGGACGCTATACTGAAAGACGGCCAGCATCGCCGCGATGAGACCCACAGCGACGAGGCCGGCCGGCGAAACGAACCAACCCAGAAACGGACGTGTGTTCATGGACAAACTCGACGTGGGCAAACTCACAGCGATGGTCACGATCCGGCCGTATCAGCCGGATCGTGACCAGGACCGTGTTATGGAGCCATAATGTTCTCGGTGAACCACTTGCGCCAGGTACCGGTCTTTTCGGCACGCAGCTTGGCGTCGATCACCAGGCTCTGCTTCGCCCACTGATCCGGCGTGGAGAAGACACCGGTCAAAGCAGCGATCTCCGGCTTGAGCTTGGCATTGTCGACCACCGGGCTGCCCTTCTTCAGTTCGGCGATCCTGGCCTGCACTTCCGGGTCGAGGGCGATGTTCATGAACTTGTAGGCCAGCTCCGCCTTGGTCGAACCCTTGGTGATGGCCATGGTGTCGATACCGAGCACCGCGCCCTCCTTCGGGATCACGAGCTTGATCGGCACGCCCTGGTTCTGCATGTAATAGGCATTCATCGACAGCACGACCTGGACCGGCGTCTCGCCTGTGGCGAACAGCTGCTGGCTGTTGGCGTCGTTGGTGTAGAAGGCCTTGTAGTTCGGCTTCAGCGCCTTCATCTTGGCTTCGCCGACTTCCCAATTCGCAGCATCACCGCCAGATAGCTTGGCCGCGACGACCATCACATGACTCGGGTCGAAATCGGGCGACGAGATCATACCCTTGAGCGCAGGATTCCACAGGCCCTCCCAGCTATCGAAGCTGACGCCCTTGGGTAGCCGGTCAGGCAGATAGCCGATGGTGTAGACATAGGCCCAGGCGCCAACGTGGTACGGACTGATCTTGGCTTGCCCGACCAGATGGCTGGCATTCGGAATCTTCGCCATGTCGAGCTTCTCGAACAGATTGTCGTTGGCATAGAGCCAGCCGACATGGGCCGTCGTGAAGGTGACGTCGCTCTCGGGCTTGGCTGCAGCGAGCTTGGCCTGATTCAGCCGGTCGATCGTGCCGCCGGTGATGTATTCGACCTTGACGCCGGTCTCGGCGGTGAACTTCTTCGCGATCGCCTCATCGATCAGATCGCGGAAACTTCCACCCCAGGTGCTGACGATCAGCTTCTCCTGGGCGGATGCCGGCGCGCCGATCGCAAGCGTCGACAGCAACATCACTGCAGTAAACTTCAAGACGCGCTTCATCTCGGAACCTCATGAGAATTATGACGCCGATAAAAAAGCAAACGCCATGCCAAGCGAAACGAATTCAGCAATATTTTCAAGTATTTACAGCGCAAGAGACTCCGTTGACCTTTCATTCGAAAGATCCGGCTGCAAAACTTCGTAGCTATACTTCGGCGTCGAAAATCTACGCGGTGCTACGTCGGAATTTCCGCGATGATGTCGATTTCCATCAGGTATTCGGGCTTGGCGAGCCCCTGAACGATGATTCCGGTCGAAACCGGGTAGACGCCCTTCAACCACTTGCCGACAACCCGATAGACCGGCTCGCGATAGGCGCGATCGGTGATGTAGATGACGATCTTCACCACGTCCTGCAGACTCGAACCCGCCTCTTCAAGCAGCACCTTGGCGCACAACATGGCATTTTCAGTCTGCGCAGCGGCATCGCCGATGCCGACGATCTTGCCGTCGAGGTCCATCGCCGTCTGGCCACGCACGTAAACGGTGTTGTTGGCACGCACCACCATGCAGACATCGTTGTCGAGGTTCTGCTCGGGATAGGCATCTTTGGTATTGAATTTGCGGAAACGCTGATGGGTCATGAACCAAATCCTCAGGCGGCAGCGAGACGACGGAATGTGCGATCGCAGAAGATCAAAGGACGCGCAGCTTGTTTGCGGACACTCAGCACTTCGCCGGTGACGATGCGATGCGAGCCGAAATCGAACAGGCTGGCGACGCGGCAATCGAAATTGCACAACGCACCATCGAGCGCTGGCGCTCCGGTGAGCAGTTCCGACCAAGCGCCGGCGAGAAAGCGGTTGTCGCGCAGTTCGGGGATCAGCCCGGCGAAGCTGCTGGCGACACGCTCCTGCGTATCTGACAGAACATTGGCGACGAACACGCCATTGGCGAGCAGCAGAGCGAGACCGCGATTGTCGCGGTGAACGCTGAACACCACCGACGGCGGCTCCATCGATAGCGAGCACAACGACGAGACCGTGACACCGGCCCGGCCGGCCTCACCATCCGTCGTCACCACCGCGACGCCCGACGCAGTCGTCCGCATCGCGTCGCGAAATTCATCGACGGCGACGACGTCATGCGACGCGCGGCTCACGATTGTCCCCCGTCGATACGGTCCGACAGCCCCGCCGACTTCTTCACGAAGTCGAGCGGTCCGGCGAAGTCGAAGCTGTTGTAGACGGCAGCCAGATGGTTGAAGTGCGGCGCCTGCGCGAACTGCACGAAGGTCAGGCGGTGTCCGGCATAGTCGGAGTTCAACAGATCGCGCGCGAAAGCGAGCAGCTTGCGGCGATCGTCGGCCTGCCACTGCTCATTGAGCGAATAGAACTTGTTCAGCCACTTGCCGCTGCCTTCAGCCTCAAACGCATCGGCATTCGGCGTGATGCAGATCTGGCCGCCGCAGAGCTCGCGGGCGATGTGCATCATTGCCGGAAGCTGCGAACAGGCAAACACGCGGCCGGCATAGAGCATCGATTGCTGCGGCATCAGAAGTCCGCCGGGACTCTTCTCCGCCATAGCGATCGAGGCGGTGAGATGCGCGTTGATGCCTTCGCGATAACAAACGAGATCGGCGAGCTTCTCACGCACCGATTGCAGCTTGTCCAGACCGGTCTGCTTGGCATTCCACATCGCCGCGCCGATCATCATGTCAGCCGTGTAGAGCAACCGCAGCACATAGGGGAATGCCGAATAGCGGTGCAGTGTCGAGCGCACGAACTGCGCCGCACGGGTATGACGATAGAAGAATACGTCCTCCCACGGGATCAGAACGTCGTCGAAGACGACCAGCGCCTCGACTTCGTCGAAGCGGTTGGAGAGCGGATAATCCTTGGCGCTGCCGCGATTGGCGAAGCCGGAGCGGCAAATATGCTTGACGCCCGGCGCGCCCATCTTGACGATGCAGCCCACCGCGTAGTCGGACAGCTTTTCGTTCGCCCAGGCACCGACGGTCGGCTTCAGATAGGCCTGATCGGCATAGGGGGCCGCAGTTTCATATTTCGCGCCGCGAATGATGATGCCCGCATCGGTCTCGCGGGTAACGTGAACCATCAGGTCGGGATCCTGCTGCTGCGGCGGCAGCGAGCGATCGCCCTTCGGGTCGGTATTGGCCGAGACGTGGAAAACGTCCTTTTCGACCACGGCGCGGATATGCCGGTCGATATTGGGGGCGAAGCGCGAATCGATCTCGGCCAGCACGTCGCGCCCATCGCTGAGCGACCACATCTCGCCGATCGTCTCGTCGCCCACGCGGGTGACGACTCCCCCGATATCCTTCATCACATGGTCGACAGCCTTGATCTTGTCGTGCCAGTCCTTCGGTTCCGTCGGCGGCCGGTAGAAGATCGAATACTTCTCATTGCCTTCGACATAGGTCAGATCGCCGCTGTAACGCTCTTCCCGCGCCATGTCGTACATGCGGGCCTTGATATCGATGATCGGCTTCAGCGCGGGATGGGTGGTCACATCGTTGACGCGCTCGCCATCGACCCAGACCTCGCGACCATCGCGAATGCCCTGTTTGTACTCTTCGCCCGTGCGGATCATTCATCGGCTCCTGTTCGACTGGACGACAGGGTGCCGGAGTGCCTATCATAAGAAAAATATTTTTATGTTTGGAGATGCATAGGAAAATGCGATGAGGTTCTCGCTCCGGGCCCTGAGTTACGTGGTCGAGACAGCCGACGCGGGCAGCGTGACGGAGGCGGCCAAGCGCCTGAACGTCTCTCAGCCCTCGATCTCCGCTGCGCTGAGCCAGATGGAGGCCGAGCTCGGTATCCAGATTTTCATCCGTCACCTCGCGAAGGGCGTCACGCTCTCACCGGCCGGCCAGCGGCTGGTGAACGATGCGAGGCTGCTGCTCAACCATGCTCGCGATTTTGCCCAAAGCGCCCAATCGCTTGGCAGTACCCTGCATGGCGAGATCGTGGTCGGCAGCTTCCTGACGCTTGCGACGCGCTTCATGCCTGGGCTGCTGGCCGGCTTTCGCGCCCGTCAGCCAGGCATCTCGGTGAAACTGGAGGAAGGCGACCAGCAAGAGATCATCGACGGTTTGACCTCTGGGCGGACGGAACTGGCGCTCTCCTATTCCTTTGCCGTCCCCGATGAAGTCATCGGCGAAAAGTTCTGCGAATTGCCGCCCTTTATCGTGCTATCGGCCAGTCATCCCTTGGCGACGCGGTCTTCGATCAGCCTGACCGAAATGCGGGACGAACCGTTCATCCTGCTGGATCTGCCGCATTCCCGCGATTACTTCGCCAGCCTGTTCACGGCATCGGGCATCGAACCGCGCATCTCGTTCCGGACCCGGTCATTCGAACTGATCCGCGGACTGATCGGGCACGGCCAGGGATATTCGATCCACAACGCCGTTCCGCGCACCACCATCGGCTATGACGGCAGCCGCGTCGCGGTGGTGCCCATCACCGAGAAACTGCCGCCGACGAATGTGATGGCGCTTCGCCTGAAGCGTCACGCGCTGCGGCCGGCGGTGCAGACATTTGCCGACTACGCGCGCGAGGCCTTTGCCGTTGGCGGCCAGTTCGCGCCGGGCTCAATAGCCCCGTCGGGGATCGACGCGGCTTAGCAGCTGCTGCCCGGCCCGAAGCCGGCGCACATTCTCGCCGATCTGCCGTGCCGCTGACCGCGGCAGCGCCACCGATGCCAGATGCGGCGTCACCAGAACATTGTCCATTGCCCACAAGGGACTGTCCGGAGACAATGGTTCGGAGGCAAAGACGTCCAACGTCGCTTCCGCGATATGAGCCGAACGAAGCGCTTCGATCAAAGCCGGCTCATCGACGATGCTGCCGCGCGACACGTTGATGAAGACGGCGCCCGGCTTCATCTGCGCCAGCCGCTCGGCGTCGAGTAGGCCGCGGGTCTGCGGCGTCTCGGGCAGCATGCAGACCAGGATGTCGCTATCGCGCAGAATGTCCGGCAATGCGGACAGGCCGGCAGAGGTCTCGATGCCATCCACCGACTTTAGCGTGTTGGACCAGCCACGCACCCGATAACCCTGCCGCGCGCATTCCAGCGCCGCCGTCAGCCCGAGCTCACCGAGACCAAGCACGCCCACCGTGATGGTCTCAGGATCGCGCGGATGAATGTAGCGCCAACGATGCTCGCGTTGAGCGCGCTCGAAGGCCGGGATATCGCGCGCATGGCGCGTCACGGCGAATAGCACATAGCCGGCCATCATCCGCGCCATCTTCGGATCGGACAGGCGGGTGATCGGCACATCCGGCAGATCATCGCGCCCGACCAGCGCATCCACGCCGGCGCCGAGATTGACCACGAGTCCGAGATTTGGGTAACGGGTGAAAAAGCCATGCGGCGGCTTCCACACCAGCGCCTGCCTGACCTCGAGCGGATTTGCGATGTCGTCTGCCCGGCGCAGATCGATACCCTCTGCGACAAGCGCATCACGCCACGTCTCGAAGTCATCGAAGGCGCTGTAGAACGCCATGACCTCCGATGTCATCGGGCGGCCTTTTCGGCGATCAGGCGCGACACCGCCGTCAATGCCAGTTCATAGCCAAGCGCACCGAGCCCTGCGATCACGCCCGTCGCCGCTCGCGAAACATAGGAGTGATGACGAAACGGCTCACGCTTCCAGATATTGCTCATATGCGCCTCGATGATGGGGCCCTCGAAAGCGAGCAAGGCATCGAGGATCGGGACGGAGGAATAAGTCAGCCCGGCCGCATTGATGACGATGCCCTCCGCCTTCTCCCTCGCCTCCTGGATCCAGTCCACCAAAGTGCCCTCGTGATTGGACTGACGGAAATCGACGGTCAGGCCAAGTGACGCCGCGTGATCTTCACAGCGCTTCTTGATGGAGACGAAACTCTCCCGGCCATAGGTGCCGCTCTTGTCGAGCCCGTAGAGATTCGCATTGGGACCATTCAGGAAATAAACCGTGGCAGAGGTCATGACCGCGCTTTCTCATCTGTCGCAGGGAAATCGGTATCGCTCAGGGTAAACATGACGCCCGCCCCCGCGCGCGATCAAAAGCTTAGAGAGCGTTTCCTCGCAGCAGAAATCAAAAGAAACTATGCGCTTCGACGGATTTCGGTATGGCGGCGAAGCCGGCATCAAACATGGACATCGCCGCGGAGACGCGCGAGACGGCACATCGAAGACGATCAGCAGTAAACGGCCAAATGAACCGCACGATGTGCAGCCGGAAACGCTTGCAGCCTCGAGCTGCCAGCTTCGGCTCGCCTGCGATTAGTGCATTGGGACGTGCTTGACGGAATCGTTGATCCCGCGCCAGACCTTCGCGCACCAATTGCCGACACTTTGAATCAGGACTTTCAAATCCAACTCTCGCCCTCTGTTGTCACCTGTTTGGTGCAAGAATTGGGCCACCGACCCAACAACTTGATCTCCGCCGACGAAGCGCGGTCGGTCTGAAGGCGATGGCAGCGGATTTCCATCTTCCGGATGATGCGCTTCTGCTGTTCGTTGCTCCTTCAGCAGTGGAGCGTTCGCAGCCAGGTATCAGGGCCGGTGGTCAACATTCCATCTAGGCCGTTGGCGGTGACCTACGTCTTGCCTGCGAACCAGAGGCTCGCTTTCCCGCGACAGCCAAAGCCTTGCGTCTCATTTCCCGGCAACGAAGTAAAAATCCTGCCGGCCCGAGACCGATCCGTAGCTGAATGGCTTTTGTGCACGATTGGTCGCCTCCATGACATCGTCACGCACGACGTCGAACAGCCGGCGCACCTCGAGACCGGGCTTGCGCATGTTGTTGACGAACGCCGTGGCGAACGGGCTGTTCCTGCCCTCTCCGTCGAGCGCCATCTCTCCGTCCTTGGCGGCATACACCACCAGCGTGCCTGCCTCGGGCTCGATCGCCGCAAGGCCGCGCGACACCGAACGCGACGCCAGCGTCATGGTGCGCTTCATCTGGTTGGCGAAGGGATTGTCGCGGCAGGCATCGAGGACGATGAGGCGCAGCCGCTTGGCGCGTTCCGCCGCGTTCAACACCTGGTCCAGCGCCACGGCTTCGAAGCTGACGTCGCGGTCGGAGGCGATCTTCGCGTCGATCGGGATCAGATAGTTGACGCCGCCGACCTCCATGCCGTGACCGGCGTAATACACCATCGCCCAGTCGGCGATTTCCGCCTGCCTTGCAAAGTCGCGCAGTGCCGCGGTCAACGCATCCTTGCGCAGATCGGTCAGCAGCGTGACGGAATCGAATCCGGTGAGCTTGAGCGTTTCGGCGACGAGCGCCGCATCGCGCGCCGGATTGGCGAGCGCTGCGACATTCTCATAAGCGGAGTTTCCGACCACGAGCGCGATGCGCCTGTCATTTCGACTTGACGGTCCCGGCAGCGCGACAACCGGCGCGGTGGTGGGGGGAACGGTCTTGATGGACGTATCGTCCAGCGCGGCGAGGCGTTCGCGCGCCTTGTCCATCGCCCATTTCGCGCTGTCGTACTTCTGCGGGGCAGCCAGAGCTGCGTTGAAGTCGGCGCGGGCCTTTGCGACCTCACCCAGCTTCTCGAACACCATTCCGCGGTTCACCAGCGCGCTTTGGTGTTGCGGATCATTGCGCAGCGACTGATTGAAATCGGCGAGGGCTTGATCGTACCTGCCCTGAAGGAGATAGATGTCGCCGCGGTTGTTGTAGGCCAGCGTCGTCCTCGGCAAAAGCCGGATCGCCTCGCTGAAATCGGCCACGGCACGATCGGACTGGCCGGTGTCCCGATAGGACAGTCCGCGATTGTTGAACGCATAACCGTAGGTCGGGTCAATGCGGATGACCTCGGAATATTCGGCGATCGCCCGGGTATGGTCGCCCTTGCCGGCATAGAGCCGCCCCCGATTGAAGTAGGCGAACTTGAACCTCGGATTGATGCGGATCGCTGCGTTGTAATCCGAGAGCGCGCGCTCGGAATCACCTGCAGCGGCATAGGCCATGCCGCGGTCGTTCAAGGCGTTCAGATTGTTTGCATCGAGCCGGATCGACTGGGTCAAGTCGGCGATGGCCCGATCCACCTCGTTCCGGCGAAGCAGGGCGGCGCCGCGATGCTGCCAGGCAAGCGCGTATTTCGGATCGATGCGGATGGCCTCGCTGAAATCGGAGATTGCGCGATCGTAGTCGCCCTTGTCGCCATATTCGGCACCGCGATTGTCGAACGCCACGGCGTCGCGCCCACCGCTCTTTGCGATCAGCCGCGAGCACGCGGCGATGCGGTCTTCATGGCCGCGCTGCGCGCAGATGGTCCGATCGTCTGCGGCCGCACGATCAGCGGCTGCCAGAGAAGTGAAAAAAAACAAACTGAAAACCAGTGCAATCCGATTCCGCATGGTCGCCACCCTGCCTCCGAGCCGGCAGTATAGATGGGGAAGGCGGCCACACCTGTGATGGTGATCACAGAACCGGTCGCTTGCTTCCCGAGCAAACCTTCGAGGACCGGCGCGACGGCAGGTCAAATCAGTATTCAAGCATAAGTCGGCGTGAGCGGTCGAGGTTCTCGTCCTTGTCTCCAGCATGATCCGCCACGGACATGGCGCCCGCGCCGAGGGAGTGAAGGGCAGCGTCGTGGGACCTGACAGCGCTTCGCATCACAGACACGCCTTCGCAGCCTCGCGGCTGATTTCGCCCGAGCTTTGCCGGATGTTTCGCCCCTCTGAAAGCCAAGAGGGCGCAGGGAAGGCCGGGTGCTGACATCGCACCCGCGGTCTGCTGCGCAAATTGCACACGCAGAAGAACCGCACAGCAGCATACAGGTGGTGCCGATCACTCGGCCTTCCCTGCGCGATGGTCGGACGGCTTATGCCGCGCTCTCCCGGGAGCCGAGTTCCTTCTGGCCTCCCTCGCGCTCGCGGAATTCACCGGCTTTCGCGCCGGTTGACGCGAGAGCCGCCTCCGCAAGAGCTTGACCGTAGCAACGACGGCCAGGACCACACGGTTTTGCCGTACGCACGGCCCGCCATTTCGCCGCAGTATTCCCTGACACCGTCGACAGCGCCGGAAACTTGCAAGACGAGACGAGACCTAGCAGCGCCGTTCGTCCGCGCGCGGCCGCGAGCTCACCGGGGACTACCCTCCCTGCCCGCACCTTTCGCGCCCGACGCTGCCGCGTCCACCGCAAGCCCGGCTCGCGATCAAGACGACGACGCGATCGCCCCTCAGGATGAGCCGGGATGGGCGGGATATACGGGATTTCAGAATTTCGGTAAAGGGGAATATTTTTGTGGGGAGGGGTTGACGGGGGTGTTTTGCCCGAGACGAAAGGCCCAGCAGTCGGGTCCCCAATAATAGCGCGCGGAAATGAATGTTTCCGATCGCAAACTACTGTATCTTTCGGCTTACAATCAACAATCCGAGCCGCATTGAGTCAGCCCGATGGAATTTAAGCAACGGACGCTCATGCAGATCGCCGACATGATCTGCGGAAATTTCAACGACGAAGAGAGCTTTTTTGAGTATCGGAGTAGCAGCCGCCTGACCGAGTTCTTTTACGATTGCGACACTGACTATGCGCACGATGGATCAACCCGCAACTATTGGGTAGCCCAGACATTGAAGGACATTCTAGCGGGGCCACAGCCAAGCCCGAACTTTCCTCCTGAAATATTCTGCCGCGTGATCCGAGTGCTCATGGATCAATCAAATGCGAAGAACGAAGGTGCCGACAGACCAGGAGCATTGTCGATGCTGAACACTGCGTTATCAAGGGAACGATTTGAGGCGTTCTATTCGGAGGACAAGCAATGCTATTTGCGAAACATAGCGACAGGAGCGATTGCGACGCCGAGCCCTAACCCGCACCGCCCTTTCACAGCAGCAGAGCTCAGGCGACGCGAGCAACTCACAGCTTTTTTAGATGCAGCGTCGGAAGACATACTGATTGAAGAGATGCTTCTCCCGCTCCTCCGGCAACTAGGCTTCCATCGAGTCACAGCCGCTGGACATAAGGACAAGCAACTCGAATATGGCAAGGACGCGTGGATGAAATTCACCCTACCCACACAGCATGTATTGTATTTTGGTATGCAAGTAAAACGGGGCAAGCTCGACACATCTGGCGTTAGCAAAGCGTCCACTTCCAATGTAGCCGAGATTCTCAACCAGGCGACGATGATGCTAGGTCATGAGGTATTCGATCCGGAGATTGGAAAGCGCGTTCTAGTCGATCATGCATTTATTATCGCGGGCGGTGAAATTACTAAGGCGGCAAGGAATTGGCTTGGCAACAAGCTCGATGCGTCAAAACGCAGTCAGATTCTATTCATGGATCGCGAAGACATCATCAACCTTTACGTAGTCAGCAATTTACCACTACCGAGTGGGGTTATCCAATCGGGAGTCTCTCCAGAGGAGAGCGACCTTCCATTTTAGATGAGGTCAAGTTCAAGACTTTTAGTACTCGTTGTTATCGTCCTCGTAACCGACATAATCATCCTCGGGAGCATAGTACTCGGAGGCATCATAGACTTGGGTCTTCTTATAACGATCACTGAGGCCGATGACCGCCAAGCGCGAAAGTCCGGCAACTTTCAAGCCACAAGCTATGCACTCGAATTGGTTGGGTAGATATTCCTGCGTCTCGATTATTTCGCCATCCTCGAGCCGCTGCACGGGCGCTGAGACAGCTGCACCGACAACCAATGCTTTCGAGGCGCAGGCGGGGCAGTCCACCCTGTGCCCATCGAGTCTTGACGCCCAAACTGAGGCTTGTGCGCTCAGGGTTGCTCGTTCTTGTTCTCCCTTTGCAAGCCAAACCTTTTTATGGGCCTCGACTTCCCCCTTTACAGCTTTAGCGCTGTCATCAGCCGCGGCACTGATTAGCTGTTCAGCCACTTTTGCTTCATCGTCGCCGAGAAAATCTCGGAGAGTCATCCCCATTGAATCGAGAAGAACCTTGCAAGTCTGATAGAAGCGTGGCTGCCAGACTGAGCTTTTGATTCCTTCGAACGCGAGATCGCCTGAGTGCAATTCAGTATTGCGTCGGCCGGTATGCTGGATGCCGAAACTCTCGTGCTCCTTCGTGAAGTCCTGAAGAATGGCGGTGAGGCGTTTGAATACCTCACTGACTACGATGGACTTTGGCGCAAATCGCTCTTCAAGAGGAGCAAATCCCAATGCATGATAGAGACTCGCCCAACTCTTTTCTGTATCCGCCAAGAGCGCGGGACTAACATTGGCCAGAGCCGCACGTGCTAGGAACTCCAGTGAAAGACTCGACCACAGCGCATACTCCCATTCGTCGCTATCAAGAGCGCTCATGTGCTGAACATAACGCTCCGCCTTGAGGTAGAGAGCACTGGCATCCCACGTTGGTGGTGTCGCGTTCGGCAGAACTGTCTTCTTCAATGCAGTCGCTCCAAGTATATTCTTTCGATCTTCCGGTCTTCCCGACCTGCAGGGATTGGCGAACGACCGTGTAATATCCGCCAGTTATCAACCAAAAGCATGTCGCCGGCCTGCACCAGGGGGATAGATGAAGGTTCGCTCGAATTAAGTAGCGCCCGGATTGCTTTGCTGGCGACATCACCAACCCTGCTGGCCGGCCTGAGGAATACTTCGTCCCATCTAAAGCAGTACCGCTCGTCAACGAACTCGCAAAGCCGGAGTAGAATAAGCGAGCCGTTTTGAGGGCGGCGCGGCTTAACAATGGCTCTCGTCAGGATATCTTGGGAAATAGCCTCGATGAGGGTACGACCATCTACGATTTGAGTTGGGACCTCTGCATAGCCCTTGACGCATCGAAGCAGGAGATAGGGAGGCGGTAGACGCCAATGAGCAAGATCGGTATGAAGCGGAAAGCGTTGCAGACCAAAGATTCCGCTATAGGTATTTGGCGGCGCAATCGGCCGTGGGATTAGCTCTTGAACTAATCGGTTCTGCCATAGAGCCAATGGCCGGCCAAGCGCATGTGCAATCGAAACTATCGGCTCGTCCGGACGGTATTCCGGGACAAAGGCATAACCGTGTCTAATAACGTTATCTTTGATTGAAGCTATCAGGCCGAGCTGATGCAGCTTATGCCGACTTAGAATCATGATTTGCTGCTCCAGCCAAGCTGGCCTGTAGGCAGAATAGGAAAACTAAGCTGGCCCACCGAGATCCCATCCGGAATCCTAATCCTTCAGAACTTCATAGGGCCAGTTGTGGTGGGTGTGCAGGAACTGGTTTCCTCCCTCCCTATCGGTTAGCTTCGCATAGATGCGGAAGCGTGTTCCAATTGGATAACTGCGCCGCATCTCTCTCGGAGATCGAATGCGGAGCGATTGAGGAAATTGCTGCCCCTCAATGCAGCGCACATGAATATCACCATGCAAGCCGGATCCAGACTCATAGTAAGTTTCCACTATAAGCGTGTAGTACGGCTCTTCTGGCATTCCCATAACAACCACTCCTGCTCGCTCTATCCGGCTTGTGACGAATGAATTCTATGACGGCCAGCTTTCGATTTACTCAGCAGCCCTTGCAATTTTTGGCCGTGAGATTTTAGAACATTCGCTCTGCGTGCGAGCCACCCAAATCAAACTCCCAAACTTCCACGCCCGGTGGAAAAAGATGTGCGTGATTTTTGATGTAGTGAGTCGCTAAGCTCAGGCGTCTGCGTTCGTGAAGGTGTTTTAGAACGAAAAGGATCTTGCGGTATGGTTCTGGCGCGACGCTGAACAGCAGCATCGCTTCATTCAGTCCCTTGATTTTGGCGCTGGGTGAGTTACCGCCGGACGTCCATGTATAGGATTTGCACTCCACCAAAATCGGCGGGTCTTCGCTTCCAAAATCGAAGCTGTGACTTTTCTTGACACGAAATTCTATCTCGACCGGAAAGCTACGCCTCAGTTTGATGCCACTCTGGTCGAAAAAAATGTGAGCAGCAGCTTCAAAATCGCGCCCGACCTCAGTGTTGCTAGCGGCCCCCACCCGCTGAAAATTGTTCGTCTCCATGAGAGAACCTTTGCAAGCCAATCAACTGTCGCGCCGATCGTCGAAAACATTCACTGAGAGTACAGTCGAGAGTGAAGGTGCTACGACGAATCTTGTCAAACCGCCGCCAAACCACGTCATCCCTAAGGAATGCGCAGCACTAACGGCGCGAAAATACACGCCGAAATTGTAGATTAGCCGGGAAATTCCAGATTGGTAGCGGGATTGTTTGGTAGCGGGGGAGCGCTACCGCTTTTCCCCACACCACCAAAACATACGATATCTCATCCATTCCTTCGCATGAAGCAGTTCGGGAGACTTGAGCGAGAAGCTGCTTTACGCCGTTGACGAGAAGTGTTTAACGGTCGCCAACGCAGATTGTACGAAAGCGGGCAATGTCGTGTAAAATGGAAGCCAAGCGCGCTTAGGGTCCTGCCTCGTACTGCGGGTCCGAGATGAGGCCGCTGAGACAATTCGGTTGTAGGTTCAAATCGGGAAGACGCAACCACCGATTGGCATCGGTTCAAGTCGGGATCTGACGGTGGACGCCCCCTGCGTCTCGAACCATACGGCGCCTACTAACTCATTGATTTCATTGATTCTGAACTCGACAGGCGAGCAGACGCAAAAAACTACAAGATAGGAGCACCGTAGGAGTACTCGTCTTAGTCGCGTGCGCCGAGCAAACTATCGTACAGCTGCCGGAGAGGCTGAAGTGACGGAAGGTGGCGCCGTCGGTGGATCCAGCGAGCCGAAGCGGCAGATGACATACCGGATCAATGGCGCGCTGCGCCGTCTAATCAGTGTCGAGAGCGTGAACCAATCGGTTGCGGTATCTTGGCTACAGCGCAGGGCTCTGTTGATCTTGCGCCCATTGTGCGACACCTTCCACGCATAGTCCCTGCTGCTATTCTTGACCGGCGATCAGTGCGCCGCCGCCTGCCTCGGTGGAACCCGCCGCGGCGACACCCAAAATTGCCAAGGTCATTTCCGCGATAGTTGTCGGCAGGCTGTTAATGGCGTCGATGCTGACCGCGCAAGCGTAGCGAATTGCGGACAGTTGCGAAGTATGAACCTTGCGGATACCAACCGGCTGGACCAGCCCGGGGATCAGGAACTTGACGTCGGCGTAGCCTTGCCCATGTCCGTGCGTCGGCAGGTTGACAGGCATATCCTCTACACTGATCGTATGATCCGTACCGCGATCCCGATTGAAAGCCGCGCAGAAGCTTCGCGGCCAGGCCGTAGCAGTCAAGCACAACCTTAACGCTCGGTTGCTTCGTGTCGTCCGCGTGTTGTATCCCCATGATCAGGTTCGAGGCCAAGCGCGAGACGCCTTAGCCGTGCAGCCCTGCCCACCCCCGGCCTTGTAGCAAGGAGACGAGCAGATCTCCTTTGCCCTTATGCGATATGGAGAAGCCATGTTCGGATACCAGACTTTCGTCCTATTCTCGGCAGCAGCATTGCTGGTGGCGGTCACGCCCGGACCCGGGATCTTCTATATTGTTGCACGAACACTCGCGGGCGGCAGAACTGAGGGCTTGACGTCAAGCGTCGGCCTAGGCCTCGGTGGCCTCGTGCACGTCCTGGCGGGCGCCATCGGCTTATCAGCCCTTGTCATGGCCAGCGCGGAGGCCTTTGCTGTACTGAAGATCGCGGGAGGCTTGTATCTCGTCTGGTTGGGGATCAAAAGTTGGCGCGAAGCGCGTCTCGTCGAACCTGGCGAAGTTCGCACGACCGGCGCGCGTCGAGCGTTTCGCGAGGGCATCGTCGTCGAAGCACTCAACCCGAAGACGGCGGCATTCTTTCTTGCTTTCATCCCGCAGTTCGTCGACCCATCGGCGAATGTTGCAGAGCAGTTCGTCGTGCTGGGCCTTATCTCGGTTGCACTCAACACGAGCGTAGACTTGATCGTGACCTATTGGGCTGCAAAAGCTAGAGATGGATTGGCGAAGCGCCCGTCGTTTGTTGCTAGGATGCGACAGGCATCGGGCGCCGTCATGTGCGGTCTGGGAGCGACGCTGCTGCTAGCACGTCGCACGAGCTAGCTATTCGAAATAACTCAGGTAGTGCTTCTCATCTAGCTCGGCGGTCAAATGAGAACGGGGCGGCTGGGCAAATGGTGGTTGATAGCTGGGCCAGCATTGCAAAAGATTTCGAAGCGCGCCCAAATTGATCCCTCATAAAATACGACATCTGCAATACTTGGATGAGCTTGCGAGGCGATCCAGCCAGATTTTTCTCTCCTAAGATTGTACTATAGCGCAAACGCTCTTTGGCTAAACTGATGCGGACGCCGGTGTTGAGCCGCGGTGTATTCAAGGCGGTGATCGTGATGATCGGCACCCCCTTCGTTGCGAAGATGATCGTGTTCTTGATCGCAGCCCGGCTCTGGCTGGTTGCGAGCCTTCGTGGAGCTCGATCAAACGGCTGCGCTCCAGCGGAGCCTCTTTGGCGTCCCTCAGGGCGCGGAAGCGCTGCTGACTATTGACCTGACCGTTGTTAAATTCTTGAAAATCCATGGCTTCAACAATCCGGCCCGATTTTTGACCCCGCCGTTGAAACGAAATTTATCGAGGAAAATCAATTTCAACAGTTCCATCGACAATTGGCCTAAATTGTTGAACGGGACCGTTGGCTCGCCAAGTCGCCTGCTTAAAGAGTCCGGTCTGCTCGTATGCGGGGGCGCGGAGCCGGATGTCAGCGCTCTCCGCGACGAGGGCTGCCAAGGGAGCGCGCGCACAGGCCTTGTTGCGAGGCTCGCGCGGGCGCCTCTGCAGCAAGCGCTTGATGCCGGCAAGCACTCGGCCGTCGCAGGCCAGCACGTTCTGCTTGCCGGCGTGAGGGCGAACGCATCTTCTCCGCCGCCGCGGCCTGCGAAACTTGCAAACCAGGTCGCGCGCCAAATCGACTGGACGGCAACTCTGAAAGCGGTTGCAGAGCGGGGTGCAAAGGCCGTGCTAGACCTCGACCCAGCACATGCGCCTGCCCAGACGGTGTAAGCCTCCGAGTCATCGCTGGTCCTACGCTGCCGACGGGTTTCGCACGATCGAAGGCCTGCGGCGCTGGGTTAGATCCGTCTAGTCGGAGACGGCTCGCGCGCCGGTTCGAATCTCAAACGCTTTCTCAACGTCTCTGCAGGGCGATTCCCATCGTGGCCCGTCGTCTGCGGCTTCGCACTATTACCGTGATCTCGGCTTTTGCATAGATGCCCGGTTCGATGTCAGCGCTTCGCGTATTGAGCGGCGAACGAAATCGGCCCCACGGCTGTATCATCGCGCACGAAGTGGAAATCCGGCTTCGAAGCGCGCCGCAACTTGGGCGATCGATTTAGCTGGCCTGTTGGATCCATGCATGGCACGAGCCGCGTCCGGACTATGGGGTTGGCCATGCTCTAACCGGCTTTCTTTCGGGTGCAGACAGACAAGTGAATCCAGATCACCCATACGTGCAAAGTTCTCATTTGTCCGTCCATCCCACGACGACGCAGACTGCTCCAAAATCAAAGCTTGCGAGCGTTTTGGGGAGGATACAGGCGCTTCAATGAAGCTATCGCGTATTTCGGGCGTGTTGGCGCAAAGTCACCCGGCATTTTGGGCCCGCGCGGCAAATCTCGACATAGTTGAATCCGTTTGTTCGATCGCTCGTCGTGCCGAAACGGCGTCCGATGACGCTCACGGCTGGCTGCTCGGCGAAAAATCACATGAGAAGCGCACCTAAGCCGACCGGCGGCCCGCGGACGCTCAGAAGAGGAGGAAGAAGGGATGAAGTTCAGGACGTTTCTTGGTGCATCGGCCATGCTGGCGCTTACCGGCGCCTCGGCGCATGCCGCCGATAAGGATGCGGCCGACACCGCCGTCGAAGCCGCAAAGAAATATGCGGGCGCGACGATCAGCATCGTCTGGGAAGCCGGCCTCCAATCTCTCGACCCGCTGAACTATTCGGGTCCCAAATGGGAGAAGCTCACCGGCATAAAGGTCAAGGTGGTCGAAGTCCCTACCGACCAGATGTTCACCAAGATCATGCAGGATTTCAAATCGGGCGCAGGAGCTTATGACGCGCTGAACGTCATTCCGTCCTGGATGCCAGACCTTGCACGCGCCGGCGCACTCGAGCCTCTCGATAAGTATGTCGACAAATTCGGCTATCGCGACGAGTTGCAGGACATTGCAGCCGCCTACCGCGACAACCAGATGCAGTATGACGGCAAGATCTACGGTTTTCCGGACGACGGCGACGTGATGCTGCTCTACTATCGGAAGGACATCTTCGAAGATCCGAAGATGAAGGACGAGTTCAAGGCCAAGTTCGGCTACGAACTGGCGCCACCGAAAGACTGGAAGCAGTTCGACGAGATCGGCCAGTTCATCACGGACAAGATGGCGCCCAAGGTTTACGGCGCCGGCTTCTTTCGCGCCGCGCCCTATCCGCAGTACATGTTTCAGGAACGCTTCCGCATGGAAGGCGGCAAGTTTTTCAATGCGGATACCATGAAGGCAACGGTGAACAGTGACGTCGGCCTTAAAGTGTTCAAGCAGATGCTGGCGGAAAACAAGTTCATGCCGCCCGGCGTGGAGCAGTGGAATTTCGTCGACAATCTCGCGGCGTTCCTCCAGGGCACCACGGCAATGACGATCTCCTGGCCTCCCTATGGACGTTGGGCAGCAGGCTATGGCTCCGGCGAGGAGGCGCTGAAATGGGTGCCAAAATCGCAGGTGGCCGGCAAGGTCGGCTATGCCCTCAACCCGCTCGGTCGGCCGGAACTCGGTGTCGGCTTCGACCTCGCGGTCTCTGCCACCAGCAAGAACAAGGAAGCCGCCTACCTGTTCATCCAGTGGCTGAACAGCAAGAAGACGAGCCTCGAGCGCGTCCAGCTCCCCTATACGCTGCGCGACCCGTTCCGCGTGTCGCACTACGCGAGCGAGAAATATCGTTCGCTCTGGCCCGATGCACCCTCCTATCTCGACACCGTCAAGACATCCGGTGAGAAGGGCCTGCTCGATCTCTCCCTGCTGCAACAGGACAAGTACGACGAGGCAATGACCAAGGCGATCTCCAGCCTCTGGGCGGGCGAAGATGCCAAGGCCATTCTCGACCGCCTGGCACAACAATTCGACGCCATCACGGAGAAGGTCGGCATCGAAAATCAAAGGGCCGTTTACAAGGTCTGGGCGGCAAAGCCTGGCGCCTATCCACAGTAACTGCCTTTGTTGCCGCATGGGAGGCGCCTCCTCCCATGCAGCGCTGTCTCCTGGATTGATGATGACGCTTGCCACAAGTCTCAATGGGGCTGAACAACGCCGCCCCAGCCGTCTCGGGCGTATGCTCGAGGACCGCCTACCCTATCTCATCGTCGCACCCGCGATCTTCATTCTTCTTTTAGTCGGCTTGTTCCCACTCATCTACTCGTTGGTCGTGAGCTTTCAGCGCATCACGATGACCGACAACGACACGTCCTTTGTCGGCCTGCTGAACTATGCAGAGCTATTCAGGGACACCCGCCTCTGGGCATCGCTTGGTCATACTGCGATCATCACCGCAGTCGCCCTGCCCCTCGAGCTTCTGATCGGCTTTCTGATGGCGCAGCTTTTCATTGACCGCCTGCCGGGCCGCCAACTTTTCGTCGCGCTCCTGGTGCTTCCGACCGTGATTTCCCCGATTGTCGCCGGAGCGACCTGGCGGTTGATGTTCGACGTTCGCTTCGGTCCGATAGGCCAGATCCTCAGCTTCTTCGCTGGCGAGCCGGTCCGGATCTTGTGGACTGTCAATCCCGCCTACGTCTACCCGGCGATCATCATCTGCGAGGTCTGGCAGTGGTCGCCATTCATGTTCCTGCTGCTGCTTGCGGCCCTGTCGAACGTGGACCAGTCGCAGCTCGAAGCTGCGGAAATCGACGGGGCGTCATACCTCCGCGTGCTTCGCGCGATCATTCTGCCTTCGATTGCGCCGGTGATAGCTGTTGCCTGTCTGATCCGCGGCCTCGACCTCGTCCGCATCTTTGACATCATCTGGGCCCTCACCGAAGGCGGTCCGGGTTCGATGACCGAAACCATATCGCTCTACACCTACGTGCAAGGCTTTTCGCAGTTCGAGATCAGTTACACAGCCGCAATCTCCTTCCTCGTAATCGCGCTGCTGACGATCATCACCACTCTCGTCCTCAAGCGCATGGAGCTTGCGCGATGAAAGTCGGAAAACTTCCAGCGAGAAAGGTCCGCATCCTGGGCCTTCGCTATCTCGGCGCGACCGTCGTGACGCTGCTGTTTCTGTTTCCGGTATACTGGCTGTTCATGATCTCGTTCAAGACACCGGACGAGATCTATCACGTGCCGCCCTTGTGGGTTCCTGCACAGATCCAGTTCTCGAACTACTACGTTCTGTTCAAGGATGGTGACGTTGTAGCCATCCTGAACAGCCTGATCGTCGCCGGCGTCAGTTCCGGCATCGCAATCGTTTTGGGTACGCTTTGCGCCTACAGCCTTGCCCGCTTCGGTACCGGTGGTGAGAACCTCGCGATGTGGATCATCTCCCAGCGCATGATCCCACCCATCGCGGTCGTCTTCCCGATATTCCTGCTCTACGTCCATTTCGGCATGGTTGATGGCTTCTTCGGATTGATCCTGCTCTACACGGCATTCAACCTTCCCTACGTCATCTGGATGATGCGCGGTTACATCGTCGATGTTCCGCTCGAGCTTGAGGAAAGCGCTCTCGTCGACGGACTGAACCGATGGGAAGTGATCTGGAAAGTCGTCTTCCCCATGGTTCGTTCCGGCCTTATGGCCACATCGGTGTTCACCTTCGTATTCGCCTGGAATGACTTTCTCTTTGCGCTCGTGCTGACACGTACCGAGGTCATCACCTTCCCGGTCCAGTTGACACACTATTTTGGCGGACAATCGAATTTTTGGGGGAAGATCGCGGCCATGTCTGTCTTGGGAACTTTGCCGATCTTCGTGGCCGTCTCGGTGATGCAGCGCTATCTCGTACGCGGCATCTCCTTAGGCGCTGTCAAAGGTTAGGGAGAGCGGAGTGGCTGACGTCAAGCTGTCCGGGGTGCACAAATATTACGGCAATGTGCACGCGGTTCGAGGTCTCGATCTGACCATCGGCGACGGTGAATTCGCCGTGCTCGTGGGACCGTCTGGCTGTGGCAAGAGCACGCTCTTGCGCACCATCGCCGGCCTCGAAGATCCGGACGATGGAACGATCACGATCGGCGGCGCAGTGGTCAACGATCTACGCCCGCGCGAACGGAACATCGCCATGGTATTCCAGAACTACGCGCTTTATCCCTATTTGACTGTCAACGATAACATCGCGTTTGGTCTGCGTGCCCGCAAAACGCCCGAGATCGAGATCAGGAAGCGGGTCGGCGAAGCCGCCGAGATGCTCGGGATCGGCAGTCTTCTCCAACGCTATCCTCGTCAGCTCTCCGGCGGACAGCGTCAGCGGGTTGCCATCGGCCGCGCCATTGTCCGCAAGGCGGACCTGTTTCTATTCGACGAGCCGCTCTCGAATCTCGACGCCCAGCTGCGCGACGAGATGCGGACTGAGATCAAGCGTCTGCATCACGAGATCACGACGACGATGATCTACGTCACCCATGACCAGGTTGAGGCGATGACGCTCGCCGACCGCATCGTGCTGCTGCGCGACGGGAAGATCGAGCAGCAGGGAGCTCCGCTCGAGCTATTCGAGCAGCCTCGAACCGGTTTCGTGGCCGGCTTCCTCGGCTCCCCGTCGATCAACCTCATCCCAGCGACCCTCAAGATCAACGGCGGCGGCGCAGCGGTTGTGTTTGAATCCGGTGGTACGATGACACTTCCGAGCGCGAAGACCACGTCACTGACCAGCGCGGAAGGGCGACAGGTTCTCGTCGGCATTCGTCCGCAGCATTTCAGTCGGGCCGGCGGCGGATCTCTCCGCGATGGAGTGGTCGCCTATTCGGCCGTCGCTGATCTCATTCAGCCGACAGGGACCCGTACATTCACCACCATCAAGATAGGCGGAGTGGATGTGGTTGCCGAGCTGCAGGCTCATGACGTCAGCAGGCATGGCGAGCGGATCGATCTCGCCATCGACCTCAATCGCGTGGTGCTGATCGATCCGGCTAGTGGGCTGGTCATTGCATAGCAAGGGCCGGGTCAACATCGAGAACAGGATGACAGAAATGACGCCGAAGCTTTTTGCGAGGGGAATTGGAGCACCCGAGGGACCGATTTGCCTGCCGGACGGGTCCATGTATGTCACGGAAATGTCGGCGTCGACCCTTTGCATCACGCGGCTCGACCCTCGCGGCAACCGCAGGGTGATCCGGACAACGGGCGGTCGTCCGAACGGACTGACGATCGATGGCCATGGCCGGATCTGGATCGCCGAAGCCGGGCTCCGCGCGCTGATCTGCATCGATGACAGCGGAAACGAAATCCGACGCATGCAGGGCGAAGGCGCCGATCGCTTTCTGTTTCCGAACGACCTCTGCTTCGGTCCGAACGGACTGCTCTACATGACAGATTCCGGCATGGCCGCCGAGGATTTCATCAATGGCCAGGCCTTTGTAGTCGGCTACATGGACCTCGATTGGGACGGCCGCGTATACGAGATCGATCCGGCGGCCATGAAGGTGCTGCGCGTCCTTGATCGTAAGATCCGTTTCACCAACGGTATTGCCTTCGGTCCTGACAATCACCTTTATGCTAACGCATCCTTCACTGGCGATGTCTATCGATACGACGTGTTCGGCGAGACCGCGCCGGAACGCGTGGTCTTCGGCAACGTCCTGCAACCCGATGCCAATCCCGATTTCAAGGGCCCAGACGGAATGGCCTTCAGCAAGGACGGCCGGCTTTATTGCACGGTGTACAACCAGAAGAACGTCACGGTACTAGACCGCCGAGGAGAGGTGGTCGACCGCCTGATCTTAGACGGACTACAGCCAACGAATTGTGCCTTCACGCTCGAGGGCAAGAAGCTTCGCGTCACTGAAGTCGGCAAGGGCCAGGTCGAGGAGATCGATGTGCCCTGTGAGGGTCTGCCGCTGCATCTGCCTAAATTCGATTGACGAGGAGCCTCGCGGCCTGTCCCGCGAGGCATCGCACATCATCGCTACGGCTTCTCAAGAAATCCGATCGATAGCCAGGGCACGGCGGCCACAATCAGTGTCCCGATCAGGAGCGCGATCATGTAGCCCACGATTGGTTTCATGCCTTCATCCGGGTTGATGCGGCTGATGGCACAGGCCGCATAGTAGCCGACCCCGAACGGGGGCGCGAACAAGCCAATGCCCATGGCGAGAACGACAACCATCGCATAGTGAACATCGTGCACGCCAACCTGCCGCGCAACCGGGAACAGCAGCGGGCCGAACAGGACGATGGCCGGAATCCCTTCGAGCACGCTGCCGAGGATCACGAAAGTCACGATCGTCACGGCCAGGAAGACGGGCACCCCGCCCGGGAGGCTGGTCATGATCTTCGCGAGAGAGGCAGAAAATCCAGACTGGGTAAGCGCCCAGGCCATGCCGGTCGCCGCGCCGATAATGAGCAGGATCGCTCCCGAGAGCGAGGCTGTTTCGACCAGCATCGGATAGATCCGGCGCCAATCGAACTGGCGGTAGATAAAGAGACCCGCACAAGCCGAGTATAGTATGCCGATGGTCGAGACCTCCGTTGCCGTCGCAACCCCTTCTACGACGGCGGTCCGGATCACGAACGGCAGGGCGATGGCAGGGACCGCGATAACGAAGGCGCGGCCGATCTGCCGTCCGGTCGCCCTTTTGACGTGAGACAGGTCTTCCCGGCGATATCGCCACCACACCACGGCCGCGAGCATGACGGCAAGGACTACGCCCGGAAGAAGACCGCCGGTGAACAGCGCTGAGATCGAAACGCCGGTCACCGAGCCGATCGTGATCAGAACGAGCGAGGGCGGGATCGTTTCGGTCTGCGCGCCGGTCGCCGCCAGGAGCGCAACGAGATCGCCCGGCTTGGCCCCCCTTTGCCGCATCTCGGGAAATAACACCGGAGCCACAGCAGCCATGTCCGCTGCCTTGGAACCCGAAATGCCCGAAACCAGATACATCGCTCCGACCAGCACATAGTGCAGTCCGCCGCGCACATGGCCCAGAATACTCGCGAGGAAGCCGACCATGGCGCGGGCCATCCCGGTCATCTCGATGAGAAGGCCCAGAAAGACGAAGAGCGGCACGGCTAGCAGGATCAGGTGGCTCATGCCCTCATCCATTCGTCCGATCATCACCACGTCAGGCGTGCTGGTGGTCAGGGCGAGATAGCCGACGGTGGCAAGGCCGAATGCGAATGCGATCGGCACGGCAGCAAAGACCATCGCCCCGACGACGAAGACGAAGAATATCAGAAGATTTAGATTGCCGAGCGGCTTCAGGACCGGCGCCAGCAGAACGAACGTCCCGATGATGCCTGCGACGATGGCCAAGGAACCCAGCAAGCTACGCAGGCTCGCGATGCGAATGAGGCGAAGGGACGCTGCGACCAGCATCAGTCCGATGCCGATGGGTAGCGCTGCCGCGCGCCAGCTGTTGACGATCTCGAGCGCCGGCGTTGTCACGAATGCCTCGTCGGCCGCGAATTCATAGGCCGGCCAGACGACGAGCGCGAGGAATGCAAGCGATGCAGCGGCGGCCACGACATCCAGGAACGCGCGAACGTCCGCCCTGAGAATCCCGACGATGGCGGTCATCCGCATATGCTCGCCCCGCTGGAACGCAATCACGGATCCAAACATGGCGAGCCAGAGGAAGAGGATACCGGCAAGTTCGTCCGACCAGACGATCGGCGAACGGAACACGTATCTGGCTACAATGCCAGCGGATAGAACCGCGACCTCGGCCAGCACGAGTAACGCCGCCGGTACTGCGACGACGTGACCGAGCACCGCATTCGCTTTCACTGTCCAACTGCGCAAGCCTCCTTGAGATGCGCCGGCCGCCATACCGGCATCGAGGTGCGGCGTACGGCTCATGCCGGTCATGATAGCTGTCCCGCGGCCTTTTCGAGTTGGGACCACGCCTCCCCGCCGAACTTGCCCTTCCAGTCGGAATAGAAGCTAGTTTTCGACAAGGCCTGGCGGAAGGCGGCGCGATCGACGTCGATGAACTTGAGTCCCTTGGCCGAGAGATCGGTTCGCAACGACTGGCTGAGCTTTGCGATGTCGGCGCGCTGATCGATGGCGGAGCGGTCGAGCTCACGCGTCACTATTTCCTGCACATCCTTCGGAAGACGCTCGAAGGCGCGCTTGTTGCCGAGGATCCAATAACCGTCCCAGACGTGCCCAGTCAGGCTGCACGTGCTTTGCACTTCATAGAGGCGCGCAGTCGCGATGATCGGCAATGGATTCTCCTGTCCATCGACGACCTTGGTCTGCAACGCGGAATAGACCTCGTTGAAATTGATCGGCGTTGGCCCCGCCCCGAGAGCCTTGAACAGCGAGGTCAAGAGCGGCGCCGGCGGAACGCGGATCTGGAAGTTCTTCAGATCTTCCGGCGTGCGCACCTCGCGCCCGGACGAGGTCACCTGCCGGAAGCCATTGTCCCAGGCCTTCGAGACCGCCATGATCGGCGTTTTCGCAATCTGCGCCCGAATGTAAGTGCCGAGATCGCCGTCCATGGCCTTCCATACGCTGTCGTAGTCGGCGAATGCGAAGCCGGTATTCACGATGCCCGCGCTGGGCACCAGGGTGGCAAGGATCGAGGACGATTGGTTGAAGAACTCGACTCCGCCGCTGCGAACCTGGGTCAGGAGCTCGGTGTCGGAGCCGAGCTGATTGGCCGGAAACAACCGGATCTCCAGCCGGCCGCCGGTCGCTTCGCGGATGCGGTCAATCGCCTCCTGCGCCCGGACATTCACCGGGTGCGCCGGATCCTGTCCCGTCGCGAACTTGTAGACGAACTCGGCGGCAGAGGCCGGGCGGGTCAGAACCCCGCAAAGAGGTAGGGCCGTGGCTGCCATCAATAACGAACGGCGGTTGATGCTTCCTGTCTTCGAGACGGTCATGTGTTCCTCCAGGTCCTGCTTTGAATTTGCTTCCCGCTGCATCGCCGACGCGCGGGTATTCGGGCTCTTCGCGTTTGGGCAAAGAGCCATCGTTCGCCGCCGCACCATGCGGCGGGCGTAGGTCCTCACAGAGGCTTGGCTTGGTTGGCGCCTAGCGCCGGCAGACTAAAGCCACTGCTTGATCTGCCTTGCGACCTCTGCCGTGGAAATCCCGTAACGGTCGTGCAAGGTCGGAAGTGCGCCGGCGTCGAGAAATTCGTCAGGCAATGCAATCTGGCGGAAAGCCGGATGAATCCCTGAACGCATGAGGAGTGCGGCCACTGCTTCACCGAGGCCACCGATGACGGTGTGGTTTTCGGCAACCACCACAAGGCGGCCCGGCTTGCCGGCTTCCCGCAAGATGGTCTCAGCATCGAGCGGCTTGATTGTCGGAACATGCAGCACTGCGGCGTCCACGCTGTCGTTCTTCAGCGCTTGCGCGGCCTCGAGCGCACGCATCGTCATGATGCCTGATGAAATGATCAGGGCATCCTTCCCGTCCCGGATCAGCTTGGCCTTGCCGAGCTCGAAGTTGTAGCCGTATTCGTCCAGCACGACCGGCACTTGGCCGCGCAATAGGCGCATGTAGACCGGTCCCTGATGCGCCGCGATGGCGGGAACCAGTTGCGCGATTTCATGAGCATCGCAGGGATCGATCACCGTCATGTTCGGCATAGCGCGAAACAGCGCCAAATCCTCGGCGGCCTGATGGCTCGGGCCATAGCCCGAAGTCAGCCCCGGCAGCGCGCAGACGATTTTTACGTTGCGGTCTTCCTCCGCGATCGTCTGGTGAATGAAATCGTAGGCGCGACGCGATGCGAACACCGCGTAAGTGGTCGCGAAGGGCATGAAGCCTTCTGCCGCAAGGCCGGAGGCAGCTCCGAACAGAAGCTGCTCGGCCATACCCATCTGATAGTAGTGATCTGGGAATTCCTTGGCGAAGATGTGCAGGTCGGTGTATTTGCCGAGATCGGCTGTCATGCCGACCACATCAGAGCGGGTGCGAGCGAGCTCGACCAGCGCATGCCCGAAGGGCGCCGGCTTCGTCTTCTGTCCCTCGGCTGCGATCGAAGCGATCATGGCCGAAGTGGTCAGGCGCGGCCTGCCCAGTTGTGGTGCCGATCTGACGGTCTTCATGCCTGCCTCCCGGCTTCGAGTGCCGCAAGCGCGAGCTGCCATTCGTGCTGCTCGACGCGGATGAAATGGTTCTTCTCGCGCTGTTCCAGGAAAGGTACTCCCTTCCCCATCAACGTGTCTGCAACGATCATCCTCGGTTTTGGCTCGGGATGTGACTTGGCGTTATCGAATGCTGCGATTACCGCCTCCAGATCGTTGCCGTCGATACGCTGCACGAACCAGCCGAAGGCCTGAAGCTTCTCGACGAGCGGCTCGAATGCCATGACCTGCGTGGAAGGACCGTCCGCCTGCTGATTGTTGACGTCGACGATGCCGATCAGATTGTCGAGCTTGTAGTGGCCTGCCGACTGGATCGCCTCCCAGACGGAGCCTTCATCAAGCTCACCATCGGAGAACAAGGTGTATACCCGAGCCTCGGATTTCTTGCGCTTGAGCCCGAGGCCCATGCCGATTGCAATGCTGAGCCCAAGCCCGAGCGAGCCGCCCGACATTTCCATTCCAGGCGTGTAGGACGCCATGCCTGACATTGGCAAGCGGCTTTCGTCGCTGCCATAGGTTTCGAGCTCCTCCTCGGGGACGATGCCAGCCTCTATCAAAGCTGCGTAAAGCGCGATGGCGTAGTGGCCGTTTGAAAGCAGGAAGCGGTCGCGCTCTTCCCAGGACGGATCTTCGGGCCGGTAGCGCATTGCATGGAAATAGGACACAGCAAGGACGTCGGAGATGTCTAGCGCTTGCGCGATATAACCTTGACCTTGAACTTCACCCATGCGGAGTGCATTGCGGCGAATGTTGTACGCCCGATCCGCGAGGGTAGGCGTATTGGTCAGCGTCTTGGTAGAGGTTGCCATTGAACTGGACCTTGTCTTGCGGGTCAGTGGATGAGCATCCCGCCATTGACGTCGATCACGGCACCCGTGACGTAGGCGGAGAGATCAGACGCGAGGAAGGTGTAGATGCCGGCGACGTCTTCCGCCGTGCCGAGGCGATTGAGCGGAATGCCTTCCAGAATTTTCGCCCGCATCTCATCGGTCAGCTTGCCTGACGTGATATCAGTTCCGATCAGGCCGGGCGTAACGCAGTTGACACGAATGCCGTCCGGGCCGAACTCCCGCGCCATCGCCTTGGCGAGACCAAGAACGCCGGCTTTGGCGGCAGAGTAATGCGGGCCGCCGAAAATTCCGCCACCGCGCTGGGCCGATACCGACGACATGCAGGCAATCGACCCGGCCTTCCGGGCGCGCATGTCCGGAATTACTGCTTGAGAAAGGAACAGGATGCCCTTGAGATTGACGTCCTGAATGCGATCCCAATCGGTCGGCGAGATGTCTAGGAACTTGACCGGCTGGGTGATTCCAGCATTGTTGATCAGGATGTCGATGCCCCCAAACGCTTCGACCACGCTCGCGACCGCCTGCTCGCAAGACGATTTGTCGGCAACATCGCACCGAAGCCCGATGTGGGACTTTCCAAGCGAAGCCGCAGCTTCCTCGGCAGCGCCGGCGTCAATATCCAGGATGGCGACCCGAGCACCCTCAGCGGCGAACCGCCGTGCCGTGGCAAGCCCGATTCCCCGCGGCGACGCCGCGCCCGAGATGATGGCCGTCTTACCGCTGAGCAGCATCCGTTCCTCCCTCAAATTATTCTGCTTGCCAAGATTAGGAATGACCTGCGCGACGAAAACGGACAAGCGCATAGTTGTCACGGATCGATGAATCTGGTTCACTTATGAAATGCTTTCAAACATCCCAATATCGGCAATTCGCGTCTTTGAAGCTGCGGCCCGCACGGGATCCTTCCGTGATGCGGCGAATGAGCTTCACCTGACGCCGAGTGCGGTCAGTCATGCGATCCGCAAGCTTGAGGATACGCTTCGGACCGTTCTGTTCGAACGCAGTACGCGCTCGGTGCGACTGACCCCTGAGGGCGAAAATCTGATGCGTCACACCGGAGCCGCTTTCGATCAAATCCGCCGCGGGCTCGAAGAGGTCGCCGCACGCGGACCGCAATTGGTACGCGTCCACTCCGCGCCGAGCTTTGCTGCGCAATGGCTGGCGCCACGGCTTTCACAATTTCTCGCCGCTTATCCGAAGCTCGAGGTTCGGCTTGCTGCGAGCACGGAATATGCGCGCTTCAGCAACGACGACTTCGATGTCGACATCGTCTACGGTCCACCGCGTGCGGAGGGTGTCGAAGTTGTTCCTCTAGCCCAGGAGATGGTCACGCCGCTTTGCTCGCCCTCACTCGCAAAGTCGATAAAAAAGGCTGCCGACCTGCTCGATCAGACGCTGATCCGCTCCGATGTCAAACAGGTCCAGTGGCACCAATGGTTTACCGCAAACGGATTGGAAGCTCCCGCACTTCATGGCATGAGATTCGATCGCAGCTTTCTGGCGATTGCGACGGCGGCCGAGGGATTGGGGGTTGCTCTGGAATCGACGCTTCTGGCTGAACGCGAACTGGCCAGCGGACGATTGGTTGCTCCGTTGGCGAAGCGCGCAACCAATATTCGATATGTTGGTCACCGCCTCATCTACCCGCGCGCCAGCCGACAGAGATCGGCGGTGCGAGCTTTCGCAGACTGGGTCGTAGCGCAACTCGGAGTCGAGACGCCGGGGTCGTCGCGGTGAGATCGAACTGTCTGACCGAACATCTCGGAAGCTGAACAAGCGGACGGCTGATCTGCGTCTCGACGGAAGGAGGGGCCGATCCCGGCGGCACTGCTCACGGTAACGACGTGAACTTGAGCTCGCTGAGCGGCACGACCTTGTCGGAGCGGGTCATCTTCAACTCGGTGTTCGGGCCGAGCCACTTGTCCCACAGCTGGTTGATCTCACCCGCCTGATCGAGCGCGAGCAGCGTCTCGTTGACCTTGGCGAGCAGCGCCGGCTCGTCCTTCTTCATACCGATACCGATCGGCTGCAGCACCATGGGCTCCTCGATCATCCTCAGCGGCTGGCCGGCGCTCTTGGATTCGTTGACGAGCTTGGTGATGGTCATGGTGTTGGCCACGATTCCGACCACCTTGTTCTGCTGGACCGCCATGTAGGCCGAGCCTGTGTCGACGAAGGTGAGCGGGTCCGACTAGTTCAGCTTGATCGCGAGCTCGGAGGTCGATCCCTTGGTCGAGGCCCCGCTATGTGCGGCTCAAGCCTTTGCCACGTTGGCCATCGATGCTCGACTCCTCCCGATCATAAAGGAATGGCTCGCCGTGGCTCCGCGCTCGATCTTCTCTCCGGGCCGGAAGCCCATGCGCCTGGTCCGTTCAGCGGCAATCATCGCTGGCGATCACCGGCTTTAGGGTGAAACAATATTGGCACACCGGCTTCCATCACCACCGGGCAAGGCCATGGCTACGCGACGTAGGCGGGAGCTCTTTCAAGCGAGTGATTTTCATTCAAGATTTCGTCGATCGGCGGAGCAGTCCGATTGGGCAAACTTACTGGTGATCAAGGCCTCACCGGACCGACATTGTGCCTCCGACTTTACAGCTGGACGCGCCCCAGCTGCTTTTTCGTAGGGAAAGCAGTTGAAGGGATCGCATCAAGGCGGCGGCGTCGCCGCGAACCGCAGGGGGCGCATTCGTTCTCCGGCTGAGAGACTCGCTCCTCTAAACTATCCGGCTAGAGCCTGTACGGCGCGGACACCGATGAAGATGATTAGCGCCCAGATAGCAATGCAGAAGACCACGGCCTCCCGCCAAGTAGTGGTCCTTAGTCGATTGCGCCAGTGGATTAACGTCAATGCGCAACCATTGAACCGACGCCGCCGCACCACGTCGAACATTTGGGCGTAGCTGCTGAACTCGAATTGCGAGCGATTTCGGCGGATATACTTCACCCTCTCACGTGGCGAGAAGCATGAAGTCCAGATCTCTTGAGCGCGCGCCTTCTGCCAAGCGGCCGAAGACGTCCCCTTAATAAGCCGGTTCACTTCCGTCCCCTGCTGTATGTGTGTCCTTGAAATTTGCGCTGGGCTGCGTCTCAACAACTCTGGGTGCGAAGGGTAGCTCAAGAGCAAGATCTCTACATCCTGACGTTACGTTAGAATCAAGCCACTCTGCGTGTGCGCGTTGTTGGTCAGCCCTCTGATTGGCCGAAGATCACGCGCTAATTCTAGTGAGCCATTTGGTCGCAGCCGCACTGGGCAGAAAGTCAAGTTTCAAGCGTTTCGAGATTTGGCGCGCGGAAGGCCCGATGAATCTCAATCAGCGCAAAGGGAGCGAGATACGATTGAGGCAATGCACCGCACCTTGCCCTCGGCGCACACAAAGCGATGCGCGGCGCTGAAATAATGCTTCTTCACCTCGGCGTAATCGAGGCCGCTGCGATGGAGCCGCCACTCCGGGACGACGCAGCGCTCTCCTCCCGGCGATTGGCTTGAGCGACGGTCGGTCGACCTCCTCGAGTAAGCGGCGGCGCGTCGCCCCGATACAAAAACCGGGTCTTCGCTTTCCAACGCAGCACGCCCGCGCGAAAACAATGGGAATCCGGCTCTGAACCGTTTCTTCAATCTGTTCCGTCTCCGCCGGCTCTCGGGGCCTGACCGACCCGTCTCGCCTTTGCAAAGGCCCGGTCCGAGGCCATAAAGCGCGCCAGCATAGGCGCGATCAGCTTTAGCGGATCGATGGGCTGCCCATTTTCGCGTGCCAAAGCCTCTGCATAGGCGACGAGATCTCGATGAACTCTTGCTGAGAGCTCGGTGGTGACCTTGACCGGCCTATCGTCGGGCAAGGCTCCTATTTTAAGCTTGGGCATGCATTACCCTTCGTATGGCGCAAGTATGAGGTCGCGGTTGACAAGAACGCGAACTGGGAAACCAGGTCGTACCGTCAAAGTAGGTTGAATATTTAGGCTGCGCCGTACGACCTGCTGTCCAGTCTGGTTCAGAGAGTCGGAGGCGCCATGCCGCAACGCCTGAATGATTGCGCCGTCGTTGTTGTTGGTGTCAGAGCCGGTACCTAGTTCGGTCGCGACTGCCAGAAACGTCGATAGTGCAGCAGCCTTGAAGAGTTCGCCCCAGTGATTGTCGACCTGGTCTTCAAGGCCCGCATATCCCGCAGCGTCCGCGCCAGGCTGCCGCTCGAGGACGATTGAACGCCCATTCGGCATGATCAGGCGCGTCCAGACGAGCAGAACGCGCGACTGGCCGAAAGTAACCTGGCTATCGTAAACCCCGATCAGACGCGCTCCTTGGGGCACTAGCAGAAAGCGGCCTGTCGGCGTATCAAAAATGTGCTCGGTTACCTGCGCCGTAATTTGGCCTGGTAGGTCCGATCTGATTCCGGTGATCAGGGCTCCCGGAATAACCGTCCCAGCCTGCACGATATATGGTGAAGCTGGCCTGGTGATGCGGTCAGGACTGACCGTGCGACGGTCCACAGATGCGTTGACGAAGGCAAGCTTTCGGTCCTGACCGTTTTGCGCCGATCCATCGTCGCTGGCACTCGTTGGATTCGCTGACGCGCTGCGGTCGCTCCCTGCAACTGCAGCTGCGGGTTGACGCCCGACACTCCCATTTGTCGAAGCGAACAGATGGCTGATACGTGCTGCTTCGGTCTCTTGGTCCCGGCGCTGTTGATCCGGGTCAGCGCCGTTCGTCGCCAGTTGGCCTTGCGCAGCAAGGATCGGTCGACCGAGGTCTCCAGGGAGTGGTGGACCAAGCTGTGGGATAGTCTGGCGTGGAGCAGCCGCGTAGTCCTTCGGCAGCGTCGCAATGGCGTCGGCAACATTATGATGGTCGGTGCTATAAAGCTCATCGGCAGCTTGGTTGCGGGGGCGATTGCTCTGCAGCGACCACAACACGGCTCCGCCGATGACAAGCAGGGCAACCGCGCTCCCTCCAGCCAGAACTTTCCGTGACAACCGGGTCACGCGCGGATGCTCTGCTCTCAAGCGGAAGCTCCTGGACTGATCCTCTTGTGTCTCAGGGGGAGCCGCTTGCTCCTGATCGTTTCCATTCCTGACATTCATGACGACGGCCTCCCGTCGGTCCGGACAATGCGGACCTTCTGCTGGTGCTCGCCGCCGAGCCGCAGTTCGGCGGCAGCAAACAGCCGATCGACGATCAATACGTTGCCGTAGGCGCGATAGTTGACGAGTTCGGTCTTGCCGTCCGGGCCGATGACAAAGAGGGGCGGCATCTCGCCTTGGACGATGCCTTGCGGAAACTCGACATAGACCTTGCGGCCATCGTCATATGCGGCAAGCGGCCGCCAGGGCGGACTGTCCCCTTCGATCGCATATCGAGAGATACGCTGCGCCGGCTCCGGAAGGACCGGCTTCAAAGCAACTGCGCGCGATCGTTCGCGCAATGTTTCCGGATAGTACCAGGCAACTGATGGCATATAGGGCCGCTCGCGGGAACGGAGCTCAAGCAGGTAGGTGCGCCGGTCAGTATTGACGACGAGGTTGGTCTCGATCGATGCGCGGGTCGGTTTGACCAGGATATGGACGCGTCGTGTGTCCCCGCTCCCACTCTCGGTATCGCCGACGACCCAGCGCACGGTGTCACCGGCCGCAATGGGCCCTGATCCCGTCAACTGTTCCCCTTCCTCGAGCGCGATATCCGTGATCTGTCCAGGCGCGGCGTAAATTTGATAGAGCGCCCCTGGGCTGTAGGCATAGATTTGCGCCGCGTTGAAATACCCCCGCTTGCGCGGTTCAACCCGGGCTGCGCTGTTTGCCGTCTCAACCCGGCTCACGGGTTCGGGCTCTTCCTTCGCGGCGGACCTGCCGCCGAGAGCCGGCTTCCAGAGCGGCGGCACGTGAAGCGGTCGTGGTCTGTCGTCGAGAGTAACTGCCGGCGCCGGCAACGGAGGGACTTCAGCATCATAGCTGATCTCGGGCGGAATGTAGGTCGCGCACCCGCCAAGCATCGACGCACAAAGCAGCAGAGTGTGAAGACATGCTCGTTTGGCGGTCACGGACTTGGGCGGCGTCGGATCGAGCCGGCTTTGCTGGAGGAAGCGTTTCGATTGAATGTCAGAGGTCGTCTTGGTCACTGACTCAACTCCTTCGACCAGTTGATGGCGCGGACGTAGACGCCAAGGGGATTCTTGCGCAGACGTTCGGCATCGCGCGGCGTCTCGATCACGACTGTGAGAATTGCTGTCCAACGCTCGGTCGCACTCAACAAGCCGTTGTCGTAGGTGCGCTGGGTCCACGCGACCCGAAAGCTTTCTGAAGACGCACGAATGACGCTCGATACGTCCACCGAGATTTGAGCCTTGCCCAGCTTGGCAAAGGGATCATTGCTGCGCGCGTAGTCGTTGAGAGCAGCGGCGCCGCGATCGGTCGTAAAATCATAGGCCCTGAGCCAGTTTTGGCGCAAAACGATCCCATCGGCAGGAAGGCCTCTGACATCCTCGATAAAGCGCGCCAGATGGTAGGCAATCTGAGCGTCAGTGGGCTGATAGTCGATGTTGGCCGGCGCAACCCTTTGAGCCTGACCGAGATGATCGACTTCGACGATCCACGGCGTGATCGATCCTCGGCTCGATTGCCAAACAAGTCCGCCCGCGAGGCCGGCGGATAGCATCAAGCAGCCGAACGCCATCAGACGCCAGTTCTTGGCTTGCACGCGGGCCGATCCAATGCGTTCATCCCAAACCTGTGCTGCCTTTTGATAAGGCGTAATCGGCTCGGGCATGCGCCCGTAGTGAACTGAAGGTCGTTTGAACATCGATAATGGCCCCTTAGATTAAGGTCGTCGTTTCAACGAGTGTGTTTGGATTTAACGTGTGGGCGCACGGCCGGTGGCGAGCGCCTATTGACTGCCCGTCAGCGATCTCCTTCGGACAAATCGACAGAGGATCCGCTGCCACCGTGATCACCGGAGCGGACCGCATGACCAGCGGCGGATGCACCGTGTCGAACGGCCTGAGCACGCTTCATGCGACGCGCCCAGTCGGGCTGCCCTTCCCCGAAGGAGCTCGCGGTCTGCCTGCCCGCTCGCCCACCTCCGCCGAGCGCAGCCGCTACCCGACGTAAAGGGCTCATGGCAGCTGAGGCGCCGGCCTCCGCGACGCCAGCAATGCCGCGGCTTCGATAGGCGGCTGATGCTCCGCTGATGACAGCGCCGCCACCGCGCGCGGCGCCGACCATTGCGCCTCCTGCGAGACCGGCGCCGCCGGCAGCGAGGCCCGCACCCGCCGCGACGATGCCGCCTGCGGCGATGCCTGTTCCAATTGCGGCCCCGGCGCCTAGTTGGGGTCCGCCAGAGACCAAACCGTTCGCGATGCCGGGACCAAAGATGCCCAGACCCAGCAAGGAAAGTGCCGCAAGGACAAGCGTCATCGCGTCTTCGATAGTCGGCTGCGCCCCGCCGGAGCCTGCGGTGAACTGCGAGAATAAGGTCGAACCAATGCCGACGATGACGGCCAGGACCAGGACCTTGATTCCAGACGATATAACGTTGCCCAGCACCCGTTCTGCCGCGAAGGCGGTCTTGCCAAACAAGCCAAAGGGAATGAGGACGAAGCCAGCGAGCGTCGTGAGCTTGAACTCGATCAGGGTGACAAAGAGCTGGATCGCCAGAATGAAGAAAGCGAGCAGAACCACGACCCAGGCGAATAGGAGAACGACGATCTGGATGAAATTCTCGAAGAAGCTGATATAGCCCATCAGGTTGGAGATCGAATCGAGCAGCGGTCGGCCGGCGTCGAGGCCGACTTGAGCGATCTTTCCCGGTCGCAGGAAATCTGCCGCGGAGAGGCTTGCGCCTGATGCTTTCAGTCCCAAGCCGGCAAAGCTCTCGAAGACGATACGCGCCAGGCTATTCCAATTGCCGATGAGGTAGGCAAAGACGCCGACGAAGAGCGTCTTCTTGACAAGACGGGCGATGATGTCCTCGTCGGTGCCCCAACTCCAAAACAACGCAGCAAGCGTGATGTCGATCGCGGCAAGGGTCGCTGCGAGATACCCGACATCGCTACCCAACAGCCCGAAGCCGTTGTCGATGTAACGCGTGAACGTTTCCAAGAACTGGTCGATAATCCCCGTATCGGTCATGGCTTGCTCGCGTCAGGTGTCGCCAAGGGTGGATATCTTTGCGGCATCCGGCTCTGATCCTTTGGGACGGGCGCCAAGGCTGCGGCAGAATCATCATGGCCAGGAACGGCCGCACCGTCTTTCCTGCCAAAGAAGCGACGCCGGTTTTCGGCCCAAACCTGCTTGCAATGTTGATAGGCTGCCGGTTCCTCCGAAGTGACGCTGCGGCAACGTGCGAGGTCTGAGCTCGTTATGCCTGTCGTCTGCTCCGCCTGGGGCGACGACCGAGACTCCTCTCCACCACGAAGCTGAATCGTGCAGGCGGCGACGGCCACTAGGCCGATTGTCGTAAGCAGCGACAGCGCCTTGAATGCCTTTACGTCGGTCATCGGTGGAACATCTGCACGTTGGAGGATTGATAGCCCTGTCCTGGCGTCAGAAAGCGCCTGAGCTGCTCTCGCCCCTGATCCTGGGCCGATGCGCGCTGTGCCGCTTCGAGACTTTGTGCCCTGCCCTGCGCCGCCACGGCAGCCGTGAGATCGGCAAGTTGTTGCGCTTGAAGCGCGAGGATCTGATTGCCGGCCTGAGTTGCCTGCAAGGCGCCACTGGCACCCTGACTTGAAGTTACAAGCGCTGACGTCTGGATGCGGTTGGTGTCGAGGTTGCCGACGACGCCGGCCTGAACACGGAGCGCATCCTGCAATGCGGCTACAGAATTCTGCCACCGCAATTGAGCGTTGGCGATCAGCAACTGGTTCGACTGGCTGCTTGTCGCCGGCGCGTAGCTGGTCGAAAAAGCCCGATCGATCTGCTGCACGTCGTATGCGATGCGTTGGGCCTGGGCCAGCAGTTGCTGCGTGCGCTGGATCGATGATTGCAATTGCTGCAGCGAAGAGTACGGCAGGTTTGCCAGATTCCTGGCCTGATTGATCAGCATCTGTGCCTCGTTCTGCAACGAGGTGATCTGGTTGTTGATCTGCTGAAGTTCTCGCGCGGCGGTCAGGACATTCTGGACGTAGTTGTTGGGATCGAAGACGATCAGCGCCCGTGCAGGTACCGCGACGCCAAGCACCAGCGCGACGGTGCCAGCGGTCGCCAATAGGGCAAGACGCCTCATAGCGATTTCTCCAGATTGACGAGATTGGGAATCAGGTCGGTGGCCCAGGCGACGCCACGGCGCTGGAGCCAGGCCGGTACGAAGCCGTCCGGCCCATGTTCGGCGAGTAGCTGCGCGATGGCAGCCTGGTCGGTCTTGGAAGAGGCCGCGGTGAAGGCGAGCGCAATCTCGCCAAGACCCAGTTCGAACATCCGGTTGCCGCGGCGGGACTGGCAGTAGTAGTCGCGCTTCGGCGCTGCCCGGCTCAGAAGCTCGATCTGGCGGTCATTGAGGCCAAAGCGGCGATAGATGGCAGTGATCTGCGGCTCGATCGCCCGTTCGTTCGGCAGCAACAGACGCGTTGGGCAGCTTTCGATGATCGCGGGCGCGATCGCGGAGCCATCGATGTCCGACAGCGACTGGGTGGCGAAGATGACGGACGCGTTCTTCTTCCGAAGCGTCTTCAACCATTCCCTGAGCTGACCGGCGAAATCCTCGTCGTCGAGGGCAAGCCAACCTTCATCGACAATCAGGAGTGTAGGCCGGCCATCGAGACGATCGCCGATACGATGGAAGAGGTAGGCCAGCACGGCCGGGGCCGCGCTCGTTCCGATCAACCCTTCGGTCTCAAAGGCCTGGACCGAGGACTCGCCAAGGCGCTCGAATTCGGCATCGAGCAGGCGCCCGGACGGACCACCCAGGCAGTACGGTTGCAAGGCGCGTTTCAGGGAGTTCGATTGCAGGAGGACCGATAGCCCGGTCAGGGTGCGTTCATCCCTCGGCGCCGAGGCGAGAGATGTCAGCGCCGACCACAGATGGTCCTTGACCTCCGGCGTGATCTCGATTTTTTCGCGCGCCAAGATCGCCCCGATCCATTCCGTGGCCCATCCGCGCTCAGAGGGATCATCGATCCAGGCCAGCGGTTGCAACGCAACGGGATTTTCGTCCCCGTCAGACAATGCACCGCCGAGATCATGCCAATCACCGCCCATGGCGAGTGCGGCCGCACGAATTGAACCGCCAAAATCGAACGCAAAGACCTGAGAGTTTGGATAACGCCTGAACTGTAGCGCCATCAGAGCGAGGAGCACCGACTTGCCCGCACCGGTCGGTCCCACCACAAGCGTATGGCCGACGTCGCCGACGTGAAGCGAGAACCGAAAGGGGGTCGATCCCTCGGTCTTGCCGAACATGAGGGGCGGAGCTTTGAAATGCAGATCCCTCGCCTCGCCGGCCCACACGGCCGACATCGGAATCATATGAGCGAGGTTGAGCGTCGATACCGGTGGCTGCCGCACGTTCGCATAGACATGCCCCGGCAGACTGCCGAGCCAGGCTTCTACTGCGTTCACCGTCTCGATCATGCAGGTGAAATCGCGGCCCTGAATGACCTTTTCGACCAGCCGCAGCTTTTCGTCGGCAGCATCGGGATCGCGGTCCCAGACGGTGACGGTCGCCGTGACAAAGGCTTGTCCGATCTGGTCCGACCCCAGTTCCTGTAGCGCCGCGTCGGCGTCCAACGCCTTGTTGTGTGCATCGGTATCGAGCAGCGTCGCCGCCTCGTTGGTCATAACCTCCTTGAGAATGGCGCCAATCGACTTTCGCTTGGCGAACCACTGCCGGCGAATCTTGGTCAGCAGCTTGGTGGCATCGGTCTTGTCGAGCATGATCGCGCGGGTCGACCAGCGATAGGAGAATGCAAGACGATTGAGATCGTCGAGAATTCCCGGCGTCGTCGCACCGGGAAAGCCGACAATCGTCAGAACCCGGACGTTGGCTGACCCCAACATCGGCTCAAGCCCGCCGGTCAGCGGCTGGTCGGCCAACAGCGCATCGATGTACATGGGAATTTCCGGCACCCGGACGCGGTGCCGTTTGGTCGAGATCGTCGAGTGCAGGTAGGTCAGCGTGTCCTGATCATCGAGCCAGGCGCATTCAGGCATGAATCCTTCGACGAGCTGCAGCACGCGATTGGTTTGATCGATAAACCCGCGAAGCACCTCCTGCGCGTCAGCGCCAACAGTCCGATCGCGGCCCTCATAGAGCAGGCGCTCTGCCTTGGCGGCTCCCTCCTCCGGCGGCAGATAGAGGAAGGTCAGGAAAAAGCTGGATTCATAGTGAGCGCCGGCCTCTTCGAACTGAGCCCTGCGTTCGGCATCGACCAGCGCGGACGCGACATCTGGAAATGCACTGGGAGGATAGGCCCCAGCAAAATGACGCTGCGCCTCGACAAATACAGCCCAACCAGATCCCAGACGGCGCAACGCATTATTCAAGCGACCGGCGACGCCGACGAGTTCAGCCGGCACCGCGCTGTCGAGGTCAGGCCCCCGGAACTTTGCTGTCCTCTGGAACGAGCCGTCCTTGTTCAGGATGATTCCCTCGTCGACGAGTGCTGCCCAGGGCAGGAAGTCGGCAAGACGCGTATTGGAATGGCGATATTCGGCGAGATTCATCATGACCGGGGCTCAGGTGTTGAGGTGACCTGGAATGCGCAGATGTCGGCGCACCACATCGACAAAAGCGGGATCGCGCTTGGCGGCCCAGACGGCGGCCATGTGG
Organism: Bradyrhizobium yuanmingense; assembly: GCF_029167105.1. GTDB lineage: Bacteria > Pseudomonadota > Alphaproteobacteria > Rhizobiales > Xanthobacteraceae > Bradyrhizobium > Bradyrhizobium yuanmingense_A. The sequence goes on along the minus strand of NZ_JARFML010000001.1, from coordinate 196,790 downwards.
CCGATGAACCAGAGGACGAGGCCCGCGATCCAGAGCCGCAATCCGAGCCCGAGGGCCGCAGCAAGCGTGCCGTTGACGATCGCAACGGACCGCGGCGCACCACCCATCAGGATCGGCTCAGTGAGCGCGCGATGAACGGGCACAACAAAGCCTGCCACCTGATCGTCCATCAGATCACCACGCCGCCACCGAACGAGAAGAACGACAGGAAGAAGCTCGAGGCGGCAAAGGCGATCGACAGCCCGAACACGATCTGGATCAGCCTGCGGAAACCACCAGACGAATCTCCGAACGCGAGCGTGAGCCCGGTCACGACGATGATGATGACGGCGATGATCTTGGCGACAGGTCCCTCAACCGACTGAAGGATCTGATTGAGCGGCTGCTCCCACGGCATGTTCGAGCCGGCCGCCCATGCCGACGCCGACACCAAAGAAACGGTGCCGGAGGCAGCTAATGAAGCGACATCTCGAAGAAGGCGAAATTTATGACGCATGTCAGTCTCCTGCTGGTGAAAGGTCGTAGTCGCCAGCGGCGCCAAGCCCTGAAACGAGGGCGAGTTCAGCGAGGCGACGGTCAGCGCCGCGACCCGCAAGGACAGCGACGATGTTGATGGTCTCGGCGATCAGAGCCCGCGGAACGGTGATGACGGCTTCCTGGATGAGCTGCTCGAGCCGCCGCAGCGCGCCGAGCGCGCTGCCTGCGTGAATGGTGCCAATGCCGCCGGGATGGCCGGTGCCCCAGGCCTTGAGCAGATCGAGTGCTTCGGCACCGCGAACCTCGCCGACCGGGATGCGATCAGGACGAAGTCGGAGCGAGGACCGAACGAGGTCAGATAGGGTGGCTACGCCGTCCTTGGTCCGCAGCGCCACAAGGTTGGGTGCCATACACTGGAGTTCCCGCGTGTCTTCGATCAGCACGACCCGATCGGAGGTCTTGGCCACCTCCGCCAGGAGCGCATTCGTCAATGTTGTCTTGCCGGTCGATGTCCCCCCGGCGACGAGGATGTTCTTACGAGCATCGACCGCGCCCTTCAGCGTCCTGGCCTGCTCCGAGGTCATGATCCCCCTGCCGACGTAGTCGTCCAGCGTAAACACGGCGACCGCGGGCTTGCGGATGGCAAAAGCCGGTGCCGCAACGACCGGAGGCAAGAGACCTTCGAAACGCTCGCCGGTCCCGGGCAGTTCGGCCGAAACCCGGGGCGCGCCGGCATGCACCTCGGCACCTACGTGATGCGCTACAAGGCGAACGATGCGCTCGCCGTCGGCTGCGGACAGAGTTTCGCCTGTATCGATCAGGCCATTTGACAGCCGATCAATCCACAGCCGCCCATCCGGGTTGAGCATCACCTCGATAATCGCTTCGTCTTCGAGGTAACCGGCGATCGCAGCGCCAAGCGCGCTACGTAGCATTCGCGCACCGCGCGAATTCGCTTCCGATTGAAAGGTATGGATTGCCACCGTTCGCCCCACGAATGAGGACGTCCAAAGCGCGTCCTCAGATGGGGATCATTAGAAAAGGCACCAATGCACTTGGCGCAACAAGCGCCTTTAATGATCGTAGGCTGGCGTAGAAAAAGGAAGACTGAGAACTGGTATTTGACGGCTACTTAATCGTATCCGCTCGTAGCGAGTCGTTGCTCACCACTCCCCATCATCATCCGCGGGCAGGACGATAACCGAATCCTCATACAACCCAACTGACTCGGGAGCGTAGGAAACATCAGCGGGCCTGAACAAGAGGATTGAACTCGTCCACGAAGCGATGGATCGGCGCCAGGGCCGCGCGAACCAGACAAACGATGCGATCTGCAGAGCTACGTTGAGGCTGAACGCTATTTGATAGGCTTGGAGGGGCCTATGGCCATCATTCGCAGACCATTGCTCCAGGATAAGACCTGTCGCGTATTGTGCCAGAAACGCCCAACCAAAGTGCAAGACATTCAAGGCGCCGTTGGCACGACCGGCAAGCTCCGGCGGAAAGTAATCCGCTATTACCGCGAAGCTCACCACGGTTGCCGTTCCTACAATTGCCACCACGGACCATGGCACAATGGATGGCAGAGGCGCGCGCAAGATCAGGGCGAGCTGCGCTACGACGAACAGCACCGCGACTATCGCCAATGCTGTCTCAGCTCCGATTCCTCGTCGCCTCATGCGGTGGACTGTCGTACCAAACAGCCAGGCGCCGCCGCTAAGTACGATCGACATCATGAACAGCTGCCCGACCAGACTCGCGCGATCAAGGCCTTCCACGTCCACTAGCCACGGTGAGGCCCACAATCCCTGCAGGGACCAAGCCGATCCAACGCAAGTCGCCGACAACGGGGCCATTCGCCAGAAGCGCTGATCGCCGAAAACGGAGCTAAGGGTGGCGGGCGCTGTTGATGGGACAATGCCTCGCTCAGGCACCACGACATAGATGAGAATGGCTACCGCACCAGTAGCGGCCGCCAGGATCTCAAAGAGCTGCCGCCAGCCGATCCAGGCGAGAAGGTGTTCGACGGGAGCGGTAGCGGTGACCGCTCCGAGCGAGCCCAGCATGACCATGTAGCCGTTCAGCAAGGCAACTCGCTCCTTGGGACTCCAGATGATGATGGACTTCAGTCCAGCTGTCAGCGCCGCCGCCACGCCAAGCCCGATCATTGCCCGCGCGATCAAAAGTGACAGGAAGGCGGTCGATGTCGCGAACAGTTCGGCGCCGGCGGCGGCGACCAAAAGCAGAACACTCTGGACTCGGCGCGGACCAAAGCGGTCCAACAATATGCCGACGGGGATCTGAGCGGCTGCGAAAACAAGGAAATAGACTGACGTCAGCAACCCGAGGTCGGCGGTACCCAGCCCGGCATCTGAGCTGAGATGACTTCCGATCAAAGCGTTGATCGTTCGAAACAGATACGAAAGATAGTATCCAGCAGCAAATGGGAGGAAAACGCGCGCAATTCGAGACCATCCTAGTGAGATTTGCATGCTGGTCCTTTTCGCTATCGGCTCGTTCGAGCGGATAGCGCGTCCAGCTTTTTGTCAGTTCGGCTAAGTTGCTGCGGTCGTAGGCTGGCGTAGAAAAAGAAGAGCCGACGCGGTCGGCGCATCAAGGACGCTCAGTCAGGTTTCGCCGGCCGGTTCCTGACGGATATCTTCTGGAATCTCGCGCAGAAAGCTTTGCCCTTTTTGCAAGCGGCGTCCGAGCGCCTCGACAAATCCTTCGAAGCGCTCCCTACCCTTTATCTGCGCGGCCGCCTGCGCGTCGTTGGGCAACGGCGGCGTGATTGTCAGCCAGAAGCGAATGAAGAGGGCCAAGGTCTCAGCCGTTAGACCAACATCACGCTCCAAGCGCTGCATCTGACGCGACAGCCGATCGAGGCGCCGCGTGAATGCTGCTTCCCGCCTGTCCGCTGCGTCCGGTGACAGAAATGAAGCAACGGCCGCTTCCACGATCGCAGACCGGGAAAGCTTCTTGCGGTCGGCGAGATCCGAGATCTGCTTCAGAAGCTCTGGCGGGAAATAGACGTTCATCCGGTCGCGCATGTCGCCTCAGAGCTCCATACCATCGTAGGGGTCCATGGCGACCTGACGGGCAACGCCGCGCATCTGCTGACGCATAAGCTGGGACTGGCGGACTGCATCCTCGTCGTCGTCAAGAACGACGGCAAATTCCTCTGCCGGCGTCGGCTCGGTCGTCTCCTTTGCGATCGCAACGTGATCGGGGAGTTCGGGCTCGCGACGAAGGCCGCTGTTTGCCGTGTCTTCCTCTCCTTGCGCTCTGTCAGTTGGAAGTGGCACCGGTCTCAGCGTTCCGGCCGTTGACCATCCGTCCGTTCGCGATGACCGACCGGATGTCGCCGGATCGGGCGGCGGCAAGACCCGCTCGCTAAACCGCCGATCCTCATAGTAGCGCACCTTCTTCCCCCGGATCGGTGGCGTGCCTGCCACCATCACGATTTCGTCCATCGGCGGAAGCTGCATGACTTCGCCGGGGGTCAGCAGCGGTCTCGCCGTCTCCTGCCGAGAGACCATGAGGTGCCCCAGCCAGGGGTTCAACCTGTGCCCGGCATAGTTTTTCATCGCGCGCATCTCCGTCGCCGTACCCAAGGCGTCGGACACGCGTTTGGCGGTTCGCTCGTCATTGGTCGCGAAGCTGACTCGGACGTGACAATTGTCGAGGATCGCATTGTTGGGCCCATAGGCCTTCTCGATCTGATTGAGCGATTGCGCGATCAGGAAACTTTTGATGCCGTACCCCGCCATGAAGGCGAGTGCGGACTCGAAGAAATCGAGACGCCCCAGCGCCGGGAACTCGTCAAGCATCATCAGGACTCGATGTCGACGATCGCGGGCGTGCAAGTCCTCGGTCAGGCGCCGGCCGATCTGGTTCAACACCAGACGGATGAGGGGCTTGGTCCGCGAAATATCGGAGGGAGGCACCACCAGGTAGAGCGTCGTCGGTCGGTGATCGGCGATCAGGTCGGCGATCCGCCAGTCGCATCGGCAGGTCACCTTGGCCACGACGGGATCGCGGTACAGCCCGAGGAACGACATCGCCGTGGACAGGACGCCTGAACGTTCGTTCTCCGATTTGTTGAGGAGTTCGCGCGCAGTCGAAGCGACCACGGGATGAGCGCCCTGCTCGCCAAGGTGTCGCGTGGTCATCATCGCCTTCAGCGTCGCCTCGATGGGTCGCTTCGGGTCGGAGAGAAAAGCGGCGACGCCAGCCAAAGTCTTGTCCGCCTCGGCATAGAGAACATGGAGGATGGCGCCGACCAGGAGCGAATGACTGGTCTTCTCCCAATGGTTCCGTTTGTCGAGTGAACCCTCGGGGTCAACCAGGACGTCGGCGACATTCTGGACGTCGCGCACCTCCCACTCCCCACGCCGGACCTCGAGCAGCGGATTGTAGGCCGAGGATTTTGGGTTGGTCGGATCGAACAACAGGACGCGGCCGTGATGAGAGCGAAAGCCGGCGGTCAACTGCCAGTTCTCGCCCTTGATATCGTGCACAATGGCCGAACCGGGCCAGGCCAGCAACGAGGGAACGACGAGCCCGACACCTTTGCCCGATCGCGTTGGCGCAAAACACAGGACGTGCTCCGGTCCGTTATGGCGGAGGTAGTCATGGTCGAGCTTGCCGAGCACCACACCATCGGGACCGAGAAGTCCGGCCGCTCGAACCTCTTCCGCACCGGCCCAGCGCGCCGAGCCATAGGTCTCGACGTTCTTGGCCTCGCGCGCCCGCCAGACCGACATGCCGATCGCCACCGCGATCGAAACGAAGGTCCCCGACGCCGCTATGAAGGCTCCCTCAACAAAGACCTGAGGCGCATAGGCATCGTAGACGAACCACCACCAGAAGAAGACCGGGGGGTAATAGACCTTGAAGCCCAAGAGTTTGAACCATGGCCGCCCAAGCTCCGGTTGATAGGCAAGCCGCCAGGCCGTCCATTCGGTTGCTCCCCAGATGGCGAGCAAGACGATCAGGCCGACAACGATGACCTGTCCCCAGAGGATCTTGGTTCCCGACATCCCGAACGTCCTTCCGCAGCTGAATTGGAGAGATTGCTAGAGCCCGAGGTCGCGCTTGCGGCCAAAGCCCCATTCGATGCCACCGCCGTCTTTCACGACGCCGCTGACGTGTTGCCCGAGCCTCTTTTCGAGCTCGCGCGACCACGGCACTAGCTGGAAGCCGAGCCCATTATCGATCATGGCGAAGCGTCCCGAGCTGAGGGTCAGCCGCTGGCGATACGTGCCTGCCACGTGTTCCCCGGACGCGGCCGCCACATGAGCTAGCCCCGTGTCGGCCGAGACCTTTGCGGCCACCTCGTCCAGCTCGCGCCGGCGCAACGTGTTGAGGAGGTCGCGCTGCAGGATGATGCGCTGTCCCTGGCGCCGTGCCAGACCTTCCTGGATCAGATGCTCGGTTCGAGCTTCCATGGCATCGCGGGCCTCGCGGCCGAATCCGCCCATGGCGATCGGCATCGGATCGCGCTCGACCAAGCGATGGTCGAGCCAGGTCGCCCCTTTCGCGGTGACCTGCGCACTGAGATCGAGATCGGAACGGGTCGCAAGCATCACGGTGGGACTCGGCTCGCCAGCTTGACCGAACCGTCGCACTTCGACGATCCCGCCGACCGGCGGTGCATGTTCGAAGGCCTCGACGCCGCGGAAGCGCACGTGGTGGGCCCGTCCGTCTGTTCCGTCGATCAGGGCATAGGCCTCGCCGGTCAGTTCGTCATGCAATCCGCGGTCGACCAGCCGTCCGATAATCTGGGCTGTCGGCCGTCCACCCTCGATGACGAAGTCGGCAACGCCGCGCGCTTCCCCACGCTCGGTGAAGGCACGGTGCATGGTCTTGATGATGTCGCCGCGCATGCCGAGGTCGCGCAAGCTACGCTCGGCCTCAAGCCCTACCATCCAATCGCCTGGTGCGGCCGAGGCAGCAAGACCCATCTTCTCCAGGTGTTGAAGGCGACCAATCATCAGGCGCCGTATCTCGGGATCGGAGCCGCTGGGATGTTCGGGGCGGAGATCGATGTAGCCAGTCTCATCTGCTGCCAGCCGGATCTCCCGATCAAGCCGCGTCCATCGTTCTGCCGTGATTTCCCTCTCCAGCGAATTGCGGATTTCATGCTCCGGTTTCGGACCCAGTTCGATGGCGACCAGTTCCTCGGCGCGGGAGCGCAGGCCCTGGCTGATGTAGTCGCGGGAGATCACGAGATCGGCTCCCTCCCGATCGACTCCCCTAACGAGAAGATGGATATGGGGGTTGTCCGTATTCCAGTGATCGGCGGCTATCCAATCGAGCCGCGTGCCGAGATCGATCTCCATCTGCTTGGCGAGGTCGCGGGTGAAGGCCTTCAGGTCGGTCATCTCGCCTGCCTCCTCGGGCGAGACGATGAACCGGAAATGATGCCGGTCGTCCTTGCAGCGTTCTGCGAAAGCCGCGCTGTCGGCACGGTCGCTGCCGGCGTCGAACATCTTGGCCGGCTCACCACTCCGGGTCACGCCGTCGCGCTTCAGGTAAGAGAGATGGGCAGTCAGTGGTGCTGAACGGAAGACTCGCCCTTTATGACGAACCACGCGCGCCTTCACCACAACGCGGCGCGTCGGGCTGAACAATCTGGCGCGGCTAAAGGATAGCCTGCCGCGGCCAAACGTCGAGCGTCCATACGCCGCAGAACGCCTGCCCGCGGTCCCCTGACGTGGCGTGTGTCCTGCTTTCTTGGCGGCGCGCAGCACCTGGTTGATAAAGCTCTTTTGCTTCGGCGCGCGGGTACTGCGAATGCGTCCGGGCCGAACACGCAGATCGCTGTCGCCCGCGCTCACGGCAGGGCCTCCCCAAGATCAAAAGCGCACATGGTGCCGAAAAAGCCTTTGATTGAATTCGTCAAAATGCAAAGCGCGGCACGCGCCCCGACCGACCGGCACGCCAGAACCCAAGCCATGCCAATGGCTTGCGGTTCGACCGGCGAGCCCCTTTTATCTCGCCGTCCTGCCGTCGTGGTCTCCCGGTCGCCGGTTCCCGAAAGAGTAGCGACGACTTGGCAGCCAACTCGCGAAGTCCCCACTGCTTCCGAGCGCTTGCGATAGCGATCGTTACCCGAAGGGCCGAGACACCCGTAGGGTGGCTCGGTGAGGAGCGAAGCGACGAGTAGAGCGCGGGCCGAAGGCATCGCCCATACACCGTCAGCTTGCGAGCCCGCACACTTGGTCATTGCACTGGATCCTCCACTAGCGCCTCCCGAAAACGTCGGCTGCGGCCGATTCATTGTGACAAAGCCGCCGCGACTTGGCAGCCAACTCGCGAAGCCCCCGCTGCTTCCGAGCGCTTGCGATAGCGATCGTTACCCGAAGGGCCGAGACACCCGAAGGGTGGCTCGGTGAGGAGCGAAGCGACGAGTAGAGCGCGGGCCGAAGGCATCGCCCATACGCCATCGGCTTGCGAACCCGCACACTTGGTCATTGCGATGACCCCGAATCCGATCGAGGGACGAACACGCCGATAGGTAGGGGGACCATGCGCGAAACATCAGGCGCTGAGATTGCGGTCGTGGCGCCGCTCGACGGAATGAGCGACGGCGACTGATTGCGTGTTTTTATAAGATCGGAACGTGCGACGAATAGCGTCGCACCTGCTGATGACTGTCCGCTGGTCGTCCACCTCGACGGCAGTTCGATGGCAAGCAGGCTTGCAAGCTTTGCGACGTATGCTCGCGTCTCGTCTGGCAAAGAGCCGCCTGCGAGATGCTCTTCGTAGCGAGCCGGTCCCGCATTGTACGCGGCAAACACACCAGGCGAACCATATCGGTCGAGCAGTTCACGCAGATATGCTGTGCCTGCCAGAATGTTGTCGCGCGGGTCGTAGGGATCGCTGCCGAGATTATAGCGATCGCGAAGTTCCGCCCAGGTCGCCGGCATGATTTGCATCAGGCCCATTGCGCCTTTAGCCGATCTGGCGTGCACCTCACCAGCACTTTCGATGTTGATGATTGAACCAATCCAGTTCACCGGAACGGCAAAGCGCTCTGAGGCGTCGTTGGCGAACGCTGCAAATGAGTTGCTCGCCTGGTTGACCGTTCGAACTGCGACCGCTCCGCTCTCAGCCAGAGCAGCACTGTGCGGCACACCGAAAATAGACAGCAGCGACACGACAGCCCAAACACACGCACCCGACCGAGCCAAGCAGGCCGCCGTGCTCGCGAGCGTCCAGGGTAAAGCGGTTCCGCGCCGGCCATTCGGCCGCCCTGGACTGCCGCTGCGCGCGCCGGCCTTGCAGACTCTGATTGGAACGGAAGAATGATCTCGCAATCGATCGAACAGAGGAATGGCGAGGTGAACACGTCGAATACGCACGATCACTCCTTCCACGTCCACACCGGGATCGCACTGCCGATCACGCTAGATGCCGGAAGCAATCCAAAATACCGGCCATCAAGAGAGTCGTCCGACTGCCAGTTCATCAGAAACAGCTCGCCGTCGCAGACGACGCGGCAGCCCTGCCATTTCGGCAGCGGCCGGCCGCGTCCATCGCGATCCCGCGCCTCGCCCACCGCGACGGTATCGACCGAAATGGTTAGCCCATTTCTGCAGACAGTTTGCCCGGGAAGCGCCAAGACGCGTTTGAGCATGGGGAGACCGATCGGCAGATAGCCGTTAAGGTCGAGGAAGGTCGCGAGCGGCTCCGGCGGGTGAACAGCGACCAGCTCGGTGACATGGAAGCGCATGGTCGGCAGTAAACGGTAGAGACCGATAGGCACGCTTGCCGATGCATTCCAGATGTAGAGCGGAAGCGGCTCCAGGACGATCGTCGCGACGAGCGCAGCAGCGACCCCAATCGTCGCCGCTAGCGTCTTCAGGCGGCCTGTCATCGCATCACCCTCTGACGGTGAAGCCAAGCCTGGTGGCGTGCCTTGGTGTAGGGACGCGGGTTTTCGTTGACGGACAGGCGGTTATGAACGTGATGCCAATGATCAGGCGCGATGTCCGCGGGATCGATGCCAAGTGCCTCGATGGCATCGATCATTTGCAGCACCCGTTCGACCTTTTGCCAGCCGGAAAGCCGCAACAGGATCTCTCCACCAGGCTTCACATACGGTATGGTCAAGCAGCGCTGTCCCGGAGCGACTGCGCGCAGGATGTCGATCCGCGAAATGATCGTGCCAAAGTCGTTCGAGGTCCAACGGACGAAGGCAAAGATGCTGCCTGGCGCGAATGACAGGACACGCCGATGGCGATCAAGCTTCCGTTCCTTGACAACGCGACCGAACCGAATGCGGTTTTCGATCCGCTTCTCGAGCCACAACACTTCCACTTGCGTGAGATCGCTCATGCGGCGGCACCCTGACGCCGGAGCTGGCAGCCGTGAGCTTGGGGCTCGGTAAAGAGCGTGTATGGCCGGCAAAGCCAGGCTGACCTGTCGGACTGCCATCGCCGAACACCGCCAACGCGGCTTTCGGCCTGATCCGTTAGAAGAAATCCGAAGGATTTCTGGTTAGTAAAGTTAGAGCGGCCGGAAAGCGCGGAGAAACAAGCTCTTAAGTCCGATTCCGGTCCCCGATAGCACGAGGATCGGGTCCCCGATAGCACGAGGGTTGCGGTCCCCGATAGCACCAGCTGATTCACAGGTTGTCCTCCGAATTTGGAATGAGACCGCGCCGGCGCAGGCGTGCCGTTAGGGGAGCAACAGGCGCAGGCAAGAAGTTCAGCCGCTCGATGCCGTTAGGATCGCGCGTGAGCAGAAGCCGATAACCGGGCAATGTCTGGCGCTGGACGATCTGACGTACGTCGTAAGCAAAATGCTTGAGCGGTGAGAGGATGCCGGACTTGGCATGGAGGTGCACAAGGTCAAAGCTCCAGCCGCCCTCCTGGCGGCCACCATGCTTGCGCACAAGACGATAAAGCCAACGCTCAAGTCCGCCCGTCAGATCGAAATAGGCGCGATCGATCGTCAGCACGAGCGCCTCATCGATTACGCCCGCGTAGAACCAATCAGGTAGGATCAATTCGAGCCCAAATGGACGGCCATTTGCATCGGCCGTCTCCTTCCACTCGTTGATCCAGGAGAAGCGATGTCGTCGCCGTTCTGTCAGCTGACGGATCGATGTCATCACAGTCGTCGACTGAAGTCTGTCGAGACCGGCCTTCAGCCGGTCATAGTCACGCGCGCTGGTGCCGCGGCCGACAAACGTCAAAATCTCGTAAGGCGTTGCAGCCATCAGGCGCGACGTCTTCAAGCCGGCGTCACGGGCTTCCACGATCTGGGACGCAGCCCAGATCAGGACATCAGCATCCCAAATGGTCGCCATGCCGTGTTCCGGAACGGCTTCGACCCGAATTGCAATCGCGCCCGCGCGGAAATCGATCGGCACAATGCGTTTGGTCTTTGCCAACGAAAAGAACGGATATGCCATCAGATCCTGCGCGTCGCGGGGCGCAAGGTCACCGGGCAGCGCCCGAAAGAGCTCAAGCTGATCGCGCTCGGAATGGAGTTTACGCCGCATGATCACAGTCCTTCCGCGGTGATCAGCGGCGTTCCTGGCCCGCATATGGGCGCAGGGCGGGATGCTTCTTGGCCGGCAGCACGGTCCCCTTCCCGGGGTCGGAGGTCGACGTCTTGGCGCCGCGGTCGGCCCACGCTTTCAAGTCATCGACGGCGTAGACAACACGTCCGCCGATTTTCCGGTACGTCGGCCCAGTACCGTATGTGCGGTGCTTCTCGAGCGTGCGACCGGACAGGCCAAGATAGCGCGCGGCCTCAGGTGTTCGCAGGAATCGCGGGGGAAGACCGGCCATCAGATCGGGCATTTGAGAACTCCAGGAGGACAGCGCACCACGCCTGGCTAGGCCGGCGTGTCTGCGGTCATCATGGAGAAGCAGGATCTCGGAAGGGGATGCCGACTTTTGAGGGGGCGATTTTCGGCACCCCTTGAGGACTGCGCTACTCGTCCCTGCGCCCAGGCCGCAGAAGTTTGCGGTAGCCCCCGCGCATCAACGCGATGCCGCCTTGCACCAGGCGGATCGTTCGATTGCGCAGATCATGCGTCTTCCAGGCGCGATCGGGGATGCGCTTTTTGCTGAAGAGAGCTTCGGCGACAACGCGATAACTGCCGCCCGCGGTATGCGCATCGAGCGCACGGATCGCGGCGCTCAGTCGTTCGCGCCGCTGTTTAGATAGTTTGTGAAATGCAGGACCTGGCGCGCGTCCATTCATCGCGCGCCACAGCCGCCGCGCTGCATACGCGCGCGCTTCCAAATCGCCGTCAAACGGCAATTTCGCTGCGTATGACGCGCCGAGCACCGGCGGTTCTTTGGACCAGACACGGTGATCCACCGCACCGATGCGCAGCACAGTGTGCCAGCCATCGGCGGCACGGCGCACCTGACCGGCTGTAAGATCGAGCAATGGCTGAGACGCCGAACTGAGATCGGCAGCCAAGGCAACCGGAACGACCGTCGCTAGAACCTCAGGCGCCCAAAAGATCGTCTGTTCGTCGAAGGACCTCTGCGGGTCATGGGCGAAAGCAGATGCCCCACCTCCTCCTGAATTCCGGTGTCACTTGGCCATCGGGACTGTTGGCAATCGTCGCCTCAAACTCGCGTCGATAGTCCGCGTTGCGGCGGAGACATTCCCAGGCGATGTCGGTGATTTCGGCGTCTTGTAGGCTCTTATAGGAATCCGGCGACCGCCAGTCGAATTCAGGCATTGCTTCCACCCCATTACATGCAGCTAACAAGGATTGCGGCGCAATAGGTATGAACGATGCGGTTGTAGGAAGCCCCTAGTTTGGCACCACGTGGTGCACCGGAATGACCACCAGATAACAGAAGAAAATCGTTCTGCCTGCAAGTCGCCAGTCGGCGATTTTCTTCTATTTCGAGCCGGCGCCGCGTAAGAGACGCCCCTGCTCGGTCGCCCATTTGGCGCGCGCAAGATGACTCTCATATGCGCTCCGCGCACGGTCTGGCTCTTGCTCTGGGTCCATATGCAGCACTACTCGAGCCACTTCGCGCCAGTCTGCCCCCTCGCCCTCCGCCTGCAGAAGGCGAAGGTACGTGAGGACATGCTGTTCGTCATAGGCCGTCAGCGCCGGCTCGTTCGGCGCGACATCCGCGACGTCAGGATCTAGCGGCGGCTTCGTCATGAGCATCCCAACAAACAGCGAATAATTCTAATCTCTCTGAACGGCCAAGATTGTCTAAGCGTCTCATTTTAGCCCCATTCCGGACCAGTCGCCCAGCCGGAAATACATACTATAGGAGATAAACCTCATAGTATGTAAAGACGCAACTTGCGCCGATGGACATGCGCAAGTTAGTCGGCCGAAATTTCGCAAGACTGCGGAAGCAGAAGCGCTTCACGCAGGAGAAATTCGCCGAAGCGTCCGGCTTCACACAACAATATATCAGTGATCTAGAGCGTGGCCGCCGCAATCCAACCGTCGTAACTCTATTTGAACTCGCTAGCACGTTGGGCGTCAGTCATGTCGATCTCGTCCTCCCAGATGAAGAGGCACGAGAGGAGCGGCCAAAACCCGGCAAGCGGAGGTGATTGAGCTGCAAATCGCGGACTATGACGCTGCGGGAAGGCTCGTCGAGCAATCCCGGCGACGACGAATGCGGTGTTGCGGCCGAAATGACCGTCAGGCTGAGCAAAGGGCTGCGCGGCTCGGTACCCGTTGCAAGGTCCGAACCAGACTTTTAGAAAGCCCCACCCGGCTCGGGCGGGCTTGATGGATCTTATCCAAGCCAGCGAAGGCACCCCGATCTTCGACAGAGCAAACATGCATGATTGCGCGCGACGGCCATTTCCAGGTGGCAAGCCGACCGAGGTCTTGCAGCTATCAAGGCCCGCCTTTGACCCCAAGGCGACATTGACGCCTCTGGCTCGCTTGTTGTCGAAGGTGTTAGGAGCGGGCTTGGCTCTCGTGGCTTGGCCAGTCTGTTTTGTCGGGTATGGGACAGACGCGATTGGGGAGTTCGCTTTCAGTATTCATGGGTGGGCGTGAGAGGAATCATCCATGCTAAAGAAGCGCAATCGCGTTAAACACACGGCGACCTTTGAAGAGCGGTTGGCGAACGAGGCAATCAAGTTTCGAGAAGCCGCGGAAAGGCAGCCTCCCGGAAGCCTAGCGAAGGAGCTTCTTTTGCGGCGGGCCCGACAGGCTGAAACGGCCTCGAATATCAATAAGTGGCTTAGCTCTCCCGGATTACAGCCGCCCAAGGCGCTGGAAAACTTGTCCGGGCAACAGAGAAATAGGGTTCGCTAGGAGCTTCTCGCACTGCAGCAGCCTGTATTCCCGCTGTTGGGCTGATCTCCTTTATGTCAAAAACTGACGTAGCAGAACTAAAGCTATCTATAATCTCTAAAGCGCCTAGTATCGTCGCATTATCGGACACGATCCTAGGCACCGATACCTGAGAGTTCTTCAAGCTCCCGCCTTTCACAAGGGAGCGCGTAATGAAGAACCGCTTGCTCGCTCAGCTCAGCCCCGATGACTTTCAGCGACTTGAGCCCTTTCTCAAGATGTCGCCATTCAAACAGCACGCCGTTCTGTTTGAAGCCGAACAGGAAATAAAGCATGTCTACTTTCCCAGCGGCGCGGTGGTCTCTTTAGTCGTGACACTCGAGTCCGGAGAGATGGTCGAGGCGGCCATGGTTGGCTCGGACGGCGTCGTCGGAGCTTCGGCAGCGCTCGATGGACGCATTTCTCTCAGCCGCGGCATTATTCAGCTGCCGGGCGACATCGTCGTTTGTAGCATTGCCGGATTGAGGGCGGCTGCAATGGAAAGTCCATCGCTGCTGTCCGTGCTCATCCGTCATGAGCAGACCGTGTATTCGCAGGCACAACAATCAGCGGCTTGCTTTGCGACACATCATATTCACGCGCGGCTTTGCCGTTGGCTGTTGCGGGCAAGAGACCTGTCGGGCGGCGAGACGCTGAATTTTACGCAGGAATATTTGGCAGAGATGCTGGGCGTAAAGCGAACCAGCGTGACGCTCGCCGCACACACGCTGCAAGCTGCTAATCTAATCACATACCGCCGGGGCAAAATCCAGATCCTTGACGTAGAAGCCCTGCAAGAGGGCGCCTGCGAGTGCTACGAGACGATAAAGCGTCACTATGACCGGCTCTTAGGAACCGCCAACACGTAGCGCGACTGGTTGTTTCTGTCGGAATGTCTCCTGTTGGCCCATCTGCGACCTCGCAGGGTGCCAGTCCTTGTGCCGCTGTGTGGCGGTAACCGGACTACCAGCCCGTCACCGATTGATAGCATGCCATGGTGACGGAGTCGCGCTGGTTACGCGCAGTAGGATGAGAAGCCCCGCCCGGCGGACCGGACGGGGCTTGGCGGAGCATCTACTCGCCGCTCTTGCGCGGCCGCGACCAGAGGAGCGTGTAGCCCTCGCCGCCCTCGTCCTCGAACAGGTTCGCATAGATCGGCGCGTTGAACGAGGGATCATCGAGCTTGAGCGAGAGGTAATCGCGGCCCTCTTCGGAGCGCTTCGACCACGCTGCGCCTATCTCGGCGCGGCGCACGTAGATCCGGTGGCTGGGAGCGTTGTCGTTGGATCGGTTGGCCTCGGCGACGATACGGACGCCCTTGGCCTGCAGGCTCAGGGTGACGATCTCGCCCTGGAACTCATTGCCGACCTTCTTGAAAGAACCGATGTTAGCCATGTCACTTCTCCTGTTGTGTTTCGAGTCCGCGACCACCGCGGCCTCGATGGCGATCTAGAGGCCGAGGACGATCGGCGACGCACCCGCTCGCGGGCCGGAGCGCAGCGGAGGACGCCGTTGTTGCGACTTTCTTGTCTCGCGAGGAATGGGCGAAGCCCAGGGGAAGAAAGTCGCATCAACGGCGTTGCGGCTCAGGCGATCGAGGCGCAGCCGGTCTTCGGCCAGATCAAGCCATCAAAGAGGCCACGTGCGTCCGCGTGCTGAACCGCAATCTTAAGGAGAAGACTTGGCGAATCTCGGTCGAGCTGCACAAGAGGTTGGTACGGTTCGGCGCAGAAAGAGAAACAATCTGCCGCAAAGGGCGGTATCGTCCAGGAAGGAATGATCGAGCGCAGCGCGCCGCTCCACCGCAGCAATGTGGACCAGGCGGAGATTGGGGGGCTTGGTCAAAGCGCTACGAGGAAAAGCGGGATTACCTCTCGCTCAAGCTCGATGATCCCTCGTTCAACGTGGCGCCCTGAGCGACCTTGCTCGACCGATGATGGCAACGAAGCGTCATCGCTCATGCGTGGCTGCTGTGAGCACTGGTCGAGGCATGTTCTCCGCCACCCCGGCCGACTCCAACGGGCGGGTCTCCGCGAAAACGGTCAAGCGAGTCCATGCCGTGCCGCCGATGCAAACCGCACCTAGGCAAGCGAAGGCCTCGCGCCACGCCAGCAAAGGCACCCCAATCTTCGACAGGGCGAACATCACATGATAGCCAGCGATAGCCGCAGGGACGGCGAATGCGGCTGCGATCGCGAGGCGAAAGGTCCGGACCCGACTGACCGCGATGGCGGCCTGACCAACAGCAAGCGTCAGGGCGCCGGAGGCCAATCCGAGAACCAGCGCGCCGACCACGCCGGCGCCGCCATGAAATGCCAACATCCCGATACTAAGTGCGACGAAAAACGGCAGGGCATACACAGCGAGCGCAAAGGTCGCCCAGCAGAACAAGCCAATGCCGAGTGTGTTGAGAACAAGCCCAAGGGCGAGCATGGTGGTGGCTCCATGTGCATAGATGTACCAGTCGCGCCTTCCACCACCACCGCGGCGCGGCTTCGGACCTAATATCGAAACGAGGCGGAGTTGCGGCGTGCAACTCCACCTTGTCTTGGAGACGAGCAAGACGACGCTCACGCGCCGCCGAACTTCCAGACCGGGATGCCGAGCCGCTTCGCCTTGTCGGCGAGGTTGTCCTGAATTCCCGTGCCCGGGAAGTGCATGACGCCGATCGGCAGAAGCTCGAGCATGGCGTCGTTGCGCTTGAAGGGTGCCGCCTTGGCGTGCTTGGTCCAGTCGGGCTTGAAGGCGATCTGCGGCACCTTGCGATTGGTCGCCCATTTGGAGGCGATGAGTTCGGCGCCTTTCGGCGAGCCGCCATGAAGCAGGACCATGTCGGGATGCTTGGCGTGAACCTTGTCGAGGCGATCCCAAATGAGGTGGTGGTCGTTGAAGTCGAGCCCGCCGGTGAGTGCGATCTTCGGCCCTGATGGCACCAGGACCTCGGTCTCGGCGCGGCGTTTTGCTGCGATGAAGTCGCGGGAGTCGATCATTGCAGCGGTGAGCGTGCGGTGGTTAACCAATGATCCCGACCGCGGGCGCCAGGACGAGCCGGTGTGGACCTCAAATCGCTCGATGGCTTGGTCGCGGAAGAGCTCCAGGCAGTTGCGTCGCTCGATCAGCGTGATGCCTTCAGCCGTGAGGCGTTCGAGTTCGACCGATCGTACTTCGGAGCCGTTCTGCTCGCGCTGGCTCTTGTGCTGCGCCTGCTCGTTGCCGTCGAGCTGGCGTTCGATGCGATCGACGGCACGATGGAACAAGTTGACGGTCGACCAGAGCAGATCGTCAAGGTCCGGCTCGAGCCGCGTGTCGTTCAGGGTCGCAACCAGGGCGTCGAAGATATCGGCCACGGCACCGGAGATCATCTTGCCTTCGGGAAGCGGTCTCGGATCAGGCTGGTCGTCGAAGGGACGATACCCGAAGAGCTGTAGCTCGGTGAGGACGTGATCGGCCGGAGAAGAGGCATGCGGCGGTTCGATGTCGTCATGGTCGGTCATGGGAAGAGGTCCTGTGCCGGGTTTGGCCGCGCCCTTCGCGGCCTTCGTGGCGATCACTCAGACGGCGGGCGGAACGGGCCAGAACCCGAAGGGCCGAAGCGGCAGCGGAGGATGGCGGAGGCCGGCTATTTTGCCTCGCGATGCAAAGCGCGCCGTTCAGATGAGCGATGTGTTCCCAGCGCCGGCGCGCGGCGGAAAATAGCCGGACGCAGCCATTGCCGGCCCGGGCCGCTTGCCGTCCGATCGCCCTCTAGAAGGCCGAGGTCGCGTCCTCTTCCGGTATTGGCCTCGCCCATCACCGACCTGCCACGGTCGATCGAACCGTCGTGACCTATTCCGCGGGCACCGTCGACGAATGCAGAAAGCGGACGACATCTTCAGGCACCAGCTGAATCAGCAAGGCGGCTCGGAGGGCATCGAGGCCGAAGACGTGCAGATCTTCGTTGAAATCGCCCAGCCGTGGTGACAACGCGATCGCTTCAATGCCGGCGTCTGCTGCGCGCTCGGTCAGAACGGCGAGCCCCGTATCACCGGCGGCATCGGCATCGCGAGCGATATAGAGCCGCCGCAAGCCAGACGGCAGCAACATGGCCGAGAGGTGATTGGCGGAAAGGGCAGCGGCCATCGGCATCGTCGGCAGCACGTAGCGCAGCGACAGCATGGTCTCGATGCCCTCGCCGGCGGCGAGGACGTCGTCCACCACGCCGAAGCGAACGGCATTGCCGAGAAGGTCGCCCATCGCGCGTCGCGGCGTATCGATCGGAGCCTTGCCCAGCCGAACGCGATCAAAGCCGTCCGGGTCGAGCCAGGTACGGTGTATGCCGGTGATCCTGCCATCGAGGTCAGTGACAGAAGCGATCATCGCCGGCCAGGTCTCGGTCGGCAGGTGCTCGTCCGGCCGATAGTAGCAGCGTGGATGGAACCGCAAGCTGCCACCATGGTGCACATGGGCTATTCCGCGCCCCTGCAAATATGTCTCGACCACTGTTCCCTCGATCGGGCTGGATATCGCAAAGAGCCGACGGGCGGCCTGTTGCGATCGGGCCGGTGCTGCCGGACCGACAGGCCTTGAGATGATCTCCGGTTCAGCGCGAGGCAATTTCAAGAAGCGTCTTGCCTCCTCGGCGACCTCGCGGAAGTCACGCAATCCCAGGCTTTCGCGGATGATGTCGAGGAGGTCGCCATGCTCGCCGGTCGCAGCGTCCGTCCATTTGCCGGCAGGCCCCTTCGGCGATTCCTGGAGCCGCACGAACATCGAGCGGCCGGGCGTGTTGTGGACGTCGCCGACCAGCCAGTACCGCCCGGCCCGTCTGCCATTGGAGAGATAGTGTCGACACACCGCTTCGGCATCGCGCGCGAGGCGATGTGCCAGGTCGGAGGCATCGCGCGGCATCAGGCAGCCTCCCGCTCACTGACGCGCGCGACCGGATACTGCTCGAGCACCTTCGCCAGGATCTCGACGCCGCTCGCGTCGGTGGGCACGAACATGCGTAGCTTCCAGGAGATGATCTCTCCGAACAGGCCGTAGGCCCGCAAGCGGTCGCGCATCGTGTCGTTGAACCCAGACATTTCGATGCGATATGCGCCCATCACCCGGGCACGGCGAAGCTGGAGCCCCTCCGCAAGCTCGAGGACGGTCCGCCCCTCCATCACCGCTGCGAAGGCCGCGACCGGAGTCAGCGCCGGCGCGTCAGCCGCAAGGACGTTCGCGACCCAGGTCGCGGAGACCTTGCGGCCGATGACGCGTTCGCCCGCATCGGTCTGGAGCCGATAGACCCGCGTCGATTCGTTCGGCAGGCGCTTCCAGATCGGCAGCAGCAAGCCGGCCACGACGTGAATCGTGGTTTCCGTGAACTCGGGGACCTCGGCGAGCTCCGCCAGCCAGGCTGCGGCAAAGCGATCACGGTCGGTCTCGACCCAATGGCTTTCCGCCATCATCTTCAAGGGAAAGCTATGCTGCTCCATCGGCCGAATCAGGCGGACGCGCCGCGCGATCTCGCCGTCATCAAGCATGAAGCTCGGAGCCGAAAGCTGGACGGCGGCCCGTCCCGAGCGCTCATTGATCAACAGGATGGCACGATGGTCGGAACGACGAGCAAGAGCATCATCCAGGCTCACCGGATAATTGCGCTGGCGCTGGGTGATCGTGAGCAGGCGGGTTTCGGCGCCGGTGCCGGGATGGGTATAGATCGTGCTCCGGTCGGTGACGACGAAACTCTCGGCGCGGAGCGTTCCCAGCCCGACGTCGTAGGTGCCGGATGCAACCGCACCCTCGATCCGGGCGGTCAACAGCTGCTCGAACACGGTGAACAGGATGTTCTGAAGCTCGATCGTGAGCGCCAGCAACCGGTTCAGGAACGTCGTGATCGGCGGCAGCTCATCCCTGAGCCCGTTGGTATCGGTCAGCTTCAGACCGGTTGCATCCTCGAACCTCTCGAGCGAGCATCCCTCGACCTTGCCGCGCGCCAGCAGCGTGTAGAGTTGGCGCAACGCATCGCGGCCATACTGGCTTTCGAGATTGTCCTCGGGCCGGAACAGGCCCTGCCCTCCGGTCTGGCGTTGGCCGCGCGTGATGGCGCCCAGCGTATCGAGCCGGCGGGCGATGGTGCTCAAGAAGCGCTTTTCGGCCTTCACGTCGGTCGCGATAGGCCGAAACAGCGGCGGCTGCGCCTGGTTGGTCCGGTTGGTGCGGCCCAGGCCCTGAATCGCGGCGTCCGCCTTCCAGCCGGGCTCGAGCAAATAGTGGACCCTCAAGCGGCGATTCCGCGCCGACAGTTCGGCGTGGTAGCTCCTGCCCGTACCGCCCGCGTCGGAGAACACGAGGATCCGCTTGACGTCGTCCATGAAGGCCGACGTCTCGGCGAGGTTGGCCGAAGCGGCCCGGCTTTCGACGACCAGCCGCTCGCCCTTGCGAACGATGCGGCGTGAGCGGCCGGTGACTTCGGCGACCATGTCGGTGCCGAAGCGCTGGATCACCTGGTCCAGCGCACCCGGGACCGGCGGCAAGGAGGCGAGCTTCTCGATCAAACGCTCGCGGCGAGCGACAGCTTCCCGGCTCTCGACCGGCTGACCGTCACGATAGACAGGCCGGGAGCAGAGGTTGCCCTCCTGGTCGGTGAACGGCTCGTAGAGCTGGACCGGGAAGGAATGGGCGAGATAGTCGAGAACATACTCGCGCGGGGTGATATCGACCTGGACGTCGCCCCACTCTTCGGTCGGAATCTCGGCGAGCCGGCGCTCCATCAACGCCTCGCCGGTCGAGACGATCTGGATGACGGCGGCATGGCCCACGTCAAGATCGCGTTCTATCGATCGGATCAGCGAGGGCGTCTTCATCGAGGTCAGGAGGTGACCAAAGAAGCGCTGCTTGGCGCTCTCGAACGCGGATCGCGCGGCCGATTTGGCCTGACCGTTCAGCGTGCCGGTCTCGCCGGTGATGTTCGCGGCCCGCATTGCCGCATCGAGATTGTTATGGATGACGCTGAACGCGCCGGCATAGGCGTCGTAGATGCGCACCTGCTCTGGCGTGAGCTGGTGCTCGACGAGCTCGTACTCGACGCCTTCATAAGAGAGCGAGCGGGCTGCGTAGAGACCGAGCGCCTTGAGGTCCCGCGCCAGCACCTCCATCGCCGCGACGCCGCCCTCCTCGATCGCCTCGACGAACTCGGCGCGGGTGGCGAACGGAAAGTCGGTACCGCCCCACAATGCCAACCGCTGAGCATATGCGAGATTGTGCACGGTGGTGGCACCGGTGGCCGACACATAGACGACGCGGGCATTCGGCAAGGCATGCTGGAGCCTCAGGCCGGCACGCCCCTGCTGAGAGGCTGCCTGGTCGCCGCGCTCGCCCTTCTGGCCTGCCGCGTTCTGCATCGCGTGGCTCTCGTCGAAGACGATTACTCCGTCGAAGTCGGAGCCCAACCATTCGACGATCTGCCGAACGCGCGAAAGCTTTTCGCCACGCTCGTCGGTCCGCAGCGTGGCGTAGGTGGTAAATAGGACGCCTTCCGAAAGCCGGATCGGCGTGCCCTGGCGAAAACGCGACAGCGGCGTCACAAGCAGCCGCTCCATGCCGAGCGCTGCCCAGTCGCGCTGTGCGTCCTCGATCAGCTTGTCGGACTTGCTGATCCAGACCGCGCGGCGGCGGCCCTTGAGCCAGTTGTCGAGCAGGATTCCGGCGACCTGTCGCCCCTTGCCCGCGCCGGTGCCGTCGCCCAAGAACCAGCCCCGGCGAAAGCGGACGGCATTCTCTGCGTCGTCGCGCGCGGCCGCGACAACGTCAAAGGTTGCATCGACTGTCCAGGAGCCCGCGAGGAATTCGGAATGCGCCTCGCCGGCATAGACGACGCTCTCAAGCTGGGCGTCGGACAGGATATTATCCGCCACGACATTGGCCGGCAGATGTGGACGGTACGACGGTTTCGGCGGCGCGACCGATGCCATCGCAGCGGACTGCACGAGTTTTGTGGGATGCGCGTGCGCGCCCGGAATACGGATCGACTGCAATCCGTATTCCTCATAGAGCGCATCGGTAAGCCTGGCGCCTTCCTGAGGCGTCCACTCGACCATCTCGTAAGTTAGCTCGACGCCTTGGGGTGCGACATCTCCCGAAGTGCATGATGGACGGGATGCGAGGGCTGCAACCGGCCGCAACGTCGCAGGGCGCCTGAGGACGTCGACCACGACGGGAGCAGCAACGGGCAACCGCGGGGGCACATGTCCGCTCACCCACTCGAGCAACGTCGCGACATCGCCCGCCATGCCCAGCCAGGCTGGAAAGACCGTCGGATCCGCAGCAGGCTGCTTGTCGATCACGAGCAGTCTTGTGTCGATTTGTGTCCCGTGTTTCGCGTAGACGGCTCCGTCCACGGCGGCAGAGAACACCACTCGTCCTCGTTCCTGAAGGCGTACGAAGGCATTTCGCCATGCCGGATTGTCCGGCCCGGAGCTTGCACCGGTGATGGCGACCAGACGCCCACCGTCGCAAAGGCGGGCCAAGGCCGAAGCGATGTGCCGGAGCGCCGCGTCCGCCATTCGTCGATCGACATTCGCCAGCGCCGAGAACGGCGGGTTCATCAGGACAACGCTCGGGGCGACACCCGCATTGAGGTGATCATCGATCTGGGCGGCGTCGAACCGGGTGACCTCAACACCGGCGAACAGGTGATCGAGCAGCGACGCGCGGGACTCGGCCAATTCGTTCAGCACGAGAGCGCCGCCGGCGAGCTCGGCAAAGATGGCGAGCAAACCGGTCCCCGCGGACGGCTCTAAAACCCGGTCGGAAGGCGTAATGCAGGCCGCGGTACATGCGGCCAGCCCCAGTGGGATAGGCGTCGAGAATTGTTGAAGCAGCTGGCTGTCCTCGGAACGCCGCGTGTGAGTCGGCAGGAGACTGGCGGCTCTCGCGAGCATCGGCAGCATCGCGGCTGTCGAACCTGCCTTGGTCCGCATCGCCGGACCGAACTTGCGAAGGAATAGAATGGTTGCCGCCTCACAGGCGTCATAGGCGGTCTTCCAATTCCAGGCACCGGCCGCGTCCGAGGCGCCGAAGGCAGCCTCCATGGCGCCACGCAGGACGGCGGCATCGATGCGCCGGCCGCGTTCGAGATTGGTCAAGAGCTGTCGCGCAGCCCTGACCGCAGCGGAGGTGATAGTTGCAGCGGCACGCATCGAGAGCGGCGCAGCGGCAGCGCCGCCAGCGAGAGAGTCGGTCATGGGGATTTCTTTCGGAGAGCAGGAACGGGTCGAACCGCCCGGCGCTCTCACGACCACGGCGATTCAAACCCTTCCGGCCCCACTCTTCCTCTCAGCCCTTCCC
The DNA here is from genome assembly GCF_029167105.1 of Bradyrhizobium yuanmingense. Classification (GTDB taxonomy): domain Bacteria; phylum Pseudomonadota; class Alphaproteobacteria; order Rhizobiales; family Xanthobacteraceae; genus Bradyrhizobium; species Bradyrhizobium yuanmingense_A. The sequence continues at coordinate 173,701 of NZ_JARFML010000001.1, read as the reverse complement.
AATAAAAATGGGACCGGTGCTGGGCACCGGTCCCCCAAGCAACTGCAGGACAGCCGGAGCCAGCCCTTATGCTGTCACTCAGCCGCGTCGAGCTGTTGCGGATGCTCGTCGCTCCCGTTCTCCGGATCCTCCTCGCCAGCGAGGAATTCTGGCAGCGGGCCCGCTTCACCTTCCGGCTCCGCCGAAGACGGGTTGGAATCGGCGAGACGCAGCGGCTCCGGCAACCAGCCCGAGCCATCCAGGAGACGCTCGGCCTCCTTGGCCATGTCGGCCTTCTTCAGATGGTCGATCAGTTGCGCCGACGACTCGCCCTTGGCTTCCCGCACCGCCTCCAGAATGCGAGGCTTAGTGACTCGGCCGAGATAGTTGTCGACGGTCGGTCTCCAGCCAGCCTGCACCATGTCAAGTCCGGCAGCGCGCGCTAGCACGTTGGCCTGGTCGAGACGCGTGCGGACGCCGTGGGCTGTGACGCGACCCTGATGGTAACGGTTGGCCGGCTCATAGACGGCGTTGACCGCAAAGGACGCGCAGTGGGCGAACAGCGATGCCTGTGCACCACCATCGAGAGCCGTCAGCGCATCCCAGAGATCGTTCTCGCTCTTGGGCAACCGTGCCTTCCAGCCCTCATGCCGCGCCTCGACAGCCTTAGCCGAGACACTTTCCCTTAAGCCCGGAGCTTGAGCGGGAAAGGTTGGCGTGCGCAGCCCAATCTCAAGGCAGCTCCCGATTGAGGCAAACCGGTAAAAGGCCGTCAGCACGAAGTTGTGCAGCACCGCCTGGAATGCGATCGCAGGATTTTCGGCCAGCGCATCCCGCAATGCCAGCGTACGATGCGCCGTCAGCTCGATGATGAGCCTATCAGGCAACGGCCTTGCCGGATCTTCATCATCCTCCTCGGCTTCGGTCGATGCGCCGGCGACCGATATCGCCGTGCGCGTTGTGGAAGCTCCAGCCTCCTGCCCTTCAGTCGACGACGCATCGGTGCCCTGCTCGATATCGACATCGGCCGCAGGCACCTCATCCTCAGGCCGAACATAGCCCCGATCGACGGACAGGCGTCCTTCGGAATCGATGCTGACGAAAACGCCGGCCCGAGCAATCTCGGCCGGATCGTAAGTTTTCGGCCGGTCTTCGAGCGCCAGCAGCGCCGCCTCGATCGCACCGAGACGCTGGTCGACTTCTTCGGGCAGCTCATCCGCATCCTGATATTCGGATTCGAGCTTCGCTTGCTCGGCGTTGAGAGCGTCGATGGTGGCTTGCTCCTCGGAGGTGAGATCGACAGGTCGGCCTTCCAGCTCGCGCAGGCGTGTCGTGTGGCCGTAGGGGAAGTCAACGGCCGCTGAGATCCATTTCCATCCCTCCGCACCAATTGCTTCCGCCTCGGCTTTGAGCTTCTCCGTAACAAGACGGTCGAGCAGAGCGACGTCTTGAAGCCAGCCGCCGTCATCGTGCTCGAACAGGTCGCGCAAAACGCCGCCGCCTGCCTGCTGGTAGATTTCGAGCCCAATGAACTGAACGCGGCGATCTGACGCCCGCACAGTATTTTCGGTCAGCATCCGCCGGATTTGATAGGGTTCATCGTAGCCCGAGCGGCTGACATTCTCCCAGACCTGTTCCTGACGCGTCTGATCCGCCGTGACCGAGAAGGCCATGAGCTGCTCAAGCGTCATGCCGTCTTCGGCATAGACGTCGTGCAGCTTTGGCGACACGGACGCCAGCCGCAGTCGCTGCTTCACGACGGCCGGTGACACGAAGTGCCGAGCCGCGATATCCTCCTCGGACATGCCGGCGCCACTCAAGATCTGGAAAGCCCGGAACTGATCAAGCGGATGAAGCCCTACCCGCTCATCGTTCTCCGCAAGCGAGTCGTCTTCTGCGATGCCGCCCTCGCGCACGACACACGGAACCGCCTGCGTCTTCGCCATGCGCTTCTGCTTGACAAGAAGTTCTAGCGCGCGATAACGCCGGCCACCCGCCGGCACCTCGAACATGCCGGTCTCATTACCTTCCGCGTCTACAACCGCCCGCACGTTGAGACTTTGCAGGAGCGTACGCTGCGCGATGCTTTCGGCTAGTTGCTCGATCGAAACGCCCGCTTTCACGCGCCGGACGTTGGACTGGCTGAGCACCAGCTTGTTGAAGGGAATGTCGCGTGAGGGCGACAGCGTGATCTTTTGGACAGCCTTCGTCATGTCGATTCTCCACGACGGGCGGCCAGGAGCCTCTCTCCCGGCCTCCAACCCGTCGCGAAAAACGACCCGGCCCTCTCACTCTCGAGCCCGCCGTGACCGAGCAGAACCTCAGGTCGCTTCCTGATCCGCTCTCTCCACCGCCATGTCGACAACCCCTTCCGGCAAGAATCCAAGAATATAATCCGCAACCTTGCTGGCCTGCGAGGCGGCGCGCACAATCGCACGATTGTCCTCGCGCAGCACGTCGAGCCAGGAGCCGATGTAGTCGGCGTGCCGGACCGTCGGCGCAATACCGAGCGAAGCGCAACTGAACGCGGACGCCATCTCGGCGATGAGCTCCTCAAACGCGTACTTCTTGGTGCCGTAGCCGCCTGACAAGTCGCGGTTGAGACGTGACTGATGGCCGCTGGCATGCGCCAGCTCATGCAAGGCGGTTCGATGCCAGTTGATTGGCTCAAAGTAGGCTTGTGGTGGAGGCACCTGTACATAGTCTTCTGCCGGCGCATAGAATGCGCGGTTGCCGCCAATGCGAAAATCGATCCCACTCGCCTTGATGAGCTTTTCGACACGCGGCTCGACCAGGCCTGGCGGCGGAGGCAGCGCCGTCGTCGCGATCTCCGAGGGCAGATCGTCGCATTGATCGGTATTAAAGACCGCGAAGCGCTTGAGGAACGGAATGGCCTGCGCTTCGTCGCCCATTTCGCTCGCGCGCCGCTTTTCGTCGAGCGGCACGAAGCGGTCGGCATAGACGACGGTCGTGCCGCGCTCGCCCTTGCGAACGTGACCACCGAGCGACAGCGCCTGGCGGAATGTAAGCCAGCTCTGACCGGTGAATGCGCGCTCAGTGGCAGCTCCCCAGAGGATTAGAATGTTGATGCCGCTATATTGGCGGCCGGTCGCGGCGCTTTTCGGCATGGCCAATGATGCCTTCGCGGTGGTGACCCAAGGCTGCACCCATGGCACTCGGCCCGCGTCAAGTTCGCCGATGATCTTGTTGGTGATTTCGTCATAAAGGTTCGTCCGGTTCTCACCGGTATGCGCTCGAGAAAAATGTCTGGACATCGCGGGCCTCCGCGACGGGCGCTGCGAGCCTCTCTCGCAGCCTGTAACCCGTCACGGCAAAACCCAGCCGGCACTCTTACTCTCGGGCTCTGTCCGCGCGTAAACTTCGCCGTGTGACTAACGAGGCTGTTGGCCCTCGCCGCACGAACAACGTGAGGACAAGGAATCTGCGAGGCGCCCCGCCCGTCCGTCTCATTTCTTCATGGGATAGGGTCATACTGCTTAGCGCCGCAGGCCCCGACCAGGCGTGCGCCACTGGCGCATCGCCCCACTGAAATGGCACCCGGAGAGCGTGAGCATAGCGACCCGAAGGGGCACGCGGGTCCGAGTGCAGCGACGAGACCGGTTAACAGCGGCACCCGGGAACGGGGCAGTGATAGCGATCGCCGAAGGCGAGCCCCTTTCCCGAGTGCCCCCGGCGAGGAGCTCCGCCGTCTCTGCGCGAGGGATCGAAGCCGGATGGCCGAGACGCAAAGCGGCTCGGTCCACGAGAGCCCGGTGCGGCGAATCCGCACGCGCCCATACAATAAGCCGGCAATTCGCGGTCGCGTAGCGTGCCAACCTTGCTCTCTCGTCGATCCAACCCTGTGCTAACGGGAACAAATGACGCACATAACGATTCGTCGTATCCGGAGCTATTTCAATGCTGACGACGCGTGAACGAAGGCCAGCGATACGGACGCTGCGAGGATGGGCAATTCACGTGCTCTAGGAAGCCGGCGCCATCCGCGAGTGCGAAGAACACGGCTGGATGCAAGATCGCGCCGATCCTCATGCACGGTAGCGGGCCTTTGATAGCGCCCGCCGAGAACCGCCAGCAGGCGTCTCCCCTGATGCTGCGGCGGCCGAGGTTCACGACGTGCTGAACTCGATCGGCGACACCTGCCCAGAATGCTCCCCAGACTAGAAGGGCTGGCGGCGAGCCTCAACGCCAGCCGCCTTTCCATTTCAGCGACCGAGGCGTTTCTCGACGCGCTTGCGGGAATTGCCGACCTTCTTGACGGCCTTCTTCACGGCCGATGCCGAGCGGCCCGTCTTCTTCGCTTCGTAGCGGACTTCGTAATCCTGCCCCTTGGCCACCCGGGCCCGATCCTGTTTGCGTCCACGGGCAGTCTTTGTCTTCTTCGCAGCAGCCACTGGCTCCTCCTCTGGCGAATGAGCAGGTGCAACGCCGCAAGGATTCGCGGGTTCCTTGTCGCAGACACTTCGGACGCAGCGAAAGACGTATCCAGTCGTCGGTAGCTCGCTCAATGGCCGCAGGGATTCCTGTGCACGATGGCAGCCCACCCGTCCAGCAGCAGCCCGTCCCAGGATACGACCCCTTCATCCAACGTGGTGCCGTCTTCGCGGTACATCGCGGCCCATTGAGGTCTCCATTCGATCATCTGGTCGTTGAACCCATCATGTACTTGGCAAGCACAATCCGGATCGAATGTGTCCATGGAATTCATGCGGGGTGTCCGGGGTCGACATCCTTCGGCGTCTTCTTCTCCCGCTGGGGCGTCATCTTCGCCGGACTTTACCGGCCGGGGACCCCGCGGGGACCGAGCTGCTCACGCTGGATATCGTCTTCGGAGCGTTCGGGCTCGACGCCATTGATCGGCTTGTCCGGCATCATTCCATCCTCGCCTTGTCCTTCAGGTCGCGGATCCGGACCTCCGCCTCCTCCTTCGATGTCACGATCTCCGATTCATCGGGCACGCGCGCTATCGCGCTGAGCCTCTTCAGTTCAATGTTCTGGCGTGGGCTTTTCCATTGTCGACTCCTCGATCGCCTGCACAACGGCTTCGTTGTCGAGCACATCGAGCAGCTGGTTGATGGTTTGGCTCGGGCCAGGCTCGACATGACGGGCCAGAATGCCCTGAGCCTCTTGCACCGCCTTCAGCACTCGCTTGTCCGGATCCATGACCGGTACTCCAGATGCACGAAAGGCAAACGCCCCTATGAACGGCGCGTTCCTTTGCTCAAGCCCTTGAACGAGCTTGCCCGCAGAAGGCCTTCGGAGGTGATGTCGCGGTACTCGACGTCTGCGAAGAACTTGGGCTCGACCCAGGTGGCCTTCGGTTTCCGGATGGTCTTCGTCAGCTTCTGCTTTGGGCTACCTACCTTACTCAACGAGTCTTCAAACTTCGGAAGCTGGTATGTGTTCCGGAGCCCCGCTCGGACCGCCGCGCCGCGTCGAGAGTGAGCGGACGCGGCGCTCCGCTGTCCCTCTTTGACCGCAAATGAGGCCCTTACCGAACTATGAGCGCGCTCCAGCGTTGACCAAGATCATGTCAGACGCTTTTGACTACTTCCGCGCTTACGCCGTCCGAGCTCTTTGCAAGGCCCGTTCGATGCCGCAGGGCAAGATGAAACATCTGCAGCTTGTGGCTGGACGAAATTATAACCTCCTCAAGAAAGAGGCCGCTTACGCTCCGAACATGCAGCACCTCGAGGACTTCCGCGCAGCGCAAAAGCTCGAGAGGTCTCTCGATCGGGAGCCTGACGTCGCCGCGACCGCTCGATGTCATGTCACTCCACCGGGATCGCAGAACATTGGGCGGGAGGCTCATTGAGTGCCAGTCCTCGACACCCGCGCCGTAGCAGGCCTCCTTCGAGAATATGCGCAGCGAACGGCATTGCGCGGCGGCAATCCGTACCGCGCAAGAGCCTACTCTCGGGCCGCAGATTCCCTGGCCGCCCTGCCGACCCGCTCGATGTGCTCATCGCCGAGGACCGGCTTATCGAGATTCCGGGCGTCGGCGAGGCTATAGCCGACATCATCACGAAGTTGCACAGGACGGGGACTCATCCGAGCCTCGAAAAGTTGCGCAAGGAGATTCCCGAAGGTGTGCTCGAGATGCTCGCTGTGCCCGGCCTACGCCCCGAGAAGGTGCTGCGACTGTACAAGGATCTAGGCATCGGCTCGCTCTCGGAGTTGGAGGCCGCCGCCGAGGATGACCGCATCAAGAAGGCTAAGGGGCTTGGTGCCGCCCTGCAGACCAAGATCCTGCAAAATCTGGCCATCGCAAAACGTGGAGAAGGCCGCCTCCATCTACACCGGGCCGCCGCCCTGCTGGCGCACGCCAAGGATTCGATCCGAAAGTCCCAGCCCCAGCTGAAGCGCGTCACCATAGCCGGCGACTTCCGCCGAGGCTGCGAGCTCGTCGGCGATCTCACGATCGTTGCCGAGACCCCCAAGGCCGTCAAGGCGGCGAAGCCGTCGCCGACGGACGGACTGCAGATCCGCCTGTCGGACCGCAAGCACTTTGGCGCCGCGCTCTTGTTCGCGACCGGCTCCGCCGCCCACATCGAGCAGCTCCGGACCCTGGCCGCCGAAAAGGAGATGCGGTTGGAAGCCGACGGCTTGCACAAGGGGCGCACCCTGATTGCCGGCGACGAGGCCGAGATCTACCGCGCCCTCGGTCTGCCCTTCATCGACCCCGAGCTGCGGGAGGGGCGCGGCGAGATCGAGGCTGCTCTGAAAGGCAAGCTCCCGAAGCTCGTCACCGACGAAGACCTGCGTGGCATCCTCCACTGCCACACCGATGCCTCCGACGGCACCGAGACCCTGGAGACCATGGCGAAGGCGACGCGCCAGCGAGGCTTCGAGTATTTCGGCGTGGCCGACCATTCCAAGTCCGCCCACTACGCCGGTGGTCTCTCCGTCGAGGCGATCGCGCAGCAGCAGCGGGAAGCCGACCGTCTGAATAAGCGCTTCGGGAAGGATTTCCGGATCCTCAAAGGCATCGAATCGGACATCCTGGCTGACGGCTCCCTCGACTATCCTGACGAGGTTCTCGAGCGTTTCGATTTCGTGGTCGCCAGCATCCACGGCCGCTTCAAGTTGGACCGCAAAGCGCAGACGCAGCGACTGCTTCGGGCCATCTCCGATCCTCATGCCACCATCATCGGCCACATGACCGGGCGGCAGCTCCAGCGGCGGCCGGGCTACGAAATCGACGTCGAGAAGGTGTTGCGGGCCTGCGCCAAGCACGACGTCGTCGTCGAGATCAACGCCCATCCATGGCGGCTTGACCTGGACTGGCGCTGGCACCAAGCCGCGCTCGACTTCGGCTGCATGTTGAGCATCAATCCGGACGCGCACTCGATCCCCGAACTCGACCACATGCACTGGGGCGTCCAGATGGCCCGCAAGGGCGGCGTCCCTGCCGACCGGGTCTTGAACGCGACGAAGCTTCCCGAGATCACGCGCTACTTCCGCCAGAAGCGGCGCTCGCTGGCCCGCGCCGCCTGATGCCTAAGGCGCACGATCTCTCGCTCGAAGGAAAGGTGGCGGCGGTCGCCTCCGACCCTGGGCACCACTTCAGCAAACCAGTCCAGCACCGCATCGTTCTGGTGGAAGGCCACGGCGTCCAAGGCGACGCCCACGCCGGCCCTTTCGTCCGACACCGCTATCTCGCCAGCCGCAGGCCACGCCTGCCCAATCTCCGGCAGGTCCACCTGATCCCGGCCGAGCTCTTTGCGTCCCTCTCGGAAGCCGGCTTCGAGGTCGCAGCCGGGGACATGGGTGAGAACATCACAACGACTGGCCTCGACCTGGAGCGGATGCCGCTCGGCACCTTCATCGAGTTGGGTCCCTCGGCAATCGTCGAGCTGACCGGTCTGCGGACGCCCTGTGTCCTCATCGACCGCTTCCGGGCCGGCCTCAAGCGGCAGGTGCTCTCGTCGGCGGAAACGGGCCCTCCTTTCAAATCCGGGGTGCTAGGCGTGGTCCGGTCCGGGGGACAGGTCGCGGCTGGCGATAGCGCGCGGGTTCGTCTTCCGTCCTCCCCGTTTCGGCCTCTGCCAGCCCTGTAGCGAGCTCCTGCCATGGCCCGAAAATCGACCTTGCCTCTTCGCCTGCAGCCCATGCTGGCCACTCTGACGGATGCGCCGTTTGACGATCCCGATTGGGTCTTCGAGGACAAATTCGATGGTTTCCGCATGGTCGCGGAGGTTCGGGGTGGTCGGGTCGCGCTCTACAGCCGTAACGGGAAGATCATCAGCCACTCCTACGTGGAGGTCGCGAAAGCACTCGAGGGCGTGAAGGCGGACGCCGTGATCGATGGTGAGCTGGTCGCCATCGGGAAGGACGGCGTATCGCATTTCCAGTTGCTCCAGAACGCCCTGCGCCATGAGGCCAAACTCTTGTACTGCGCGTTCGACCTCATGTTCGCGGACGGCGAGGACCTGCGTGCGCTACCGCTCCTCGATCGCAAGAAGCGGCTCAAGGCCGTCCTGCCGCGCCACAAGCTGATTGCGTTCAGCAACCACCGCAAAGGCAATGGAACGAAGTTCTTCGCAGAAGCCGAGCGGAGACATCTCGAAGGCATCATGGCCAAGCGCGCCGACAGCCCGTACGCGTCCGGACGCCGGACCGCCGATTGGCTGAAGGTGAAGACCGCGCAGCGGCAGGAGGTCGTGATCGCCGGCTTCACGGCGCCGAGGCGAACCCGGCCCTTCTTCGGCGCCCTGGTGCTGGCAGTGCGTGAAGACGATCGGTGGCGGTACATCGGCCACGTCGGCACCGGCTTCAGCCACCAGGTTCTCGAAGAGCTTCACGGCAAGCTCGTGAGACTCAAGACAGGCAAGTCCCCGTTCCCAGCCAAGGTGAAGGATGAGCAAGTCACGACCTGGGTGCATCCTTCGTTGGTCGCGGAAGTGAAGTTCGCCGAGTGGACCAGCAGGGGCGAGCTGCGCCAGCCGGTCTATCTCGGCCTGCGGTCCGACAAAAAGGCCAAGGACGTGGTTCGCGAAAAGAGTTGGTCGCGCAAATAGCGCCGCCGAGAAGAGAGGTCCGACGGGGTCAGCCTGCTTCGCGCTCTGCTGCTGAAGGCCACGGCGGCAGGGGCGGCAACCCGAGAGCCTTGCGTACAGGTCCGAACGACCGACGGTGAGCTGCGCATGCACCAAGCCTGGCAAGAGCTTCGTAGTGAGCCGGTACGGGATAGCCCTTGTGATCCGCGAAGCCGTAGCCGGGGTGACGAATGTCGAGAGTCCGCATGACCGTATCGCGCTCGACTTTCGCCAGGATCGACGCAGCAGCGATGCTGGCGGACTTGGCATCGCCCTTGATGATGGCCTGCTGCGGGATGTCGATCTCCTTCAACCGCTTCGCGTCGATCAGCAAGTGCTGCGGCGTCAATCCTAGTCCCCTGACCGCGCGCTGCATGGCCTGAATGCCCGCCCAATAGATGTTGATCGCGTCGATCTCCTCGACCTCGACGAACGCCACACACCAACTTTCTGCCTTTGCCTTGATCTCCTTCGCGAGTTCCTCGCGAGCCGCGGCGTCGAGTTTTTTCGAGTCGTCGATCCCGATTATCCGCGTGCCGGGTTTCAGGATCACGGCGCCGGCGGAGACTGGCCCGGCGAGAGGGCTCATTCCGGCCTCGTCCACGCCGGCCACGGCATGAACGCCGCTGTCCCAGAGAGAGGTCTCGAAGCTGAGCATCTTGCGGAGGCGCTGCCCTTCGGACCTGTTTTCGAAACGCCGTTTGTCGATCGAAGCCAGGATGGCGCGGGCTCCCGCGCGGGTGTCGGCCCGCAAGATCTGTTCGACGCTGGTCTCGAGCGGTCTTTTCTCGACGACATAGCGCTGACGCAATACATCGAGCGAATATTGGGACATAGCGGCCTTGGTGGAGACTGACTGTAAGCAACGTGTCGGTGGACTTTGTGGCGATTGTCTGAAGTTTAGCCCCCAACGCCCTCATCGACTGTGCAGCGCCGTGTCGAAAGGAACCGGGTCAGCTTCCGTCTGACGTCCAAATGTTGTCGGCGGCCACCGAATTTACGCTTCGCGGCTGCCGACCGGAGCGGAACTAACGCGTATCTTCATCCCTTTACGAGGGAGTGGAGCCTCGTTCCAGGGTGCTTCCGAGGGACAGGCCCATGCTCCGACAGACCGGCAACGAAGAACACGTTCTGGACCGCACCGCCGAAGTGGCGGCCACCATCGCGGAAGAAGGGCTTCGATACGTTAGCGACTCCGCGCCGGGCTACGCCCGCAAGCGGACCGGGACCACTTTCAGCTATTACGACAAGGACGGAAAGCGCATCACCGATGCCGCCGTCATCCGGCGCATCAAGTCGATCGGCATCCCGCCGGCCTACGAATCCGTGTGGATCTGCCCTTCAGCCAACGGCCATATCCAGGCGACCGGGCTCGATGCGCGCGGCCGCAAGCAGTACCGCTACCATCCGAAGTGGCGGGAACTTCGTGACCAGAACAAGTACGAGCACATCATCCAGTTCGCGACCGCGCTGCCGGCGCTCCGCGCCCGGGTCGAAGCCGACATGAAGCTGGACGGACTACCTCGCGAGAAGGTGCTGGCCACGATCGTCAGTCTTCTGGAGAAGACGCTGATCCGGGTCGGCAACACGGAGTACGCCGAAAAAAACAAGTCCTATGGGCTCACTACCATGCGCCGCAAGCACGTCGCGGTCGGGCGCGGCGTCCTTCGGTTCGACTTCACGGCAAGTCGGGCAAGCACTGGAAGCTTCGCGTCGAGGACAGGCGGATTGCCGCGATCGTGAAGCGCTGCGCGGATATCCCGGGACATGAACTCTTCAAGTACCTGGACGACGACGGACAGCCACGCTCCGTCGATTCCGGCGACGTCAACGCCTACATCAAAGACATCACGGGCGAGGACTTCAGCGCCAAGGATTTCCGGACTTGGGCGGGGACAGTTCTGGCGGCGTTGGCCCTGGCCGAATTCAAGAAGTACGACAGCCAGGCCGAGGCGAAACGCAACATCGTCGCCGCCATCGAGCGCGTCTCGAGACAACTCGGCAACACACCGGCTATTTGCCGGAAGTGCTATGTGCATCCCGAAGTCCTGAGCGCCTACATGTCCGGTGACCTTGTGAAGATGATCGAAGCCAAAATCGCCCAGAAGTTCAGGCGCCAGTACGCCAAGCTCACCTCCGACGAGATCATGGTGCTGGCATTCCTTCGCAAGCGTCTCGATTCTCTGAAGGCTACCGCCTAGCCTTGCAGTCTCCCGGCCCCTGCGTCCTCCTCGATGCTTCCGGGCACGCCTAAGACGGCGTGTGCTCCCGTCAGCAGGAGCGGACTCTTCGTTTAAATCCGGAGTGTTGGGCGTGGGTGTCGCCGGCAGGACATCGCGGCTGGCGGTACCGCACGGCTTCGGCTTCCTACCTCGCCATTTCGCGCCAATGCCGTTTATAGAAGGATCCATGCACAAGTCGCCGTCCCATAGCCGAATCGAAACACGTTCGGTAGCTCGGAGCGGCATGGCCGCTCAAGGTAACGGCGGTACGCTTGGGGCTGGGAGGCTGTCGACGGTCCGAGACTAATCAAGCCGTCGCGCCAAGCGGCGGCTTCATTTTTGAATCCGGGTCAGGAGGCGCTGGCTCTCGCCCGTTCGCGAGCCTCGCGGCGGCGTTCACGTCGTTCGCGTCGCCGCCTGGCACGATCGGCGGGCTGCCGCAGCGGAGGAACTGGCGCAGGCGAGGTCGCGCTCGTGTCCTCAGCGGGGTGCGCCTGTGCCGTTTCCAGCACCGTTGGCCGTGCTTCCATCAATTCGAGCACCTCCCGCCCTTTGGACGTGATCTTCCACCCTCCGCTTATGCGTTCGACCAGTCCTTGTGAAAAGATATCGAGGCCGGGCACCCTGGTCGCGAGGCGCCTGGTCCGGTCCGCCCAGTCGCGACCACTCGTCGCAAGGATGGCCATATCCCTCTTGAGGTCCTCCATGACGGCAAAGCCGTCCGGATAAGCGACCAGAATTTTCAGGACCGTGACCTGGAAGTTCACGCCGCCCTCGCGATCAGCGCCACATCGTCGGCGCGCGCGAGAGGGCGGCGCGACCAACCTGTCTGAGGCCCTCGGGGGAGATCTCGCCTCTCGTCGCAGCCTCTAGGATTTTCGAGGCGGCGTGGGTACGTGCCCCGATCTCGCGATGCGAGACGCTTTCACAGACTTCATCAAGAATTGCGCGCAAAAGCGCAGTGGTTGCCGTGTCAAACATGAGTTGTCCCATAAGGGAAAATCTAATCCTACCGCGCTTTCGCCCGCTTGGAAATTCAGGCGTGCTAAACTTTGCGGATGGTGCGCTGCACCCATGGTCGCGTCCCGCAGCAATTGAGCGCCTAGAGCCGAAGACCACAAAACGAACGAAGCAGGCTCAGAGGCTATGCTGGGGTGCCTTAAGAAGCCAATCGCTCATGCGCGGCTCACCTAAGCCGACTTCCGCTGTGGTTTGGCCGCCTGCTTCTTCCCCGCGGCCTCTTTCGCCGGCTTCTTGCCTGCGATTGGCATCAGCATTTCCTTCTGCCCGGCCGCCGCCTTGCGCGGCTTTTTACCTGGCTTCTTCGGTGCCTCTATCGCGGCCGCCCCTTCTCTTCCAATGCTCTTGCGCAGCGCGTCCATCAGATCGACGACGTTCTCCCCGCGGGGACGCGCCTTCGCGGCGATGGGTTTGCCGGCGCGCTTCTGGTTTATGAGATCGATGAGGGCAGTTTCGTACTGGTCTTCGAACTTGTCCGGCTCGAAGTGGCCTGCCTTCTGGTTGACGATGTGCCTGGCCAGATCAAGCATGTCCTTGGTGACTTTGACGTCCTGGATATCGTCGAAATACTCGTCCGCGGACCGGACTTCGTAGGGATAGCGCAGCAGCGTCCCCATCAGCCCCTTGTCCAGCGGCTCCAGCGCGATGATGTGCTCGCGATTGGTGAGAACTACACGACCGATCGCGACCTTGTTCATCTCGCGGATGGTTTCGCGGATGACCGCGAAAGCGTCATGCCCAACTTTACCGTCGGGTCGCAGATAATAGGGCCGGATGAGATATCTTGGATCAATCTCGCTGCGGTCGACGAACTCGTCGATCTCGATCGTTCGCGTCGATTCCAGCGCGACATTCTCGAGCTCTTCCTTCGTCACCTCGATGAATGTGTCGGTGTCGACCTTGTAGCCCTTGACGATGTCCTCGTTGTCGACCTCCTCACCGGTATCAGCGTCCACCTTGGCGTACTTGATGCGGTGCCCGGTCTTTCGGTTGAGCTGGTTGAACGAGACCTTTTCGGATTCCGACGTGGCCGGATAGAGCGCTACCGGACAGGCGACGAGGGAAAGACGCAGGAAGCCTTTCCAATTCGCGCGCGGGGCCATCGCGGGGGAACTCCATTACTGACGCCGGATTCAAGACGAACGGCCCGGCCTGGTTCCGACACCGCGTCCCTCCCAAGAGGATGATTTTTTCCCGATGAGGGTCAGAGCGGACTCGACATTTGTTCTTTATATGTTCTAATTCGTAATGACCGATCGACCCGCGAGCTGGCGCATGCCGACCCCAAAGCAGATGGAAAAGCTGGCCGCTGAAGCGGCCCGGAGACCGGGCCCCTCCACGGCGGCTCCGGATGCGCCGCTCCCGGCGGAATATTGGGAATCGGTCCTGAAGGACCCTCGCGCTGACGAGAGCGGAGCCGAGAGGCGGCAGCGACGTCTTTCCGAGATTCAACGCCACGTGCTGCGCATCTCATGCCGTCGCTGCGAGCGGACGGTGGCCGATGCGGTCCGATTGTATGGCGACAACGCGCTTTGGAAGGACATGGCGCAGCGGCTGCTCGACAACACCTGCCAGCAGCGCACCGGCAGACATGAAGAAGACGGGTGCTGGCCGGCGTTCGAGACGTCGTAACCGCTCCGGATTGCCGATCCGATCTCTTAGCGCCTGGATATCCGGATGGCCCCGAAGTATCACCCTACACCGCTGTCGGGCGGCGATCGCAAGGCTCTGGCGAAAGAGCTCGGCAAGGCGCGCGCGATGGCCAATATCCTTGCTGCTCAATCGGCGGAGATGCGGGCCAAGGGTGAGGCCATGATCCAGCAAGCTGACAGACTGTTTTGCGAAAGCTGGAACGAGCGGATGTGGAGCGACGGCGAACCGATCGATCCGTCGCCCACCATCGACCAGGCCGTGAACGCAGGCTTCCCTTGGCTCGAGATCAGGTGCACGCGCTGCAAGACGCCGAGCGACGTCGACCTTGCGGCGATGAAGCATCCGCCAACCACGTTCGTGCACGATCTTGCCAGCCGGTTGCGCTGCCGCAAATGCGCCAAGGCGGGCCGGCGTCCGTCCGCGACTCTGCTACAACTGGCCTGGCAGCCTCGCCATCCTCGAAACGAAGCTTGACCGATGTGCAATCTCTATTCGATCACGACCAACCAAGCTGCCATTATCGCGCTGTTCCGCGTCGTGAACCGATATGTTGGCAATCTGGCTCCGATGCCCGGAGTTTTTCCGGACTACACGGCGCCGATCGTGCGCAACGGAGCCGAGGGCCGCGAACTCGCCACGGCTCGGTGGGGCATGCCGTCGTCGTCAAAGGCGCTGATGGATGCCACTAAGAAACGCGCCGAAAAGCTGCAGGCCAAGGGCAAGACCTTTGATTTCAAGGAATTGCTCAGAATGGAGCCGGACGGCGGCACGACCAACATCCGCAACGTGAAGAGCAAACACTGGGCCCGCTGGCTCGGCGTCGAAAACCGCTGTGTGGTCCCGTTCAACTCCTTCAGCGAGTTCAACAAGGTCGAAGGCGGCGACATCTGGTTTGCGCTCGACGAGACCCGTCCCCTCGCCTGCTTCGCAGGGATCTGGACCAACTGGACGTCGGTCCGGAAGGTCAAGGAAGGTGAGACGACCAACGACTTCCTCACGACGGAGCCGAACGCCGAGGTCGGCGCCATCCACCCAAAGGCAATGCCGGTGATCCTGACGAAGCCGGAGGAAGTCGAGACCTGGATGACCGCCCCTCCGGACGACGCATTGAAGCTGCAGCGGCCCCTGCCGGACGGATCGCTGCGGATCGTCGCCCGCGGCGTGAAGGAAGATCAGCCAGCGCCGTAACCGACGAGACCGACGGCCAAACGGGGCCACCGCCCATCGGCGCAATATCATCCATGTCGACATGGACAACTCTCTATGCGTCAATCGAGCAGCGGGACAACCCGGAACTGCGCGGCCTGCCCGTGGCAGTCGGCGGGTCCCGCGAGCGGTATTGGTCTTGCTCGAGACCCTGGAATAGCTTGCGTTCGCCAGCGGACGCTTAGGCGTTTGTAGACAGCTCGGCGCAGCTGAAGGCGTAACCGGAAACTCCATCCATTTGATTAGTCAGTAACCGCCGATGCTTTCCTCGCCCGCCAGCTTTTTCATCGCACATTCCCTTGCAGAATCGGTCGAGCCCAAGGCGCACCGAAGACGCGCTGCGGCCCGGGCTTGTACACAGTTTCGGCTGCGATGTGATAGAATTTGGCCACGGAGTGAGTCTGGGCGCCGCGAACAGGTACAATTCCCACGTTATGGCGTCGAAGCCCGCCGCCTGAAAGTCGCGCACGAAATTGCCGCCCAGGGCGACACCCGGAGACATGGAGTTGGAATGATCAGAGAGGTCTTGAACCGCGAATTCGTCCTTGCTCAGATGGACACGGTGCTTGAGGAACTCAAGAAGCGAGCGTCGGCACGGCGGGGCGGGACTGCGTCGGATCACGAGCCGGTCGTCGAGAAGCAGGAATATTCGAACGCCGTTTCGGACGTCGAAGCGGCGAAGGGCCGCGAGCAGGGTCGGTCCTCGGGAGCGACCGGTTTCCAAGCTCGACCGCGGCGGCGTGGGCAGGCTTCGGCGTCGCTGGACGAGACGTGCTTCATCAGCAGCGATCCGGTCGTCAGCATCACTCAGAGCGCGCTCGAAGAATACTTCGATCATCCCGACAGCCGAGACCACGTCGACGAGAGCGCCGTGGCGTCTCCGCGCCGCGGCGTTGAGACGACAGCGCCGGTGACCGACAGGTCGCTGGCGGCCGGCCTTCCCCCTTCCTCGCGCCGCGTCCTCGACAAGTTCTCGGTGACCGACCCGGGCTGGGTGAGCTCCCTCGTCGCCATGGGCATCTCCAAGTTCCGAAATCCGCATCCGTTTAATCCTGAGCCCGCGCCCACACACGTCATGGCGGACCAATGCCGGCTCGTGTTCGTGGGCGACTGGGGAAGCGGCCTGCCACGAGCGCAGAAGGTCGCCGCTCAAATGCGCCGGTTGATCGAGGAGGCGATGACCGCCGGGACGGAATGCCACGTCATCCACCTGGGCGACGTGTACTATTCCGGCTTCGACTACGAATACCGGAAGCGCTTCCTTCCATACTGGCCCGTCAAGCCCGGCGAGGAGAACAAGATCGGATCCTGGTCCTTGAACGGCAATCACGACATGTATTCGGGCGGCCATGCGTACTACGGCACCCTGCTCGCCGACGCACGATTCGCGAGGCAGGCCCGCTCGAGCTTCTTCCGTCTCGCCAACGACCATTGGCAGTTCATCGGTCTCGACACGGCGTACGACGACGACGGTCTGAAGGATCCGCAGGCGACCTGGCTGGCCGAGACCTTGGCCAAAAACCGGCAACGCGCCGTGTTGCTGACGCATCATCAATTCTTCAGCGCATACGAGGACGACCCCAACGTTGGCAAGGTTCTGCGCGAAAAGCTCGGTCCTCTATTGGCCGACAAGGCGATCTTCGGCGCGATTTGGGGCCACGAACATCGATGCGTACTCCACTCCGCCCATGGCGGCCTCGAGTACGCACGGCTCGTCGGCAACGGAGGCGTCCCGGTCTACATGACGCACGCGGAGGGAGACGACTATCCGGCGCCCGCGACCTTCGAAGACCGCCGGTACATCGCGAGCGGCTTGGAACACTGGGCGTACATGGGTTTTTCCGTCGTCGACCTCGACGGCAATTCGCTGCGAGAGCGTTACTTCGACGAGGATGGATTGCTTTGCCATGGAGGAACGATCGTCTCCGGCACCTGATCGGCATCGCGTGGGCTGGGATTCGCGCTGACGCTGCGATGTTCTCCGGTGCGCGGTGGAACACCGCGCGGAACGATCGGATGGTTTCCTGCGGAAAAATGGTCTAGTGTCCGCGATCCGCGCGCGGACGACCGCGGCAATGCTTCGCGTCAGCGGGTGATGGGGTAGGAAGTTGCGACTTGGGCTCGATAGAAACTCGGCACGACGCGACGCATCTAGCATACCGCCGGCAGATCCGATGGGCGGGCCGCCATGAGTGATGCGACGGAGCAGGATGCCGATCCGCCGCCTGCCGACGATTTCCACCGGGCGATCGACCTATTTGGACACAGGCAGCTGGAGCCGGCACTCCGGATCTTCGTTCGTCTCGCCGAATCGGACGAGTGGTTCGAGCGTTGCTCCGCCTACATTCTCGATATTTGCTTGCAGCTCCTTCGAGCAGCTGGTCCGACGGATGATGTATCGAAGCTGCGCGACATCGAAACGAGCGTCATCTCGAGACTGCGAGAGCGCGACGTCCTAACGAAGAGCTCTGACGTCGTGACTATGCCGTCTGGAGACGTGCTGATACTCCGTCATCTGCCTGGGCTCCCGATGCCCGAGACTTTCCAGTTGCCGACTGCCGATGAGGAGGGCGGTGACCGGACGGAGCGGCCTCTCCGACCGACCGTCGAGCGGACCCCGCATATGGACATCACCCATGAGGGAGCGCTGGGAGCCGGTTCTGCGCTCAGCGTGAAGGTATGGCTCGACGTCTCGCCGGCCAGAACGGGCGAGATCGCGTCCACCGTTGTCGCACCGGACGGAACGAGCATCGAAGCCGTTCTCGTCCCCTCCAGTCACTTTGAGATCGAGGGCCACGACCGGACCACCTTCATTCTCGAAACCGCGCAGACTACGGTATCGTTGC
Organism: Bradyrhizobium yuanmingense; assembly: GCF_029167105.1. Classification (GTDB taxonomy): domain Bacteria; phylum Pseudomonadota; class Alphaproteobacteria; order Rhizobiales; family Xanthobacteraceae; genus Bradyrhizobium; species Bradyrhizobium yuanmingense_A. Next base: position 155,719 of record NZ_JARFML010000001.1, on the reverse strand, counting down.
CACCGTTCCATCTGAAGGTCGTCCGAGGCCACGAAGCCAGTGGCGAGACGCCCTGCCTCATCGTCGTGTTCTTCGCGGAACAACGCGCCTGCGGCAAGATCGCGCGCATCGTGGAGTTCGACTCGAGTTCCGGCACGACCGTGAACCCGCCGGCCAAGCTGGTGATTCCGCCGCCGGACGCCCCCCGAGCCGATCTCGTCGTCACGATCGTCGCCGATCCGCCCGGCAGCAGCCGGCAGTTCGTCTGCCTGGTCAGCTCTCCGCACCTGGAGAAGTACAGAACTCCACAGAGGGGGCCCTGGAGTCCCGGAGACGACACCAGCCGAATCGTCGCAGGATTCATGGACCGCTTCACGTCGGTCCAGACACCCTCCGAAATGCTGACCGACGAACTGCGCGGAGCCGGCAAGCAGCTGTTCACCGCCTCGCCGAAAAACTTCCAGCAGGCATTCTGGGATCTGATCGACGCGAACGCTCCGTTCTCGACGATCGCGATCGTATCGGAGGAAGCCTTCTTTCCTTGGGAGCTCATGGTTCCTCGGCGCATCGTCGGAAAGACGTGGCAGGAGCGGAATCCGCTCGGCGTCGAGTTCGGAATCGGCCGATGGACCGATCGGGATCTAATATCGCCGGCGTGGAGCATCGAGCTCGTCGATAGTTTCGTGGTCGCTCCCAGATATTCCGGCGCGGCCAGGCTCGCCAGCGCCGAGCAGGAAGCCGAAATGGTGCTCGCCGCATACGGCGGCCGACGCGTCGATCCGGCGACGTTCGGAGAATTCCGCAAGGAGCTTCTCGCGCAGTCGCGATCGCTCATTCATTTCGTATGCCACGGCGAGTCGTCCGCAGTCGACCAGACGATACGCCTGGAAGATTCGAGCATCACAACGACAACGTTGTTGGGAATTTCAAACCTCGCGGCGGTCATCGCCGAAAAGCGCCCTCTCGTGTTTTTGAACGCGTGCGAGATCGGCAGGCTCAAGCCTGCGTTGGTCGGCGTGAGAGGATTCGCTTCCGCCTTCATCGAATTGGGAGCTGCCGCCGTGATCGCGCCGCTATGGAGCGTGGACGACGGCATCGCGCATCAGGTCGCGCGGGCGTTCTACGAGGCGGTGAAGAACGATCCGAGCAAGCCGTTCAGCCTGATCATGTCGCAGATCCGCGACAAGGCCTACACCGAGGCGAAGGACACGTTCGCGGCGTATTGCTTTTTCGGCGACCCGCTCGCCAGCATCGCAAGACCAGCTCAACTATGAACAGGCGCGGCCAGCAAGCTATGCCGGAAGGTCGTCCAGCACAGCGGCGTGCTTCAATCTGAACTCCCGCGGTCGCTTGCCAAGTGATCGAACGACATGGGGCCCGTTCGGGCGTCTAACCGTTCGATCCGCCCGCGTCGAGAGCAAGCAACTCGCGATGCTTCGGGTAATCGTCCAGAGCCGCTGCGATCAGCGTGCGCCGGTCGATGTCCCGCCCGCCACCTCCCCGTCGCAGCGCCCGCAACGCGGAGAACCAATTCGATTTGCCCGTTCCATGCAAATTGAGCAAGGAGAGGTCGCCTCCGGCGCGGAGCCAGATATCCCGATCGGTCGGCCCCATCGGATAGAGATCGGGCAGCAGGACTTCCAGGTCGCGCGGCGAATGGGAGGCCTGTCGCGTGATATCGGCGTCTGCGCCGGTCAAGGCGACCGTAAAGTTATCGTCGAGGTCGTGAACCCGAAGCACCGGATGCTGCAATCCGTTCATCGTTCGATTGACGTGTTCGGCCACGTAATTGAACAGGTCGAGGACCCGGACGCCCCCGTCGCTTCCGGTTCGCGAGGCACCCGTCAATGCTTCCAGAAGTTTGCCGGTGAACACGCTGTTGCGCGCGCCCGGCAGGACGTGGGAATTCTCGTCCGTCCGCGAAGATGCGATCACCACCCGCCCGTTCCCGTGCGCGAAAGTGCGCAGCGCCTTTTCGGAAAGACCCGGTAGCGCGATCTGCGGCCCTGCGCTCTTGAACGTACCCGCCCCGGCGGCATGGCACGCATCGACGAGGACGAGCAAGCGCCTGGAGGGAATGGCGGCCAGAGCTTCGGAGAACTCGTCCTCCATGAGGACCGTTCCGTGCGGGTCGTCCGCCCTGAAATCGATCGGCATCAGGAAACTGGTCTGATCGCCCGCGAACCGTCCTCCATGGCCCGAAAAGAAGAGGAGCACGGAATCGTCCGGGTCGGCGGATCGGGCCAGGTCCCTTAGAGACGTTCGCAGGCCGACCAGCGTCGCATCGCCGTCGGTGATCGTGCGAACGTTCGCAGGAAGGAAACCGCAGTGCTCAGGCGACAGAAGCACGGAGGTGATGTCGCGAGCATCGTTCAGCACGGCGTCCGGAAGCCGTGCCGCGTCGGAATAGCCGGCCACGCCGATCACCAAGGCTCGTCCCCGTTCGAACATCCTGCCCGCCTCGGCTGCCGCAGCTATCGATGACCGCCGAACTCGCGATCGTCGACCAGAAACCTCAAACGTTCGTTGGAGGCGTAGTCATCCAACATGATCCGTAGAAGAGAGCGGACGCTCGGGGCGCTCTGGCCTCGTCGCAGTCTGCTGAGCGCAGCGCGCCACTGATGGCGGCCGCTTCCGGTGTGCTCGAGATCTGCGCCGCGCCCTCCGGCCCGCTCCCATAGCCCGTCCTGGTCGGGCCCCCAAGGGTAGAGGTCCGCGGCCAACTCTTCGAGAGAATTCCACTTCTCGTCCGCCGTGATTTCCTTCAGTCCCCAGTACCAACGATCCCAATAGCCGAGCAGGCTTGCGCAGACCCTCAGGGCCGGTCGCACGTCTTGCCGGCCGATCCGGAGCGAGCGCAGCAGCTCCTCGGCCGTGCGCCGCCAGCCGCGATCGCGCAGCAGGCGTCCTAGCGCTTCGGCATCGTGCGGAGCCATCACGCCCGAACGCGCACCGGCAACATGCAATGCATCCAAAAAGCGGTTCTCGCCCAGCGATGGCAACTCGTCGACGATTTCGACGGCCCTACCCAGGTTCGAGGCGGCGAGCTTCCTCAGAAGGTCCTCGAGACTCCGCTCGCGCAGAACGGCTACCTGCAGATCCGGTTCGATCGGCAAGACCGGATCTTTCGTCGCGCAGCGCTCGATCCAGCCTCTGGCCGTCGCCGTCATCAGATTGCCCCGCGCCGGCTCGTTGATCCGGGGCCATAGATCCGCACGCCGAGGGAACGTCGCAAGATCGGCGAGCGGTGTGCGCGAAAAGCCATCGATCGTTTGGCCGGACCGGGCGACGCCGTCCAAAATCTCGGTCAGCATGGCATGGAAGACCCCGACCGGATCGCAGGGCCCTTTCCACGCCCCTGCGTCGGACCGCACCGCAGCCGACCAGATTTCCCATGCGACCGGGTGCGTCATGTCGACGTCGGCAAGCAGCGTCGGATCGGCAACCACAAGCGAGGTGGCGATCTCGACGACGCGATCGTCGGCCAAGGACAATGCGCAGCTCACCACTTCGGACGGAGAGCCCCGTCCCAGCACAAGACGTATTCCCTCCGACCGCGGCGCCGGTTCGGCAGCGACCTGGAGCCGCACGGCCATCGCTGGCTCGTACGCCGCCGCGACCGCGACGGCATGAAGGCGGTAGAAGCGCTTGTCGGAGGCGAGCGGGGCAAGCGTCCGGACGGCATCCACGCTCAGCTTGGAGGGAACGGTCTCGACGAGACGGGCCTCCAGATCGGCCGTAGGCAGAATGCACTCCCACAGCGCCAAAACCAGATCGGGTCGCGCCTCGGCAAAACGCCAGAAGGCCCGGGCAAACGGAGCACGCGCGGAGCGCGCCGCTTCGAAAAGCCCGGATCGGACAGACGCCTGCCAGTCGGGCACCGGCGGGTCCGAGCGGGGAGCGAGAGCGTCCTCGATGGCCCTGAAGAGCGATACGTCCTCGGTCGGCTCGAACTCGTGGTCCGCGATCCAGCGCGTCAACCTGCTCCATAGTTGTTCGGATCGCAAGAATCCGACGAACGAGACGTTGCGCAATGACAGCACGTCCGACATGTCGGCCGATTCGAACTGTAGAAGCAGGCGATCGAGCACCTTCCGCTTTCCGTCGCGGCCATCGGACGGGTCGGGCGAAATGCGCTCCACCAGACGAGCGATCCGCACGGTGTTCAGCAACGTCTCCGGCTCCAATTTGGCCATCCGATAGGCCTGCTCGAGGTAGGGAAGCTCAGCGAACTCCGACACCTTCGCGCCGATATCGGCCTTGAAGGCGCGGAGCACTTCGCCTTCTCTTCCTCCGGACAACATCGATGCCGCGATCGACATCGTTTCGGGTGTCGCTTCCAACAGACGGTGCCCTCGCCAACGCGCGGACAGGGACGGAGGCGTGCAGACCAGGACGGGTGCAGGGGTCTCCACGACATCGCCGGGCCCGAAGCTGAGCCGAAACGCGAACCCTCGGCGGAGTTCGGACCATAGGTTGGCCCACAGTGATACGATGAGATCCTCGAATCCGTCATGGCCGAGCCGAACTACGGGACCTTCTCCCCGCTCGGCTAGGAGGGCCGCAGCTGCCTGCAACTCGGGAGACGCCGTTGGCATGTCTTCGACCGGCTCAAGATCGAGGTTGTCCATGTTGGGCGGTGCATCGGGCGACGCGATCAACCGCTCGAACAGGAAGCTCAGATTCGAAACGCCGACAAGCTCGTCGAGAGGCGCGATCAGCGCATGCGAAACCACCATGCCCGATCGGCTCGCTGCGGCATCGCGGAAGGTCCTGGCGACGACGTACCGATCGCCGCTCGGAAAGCCCGACACGAAAGGGGACCAATCGGTGCCCGGCGGAGCCGTATCGGGGAGATCCAGGCGCGCGGACAGTTCCGCAGGTACGCTCAGACCCTCGCTGGCCGCCTTCAGCTGATGGCCACCTCTCACCTCGCCGAATAACGCCTGGGAGATCTTCACGCGACTGCCTCGGTACGAAACTGCGCGATCACTTCCCGTCGTCCAGAAGGAGCTGTATCGGCAAAGTCAGATCGGGCGACCGGGATCCGTCCGCGCGCACCACGTAGCCGAAATTCTCGGGACCTTTCGCGACGTAATCGAGGTCGCGCTCGTTCGGACTGAGCGGCCTCTCCAACGCCGAAACGCCCAGCACCGTCGGCGCGCGCCAACTGGATCTGATGAAGGTCCAGAACAGCGGCAATCTTTCCTTCAGTACGGCTTCCGGAGCGCCTTCGAAGCCGAGCTCGTCCCAGCACGTGAGAAGAACGGCGAGACGCGGGCGCTCCAGTGGCCGGTCGCCCATCGATCCGACGAACAGCAGCATCTGCAGCAGCTCGATCATTCTCGCCTGGTCCGAGACCTGCCCGTCGGCCGCCACGGCCGACGAACTCCGCAGCGCAGCGAGCGGCTTCGAAAAGATGTCGTCCCCGATCCGCAGCGCCTGCAGCCTCACCAACATCAGCCAGGCCGGCGAAGTTGTTATCCGTTCTCGCCAGGCGTTCGGAATCCGGCGGGTCTCGATCATCCGCTTGATCTGCTCGCCTCCGTAATCGGGCCAAACAAGATCCGCGCGGCGACCGGTACCGTCCTTGATCGGCCAGACGCTTTCGGAGTAGGTCGAGGTCGCCGTATGATCAGCCGCCCGCCCTTCCTGCAGACTGTTCATCGCCGACTGGAAAGGAAGCAGGTTCGTCGATTGCCCTTCCATCCGGAGAACACCTTCGACGTTCATCAGGCGGTTGAGCAGTTGAGCGCCGTAGTGGGTCTTGCCCACTCCGCTTTCGCCCAATAGAAGTATCGAATTGTGACGTTCCGTCATGGTGACGATGCTCCGAACCTGAAGAGAGCATCGCTTCGCTTGCTCGAGGGATTTTTAAGCTCGATCCGTGGCCTCCGGATGCTCAGCATCCACCGGAACAGCTCGATCAAACCGGTGCTGATGCCGAGCGGATCGGCTTCCGGTGGCATCACGCTGACCGAAAACTCCTTGGCGTCGGGCATCTGGTCGAAAACCGCGCGACGGACCGCCTTTTCCATCTCGGGCGAGATCTTGACGTCGGTTTTCGTCCAGACGAGGGCGACCGGACGGGCGCCTCTCTCGGCAGCCAGACGTCTCGCGAGAAGCTGGAGTTCTCCGCGCGCCGTCCCCATGCTGGATCCGGAAAGCGATTCGCAGTCGGCGGTGAACACGAAGGCGTCGGCGCGATCCGCGATCCAGGCAGCTCCCAGCGCCTCGGGAGAATCGCGGCTGACCGACCATTTCTGAAACCATTCGCCTGGCGCATCGGCGAACAGATAGTCGGCGGCCAAGCTCCGCCGAGGATCCCAAAACGAAACGTGCAGCAGACCCGGGGCTCGCCCCCCGCGGCTGGTCGTGTGCGGAGGAAAGGTGGGCGGTTGTCCCGGGCTCCATCGCAAAGTGCCCGCTACCGCCTCCCAGCCGGCCAGCGAGAACGAACCGGCGAACTGCCGGTCATCCGCGCCGATCGCGCCTCGACCGAGAAGAAGGTAGAAGGCGCCGAGCAGCGTCGTCTTTCCCGCGTTCTGTGGCCCTACGACGCCCACCAGGAACGGCCGCGCACGCCCCGAGACGAACGCCAGATCGGCCAAGCCCAACGAATTTCCCGACCAGGGAAGCAGCACTTCGTCCAACGACGCCTGGGTTTGGGATTCGGCCTTCGCGCCCCCCTGCCATTGGGGGCAAACCATATAGTTCGGATATCCGAGGTCGCACCCCAGATCCGGAACGTTGCAATTCTTTTGGCTGCATTGCGTCATGCGGCCGGCGCTTCCCGCGGCGCGGCCTTCGCCTCGGCCTTCAGGGTCGTGGCCGCCGCGCCCTGCAGTTCGCGGAAGACCCAAGTCGACCATTGCGGCAACGTCAGTTCGGTCTCGGCCGGAACGCCCGTCAGGCGACGGAAGTCCTCGGGTTTCTTCGACGCCAGCAGGTCGGGGTAGGCGATGAGCGACAGGACAGGGGTCCGGCCCGCAGGCCGCGCGAACGTCTTGGCGAGCTTTTCACGGAGCGACGAAAGCCGGTCATCCTTCTGTGCGTCGTCGACGAGTTCGAAGATGCCGTAGCTCCGCTTCGCTTCGATGGTAGGAAGGCCGATCACCGCTTCGAAGAGAAAGGCCGGAACGCTCGCGGGCGAATAGACCGGAACGTGCCCCTGCATGTCGAAAGCCATCAAGGTCGCGGCGGATCGGGGTGATAGCTCGCGATAGCTCGCCTGCGCGCTCGGCGAATAGCGGGCCTCCTTCCACCAGAGAAGGTTGGCCCTGCGCTGGAGACCGGCCGTGGCGGCGCTGACGGCGTTCAGCGCTTGGTCCACGTGCCCCGCAACGTCTCCAGCCAGCGTCTGGAGGGGCTCCGACAGGTCGATTTCCGGGAGAACCAGCGAACCTACCGAGACGTCGACCGCATCTGCGATCGACTTCGCCAGGCGTTCGCCGAATTCCGTGACCCAGGCCTGATTATTCGCGGGCCATTGCGGGTTGCCGTTTGTCGCCTGAGCGCCTTGAGCATTCTGATACTGCGGGCCCGAAGCAGCCCGAATCCCGGCTTTGAGGGCTTCTCTATCGACAGGCTTTCGCTTCGGCTGCCCCGGCTCCGGCGCCGAGAATTCGAAGTCCAGTGCCGGCAAGACGATGGACGCAGGTGTCGCCCATTCCGCCTCGGCACGGGCATCGATCCTTGCCTCGATCTCGCGGACCAGTTCGTCCCAAATCTCCTGTTCGTGGCCCGCTTCCATCAACGGCAACGTATTGCGCGCCGATGCCACGAAGGCTGCGCCGATGCGATCGTCGTTCTTCGCGGCCTGCGCCAGCGCATCGAGCAGCAATGCCCTCACAACTCCGACGGGCGTTCCGGAGAAGGTGTTGACGTAGGTCGTCCACTTCTGTTGCAGAATCTCGAGCACCTCCTTCACCACCGGATCGCCGGCAGGCGCCTGGGGGTCGAACGCGATTAACGCGAACGGTATGGCCTTGGCAGGCGCGCTCTCGAGCACCCGGGCAAGATCTGCCGCCGTCGCCCCGAGCCTGTCGAGCTTGGCGTCGTCGCCGCCAACGTCGATCAAACCTCTGGTCAGGAAGCGCAAAAGAACATTGTCCGTCAAAGCCGACCTCGAACAGTGGGATCACTTTTTGTTCCCATAGCAACCTTGCATTGGGATATCCACCAATTTGCAACGGATCGGATACTTACGAACAGAAGAGAGGCCAAACCGGCCTCCAAGCTGGTGTCCTCCCTGCTTTTCCATCGCCCACCAGCGGACCGGTCAGACCTCGACCGGCGTGCGCAATTGCGCGATGGCCTGCGAAGTTTCGGTCAAAAGATCCACGGCCGCCTCCGGCGCTTCGATGCTGACGATCAGAGCGTACCGTACGGTCTCGTCCGCATCCTTCCCGGTCCGAAAAGAAGACCACCATCCCCGTTCGGGAACGACGGATATCCGGTTCATGGTGGCGAGATCTCCCGCGGTGCCCTCCCAGACGTCTTGTCTCAATGTTCCCACGGCACGCGCCTCGGATCCCAATATCCACCTGCTCCTTCGGCGCTTTCCGCCGGGCCTGTGGCCCGCCCTGCGGTGCCGCCCGTTGATCCGCGCGATCGCCTCGTTGTCGTCGTCGTCCGGCTCGCAGACGTCGAAGGTGAGTCCGTGCGAAAAATAGTCCTGCTCGCTGTCGAACGTGATCGCCGAGGGGAACGGCTCGGCGAAGTACGAGAGCGTGATGCGGAGCTTCACCTTTTCGCTCGCGATCGAGTCGAGCGCCTCGCGCGGCCATGGCAATCGGTAGAAGTTCATTTTGTCGTAGGTCGGCTTGCCTCCGGGCCTCTGCGTGAACGGCGACAGGCGGTCCTGTTCGATCAGCGTGAGAACGTTGTCCACGGAACGCCGCATGCGCTCCTCGCTGGGCACGCCCCAACCGAATCTGCGCAAGATGTCCTGCGCGGCCGCTCGGGTCGATCCCTCCCACCTGTTCAACATGGCGGGCGTCCACCGGGCCGAATGGACCATGAGACCCCTGATCGTTTCGGGCCAGAGCTCGGGGTAGAGCGCCGCGACCCTCGTGGCCATGCCCGCGGCCGCGGCGTTGGCGATGCTCGTTTCGGCAGCGGCGGCGAACGGCCGACCGGGAATCTCGTTATGGGTCGTCAGCACGCAAAGGCTCTCGGCCATGCGGGTCGAAACGCCGTCGGCTTCCACGACGCGGTTTCCTCCCTCCATGACGATGTCGGGCTTGTGGGCGAGATGCGTGCGCCAGGCAATCGCGGTTCGCGAAGAGGGACACAGATCGCCGCGAGGGGCGTGCGCGCGCTCGCCCCACTCAGCGTCCGTCTTCTCCGTGTAGGCGCCGACGGTTAGCGCATTCGCGGCCTGGCCGGGAGTCTGGATCCCGGTCGCGTCGTTCGTTCCGATGTAGTCGCCGACGACGAGATCGCCGCTCTCGGCCAGATTGCCCGCGGCGACGCAGAATAACCGCTTGTGCGTGTCGTCGCCGAACGCGAGCTGGTCGATGGTGCTCGAAAATTCCGTGGGAAGTCCGTCGTTCCGATTGTTCGGCATTCCGAGGGAAAGCGAATAGATGCGACGTCCCGGCGTGCGCTCGACCCGCCGGATGGCCTCGCGAAGCTGATGGCTCGGATTAAATCGACGCGAACCCGATGCGCCCAAGACCGTCACGGACTCGAGCGCGGTCTGGAGCACGATCGGATCAGTTTTTCTGATCAGCTTCTCCAAGTCGCCGAACAGCGCGGCGCCCGCCATTTGCGTCCCGTGACCGTCGGTATCGTCCTTCTGCCAGGCGGGAAGTAGAGTGTGAGCGCGAGCTTCCGGCAGGGAAGCGCTCAGCATGGCGTGCTGGTATCGGACGCCAGTATCGAAGATCGTGGTGAGCGGCGCACCCTCGGGAGCCGGAACGATGCGACCCGCTAGCGCGCTCGCTAGATTCCTCCGCTGCACAGGCGTCATGGACATCGGTGGCACCGTGAGTTCGGACGCCGGACGAAGTTCGATCACCGACGCGGTGGCGATCAGGAGCCGTTCGAGATTCGCGAACCGCGCGCGCATCTGCATAACGACCACGCGGCTGAAGCTCGTCGCGTGAGGATCGACCGAGACGTCGAATTCCGGGGCCACGCGCTTCACGTCCTCGGCGACTGCTGGCCTGATCCATACTTCCCAATCCGCGACGTCCTTTTTGGACGGCATCGAAGCATTTTCCGGCCCATTCCAGAATCTGGAAACAGCGGCGAGATTGATGTCGCCCAGCTGCTCGAAGAAGTCCGTGAACCTCGGCTTTCGCTCTCCTTCCTCCCAATCGCCGTACTGGGCGATGGCCTCGGTGATCTTGCTTACCCGCCGCTCCGGCACGAAAACCCGCACCCGCTGACGGCGCCCTCTCCCGCTCGCCGCGAGAAGTTCGATCTTGTGCGACGTGCCGCGGAAGAAGGACAGGTCGATCTCTGATCCGTCGCGGGGCCGAAGCACCAACAGAAGGCCTCTTCTGTCGCGCGGCAGCACCTCGCTCTGCGCGTCCAGACGTTCCGAGGATCCTCTGAGCGCCGAGTGAAGCCGTTCGATGAGATTGCGCGCATGCTCGGGCCGGTCGTCCACCGGCTCGGGAACGATCGGATGGATCGGCTTGCCTACCGGCGTGAAAGCGATGCTTCTGCCGAGCCGAGGGAGAATCAGATGCTTGTCATCGGACGCCATGGTCCGCAGTATCTAACCCACTCGGAAACTTGGGCAATCCGGGATTCCCCGCCGATTTTCGGTTTTCCCCGTCCTTATCGTCGGAGGACGGCCGGGACAGAGGGCCAGGGCTGGCTCGTCGCATCCCAAAAGCCGGAAACCGACTACCGGTGATGCATTCCCCGTTCGGACAGCGCGGAGACCAGAAGCTCCGAGCCGAGGACGCCGTTGTGCTCGAGAACGGCCTCGCGCGCCGCATCGTCGGCGCTCAGGGCCAGGTCGGCCTGGCTCAACCCCTCCGCCGCGCGCTCGACGGCTTCCCATTCGATGGAAGAGAGATCGAAAGCCAACAGACTGTTTTCGAGAAGCGGTCGGACCAGATCGCGGCCGGGCAGCGCGTAGCGGAGCTGCGAGTCGAACCTGCGGAACACGGCTCGATCGAGCAATTCGGGATGATTGGTCGCCGCGAAGATGACGCTCGTGCTCTTGTCCTCATCGAGGAACTGCAGAAGGGAATTCAATATGCGGCGGGCCTCACCGACGTCGTTGCCGGCCCCGCGGGCCGTCGCCAACGCGTCCACCTCGTCGAAGAAGTAGACGCCTCGCGTGTTCGCCATCGCATCGAACACCAGACGCAGCTTCGCCGCCGTCTCACCCATGAATCGCGTGATCAAACCGTCCAAGAGGACCGTGAAGAGCGGGAGCTGCAGTTCGCCGGCGATCGCGGCGGCGGTCATCGTCTTTCCGGTCCCCGGAGGTCCACTCAGCAGGAATTTACGCCTCGGTTGCAGGCCGAAGTCGCCCAAACGGGCCCGCGCGGTATGCTCCTTGACGATCTTGCGTAGTCGATCGGAAAGCGCGTGCGGCAGCACAAGATCGGCAAGCTTCAGCCGCGGAAACGAGATCGAGACGATGCCGGCCAACTCACCGCGGGGCCTTACCAGCGGGATGGGATCGTTGCTCGATTCGACCGCCGACAGCGATGCCCGCGCCTCCGCGATCATCGCCTGCATCTCTTCGGCGACCCTATTGTGGCCCCGCTTGGCGGCACTGTCCGCGACCTGCAACGCCACGGACACGAAGCGCTTGTCGTCGCGCTTCACGAAACTGCGGACGAGCGACAGCAACTGCTCCGCGGAGGCAACGGACGCGCTGCTCGGTTTGGGTCGCTCGCTCATTTTTTCGCTTTCTGCCCGGTAGAAGCGATCTGATCACACATTCGTTGCACGTCGGTCAATAAATATTGCATATTATGCATCATTGTTTGACATCTTTGAAGCACGCGACGCGTCACGATCAGCTCGTCGCTGGACCCGTCGGCGACATCGGGCCGCTGCAGATAGTCCGTTATCCGACCTCGCGATTTCTTAGCAAGTTTCTGTTTTTTCAATAGCTTACATAAGTGGCCTTGGGACATTTTGAGCTCCGCGGCGAGCGAGGTCTGGGTCGCCAGCTTCGCTTCGATGCGGTCTCTCAAGGCGGATATCAACTCGACGTCAGTCGGCATAATGAATATGCATTATGCCGTCGGCTCGACGAAATCAATCCTGACTGCCCTTGATACGCAAAAGAAAAGTTCGCACGGCGCCGGGCTCCGGATCCCAAGGCGCGCAAAGAGTGAACGCTAGTTCGCAATTGCCGGACGCCCGGGCTCGGAACCTGAACTGGGCCGTGCAGTCATTCCCGAACGGCTTCGAGACCGAGTGGCGTTCGCTGAGAAGCGACAGAAACCGCTCGTCGAACGAGGCGCGAAACCGATATCCCGACGCGCCCGGCTCCTCGATCGCGATCTCGAAATCTTCGCCAATCGCGACCTCGTTGTCCGACGCTGTCGTGAGCATCCTCATCGTCAGGACAACTCGTCGCCCAGAGTGATCGCGTATGACGAAAGCGCGTCGTCGATGCCGCATTCGCCGTAGGCGATCCGGAAGTATCCGCCTTCGCCGTGCCTTTCCGACCAGCTGTTCTTGGCGATCCAATACTTGTCGACGTCATCGTAGCCGACCAGGCAGACCGCGTGCAGCCCAAGCTCGTTTCCTGCGACGTGGCGGTACACTCCTCCGCCATAGACGAGAAAATCCTCGAATATCTGCATGCATGCGACGATGGGACCGTCCTCCGCGATGGCCGCCCGTCGTTGCGGCCGCGATCGCAACGCCTGCCAGAAGGCGAGCTTGTACTTGGGAGGAACTTGGCGGTGCGGGAGCTGCCTCGGCTCGTACGGAAAGTCGGACGACAGGCATACGCCATGATCGCGCGCCCTATTCAGGATGGCCGGCGGCTCCACGCATGCCACGTCGCAGCGGCCCATGGCACCGAAGAACAGGTCGGCCTCTGAAAGTCGAAGCTCGGTACCCGACCGGCCCGATCGGATCCGGATCGCCGCCTCCATGGCGGCCGTCACGGCGAAGCTCATGCAGCTCATGCAACTGCCCTGCGCTCGGACCGGTCCGGCCCAATCCCCGCCCTGATGATGGCGCCAATCGAACCGATCCGGAAGGTGGGGCGCCTTGAACTCGTGCGCGGCGCGGCTCGCCGGCTCCAAGAGCCGCGCGGTCTCGGATCCCAACGAAAGCCCGACCATCGAGCGGAAAGCGTCGCTGCCGCCGTAGTCTGTCAGTTTCCAACCGGCGCCGGCAGCTTCGACGGCGTCCCTGATCTCCTGGCTATCCATCCGACGTCACGTCCTTCGAGGCATTTTCCCGCTACCCTACGACAGACACCGACGGCCTGTCTTTAGGTCGCCGGCCGACACGGCCAAAAATGGGGGCCGTCCTGCGCCGGCTACGGACAATCCCGATCTCTTGAAGTAGGGACAGCTCCACGTAGGCTGTCGCCGCGGCGATCGCGCCGCTGCTGGTGATGATCGCCGCCCACAGCGGCTACCGGCTGCACATCGGCCCCACCGGCATCACCTTCGAGCAGAGCGCCCAGGTCAGCGAACGATAGCGCGGTCGCCAGCGGTCAGCTGGCGCCCCCGGCCACTACGGTCAGTTTTGGCTTCTTGCGATTGAGCCGATCGGTCTTGGCCTTCTGCCGCTCCGCGATCTCGGCGATCTTCTCCTTGGCGAACGGCGTTGCCTTTTCAATCAATCCTTTAAATCCATACTTGTTGGTATCGCTGCCGAAGCGGGTGTGCCGGCGCTCCTCGCGCTCGATGATGCCGAGCTCGTGCAGCGCCTTGATCCGCTTCTGGATGGTGCGGGGTTTGACACCGACCGCCTTGGCAATCCGCTCGACCGACGGATGCGGCAGGTTGTCGGGCGTCCACCAATAGTGCGACAGATGCAGCACGATATTCATGTCGAGCGCATCGAGCCCGAGCGCTTCCTGCTTCTCGATGATCACGCTCGGCATGGCAGTCCAGCCGGCGGCCATCAACGGCTTCGACCATTTTGCCTCGTTGACTCTGATTTTTTCGACATCATCTTTCTTCGCAACATTTTCGCTCATAGATATCTCCATGCGATCTGCGGCAACGCCGTCTGCCCCGCTGCATATTGAGCGTGAACGCTCCGACTTCAATGTAAGGAGGGGCGAATCTTGAGACGCCCGAGGGCGAATTCTGGTGCATCCGGCGGACGAATTTCAGGACAGGCGGCGGGCGTCGGTGGGGACACCCAAAGTATAGTCAACTGAACCATACCCATGGTTCAGAACCATCCAGGATACTCATAGACCATTAGAGGGCACGTCCTCTGGTTCGCCCCCTCGTCGACCCTCCAGAGCGGTTGACGCGGGCGAATCCGGTTTAGGTTCGCGTTGAACTTGGCGCCCGCCGATTCCGAAGCGATGAGATCGGACGGCCGCGCACCAACGCGGAGAGACCAATGAAGCCTTCTGATCTGATGACGCTGTTGCCGGCCATCAATAATGGCTGGACGTTTGCGGCCTTTATCGTGGTCGTGCTGGTGACGCTCTATCTGGGCCGCCGTGATGCACCGTGACGCTAGCGATAACCCCGGCCGCGTTTCCTGGCCCAGGCCGCGATCAGTGCCATATCAGCAAGGCCGCGCGTGGGGTGCGCTTCGATGCGCACGGTGCCCACACGACCGATGCGGCCCCACCCCCTTATAAGCGACCAACCGCCCAACAGCGTCGGTTGAACGTCCAGCTTATAGAAGCGCGACATATTCCGCTGCTGGTCGACACGTTTCAGGGTGATGGCCGTCATGCGGTTTCTTCCTCTTTTCGTTTTTAATTTGGAGCGTGCGCGACAACGTCGATGCATGGCAGCCGATCAATGCGCCAATCTCGCGTAACCCGCGCCCTTCACGGAGCAGATCCCGCGCATGCGCGATCTGTTGCTCGCTGAGCTTGGGCTTGGCCCGAACCGGCGTCCCTGCGCACGGGCCCGCTCCCTGCCCTCCCTGGTCCTGGCCAGGATGAACGCCCGTTCGAGCTGCGCGAACGCGGACAGCATGGTCAGCATCGCGGCGGCTTGCGGGCTGTTGGTGTTCGCCCATGGCTCGGTCAACGATTCAAACATGGCGCCCCGAGGCTCGATCTCATGCACGATGTTGAGCAAGTCGCGCGATGAACGCGCCAGACGGTCGATCCGGACCACCGCTAGCACGTCGCCCTGGTCCAGCGCCTCAATGGCCCGGGCCAGCTGCGGCCGTTCGGCCTTCGCTGCACTGATCTTTTCGCTGAAGACCTTGACGGCGCCGACTGCTTTAAGGGCGTCGATCTGCGCAGCATGATCCTGCTCGGAGGTCGACACGCGGGCATAACCGTATTTCAGTGCCCCTAACTTGCAACAGACTTATGCAACAGTCAAAGCGTGCAAAAGCGAGTGCCTACCCCTGTTGCATATATTTTGACTCGTGCAACACGCCACTCTTGCAGATGCAATTCGGCGAGACCGGTTGAAAACCGCGCAACGCGTCCCACAATGTCTGCCATCACGTTCTGCCGTTGCGCCCCTAGGCGTCCGGCCCTTCCATGATCGCCTCCACGCCGATCAAGCGGCCTTGTTGTCGCGAGCTGCCTTACTTGCGTTGCTTAGCGTCTTGAAGTCGTCGCTGAGCCTGAAGAGACTTTCGCCAACATTGCCGCCAGCAACAGCTTCATTGACTGCCACGGTTACGCCCAATATCGCGCCGCACGCCAGCTCTAGCGTTTCATCTATTTCATCCAGATCGTCGGACCGATAGGCTGAGAGCGTCCATTCTGTTTCATCGTCATTCCAAGTGATGTAGCGGCTGAGCGAGGTCGCCGATGGGTGCGCCGCGTCGTTCGACAGAACGTTATAGAAGATATAAGCGTCGGCTACCGTGCCAGACTCTGCTGTCTTCTGGTGATTGAGATATGGCGCCGTTGGGTGTTTGGCGTCCAATGCCGCGGCAAACTCCGTGAGCTTTTCAGCGAAGTCTAGCGGCTGGTCTTGCTTTCCTGACCAATTTAGCAGGCGCTTTGCCTGCTTCTTGCGGCTCGCCGCGTCATCAAGCTCCATGGTTTGGATGAAGTCGTCGCCGGTCTTGGCGATCGCAGCGGCGCAGAAAAAATTCTCGTACACACAGCGTATCAGCGTGCGGGCCTCAACGACATGCCCGGCATCAAGCAACAAGATCGCGCCGTCAATATTGCTGACGGTGCGAGCCAGCAGCGCCAGCGCCCACACCTTGGGGTCTTTCGTGCCCTTATCGCCGAGAGGCACTGAGGCGTTATCGAATACAAGTTTGCCTCGGCCCACGATCCGATCCAGCAGGGCACGCCAAGCACTCACGTTCGACATCATCGTTCTCCTCGGAGGACAAATATGGGATTGGCGCCCCACCGGCCTAAACCATTGATGCAAAATGAGTTCGAGCCCAGTCGCCATAAACAAGAATTTGTTTATTGATTCGTTTATATCAACAAATTGACAATTTTCCCATAAACGAATAACGAAGCCCATTCTTTCAATAAAGGAGTTTGTTTATGGCAAATGTTTACGGATCGCCCAAGAAAATCACGATGAAAGCGGCCCTGTTCGCTGCGGCCGTGGCCGCGCTCGAACAGGACGGCTGGAAGGTTTCGCGCGTCGCCGGCAGCGGCAAGTCCAGCGTTCGCCGCATCACCAAAGGCAAAGACAGCAAGGTCGTCTCGATTCGCACGACGCAGGATCGCTCGATCGCGTTCCCCCGCGTCGAAGGCGACAAGAGCTGGCGCACTCTCGACCAGGTCGATGCTGTCGTTGCGGCTTCTGTTGACGATAAGGAGAACCCTCAGTTCGCCAACATCCACCTTCTTCCCGGCGACGAGATGCGCGACCGGTTCAACCGGACTTATGAAGCGCGCCTCAAGGCGGGACACACCATTCCGGTTGGCCGCGGCGTCTGGCTCTCTCTATATGCGAACGAGAGCTTCAATCCCGTGCATCACGTTGGCGCTGGCGCCGGCAATAAGTATCCGCCTTTCGCGAAAATTCCTCTAGACGCGACAGCGCTGATCTCGGCCGACAATGAAATCGATGAGGACGAGGCGAAGGCCGAGGAAGGGCTGACCATCGCAGAAGCTAAGCGGCGTCTTGCTATTTCGCTGGGTGTTGATCCCGGCAACATCAAGATCATCGTCGAAGGCTGATGAAACGGACGAAACAGCATGACCTTTGCAAACGCGGCGCGCAAATTGAGGATCAAGGGCACAGAGTTCATCTGGTTTGACGAAGGCGCTTATGGCGTCGTGTTCGTCGATAAGGCCCGCAAGCGGGTTCGCAAAATATACAAAGCTATCGATGGCAAACCTTTAGCTCACTGCTTAGAGGTTTTCGAAGCCGAGACGCAAGCTTATGACATCGCGTCTCGCAGCGATGATCTGAAGGCAATCGTTCCGGTCTACTATGGAAAATGCGAGGAACTGGTCATCATGGATGGCACTGGCAACGACGTTACCGGCGAGCTTCATCCTCATTTAGCTTTCGAGAGCGAATTCATTGAAGGCAGGTTCGTAAAATCAAGTTTTGCGAGCGAGGCGGAGCGCGACCGGATCAATGAGCTCTTTTGGAAGAGCAAGATCCTCCATACCATCGACACGTCCGTTTGTTTGACCGATGGAAAAATCACGAAGGTAATTGATTTCGCCATGAAGGAAATCGAGTTGTGGGCAACGTGATGCGCCCGCCGCGCAACGGAAACCGCTGGAGCGGTACGCTCGCCGGCCAGCCTATGCCTGGGTATCTCGTCTGGGATCGACCGAACGGTAGCAGCCCACAGACCGGTTCTCCATTTGGTTGCGCCATGCTAAGCAAGGCGCTTCCAGGGGATCGAGACCGCCCATGTTCGGATTGTTTGGCAACAAGTCGAAGAAAAGCGCTGAGGGCGAACTGGTCCCGGCGCTCAAGCAGTACGTGGTGCAGATACACGACACCACGAAGATCACCTTCCTCGCCATCGCCCACCCGCTGCTGACCTTTGGCATGTCGGCCCAGGCCTACGGCAAAGGCCCAGCCGGCATCACACAGGCGATCAATTCCCTCAGCCGGCAGTTGGAGCAGGCGCAGAAAGCCCTCGGCTCGCTCGGCTCCTCCATCATGGATGTCGGCATTCCCCAACAACCCCAGCAGCAATACGACTTCCTGGTCGAAAAGATCGGCGACTTCGCCACCACCTACACCAACAAAGGCTACTCCTTTGAGGAAGTCGGGGTCGCGATGATGAACCTGGCCAGCGACATCGCCAAAGCCATCGATAAGGATGGCCTTCTAAACATCGGTCTGCTCAGGCAGGAGCTTGCACGGCTGCGCGAGCGGTACAAGCGCGAGCAATTCAGCCAAACAGCCACGGGTGAGCGCACTACCGACGCGGCGATCGACGCTTTGCTGCGGGCTGAAGCGGCGGGCTTCACCCTGACGGTCAGCAACGACCGGACGTTCATTTTGAGCAAGGGCTCGGCCATCTCGCACTACCTGCGCTCCAACGCAGAGATCGCCGGCTTTGCGGCCCTGTTGAAACAAGAACAGGATACAGCCGAGGCCTCACGCAATCCGGTTGACCGGCTTATCGAGCAAGGCCAAACGAACCTGCGAAAGCAAAATCTGGAAGCCGCGATCGAGTCATTTTCGGCTGCGCTCCGCATCAAACCCAACGACCGCGACCTGTATTTCAATCGCGGCGTGGCTTGGAGCAACAAGTACCATAACAAAGGCCACAACCCGGACGCCCTACAACACGCGATCGACGATTACACGCGATCCTTAGAAATCGATCCCGACTTTGCGCAGGGCTATTTCCAGCGAGCCGGCCTATACACCTCACAGGGGCGAGACCAAGCCGCGATTGCCGACTATGACAAAGCCATCGACGGGAACCATCTTCTCTCCAGCTCATACTACTGCCGTGCCCTGCTGTGGCAAAAACAGGGAGCGGCCGGAAAGGCGAAAACGCTGGCTGATTTCACCAAGGCCATCGAGTTCGGCAGCAAGGACGATCAGTTCATGGCCTTGATGTCCAGGAGCGAGGCGCACCAGCAATACGGTGAGCTTGAACTCGCGCTCGATGACCTTAATGCCGCCGATGCTTATTATCCCGAAAACCCACCAGGCTTGTTCAAGCACCGTGCCGACATCTATCTCAAAATGGGCAGGGTGCGCGAAGCCGTGGTGGACTTAGGCAATGCCATTGAAGCAACTTCGCCGTTGGCTTCTGCTGAATTCCTTGCTGAGCTGTACGATCAACGCGCTCAGTGCAAGGCCAAGCTCGGCGAACCTCAACAGGCGCAACAGGACCTAACCAGAGCCCGTGAGGTTAGAAGCGGCAAGCGCAGGTAAGCACCAATACTTACTGCGCGCGACATGGCGGCGACTACTGCATGCTGCGCCAGCGTTCAGTGCAGTATTGGGCTGGTTGCTCAATGTCTCGCACGGCGATGCACCTACCTGTGTAGATCGGCGACCTAGCTTGCCCTTGTTTCAACCCTTGGCAGCGAAGCGTGGTATTCATCGACGCTGTCGAGATCGATCATCGTCTTACCTCCCATCTTGTAAGCCCTGATCCTGTCGTGGGCGATCAGCTCATAAGCCTTAGTCCCCCCGAATTTGCCATAGCGGCAACCGTCCTTGAATTCGACGAGCCGGCGCCGCTTGATACTGTCACTGTCAACCATAATTTCCGCAAGCACTTCAATGATCTCTGCCACAAATCGAATCTCCCCCCGCGGAGTGAGATAGATATTTCGACGGCTAAGGCGCCTTCGTGCAGAATAAAAGACGCTCTGATTCTCTCGCTAACCGCAGCGAGCCGTAGCGCGCAAATCGGATGAACCGGAAGCAATCCCCCTGTCGCGATTTCCAGTCAGGGTTCGATTCCGGTCGAGACGATTACAGATGGAAACGGCGTGACGCACGCCTAGCTGCCGTCGAGCCAACATTTAAATTTCGCAGCTAATATCGCGTGCCGGTTTGTCGGTATTCCTGTCGGTATTCGACGCAACCCAACATGAAAATGTCTTTAATTTCAGATGATTATTGTGTTAGTTGACTGTCGGCCAGGGGCACCGAACCAAGTACGACGGCAAAGCGTCTGGAGAGGTCGAGACTGTTGAGCCAATCACCTCCGCACCGCGAACTGGCAACCGCACCAGTTTCGCACCCGAAAGGACCTCATCGAAGCGCAACAAACGCGATCGAACGCAGGCGAAACCGCAGTAAAATCAACGAAGGCGATCGATAGTCTGCCGCTCATAACGGTCTGGTTGCAGGTTCGAGTCCTGCCGGGCCCACTAGTGATTTCAAGAGGTTGGGAGGTTTTCAGAGCGGGCGGTTTCGTTCAACCAATCGATCAACCAACCCTACGTTCTTGTTCGGTGTCCGCCGTGTACCAATGGCGTTCGTGGCGCCCCTCAGGAAGTCAGCGTGATGGTGTCCGTAAGTTTCACGAAGTGTCTTCTCGCTCATTCCAAGAAACCCAGCGGTTTCCACATGGGAGCTGCGGCTTGCATCAGCCATGTGGCTGCGATGTATCCCGCCAAACCATTTCGTCAAAGCGTATGCAGGACTCCCCGCTTCTCGAAGGTCCGATCGCTCCGGTAAAAGCTCTCGTACGATTTATCATCGCCGTAAAACACGGAATGGACGCCGTACTCGTTGGTGTCCTTGAACCAGAATCCTTCCACCGATTCCGCGATGTCATAGAGCTTGTAGACCGCCATCTCGGCCGACTCGTAGAGCTGGCTACCGTCAGACAGTTGAAACTCGGTCAGGGCACTCCTGCGCGCGGCGTTGAACTCCCTTACCGCTTGCTTCATGCGTTCTTTGAACTTCGCGTCCTTCACCTTCAGCACGTAGCCGTATAGATGGTCTTCCTCTTTCTTGCTGAGCATCGGCATCTGCATGCGCCATTCGTCTGACGCCGCACGCTGCAGCGAGTGGAATCGCACCAGGTTGAAGAAGTGCTCCTCAAGGTCGTCCTCGCTATAGCGTTCAAGGGTCTCCCGGTAGAGAACATAGGGGCGCGTCCCAACGAAGTCGAAGTTCTCGTACACGGGGTATCGCTCGGTTAGGATGAGGAGTTGGGCCTCTCGGACTTTTGCATCCGCTGCGAAGAGCTTTTCCTGCTCTGCCAGCGCCCGGGTATAGATGGTGTAATAGCGATCCGGGTTTAGCTCGATGAGGTAGTTGGACAGCTCGCGTGCATATGCGTGGATGAGGTTGCCGCGGTCGACAGCCGATACCCGCGATGACACGGAGGTGTCCTGCGACGCAGGTTTTGCCTTGGGACGATACCCGTAGCCAGCAAGCGCCCCCATGGCGAAAATCAGGATGTATCCCCATTCCATCGTCAGTCCCCGTCGTGCAGAAGCATCCCTTCCTTCTGGAAGGTGCTGTCGGTCCGGTAATAGCTCTCGATGAAATCGTCACCGTTGCCGGCGAAGAAACTGTACATCCCGTATTCGTTGATGTCTTTGAAATAGAACCCCACGCGGGTCTCAGCGAAATTGTCGAGGTGGAAGGCCTGAAGATGTGCGGTCTCGAACACCATCTCGCAATGCTTGGCCCGCCAGAGGGGCTGGTCCCGCTCCCGCCAGTGGTATTCGCGCATTCCCGCTTTGATACGCTCGTAAAGGCGGTTGTCTTTCGCCAGTCGCTCATTGGCGACTTTTGCCCGCTCGACGTTCTTGGAGCGCTGCCACAGGTACCACCCGCCAGCGATCACCAGCACGATAAGCCATGACTCCATTTTGCTTCCCCCCGGCTCATTATTACCGGGAGGTCACGACGGCTCAATCGGTGGTTTACCACTTCCGGCCACCCAGCACCCGCTTCGTCTCAGGCGGCACGGCTTTCTTCATCTCATCCCGCCGGTAACAAGGTCGTCCACCTTCGCCTGCATTCGGGCCAGGAGAGCTTCAGCCGAAGCCTTCCCTATCCCGGCCCGTTGGAGCTAGAGGATTTCCTTCCGCTGGCGGCCAATTTGCGCGCGCATACGGTCGATGTCCGAGCGGATGAATTCGAGTGTGGGCATGTTCTAACCGGGGATTTGACCAAATAGAACGAAACAAGCACGCAGGGTCAATGGGCTAGAAGCGGGCCAGAAGTAGAATGCCCAAACCCAGAATGAAACCCAAAATGCAGGGTAGACGACCAGCGCCTTGATTTTGGTGCCCCAGAGGAGAGTGAGTTCGATGGAGTCGTTCATAACTGCGTATCCTTGAATGAGAGTACGCAGGGCCCCTCGTGACCACATGACGAACACTTGCTGCGATGCAGCGAGAGCGTTTCGAGGCGCCGAAAATGAAAAGGGCCGCCCCAAAGGACGGCCTCTTAGGATAATCTTCAACCAGACCAATTTCCTAAATTGGGGCCAGTATCCTGGCCCCGGTGATCACTTCTTGATTGTGACCACGATTTTGATGCTGATGAGCATCTCGTCTCCTTTCCGCCGCCGTGCACGACGGCTTATGTGGATTACAGCCAGCGCTGACCACGGGCGTCATCAAGCACAGCGTGAGGTTGTTCGCCAGAGGTATATATTCCCGGCGCCGCGGAACTAACTCAGCCCTGCTGGACAACAGACCTCGCAACAGCCGGTCCCTCGCCAACACTCCACTCCCGATAGCCAGCCGCACATCTGCGATGAACTCAGCCACGCTGGGCAGTTTGGTCCGGCCGACCACGGCCCACTTCGCGGCCTTGTAGATCGCGTACATCAGGAAGTCTTCCAGGTAGTGGCACCACTCCGCGACCTGCAGCGTCAGCTTGGCCTGGTCCTCAGTGTAGACGTTCATCACAGCGAACATCGAAGTGATCGCCTAATGCGGGGATTCATTTTTACGCGTGATTTTGTCTAGGCTTTCGAGCCTGACGGCTTGTTGTCGTTTCGGGCGTCGATGAGCACCACGTCTTTGTGATCGGTCAGCTTGAGCTTGCGCAAGATGGCATCGACACGAAGTTTTTCTTCCTCAGAGAAGTAGATGATGACTTTGATACCGTTCCTAGCGTCGCTGGCGGCCTGATAGATCGGTAGTTGCTTCTCTAGATTGCGTTCGAGACCAGTGTTCTTGGCAAGCTTCATTTCGATCAAGGTTTTATCCTTGGCACCGCGAGCGATTTTGTAATCGACCGGTCCTCGCCCATCGTTTGCCTCGGTCCCAACGTCTGAGGGGGAGCCAAACCAGACGAAACGGAAGATGATCTGGAGATCGCTCTCCCGCTGCACTGCCTTGCCCTTATGATAGAAAATCCGATGGCCTCCCTTGTTCTCGATAACGTCCTTCAGGTAGGCCAGACGCTGGTGAGCCTCTGCGTAAGTTGAATTTCCAGTTTTGTAGAAGGTCGTTTCTTGCGCGAGAGCAGCCTGCAACTCTTTCACCTGCGTCTCGAACGCCCGTTTGGTCTCGCTCACCTTCTCTGAACTGATGTCTTTGGCTTCCTCCCCTGAGTTTTCCTTCTTTCTGATGTAGTAATCGACCAGCTCAGGAAACTGCATGATCGTGCGGGCAGCGGCTTCATCTTTCTCGCGTTGCGTGATCGGCCGATCGCGGAGGCGAATGAGCTGGTTTTGGAAATAGTTGAACACTTGGCCGCGTAGTTCGGAGTCCGGAATGGCGACAGGAATGCTCTCGAAGTCGCGGATCATGTCGGTGCGGTTGATCCAATTTTCATCCCGCGTCAGCATGTCCTTTGGTGTGAGCAGAACGAAATCAGCGATCCACGGCAGATCGTAAACTCGACGCTCCCACGTTTCCGTTTCATAGTTGAATATGGCCTTGTTGACCGGGACCTTACGCCGGAGCGAAGCATTAATGTGCGCGACGGCGAAGCGCTCTGTATAGCGGCACAGGTAGTCTTTCAGCAGGTTGGTGGTGAAGTCACTGATCATGTCGCGACCCACACCGCTACGAACGAGGCAGACCTTTTCGATGTGGCTACTCCTCGTGATTTTCTCCTGCCCGAAATCAGCGAACAGCTTTTCGAGATTGACCTTCAGAGCTTCGGCGAAGTCCTTTCCTAGACCGCTACCTCCATTTCCCTGGAGCGAGAAGCCGAGCCAGTTCTGCTTCACTTCCGGAAACATGAACCAGGCTTTGACGAGGTCCGGATTGATCTTGTCTGCAACGACCTTGTCGCGGAGGAAGATCATGTACCGCAAGATTTCGCCATGAAGCTGTCGGTACTCGGGCTTGTCACTGTTGAACAGCAGAAAAGGGTCAATAAAAAGCGGGAGATCGTTGATGAGCGAGACATTGAAAGCCCCGTAGTCATCGACCGTATCAGCGGTGACCCTAAAGAATTCGTTGAAGAATGTCGCCATCGACAGCCCCGGACCGATTCGCGCTCCTGGTGCGGATAAGGCCCCACCTCAACTTTCTAGGGAACCAAGTTTCTCCTGTAATCCCCAACGATCACCATTTTCTGCCGCCCAACACACGGCCCGGCTTATAGTCAGGCTCTTTCGGGGCGTCCGACTGCGCTCGAGGCCCTCCATCTTGGCCAAGCGATCTCGGATGCTGATGACCAGGAAAAGACCGCCCGCAATCCGGACCCCACGAGGGACGAGCTGCCACGTGCACGTGTCGCGAGCGATCGACCGCTTATTCAGTGCCGACCTCAACCCGCTTCAGGACGCGCTCGCCCTCGCCCGTTCGCGGGCTTCGCGGCGGCGCTCTCGGCGCTCGCGCCGGCGCTTGGCCCGGTCGGCTGGCTGCGGGAGCGGGGGACGCGGAGCAATCTCGAATACCGGCTGGGACGTCTCATTGGCGAGGGACGCGAGACTGGGCTCGCTTGGTGCCGGGCGGGCTTCCATGAAAGCCAATATGTCCCGCCCCTTGGACGTCAGTCTCCAGCCGCCGCTGATGCGCTCGACCAGCCCCTGCGAAAAGATGTCGAGGTCCGGCACCCGGCTGGCAAGACGCCTCGTCCGGTCGGCCCAATCGCGGCCGCTGGTCGCCAGGATGGCCATGTCGCGCTTGAGGTCGTCCATGACGGCAAAGCCGTCCGGATAGCTCACCAGGATCTTCAAAACCGTCACCTGGAAATTCACGCCCCCGCCCCCGCCCTGGATCAATCAGCGCCAGAAGATCCCCTCACGGGAAACGCTCACCGTACTCTGCTTCGGTGCCTTCGCGATTCAAAAATGTTAAGTTCGAGAAAGAAGCGCGCAGGCATGGCTGCAGCCCGCGTCGCCAAAACCTAAACCCTCCGATACGTCACATGCGCCGTCGCGAACGGGATGCCGGCGCGCCCGGCGGATCCGCGCACGATGCAGGCGCGGTCATCGATCGCGTAGAACCAATCATCGAAGTTCAGCTTGAACGACTTGCCATCGCCCTGGGGCGTGTCGCGCGTGTAGGTCCAATGGAAGGCACAACCGGCCTGCTCACCGGTGGCTTCGCCGTCCAGGCGATTTTCATGGCCGGTGTATTGGCCGTCGCCCAGCTTGTGAATGGTCCAGCGCAGCGTGTCGCTGTGGCCGTCATCGAAGGTGTAGGTTTCGGTCAGGACGACGGTGTCGGTGTCCGCGTCCAATTCGCCATGCGCCGCGATCGACGCGCGCTTCAGAAGCCCGCCGACGAGCTCTCGACCACCGCCCATCCTTCCAGGCGGCCGACGAAGAACTGCTCGGGCAGAAACAGCGGCGTGGTGCCGGCGAACGCATCAATGGCCATAGCGAATCCTCCGAACTCCCGCAGGAGCGTCGCGAAGCGTCTCGGACGCTAGGCCGCCTCAATGCGGCCGGAAAACCTTGTGAACGCCGTCAGCCTCTGCACGGTTGGCTCGACGTCCTGCATGTAGATTTGGCTGCGCAGGAACGCAATCTCGTCGTCGAGGGCGGTCTCGTCGACGTCTATGAACCAGGACTTGGGGCGCCCGTCGCTCCCGTCGTTCCAGCGATAGCCTCTGCGTGTCAGCAAGTCCTTGAGCTCGAACGCGGTCTGCTCCGCCCAGACCCGCATCGTCGGCTTGCGGGCGGTCTCCAGCAGGAGCACCAGCGCCGGCGAGCCGATCGGACATCCTGCGAGATGAGACACGGAACGATCGGTGCCTGCAAAAGGACGGAAAAGCCGCGTAACCGTCCGCCCATGGCCCGTCGGGCTGGATCACGTCCGCGGCGGCCTCGTCCATCACGGCCGCGCGACCTCAGAAAGCCACAGGTACGTTGAACTTGAGACGGCAATCGCCTCGTGTCTCGAGTACGCCAGCCGACCCAAACGATACGATGGCGAGTGGCGCATAGTGATGCTCGATGCCGTGTGGCGGAAGGGCCTTGGGGTGGCCGTGTTCCTGCGGCCACATCGCGCCAGCCGCGACGCGCGCCGGGATCAACCAATAATCGCCGGGCCGATAGACATTGGCAGGGTTTGACTTGTGGAATTGAATCCGCAGGCCGTTCTCCAGCGAGAGCCAGTTGTTATTGCCGTCCCCCTCTTTCAAGATCACGGCCCCATCGCGAAGCTCAAGGCCGCCTCGTTTGGAATCGCCCGCCTTGTGATCCCATCGCCGCAGTAGATGGGGCCGATTCGAAAGATTGCCATGTCGAGGTGAACCGTTCAGCGTGATCTGGCGGCGGGATATATCGACCTTTTGAATCTGCCACAGATGGCCCGGCGTCGCACCGTGCCCGGCCGCATCGTCGAGTTCGACCCAATCACCCGCGCGCAGGCCGAAGCGCATATCCCGGCCCCACGTATCGAGCGTGACGACATTGTCCTCGATCTCGGCAATCCGAAAGATCACCGACGCATTTTCGCGCGAAACTTTGAAGGTCGCCCCCGACGCGCCGCCGCCTGCCACGCCGCCATGGTGAATCTCCACACGGTAAAGATGATTGTGCGATCCGCGGTAGCCGGCTTCCTGATGCCGGTGATCGCGGTCGGCGCCCTCAGCCGTATCGGAAACGCGCACCTTGAGGCACCCCCGGTGCTCCGGCTGCCAAGCCTGGGTGATTCTTGACCAATGCTCCTTGACCTTGTTGCAATCGCCGCTGCCGTATACGCTCTTGTCCAGCTCCGCGATCCGAACGCGCCAAGCAACCTTGGCGCGCAGACTGGTATCTATTCCGTTGAGTGCCGGCTCGCCAATCGTTTCGTCCTCGATCGAGGTCACCGGTCTCTCCCAGACGTCGAGATAGACAAGGTAAGGCACGTTCCGCTTGGGCGCGAGCAGGCTCTCGCCATACCCCAGATGAGCGGAATAGGCCAGATAATGCCTGTTTTCGCACAGGATGCCGCCGACATAGTACCGTCCGGGGCTAAGCAGGAATTCACCCGGATCCTTGAAGAGCGCTCGCAACTCCTCCCGCTCGTGCGGCGACAGCGCATCGGCGGTTACCTCGCGCGTGATGACGCCGAAGCCGCATCGATCATACGGGCCGGCATAAGGTCCAACCAGATCGGTCAGCACAGTTCGCCAATAGTGCCAGAAGATAGCGACCTGCTCATTCAGATCGGCATCGAGCTGCGGGCGTCCCTGCTGCATCAGAACGCGTGTGAAGCCCTTTTCCGGTGCGAAACTGTCACGCGTAAAATCACCCGTCATGATACCCTCATCAGCTGGCAAAAACGATCCCGACCTCGGTTCCGGCCGGAACGTGGTCGGCAAGTCGCGTACGCAGGTTCGCCGCACGTTGGGCTTCGAATAGATCGTGGAATACGCCGAGCTCCGAGCGGTCCTCGGCGCCGCGCCTGATTTCCTCTGCGCAGTCCGTGGCCAAGCGGCCATAATCCGGCTCGCCAAAATGGACCGTCGCAAATCTGGGCGCGACGCGCAGCCGTTCCGCGTGCCGCAACGCCTGCCGTTCCGCGGGCGAAAGATGCTCCGCCTCCTGCGCGTTCTCTTGAAGAGCTTTTTCGGCGAGATCCGGCTGGCAATAGTATCGCGGCGGCGTACGCGAGTTTGGCGCCACGTAGCAGTAGCGCATGCAGCCCCATTGACGCCGCGCCACCCTGACGTGATCGGCGAAGATGGAGTTCTCAGCGAACGCGACCGCGTGGACATGGACGTGTCCCAGGAAGGTTACGCGCTTTGCGGCCAGCGTGACCGGCGCAACCGCGCCTTCATCTGCGCCAATCGCCGGCAGGTCATCGCTGGTCGCATCGACGATGCTGTCGCTGACATGCAGCGTGACCGGATCGACCGCGGCGTCCTCCTGTACGGCGTGAATGGCTCCGACGATGCTGCGCTCGATCCTGAGGCACGCCGAGACATTTGTCAGCGCAAGGCTCGGCTCGGTGCGGCGGCGAAGCCTGGCATCGCCCTGAATCGACCAACCTGGGACCAGGGTACAGTCCCTGATCGCGATTTCGTCGAAAGTACCGCGAAACTCCATACCGCGCCCGCTCACGAGCAGACCGTCGAGAATGAACCGGCTTCCCGGCTCGCCGTGAACCATGAAGGCGTCAGAGCGTCCCGCGCGCCGATCAAGCAGATTGATCACCGGACGCCTTCGATTGGCGCTTCGAATTTCGAGACTGCGCTTCGCACCGATCTCGATGTTGATCTCCTCCCCATAGACGCCATTGTCCACGACTTCGATGACAGCACGTTCCCACCCCTCCTCCTTCCAGACCTCGAGCGCGTGTGGGATGGTCTCATGCTCGGTGCCCTTGCCGACGCGGTAGATTCGCGCGCCGAACGGAACATCCGGCGTGCGTTGATATTCACCACCGCCGATGTCACAGCCGAACGCATAATAGTACGACACGATGACGTCCCGGGTGGGCGACTGCGTTGGCGGAAACGCCAAGCGGCCGAGCTCAGGATCGACGGCGACGTAACCGTGCGGCGGACGAAACCGCCAGTCGCTCAGATCTGCCGGGAGGATGCGCGATGCCGGCACGGGTGCGGCGTCGGAGTATCCCGCCCAGCCGGGCGCCCAGACGGCAACGCTTCTGCCCTCGCCGTAATTGTGTTCCGACGCTTCGATCCCCTCGACGCCGTCGATCGTTACGCGCCGCTCGAGCGCGCGACGCCGCAACGGCACCGGCAAATTTCTCTCGTCGGCGATGTCTTCGGGCTCGGGGTCGGTGACCGGCAGAGTGTAGAGCGGAGCATCGTTGCCGAGAATGCTGAACGTGTAGCAATGATCGCCGGCCTCTTCGAGGCAGTAGGCGATCGTTCGCGTCACAGGATAGATCGGCAGCCGCCAGACATAGACCGCGACGTTGGCCGCATTGTAGGCGCCCTGCGATCGATCGGAGCCGATGGTCCGCACTTCGACCCCATGGCGCACGGAATCGAAGGGGGTGCCGAGCAGCTCAAGCCGCTCCGTCGACCGGAGGTCAATCGTTCCCCCATGGCGCAGCCGCAGATGATCGATGGACTGGTTGTGCGCGAGCCGGCGACCCAGCTCGACGGCGCGCGCAGGCCAGCCCGCTACCGCCTCCGTCAATTGCTCGAGCAGCCACAGCGATCCCTTCCGGCGGCGCAGACGGACGGCATTGGCCACCTCACTCCGCGCCGAGAGAATCCTGCCGTTCGGCTGTGCGCCCACACCAACCACCGCTCCCGCCCCCGCCGGAGGCCGATATCCGATCAGATCGCCAATGTAGGGCACCACCCAGTCGTCGCAGGTCTCGATAAACCAGTTCTCGTAGAGCTGCGCGATGTCGCTCTCGATCAGATCGACCTGCTCGCCGATCAACCCGAGCAGCTGGCGCAGCGGCGCACCTACCTCTGCGTCCCGCTGTCGGTAGATCACCGGCAACAGCCTGTAGAGACGCTCGTTCAACGGCGGCTTGGGATGATCAATTGTCGTGTTCACTGGACGGCCTCCGAGAGGATCAGGGTGTCGGAGAGCTCCGCGCTCAGAAAAGCGAGCTGGGCGGGCAGCGGTTGCAGCGTTTCGGAATCGATCCGCACGGAGCGGACCTCAATCGAGGACGCCACCGGCGCGGTGCCCAGGCTGGCCAGCTTCTGCCGGAGGCTGCTGTCGAGGTTGGCATCCGATCCGCACATCGAGTCAAACATGCCCACATTCACGCCAGCGACCCCCGGGACGTCCTGAATGGCGGCCGTCATTTCACTCAATGCGATCGACTGGCCGAGCTCGCGCCGTTCATATCCGAAGCGTTCGATCAGGGCGGCGCGGATGTTCGGCTCGACATTGGCCCAGGTGCGGCTCGGTGCCACGGTGACCCTCGCAGCGACGATCAGGAGCATGAGCTCGCAGGTGTCGATCCTGAAGAGGATGCTGGGATCGCCAGCCCGC
The DNA here is from genome assembly GCF_029167105.1 of Bradyrhizobium yuanmingense. Lineage (GTDB taxonomy): Bacteria > Pseudomonadota > Alphaproteobacteria > Rhizobiales > Xanthobacteraceae > Bradyrhizobium > Bradyrhizobium yuanmingense_A. The sequence continues at coordinate 125,416 of NZ_JARFML010000001.1, read as the reverse complement.
GCGAGCGCCTGCCGCAGATTGTCGTGTTGCGACACTTTGTTGTCCTGCCAGGTCGGACCTGCAACCGTCAGGTAGACGAAGGGCCGGCGGCCGGGCACGGCAATCGCAGCCGCCTTGCCCACCCCGCCGAACAGGCTGGCGAACGCCGCGTAGTCTTCGACAGAGACCAATCGATCCATCGCTACCGTGGCGCGCGGAATGTTCGATTTGCCCTGGTCGATGATGTCCCGATCGACGCCGCCGCTCGCTGACAACGGGCTTGCGACCGCCTTGACTCCGAACGGCCGCGTCGCGAGCTGGCTGATGGCCCCCGTTGAAACGTTGCCGTCGGAGCCGAGCCCGACTCGATAGGATGCCGTGACATTTTCCTGGCCGGTCGGCAGTCGCATGCCATTGACCCCGTCACCGAATATGACCGTCGTCTTGTCGACTTCGTCGGTTTGCGTGATGTAGCAGCGATCGAATGGGCCGGCATCGACGAAGGAATCGACCTTCGTCCAGGGGACGCCGTTGACCTGAACCTCGAGCGTCGACTTCGTTCCGCTTGGCGTCGAGGCGGGAAGGTGCGTGACTGGTCCTTGCCGCAAAGTGAACTGCTGCGTCGCCCGCGACGCGTCGCCGCTGCCCAGCACCTCGCGCTTGGTCTCTCCGTGAGTAACCGAGGCAACGTTGCCGTGGATCACGACGGTGTCGCGCTTGTAGCGGTAGCCGAGCGAGCTTGCGAGCTTGATCCGGGAATGAACGCGTTCACCCGGATAGGAGGCTGGATCGCCGTCCTTTGGAAGCAGCTCGACTCCCATGACGGTGACGAGTTCCGCACCTTTGATGCCGCGAGTTCCCTCGATGTCGGTGCGCTCACCCTCGACGATGAGCCGGCGGCCGGTTGGAAGCTCGCCATAGAATTCGGCGAGCTCGATTGTGTCGCCGGAGATCTCCTCCTCGATCGGCGCCTCCGCAAGCTCGAGCCTTTCGCTCTGCGCAAGCACGGACACCCCCCGCACGGCCGACAGCATCAAGGCGTCCTTGTCGAGCCAGTCGTCCTTCAGATGCAGACGCGTCACCCGCCCCGTAATGCCGTACTTCGCAACCGAGGCCTTTTCTACCTTGTCGACCTGCGTGATCACGGGCCGGCGTGGCTCCGGAAGATGGCGCGCCTCCCCGAAATCGATCACGATCCAGCTGCCGCGAACAATCTGGTCATAGGCCGCATCGAGATCGATCACGTTCCGCCGGGTGGGCTCTGCCGCCGCTTCGCGATCAATCGCCAGGGCATGCATCGTCGAGACGCGCAATCGTTCGCCGCCAGACGCGGTTTCGGCTGTGTGACCGATCGGCATTTCGAACGTCCGCCCGTTCGTATTCACGGTCAGGACCGCATTTTCTGCATCATGGCTGATCTTGCAAAACCAGGCGAATTCGTCGAACTCCAGGGTGAGGGTACGATTGCGATCATCGAACGTGGCGATAACCTGCCACCGGCCAACCTGGACCTTCGTGTCCCGGCTCGGCAGCTCGAAGGACATGTTCGCCGTTTCCGGTCCGCGTGCAATCTGCACCAGAACCGACTTGCGCGAGTCGTCGAACAGCTCCTCGATGTCAACGACGGCGCCCCTATCCCGCCTGCGCCGCGTCTTGGGCGAGATCACAATGCGGATCGCCACCGCGTCCGACAACGGCCACTCCTCGCTCCCGATGACGATACCGGTTTCATCGGTGACCGGCTTCGGTGGTGCGTTGTGTCCGAATGGAGCCGCCTTGACCCGAAATGCGTGAACCGAACCGCCTGGGGGCGGCGCCACCGTCGCGTGGCGCAAGGCATCGAAGAACTGCGTTCGCGCTTCGGGTCTCAACAGTCGAAGCATCAACGGCACGGCGCCTGAACCCGGCGCAAAAGCGAGCGGCAGGCGGTGATCGACATCAAGCGGGGCTGCCGGCAAGGCCGCCGGCGGTTTGGCGAGAGGTTCCAGCAACGCAACGAAATTGGTAATCCGCGACGCTGGCGGCACGGCATCGTCCGTGTTGGAGGGCTTCTCGTCCTCTTGGCTGAACAGGCCGATCTTGGTGCGTGCCTGCAGCGGTTCGGGCTCGATGGTCGCGACGGTTCTGACCATCTGGTCGCCGGCGATCACGAGCAGTGGATCGTTGGGCTTGAGATTTGTCGAGAGCCCGGCCGCATAGATCGTCCGCCCCCCTTTCGCATCCAGGATTTGCGGCCTCGTCAGACGCGGCGCCAGATTGTTCCAGGCCGCCCGTGCATCGAGGTTATCGGAGACCTCGAACATCTGGGGCAGTTGATCCTGCACAGGCAGGCTCTGAACCCGGCTGCCCACGGGAATCGTCGCAGCGCTATTCTGATCTAGCGTATATGCGACGTTCACCGTTGCCGAAACGCCGGGGCGCAGTGTTGCGCCCACGAGGGTCGCAAGCTCAAGCACCGAACGGCGCTCGACCGCCGTCCGCAGAAAGCCTTCGTTGGCGATGCGCTCCTGGTAGAAGGTCAGGACATCTGCGACCATCGCCCAGGCGTCGAGCAAAGCGATGGCAGGATCTTCAGGCTCGCGGGTCTTCAAGCCGGGCAAATCGAATTGAGAGAGTTCGGCCTTCATGGCCTCGACGAAGATCGCATAGTTTCCGATCCGGTAGTTCAACGCGCTGAGCCCGGGACGGTTGGCCGTCGGCATCGGCACTCGCGCCGCGGCCGTCGTGCAGCAGTCGCATGACTCGTTCATTGCGCACCTCGCACCGTGAGAACAAACCGGCCATTCTCGGGGGCTGCACTGTTGCCGCCGAGGCGGGCGATCTCAAGCGGGCCGATCGGCAGGACACCCTCGTGAACCTGCTCGTCGGGAACCTGGAAGCGGCGCTGCAGCCTGACGACGATGACGTTCTCCACACCTTCGACGGCTTGCGCTGCCGCAAGCAGCTTGCTGGCATAAATGCTGTCGCCGAAACTGAGATTGTCGGGGTGAAAGAAGCCGAGCCGCCCGTCGGACAACGTCCGGCCGGAGAAGATGCCGCGCAGCACCGTCTCGATATGCCCCGCGGCGAACCCGCTTCGTACGTGCACCGTCATGGCGACGTCGATCGGAACATAGGTCGGCGGGACCACGATCACGTCGTGCCCGATGCGCCGGTAGCGGAACAGGTAAGCTCGGATTTGCCGAAGCAGCTCCGGATCCACCTGCTCCGTTCCGCGTGGATCGATCGCGACATGCGCCTCGTACCGCGTTCCGGTCCACTGCAACTCGGCCGCGGCACGCTGGACCCTTGGGTTACGTTCGGCGAGGCGAGCGTAATCGTCCCCGCTGACGGCGCGGACGAGCCCGCCCTGAAAGGCCTTGGGGGCCAGCAGCTTCACCTTCTCGATCGGCTCGGGATCGGTCCCCCCCATCGACGGCAGCGGATTGCGCGCACTGATCGTAGCCTCGTGCAGGGTCGCCGAACTCGTGACGATTTGCGTGATGGAGTCGGCCCCCACGTTTCCGCTCGCGCCGATGCCCACCCGATATGTTGCCGTGAACTTTTCCCCGACCTCCGGCGCCTGGCCGTTCTTTCCGTCGCCGAAGCGCAGGTGCGCTACACCTTCATTGTCAATCTCGACCACGAAGTGAAGGTCGATATTGCGGCTCGCAAGCAGGTCGCGCTGCGGTGTCCAGACCCGCAGCAGCGACTTGAGCTTGTCCGTCAGCGCTCCGGCCGACTTCCCGGGGGTCGCCGGATCATCCGCCGTTCGTGCCGGTTCCTCGGGAGCGAACGACAGCCGGTCGCGAAAATTGCGCCAGGCCAGCTCCTTTTCCTTATCCGGCAGAGTCTTGTCCGAGCGACTCGGATCCGGCTGGTCCTGGTCCAGCTGTGCAGCAAGCTGCGCTGGATGCTGCAGATCTGCGAAGTCGAAAAGCGGGGCCGTCCCGTCGAGCCGCGGAGCAATGCTGTAGACGACGAGCTGCGGGACCGCCAATCTGGGATTCTGCAACAATTGCTTCATGGTGGCGCCCGGATCGAGCTTCGGATCGCGGAACGTCAGCGGCCCCGCCTGCAGCGGCGGCCGGAACTTCTTCCCGGGCACCGGCGTGGACAAATCCTCCCAGACGATCCGGCTGCCTTGCCTCGTCCAGTTGCCGTGATCGGCAAGAATGATGTTGCCGCGGGCAACGCTGAAATCATCGCCGGCCGCAGGCTCCATTGCGCTCGACAGCCGAAGCGCAAACGGAAGCGCATCCTCCGGGGCCCAGGCAATCTCCAGCACCGGCTGGCCGAATAGCGGGTCGAGGTTCTGCCTGGCTTCGGTCAGCTTCACGAAATGGCGACGGGCGGGATTTGCATCGGAGGCAAGTCCGGTTTGCGGTCCCCTGATTTCCTCGAACAGGAGAATGTCGCCCGGCCGCAGATTGAGCACGCGCTCAGCTACATATGCAGGTGGCGGCGGCTCCTTTGGCGGCGCACTCTTTGCCGCGTATGCGGCCGACGATTTGGCCGATCGCTTGCGCGAACTGGGCATCTCCTGCGCCTGCGGCTTCGGCTCGGTGTATTTGGACTCGGTCTTGGCTTCGGTGTAACCGGGTCCGGGAGTTTCTGCCGCGACCGTAGCCTTCCCGTCAACCAGCGTCGCGGACGTGGCACCCGCCGGCAGGCAGCAATCGCGATCTCCCCAGGTGTAAAACGAAATGCTGTTGTGAGCGGCGTAGAGCTGGATTGGCCGCTCGGCCATGGGTTCGAATATCACGGGCTTGTCAGTTGGCCCGAACGAGAGCTTCTCAAGCAGAAGCGGGCCTCCCTCGGCAGGTTGAGGTCCGTTGTAGCCGGCTACGAAGAGGATGGAGGCAGGATCCTCGATGGTGACATCCTGAGAACCGGTATCGACGAAGACAAATGCGCGCGCGTTGCAGCCTTCATGCATGGCAAAGTCGACCAGCCGGGCGTGACGCCGTACCGAAATGCGCTGGCGCGCGGTGCCAAGATAGGCTTCGGTTGCGACCGCATCCTGATAGTAACTGAGGTGGTCGGCCACATAGGCGAGGACTTCAACCAGTGTGATGCCGACGTCGGGCACGTGCTGCTCCTGCCATGCGGGAACTGTCACCGCGAGGCGGTCCAGCATCAACTGGCGGAAGGAGCCGTAGTCCCTGGCGAGATAGTTGATCTCGGGCAGCGGCAGGACCGCATTCGAAGCGGCCGGCGGCTGCTTGCAGTCGATATCCGAGACCTCGTCCAGTCGGAAACTGAAATTGGCTCCCGCATAGCGCGGATCGATCCCGGGCAGGACCTCGTCCGTCGGCTCACCGTCGGCATCGAGGTCAACCAGGCTCAAGGAATAGGTCGACCCGTCGCCCGCACGGTCGATCGCGACCTCCATGCTGTTGTCGCCGCCGGCATCCTCGGAACCACGCAGTCGAACGCCAGTCACCTTGATGTCGCGCACCCGCGCGCCGCCGGTAATCCTGACATTTGCCGGAACGATCGGCCTTCCGATCCGGGTCAGGAAAAATACCGTCAAGGTCAACCGGTCATCGCTGACCTCGATATAGTCAATGCCGCTGAAACTGCTGCTGCGGATTTTCCGACGGCGTTGCGGCTCGCGGCAGATTTCGGGGGGACTTGATGCCATGGCCTACACCGTCCTAGTGATCTGCACGACCTCGGTCTTGCCGGTCTGGCGCCTGGCGTACTGAATCGCGATCGTCAGCGTCGAATCATTGCTCGTGACTTGCAGGTCCTGAAGCTCGATCACGTCGCCGAGCCAGCGCTGCAGCGCGCCACGCATGGAAAATTGCAGTGCCGCTGCCATCTCCGGACTGTTGGGCGCGAATACCAGCTGCAGCAGCCCGCTGCCGAAATCGGGACGGTTGATGCGCTCACCGGAATTGGTGAACAGCAATTGCTCGATCATGTCGCGGACATGGGTATCGTCATCCGCCGCGGCGGTGCGACCATGGCTGTCGAAGCGGAACGGAAAAGCGATGTTCATGGCTTCACGTCCCGAATACGCGGCCCTGGTTGGCCGAAATAATCAAGGGCGTGCCGGTCGGCACGCACAGCGCCTGACTGTCCTGCAGAAGCACAGGCACTCCATTTGCGAATACCCTCTTGGCCGCGTTGAACCAGGTCGGCGCTGTCGCGCAGGGACCGTTGGCGGCCGGAGGCGGCGGCAGCGTGCAGAGCGTAACGACATAGGGTGACGTCTGCAGGGCCACCGGCGCGCCCATCACCAGGACGTTGGGGGCGGTCATGGTCGGCTTCGCAGGCCCCTGATGCGTGCAGGTGACGGTTGTCGAGAGATTGACCAGAAAACCAGGCACTGTTCCTACTCCGGTGCGACTACTTCACGACGAGAGCCAGTTCATTGATGGCAACGACGCCGGCGATGATGCTGATCGATCCGCCCTTGCCGTCGGTCATCATGATGCCGGCCGGCGAGATGGTGATGCGCGGCGAGGTCGGCAGCAGCGGCGGACCGCAAGAAAGGGTGATTCCAGTTGCAGGATTTCCGCTCACCAGGATGGTGTTCTGCGCGACCGTCTGCACCACGACGTCGGGAGGCACGATGGGGTTGCTCTGGGGCGGCGGAGTTACCGGCGCTTCCGTGGTCGAACCCCAGAAGCAACCGGTCCAGATCGGCTTGTTGGGATCGCCATGCTCGAACTCGACCCACACGTTGGTGCCGACCGCCGGGATCACATGAACGCCACTCTTGACGCCCGCGTTCGGCAGACAGGGCAGCGCCCAAGTGGTCGGTACCGTCCCCAGCACGTCCGGCACCATCACCTGGATCCGGCCCTTCAACTCGGGATCGGCATTCATCTCGACGACGCCACGATACTTCCCGAAAAAGCGCTTCTTAGTCCTGGCACGCATCATGGGATCACCCTCGGGGCAATCGAGATTAGCCCTTCGCGCGCAAGGCTAAAGTTTTGCTTGTATTCGCCTCGCTTGATGCTGTGGGTGACACTGCTGACATAATACAGGCCGTCATAGGCGGTCCCCGCCCCCCTGACCCCGACAAGTTGCCGCGCCTTGAGCGGACGGCCGTAGCGCAGCACATCGAGCGAGCCCGAGCCGGTGATCGCGTCGGGCTTCGCCGACGCGGCAATGCCGAGCAGCGCCGCGGGGATCGGGTCGAGGTCTGCGACATCCTCCAACTGAGTCATGCGCATCGCCGGGGCCGGTCGCAACGCCAGCGGCGGACGCAGGATGCTGACATCGGGAATCGGAATCGGGATCGGAATCTTTCCGGTGATCGGGTCCATGATGGTGATCACCGGCTGCTCCCGTGCCATGCCGTCATAGGTAAAATTGAGGGACTCGACGTTCGTCTCCGCGTCCATGTCGACGTTGAGCGCCGGCTGCGGGACGCCGATCCTGATCTCCGGCCCGAAATAGCCGACGTTGGTCCCAGGCACCGGGCCCGGATCGATGTAGAAGACGTAGCCAACGTCCTCGGCCGCGCTCTTGAGGAAATTGAGATCGCTGTCGAACGATGTCTTGGTGGGCCACCCGTCCGTAACCAGGGGAACGTCGACCTGCAGCGGCGGCACGACCAGCGGAATGATGCCGTAGGTAGCATATTTGAGCAGCAAGAGTTCGACGATCCCGACCGTGGGCAGGCTGGGAAACGGGATCGCGACCTCCAGCAGGCCGCCGATCACCCCGCCATTGCCGAGATCCATCATCAGGCTGATGTCCTGGCCGGTCACGGACAGCGTAGACTGCCCGGGCTCGTTGCTCGGCGTCACCGTGTGCTGGGTGATGATGCCGTCCATCAGAACGGTGGGCAGGCTGTTCACCGTCACGACGAGAATCACGCGGATGCCGGGATCGAACGCGCCGACCGGCAGCAGCAGGGTGTTGAGCGGCGATTTCTTGCTCATCGCAAATGTCAGCTGGAAGCCGCTGGCCTGGCCGGCGCTGATCGTCACCTGCGCGCTCGTCAGCGCGTCAATGACCGGCTGCGGCGCCGGCACCGGCACCGTCGGCCCCATCAGAAGCGTGAGGTAGAATCCCTTCAGCATTAGCGTTGCGGTATTCCGTGCGGCAGCGTGATGCGCAGGTGCCGGCCGATGGTTTCCGTCAATTCGTTCGGACGCATTGCGTTGTTGGCGTCGCATAGCCGCCAGAAGGCTTCCGGATCGCCGAGAAATTGTGCGGCGATGTTGTCGAGCCGCTCGCCCTGCACCACCCTGTGCATCTGCAGCAGCGCGAACTGATCGGCCTGCGGCAGGAAGCGGCGGGTGAGGTAGACGACGGTCAGGCCGTCCCGGGTCTGCAGGGACGTCGTGGCCAGACCGAAATAGCGGCTTGCGGGCCCGAACGGCGTTCCTTGCGCGCTCGCCGGGGCAATCTGGTTCGACATGGCTTTCATGGAATGCCCCTCAGGCCGAGCGCGCCGAGCACGCCCTGCGCGCCCACGCGGGCCAATTGTTCTTTCTGCTGCAGATAGGCCATGAACAGGTTGCCTCCCTTGTGGGCGAAGCCGAGATCGCCGACGGTGAGCACGCGCATGCCGAGGCTGACCTTGGCGCGGATCGGATTGAGATTGGGATCGAAGGCTTCCTCGGTGATGCTGAAGTCGGTCAACCGCACCGGCAGCACGCGGGCCTGACTCCAGACGAACAGTGCAAGCGGCGCTTCCATCGGCGCAATCTCGAGCACGCCGCGCCGCGACTGACTGTTGTTGTCGTTGAGCTGCGCGCTAGTCGGGTAGATCATCACCTCGAGCGCGGCGAGCTGCGGGAAGATACCGAGCCGGCCGACGATCGGAGCCGCCGTCTCGAGCTGGTCGGTGGCGTCGATCTCGGCCTCGAGCTTGATGGTCTCGAGCGGCGGCGATTTGAGCCGCAGCGCCTCGAGGCGGTCGCCCGGCTCCGGCCCGATGCCCTGAGGCTGCAGGGTGCGGCTCAACGTGTCGGGATTGTACTGCAGCACCACGATCTGCACCGGCACGCCGGAATCCGGATTGAGCAGCACGATGCCGCCCTTGAGCAATTTCGGTGAGCCGGGGAAGGAGGTCATGGCGATGGCTCAGCTCCGGATTGATTAACGACCCAACGAAGGTGCAAGCGGACGCAACGAATCCGCTATTCGCAACATTGCAGCAAGAATCGCCAGAACGACGGGATCCTTCGCGATTGCAGTGCCGAGAGAGGCAACGTCAGAAAGGACGGCGCCAGCCACGATAGCGGCAACGGCGAGTTCGATGTTGTCGAGAACGCTTGGGTTCTCTTTGAGGAACTTCGTGACCGACTGCTCGATGCTTGCGCCACTGGCAATCACGTCCTTAATGAACTCGAGAATCTTGTCGACGGTCGACCTCGCGGCAACGGGCAGTTCTTCCTGTCCAGGTTTGCCTTCCGGTGCTTTCCCTCCGGGTAATGGAATGACCTTGCCTCCTTCCTCTGGCTTTGGTCCCGTGGAAGGACCAGGCGCGGGCTTTGGCGTCGCTGATGGACCTTGAAGCGATTCCGGACGCGGGGCGATTTGCGGAGATTGTTGGCGCTGGGATTCGGTGTTTGGAACGCGTGCTCGCTCCGCCGCTCGGCTCCCTTCGGGAAGACGGTGGGCGCGCAATGCATATGCCAGCACGCCCGATTGACACCACCTCAGGACGATTTCGATCACGTTCGTTGGCGTCGGAAAGAACAGCGACGACACTGGAAATGTCCGAGGCAGCATCGGTGCGACAACCTTGATACCGTTCTTTGCTCTCCATGCCGCTTGGGCTGAGTCGGACGCATTTCCTTGGTCAATGTAGCGCGTGGCGACCTGCGTTTCGCCTTCGAGCAATTGATTCCAGTTTGCCGGCTTTATTTCGGCAACCTGGAGAACTCCTGCGGCATTCAGCGCGGCCAGATCGGGCGTGCCTTTTCCGGCTTGTGGACTGGTGCCGCCAATCTTCTCCGGCTTCACCGTTTTCCCTCCGCCGGTGCGTTGCGGATTTGCCGACGCCCCCGGAATGAATATCCTGATTGCTCCCGGTACGGTCGCCATGAAAATCGCGAGCACGGCCCTATGGATGAAGGTGCCAGCGGCAGGCGGCACGGGCGGGCCGGGACTATTGAGCAAGTCTTGGCATCCTGTAACGTCACGCCGCAGCACGCTTCGCGATGACGAAGACGGGCGGAGTGCTCCACTCGATGAGGCAGAGACCCGAGCCTCCGCAGAGCGGGCGCCAGAAGCCGGTACGGCTCCTTGCTGCACCACGTGAGCCAGTTCATGTGCAAGAAGCCATCGGCCGCCAAAACTTGCCGGTGCAAATTGTCCCAATCCAAAGACAATATGGTTTTCGACGGCGTAAGCCCTCGCGCCTACTTCCCGTGCCGATTGCGCGCTCGCTTCGTCTGTATGTACGCGCACCATCGAGAAATCGTAGCCAAAACTGCGCTCCATGTCGCGCCGCAACTCCGCGTTTAGCGGCACGCCCGGACCGGACAGCACACGATCGACGATGGGAGGCACAACTTCCCCATCGTGTGCGGGCATACCGGCGGAGCGCTGGAAGCCCTGCGTTTGGCCTGCGAAGCTCGGACCTGATGTACCGACAACTCGATCCGCTGCGCGATCCGCCTCATGTTCCAGCGGATCGCTGCTTGACCCGATCGTCAGCTTGCGCTGCAAATTGAACCGCTTCCTGGCGCACTCGTCGCAACTGGTGCCACCGGCGTGAGTACCGCAAGCGCACTTTCGTTGAAGAACACGGCCCGTCGCCGGTGCCATCGCGCTCTGCTTCTGTGCAGTGGCAAGAGTACGTCCGCTCATTGTTTCCCCATCCCTGAGAACATCGACTGCGCGATTCCGCTGCCGATCTGGGCAGGCGTCGCGTCGCGTCTCACCCTTATCGGCGCGGCATCGATGCGCGGCAGCGCGCCGCCCGCGCCGATCCCGCCGTTGATGCCGCTTTCCGACAGCAGGCGGCCAAGCTCGGCTTCGAGCGACGCCTTGAGCTGCGCTCTGTCTTGCCCATTCAATTGCAACCCATCGAGCACCAGGCGTTCGATATGCAGGCGGATGTTCATGCCATGGCCTCTTTGGATTCGAGCCAGCGAAAGTCGGTCTCATTGACCGGGCGATCGAGCTTCACGAATTCCGCGCGCGCGGCGGCGAGCGCGAGCGGCATCGTCACCGGGGATCCTGCCTGGGCGCCGAGGAAAGCTGCGTTCAGCGCGGCATTGTGAATGCTGCCGCCGGTCAGGTTGAGGCGCGCCAGACGGTCGTAGTCGAGTGCGCGCACGGGGGTTTGCGGCGGGAACGCCTTCTGCCATATGCCCCGCCGCTGCACGACGCCGGGGAACGGGAAATTGACGATGAAACGCAGCCGCCGCGTAAAGGCGTTGTCGAGCGAGCTGCGCATGTTGGTGGCGAGGATCGCAAGCCCGCGGTAGGCTTCCATGCGCTGCAGCAGGTAGTTGATCTCGATATTGGCGTAGCGGTCGTGACTGTCCTTGACCTCGCTGCGCTTGCCGAACAGCGCGTCGGCCTCGTCGAAGAACAGGATCGCGCCGCCATCCTCGGCGGCATCGAACAGCCGGCGCAAATTCTTCTCGGTCTCACCGATATACTTGCTGACCACAGCCGACAGATCGATACGATAGAGATTCAGCCGCAACGCGTTGGCGATGACCTCGGCGGCCATGGTCTTTCCGGTCCCGCTGTCGCCGGCAAACAGCGCGCTGATGCCGAGCCCGCGGTTCGCCCTCGCGCCAAAGCCCCATTCGCCATACACCTTGCCGCGCTGGTTGACCTGCGCAGCGATCTGGTGAAGCAGACCGGTTTGTTCCGCAGGCAGGACGATGTCGTCGAAGGACGCCTTCGGCTCGATGCGGTGAGCCAGTGCGTCCAGCATCGGCCGCACCCGCGCGCGGCAAGCGTCCCACAGCCGGTCGCGCAACGGGGCGTTTCCGGAGCCCTGCCTCGCGTTCGCGAGCGCCGCGATCCTGGTGATATCGCCGATATTGAGATTGAACTGACTGGCCAGTGTCGCTGGTCCCTGCGCATCAGCCACGCCGCAGATCCGCTGCCACGCCGCCCGCTGCTCGTCCATCGTCGGCTTGAGGATGTCGACCGTGCCGCAGTCGCGCGGCAGTCGCGGCCACGGCTCGCGCACGGACAGCATCACGAACCCTGCGCAGCGGGCCAGGAATCGGCGGATCGTCGCGGCATGCGCATCCGAAGCGTCGATTTCCTGCGCGTCGATCCAGAGCACGACCGGCAACAGCAGGCTCTCGCGCTGCCACAACCTGCCCAGCATCTCCAATTCCGCCGGCTGCGCCGGCAGCGCGTCGGCCGGCAAGCGATAGAGCTGCCGCTGCAGCTGCGCGGCAGCATCGAGCGCAACGAGCTCCTTGCTGGCGGCGTCGGCTCCCAGCAGCTGAACGATCGGCGGCGGCGCCGTGGCGGCGGCAAGCCGCCAATGTGCCGTGACTTGCCGGGCGAGTTGGGCCTGCGAAGGCGGCATTTCGGCCGCGGGCTGATCGGGCCCGACGGCGGCGACGTAGGGCGCCAGCCGATCGTCGAGATAATTAAGGCCCTTGACATAGTTGACGATGCGCTCGTCGGCCCGCAACGCACTGACCGTCAGTGCCTGGGCTCCGGGCTGATTGATCTCTATCAGCTTGAAATAGCGCAGCGGTCGCTCCGCGGACAGCGCATCCCAGGTCGGATCGTCGAGCAGCGACAGGGCAAGTGCGAATGTCGGCGCGATGCGGCCGGGATCGCCCTGCGCCTTGGCGAACAGGGAAGGAAATGCGCTGTCGTATTCCGCAGCAGCGCAGAGCAGCAATAGATCGCGCTCGAAAGGCGAAAGGCCGAGCGCTCGTTCGAGCAGCAGCAACGCCGGCAGGCCGCCCTCGCCTGATTTGGCGGCCGGCGTAGCCGGGCCCGCGTCCTGTGCTTTCGACTTTTCTCCGCTCGCAAGCCGTTCAAGCCGCTGCTTCAACCGCTTCAGGGCGGCCGCGAGATGGCGCGAATTAAGCGCCTCCCATTTTGCCGCCTCGCTCATGTGAGCTTTGCCTTCTGCTTGTCCATGAAGATCGGCGGCGACTTTGAATAATCGACCAGCTGGCTGTCGACACCGTCAACGCGCAAGCGGATCCAGAACTCTCCGGCAACCGCGTCGGTGACCACGAACGCGAGCTGGCCGGTCTGTGCGGTTCGCGGCACTGCCGGGATCTCGCGGCTGCCGAGCAGCAGCGAAACGCGCTGGTCGGGACGGACCTGCGGCACACAGTTCAACGAAATCGTCGCGGTGCCCTGCACGATCTGCACGGGCACCGGCAGGTCCGACGTGATCCGCGGGGCGACGGACAGCGGCATCTCGTTGCTGGTGTGGACGGACGGCGGGATCTCGTTTCCTGCCGGGCCAGTTTGCTCCGGATTGCGGACAATCACCGCAATCGTGTAGAGGCCTGCAGGCAAATTCGCCGGCTCAGCGGGCAAATTGACGCTCACATTGGAATCGCTCGACACATCATCAGCCGGCATCTCGGCCGGAAACTCGATCGGTTCGGCCAGTCGCGGGCTGGCAAACTTCACCGTCACACGGTCCCCGGACAGATTGCGGCCGCCAAGCTTGATCTCATCCCCCGGCAGTGCCGCCGGTTGCTTGTTCGGCAGCTCCACCCTGTCGATGGTCGGAAACGGCGAGAGCGCGCTGGCAAGCGCCGAGATACCGCGGTCGGACTGCCCACGCGTGAGAACCGGAAGCGGCGTCACGGTGGGCCGCGTGCTGTCGATCATAACGACGGCGGCCTCGTAGGCCACCGACAGCTGATAATGGGTCTGGAAGCCCGGCCACATCTTTCCGATCTCCTCGATCGAGAGCGGGTGCAGCGTGAAACGCACACGTTCCGTCTGATTCCAAAGATCGTTGCCCGGGAGCGCAGCCTTGATCTCGTCGGCGCCAAGCAGCGGATGATCGTGCAGCGTGCTCATGGCGCGGCCGAGCAGCTGGTGGCTGAACGGACGCTGCGCGTCGTTGTCGCGGCCGAACACCGTGATCAAATAATGCAGATTGAGTCCGAGAACCGGAACGCCGAACTCCCCGGGCCGTACCGTCGCCGGAGACGGCATGTTGGACCAGCTTCCGCTCGGTCGCACACTATAGAGGAAGATGTTGATCTGGTTGGCACTGTTGCCATTGATGCGCGCCAGATGCGGTGCCTGCATGGTGACCGTGGTGTCGACCAGATCGGGGTCGGTCGTCACGCCCATGGTAAGCAGGTTGCGAATGGTCGCGGTAACGGCGGCGATAGCTGCAGGATTGCTCATTGGCCGCTCCGCCCGGAACGTTGACGCAGATAGTCGTCGAGACTGGTTGCACCGGTTGACGGCCGTGCTCTTTGCCTTGGCTCGGCTGACATCGAGGCCCGCACCTCAACCCTCCCAATCGACACATGAACCACCGGCTGTGCAGCCGACGAGCGCTCGTCGTACGGAGCCTCGTTTCGAATGGGCCGGTCCTGGCGCGCAGACGGCGCAGCCTGCGGCCATCTTTGGCCCGTGTCCGATCTGTTTCGACGGGGTGACGTCGCCTCAAACTCTGCCGTCGCGCGGAGCATTTGGTCGCTCCGATCCCGCGAAGATTGCCGCGACGGTTCGGTGAAATCCGGCACCAGATCAGCGTGCGCAACCGGTGGACTTGCGGGCGCTGCGCGACCTCGCGTTTCCGAGGCTTGCGACGCAGGTTGCGCCGTCATGGGCCGTGGTGGCTCATCACGGTCATCGCTGGGCCGATCGTTCGGATCGGCGCATCTGGGGACCGCGCCAGAAGCGAGAGCAGGATCGGCCGGCGGCGCATCAGAGGATCGTCCACGGCGTTCCCTGCCTCGCACTGCAGTCGAGGTTGGACCCATCGACAGAGGCCGCGGCGCTTCGACCGGCCGGTCGTCGCTGCGCACCACGTCATCCGCCCCCGCGCGCAAGTGTGGTCGAGCACTGACCGTTTGCGCCGTCAAAATGCTGCCGGCCGCCTCATCCGGCGCTCCACGCGCCGGCGCTTCCAGCGGGACACCGAGCGCGGCCGTTGTCGTATTGTCCGGCGGACGATCAGTCGCGGCCGTTGCCGTGACAGACCTCACCGAGGGCGCGACGATCCCGCCCCTGCGCAGGAGCAATGCGGCGCGTTGTTGCGACGCACTGGCCTGCTCCGCTGGAGGTTCGTTCTCGGCAGACGCCTCGGACGGCCACACGGATGCTCCGGAGGCCGCATCTTGGCGACGCCGCGCAGCATCTTCGACCTGGGGCGCATCCTCCCTCACGGAGGCCGGACCATCCCATGCCGAAGCGGGCGCCGGACCGAAGATCGACGGCAGGCGCGGCCTGATCGCAGGCTCCAGCGCCGTTGTACGTCTTACGAGATTGGCCAAATACCCGCTCATTCGTCCAGCAGCTCCAGGTAGCATTGGCGCCGGGGTGAGCTCAGCGCCAGGATATCCGCTTCGCGCCAGCCATAGGCGCGTGCCAGCCGGTGCACGTCACGCAACAAGCGTAGCGCCCACGCATCGACTTCGCTCCAGAGAAAAGACACGATGTCGAACGGCGCCTGCCACTGCGCCCGGCACGCGGAGCAGCCCAGATCCAGACGAATGTCGGCGTGCGGGTCGACAAGTGACAGCCGCTCGTCGAGTGCGTGGATCAATGTCGCGGGCATATCTGCCGCCGCCACCTCCTGTTCGCCGCATGACGCGCGAAGCACCAAGCGTTCGAGCAGACGCAGCCTGTTATTCTCAACCGGCCGGCCGTGGCAGAGGGCCAGGACATCGCGGCTGTTCGGCAAACGAAACAGAATGTCATAGCCGTCACGACTGAACGACAATTGCGCCGGCGCCGGTTCGGCGGCGGGCCCATGCTCCAATGCGGCGCCAAACGCTTCGACATCGAATTCGAGTTCGAGCGATTCGCTGCATTCGGGACAGGTTGCCAGGGCCGTGACCCTCGACCCGAACAGGTCTTGGTACAGCGTCCGAAGCCGGCGGTCTCGTTCGCCGATCGGCAGTTTGGCGGCGGCCTCGCGCGACAGGTCCACGTGCGCTGCCGTCAACAGAGCGAGCGCGCGTTCGTCCTGCCGCGACACCGCTCGTCCGCGTTCCCAGGCCGCTAGCAGATGCTGTGTCGACGGAACCGCCATCGCATTACTGTGCGGGCACGGTGAAGGTCGGTTCGGATGGCTCGACCACGCTCTCGTCGCGTTCCCAACCCTCGTTTTCCAGCTTGATATGCTGGATCGCGACCGCGTTGGCATTGGCGTCAAGGTCGGGCAAGGCCTGGTATTCCGAGACCCAGCAGCGATAGATCTTGTAGGTGATCGCGACCTGCCCGGCCTCGTTATAGATCTCCAGCAGCAGGTCCTTGCGGAAATCCTTCAGCGAAACCTCGCTTCCGAGCCCGGCACCGAAATGCCAGATCTTGTTCGCCCACTTCTCGAACTCGGTATCGTGGGTGACGCCACGCTCGAGCGTGATGGCCTCATACTCGCTGCGGCCCGGTGACTTCCGGCTGCTGCTGGGATCGCCGCCCTCGCGATGCTTGACCACCTCCGTGGTCCGCTTCAGGCCGCCGACCTTGCTGATCCCGGCGACATACTTGCCGTCCCATTTCACCCTGAACTTGAAGTTCTTGTAGGGATCGAACCGGGTCGTATTCACACTGAACTGAGCCATGATGATCTCCCCCAATTTCAGGTCTGGATGTTGCCGGCGATCTGCTGGATCCGCAGCACGACGAATTCGGCAGGCTTCAGCGGCGCGAAACCGACATGGATGTTGACGATCCCGAGATCGATATCGTTCTGCGTCGTGGTTTCCTTGTCGCACTTCACGAAGTAGGCGGCAGCCGGCGTCGAGCCCTGGAAGGCGCCCTGCACAAACAGGTCGTGCATGAAGGCGCCGAGGTTCAGTCTGATCTGAGCCCAGAGCGGCTCGTCATTTGGCTCGAAGACAACCCACTGGGTACCGCGGAACAGGCTCTCCTCGATGAAGAGCGCGAGCCGACGCACCGGAATGTATTTGTACTCGTCCGCCATCTGATCGGCGCCACGCAACGTACGGGCGCCCCAGATCACGTTGCCGTAGATCGGAAAGTTACGGAGGCAGTTGATGCCGATCTGGTTGAGCACGCCGTTCTCGCCATTGGTGAGCTTCGTCGCGAGTCCATCAATGCCGCTCAATCCCGCGTCCAAACCAGCCGGCGCCTTCCATACGCCGCGCCGCGCGTCGGTTGCAGCCATCGCGCCGGCGACAAGACCGCAGGGGACGAACGTCGCCTGCTGCCCCTTGCTGAGCGGATCGGGAGCCTTGACCCGTGGAAAGAACAGCGCAGCGTTTCGTGTATCGTTAACGCTGAAACCGAGTTTGCCAAGCTTGTCGATGGGGTTGTCGATCGCAAAGTTGTCGCCCCAATCCGAGGGCGGATCCACGATCAGCATCGCACGCCGCTCGGTGCAGTAGCTCATCGCTTCCTTGTAAACTGCCGGAGCGGTGTCGCCACCTGGCTGGTCCGGCGGGATGCAAAGCAGGTTGAAGAGGTCGGCATTCTCAAGCGCGTATAGTCCTTTTTTGTTGTTCCTGTCGCCGATATAGACTTTGTCATCGATCGCGTCTTCGACGCCATCGTCAGGCATCTCAGCTTTGGCGGAAACGGCGCTCCGATCGGTGGGCATGGTGATCGTGTCCGGAAGGCTCGGAGAAGCAGAAACACGAAGCAGTTCCGACGATTGCTGAAGGACGCGATCGACCCGCTGCGCACGGGCTGCCGGGTTGTCCTTTAGCGTCAGATTGAGGAACTGTTCTCGCGCGACCACCTGCCCGTTCACCGTCAGTTCGGCCTTCAGGTTGAAGAGATCATCCTTTTCGAGGCCGAACCGTCGCGCCGCATCCTCGGAGAGGTTCCTCTCGAGCGTAACTTCAAGTCCGCTCGCCCATGCGCCCGGATGAGCGGGCTCCAGCGCCAGACCTCCGACATTCACACTCGCCTTGAAGTCCCTCTCGTTGGCGTCCTTCTTGGGCTTGAAGATGCGGACGATGATCGCCTGGCCGCCGCCATTTCGGAAAAAATCGGCGACAGCGTAGCTCATGGGATGATCGACCCCGAGGCCGCCGAACTGGCGCTGGAAATCACCGAATCCAAAAATCGTGATCGGCTTGTCGACGGGCCCTCGAATCGCGCGACCGACGAACGCCGTGACCGACGTCGCGACACCGGTGATCGTCCGGACACCGCTTGGAACTTCTTCTACGTAGACGCCAGGATAGGAAAGGGCGACGGGCATCGAAATATCCTCTTAAGCGATGAACATCTGGAGCGAACAACCGAATGAGCAATAGATTCCCTTGCCGCGCCCCTTTGGTAGGCGCAGCGACGCGATTATGTTTGGTGTCACGAGGTTCCGAAGGGATCGTCGAGGTCATCTGCAGGTGATGACGGCCCGGCAGATGAGATGGGGCCTGCTTTGAGGGACCGGAATCTCTCACGGCAGAACCGTTCACCTGCCAATTCTGGGAATGCCATATTCCCGTTCGAGGTTTCTGATCGTCTGTTCGAGATCGATCGTCTTGCTGCGCGGCCTTGGCTTCACTTCCCTTTCGTATGGCTTAGCTTCTGGCGCTCGAGCATCCGAGGAATTGGCGGCCTGCAGCTGGCTGTTCAGCTGCTCGATGGTCTGATTCCGCGCGGCGATGGTCTGGTCTCGCGCCGCAATGTCCTGCTTGCTCCGGTCGAGCTCGGCCTGAAGCGCCGCCAACCTGCCCTCCTGCTGCTGATCTTTGGCACGCGCCTCCGACAGCTGCTGCTGGCTGGTCGCGCGCGCCTCGTTCAACTGCCGCTGCAGTTCCTCATTTGCGCCGGTATTGGCATTCGGCGCCGGCTGATCCCTGAGCCGAGCCTCGGCCCGCTTCAAGTCGTTGAGGGTCCTCTCGTAGACCTCGTTCTGGGACTGCAAGGCGGTCTGCAGTTTTTCATTGAGCGCCTTGGCCTCGTCCAACTCGGCCTGCTTAGCTCCGGAAGCCGCGCCTGGCTGAAGGAAGTATCCGCCAACGCTACCGGCGCCGCCCGAAACTGTAGCCAGCACCGCCATCGCCATCGTGCCGAAGGACCGCCTGGTCGTGGCTGGCACCTTGCCGTCTTCGACCAGGCCATGCAGCTTCTTCTGCAATCCCTCGATCAGCGAATCCTTTTGCGCGACCTTTTCCTGGCTATCGTCCGCGGCCTTGCCGATCTCGTTGACATGGCGCTGCCTCAGCGTTTCGATCAATTTCTCGCTTGCTGTCAGCCTGCCCTGGAATTCGGCCACGACCCTTTCCTTGACCGTCGCAAGATCGCGCGTAAGCGCTGCGATCTTCTCGTGGTGATCGTCCGTGGCTTTCCTGATCTCATTGGCATGCTGTTGCTTCATCCTGTCGATGAGCTTCTCGCTTGCCGCAACCTTGCCATGGAGCTCGGCCGCAACCTCTTGCTTCGTCGTGTCAAGTTCCAGCGCAAGTGCCGCAATCTTCGCCTGGCCGGCCGCGATCTCCTCCTCGAGCTTGTCCTGAATGGCACTGGACTGCAGTTTTGCGGTCTCAAGCTCCGACCGCAGAGTCTCGACACTCTTCTGACTCTCGGCAAGGCTGCCGCGCAGGCGACTTTGCTCGGCCATGCGCTCCTCGGTATCGTTCACCGTATCGGTAATTGCCTTTTGCCGCAGGACGTTGAGCTCATCCCTTGCTTCGTCCAGCTCACGCGTCGCGCTCTCCAAGTCCTGTTGCAACGAGCCCATCGCTTGCTTGCTTTCGCGCAGTGCCTCGAGCAACCGGTGCGTCTCATCGTTGTCGACGGCGGCATCTTGTTCTGGTGGCGGCGGTGTGAGGCGGCTCCCGCAAAACCTGCAGAATCCCTTGCCGGCAGGATTGTCGCGATGACAGTTGGGACAGACTATCGTCATGTGATGCCGAGCCAACGAACATTCGAGAAAATGCCGGCAGCACACGCATCGCGCTCCAGCGCAGCGGGCAAGTTTGAGCAGATCGATTTCGCAGCGACGCGATTCAAGTGCCGGTGCATCAGCCTCTCCGCCGATTACCCTGACAACATATGGCTACTTCAGCGAAACAAGTGTGAAGTTGTTCACTCGCGGCAAAACATCGCGCAACCCAAAAAGAACGGCAATACTTGTTCCGTAGTTCGATCGGCGCTGGGATGCACGGCGCCCTCAGCAAGAGGGCCTCATATGCATGCTTGCTCGTGGGGCTAGTCGCAGACGAGATACCTGCGATGGCGTCTATAAACGTAGTAACAGTCGCTACTCGAGTAGTAGCTGGAGCGCGCTCCGCCATAGATGTACCCGGCATAAGCGCCGGCCGCGTATGCGCCGGCATAGCTCGCAGCGCGCGCTCTGTATCCATATCCGTGCACACCGCCATAGCGATAGCCGCCGCCATTTCCGATATTGATTGCCGTCGCGCGTGCGGCGTTCACGGCGGCGGGCCCTCCGCCGACACCTCGCGCCGCGAGATCGGCGCGCGGCCCGTCTGCTGGACCGAGCCGAGGTCCGGGACCAGCGACAGCGGCCGGACCGGGGGGCGCGATGGCGGGGGGACCTGCTGGAGCCATCGGCGGAGGCCCGGCGGGCGCCATCGGTGGCGGCGGCGGAAATTGCGCAAATGCAATCGACGAAGCGAGCGAACTCGCCGCGACCGTCACCGTGACAGCAAAGGCTGATAGCGTATTCGAGAGCATCGTCGTCTCCGTTCTAGATTTGTGGCTCGAGCACAGGCTGCGGAGCATGGCGAGCGGGCCCGTCTTCGCGCGCGTGGTTCGCAACGGCTTCGGGCTGATGTGAAGGTGCTTCATCCGCATGATCCGGATGGATCCCGAACCACGCCACATAGAGCGCCGGCAGGAACAGCAGCGTCAGCAGCGTGCCGACGATGATGCCACCCATCATGGCGTAGGCCATCGGGCCCCAGAAAATCTCACGCGCGATCGGAATCAGCGCGAGGCTTGCCGCGGCGGCCGTGAGCAGGATCGGCCGCATGCGGTGCTCGGTTGCTTCCACCACGGCATCCCAGGCCGGCCTGCCCTCGTTCTTGAGATCCTCGATCTGCACGATGAGGATGACGGAGTTGCGGACCAGGATGCCGATGAGGGCGAGCACGCCGAGGATGGCCACGAAGCCCAGCGGTGCGCCGCTCGGCAGCATGGCCATGACGACGCCGATCAGCGCGAGCGGAGCGACCGCGAATACCAGGAACAAGCGTGAGAAGCTCTGCAGCTGAAGCATCAGCACGGTCGCCATCACGAACAGCATCAGCGGCACGACAGCGATGATCGGCCCCTGGCTCTTGGCGCTCTCCTCCACCGAGCCGCCGATCTTAATCGAATAGCCCGCGGGCAGCTGCTTGGCGAATTCCGCGACTTTCGGCGCGAGCTGGTCGACGACCGTCTTCGGCTGAACGTTGCTGGCGACGGCGGCCTTGAGCGTGATGGTCGGGATCCGCGCGCGCCGCCAGATCGTGGGCTGCTCCAGCTCGTAGCGCAGATTGGCGATGGCCCCCAGCGGCACCGATTGGCCGCCGAGCCCGGTCAGTTGCAGATCGCGCAGCGTGTCAATCGAGGCGCGTTCCGCGGCGGTTGCACGTCCCGTGACATTGACCAGATAGATGCTGTCGCGCACCTGCGTGACCGGCAAGCCCCGGAGCACGGAGTTCAGGGTGGTGGCAATGTCCTCCGAGGTCACGCCGAGCTGGCGCGCCTTGTCCTGGAGCACGTCGACCTTGACGACGCGCGCCGGCTCCATCCAGTCGAACACCACGTTGCCCAGATCGGGATTGCCGCGAATGACGCCGGCAAGCTTCTGCGAGAGGTCGCGGACCTCGGCGATGTCGGGGCCGCTCAAGCGGTATTGCACCGGACGGCCGACGGGAGGGCCGACCTCGAGCAGCTTGACGTAGGTGTCGGTGCCCGGGAAGGTCTTCCTCAAATAGTCCTCGAACTGCGACTTGAGCTTGTCGCGCGCGGCGATGCCGCCCTTGGTCACGATCACTTGCTGGCCGAACCAGGTGTTGGCGGTCTGCAAGTCGAACGACAGCACGAAGCGCGGCGCACCGGTGCCGACATAGGTGGACCAGTGCTCGACGGAATCGTTGCCCCGCAACTGCTCCCGCTCGAAGCGAGCCATCTGCGTGTTGGTCTCGGTGATCGAAGCGTTCTGCGGCAGGTTCCAGTCGATCACGAGCTCGGCACGATCGGACGAGGGGAAGAACTGCTGTTGCACGAACTGCAAGCCGAACAAAGCGAGAAGGAAGGCGCCGACCGTCGCGGCGACGGTGCTCCAGCGATGACGCATGCAGAACAGGAGCAGACGCGCGAACATCTGCGCCATGCGGCCCTTCTGCTCGTGATGTCCCTTCATCCTGGCCGGCAGGATGGTGACACCGAGGAGCGGCGTGAACAATACGGCCACGACCCAGGAGACGATCAGCGATACCGCGATCACCACGAACAAGGTGAAGGTGAATTCGCCGGCGTTGCTGCTGTTGAGCCCGATCGGGATGAAGCCGGCCACGGTGACGAGCGTTCCCGTCAGCATCGGAAAAGCGGTTGACGTATAGACGTGGGTCGCCGCCTTTTCGAGGGGATCGCCAATCTCGAGCCGCGCCACCATCATCTCGACCGCGATCATGGCGTCGTCGACCAGAAGGCCGAGCGCAATGATCAGGGCGCCCAGCGAAATGCGCTGCAGCGAGATGCCGCAATAGGCCATCACCACGAAGGTGATGGCAAGGACGAGCGGGATCGCGATCGCGACCACGAGACCGGCGCGCATGCCAAGGCTGAGGAAGCTGATGCCGAGCACGATGATCACCGCCTCGAACAACGCCTCCGTGAAACCGGAGACGGCATGTTCGACCACCACCGGCTGGTCGGCGACGAGGTGCACGCCGACGCCGATCGGCAGATCGGCAATGATCTTCGTCATCTCCTGCTTCAGCGCCTCGCCGAAATTCAAGAGGTTAGCGCCGGACTTCATGCCGATCGCGAGCGCGATCGCGGGCTGGCCGTTGTACCTGAACAGGGTCTGTGGCGGATCCTCATAGCCGCGCGTGATGGTCGCGACGTCCGTGAGCGGAAAGAAGCGGTCGTTGATGCGCAGGTTGACGGCCTTGAGGCTGGCCTCGGACGTGAACTGGCCGTTGACGCGGACGCTGATCCGCTCGGGGCCTTCCTGGAACACGCCCGACGGCGCGACCGCATTCTGGCCCTGCAACGAGGTCATGATCGCGTGAACGTCGAGGCCGAGCGCTGCGACCTTGCGGGTGGAGAATTCAAGGAAGATCACCTCGTCCTGTGTGCCCAAAATGTCCACCTTGCCGACGTCGGGCACGGTCAGCACCTTCGCGCGGATGTCCTCGACCTGGTCGCGGAGTTGTCGCTGGCTCAGGCCGTCGCTGGTGAAGGCATAGATGTTGCCGAACACGTCACCAAAGCGGTCGTTGAAGCCGGGTCCGATCACGCCTTGCGGGAAATCGCCCTTGATGTCGGCGATCATGTTGCGGACACGCACCCAGGTCGGCTTGACGTCGGCGGCCTTGGTCGAATCGCGCAAGTACACGAAGACCGTGGTCTGACCTGCGATGGTGACGCTCTTGGTGTAGTCGAGCGATTCCAGCTCCTCGAGCTTCTTCTCGATCCGATCGGTGACCTGACGCGTCATCTCCTCGGGCGAGGCGCCCGGCCACTGCGCCTGGATCACCATGGTCTTGATGGTGAAGTCAGGATCCTCCTGCCGTCCCAGCTGGAGATAGGCAAACAGGCCGGCCGCCATGAAGGCGATCATGAAATACCAGACCAGCGAACGATGGCCGAGCGCCCAGTCGGAGAGGTTGAACGACTTCATGGCTCTTGATCCTGTTCGAAGCGGACATGCTGTCCCGGCTTGAGGCTGTGAATTCCGGCGGTGACGACGCGGGTGCCCGCGGCAAGCCCGCCGGTGACGCGAAGACCCGCCGGTTCGGCGATGCCATCGATCTTCTGCAGCGAGACGGTGCCGGCGGACTGATCGACCACCCAGACGAAATCGGCGCCGTCCTTGGTGAGCACCGCCGATGCCGGCAGGCGCAAGACCTTGCTCTGGCCCTTGCCGAGCCTTGCCGTGACCGTCGCGCCAAGCCGGAAGCTTTCGGGCGGGTTCTCGAGCGCAATCCGAACACGTCGCAGTCGCGTCACCGCATCGGCTTGCGGGGCGATTTCGCGGATCCTGCCCTCGACCTGAACGGCGGGGAGGAGTTGCAGGCTGACGCTGAACGGGAGACCGACGTCCAGCGGCACAGGCAGGTCTTCCCCGATATCGACGACCGCCTCGCGAATGTCCGGGCGCGCGACCGTCACCACGGTTTGACCGGGCGAGACCACCTGGCCGACTTCCGCGCCGACGGCGGTGACGACGCCGCCGAAGTCGGCCTTGATCTGGGCATAGCCGAGTTGCTCGATCGCTTTGGTCAGGTTCGCCTGCTCCTGCGCGACGCTCGCTTCTGCGCCGGCGCGGGCCTGCTCGGCATTATCCAGCGTCTGCCTCGTGGTCGCATCGCTGGTGATAAGCGTGCGTTGCCGCTGCTCCGTGGCCTTGGCCGTCGCAAGCTGCGCCTCGGCCTTCGCAAGCTGAGCTTTGGCCGCGCGAACGGCAAGATCGAGTGCGGTGGGATCAATCGACCCGATGATTTGTCCTTCGCTCACGATGTCGCCAACGTTGACTGAGCGCGAAGTGAGCCGTCCGAGTACGCGAAAGCCGAGGTTGGTCTTGTAGCGCGGCTCGACGACGCCGACCGCAACCGTGCTGTCACCGCTATTCGGCTTGGCTACCATTGAGAGTACTGGGCGCACGGGTTCCGGCGCGTTCGCCTCCTGCTGACAGCCCGCGAGCAACGAGGCCGCGGCGAGCGTGCCAGCGATCATCATGACCTGTCGCTTCATGACTGACCTCCCTCCTCGGTGACTAACTGGCCGACGCTCAAGAGCTTACCGCCGTCGACCACGACGCGCTCGCCGGGCTCGAGGCCCGCCTTGATCAGCACCTGACCGGCTTCATAAGCGCGGACCGTGACGGGCTTCAGCGACGCTGTCTGCGTTTTCGGGTCGACGGTCCAGACAGCAGGCTTCCTGCCAGCGGCCATCAGCGCGCTCCACGGCAAGGTGATTTCTTTCTGAGCTTCCGCCTTCACCGTTCCCGCGACGGCACTGCCCAGCGTCATCGCTGCCGGCGGCTTCTCGATGGACACCTTGACCCGGATCGTGGAGCTCTTCGCGTCGATCGCCGGTGAAATCTCTCGCACCTCACCCGTCGCTGTCACACTGGCATCGGAGACCAGCGCCAACGTGACGCGGCGGCTCTCTGTCTGGTTAAGAAAGACGGATTCGTAGACCTCGAACACCGCATCCCGCTCCCCCTCCTGTGCAAGCGAGAACACGGGTTGGGCAGCCGGAACGACCTGGCCGACCTCGAGATTTCGCGCGGTAATGACGCCGTCCGCTTCGGCGCGCAGAACGGTATATCCGAGCGCATCGCGCGAGGTGCCCAGCTGCGCCTTGGCCGCCTCCAGCACACCCTCTGTGGTTCGCAGGCCTTCCTGGGCCTGGTCATAGACGGTACGGGTCGTGAAGCCGCTTGCGATCAGCGCTTTCTGCCGCTCGAACGTCGCCTTCGCCACGCGCAGCTGGGCTTCGGCGGAGGCCACTGCCGCCGTGGCGGCATCGACATCGGCCTGTTGCTCGCTCGGATCGAGGCGAGCGAGAACGTCGCCCTTGTTGACGTGAGCACCGACGTCGACGGTGCGAGCGATCACACGTCCGCTGACGCGGAACGAAAGATCGGCACGGAAGCGCGACTGGACCTCGCCCGTCAACGTAATGGCAGCTTGCCGGTCCCGCGGCTGCACGATCGTGGTCCGGACCGGCGTCGCCCGTGTGGTCGTCTGCGCCGCGTGGTCAGTGCAACCGGTCAGCGTAATGCTGACAAGCACGGTCGCTGCGGCGAGGGCCTTCCCCGCCTGCGGCGTTCGAACGGGATTCGGGAATCGGCTTGTCATGGCGCGTCCATGTGGTGGGATGGTGACAACAGTCCGCCAAGCGCATCCGCGGCGCGGCAGGAAACGTGTGCAGCGTCATCGGGAGCAGTGGCTCGCGTGCGGCGCGGCGTCCTCATCTGCCGCGTTGCGATCGACCAGTTCGCGCCGCGCTCGCGTTCGGTCAGCGGGAACGACAGGACGATCGAGGTGAAATCGGCGCCGAAACCCTGCTCGATCCGGCCGCCGAGCGCCCGGGCGATATCCCTGGCAATGCGCAATTCGCGGTCGGACGTCTCCCGCGCGGGACGCGAGCCGTTGTCCAGGATCACGCAGTTCACCAATCCGCCGATGCGCGTCAGCTTGATCCTGATCTGCCCGGCCCGGTCGTCGAAACAAGCGTGCCGCGCCGCGTGCATCACGAGCTCATGGACGATCAGTCCCAGATGCCAGCAGCGCGGCGGCTGAAGCGCAAGAGGCTGGGTCGCGAATGCCAGCTTAATGTTCATCCGGTCCAGGACTGCCCGGCGCATGCCACAGCCAAGCTTGCGAAGGTAAGTCGCGGCATGGATCAGCGTTTCGCCCGCGGGCACCGCCAACGCGCGATGCAGATCGGCGTAGCCATGCAGCAGCTCAGCGACATCGCTGAGCGCGCGCTTGGCTTCCGCCCCCTCGGCCCGGATGGCGGCAGCGGAAACCAGGTTGATGGCGAAGGCAACGCCGTTGGTCACCCGGCGATTCAGCTCGCGCAGCAGCACGCCTTCCTGCAAGCCGGCGGGTTCTTGGTTCGAGACAGTCACCACATTCTCCATCTGCTTCGACGACCGGGTCGAACGCCCCACCGTTCGGGGGCCAGGATCATCGGACCACGCGCCATGCCGCCAACGCTTGGGACCAACGCATTAATAAACTAAACCGTATATTTTCTTTTTCTTGCCTTTCTTCGCGAACGATGTCAAGTGAGAAAGCGAAGCGCACAGACTCGTGATTTCGGAGGTCAAATAATGAAGAAGACGAAGCGCGGCAGACCGCCCAAGGATCTTGCCGGCGACGCGCCCGCGCGCATTCTCGATGCGGCCCAACAGCTGTTTCTGGAGAAGGGCTTCCGCAGCGCCAGCATCGACGATATTTCCGAGCTTGCTCCTGCGAGCAAGCCGACCATCTACGCCCACTTCCCCGGCAAGGAAGCGCTGTTCGCGGCGGTGGTGGCCCGCACCATCGACGGCTTGACGGATTTCGAAGGATTCTCGCCCGAGGGGCGCACCATCGAGGACAAGTTGACGAGCCTCGGGACCGCCATCGTCGAGAGAGTGGTCGAGGAATCGCTCGGCATGGTGCGCGCGACGATCGCGGAATCGCAGCGGTTCCCCGAGTTGAGTCGTAACGTTCACGACGCCGCGCGCGATCGCTCCCTGGCCGCGGTGTCCCAGTTGCTGGACGACGCCACGCAGAAGCTTGCTCGCACCCCGAGAGGCCCTTTCAGCGCCAAGCGAAGCCGCGCTACCGCGCAGATCTTTCTCGACCTGATCCTGCTGCCGATGCTGTTCCGGTCGCTCGTCGGTGAAACTCAGAAGGACCTGAAGAAGGAACTTCCAGCCTTCGTGCGCGAACGCGTCGGCTTTTTCCTGGCAGCCTGCGAGACGGACTGGTCGTAGCAGCCCTGCGGCCGTCGGCACGGCACGCCAGAGGCAACCCGTCAGCCGGCGGCCTTGAGCTGCACGTGGGCTGTCAACTCGGCCGGTTGCAGGAATGGCGCGCGACGCAAAGCGCTCGTGCAAAATCGCAACATCTCCTCGAAGCTCGGTCGCAGCGTCGCAGCTCCGGTCCGCGATGGATTGAGATGGACGTCCATGGCTTCCAGCAGGCAGCAGGTCAGCGCCATCGGACTGCCGCCCTGCAGTTCGCCGCGTGCTTGCCCCACGCCGATGATCGGTCGCACCAGCCCACGGATTCTGTCGTCGTAGGTGAGGACGACCGTCCAGTTCTGACGAACGGCCAGACTTATCAGGTCTTGCAGTCGTCGATGCTTCGCCGGCCGACCTTCATTGCAGTCGGCGATGGCCTTCAGGATTGCGGCCAGGCGCCGTAGCGCCGGCCCGCTACCGCCGGCCGCCTCAGCCGCCGCACTGACCGCCTCCTCGAGCACCTGCTCCACCACAGCCTCCTCGATCGCCCGCCTCGAGGGAAAGAATCGATAGAGGTTGCCTGAGGACATCGACAAGTGCCGCGCAATGTCGGCGACGGTGATCTTGTTGTGCCCCATCTCGCCATAGAGATGGATGGCAGCCTGCACGATCCTTCGGCGGGTGCTCCTGGTTCGGTCGTCAATCCGCTCGCGCATGCTTCTCACCGCACCGGAAGGTTCATCAGCTCGCTGCGGCAGGCTTCGCCGAAGTCGCGCAATGGGTCCATCTCCTCGATGAAATCGGGCAAGTCGACGAACGTCCGATTTGGCGACAAATAGGTCTCGATGATCAGACGACCGGCTCGCTCGGCGGCATGCACGACCTCGTCACTCGAGAGGATCCGCATGCGGCCAACCAGCGTGTACAGACTGACGAGTTGCGGGATTTCCGCCCTGTCGCTGACGAGTGCGTCGGCATAGAGCCGCGATGCCTCCTCGATGAAGCTGCGGTACAGCCGTTCGCGCTTCGAGAACGAGCGGGCATGATGGCGCTCGCGAAGCCTTCTGCGTTTGCTAAACCAGGCACTGACGATGGTCGAAACCGCGCCGAACGCCGAGCCACCGAAGGCGGCCAGGGCGGGTATGTAGACCGCACTCATGAGATCGCTCTGTCTCCATCGGGACGCCGATGCGATCCAGGGCAGAGCCCGGTCACATCAGCCGCAACGTCGCTCATCTGCCCTTCGCCAAGCCGGTGGTTGCATGGTCGAAGACCGCTTTGCACGCCGCGCTCAGATCCGATTTTCTCTGCCGCAGGCACGCTTCGACGCCTGACGGATCGGGAATGTAGGCACTGCACAGACGAAAGGCGTCGGGCGTACAGGCCGCCCGCTGCTCGGCGGTGCCCTGGTTCTCCTGGGCAGATGCTGCGCCACCAAGCGCGACCACGACCGCAGCGAACAACACCTGCGTCAATCTCGTCATGTCAGATCCCTTCTCTACTCGAGGCTTCTGGTCAGCCCTGGCGGAGCCTCGCCGCATTGATCCTGCACACGCGCTTGTGAGGCACTCGCCTTGACTCCGGCAGCGGCGCGTGATTTATATGAACTATACGGTATATTTTATTAAGGAGACGCGAAATGTCAACACTGCTGTTTGCGTTGATGCGCGAAAATCCGTTGCCCGGCCTCGCCGCCGCATCGCTGAACGCGATTGTCGCCCTGTGCCTCGTGACCCTGAGCGTGCTGCTTGGCATCACGATCGCAATCATCGCTTGGGCTCATACGCTTGCCGCGCGCCGGCCCGGCACCGTTCGACTGCAGCGGAGGACCCTCGCATGACACCGGCCCTGCTGATCGCCCGCGACTGCATCATCTACTGGGTCAATGTCTGGATCGCGCCGGTCGAATGCTTGTTCGACGTGATCGAGTCCGAGCTCGCGCGCAGGGGCGTCGCCCCCGAGGAATTCGACCGCATGTCGCAGTCGACGTGAGACGGCGCCCGGTATCCTGACATGCTGAACTTCATCGAAGTCTTTGACGTGATGGAAGTGAATCCGACCAGCGGAGAGGCCATCTGGACCGGTCGTACCGGAACGCGATCTGCGCTCCAGCGCGACGGATTCATGATCGATCCGAAAGCCCGCGCCTTTTGTCCAACGGACTGGCTCGACGAGCGTGGCTATCTCGATGTCGAGCTCGCACGCCGGCACCCGCGCCCCTGGAGTATCTGATGATGAGATTGACCGATGTGCCCGTCGGGAGCGACCTGCCGTGAGCCGACGATCCGCAAAGTTCATGCGTGCGAGCCTGCCGACCGACTCCGCCCTCCCCTTGCGCGGCTACTTCCTGTCGGTGGGTGGAGCGCTGGTCTGCCTGCTTTTCCTGGCGAACTGGGTGCTGCCGGCGCAACTGCCCGCTCATCCCGCCGAGCCGGGTCCTGCACGACTCCCAATCCGCATCCACTCCGACGTGAAGCCACCGGAGCGCGTCGTGATCGATACCAATCAGTCGCTGCCGGGGCCCTCCGACAAGGAGATCGTCGTCGCGCACTCGCCGGCGGCGAATAATTGACCGACCAGACCGGGATTGATCCGATGTCGAAACAACATTTGTTTGCACTGATCGTGTGGTCCGCCACGCTCGCCGCCGGCGCCGCCGTCGGGGACGTCCGCAATTTCTCGCCGGTCGACAGCCAAGGCGCGGCTTCGCAGAGCGACAACGAGGAAGCCGACATCCGCCGCGTCCTCTCGGAATTCCGCACCACACGCATCCCCCTCAGCCGCGCCATGGCGATCGCGGAACAACTGCATAGCGGCTCGAAGACGGCCGACATCAGCTTCGAGTCGGCGGGCTCGCCCCTCTACCGCGTCCGCACCATCAGGAATGAGCACGTGTGGGAGAACGCCATTGACGCCAATACCGGCAGAATCACCGGAAAGGAGCTGACGTTCTCGCTGAAGGAGCTCGACCGGGAAGACCTCGCCAACATCCTCACCCTCAGATGGATCAAGCAGGAATTGTCGGATGCCGTGCGGGTCGCCGAGAGAGCGGCAGCCGGCAGCGCGTTGGCCGGTGGACTGATGCGTCAGGACGGCAAGCTCAACTTCGTGATCGTGGTCGCCAGCGGCGACCATTTGAAAGAGGTGACGCTCGAGCCGCCCAAAGTCGGAAAGCAGGAATCGAGCCGCCGTTAACAAGGCATCGCTATCACCAGTCAAAGAGCCCACTCGTCATGAACTTCCAGCCTCGACCGCAGCTCTCACCCGCGCAGCGGCAGCTTCCCTTTGATTGCATCGCCCTGCTATTGCAAGGCGGCGGTGCGCTCGGCGCCTACCAGGCGGGCGTCTATGAAGCCCTCGCCGAAGCCAGCATCCACCCCGATTGGGTCGCCGGCATTTCGATCGGCGCGATCAATGCGGCTATCATCGCCGGCAACCCGCCGGAGTGCCGCGTCGATCGCCTGCGCGAATTCTGGACCCAGGTCACCGCGCCGGCGCCCTGGGATTGGTCGGCTTTCAGCGATTGGACAAAGAGCGACAGCACACGCAACCTCATCAACCAGATGAACGCCGGTCTTGCGGCCACGTGTGGCGCCGCCGGATTCTTCTCCGCCCGTCCCGTGTTACCCTGGCTGCAGCCCGGCGGAGCCAGCGATGCGACCAGCATCTACGACACGCGTGCGCTCAAGACCACGCTGGAGCGGCTGGTCGATTTCGATCGGCTCAACAGCGGACTGACGCGCTTCAGCGCCGGCGCGGTCAACGTCAGAACTGGTAATTTCGTCTATTTCGACAATACCATCCATACCATTCGGCCGGAGCACATCATGGCGAGCGGCGCGCTACCGCCGGGCTTTCCTTCGGTGGAGATCGAGGGCGAGCACTATTGGGACGGCGGTCTCGTTTCCAACACGCCGCTGCAATGGGTGATCGAATCGGATGCCCCGCAGGACATCCTGGCCTTTCAGGTCGACCTCTGGAGCGCGCGCGGCCAACTTCCCGCCAACATGGCCGAAGTGATCACACGGCATAAGGAAATCCAGTATTCCAGCCGTACGCGCGCCCGCACCAACCAGTTCAAGCGGGTGCAGCGCCTGCGGCGCGCGCTCACGGAGCTGCTCGGCCGGCTGCCCGACGATCTCAGGCAACACGAGGACGTGAAGCTGCTCAGCACGGCTGTCTCCCGCAACGTCTACAACATCGTCCATCTCATCTATCGCGCACGCAACCACGAGGGACACTCCAAGGACTACGAGTTCTCGCGGCTGTCGATGCAGGAGCATTGGCGCGCCGGCTACCACGACGCCCTGCGCACGCTGCGCCATCCCGAGGTGCTCGCGCGCCCTTCGAGTCCCGATGGAGTCTTCACCTTCGATCTCGAACATGACGGCCGCGAGTAACCGACGCGCCTTCTGCAATAAACCACGGCGCCGACCACGCCGGTGGCGAACGCGACCACGATCCACAGCACGTGGCGCGTCCGCGCGGTACGGACGCCGACGCTGCGCGCCGCCGCTGCGTTGTCACGGCTCGCGGACAGCGCAAGGCCGTGGTGCGAGCGCATGAAGGCGTAGATTCCAAGCGTGACCAGCACGGCAAGTAGCAGCGCCAGCCAGTAAACCGGCACGTCACGCGCGGCCGCCGGGCGCAGGCCAAGCACTTCAGCATCCGGGCGGCAGCACCGGCGACACGCCGGGCGTTGGTGCTGCGCCTGAAGCGTTCGCCGGCAGCACAGTCGCAGGCGAGGCGAGATTCATCGAGACGCCTTCCATGCAAGCCGAACTGTTCGGGCTGGGCACAACCGCAGCGTTCGGGTCTATGCCCGTCCCACCGGCACCACTGGCTTCCGCCTGAATCGTACCAGGTGCGGGGCTTGTTGCCACTTGCGGGATCGACAATGGCAGGGACGCAGCGCTCGTCACCTCTCCCCCCGGCGTCGAGCTGCATCCGACCGTCGTACCTGTTCCTGAGGACGCAGCTGAGGAGATCGTACCGGTGGCGCTGCTGTTCTGCCTTATCACCGGCAGCAACGGCGCCGCGATGCCCGGTGATGCAAGGCCTATCGGCGATACGGTCGGCGTCGCCGGCACCGGCGTCGGCGATGACGACGGCGGAGCGCAGACGACCACCGTCCCCGGCGTCGTCGGATCCGACGCGAGCGGAACCGGCGCCAGCGTCGTGTCCGGGGCACCTGACACGGTCGTTGCGGAAAACGGCCCGGGACTGTTGAGCGGTGAGACCACGATCGCGCCCGGCACCGTCGGCAGATCCATTGCAGTCGTGCCGGTCGTTGCGACCTGTGCCTGACCAGGAGAGCTTCCGAGCAGCAACGCCGTCGTCGCTGCGAGTACAATTCGCATCATCTTTCGCGTCCTAGCTCGTCTCGCTCTTGCGAACCGTGACCTTGCTTCCCTCCGCCAGATTGACCGCGGGATTGAGCACGACCTGGTCGCCGGGCTGCACGCCATCGCGCACTTCCACCGTGGTGCCGAAATCCCGGGTGATCGAGACCTGCTGAAAATGGACCGTGTTGTTGCGCACCACCACGACATGGAGGCCGTTCTGGTCGAAGACGAGCGCATCGGATGGGATCGTCGTCGATGCTGTCCTGCGCGGGATCGATAGTTCGACCGTGCAATATATGCCCGGACTGAGCAGGCCATCCGGATTGGGCACGTCGATCTCGGTTAGCAGCGTCCGGCTTCCCGGCTGCAACGCGGTTGCGATCCGCGTGACCTTGCCCGCAAAGGTCCGCCCCGGAATCTCGGGGACGCGGATATCCGCATCGACGCCCGGGCCAACGCCGAACGCTTCGTCCTGTGGCACGAACACCTGGGTTCGGATCACGTCGGAATGCATCAGCGTGAACATGAAGGTGGACCCGGCTGATACCAGGCTGCCGTTGTCCACGTTACGCTGCGTGACCACGCCGTCGAATGGCGCCACCACACGCTGATAGGACTTCTCCTGCTGGAGAACTCGGATCTGCGCTTCCTGCGCCGTGATGTTCGACTGGGCGACACCCACCGCGCCTTGCTGCGCGCGCAGGGTGAGACGATCATTGTCGCCCTGTTGTGCCGTCAACCAGCCCTGCTTGACGAGATTGCTGTCGCGCGAATTGGTCACGTCGGCGAGTTCCCGGCTTGCCTCCGCCTGCTGAAGCGCGGCCTGGTCCTGCGCGAGCGTCGCTTGCGCCTGCGCGATTTGCTGGTCGAGTTCGGGCGCAGTGATTTCCACGAGCAGCTCGCCCTTCTTGACCCGATCGCCGATATCGACGTAGCGCTTCTCGATGTAGCCGGTGGTCCGCGCGAAGATGTTGGCCGCCTCGAACGCGGTCGTCGTCGCCGGCAGGCTCACCTTCATGATGTCGCCTCCGGGCTTAACCGTCGCGACCCGAACCTCGGGAAGGTTGGTTCGAGCCTGCTCTGCCACAGCGGCAACGCCACGCATGGCCTCATAGTGCCGCCAGCCGCCGATGCCGAGACCGCACGCAAGCAGCAGGAGCACGCCTCCGCCGAGCAGCGCGCCGCCGTAACGGCGTCCGGATCGAGGGCCCTTTCCCGGCAGTTCCACAATCCGGAGGCTCTCCGCCCCCGGGCGGTGTGTCGCCCCGTCGTCATCGGTCCTTGCGCGAACGTCATTCATTCCGGTTGCTCCTCGAATACCCCATGGTGAGGCTTGCCGTCGTTGCCTTTGCGCAGCATGGCGAAGAGATAAGGCACGATCAGCAGGGTGGTCGGTGTTGCGAACAGCAGACCGCCGATAACCGCCCGCGCGAGCGCTGCATTCTGCTCCTCGCCGGGCCCGCCGATCGCCATCGGGATCATCCCGACGATCATCGCCGCCGCGGTCATCAGCACGGGCCGGATTCGCGTCCGGCCTGCGCTCAGCGCCGCCTGGAATGCCGAATGCCCCTTCAATTGCTCGTCGCGTGCGAATGTCACGAGCAGGATGGAGTTCGCGGAGGCTACGCCGATCGCCATGATGGCTCCCATCAGCGAAGGTACGTTCAGCGTCGTCCCGGTGATAAACAGCATCGTCACGATGCCGCAGAATGTCGCCGGCAGTGCCAGGATGACGACAAAGGGATCGCCAAAATTCTGGTAGTTCACGACCATCAGCAGGTAGACGAGGATGGCCGCGAACAGCAGCCCAAGGGAGAGATCGCGGAACGATTGGTGCATACTCTGGATCTGGCCGAGAACCTGGATCGAATTGCCCGGCTGGAGTTGCTTCTGCAGCGTGGACGTCACCTTCTCGATGTCAGCCGCGACGCTGCCGAGATCACGGCCCTGCACACTCGCATAGACATCGTAAACCGGCTGCACATTGGCTTGGTTCGAATTGGTCGGAACGATGCCCCGCTTGAAGGTCGCAACATTGCTGAGCAGGCCCGGCACCGTCTGCCCGCTTGCGGCAAGCGAGGCCGAAACCGGCGTGTTGCCCAGCGCGTTCAGCGAATTGGTCCTGTACTCTGGCGTCTGCACAGCCAAGTAATAGGGAATGCCGGACGTCGGATCCGTCCAGAAGTTCGGCGAGACCTGCGCGGACGATGAGAGGCTGACATTGATGTTGGTTGCCACCGTGCTCGCATTGAGACCGAGTTGCGCGGCGCGCGTGCGGTCGATGTCGGCGTAGAATGCGGGAGCATCGACTTCCTGCTGCAGATGTGCATCGACCACGCCGGGGATCGCGGCGAGACTCTTTTGCAGTTCCTTGGCGACGGCGAGATTGTTGTTGCCGTAACCGACCGTGCGGACATCGATCTGCGCCGGGAGACCGAAGTTCAGGATCTGCGTGACGATATCGGCCGCCTGGAAATAGAAGGTGTCCTCCGGGAATGCCGTCGGCAGCACCTGCCGCAGCCTCCTGATGTAATCCGCCGTCGGCTGGTGCCCTTCCTTCAACGACACGAGAATGGTGCCGTCGTTCACCCCGATGGTGGAACCGTCCGTGAAAGCAAGGTTATAGGGCCGCGCCGGCAGGCCGATATTATCGACGATCAGCGCCCGGTCGTGCTCGGGAATGACCTCGCGGATCTTGTCCTCAACTGCCTGGAAGATCGCTTCCGTCCGCTCGATCCGCGTGCCCGCGGGGGCGCGAACATGGAGCTGGATCTGGCCGCCGTCGATCAGGGGATAGAAGTCCTGGCCGACATAGGCGAACATCGTGGCACCGAGCGCCAGCACCAGCACGGCGACGACGGGTATCACTGCGCGGTGCCGCAGCAGTTTCAGCAGCAGATCGGAATAGCCGTCGCGCAGGCGTTCGAAACCGCGCTCGAATGCCGCGGAGGCGCGTGCGAGGATGTTTGACGGCCGATTGCCCTCGCCATGACGTTGCTCGCCCTTCAGGAGCAGGCCAATGGTGATCGGCGTCAGCGTCCGCGACAGGCCATAAGACGCCAGCATCGCGAACACCACGGCAAGGCCAAGTGGCGTGAACAGATATTTGGCCGGGCCCTCGAGGAATACGACCGAGATGAACACGCAGCTGATCGCGAGCGTCGAGACCAGCGTCGGAATGGCGATTTCGGCGGCTCCGTGCAGAGTCGCGTCTGGCAGCGGCATGCCTTCCTCGGTCCAGAGCCGGTGCGTGTTCTCGATCGTCACCGTCGAATCGTCGACGAGGATACCGACGGCAAGAGCAAGGCCGCCGAGCGTCATGGTGTTGAGGGTCTCGCCGAGGAAATAGAGGACGATCAGCGAGGACAGCATCGCCAGCGGGATCGAGATCAGGACGACGAGCGTCGATCGCCACGATCCCAGGAACACCAGGATCATCAATGCCGTCAGGCCCGCCGCGATCGCGCCTTCGCGCAGCACACCATCGACCGAGTGTGTGACGAAGATTGACTGGTCGAACAGCTCGTTCACCTTCAGCCCCGCGGGCGCCGACGCGCGGATCGACGTCAGGGCCGCCTTCACGCCGTTGACGACGGCCAGCGTGGAGGCATTGCCGTTCTTGATGACGCTGAGCAGGACGGCGCGGTGGCCATCCTCGCGCACAATGTTCTGCTGAACCTGGGCACCGTCGCGGACCTGGGCGACGTCCTTCAGGAAGATCGTGGCCCCGTTCGCGAACTTCACCGGGATCATGTTGAGATCCTGGATCGTCGCCGGCGTCGCGTTGGTACGAACGGTGTACTGGGTGTCGCCGATCTTGGTCGTGCCGGTCGGCAGCGTCAGGTTCTGCGTGTTCACTGCGTTGACGATGTCGAGCGGTGTCAATCCGCGCGCCAACAGCTTGTTCGGATCGAGGTCGACCATGATCTGGCGGTATTTGCCGCCGGCAGGCGTGGGCAGGGTCACGCCTGGAACGGGCGCCAGTTGCTGGCGGACCCGGTAGATGCCGAAATCGTAGAGCTGCTGCTCATTCAGGTTGTTCGATTCGAGGCTGAGCTGGAGCACCGGCACGCTCGAGGCATTGAACTGCACGATGATCGGCGGCTGGATGCCGGGAGGCATCAGGGCGCGGATGGCGTTGGTCGCCGAGACGATCTGCGAGATCGCGAGATCGAGATTGACGTCCGGCTGAAAGTAGATCTTCTGAACCGACAAGCCGTTGAGGGTCTGCGCCTCGATATTCTTGATACCGCTGACATTGGCGCTGATCGAATACTGGCTGTAGGTGCTGACGCGCTGTTCCATCTCCGGCGTGGAAAGGCCGGTGTAGCTCCAGATGACGGTGACGACGGGAATCCGGATCTCGGGAAAGATGTCTGTCGGCATCGAGCGAATCGCGATGCCGCCGAGGAACAGGATCAACGCCGCAAGCACGTAGAAAGTATGCGGAAGCCGCAGCGCGAAGCGAACAATTCCCATGATTGGTCTGCCTGAAACAGGGTTACGCAGGATCGTCGGACAAGTGAGGGCGGCCGCGCCTCCGTTCAAATGAAAACGAATTCAGTCGCTGCACGCGGCGGCGTATGACACGTCACGCGCGGCGTTCATGACGGCCCGTTTGACTTTGGCGAAGGTACGGATCTCGATCTGCCGAACCCGCTCGCTGGATATGGACAGCTCTCGGGCGAGCTGATCGCGCGTAACGGGACATTCCTTCAGGCGCCGCGCCTCGAAGATATGACGCTCCCGCGGCGCGAGCCCGTCCAGTGCAGCGCGCAAAGCCCTGCTGCGCTGCTCCGTCTGGTCGTCATCGGCAAGCATCGTCTCGGCGTCGACCGCACCATCGACCAGCAGGGCCTCCAGCTCGGTTCCACCGTCCTCGTCACCGACGCGCGCGTTCAGCGACATGTCGCGGTGGAGCCGCGCGTCCATCTCGATCACCTCGCGCGCCGTCACCTCGAGCTTCCCGGCGATCAATTCGGCGACGTCGGGTGTGAGCCCGGCCATCGCACTGCTGGTGGCTTTCCTGATCTCGCCGCGGAGTTTGAAAAACAGCTTCTTCTGCGCAGCTGTCGTCCCGATCTTGACCAGGGACCACGATCGCAGGATGTAGTCGTGAATGGTGGCCTTGATCCACCAGATCGCATAGCTGGAGAATCGGGCGCCGTGCCCGGGCTCGAAGCGCGACGCCGCGATCACGAGGCCGAGATTCGCTTCCGCGATCAGATCGACCAGCGGCAGACCGTATCCCCTGTAACCCCTCGCCAACTTGGCGGCGAGCCGAAGATGGCTGGTGACGAGCGCATCCGCGGCGCGCCGGTCCCGCGTTTCCTGCCAGCGACGCGCCAGCTGCTGCTCCTGACCTGATTCAAGTAGCTCGTAGCGCCGGATTGCGGCGGAATAGGCGGTGAGGAACGGCGTCGACACCGCTGCGATCGGCACGGCAACAGGATCGCGGCACACCACCTCATGGCTCGTCTGCATTTGTCACTCCTATAGTCCGGGCCCGCTAATTGATCTCGGAGGCATCACACGTCATTTGGCTCATCCCATCTGGCCCGCGTCTGCGTGCAGCAATGCGCGTGACCGGCGCGCGATGGGCCTGCCCGCACTCCCGATCCAGGCGAGGATCTCGATCCGCCCACCGGGAGCCGGGCCAATGATCAGCCGGAAGCCGTGCAGCTTGACGATCGCCGCCACCAGGCTCAGTCCAAGCCCGACGCCCGGCGTATTGCGCATCTTGTCGGAGCGGTAGAACCGCCGCAGCACTGCTTCGCGCTCCTGCTCGCTGATGCCGGGCCCGGTATCGCTAACCCGCACCAGCGCGGTCTCGTCCTCCGCCTGCAGGGCGAGGTCCACCCGCCCGCCGGACGGCGTGAACTTGATGGCGTTGTCGACGAGGTTGGCGACTGCCTCGAACAGCAGGTCGCGGTCACCCCACACCTGCACATTGCACTCGGTGACGACGCCGAGCCCGACATGCTTGTCCTCGGCAATCGGCTCGTAGACGTCGCACACCTCCCGCAGAATCTCGTCGAGCGCGACGTCGCCAAAGCCGGCCATACGGCGGTTGTTCTCGATCTCTGTCAGGCGCAGCAAGGCCGTGACGATCGCGAGCGACTGGTCAATGCCGGCAATGGCCTTGTCCGCAACGTCCTGCAGCTGTTCCAGCGTCGCCGCATGCGTCCGGCCGCGCTCCAGCGCCAGACGGACGCGGGTCAGCGGCGTCCTGAGATCATGAGCGATGTCGTTGCCGACGCCGGCGAGCGCATTGATCATCGTCTCCATCTCGTCGAGCATGCCGTTGACGATCCTCGCCAGCCGCGCAAACGGGTCGTCCGTCCCGCCCTCCGGAAGCCGCTCCCGCAGCTCGCCGGCCACGATGCGCTGGACCCGCTGGTTGACCTCCTCTACGCGTCGCTGGGCGCGCAAGCTCAGCCAGGCACCCGCAAGCAGACAGAGGCTGAAGGCCGGCAGCAGACCCAGGGCCAGGGCCTGGCCTACCACGCTCGCTATCTCGCGCGTCTCGTCGACGTTCCGTCCCATCACCAGGACATCGCCGCCCTCGAGACGGCTGCCGACCGCCCTGACGACGGGACCATGCGCCGTCGGCTTCTCCAGCAGATCGAGTCGCACGCCCTGCGCCGCCCCATCGAGCCCGAGTTCGCGCGGCACGCGGTCGATATTGCCGGCCAGCCTCTTGCCGGCGGCGTCGAACAGTCCCGCGTACTGCACGCCCCTGGAATCCTGCGCGAGGTGATCCGCGATGGCCCCGACGCGGCGGGCCGGGGACAATTCCGCGACGAAGTGGATCTGCGTGGTGATCATGCGATCGGACCGCGCAACCAGATAGGCATCGAGCTTCCAGTAGATGAAGGCGAACAAGGCGACCACGAACAGCGCGAAGGAGGCCGCCACGGCCAGAGCCCAGAGAAATGTGCTGGAGCGGATCAACTGTGTCTGCTGCATCGCCCGTCCCTCCTACCTCGAGCGAAGGACGAAGCCGGAGCCTCGGACATTGTGGATGAGCTGTGTCTCCCCTGGACCGTCCACCTTGTGGCGAAGCCGGCCCATATGCACGTCGATCAGGTTGGTGGTCGCCGGAACGAACTTGTAGTTCCAGACCTCCTCGAGCAGCATCGCGCGCGTCAAGAGCTGATCGCTCCGGCGCATCATGTACTCGAGCAAGCGGAATTCGCGCGGCAACAGGTCGAGCCTGCGCTCGCCGCGTCGCGCGGCGCGCTCGATCAGATCGAGCTCGAGGGGCCCGACATGCAGGATGGTTTCGCGGCTGTCGCTCGGCCGGCGCAGCAGCGCCTCGATTCGCGCAACCAGTTCGATAAGCGCGAACGGCTTTGTGAGATAGTCGTCCCCGCCCATGCGCAACCCGCGCACCCGGTCATTCACGGCGCCAAGCGCACTCAACACCAGCACGGGCGTCCTCACCTGCTCCTTGCGCAGCGTCTCGATGACGGTCAGCCCGTCAACCCCGGGAAGCATGCGATCGACGATCATGGCATCGGGACTCGACGCACGCGCCCGCGCGAGACCCTCGACGCCGTTGCCGGCCCACTGCACCTCGAAGCCGCGATCTCCGAGTTCGGCGAGGATCGCCTCGGCGGTTTCAGTGTCGTCCTCAATCAGGAGAATCCGGGTCATGAGCCTCGCCCCATAGTCCTCACGGCGCCTTGATGCGCGGTTGGACTGCACGGGTACGGCGTCGGGCCGTGTCATGCTCCGTGCCCGCGTACGTCGGACGCGCGTCGCTGATGCCGCCTGTTGCCGGTCGCCTGCTGCGTTATGAGGTAGGCTTGCCGGGCGCACCGCGCCACTAAATTGCGATTCATGTTGTCGGCTGTGCGTGCCGCCAACAGCACGAGCGCGCGCACGATGTGTGTTACGAATGTAATGATCATCTTCCGGGCTCCGCTGCCAACCGCGCCGGATCGAACATATGCCGTCAACGCACGTGCTGTCGTCTCAGGCGCCACGGATGTTATGCATTCGCACGATCGTGGTCGCGACACCGCAGCGGCTCTCGGGCGGTTGAAATGCAGTGAGCAAATCGTGCGTTGGAAACGTAGCCGATCGTTCGCACATCGTCGCTGAGCCGGCTTGATCGGCCTGATGTCGTCAGAGGAGAGAGCGAATGACCACGTCCAAACTATTCTCGATCGGATTGATCGCGGCCGCAATGCTGGGTAGCCCAGTCATGGCGCGCGAGCACCAGCGCGCCGCGCAGCGGCCTGACGTGGCCGCCGATACAGTCGCGGCGACCACGCCGTTCCATTATCCGGGCGAGCGCGCCTGCGTTCCGGCGCCGCGCGTCGGCGCCTTTGCCACCGCGCCGTGGACCGGCAACAACGTGCCGTGTGAGCCGGGCACAGGCAGCTGGTACTGATTAGGTGACGCGGCCTGCCTTGTAGGTTCGCCGCGTTTTGCAATGACAAGGAGCGGACTGCGTTGGTCGGCCCGCTCCTACGCGTGCGTCGCGCCGATCCGCGAGACGCTGTTCGCGAGCGGCTTGCCTGATATATGTCACCGAATTCAGTTGGATCGCCGCGTACCGGACCTACCTCTCCCTCATCACTGACCCGGCCATCGGCAACCTCGCGCGGAACGTGCCCGGACAGCGCAACAAGAGGAGTCATCCATGAGACGTGCAATCATGATTCTGGCGACAGCAGCACTCGCCTCGACGCTCGCCGTCGGCGCGGCCAATGCACATGGCGGCGGTGGTGGCGGTGGCCACGGCGGTGGTTTTGGCGGCGGCGGCTTTGGCGGCGGACATGCAGGCTTCGGCGCTGGACATGCGGGCTTCGGCGGCGGCGCGCATTTCGGCGGCATGGGCCATGAGGGAGATTTTGCCGGCGGCGCCCGGTTCGGCGGCGAGCACCTTGGCTTCGGTGGTCATGATGGAGGCCTGCGCCAGCACGCGTTTCACCACTTCCGCAGAGGCGGCTATGGATTCTACGGCGCCTATCCAGATTGCTACGACTGGTACGAGTTGCATCCCGACCTGCCGTTACCGCTGAGCTGCAGCTAACCCCCGCACTCAGCAACCATTGGTCTGGACCAGCGGGGACGCATTGCCGATCGCGTCGAGGATAGAGTCGATGAAGTGCGTCGTTCTATTCGCGCGTGGCCACGTCAGGCACGTCCTGCGGTAAGCTCGTGAGCATCGCGTCCTTCTTCCGAAGTGCGCTGCTCACGCTGTGCTTCCGTGCACTTCTGCAAAGCGGCCTGATCGCCGCGGTGGCGACCGCAGAATAGCTAAGGCGGAACCTCGCTCATCTCCCGCGATCGAGGAAGCTGTTGCGCACTCCCCTGCGCCCATCCCGACTATAAGGCCTCGACCGGCGGCGCTCGACGATCGCACATCGATCTCTCGATAGCGCTCCACCGCTTCAGACGACTTGTACTAAATTTGGCCCCGACGGTTTTCCTCGAGCAGGTTGTTCATTGCGGGCCGCGCTCGCAGCACCAAGCTCCACAAGACCACGACATCTGGACAACAAATCGCGGCATCCAACCCAAGATCCGGCGTCATCACCCATTCGACTCGCAAATCTTTGGAAGTGACCTGAAACGACTCGCACTTCCTTGTTTTTCCGACTCGCGATCTTTTGGCGACGGACACGAAATCAATGGCTTAATCGACTCGCATTTGATTGGTCCCGACAGCACTCAGGAATCGCTGAAAACGGTCGCGTACCGAAGGTGTGCGGATTGATTTTCTGATCATTCGACCTGGCGCGCTACGGTTTCTCTGCCGGAATCCGACCATCCGGATCCATTTTCAGATACTCACCGCGATCGGTGTTGAAAGCCGTGGCGCTGGGCAACGTCAGGCGTTGTCTCATAAGCCCTGTTGGACCCAAACAAGGGAGCCGCGCCGCCAGGGCGTTCCAGGCCCATTCTGCCTGCAGGCGTCAATTCGCAGTCGTTCAGCACATCCCGATCGGGATATTGCGCCTGAAACGAATCTGGATCTTGAATCGCCCACAACGGGCACTGGGCGCTCGCAGAGCTTACCGCGCCAATCGACATCATCGCTGCAATAACAAAGGTCCTGAATCCAGTCATGGTCGTGCTCCGAACTGCTGTTGTTTTCGTGCGGAGCATTCGCGCTGACTCGAACCGGCTGCTCTGTTGAAATGCGTTTCCTTCGAATTTCTTCGTTGAACATTAGGTGGGGATGCGCTCGGGAAAAACACGTGGGTGAACAATCACGCCTGCGCGAATGGCAAATCGGCATGCTCATCATTGCGTGACGCACCCCCGGCGACGAAAGACTCCAAACCGTGACGCAACGGCCAGCATGAAGCCGAGTGCGGGGTTTGCAGATTCGCACGAATTCGACCGCCAACCCGCGCGTGATGCCGAGGACGTTACCAGTCTTGCAGGCGTGGCCGATTGCGAGGGCGTGGACCGAGGCTCATCTAACTCCTCATCGTAGATCTATCGGAGAAACTGCCATGCGATCGGGTATCGTTTTGAGCCTCTTCATTATCCTGTGCGCACCCGTCAGCGCCGCGGTGGCGGGCCAGGTCCATCGGCATCATGCGACAGCGCATTCTCGTGTCTTGACGACTGGGACCGCTGCGGCCTGGGCTTATTCACCGGCACGGCCGGCCCGCCATCAACCGACCCCGCACTATAATGATCAACCAGAACCAGGTCATAATCCGTACGAGGGATGGGGTGGTTAACACGCCTCGCCGCCGCGTCGCCGCCCTTTGAGCGCGGCGAGATTGGCCCCACCTATTCCGCGCGGCTTGTCGCTCGAGCGCTGAGCTCGAAACATCACGATCGGCCATATCGAGGCGGACGGCAGAACTTCTGGACCAAGAGCAACAACCGCAGTCACTTCATCGTCAGCGGACCAGTTTCTCATCTTGATCTAGAGAAAGACAGCCGGCGATCCGGACCCTGCGGCGCAAGAGGTTGCCAGGTGCAGATGCCCATAGCGATGGACCGCTCGTTCGGTGTCGACCTCAATCCCGGTTCAGGAGGCGTTCGCCCTCGCCCGTTCGCGGGCTTCGCGGCGGCGCTCTCGGCGCTCGCGCCGGCGCTTGGCCCGGTCGGCTGGCTGCGGGAGCGGGGGACGCGGAGCAATCTCAACGACCGGTGGGGACGCCTCATCGACGGGCGACGCCAGCCTCGGCTGGCTTGGTGCCGGGCGGGCTTCCATGAACTCCAATATGTCCCGCCCCTTGGACGTCAGTCTCCAGCCGCCGCTGATGCGCTCGACCAGCCCTTGTGAAAAGATGTCGAGGTCCGGCACCCGGCTGGCGAGACGCCTCGTCCGGTCGGCCCAATCGCGGCCACTGGTTGCCAGGATGGCCATGTCGCGCTTGAGGTCGTCCATGACGGCAAAGCCGTCCGGATAGCTCACCAGGATCTTCAAGACTGTCACCTGGAAATTCAACGCCCCCGCCCCCGCCCTGGATCAATCAGCGCCAGAAGATCCCTTCCCGGGAACGCCCACCGTACTTTGCTTCGGTGCCTTCGCGATTCAAAAATGTTAATCGCGAGGAAGGGCGCGCAGGGGAGCGGGGCTGCCGCCCGGGTCGGGCGAACCTAAAGCTTCCGATACGTCACATGCGCTGTCGCGAACGGAATGCCGGCGCGCCCGGCGCTTCCGCGCACGATGCAGGCACGGTCATCGATCGCGTAGAACCAGTCATCGAAGTTCAGCTTGAACGACTTGCCATCGCCCTGGGGCGTGTCGCGCGTGTAGGTCCAATGGAAGGCACAACCGGCCTGCTCGCCGGTGGCTTCGCCGTCCAGGCGATTTTCATGGCCGGTGTATTGACCTACGCCCAGCTTGTGAATGGTCCAGCGCAGCGTGTCGCTGTGGCCGTCATCGAAGGTGTAGGTTTCGGTCAG
Organism: Bradyrhizobium yuanmingense; assembly: GCF_029167105.1. GTDB lineage: Bacteria > Pseudomonadota > Alphaproteobacteria > Rhizobiales > Xanthobacteraceae > Bradyrhizobium > Bradyrhizobium yuanmingense_A. Next base: position 80,536 of record NZ_JARFML010000001.1, on the reverse strand, counting down.
GACGATGGTGTCGGTGTCCGCGTCCAGTTCGCCATGCGCCGTGATCGACGCGCGCTTCAGAAGCCCGCCGACGAGGCTCTCGACCACCGCCCATCCTTCCAGGCGGCCGACGAAGAACTGCTCGGGCAGAAACATGGGCGTGGTGCCGGCGAACGCATCGATGGCCATGGCGAGTCCTCAGAAGTCGATGACCACTCAAGTCGCCTCTCGGCACCAGGTTCCTCAGCAGAAAAACTGCCTGGGATAACGGTGACAGTGCACACAATTAACTCCGGCTTTCGCGGGTCCGAAGTCCTGAATTAGGTGCATTGTCACCGCGATACCGCGTCGTCCCTGCCAGCGTGCGCGGCGATGAACATGGCGACGGCCGACCGGCAATAGGATTCGATTTCCTCGTCGTCCTCTGCTCTCGCCTGATCGAAGCGTGCGATCATCAGGAGATCGGATCCTTTGAAAAGCGCGGCAAACAAGCGGGCGGATTGGAGAGGATCGGGCACATTCAGAAGCGCCTTCGCATGCAACTGACGCAACAGGCCCTCGATCTGGGCGACGACATGGGCGGGACCGGCTTCGTAATGGAGCCTGCTTAGCGACGTTTGATTGGTCTTGTCGGCCATGACCATGGCTTCGACACTGCGGACGTCCGGTCTGAGCAGCGTGCGAAGCAGTAGTGATCCCACCGCCATGAGCTGATCTTCGACCGAACCGTCGTCGCCTTCGAGAAGGGCCTGTGGTGCAAACAATTGCTGGCAGCCGGCCGCCATGGCCGCGCTGAACAGCGCCTCCTTGTTCTCGAAGTGCCTGTAGATGCTGAGCTTGGATATCTTCGCGCGGCGGGCGACGTGGTCCAATGTCGTCGCTTGAAATCCCAGCTCCACAAACAGTTCGCGCGCGGCGTCGATGATCGTTTGGCCAAGTCCCTCGTTGGCGGGCCGGCCGCGCCGGCCCTGGCTGTTTTTGGTCACGACAATTCCAGTACTTGACAGTATCATAATTCTTGAATTACGATACCACGCAGTTTCCAAAATGTCCAAGCCAATGGGTAGGTCTCGACCTGTCCTCCAACGGAGCCCATCACCATGGATGACGTCATCATCATCGGCGGCAGCTTTGCCGGTCTCGCCGGCGCCCTGCAGCTCGGCCGTGCCCGCCGCAAGGTCACCGTTCTCGACACCGGCCTGCCGCGCAACCTCTTCGCCAGCCACTCGCATGGTTTGCTGGGCCACGATCACAAGCCGCCGCTGGACATCCTGGCCGAGGCGCGGCAGCAGCTGGCGCGCTATCCCACGATCAGGCTGGTCAATGGCCGGGCCGACAGCGTCTTCGGCGCTATCGACGATTTCAACGTCCGCACGTCCGATGGCGAAAGCTTTAGGGCGCGCCGCCTGATCCTGAGCTATGGCGTCGCCGACCAGATGCCTGATGTTCCGGGCTACGCCGAAAGCTGGGGCACGTCGATCGTGCCCTGCCCGTATTGCGATGGCTTTGAAGTCGCCGGCCAGCATTGGGGCCTCGTTTGGTCCGGCCCGCAGTCGCACAATCAGGTCAGGCTGTTCCTCGATTGGACCGACAAGTTGACTGTCTTCGCCGACGGTCACGACATTCCGCCTGATGTCCGGGCCGATCTGGCGCGTCGCAACATATCTGTCGTCGATGGCCGGATCGTCGAGATCGCCCATCACAAGGGCCATATCACCACCGTCAATCTCGACACCGGCCGCACTATCGCGGTCGACATCCTGTTCGCCCATCCGCGCAACAAGCCGTCCGCAAGCCTGCATGAATCACTCGGCCTCGCCACCGTGGATACGCCCACCGGCATCGCCCTCAAGGTCGACGAACGCCGCCAAACCAGCATGCCCGGCATCTACGCCGCCGGCGACCTCACCACACCCTTCTTGCCCTCGGTCACCCAGGCATCATCGCAGGGCGCGATGGCGGGTATCTTCGCCCAGCAGTCGATGCTGGCTTAAGAGCACGGATTGGGGACGAGCATGGCCGTCGAACCCGACAGCGCGGGTGTGCGCTTCCCTCCACCCTTCATCTATCTGGGAGCGCTGCTGTTGGGGCTGGCGACGGAGCGGTTCGTCCCCCTCCGCTCGTTCGGCATCGACTGGCGGTTGCTGGTCGCGACGGGCGCGCTGCTGTTCGTTGCCGGCGCGGCGATGATGCTTGCGGCGGCGGGGCTGTTCTGGCGGCTCGGCACCAACGTTCCGCCGTCGCAGCCGACGACCCTCATCGCAACGACCGGTCCCTATCGGTTGACCCGCAATCCCATGTATCTCGGCATGGCGCTTGTCTATGCCGGCCTTGCGATCGGCTTCGACGGGCCGATCGCCCTCGCCTTGCTGCCGTTGGTGCTGGTCGCGATTCAGACGCAGGTGATCGCCCGCGAGGAGCGCTATCTGGAAGCAAAGTTCGGCGACGACTACCGCCGCTACAAGGCCAAGGTTCGCCGCTGGCTCTGACTATCCGCCGCGTCCGCCTGCGGGCCTTCTGATAACCTGGCACCGAAATCACGGTGACAGTGCTGGAGTGAATTGCGATTGCCTTGCCGATCGGCGTGAACTGGTTGCACCACTACCGGAATGCACCGCATCCTCGCCCCCGCCTGAAAGAAGACGCCGCCCCCACATCTTGCCTTCTCCACAGCCCGCCGGAACACGTGGACAAGCCCCAGCCCTGCCGTTTGCGAATCCCTGCTCCGTGCTAACCGCCGGGAACGAGCGGGCGAGCGGACGGATTCGTTCCGGCGAGGAGCGGTTCTCATGCTGATGACGAGGGAAAGACGGCCGGCGATCCGCACGCTGCGCGGATGGGCCATCCACGTGCTGCAGGAGGCCGGCGCGATCTGCGAATGCGAGGAGCACGGCTGGACCAGGGATCGTGCCGACCCGCACGCGCGCTATCGCGCGGTCGAGCTTGCGCGGCAACATCCACCGGACGGCGTCTCCGCCGATCAGGCCGTCGCGCAGCTCAACGATGTGCTCGATTCGATCGGCGATACGTGTCCGGAGTGTCCTGACGAGAGGCTATGAGGCCTGCGGCAAGGAGCTTCGCAGTAGCGTCCGTCCGGCGTCACCGGATGCTTCATGCCGATTTCCGCCGCGCTCCTGAGGCCTGCTTCTTCGCGGACGTCTCCTTGGCGGCCGCCTTCTTGCCGGCGATCGGCATCAGCATCTCCTTCTGGCCAGCCGCCGCCTTCCTCGGCTTCTTCGCCGGCTTGTCCGCCTTCGCGGGCGCAGCCTGCTTCCCGGCTTCCTTGCCGACGCTCCGCCGCAGCGCCTCCATGAGGTCGACGACGTTCTCGCCCTTCGGGCGCTCCTTCGGCCGGATCACCTTGCCGGCGCGCTTTTCGTTGATCAGGTCGATCAGCGCGGTCTCGTAATGGTCCTCGAACTTTTCGGGCGCGAAGCGTCCGGCCTTCTGGTTGACGATGTGCCTGGCGAGATCGAGCATGTCCTTGGTGACTTTCACGTCCTGGATGTCGTCGAAATATTCCTCCTCGCTGCGCACCTCGTAGGGGTAGCGCAGGAGGGTGCCGACGAGGCCCTTGTCCATCGGCTCCAGCGCGATGATGTGCTCGCGGTTGGTCAGCACCACGCGCCCGATCGCGACCTTGTTCATCTCGCGAATGGTCTCGCGAATCACCGCGAAGGCGTCGTGGCCGACCTTGCCGTCGGGCCGGATGTAATAGGGGCGGATCAGATAGCGCGGGTCGATGTCCGATTTGTCGACGAACTCGTCGATCTCGATGGCGCGCGTTGACTCCAGCGCTATCTCCTCGAGCTCTTCCTTGGATACCTCGATGTACTGCCCCTTCTCGAGCTCGTAGCCCTTGACGATGTCCTCGTTCGGCACCTCGTCGCCCGTCTCCGCATCGACTTTCACGTATTTGATGCGGTGGCCGGTCTGCCGGTTGAGCTGGTTGAACGAGATCTTCTCGCTCTCGGACGTCGCCGGATAGAGCGCCACGGGACAGGTGACGAGGGACAGTCTCAGGAAGCCTTTCCAATTGGCGCGCGGGGCCATGTACGCAGAACTCCGGTTCGAGGCGGCTTGGATTCAAGACGAACGGCGGGCCTAGGTTCCGACATGGCATGGAACAGAAAAGCGCGGGACATCCGACGGCCGACCGCAACCGCCGATCGGCTCAATCCGGCCCGAAATGGCGCGAAACGCTTGTTTGGAAACTTGAATAGCCGGAGCCTTCCATCTGGGCGCAGCCTCGCAAGGGCCGTCCAGTCCCGTCACCCCTCCACCCGCCACAGCCGCCACCGCTCCGGGACGCCCTTCAGCCGGTGCACGCCGTGATCCCGCAGTGCGATCGCCGCCTGCGCCGTCATCAGCTCCTTCACCGCGCTCGATACCAAGACCTCGCCGGCGCGCGCTTTCGCGGCGATGCGGGTGCCGATGTGGAAAGCAAGGCCGACCATCTCGCCGCCGCTGATGGTGTATTCGCCGGCGTGCAGGCCCACGCGGATTTCGAGGCCGAGCGTGCGCACGGCTTTCTGGATCGACGTGGCGCAGGCGATGCCGGCGGCAGGCTTCTTGAAGGTTGCCAGAACACCGTCGCCGGTGGTCACGACCTCCTTGCCGCCGCACGTCTTCAGCTCCTTGCGCACCGCCGCGTAGTAATGGCCCATGACCTTGGTCCAGCGCGCATCGCCGAGCTTGGCCGCCTTCGCGGTGGAGCCGACGATGTCGACGATCAGGATGGTGGCGAGCGCCTGCTTGAGCTCGGCCCCGCGTGCGGCCGACGGCCGCCGGTTCGCGATCGTGCCGGTCAGCGGCTCATAGCGATGGCTGCGGCGCCGCGCGATCGCGGCTTTGGTGTAGTCCTGCGCGCGCTGCGCGGTGCCGCAACGAACGGTCTTCTCCTGCGGCAGGCGCGACCAATAGACCTTGCGCGCGGCTCCGGTGCCATGCACCTCCACCGCACCCCATTTCAGGAAGACCGCCGAACCGACCCGCCTGACGCACCACGCCTTCGAGGTGTATCCAGAAACGTTCGACTGATGGACACCGATGCGGAGGAATTTGGGCATGAAGGCGCGGCCGATGGAAGGACCGTTGGGCGATGTGAAGAAGCCTATTCGGAGAGTTCCGCATCGGCAATAGGCGCTCGCGCGCGGTTCTCGATCCCCGCCGATTGGCACTTTCTGCGGCAAGGCGCGTTGCGGCGTTGTCGAGGAGGCGCCGATGACCAAGACCAAAGCTGCCCACGCGCAAGACGCAAAGATTCCGACGCAAACAGCGCTCAATCCCGGTGACGAAGCCCCGCCTGGAACCAAGGGCACCGGCGACGACGTCTGTCCCGATTGTCACGGCAAGGGACGCATCGACGGCGCGCCTTGCGCCACCTGCGGCGGGAGCGGCACCATCACGCGGGCGGTCGGCGGCGCCTGACGCCGCCTGGTCCAGCGGCTTCATCTTCGTCGCAACGATCGACCCTTCACGTGTGTTTTCCCCAACTGGAGACAGTGAGGCGCACCATGAACAAGACGACCGGACTGACACCCGACGACTTTCCGATCGAAGCCGACAAGGACAAGCTGAAGACACACAAGGGCGAGCCGGTGGGCACGGCGAAGACTGAGCAGATTGCGGACGAGATCGCCGACCGGCTGAACGAGCACGCCCACCAGGAAGAGCAGGACCGCTGGTCAGCCTAAAGCGCGATGAGATTTGGATGAATCGTCATCGCGCTTTAGGTCTTTGTTTGAGCATGATCCTTTCGGAAAACCGCTTCACACTTTTCCGGATCATGCTCTAGTTCAGCGGATTTGCGGCCGCGCCATCGAATTTGGAACGACCACGCGTTCCCGCGCATTGGCCTTTGGCCGGCGTCTCACCATTCCGGCAAATGGCGGCCTCGGCTCAAGCCCCGCCCCCGGATGCCGGGCCGGGGCCGCCTAGAGCGCGATGCGATTAGGATGAACCGTCATCGCGCTCTAGGTTATTGTTTGAGCATGATCTTTTCGGAAAACCGCTGCGCACTTTTCCGGATCATGCACTAGGCCGAGCACAGGAGCGGACATGAAAGCACTCGTCATAGCAGGGCTCATCGCGGCGCTCGCCTCGTCTCCTTCCGCCTTCGCGCAAAGCGGCGCGGGACCGTCGCGGACGGGCTCCGGCATCAACTCGACCGGCACCGGCGGCACCACCGGCGCGGGCGCCTCCAGCCTCAATACGTCATCGGACGCCAACAGCGGCGGCGCCAGTGCACCGGCGAAGTCGTCAACCATGAGGCCGGGCGACAACGATCCGGCCAGGCAGACCCAGGGCGGCCAGCAGGCCCTGCCGAACGCCCCCGGAACTAGCCGGAAATAGCGCGTGCCGGATAGGCATACAGCTCGATCGGAGCGTTGAAGCCGCGCACCTCGTGCCGGCCGACATGCTCCAGCGCGAACTCCTTCTCGACAAGCTCGGCGAAATCGCGTGACAACAGCACGTTCCGGCCGAGCGTCTTGGTCAGCGCTTCCAGGCGGGAGGCCATGTTGACGGCAGGGCCGATCACCGTGAAATCCAGCCGCTGGGCCGATCCGATATTGCCGTACATGACGTCGCCGACATGAACGCCGATGCCGTAGTTCAGGGGCGCGCGGCCGGTCGCGCCATTACGCTCGTTGAGCGCGGCCATGGCTCCCCTCGCCTCGGCCACCGCGTGCAGAAGATTGGCGCAGGCGTTCGGCTGCTGAAGCGGGAAGATGGCGAGCAGCCCGTCGCCGATGAATTTCAGAATCTCGCCGCCGTGCCGCGCGATCGGCTCCGACATCGCGTCGAAATAATCGTTGAGCAGGTCGATGACGTCGTCGCGCGGCCAGTTGTCGGAGATCTTGGTGAAGTCCCTGAGGTCGCAGATCATGATCGCCGCCCGCACCGTCGTGCCGGTGCCGCGCCTTGTGGCGCCGGCCAGGATCAGCTCGCCGGCATGCGAGCCGACATAGGTCTCCAGCAGCGTGCGCGCCAGGCGGTTCTTGATGCGGATCTCGCTGACCAGCGCCAACACCGGCAACAGCTTCTTCAGGCCGGCGATGTGGACATCGTCGAAACCGCCGGGACGATCAGTGGCGAAGGTCACAACGTGGCGCTTGCCGAGCGTGTGCAGCAGCGGCCAGGCCACATAGTCGGTCATGCCCAGCGACCGCATGTCGTCATAGAGGGCATGTTTGCGACCGAGCGAGGAATCCTGTTCGAGCTTTTCGCGGACCTCGTCGGCGCCGTCATGGATCTCGTTGGCGGAGCTGCCGATATATTCGGACCGCTCGCGAACGTCATAGTCGGCCAGCGTGATCTCCGCCTCGCGCTTGCCGTCGGACCACATCATGCGGGCGCCCAGCCATTGCGGGTGATGGATCATCACGTGAAGCGTCGACCGCTTGAGTGGGATGCCCGCCTGCTGCAGGCGGATGCACATCTGCGCGAAGATATCGTCGATGTAGCGCTCGTCGCGCGTGCCGTTGGTCAGCCAGTCGATGACGCCGTCGGCCTGCGTTGGGGCGTATGTGTCTGGCGCGTTCATATCCTGCCCCTCGAGCTGGCATCTTTAGCGAAGCAGATATCGTGTGCCGGCCGGGCGGCGTCAACCTGGCCAGTTGCATGGATTGTGCGCATCGGTCCGAGGTTCTAGACCAAGAGCCGGATCGACCCCAGCACCGCCAGGCCCGCGACGAGCGCAAGCTGCGACGGCGCGGCCAGCTCCAGCTTCAGCGTGCCGGTGCGGGGAATCGCAAATTCCTCATTGTCGAGGCGGATGCGGCATTCGCCGCGCGGGGCGTAGACCAGATGCGTGCCGGCGCCGAGGTGCCATTCGCCGGGCTGCTTCAGCGCTAGGAGATCGATCTCCGCCGCACCGCGCCGCGCCATGAGGTTCACGACCTCGACGGGACCGGCCTCGAGCGCGGTCACGATCTGATCCTCGCCGGTGAAACGCACCGTCGTAAAAGGTTCACGCTCGTCGAATTCCTGCGTCGGCGACTTCAGCACCAGCCCGCGGCCCTCGACGACCATCTGCAAGCGGTCGATGCCGGGCATATGGGAGAAGGGACCGGGCGCAAGAATCGGCGTCGACGCGAAGCGCCAGAGCAGGCTGTCCCAGTCCTTGCGCGGCGCATCGGCCCGATGCGCATCGGCGATGTCGGTGAAGATGCCGCCGCCGTTCTTCCACGGCGAGCGGGTGTAGTTTTCAGGATTGAACAGCGTCGTTTTCATGCTTAGCGGCCGTCCGGGACGTTGGGGCTTGTACCCGATTGTAGCGCGGTTAGAGCGCTATTTCGACGCCAATGCCGCCACAGGCCGCCAGCTGACGTCGGGCGCAGCTGCAGCGAGCCGACGGCAGCGGTCACGCATCAGCTCGGCCGGGCGATCGTCGCCGCGCTGCTTCAGCACCGCCTCGAAATCGGCCAGCGCATCGGCAAAGCGGCGGGCGCGATAGGCGGCGAGGCCGCGCTCGTAGTCGGCGATCCAGCCGATGCTGCCAACCGCCATCTCGTTCACCATCCCGATCAGCTCGTGAACGGAGAGTCCCTCCTCGCGTCCGTAGACCGCGATGCTGTCGACCTCGCGCGCGACGACGGCACCGCGCGCCAGACGTTCGGTCGCCGCGCCGATCAGGATCTGTGTGCCGTAGGATTTGTTGGCGCCTTCGAGCCGGCTCGCGACGTTCACGGCATCGCCGATCACGGTGTAGTTCAGCCGCAGCTCCGAACCGATATTGCCGACCAGCATGCGGCCGGAATTGATGCCAATGCGGATCTGGAGCGGCTGACCGAGATCGTCGACGAGGCCCGATTCGTCGATCGCCCGGCGGCAGGCGAGCGCGGCGCGGCAGCATCGCGCGGCGTGATCGCCTTGCGGCTGCGGCGCGCCCCAGAACGCCATCACGGCATCGCCGATAAACTTGTCGATGGTGCCGCCATTGGCGACGATGATCTCCGAGGTGAGGTCGAGATAGCGCGACAGCAGCGGCACGACGCGATCGCCGAGCCGCTCCGACAGTCCGGTGAAGCCGGCGATGTCGATGAACATCACGCTGAGCTCCTGAACGCTGCCGCCGGGCTTCGCCTCGACGCCCTGGCGCAGCAGGCCACGGACGAGATCGGCCGGGATGAACTTGCGGAATGCGGACAGGCCGGCCGCCATCTCCGCGATCGCACCCGACAGGCTTGCGATCTCCTTCAGCCGCGACGGATGGCGACGGACCTGCTCCAGCGCGAAGGCTTCGACATGGCGCAGTTCGCCGACGACGCGCGACAGCGGCGCGGCGATGACGGACCGCGCCAGCATCGCCGAGGCCAGCGCCGCGAGCACGGCGCCGACGGCGAGACCGAGGATGAGCCGGTGCAATGTCGTCTCGACCGGCCCGAGAAATTCGGCCTCGGGAATCACGGTCGCGAGCGACCAGCCGGGAAACGGCAGCGGCGTCAGCGCAACCTCATAGGCCGCGCCGCCCGAGATGAGCCGACTTCGCCACGCCTCCTTGCGGCCGGCGTCCCCGGCCTGGTCGAGCGCTGCGCGCGCCAGCGGCAGCAGCGCCGTGTCGCCACGCGCCGGATGGAGCTCGTCGGCGTCCTTATCGGGCGCCGCGACAAGCTCACCGCTGCCGTCGACGATGAAGGCGGTGCCGGTGCGCCCGACCTCCAGCTGCGACAGGAAGCGCGCGAGCCTGGTATATTCGATGATGACGGCAAGCACGCCTTGGCGCTCCTGGTAGACGTCGATCGGGCCGGCGAAGGCGATCGACGGCCGCTCGCCGGTCGCGTGGTCCATCACCCTGAACCATTGCGGGTCGTCCGCGCCGAGGCCGGCCTTGAACCAGGCCTGATCGGCGACGCGGAAATCGGTCGGCTCGAAGCGGCGGTTGGCGAACTCGATGTCGCCGGGCACCACGTCGTATTCGTCGACGCGGCGCTCGCCCGGATGATCCGTCAGCGAGATCTCCATCATCTCCAGGCGCCGATCGCCGAGCTTGTGCGCGGCGAAGAAGGAGCCGTCAGGCCAGCCGAACGCGACCCAGGAAATCGTGGCCTGCGATTGCAATTGCGAGAGGAAGACGAATTCGCGCTTGTCGGCCTCGCGGGTGTCGAGCACGTTCTGGAGGAATAGCGTGCGGATCGCGGTGTGCGCGGCCCGCGCCTCGTCGACGATGGCCGAGACCTCCTTGCGCACCGCCGCGACGATCTGCTCGTTGATGGTCGAGGCGAGCTGCCGGCTGGCCGCCTCCGCCGTGCGCCACCATAGCAGGCTGGAGAGCGCCGCGGTCAGCAGGATCGCGGCGAGGACCAGCGCGGAGACCGCAAGGCGGATGCTCACCGTCATCCTTGCGATCGCGCGAAGCTGGCGTCCGGGATCGACATTCATGGTTTTATCCGCCTTTGGGTGGGCGCGACTCCTGTCATCGCTCTACGCAGATTTCCTACCGTCCGTTACCTCTGCCAAGTTTGGTCAGACGCATCCAATGCTCTCGCTCTAACGTGTCGATAGCGCCAAGGCATTGGCTTTACCCCCCACTTGCCCGCTACTCCTCACCCAAGCGCACCGCCCGTGCGCCCGATCCCAACCGGTCTCACGGATTTGTGAGCAGTCCGCCGTAACGCGGGCGGCACGCGGAGCGAAGGAGACCATGCGCGCATCCCCGCCAGGCGATGCCACCTCGAACAGGAGAACCTCGATGTCTGCCAAACATACCGTCACCTCCCTGGTCTTCGCCGGTGCGATGTCGACCGCCCTCGCGACCCTTGCCTCCGCCGCCCCTCTGAGCAAGGCCGAAGCCGATGCCGCCGTCGCCGCCAAGAAAGAGAAGTGCTTCGGCGTCGCACTGAAAGGCCAGAACGATTGCGCGGCGGGACCGGGCACCACCTGCCAGGGCACCTCGACCGTGGACTACCAGGGTAATGCCTGGAAATTCGTCAAGGGCGGCACCTGCACCAGCATCGAGCTGCCGGGCGGCAAGAAGGGTTCGCTGAAGCCGGTGTAACGGCCGGCGCAACGGCAAGCGCGAACGGAGCAGCACGATGAGCACAATCAAGCCGGCCCCGCCAGCAGCGCTGCCGCTCCGCTTCGCAACGCCGATCGGCGGCGTTGCCGGGACGAGCTTCAAGCCCGAGCACCTCCCGGCAATCCTCGAGGCAAAGCCTCGGGGCGGCTTCTTCGAGGTCCACGCCGAGAACTACATGGGCGCCGGCGGGCCGCCGCATCGCGCACTGGAGGCGATCCGCCGCGATCATCCGCTCTCGCTGCACGGCGTCTGCATGTCGATCGGCGGGCCCCGGCCGCTCGACAAGGCGCATCTGGCGCGCTTCCGTGGCCTGGTCGCGCGCTATCAGCCGGCACTGGTCTCCGAGCATCTCGCCTGGTCGACGCACGAGACCAGCTTCTTCAACGATCTGTTGCCCCTGCCCTACACCGCGGCGACGCTGACTTGCGTCTGCGATCACATCGATCAGGTGCAGGAGGCGATCCGGCGGCCGCTGCTGTTGGAAAACCCGTCGACCTATCTCGCCTTCCGCGAATCCTCGATGCACGAGACCGAATTCATCCGCGCCGTTGCGGAGCGCACCGGCTGCGGCCTGCTGCTCGACGTCAACAACGTATTCGTCTCCGCGGCCAACCATGGATATTCGGCGCTCGACTACCTCGCTGATTTCCCGCTGTCGCGCGTCGAGGAAATTCATCTCGCCGGGCATGCCGAGCAGGCCGACGACGAAGGTGACCTGCTGTTGATCGACAGCCACGATGGCCCGGTGGCCGACGCCGTCTGGAAGCTCTACGAGATCGTGATCCGCCGCCGCGGGCCGGTGCCGACCCTTATCGAATGGGACAGCAAGATTCCGGACTGGCCGGTGCTGCAAGCGGAAGCCGCTGCCGCCCAGGCGATCCTCGATCGCCATCAGTCCGCCGCGCCGGCAGGAGAGCGTCATGCCGCCTGAGCCCGGTCTGTGCTTTGCCGCATCGTTCGCGCCGGCGCTGCTGGATCCGGCGCGCAGCACGCCTGAGCTCGTGACCGGCCCGAACGGCAAGGCCGCTGGCCGGCGCTACGACGTCTACCGCAACAATGTCACGGTCAGCCTGATCGACGCGCTCGCCGCGATCTATCCGGCGGTGCAGCGCATCACCGGCATGGACTTCTTCCGCGCGATGGCGCGCTTGCATGTGCGCAGCAAGCCGCCGACATCGCCGCTGCTGTTTGAATACGGCCGCGATTTCCCGGAGTTCATCGAAGCTTACGAGCATGCGCAAGATATGCCCTGGCTCGCCGACGTCGCGCGTCTCGAGCGGGCCTGGCTCGATGCCTATCACGCCGCCGACGCCGTCCCGCTGTCGCCGGCCCGGCTCTCGGCAGTGACACCCGACCGCCTGGCTGATCTGGTGTTCATTCCGCACCCGGCCGCGCGATGCCTGCGTTCGAATTACGCTGCCGTGACGATCTTTGCGGCCAACCGCGACGACGCACCGGTCATGCGAATCGATGCCTCGACGCCGGAAGATGCCCTGATCACGCGAGGCGAATTCGACGTCGCCGTGCGCCGCCTGCCACCCGGAGGCGCGGTCTTCGCGCACCATCTCGTGTCGGGCCGGCCGCTCGGCGAAGCCGCTGCGGCGGCGCTGGAGGCGGCAAGCGAATTCGACATCGCCGCGAACATTGCCGGGCTGATCGAAGCCGGCGCCTTCACCTCGCTCTGTTGCGGAGACCCATCATGATCACGGAGCAACCCATGACGCCCGCCAGCGGCCTGCCGTCGCCCGGAGCACTCATCGACAGAGCCAATCATCTGGTGCAGGCGCTCGCAGTGCCATCGCTGGTCCTGCTGGTGCTGCGCCTTGCGCTCGCCGTGCCGTTCTGGCGCTCGGGCCTGCTCAAATGGGACGGCTTCCTCAAGCTCAACGACACGGCAGTAACGCTGTTCAGCGACGAATTCATGCTGCATCTGCCCGGCGGTCCCTATCACTTTCCGGCCCCGACGGTGATGGCCTTTCTCTCGGGCTCCGGCGAGATCATGTTCCCGATCCTGCTGGTGCTGGGTCTGGGCACTCGGTTCGCAGCGCTTGGACTGCTGGTGATGACGGTGATCGTCGAGCTCACGGTGCCCGACGGCTGGCCGATCCATCTCACCTGGGCAGCGATGGCACTTGCCCTCATGGCTTACGGGCCGGGGCACATCTCGCTCGATCATCTCGTTTGTCGCGCGCGGTCGGCCAAACGATAGGATATCGTCTACATCCCGCTCAAGCCGCTATCGACCGCGAGGGTCTGTGCGGTGACGTAGACGCTTTCATCCGAGAGGAAGAACAGCACGGCATAAGCAATCTCCCAGGCTGTCGCCTGGCGGCCGAACGGGATGTGGCTCTTGCCGCGGGAGGGACGGCCGGCGCCGGCTTCGCGGCCGTTGGGGGTGTCGACGAGGCCGGGATAGACGAGATTGGCGCGGATGCCGCGGCGGGCTCCGAGATGGGCGATGTTGCGCATGAGGCCGCCGAGCGCGGCTTTCGAGGAATCGTACACCGCCATCTGCGAGCCCGCCTTCAGCGCGGCGATGGAGGAGATGAAGACGATGGCGCCGCCATCGTCGAATTTCGGCAAGCCGGCGCGGCAACACAGCATGGGGCCGCGGACATTGACGTCGTAGATCTTGTTCCACTCCTCGGGGCTGACGGCATCGAGCCCGACCTTGCCGAAGGTGCCGACGTTCAGCACCATGCCGTCGAGCCCGCCCATGGCGCGGTGCGCTTCGTCGATCATGCGGACGACGTCGGCCTCCGAGGTGACGTCGGCCGCGATGGCAAAACCCTCGCCACCTTCATCCGTGATGCGCTTAACCGTCTGCTCGGCGGAGCTGCGATCGAGATCGCCGACCGCGACCTTGGCGCCCTCGCGGGCGCACAGGATGCTCATGGCGCGGCCGTTGCCGATCGGATCGCTCGCAGCATCGAACACGCGCTGGCCGCCGCCGACGATCAGGACGCGGCGTCCCTTCAGGCGCCCCCTGCCCGGCGCTTGCCCGGATGATTCCTTGCTGGGCGGACGGACATAGCGCTCCGGCTTGCTCTCGCTGTCCGCCATCTCAGCCGCCTGGCTTCTTGCCGCCGTCATAGACCTGCATGCCGGCGGCGGGATCGAGATCGGTTTCCGTTGCTTCGGTCAGGCGCGCCATCATCATGTAGAAGCCGAGCGCGACGATGGCTTCGACGATTTCCTGGTCGCTGAAATGTTTTCGCACGGCCGCGAAGGTCACTTCCGCCACGCGGACGTTCTCGACCACCTCGCGGCCGAACTTCAGCAGCGCGCGCTCGGCCTCGCTCAGGCCGGCGGCGTCGTAGTCACTACGGTCGACGGCGTCGATCTGGTCCTGCGTGCAGCCGACGCCGAGCGCGATCGGCACGTGCTGGCGCCACTCGTAGGCGCCACCTTCGAGCTGGGCGGACTGGAGGATCAGAAGCTCGCGGTTGACCGCGCTGAGCTTCTGCTTGTGCAGGATGGAATTGCCGAGACGCATCGCCGGGATCATGTTGGCCTCGGCATGGGCCATCATGCGGAAGATGTTGAGCTTGACCGGCATGCGGTCGAACGAGGCGCGGATGTCGCCGCTCGTCGTCTCCGGATCAATCAGGGGCAGCCTTGCCACGCGTTTCTCCCTTGAACTTTCGTTTCTTGTTGTCGGCGTCACCGCCTGCCGCGATCAGCGACAGGAAGAAGGCGAGATAGCGGTCGATCGCCTCGATCACCTTCGGCCGCGGCGACGGCACCGCGCCCATCACGTAATGCTCGAGGCGGATGTAGATCAGACCGGCGGCGAACAGCCGCGCGGTCTCGCGCGGGTCGGGCGTCGAGATCAGGCCGGCGAGCGCGAAGCCGCGAAAATAGTCCGTCATCAGCCTCTGCTCGCGCGCGTAGAAATGATCGGCGAATTTGGCGCGGATGCCGGGCACGCGGTTGCGCTCGGCGGTGATGACCTTCTGGAACTGGTGCTCGCGCGGATCGGACCATTGCTCGACCAGGTCGAGCGCGAACTGCCGGCAGAACTCCGCTGGCTGCCGCACCAGCTGCCTGTAGCGCGGCTCCTCCAGCCGGCTCGCCGAGCTGGCCGGACCGTGCTCGCTGACGATCGCCTCGAGGATCGCCGCCTTGCCGGGGAAATGGTTGTAGAGGCTGCTCTCGCGGATGCCGACGCGGCGCGCGAGCTCGCGCATCGAGGCGCCGCCATAGCCGCTCTGCGCGAACAAATTGAGCGCTTCGGTGAGGATGCGCTCGCGCGTCGTGGGCGCAGCCGCTGCCGCCGCGCTGGAGGTGTGGACAGCCATGATGCTTGACTAACGAACGCTCGTTCGCTAGTCAACCGTACGAACGATCGTTCGTTTCAACTCCGCTCGATAAGCGGAGAGCAATTGGGGGAACAACGCCATGGCAAGCCACGCTCGCCTTTTACCCGCTCAAACCATCGCAGCGCTTCGCATCGTCGCATCATTGCTGCTGATCTTGTCTGCGGCGGCGCCCGCCCGCGCCGAGGACCCAGCCGCCTACCCCACCCGCAAGATCAGGATGCTGCTGCCTTATGCGGCCGGCGGCGGTGGCGACGTGGTCGGCCGGCTGCTTGCGGACAGGATGGGCAAGACGCTCGGGCAGAGCATCTATATCGAGAACCACACCGGCGCCGCCGGCACGATCGGCACGCAGATGGTCGCGACATCCGCCAATGACGGCTACACCATTACCGTCGGCGGCATGACCACGCATGTGCTGGCGCCCGCGATCTATCCAAAACTGCCCTACGATCCGATCAAGGATTTCACGACGATCGGGCGCGTCGGCGTCTCCTCCATCATGCTGGTGGCGACCAAGGACTTTGCCGCCAACGACATCAAGGGTCTGGTCGCGCTGGCCAAGAAGGGCGAGCCGATCCAGTACGGCAGCTGGGGCGTCGGTTCGACCGGGCAATTCTGCGCGGAAATCCTGATGCAGCAGACCGGCATCAGGATGGACCATGTGCCGTTCAACGGCATCGCAAAGCTGGCCGGCGATTTGCTCGGCCGCCACATTTCGCTTGCGACGCTCGACGTCGCCACCGCAACGCCGCTGGTGAAGGAGGGCTCGATCAAGGCGCTGGCGGCCTGCGGCGAGCGGTCGCCGAGCCTGCCCGAAATCGCCAGCTACAAGGAGCAGGGAGTGGCATTCGACCGCAGCCTGTCCTGGGCGATGTATGCGCCGGCCGGTGTCGCGCCGCCGATCGCGCAGAAGCTGTCGGCGGCGCTGAAGGAGGCCCTTGGCGATGATGTCGTGAAGCAGAAGCTGCTGGCGCTCGGCATCACCCCGCAATTCGTGCCCGGCGAGGAGCAGCGCGACATCAACGCGCGCGACATCACGGCCTGGAAGCAGGTTGCCAAGGACGCGGGCATCGAGGTCAAGTGATTGGGAGCGCGAGCAGGCAGCTTGCGTGCGGCCATCCTTCGAGACGCCCGCCTGCGGCGGGCCCTCAGGATGAGGTCCCCTCGTGAATAGGAAGAGAGCAGGAGCGCGGACATGAGCCGCATCTTCGGCGCGGTGCGCCAAAACGGATATGTGGTGCGGGACATCCACGCCGCGATGAAGCACTGGATCGAGGTGATGGGCGTCGGCCCCTGGTACTACATGGACCGGGTCAAGACCGACTGGTTCCGGCATCGCGGCCAGGATTCCGCCGTCGAGATGAGCATTGCGCTGGCGAATTCCGGCGATCTGCAGATCGAGCTGATCCAGCAGCGCAACGACGCGCCCTCGCTCTACAAGGAATTTCTAGATGCCGGGCATGAAGGCCTCCAGCACATGTCGTACTGGAGCCACGACTATCAGGCGCTCTACGATAAGGCGCTCGGGCTCGGCTACAGGATCGGCCATGAGGGCCAGATCGGCGGCGAGAAGGGACGCTTTGCCTATTTCGACACGCAGGCGCATCCGGGCACGGTGATCGAGATCTCCGACATCAGCGGCACCAAGGGACCGTTCTTCGAAAAGGTCCGCCAGGCCGCGATGAGCTGGGACGGCACGCGGCCGATCCGCGAGGTCGGCGGGAGATCGTAGAACCGATCGCCCGCAATTTGCGCCGTTGCTGGCTCTGGCGGGAAACCATGGTAACGTGCACCTCGTGTCCGAACCTTCAGCGAGGCGAGCATGCCCGACACTGACAAGGTTTTCGCCGGCTCGATTCCGAAAATCTATGACGAGTATCTCGTCCCGATGATCTTCGCCGTCTATGCGGAGGAGATCGCAAAGCGCGTCGCCGCACGCTCTCCTTCCACGCTTCTCGAGATCGCCGCGGGCACCGGTGCCGTGACGCGCGCCGTGGCGGCGGCGCTGCCGCGCGGCATTCGATACGTTGCAACGGATCTCAACGAGCCGATGCTCGCGGTCGCAGCGCAGCGCCAGGCGAATGACGATCGCATCACCTGGCGACAGGCGGACGGAATGGCCCTGCCCTTCGGCGATTCCGAGTTCGACGTGGTCTGCTGCCAGTTCGGAGCGATGTTCTTTCCGGACCGGGTGAAGGCTTATGGAGAGGTCAAACGAGTCCTGAAGGGCGACGGCACGTTCGTGTTCAACGTCTGGGATCGTATCGAGGACAATGTGCTGACGCATGAAGCCACGGCCGCGCTCGAAAGGCTGTTTCCCGATGATCCGCCGCGTTTCATGATCCGGACGCCGCACGGCTATCACGACAAGGCCGTTATCAGGGGCGATCTCGAACGAGCGGGCTTCCGCGACATATCGATCGAAACCCGATCCGAAATCAGCCGTGCGCCTTCAGCCGAATATGTCGCCCTTGCGCTCTGCCAGGGCACGCCGCTGCGCAGCGAGATCGAGGCACGGGATGCCGGCAAGCTTCAGGCCGCGACCGATACGGTCGCGGAGGCAATCCGGGCCCGTCATGGATCCGGTCCGGTGGAGGGCAAGATCCAGGCGATCGTGATCGAGGCCCGCCTGTAGCTGCGGCCCGTTGGCCGAGGCAGCGCCCCTTACCAGAAGCCGCGCTGGAACGGCTGCGCCGGCTGGTAATATTGGTACTGGCTGCGCCGGCGCGGGTTGGCCGGCTGGACGTAGGGATCGCGGTAGAAGAAGCCGAAGCCGTTGTCCCAGCCGTCGTCGCTGGCGACCATGGCGGGCGCGGTCGGCTTGCGCGTGATGAAGCCGCCTTGCGGCTCGTTGCTCAGCACCGCGACGAACTCGGTGCGGTAATTGGTCTCGCTGCTCAGCGGCTCGTCCGAGATGACGATCGAGGAGCGCGGCAACGCGGTCGGCCCGATGCGATCCCATACGTCCTGCGGGATGGTGATGCGGTCGAGCGCGTTGCGCGCCTCATCGCCGTTCTCGATCGTGACAACGCTCCAGCGCAGGCCCGTCCCGGTCTTCGCCATCGCCGTGAAGATATGCGTGCCGATCGGCTGCTCCGGGTTGCGGATCGTGACGGGGACCTCGATGCTGGTGTCGAAGACCTCGCCGCCGCCGTCGGGCGCCGGCTTGTGCGTGTTCCGCCGCACATAGAGCTTCTGCGTCGCGCGGCTGATGTAGACCGAGACCGGCTCGCCCGCGAGCTTCGCGTCGGTCGCGGCCTTGACGGCCTCAGTCTTTCTGGCCGCAGCGGCCTTCGCGGCTTCCTTGGTCGCGGCCACCGCATCGCGCTTCGGCTGCGCGGCGGCCTTGGCGGCCTCGAGCTGCGTCGCCGCGTCGGCAGCCTTGCTTGCTGCCTTCTGCTTCAGCTCCTCGGCCTTGGCGCGGGCCTGATCCGTCTTGGCATTTGCGAGCATTTTGTCGGCGAAGGCGAGCTCGGCATCGGCGCGGGTCTTCTGCTGTTCGAGCTTGCGCAGCGCGGCCGGCAGCGCGGCGGCTTCCTTCGCGGCGGCGGACGCAGCTTTCTTGGCCTCGTCGGCCGCCCTTGTGGCCTCCTCCGCCTCGGCGGAGAGCTTGTCGGCCCGGCCGGGCACGGCCGCGATGGCCTCCGGCTTTGGCACGAACAGCGAGGGATGAGAGAATTCCGTCGGGACCGTGTCATGCGGCGAGACGATCACGCGCATCCCGATATAGGTCTTGTCGAACACATTCTCGGCGAAGCCGAACGGCATTCGCACGCAGCCGTGCGAGGCGGCATAGCCGGGCAGCGGTCCGCCATGCAGGGCGATGCCGTTCCAGGTAATGCGCTGCATGTGCGGCATCCAGGCATCGTCATAAAGGCTCGAGCGATGCTCCCGGTTCTTCTCGAGGATGGCAAAGACGCCGGCCGGCGTCTCGCGTCCGGTGGTGCCGGTCGATACCGGCGCGCGCACGATCCAGCCGTCGGCATCGTAGAACGTGACCTGCTGGCTCTTGATCGACACGATCGCCATGATCGGATCGCCGGCCACCCGCGGCGCGACCGCCTCCGCCACCTGGCGCTGCTGCTTGGCCGCGATCGCGGGGGAGGCCGCCGCAAGCGTTGCCGCCGCCACGAGCGCAATGATTCCGGCAGGCCCCCGGCGCCACACCGCCTTGGTGAATTGCGCCGTCGCCAGTTGATTTTTCATGCCCATCCTCGGTCGAGCTGCCAGCCTGCTGCTGTCGGTCACAGCAGATTGGAATCATTGCATTAAGAAATCGCAGCCGCCTTACGTTCCGTCTGTGGCGGGATTCGGTACGTTCGGGCGACAAATCTCTCATATACGAGGGTTGGCGAAGGCGGAAGGCGGCCGTCAGCCGAGGGCGGCCCGAGCTGGCCTCGATCGCTGCGGCAGAATGTCCGGATCACCTTTTGGTGCAACCGAACGGACGCGCGAATAGTCCTTCCGCTAGACGCCGAGAGCCTTGCGGTTCAATGTTCGCAGGAAACGCAGCGACAACGTTCGCACGTTCGCAACATTCAGCAGCCAAGCAGTAGCCGCATAGGCAAGGCCGCCGGCGAGGCTGACGATGACGAGCGAGGCGAGGCCGGTGCCGCCCACTTGCGACCGCGCAATCAGGATCGCGGCGGCCATCGCGGCCGCGGAGGCAGCGACGCCGGCGAGGCGATTGAGCTCGAACGGGACCGGATGGGCCCGATGCATCAGGACGAGTGCGACGAGGAAGCCGATCGCCTCGGTCGCCAAGGTCGCCAGCGCCGCGCCGTAAAGGCCGTAGCCGCCGATCAGCGCGAACATCAGGATCACGCTGATCACCAGCGTGAGGAAAGATTGCGCCGCCAGCATGAACGGCCGCTGGGCGAGCTGGAAGCTGATCTGCACGTAGAACTGATTGGCGATGCCGAAAAGCCGCGCCAGCACCAGCGTCGGCAACAGGGCCGAGACGCCGGCGCGGAAGTCGATCCCGACGAGCGTTCCGGCCACCTGGTCCGCCGCAAGCGCAAGCCAGACCGCAACGGGCGCCACCACGACCAGCAGCAGCTCGAGGCTTTCGGTCAGCCGCTCCCGCGTCGTCTCGCCGTTGTTCTCAGACAACGACCGGAACACCAGCGGCACCGTCGCCGCAGCGACGCTGGATGCGATCATCACCATGAACTGGCGCGGCAGATCGGCGGCAACGCCGAAGATGCCGGCAGCATCCTTGCCGAGCAGATAAGCGACGATGAGGCGGTCGCAGGCCGAATAGACCGCCACGGACAATCCCGCCAGCGTCAGCGGCAGGCCGTAGCGCGCCAGCTGCATGAACTGGCTGCGCTGGAAGCGCGCGATCCCAGTGCGGTCGCCGACGAGGTTCAGGATGATGCCGGCGAGCGACCCCAGGCCGAATGCGGCGAGCAGCCCCAATCCACCCCAGCCGAGCCAGATGCCGAGAAGACCGAAGCCGACGGTGGAGACGCTGCGCACGATCGAGATCGCCGCGAAGCGGTAGGGGCGCAATTTGGCGCGCTCGAACTCCTGGCCGACATCGACCGCATTGGCCATGATCGCGACGAACATGCTGGCGAGCAGCAGCTCGACGCTGAGATCGCTGCGGACCAGGACAACCAGCGGAGTGGTGGCGCAGAGCACGGCGGCCGTGAGCGCGAACGCCACGATCGCCGTGCCGCGAAAATCGACCTCCGCCGACATCGCCTGATAGCGCGACACCGACAGCTTGATCCAGGCAAAGAAGATCGCGCCCAGAATCCCGGCAAGGCTGATGCCGACGACATAGACGCCGTACTCCGCAGGGCTGAGGAGCCGCGTATAGGCCGTGACGGCGAAGAAGCCCACCGCCGCAGGCAGGATGTAGGCAACGAGATAAATCGAGAAATGGCGGTTCAGCATGCGAGCACGGGACCGTGGGCAGCCATCAGGATTAACGGGTCGTTAAGACGATCGGGTACGACAATCGGGCTCGCCGCTGGCATTGCCAAGGATAGGTCGAGGATAGGTCAAGGATAGCCGGATAACCCTGCAAATCGGATCGCTAATGGAGCGAGCGCGCGGTTATCGCGCGTTAGCGTTAAATTTGCCCTGTTCTTGAAGGAGCGGGCGCGATCACAGAAAAGAAGTATTGATAGCGAAAGGTCGCCCGACTCCTCCGACGCACAGATGTGACTGATATGGACGTTGTCGAACGAACACGGGCGAGATCGACCTCCCTCCCGCGTCGAACCGCCACTGCTCCCGCGGTTCCGGCGTATCCCGGCGCGGAAGGCCGCGACAGGATGGTCCTCAACCTCTTCTTCGAGGAACGAGACGACCGCTGGTTTCCCGGCGACCGTCACCTTCGGCCGCTGCTGCGCCGGTTGCTGCTGGGCAAGTCCTTCATCAGCGGACAGCGGCGCGTTCTGCTCAATCTGTGCGCAGGTCTCGATCGGCTCGGCATTCGCTACCGCGTCAACGATTATCGCTACATCCGGAAGCATCCGGAGGAGCTGGCCTGCATCATCGGCCGGCCGTTCGTGCTCGATTGGTTCGAGTGGAAGAATCCGCTGCTGCTCGGCGTCGCCATGTATGACCATCCGATCGACGCACCGGAAAGTCTGAAGGACCTCGACGTGAGGCGGGTGCTGTTGCCGTGCGCCTGGTATGCCGACATGTTCCGTCCGCACTGGCCCCATGTCGGTGCCTGGCCCGTCGGCATCGAGACGGATCTCTGGGTCCCGACGCCGGCCGCGCAGAAGAAGATCGACGTGCTGCTCTACGACAAGGTCCGCTGGGATTACGACCGGTATCAGCCGGAGCTGATCGAGCCGATCCGAAAGTTTCTCGAAGCCAGCGGCCGCACGGTCGAAACGATCCGCTACGGCCACTACAAGGAAGAGGATTACAAGGCCGCGCTGGCGCGCTGCCGCAGCATGATCTTCCTCTGCGAGCACGAGAGCCAGGGCATCGCCTGCCAGCAAGCACTGTCGAGCGGCGTGCCCGTCTTCGCCTGGGATCGCGGCGGACCCTGGCAGGATCCGAAATATTTTCCGGATAAGGTGCGATACGAGGGCAACGTGTCCTCGGTGCCTTATTTCGACGCGCGCTGCGGCATGACCTTCACTGATGCGGGCAACTTCGCGGCGGGCTGGGGCCGTTTCTGGTCGCACGTCGACGCAGGAGGCTTCGCGCCGCGCGATTATGTGCTGGACCACCTGACGCTCGAGAAGGGCGCGCTTCACTATTACGAAATCGCGGAAGCCGCGATGCAGCGGCACGCGTGACCGGGCTCGACCGACGCGAATTCCTGCTCGGCAGTGTCGCAACGCTCGCGGCGGCTACATCGACGTCAGCCGCGCCGGCCTCAAAGTTCTCCCAGCGCCGCCCGGGCTACGGCGCAGCCGCCACGCTCTGGGACCTGCAAGCCGATCCGCGGCTCGGCGAAGCCATCAGCACCTATTGCACGCAAGTCGTGCCGGTGCTCGAGCTGAAGTGGCCGATGCTGCGGCCCAACGCCCATACGTTCGCCTTCGAGCGCGCCGACGCGATCCTGGATTTCGCGCGCGACAACGATCTGACCATGCGCGGCCACGCACTCGCCTGGTATCACGACATTCCGGACTGGACCAAACAGATCAAGGGCAGCAAGGGCGTCGAGCGCGCCTATCTCGACCACATCGGCACCGTCGTTTCCTATTACAAGGACAAGCTGACGTCGTGGGACGTCGTCAACGAGCCGATCCCGGACAATCCGCGCAGCCCGAAGGACCGGCGCGACTCCTTCTGGACGCAACATCTCGGCGATCGCTGGATTCCGCTGGCGTTCCGCACGGCGGCCGCGGCCGACCCCTTCGTCAAGCTCGCGATCAACGAATACGACATCGAGTCGGCGAAAGATTCCTTCATCGCCAAGCGGGCCGCCTATCGCACCCTCATCATGGACCTGCTCGATCAGGGCGTTCCGCTCCACGCCGTCGGCCTGCAGGCGCATCTTCACGCCGAGCTCGAGATCGACACGCACGGGCTCGCCGAGTTCGTCACCGAGCTGCGCTCGTGGGGGCTCGAGGTGCTCATCACCGAGCTCGACGTCGACGACCAGAAGCTGGCGGGAAGTCCTGCGGAGCGCGACGCCGTCGTCGCCAAGCGCGTCGACGACCTGCTGACGGCCGTTGCCGCGAGCGGCCCGGTGCGGTCGATCCTGACCTGGGGCATCTCGGACCGCTACAGCTGGATCAACGGCACCTTCGCCCGCAAGGACAAGCAGCCGAACCGCCCGCTGCCGCTCGACGGCGAGTTCAAGCCGAAGCCGTTCATGGACGTCATCAGCAAGTTCACGAAGGGCGCTTAGAGATCAGCGTGTCTTCGGCGTTTCGAACGCGGCCACATCGCCGATATGATCGGGGGCCAGGCTCGGCGCGCGCCGCTCGCGCGAGGAGAGGCGGAACACGTCGCGGATGTCGGCAATCGACGTCGACGAATAGGACTGAATGCAAAGCGCGACCTGTTCGGGCGAGGCCGTGCGCATCATCGCTTCGATGGCCGGGCGGTCGAGCGGCGTATCGTCCCAGTGCGAAACCGCGATGCTGTCTTCGGTGATCCGATGTCGCGCCATGTGCTCTGGCGAGGTCGCGACGAAGTTTCCGTAAAGCAGGTACTCGGAGAATTTCTTCTTCCGGCACAGCGCCAGCGCCCAGCTCAGGCCCGTCGCCGACTTGATCGCGTCCGTCATCGCCCGCGCCGTGTCCCTGTCCCAGACCAGCGCGTTGCCGACATAATCGTCGGCCGGGAATGAACGCTCCTTGATGCCGAGAAGCTGATCGACGGTACGCAGCCACAGGCCGTGCAACGGGTGGTCGGCGGCGATCGCCTTGCGCGTGACGAACAGCGGCGTCGTCTCGGCGCCGGCATATCGGCTGACGTCGAACTCGCGGAAGAACAGATTGTCCGAATCCAGGATGCAGACGCGCTGCTCGGGCGCGTTGAGGACGCCGGCGATCTTCAGGATCTGCTGGATGTGCCAGCCGTGCACGGGCGAGGACAGCAGCGACAGCCAGACGCGCCGACTGCCGAGCTGGAGCGCCGGCGGCAGCGCGAACAGCCATTTCGGCAGATAGCGCGAGGCCGGAACGATGACCCGCTTGTCGGACGAAAAGCGCGCGAACAGCGGCACGTCCTCATCGTTAACGAGTACATAATGGCGCGTGTATCCCGACAGCCAGGTGTCGATGCTCTCGCTGAGCAGCGAAAAGCGCTCGATATCCTTGGCGTAGCTGGCAGTCAGCAGGGCAACGGAATGCATGGAGCACGCTCAAATGGCCATCAGACCCGCACTGATAGCGGCAATGCGAGATGCCGGAAACTCACGATCGAAATCAAGGTAAAGCGAAACGAAGTGTTAGCCATCCGACGGCAGCCCCTGCACCAGCCCGCGAAAGCGGAGCGGCGCCAGGGCTGAGGCGCGCTGCCACCAGTCGGCGACGCGGTCGTCGAGGGCGGTCACGCCGCGGCCCCGGCCGGGGAAGATCCGGATCTGCTGGATCGCCTCTGCCTCGAACCCCCTGGCCCTCCGCGTGATCTTGAGGGCGGCGCCTTCGCGGTCGCGCTGGGTCAGCGGCACCAGAAGACGGCCGCGCGGACGGAGCGACCGCAGCCAGAGCGGGTGCGGGTGCGGGAAGCCGGCATGGACGATGATCACATCGGCGGGCCCGCCCACGTCCTTGCATCCATCGCCGTGGACGACCGTGACGTTGCCATAGCCGCGCAAATAGCTCGCCGCCCGGGAGGCGAGCCGCTCGTCGCATTCGATCGCATGGACGCGGCCCTTCTCGCCGACCATGATCGACAGCACCGCGGAGAAATAGCCGAGGCCGCAGCCGATCTGCACGACACGGTCCGCCCGCTTGATGTCGAGAATGTCGATCAAATGCGCCCACAGGCTCGGCAGGCCGGTGTCGAGCTTGCGACGTGCATCGATGGCGACGAGCACGTTGTCATAGAGATGAACGGGATCGGCGTCGGGCGTCAGCCGGTAGCTGCGGGCCGTCTCGCCCTTGATGCGCCAGGGTCCCCTTGGCAGAAATTCCTCGCGCGGAACGGCGGCGAGCGCATCGAGGAGACGCTTCGAGGCAATCCGCTCACGCCTTCCGATCAATTCCACGTAGCGCGCACGCGCGGCGGCAGGATCGCTCATGTCACAGATCGGCCTGCTCGCGCACCGGCGCGTCCGTACCGAGCTCGTCGAGGAGCTGGAACGCCTGCTTCAGATCCGGCGTGTAAGAACCCTCGCTGAACTTGCCGACGATCGGCATGAGCAGGAGTCTTGCGTGCTCGCGCTTGCCGGCTTGATGCGACAAGCGTGCGAGACCGAGGGCGGTGCGAAGCTCCCAGGACAGCGCACCCTGCTTGCGTGCGGTCTCCAGTGAAAGGCCGAACAGGTCCTCCGCCTCCTGTACCGACGCCGGGTCGCCGCCCGCCAGCGTGATCTCGCCTTGCAGGCGATAGACCTCGGCGAGATAGAAGTGATCGCCGGTCCGCCTTGCAGTCGCAAGCGCACCATCCAGCGCGCGCAAGGCGGCGTCGCGCATCCCGACCTTGGCGTAGGTTTCCGCGAGCAGACAGCGGAACCAGCAACCGGCGAGCCAGGAATCCATCGCCTCGTACTCGTCGAGGCCGAAGCGCATCTGGCCGAGGCCTTCGTCGGCTTCGCCGAGCTGAGCCAGCGCCCAGCCGCGCAGGATCGCCGCCTGCTGCTTCCAGTGCAGGAAATTGTGTTCGGTGGCAATGATCATGGCGCGGTTGGCGTAGTCGCGCGTGCCTTCGACGTCGCGCAAATGCTGACGGAGATAGGCGCCGAACACCAGCGCGAAGGCCAGCGTGAAAGGGTGACGGATCTTCTCGGCGTTCGCGATCGCCTGCTCGCTGTGCTGGCGCGCCGCGTCGGGCCGGCCGAGGAACCACAGGAGGTAACCGAGATAGGACAGCGAAACGACACCGGGATCGATGCCGTGCCGTTCCATCAGGTCGGAGTGCAGATCGGGGCTGTACAGGTTGATGCAGCGGTGCAAATGGTGCTGCGAGGCTGCGAAGCGGCCGCGATAGAGCATGGTCATCGCGATCGCGCGGTGCGCCTCGATCAGATAGCCGGTCTGCTGCGCCGGCTGCGTCCGCTCGTTCAGCCGCTCGCGCTTGGCAAACTTCAACAGCTCGACGCTGAGATCGTGCGCGCGGGTGAGATCGGCACGGATGAAATGGCACACCCAGAGCCCGCGCGTCGCGGCGAAGACCTTTTCGTCGTCGTCGAGCTGACGGCCGAGCTCCAGCGCGCGGATGTAGTTCTCCTCGACCTCCTGCACCGCGTAGCCCTTGGCGGCGATCAGCGCGTTGCCGAGCGCGATGCGCAGCTTGAGCTCCATCTCGTCGGAGCCCTGCATGCGCGCATTGGCCTGCACGACGTTAAGGCCGCGGCGCAGGTGGCCGATCGCCTCCAGATTGGCCCCGGTCTTGGCCGCCTGCTTGCCGGCCTTAAGCCAGAAGCTGGCGGCGCCCTCGCTCTGGCCGGATTCGGTCAAATGATGGGCGAGCAGCTCCGGTTCGCGCTCGGTCCTCTCCGGATACATCTCGGCGAGCACCTGGGCGATCCGCGCATGCAGCTTGCGCCGCTCGCTGTGCAACAGGCTCGCATGCGCGGCGTTCTGGATCATCACGTGCTTGAAGGAGTACAGCGCATCCGGCGGATGGCCGCGGCGCATGATCAGCCCGGCCTCCTGCAGATGACTGAGCGCCGCCTCGATCTGCTCGGCCGGCGTATTGGCGACGGCATGCAGCGTCTCGTAGGAGAACTCGCGGCCGATCGTGGCGCCGATCTGCGCGATGCGCTTGAAGGGTCCCATCCGATCGAGCCGCGCCATCAGCGAGTCGGTCAGGGTGGCCGGGATTGCGAGCTGCCGCCACGGTCCCGACAGCACGTAGCGCCCGTGCCGCTCGGTCAGCAGATTGGATTCCAGAACCGTCTTGGTCAGCTCCTCCAGGAACAGCGGCACGCCGTCGGTCTTGACGATGATCTCCTCGACTACCTCCTTGGGCAGCTCGCGTCCCGCGACGCGCTCGACCAGCGTCGTGCGCAACTGCCGGCTCAGGCGGTTCAGCACCAGGGTGGTGATGTGCGAATGCGCGTTCCAGCTCGGCTGGAATTCCGAGCGCGCGGTGATGATCGCCAGGATCGGCTGGTTCTGCACCCGATCGACCAGGAGGTCGACCACCTCGCGGGAGGTCGGGTCGATCCAATGCAAATCCTCGAACGCGATCACCAGCGGCATCTCGCGCGCAAGGCCGAGGAAATGGTTGACCAGCGCCACGACGGTCGCATCCTTCTGCTGCTGCGGCGACAGCTCGAGCGGCGGATAGCGGTCCCCGGTCGGTATCGACAGCAGCGCGGCAAACAGCGGGGTGACCTGCTCGACGTCGCCATGAGAGGCCGCGATCGCGTTCTCGAGGCTCGCCAACGACAGCGCGGACGAATCCTCGCGATCGAGACCGAGGGAGAATTTGAGCTGCGCGACGAAGGGATGGAACGCGGTGGAGGTGTAATAGGGCGAGCATTGCAGCGAGACCTGTCCATGGCGGTCGTCCGATATCCGCTCGAAGATCTCCTGGATGATGCGCGACTTGCCGATGCCGGGCTCGCCGAACTTGACCACGACCTGGCCGTCGCCGTCCTTGACCTGCTGCCAGCGTCCCATCAAAAGCGCGATCTCCTCCTCGCGGTTGACGAGCGGTGTCAGCCGCGTACCCATCGCCGCAGCGAAGCGGGTCTCCACCCGCGAGGCGCGCACCACGTGCCAGGCCTGGGCCTTCTCGGGGATTCCCTTCAAGTCGTGGACGCCGAGATTGCGGTAGTCGAACTTCCCCTTCAGCAGCGCCTGCGTCGAGGCCGAGATCACCACACCGTTGGGCGGCGCCAGGCCTTGCAGGCGCGCCGCGAGATTGACGGTTTCCCCGACCGCGGAGTCGCGTTCTTCGGTGCCCTGCCCGACGAGGTCGCCGACCACGACGAGGCCGGTCGCGATCCCGATGCGGACGGCCGGTGAATGACTGAGCGCATCGCGCGGCTCGACCGCGTGCGCCGTCGACAGCACCCGCACGATCTCGAGCCCGGCGCGCACCGCGCGCTCGGCATCGTCCTCATGTGCGGTCGGATAGCCGAAATAGACCAGGATACCGTCGCCGACGAAACGGGCGGCAAAGCCCTCGTATTGCTTGACCACCCGGACGCAGGTCTCGCGAAAATCCGCGATCATGTCGCGGACGTCCTCCGGATCGAACTGCGCGGACAGCGAGGTGGAATCCACCATGTCGCAGAACATCGTGGTGAGCTGGCGCCGTTCGGCTCCGACCTCCGCCCGGATTTGCGGACGCGGCGCCTCCGCCTCCGTGGTTTCCGCTTGAAGCAGCGCCGCCATCGCCCGCTGCAGCCGCTTGCGATCGCCGAGCGGCAATCCGAGCTCGACCAGATCGGCTTCGGTGAGATCCGCGATGACGTCGAGATCGAGGCGGTGCTGCGCGAAAAGATCGGTGTAGTGCCCGAGGCCGATGCTTTCGAGCCAGTGCTTCAGCCCACCTTCCAAACTCGTGCTCGGCTCGTTCTCCAGCATCGCGATTCTGCCCGACCCTTACTCCGTCGAAGGGCTCGAGGGCCCCTCAACCACAGATTTTGGGGTCCAAACTTCACCTCGGACTGGACGCATTCCCCAACTTCTTGGAAGAATAACTTAATCGGACCAAAAGGGAATGGCGTTGTCGGACATTGCATCCGGAGCGGACGAAGCATCAGCCGGCACCACGGCCGAAACGAAGGTGTTCGCGCATATCGGCGGCCTTCTCGAATTCTACGCCCGCAGGACGCCGGCGGCACCCGCACTCCTCGCTCCCGGCCGGCCGGCGCTCAGCTATGGCGTGCTGGCCGAGTCGATCCGGCAACTGGTCCGTACCTTGCGTGAACTCGGCATCGGTCCCGCAGACCGCATCGCGGTCGCGTTGCCGCGCGGCGCCGATACTGCGCTGGCGCTGATCGCGGTCGCATCAGGCTGCGCCTGCGTCCCCATCAACCCGGATCTGACGGCGGACGAGCTACAACGCTATTTCAGCGAACTGAAGCTGACGGCGCTCGTGACCCGGGCCGACATGAACTCGGCGAGCCGCGACGCCGCCAGAGTGCTCGACATCGCCGTGATCGATTTCGTGGCGGGGCCTGCCCACGATCTCGGCGGCTGCGCGTTCATCGCGCCGGCGATCGGGCCGGCCAATGCCGGCGGCGCTTCGAGCGGCGACGACGATGCGTTCATCCTGCTGACGTCAGGCACGGCGGCGCGGCCGAAAATGGTGCCGCTGACCCACCGCAATGTCTGCCTCTCCGCCTACAATGCCGGCCATGTGCTGTCGCTCACGACGCATGATCGCCTGCTCAACGTCCTGCCGCTGTTTCATGCCCATGGCTTGATCTCCGGCCTGCTCACGGCGCTGGCCGCGGGCTCCAGCGTGATCTGCACCGACGGTTTCGACGCATCGTCGTTCTTCGGCTGGATGCGGGAGTTGCAACCGACCTGGTACACGGCGGTGCCGACCATTCATCGCGCATTGCTGACGGCGGCGGAAGTAAATCCGGACCGCGCCCGACCATCGTCGCTGCGCGTGATCCGGTCGGCTTCGGCCTCGCTCGCGCCGGCGATTCTCGCCGGGCTGGAGACAACGTTCGGCGTGCCCGTGCTCGAGACCTACGGCATGACCGAGGCGGCCTCGCAGATTGCGGCCAATCCGTTCGAGCTGCGCAAGGTCGGGTCGGTCGGCCGCGCCGCCGGCCCGGAGATCGCGATCATGGACGAGACCGGCCGCACGCTCGCAAGCGGGGCGCACGGCGAGATCGTGCTGCGCGGGCCGAACATGAGCCGCGGCTATTATAATGACGAGCCGGCGACGCGGGCCGCATTCCGCAACGGTAGGTTCAGGACCGGCGACCTCGGCTATCTCGATGACGACGGCTATCTCTTCATCGTCGGCCGCATCAAGGACGTCATCAACCGCGGCGGGCAGAAGATATCGCCGCTGGAGGTGGAAGACGTCCTGCTCAGCCATCCGGCGGTGCTGGAAGCCGGCGTGTTCGCGGTCCCGCACGACAAGCTCGGCGAGAACGTCGCGGCCGTCGTGGTGCTGCGGCCGAACGCCGAGGCGACCTCGGACCATTTGCGCCAATTCGCGCGAAAGCGGCTTGCGGCCTACAAGGTGCCGAGCCTGATCCGCAGCGTGGCGGCGCTGCCGAAGGGCGCCAGCGGCAAGGTCAAGCGCAATGCCCTCGCCGAGCTGATTGCAACGGTCGACGCGGGCGACGAGACCCGGCTGCCGCGCAATGCGGTCGAGAGCCAGCTCGCCGAGATCTGGGCCGGCCTGTTGGAGCTGCCGCAGGTCGGCGCCGACCAGGACGTCTTCGCGCTCGGCGCGGATTCGCTCGCGGTGACACAGATGCGCTCGCGCTTGCGCGACCGCTTCGATGTCGACTTCTCGTTCGAGGACATCTTCGATTGCCCGACGGTCGCAGCGCTTGCGGCCCGGATCGAGACCGCCGCAAGCCGGCGCGAGACGGCGCTGCCGGGCTGGCGCCGGCTTGCGGGCACGGACGCACCGCTATCGTTCCAGCAGCAGCGGATGTACGTGCTCTCGCGACTGGACCCGACCCGGTACAACTATAACGTCGTCGAGATCGCCGTCCTCAAGGGCCCGGTCGACGCCGCCGCGCTGTCTGCGAGCCTCGCTGCGATCTCAACGCGCCACGAGGCGTTGCGCTCGGTGTTCGTCGAGCGCCAGGGCGAGCCGATGCAGCTGGTGCTGTCATCGACGCCGCGGCTGGAGCGCATCAAGCTCAAGCCATGCCCTGCGGGCAGGCGGCCTGCGGCAATCCGGCGCGAGGCGCTCAGGCTTGCGCAACATCAGTTCGACCTGGCCCACGCGCCGCCCCTGAAGACGACACTGCTGTCGTTCGACGGGAACAACCATGCGCTGGTGGTCAACGTCCATCACCTCGCCACCGATGGCTGGTCGCAGCGGCTGTTCTGGCAGGAGCTCGCCGTCCATTATGCCGCCGCGCGCAAGAAGCATTCGGCCGCACTGCCGCCGCCCGCTTTCCAATATCGCGACTTCGCACTCTGGCAGCAAAGCTGGGCGCAGACGCCCGCGGCCAGGGAGCAGCTCGATTATTGGCGGACCCAGCTCGACGGCGTCACCATGCTGCCGCTGCGAACCGACAGGCCGAGACCTGAGATCTGGAGCGGACACGGCGCGCGTCACTACCTTGAATTCTCAAAGTCCCTCTCGTCCGAGCTGCGCGCGCTGAGCCAGAACCACGGCGTCACGCCGTTCATGACGCTGCTCGCCGCCTTCCAGTGCCTGTTGTTCCGCCACACCTCGCATGAGGACGTCGCCACGGGATCGCTGATCGCCAATCGCAACCAGATCGAGAGCGAGCGCCTGATCGGGCTGTTCGCCAACACCCTGGTCCTGCGCAACGATTTCAGCGGCGATCCGAGCTTCGGCGAGATGTTGCGGCGGGTGCGGCAGGTCACGCTGGACGCCTACCGCAACCAGGACCTTCCGATCGAGGAGGTGTTGCGCGCATTACAGGTGGCGCGCCGCAGCGACGGCAATCCCCTGTTCCGGACCATGTTCATCCTCCAGAACGCCTCGATCGAGGCGGCGCGCTTTCCTGGCCTGTCGACCCGGCGGCTGGAAGTCGATCCCAGGGTGGCGCGGTTCGACATCACGCTCGAACTGGTCGAGGCCGATGGCCGCTTCACCGGCTTCTTCGAATACGCCACCGATCTTTTCGACGCCGCGACGATCGAAGCCATGACGGCCCAGTTCAAGACGCTGCTCAAGGCCGTCATCGCCAATCCGGAGCAGCGCATCTCGCGCCTGCCGCTCCTGACCGAGGCCGAACGCCGGCAAGCGCTGGCAAAAGGCCGGGGCAGGCCGGCCAATTTCACCACACTTGGCAACTTGAGCGAACGCTTCGAGCGCCAGGCGAGGAAGACGCCGAACGCCGTCGCGGTCTCGGACGGTCGCACGTCCCTGACCTATCGCGAGCTGGCGCGCCGCACTGGGGCGGCCGCGCGCTGGCTGGCCCGGGAGGGCGTCGGCGCGGAGAGCGTGGTTGCCCTGCTCGCGGAGCGCGGGCCCGACCTGCTCGCCGCGATGATCGCGGTGCAGCGCGTTGGCGCGGCCTTCCTCAATCTCGATCCCGACCAGCCGACGGCACGGCTCTCGACCATCCTCGGATCGAGCTGTGCCCGCGTGCTGCTGACCGGGCGGGCTCAGTCTGCCATGGTCGAGGCCCTGCTCGAACCGCTAGTCGAGCGCATCCCGGTGGCCGAGCTCGACGACGTGGTCGCGACAAGGGCAGACAAGCCGGCCCGCGCCGCACGGCGCGCCGCCTCAAGCCTTGCCTATCTCGTCTATACGTCCGGCTCCTCCGGCGCGCCGAAGGGCGTCATGATCGAGCAGCGCGGCCTGTCGAACCATCTGGCCTCGCTCATCTCCGAGCTCGGCCTCTCGCCTAAGGACGTGATCGCGCAGACCGCGCCGCAGAGCTTCGTCATCTCGGTTTGGCAATTCCTCGCCGGTCCCATGGTCGGCGCGCGCGTCCATGTCTGCGGCCAGGCGATCGTGCAGGACCCGATGCTGCTGGCGCGCGAGATCGAGGGCGAGGGCATCACGGTGCTCGAGATCGTGCCCTCGCTGCTGCGCCTCATTCTCGAGCGTATGGACGAGGCGCCGATCCGGTGCGCCTTCGCGAAGCTGCGGCTGCTGATCTCGACCGGCGAGCCGTTGCCCGTCGAGCTCTGCCGCGCCTGGTTTGCGCGCTGCCCGAGGGTGCCGCTAATCAATGCCTACGGCGCGTCGGAATGCTCCGACGACTGCTCCCTGCATCGCCTGACCAAGGCGCCGGCAATCGCGGCGGCCAACGTTCCGGTCGGCGCGCCGCTGCCGAACACGCAGCTTTACGTGCTCGACGCGCAGCTCCAGCCGCAACCGATCGGCGTGACCGGCGAGCTCTGCATCGGCGGCGCCGGAATCGGCCGCGGCTATATCAACGATCCCGCGCAGAGCCGGCAGCGCTTTCTGCCCGATCCGTTCTCGCGCCAGGCCGGCAGCCGACTCTACCGGACCGGCGATCTGGCCCGGCGCCGCGCCGATGGGACGATCGAATGCCTCGGCCGCGCCGACCATCAGGTCAAGGTCCGTGGCTATCGTATCGAGCTCAAGGAGATCGAGAACGCGCTTGCCGAGCATCGAAGCGTGCGCGCCGCCATCGTCGAACCGCGCCGCGAGGCGAGCGGCGACATCAGGCTGATCGCCCATGTCGTCGCCAAGCCCGGCAGCCGGAGCAGCGCCAGCGAGCTGCGCGACTTCCTGAAGAGCCGCCTGCCCGTCCACGCCATCCCCGCCGCCTTCCTGTTCCTGGATCAGGTGCCGCTCAACGCCCATGGCAAGATCGACCGCTCGGCGCTCCTTACATCCGTCCCGCCGGAAGCGTCCGGCCCGGATGCGGTCGTCCCGGCGCGGCGCTTCACCGAAAAGGTGCTCTCCGATATCTGGATCGACCTGCTGAACGTCGAGCGCATCAGTGTTACCGGCAATTTCTTCGACCTCGGCGGCCATTCGCTGCTGGCCGGCCAGGTGATGGCGCGCATCGCGCGGGCGCTCGGCGTGTCGCTGCCGATCAAGGCCATCTTCGAGGCGCCGACGATCGAGGGGTTGGCGCGGCGGGTCGAACAGACCGTGGCCACGAAACCGCACAAGCCTGCCGCAAGCCTGCCGCGATCGGCTGCGGGCGGGCCGCCGGCGCCTTCCATCGGACAGGACCAGATGCTGCACATCGAGCGGAATCTGCCGGGGCTGCCGCAGCTCAACCTGCCCTTCGCCTTCCGCCTGCAGGGCCCGCTCGATTCGGCCGCCCTGGCAAAGGCGATCGACGACGTGGTGCGCCGGCACGAATCGCTGCGCACCGCGTTCGCATGGAACGGCGATGAGCCGGAAAGCCGCATCGTCGCGCCGCGCACGCTCGGCCGAATCATGACGGTCGAGACGATCGGCGACGGTCATCCCCACAACAACAAGCGGCGCAAGGCGCTCGAGCTCAGGAAGATCGATCTCCTGATCGAGCAGGAGGCCTATACCCCGATCGACACCACACGCGCGCCGCTGTTGCGCGCCCGGCTGTTGCGGCTCCACGACGACGACCACGTGCTGCTGCTGACGTTGCATCACGCCGTCGTCGACGGCTGGTCGATCGGCGTGCTGTTCGAGGAATTGTCGAGCCGCTATGCCGCGCTGGCCGGATACCCGTCCGCGCCATTGCTGAGCCCGCCGCCGGCCTTTTCGGATGTCGCACGCTGGCAGCGCTGGTGGTGCGGCACCGACGCGGCGCGCCGCCAGGCCGCCGACTGGACCGAGTATTTGCGCGGAGCGGGCTCCCTCTTCGACGGCGAATCCAGCCCGGGCGCCGCCACCGGGCATCATCCGCTCAGACTCGAGCGCGAGCTGATCGTCCGGCTGACGGCGCTTGCCGGCCAGCACAATTGCACGCTGTTCATGTGCCTGCTCACCGGCCTGAAGGCCATGCTGCTGGCCCGGACGGGCCGCACCGACATCGCGGTCGCGACCGCGATGGCCAATCGTGCCCAACCGGACACCGACCGGATCATCGGCCCGTTCGAGAACACGGTGATCGTCCGCACGACAATCACGCCGGACCTGTCTTTCGCGCAGGCCCTGCTGCGGGTGCGCCAGAGCGTGCTCGAGGCGCATGCGCGGCAGGAGCTGCCGTTCAACGTCCTGGCCGATCGACTGGAGCAGGAGGGGATCGATCCGGCCTCGCTGCTCCAGGTCTATTTCACGCTGCAGAATCCGTTGCGCCGGCCGCTCGATCTCCCGGATCTCGAGACGGAATCCATCGGCAACGTCGCGCGCGAAGGCCAGCCGGTGCTGCCGATCGACCAGACCTGGCTGTCGCTGATGCTCAAGGAGCGCCCGACCGGCATTACCGGCTCCTGCAATTACAAGCGCGATTTGCTCGAGGGCCGAGCGGTCGGCGAATGGATGGAGGACCTCGTCGCCCTGCTGACGGCGGCGATCGTTCAGCCCAACGCACCACTCGGCAGATTGCTCGCGCGCAGGGCCGCTTGATGCCGCGACATCGCGCCAGAATACGGGTTCACGCCCCAAAGCTGTGAATGATCAAGTTGCAGCTTGATTATTTGGCGTCGTCGCGCAAGATTATTCTCGGGTTTTGATTTGGGATGATCATTTTCAACCGGGGGAGTGTTATGGGTTTCATCAAATTTACCAAGAAGACCTCGCTCAGCGCGGAGGACCGCAAGGCGCTGCAAGACCTGCTCAATTTCGAGAAGGACAAACTTCAGCTCGCGCTGAAGGATGTCGAAGACAGCCTTAAAGCTCTGCGCGGGTCCAAGAAGAAGAAGAAGTCCAAGAAGAAGTAAGCTTCGTCGGCCGGGACGCCGCACGAATCGCCGGGCTTCAATTTTCGAGCCCCAGTTTCGGAATTGGCTGCTTGCTTGTCGAGTTTGGGGGCTCGCACAAGCTTGCGCCTGTAAGCCGGCCTGCAAATCGACAAGAATTCGCCCGGGTGGACCGCTAGGTACGGTCCTCTCGGCTGATTCTTGCGCAGTTGTTTCTTCCGTCGGGACCGGGGATTTGGCCTCGCCTGACGCCATGGGCCCAATTGATGGCAGACGACAGAATCGAACTCTTTGTCGGACTGATCGAGACCATTGACGTGCCGGGCGCGGCCGAGGCGTGCCGACGCCTGCTCTCGGTCGACGAGCGGGCCCGGTCCGATCGCTTCGTGTTCGAGCGGCATCGGCGGCAGTACATCTTCGCACATGCGATGTTGCGCCTCGCGCTGTCGCAGGTCGCGTCCAACGTCGCGCCCACCGACTGGACGTTCGGCGCGGGCCGCTATGGCCGGCCGTTCGTCGCAGCACCGGCCACCTCGACCGCGCTGCACTTCAGCCTGTCGCATGCCGACGGCTGTGTCGCCTGCGTGGTGTCGCGGCACGAGGCTGTCGGGGTGGACGTCGAAACCGTGTCGCGCCGCGTCGCGCCGCTGTCCACCGCGCTTCGCTTCTTTGCGCCGGAAGAGGTCGAAACCTTGCGCGGACTGCCGGAGCCCGCGGCGATCGAGCGCTTCTTCGACTATTGGACGCTCAAGGAGGCCTATCTGAAGGCCAGGGGGTTCGGGCTCAATCTGCCGCTCGACGCCTTCGCCATGCAGGTGTCACGCGAGGCCATCGAGATCAGCTTCAAGCCCGACATCGTCGACGATCCGGACGCCTGGCGCTTCTCGCTGTGCTCGCCATCGCCCGCGCATCGCCTTGCGATCGCCGACGGCTCCCGCGCGGACGGCGGCCTTCCCATCAGCCGCCATGCCTGGCCCCTCCGCGAAGCGGCCGTGTGAGGCGGCTCGTGCCTGCAAGGCGCGTGCGCCGAGTGGGATATTTTGAGTCGCGTGCGACGCGGCTTCTTCTCCCTCTCCCCGTCCTTGCGGGAGAGGGTCGGGGTGAGGGGCCTCTCTCCGCACAGGGGATCGCCGCTAGACCTGTACCCCCTCACCCGGAATTTGCTGCGCAAACTCCGACCTCTCCCCGCAAGCGTGGAGAGGTAAGCATCACCGCGCTTCTTCGAAGCCCGCCAGCACCGAGGTCAAATTCGCGCCGAGGATATCCGAGAGATAGCCGCCTTCCTGCACGAACACGGTCGGCAGGCCCAGCTTCGCGATGGCCTGGCCGATGCGGCGGAAGCCAGGTGTGGTGACGGCCAATCCCTTCAGCGGATCGTGCTCGGAAGCATCGAGGCCGAGCGCGATGACGAGGGCGCCGGGGGCAAAGGATTCGATCGCCTTGCGCGCAATGTCCAGCGCCTGGAGATAGCCGTCATCGCCGGTGCCTATGGGAAGCGGAATGTTGAGATTGGTGCCGAGGCCGGGTCCTTCGCCGCGCTCATGCGCATAGCCCCATACGTACGGGTAGTACGCAACGGGGTCGGCATGGATCGAGATCGTGTAGACGTCGGGCCGGGCATAAAAGATGCCTTGCGTGCCGTTGCCGTGATGGACGTCGACGTCGAGGATCACGACGCGCTCGTGCTTCTGCCGCAGATGCGCCGCCGCGATCGCGCTGTTGTTGAGGAAGCAGAAGCCGCCGGCCATGTCGCGATAGGCGTGATGGCCGGGGGGACGGCAGAGCGCGTAAGTTGCGTCCTCGCCATCCATCACCATCTGCGCTGCGGTCACCGCAACATCGGTGGCGGCGCAGGCCGCGGCCCACGTGCCCGGGCCGATCGGCGCTGCGGTGTCGGCGGTATGCCAGCCGAGCTTGCCGACGATGTGGGTCGGATAGGTCGCGGCATGGCGCACGGGATGGATATTGCCGATCATCTCCGGGCCTGAATCGCCGAGCGCCGTCCAGGCGTCCCAGGCTTCGCTGAGGAACGACAGGTATTCCGGGCTGTGAATGCGTGCGCGCGGCCCCGGCCCGAACTTGGTCGGCTCGACCAGTTGATGCCTGCCGTCCTTCAATCCCCTGAGCAGCCGGTCGGCGCGCTCGGGCTGCTCTGTGGTGCGCTTGACGACACCGCGCACCAGGAAGAATTGCGGATCGTGGCTGCGGTGCAACTCGGTATGGACGGCTTTCACTCAAACACTCCGTGGTCGGCTACTACTGGACGTGCCGCAGAGTCTTGATCGCCACGGCCGCCGGATGCAAGCAAGAAGAATGCCGCCCATCGTCGCGCTGCCCTGCGCGATGAGCAGAGCGCTTGCGAAGCTCAGCAACGCCCGCGCTGGAGGCAGTGCTCGCGGCCCGGCTGGTCGGTGCGGAAGGACTCGATGAAGCCGCCCTGGCGCTGGGTGACGAAGACGGTCTTGCCGTCGCTGCCGCCGAAGGCAATGTTGGTCGGCTCCTTGGCCTTCAGCGGGATCTCGCGCTCGACCACGCCGGTCGGCTTCATCAGCGCAATCGTGCCCTTGAGAATGCGCGCGACGTAGAGGCGGCCGGCAACGTCGGTGCGCAGGCCGTCGATGGTGTCGGGCTGAAACGCCTTGACGAGTTTTGCAGCCGTCAGCTCGTTGCCGCTGATCGCATAGGACCAGATCTGGCCGCTGCTGGATTCACCGACATAGAGCGTCTTGCCGTCAGGGCTGAGATCGATCCCGTTGGTGGTGCCCATCGCGCGCGGCGCCGACATCACCCGTCCCTGCGCCGTACCGTCCGCGCCCCTGGCGATGCGCCATATGTGGCCTTCGCGCCCCTTCCAGTTCGGATCGCTCGCATAGATCGTGCCGTCGGGCGCGATGGTGATGTCGTTCGGCTGGCTCATCTCGTCGGAATGAAACCACACCGCGGGCTCGGTCGCGCCTTTGGGGATCGCGAAGATGTTGTGCTTCTTGTAGTCGGCGATGAACATGGTGCCGCTGCGATCGAAACGGATCGCGTTGCCGACACTGCCCTCGGGGAGCGTCGTGAACAGCTCCGAGGCGGCGCCACCCGCGGGCAATTTGCCGATGGTGCCGGGCTTGCCGAGATTGACGACGAACAGATTGCCGTCGAGATCGGCGGCCGGCCCTTCGATCCCGAAGGTGTATTCGCTGGCGGGCGTCACCTGTGCGCTTTCGAACAGCTTTGTTTCGGCACCGGCGGCTGGCAGCGTCGCGACCAGCAGGATGCTACTGCACAGGCACCAGAAGTTCCTGCCGGATGTAATAGCCATCGCCGTCGGTGCACTCGCCGTTCAGATAGGGATCGGCTGGCCGGAAGAATCGGCTGAAGCCGGGTCTGTCTACAGCGTTCCTTTGTGTCACGACGACGACCTTTCCGGCCGGTATTTCGCCGCATTCCTTGTTGGCCTTGCTGAAAAACTTCCGCTGCGGCGGGCCGGGTTTGATCCGCATGCGCATGCCCGGAACCATTTTGGCGACGAACAGGTCCGCGGTATCGAGCAGGCGCGTGTAACCGGGTTCCAGCTTCGGCAGGCTCTCGCCGCCCGGCGGCATCAGCTTCTCGGCGCCAAGGCCGCGCAGGCGTGTGCGCAGCCTGCCGGCATCGGGATCGCCAGGATAGATCCAGCCGTCCTGCGCCAGCATGAAGCGCAGCACCGCCTTGTCCTTCTCCGCATCCGACTGGCCCGCGCTGAGGCCGAAATCCGAATGGCAGCCGACGCAATGCTTCTCGACGAGGCCCTTGCGCAGGGTGGTGAGGCGAACGCTGTTCTGCGCGTCCCTGGCGACGAAAGCTGCGAGCTGGTCGATCATCGCCTGGCTGCGCGTATCGCAGGGGAGCGGCTGAGGTTGCTCGCCGGCCGCGCGATCGATCCGGATCACGGTCCTGTTCTTGTCCTCGACCAGCCAGATCGCGCCGTCCTCCGTCACCGTCATGCCGACCGGCGCACCCTGCGGCCGCGCGCCGTTGACGCGGTGCCAACCTGCAATCAGCTCTTCGAACGGCGCGGCGGCGACCTCGCCGGCGTCGGTCCGGAAACTGCGGGTCGGCTCGGCCGCGCAACTGACGTGATAGCGCACCGGTGCCGCGCTGGGCTTTGGAAAGCCGTGATCGTCGACGTCATAGACCAGCAGCCGGCTGCCGGTCGGCCGATAGCCGTGCAGGCCGACCAAGAGCTTGCCCTCCAGCTCCGGGAATTTGGCGCCCTGGTAATACAGCATCGCGAGCGGCGCGCCGTGCGGCGGCAGCAGCGAGAGCGGCGCCTTGTAAAGCGCATTGGCCGAGCAGAACGACTTGTACGCGCCCGATTGCAGCACGAGCCTGAATTCGGGGCTCGGCGTCGACAAATCGTAGCAATAGGGCCAGCCATAGTGCCTGCCCTGCTCGATCGCGTTGATCTCCTCGTTCGGCTTGAAGATGTCGGGCAGGTCGCGAGCATTCTCACCTTGGAGGAAGGCGTAGCCGGCATCCGGAAACTTCGGATGCAGCGCCAGGGCCAACGAGTTGCGCAAGCCGCGCGCATAGACGCTGTGCGGCGGGTCGGGATCGCCGGGCTTCAATGCCGGGAAGACGCCGCCTGCGGGCGGCGTGAACAGCCAGATCGATGCCAGCGCGGACGCGCCCTCGGCC
Organism: Bradyrhizobium yuanmingense; assembly: GCF_029167105.1. Taxonomy (GTDB): domain Bacteria; phylum Pseudomonadota; class Alphaproteobacteria; order Rhizobiales; family Xanthobacteraceae; genus Bradyrhizobium; species Bradyrhizobium yuanmingense_A. The sequence continues at coordinate 40,040 of NZ_JARFML010000001.1, read as the reverse complement.
GCCGCGCAGGGTCTTGTGATCGGCGCAGGCGTGATGCAATCGTCGCTGTGCGAGCCGACATTGACGAACAGCCGCCCGCTCCGGTCGAACACGAACTGCTTGAGCGGATGCGCGCTCTCATCGAGCCTCCTGCCATCCGGCAGCGTGATCCGGCGGCCGGGCATGTGGCGGATGATGGTCTCGACGGTGCTGCGTGGGTTGTCCGCGAGCGGGTCGAACCGGAAGATCGTCTCCGCGGTCGAGGCATAGAGCTTTTTGTCCGGGCCGATGACGAGAGCGAACGGATATTCTATCCCGGTCAGCAGCTCCTTGAGGCGTTGCCCCTGCGGGGCACGCGGATCGAGCAGCAGCAGCCGCCCGTCGGTGTGGCCCCAGCCACCCATATCAGCGACCACCAAAAGGCCGCGGCCGGGCACGTGGACGATCGAGCGCGGAAATTTGAGGCGATCCTCTTCGCTCGCAACGAGGCCGGCGCAAAATCCCGCCTTCATGTCGATCTGGATCCTGGGAAAGGCGAGATCGCCGCTGCCGCAGGCTTCCGTGCCGATCACATAGCCGCTCTTCCTGACCGGCTCGGACGAAGCCGGGCCTAAGCCGAGCAGCGCGGCCGCCCAAACCGCTGCAACAACGACCGCTGCAAGCAAGCGCAGATTTGGCCGTTCGCGCGCGAATGTGAACTGGTTCACGGTGCCCCCGCCTTCCCGCGGACGTTGTTCCATGCCGCCGCGGCGCCGTCCAGTCATCACCCGCCTGTGATTAAACCTGTAACGACCTTGGGCCCGACCAATATCCGTAGATTTCCTTACCGGGCTCGACCCGAATGTTTCGCGAATGCTTGGGGTGGTATCGGTTTGCCGTCCCGATCGCTTTCTACAGGAGGCGCCTATGGTCCAGGTCTATTTTCACTGCTCCAACACCGAGGGCACGCTGATCGACCGCTACGGCGCCGCAGTCGCCAATCTGACCGAGGCGCGCGACCGCGCCGCTCAGATCATGAACTCGATGATCCAGACCCCCGGCGCCGAAGACTGGCGCGACTGGGTGATCCATGTCAGCGGCTCCGACGGCGAGGATCTGTTCGACCTCCCCTTCACCGCCATGCTCGGCAAGCCGCATTGAGGTGATGCCATGTTGCTCGCTTCATTGAGCCTGCTGCGCCAGCCCCTCAGCTTCGTCGCCACCCGATGGCAGACGCTGATCCGCGTCGCGGGCAACCCCTATCGGCCCGAGCTGCACTACATGCGCGGACCCGGCCCGAAATGGCGCGCCAAGTACCAGGCTAGCCGGCTGGATCGCTCGCACTGAGCGCGCGGCCGTAGAAATCTCACTAGTCGTCGTCATGGCCGGGCTTGTCCCGGCCATCCACGTTCTGGGGTAGCGGATACGAAGACGCGGATGCCCGGGGCATGACGAGACTGGGAACAAGTGCCCCGCCTCACCTCCCCGTAAACTTCGCCTTGCGCTTCTCCACGAACGCGTTGCGGCCTTCGATGGCGTCCGCGCTCTTGCGGATCGTGGCCTGAAGTTCGATCTCGCGGCGGAACTGCGCTTCAAAGGTCGAATGCTCGCTCTCCTCGACCAGTGCGCGGGTTGCGACCAAAGCGCGCGTCGGGCCTTCCGCCAGGCGGCGCGCCAAACCTAGCGCCTCGTCCATCAGATTAGCGTCGTCGACGACCTGCCGCACCAGGCCGATCTCCTGGGCGCGTTCCGCCGTCAGCGGCTCGTTCAGCAGCATCAGCTCGAGCGCGCGCTGCCGGCCGATCAACCGCGGCAGCAGCCAGGTCGAGCCGAGATCGGGCACCAGCGCGATGCGGCTGAACACCTGGATGAAGCTCGCCGAGCGCGCCGCGACGATGATGTCGCCGGCCATTGCGAGACTAAAGCCGCCGCCGGCGGCCACCCCATTGACGGCGACCACGACGGGCACGCGGCACTCGCGCAAGGCCTTGAAGGCGGGCCAGTAGAAGCGCATCACGCCGGCCGCGATGTCCTCGCCGAGCGCTTCGGAGGCCTTCAAATTCTGTCCCGAGCAAAAGCCGCGACCGGCGCCGGTGAGGATCAGGGCTCGGATGTCCTCGCCCAGCGTCATCTCGGCGACGGCGGTGGCAAGCGCGCCGAGCAGGTCCGGCGTCATCGCGTTGAGGCTGGCGGGCTCATCGAGTGTCAGGATCCCGACTGCGCCATCCCGCGCCTGTTTCACACCAGCCATGTCGCGCCTCCCTTTGGATGTTCTCGCTGGCGGCAATGTGCCATTGTCCGCGCGCTTCGCCAATTGCGGAGCCTCGCATTGAACGCAGCGAAGCCATCGACGAGCCTCGAGACGACACCATGCCGCACCAGTTCAGCCTCAACCAAACAATCCGCAAGCCCGCCGTCATCTCCAAGGGCGGCATCGTCGCCTCGCAATCGCGGCGGGCGGCTCAAGTCGGGGCGGAGGTGCTGGCCGCGGGCGGCGACTGCGTCGACGCGATCGTCGCGACCACGTTTGCCCTCAACGTCGTGGAGCCCTGGAACAGCGGTATCGGCGGCGGCGGTGCGATGGTGCTCTACCGCGCCAAGGAAAATCGCTATGAGGTGATCGACTACGGCATGTGCGCGCCGCAAAGTCTGCGCACGGCCGACTATCCGCTCAGTGGCGAAGGCGCGTCGTCCGACCTGTTTCCCTGGCCAAGGGTGAAGGACGATCGCAACATCCACGGCCCCGGCTCGATCGCCGTGCCCGGCGTCGTCGCCGGAATGGAAGAGGCGCACCGCCGCTATGCCAAAATGCCGTGGAAGGATCTGGTCGCGCCGGCAGCTCAGCTCGCCGGCGAGGGCCTGCTGGTCGATTGGTGGACGACGGTGACGATCGCCGGCTCGGCCGCCGATCTCAGGCGCTATCCCGCGAGCGCGGCCGCATATCTGAAGAACGGCCTGCCGCCGACCGCACCATGGGGCATCAAGGCTGAGACGCGGCTGCCGCAGGACGCCCTGAAGGCGACGTTGTCACACCTCGCCGAAGCGGGCGCGCGCGATTTCTATCAGGGCGATCTCGCCAGGAGCATTGCTTCCGACATCAAGGCCGACGGCGGCTCGCTGTCGGTGGAGGATCTCGCCGCATTCCGCGCCCATCTGCGTGAGCCGCTGGCGATCCCCTATCGCCAGGGCAAGGTGTTCGCGACCCCGGAGCTCACCGCGGGCCCGACGATGGCGCATGCGCTGCGCCTGCTGCAGCAGAGCTTGACGCCGGCAGACGCGCCGGATGCCGCCGCCTATGTCGAATATGCGCGCGCCCTGCAGGCCGCCTTCCGCGAGCGTCTCAAGGATATGGGCGATGCCGACGGTAAGCGCTCGCTCGGCGCCGAATATCTGGCGCCCGCCTGCACCACGCATTTCTCGGTGGTCGATCGTCACGGCAACATCGCGGCGGTGACGCAGACGCTGCTCTCGTCGTTCGGCTCGCGATATGTGACACCGCACACCGGCATCACCATGAACAACGGCATCATGTGGTTCGACCCGACGCCCGGCACCACCAACTCGCTTGCACCCGGCAAGCGCTGCCTCTGCAACTACACGCCCGTCATTGCCGAGACCAAGGACGGCAAGCGCCTCGCCGTCGGCGCCTCCGGCGGCCGCCGCATCCTGCCCGCGGTGATGCAGCTCGTGTCCTTCGCGGTGGATTACGGCATGGACCTGGATGCTGCCATCCACCAGCCCCGCATCGACGCCAGTGAAGGCGCGGTGGTGATTGGCGATGCGCGCCTGCCGGCGGAGGTGCGCGAAACGCTGGCCGCGCGCTTCGACTATGAAGAGAGCCGGCTGCAGGCGGTGCCGCAGAAGTTCGCCTTCCCGAGCGTCGTGATGCGCGAGGGCGAGCTCAATTCCGGCGCGGTCGAGATTTTCCAGCCCTGGGCCGATGCGGTGGCTGAGGCTTGACTTCGCTCGAAATGCCAGCGCGCGTTGAGCGCTCGCGCGATTGCGCATCTACGCGAGCGTCATGACTCCTCCACATTCGCGGGGAACCTACTTGCTCAGCGTTCGTTCACTGAACGGACAATGCGCTCGCCCCACTGGAGGACATGATGAAGAAACTTGCGTTCGCCGCGTCGCTGATCATTGCGGCCGGCTTCACATTTGCAGGCCCCGTGCTGGCGAAGGGTGGGCATGGCCACGGACACGGTCATGGCCATAAGATCGGCCATCATCACCATTTCACGCCGCCCGGCTGGTCGCATGGACGCAAGGTCGGCTGGCGCGGTCACGCGTGCCCGCCCGGACTGTGGAAGCAGGGTCGCTGCTAAAGCCGATCTAGGATACAAGCAAGGCGTCGCTCCTCACCGAACGGCGCCTTCTTTCATATGCCGAGCCGGTCCCGCACCCGGCCCGCGATCACGGCGGTGGTCACGCCGACCGGCCAGAACGCGTGCATCGGGATCGGCTTGATGCCCGTGATGGGCATGTCGATCTCTGTCCTGGCGCCGCCGATCAGGCGGCGGGCGAGCTGCGCGCCCATCGCGGTCGAAAGCGCGACACCGCGGCCATTGCAGCCGAGCGAGATCAAAACGCTCTCGGCGGGCTCGTGCACGTGGGGGTAATGATCCCCGGTAATGGCGAGCCGGCTGTTCCAGCCGTGGGTCCAGGCGACGCCCTTGAGCTGCGGCCAGAGTCGCTCCGCATAACGCATGAGATAGGCGACGTCATGCGGCGACTTGATCCAGCGCATCGGGCCGCGTCCGCCCATCAACAGTCGATTCTGCTGATCGATGCGGTAGTAAACGGTGATGTGGCCGCTCTCGTAGAGGACGGGGCGCGTCGGCATGATCGAACGGGCGACTGCGTCGGAAAGCGGCGCGGTGGCGGCGATCGAGGAAAACACCGGCACGATGGTGCGGCGGAGCGCCGGCCAGAGATTGTCGGTGAAGCCGTTGGTGGCGAGCAAGATCTTGTCGGCATGAACAACCGCCCGCGGCGTCTCGATGCGCCAGCGCGTTCCCTCGCGGCGTAGCGACAACGCCGGCGTCTCGCTATGAACCTTCGCGCCCGCCGAAATCGCGGCGCGCGCAAGACCACGGGCGTAGCTCAGGGGATGCAGATCGCCGCCGCTTCTATCGAACATGGCGCCGATGTAACGATCGGTGCCGGTCATGTCGCGGAGCTGCTCGCGCTCGAGATACGTCACCGGCATGCCGCGGCGGATGCATTGCTGCGCGGTCTTCTCGATCGCGGCGGCGCTGCTCTCATTGTAAGCCGCGCGCAAGGTACCGCTCTGCCGCGCTTCGCACGGGATCTGGTAACGGCGGATCAAATCGTGCGTGAAGTTGGTCGTGCCGTAGGCGAACGCGATCATGCGGCGGCCGAGCTCGCTGCCGAAATCGGCCTCGATCTTGTCAGGATCGTGCTTCAGGCCGGGATTGGTGTGGCCGCCATTGTTGCCGGACGCGCCCCAGCCCGGCTCTTGCGCCTCCAGCACCAGCGCCTCGACGCCCTGCTCCGCCAGGTGCAGCGCGGTGGAGAGGCCGGTGTAACCGCCGCCGACGATCGCGACCGAGACGCTTCTGTCGACATCGAGCGGCGGCGTGGCAACCGGCGCCACGGCGGTGTCGGCATAGAGCGAAGGCGGCAGAGGCAGGCGCGTCATGGAAAAGTCCGGTCAGAGCGGATGCAGCACGCGGCGCAGGAAGTCCTGCGTCCGCGCGTGCTGCGGTTGATTGAGCACCGATTTCGCGTGTCCTTGCTCGACGATGACGCCGCCGTCGATGAACAGAACGCGATCGGCGACATCGCGGGCAAAGCCCATCTCGTGGGTGACGACGACCATGGTCATGCCGTCGTCGGCGAGCTTGCGCATGACGCCGAGGACGTCGCCGACCAGCTCGGGGTCGAGCGCCGAGGTCGGCTCGTCGAACAGGATCGCCTTGGGCTGCATGGCGAGCGCCCGCGCGATGGCGACGCGCTGCTGCTGGCCACCGGAGAGCTGCGGCGGATGCGCATCGGCCTTTTCCGCAAGCCCGACCTGAGCGAGCAGCGCGCGGCCGCGCTCAAGCACCTGGGCGCGCGGCTCCTTCTTCACGTAGAGCGGACCTTCGACGACGTTCTCCAGCGCGGTGCGATGTGGAAACAAATTGAAGCGCTGGAACACCATCGAGACCTGGGTGCGGATGTTCACGATCGACGGCGCGTCGCGATCGACCTTCAAGCCTTCGACGCTGATCTCGCCGCGGTCGTAGCTTTCGAGACCGTTGATGCAGCGCAGGATGGTCGACTTGCCGGAGCCGGAGGGACCGATGATGCAGACCACCTCGCCCTTCTCGACCGAGGCCGTGATGCCCTTGAGCACCTCGACCTGGCCGAAGCTCTTGTGGACGTCCTTGAGCTTGATCATCGTTTGCCGGCCCGCTTTTCGAAGTGACGGACCAAGAGGATCAGCGGGATGCTCATGGTGAGATACATCAGCGCAACAAGCGTGAACACGCTGGTGTTCTTGAAGGTCGAGGACGCGATCAGCTTGCCCTGCAGCGCGAGCTCGGCGACCGTGATGGTCGAGGCCTGCGAGGAATCCTTCAGCATCATGATCATGACATTGCCGTAGGGCGGCAGCACGATGCGCACGGCCTGCGGCAGCACCACGCGCCGCATGGTGAGCCACCAGCCCATGCCGATCGACTGCGCCGCCTCGATCTGGCCCTTGTCGATGGCCTCGATGCCGGCGCGGAAGTTCTCGGCCTGATAGGCCGAATAGGCGATGCCGAGCCCGAGGATCGCAGCCTGCAACGCGCTGAGCGTAACGCCGAGATCGGGCATCACGAAGTAGAGGTAGAACAACAGCACGATGATCGGGATGCCGCGGATCACGTTGATCAGGCTGGCGCTGAGCATCGACAGCGCCTTGATGCCGGAGACCCGCATCATCGCCCAGACGAGGCCCAGGACCGTCGAGAGCAGCAGCGAGCCCACGGTGACGACGATCGTCAGCGCGACGCCGTTCAGCAGGATCGGGAAGAACTCGACGGCATCGCGCCAGAAGCCTTTCATCGGGCAGCCTTCATCGATCAGACGCTGACGATCAACCTTGTGCCTTCAGGCCCCATTTATCGAGGATCTTGTCGATGGTGCCGTTGGCTTTAAGCTTCGCCAGCGAGGTGTTGATCTTGCCGAGCAGCGCGCTCTCGCCCTTGCGCACGCCGATGCCGACCGAGCCGACCGTGACGGGCTTGTAACCGTCGACCAGGCGCACCTCGGGGAAGCCGCCCTGCTTCAGATTGTAGGCGAGGATCGGATAATCGGCGTAGCCCGCCTTGAGGCGACCGGTGTTCACGTCGCGCAGGATGTCCGGGATGGTGTCGTAAGCCTTCACGTCGGCGAACAGGCCGGTCTTCTTCAGCGCGTCGACGAAGGCGGTGCCTACTTGCGCGCCGACGGTCTCGCCCTTCAAATCCTCCTGCGTGGCGTAAGCCTTGGTGTCGGTCTTCGGCACCACCAGACCTTCACCATAACTGTAGATCGGGTCGGAGAAGTCGATGACCTCCTTGCGCGGCGCGGTGATGAACATCGCAGCCGCAATGATGTCGATCTTGCTCGAGGTCAGCGACGGGATCAGTGCCGAGAACGCCATCGGCTCGATCTGCACGCTGAGGCCGGCATCCTTGCCGATCTCGGTGATGAGATCGACCATGATGCCCTGGATGGTGTTGGTCTTGGTGTCGAGGAAGGTGAAGGGAATGCCTGTCGGCGTCGAGCCGACCTTCAGCACCTGTTGCGCCGAAGCCGGCACAGCTGTGGCAATGGCGAGCGCCGCGAAAACGGCTTGAACAAAACGCTTCATCGCATCCCCCTTTTGGGCCTGGCCGGCGGCGGCACACGCGCATGTCGCGATCAAACGTTGCGGGCCGGCCCGTTTCGGCCTATTTTCACCAATATGAAAATTTGGTCACACTTTCGCGGACGATGCAAGTGGTTTTCATGCACATGAAGGAAGCGGTTTGACGTGAGCGGTGGCAAAAGAATGCGCAAACCGGCCGCCGCGAAGCCGGCCAAGAAGAGGCCGGCCAAGGTGAAAGCCAAAGTGGCCGAGCCGGCGATGGACGTCGCGGTCGGCCGCCGCATCCGGGATCTCAGGCGGACCAGGCAATTCTCGCTGGAGACGGTCGCCGCGCGCACGGAGCTGTCGATCGGCTTCCTCAGCCAGATCGAGCGAGGGCTGTCGTCGCCGTCGCTGCGGGTGCTGGCGACGCTCGCCGACGTGCTCGGCGTCGGCATCGCCGCATTGTTCGGCGCGAGCCCGAGCGCCGACGGCGCATCGGACCAGGTGGTGACGCGCGGCGTGCAGCGGCCCGAATTGAAGCTGTGGCGCACCGGCGTGTCCAAGCAATTGTTGAGCCCGGCGAGCAGCGACAACAAGCTCAATCTGTTCCTGGTGCATCTGGAGCCCGGCGGCTCCACCGGCGACGAGCTCTACACCCATGACGGCGAAGAGGCCGGCCTCGTGCTCGAGGGCGAGATGATGCTGACGGTGGACAGCCAGACGTGGTCGCTGAAAACAGGCGACAGCTTTCGTTTCGCGAGCCGAAGGCCGCACCGGTTTTCCAATCCGGCGCAGGATGCGAAGGCCGTGGTGCTGTGGGTGAATTGCGTGACGGGGGCGGGGTAGCTGCTCTCAACGCACGCGGCGGCTGGAAGAAATCCGCGGCGTCTCCACGCCGTCATTGCGAGCGCAGCGAAGCAATCCAAAGTCTCACCGCGGAGACAGCCTGGATTGCTTCGTCGCAAGGGCTCCTCGCAATGACGCGGATAGAGCCTTAGCCAAACCGGTGCTTGTACCGCTCCACCGACAGCGCACTGACGTCGATGTCCGGCTTCTTGCCCGACAGCATGTCGGCGAGCACGCGGCCCGAGCCGCAGGACATGGTCCAGCCGAGCGTGCCGTGGCCGGTGTTGAGGTGGAGGTTGGCGTAGTGGGTCCGGCCGATCACCGGCGGGCCGTCCGGCGTCATCGGGCGCAGGCCGCTCCAGAACGTCGCCTTGGACAGATCGCCGCCGCGCGGGAACAGGTCGGTCAGCGAATGATCGAGCGTGGCGCGGCGCGCGTCGTAGAGCTTGGCCGAATAGCCGGAGATTTCGGCGGTGCCGCCGACGCGGATGCGATTGCCGAGGCGGGTGATCGCGACCTTGTAGCTCTCGTCCATCACGGTCGATTCCGGCGCGCCGGAGGCGTCCTTGATCGGCACCGTGATCGAATAGCCCTTCACCGGATAGACCGGCAGCGAGATGCCGAGCGGCGCGACGAGCCGCGACGACCAGCTGCCGAGCGCGAGCACGTAGGCATCTGCCTGCAACAGGCCGGCGCCAGTCGCGACACCGCTGACACGCGCGCCCTCGGTGACGATACGGTCGATCGAGGTGTTGAACAGGAAGCGCACGCCGAGCGCCTGCGCGTGCTTTGCCAGCGCCTGCGTGAACATGTGGCAATCGCCGGTCTCGTCCTGCGGCAGGCGAAGCCCGCCGACGAACTTTTCCTTCACGCCGGCGAGTGCCGGCTCGGCGGCGATGCAGCCCTCGCGGCTCAGCACCTCGAAGGGCACGCCATATTGCTTGAGCACGGCGATGTCCTCGGCGGTGCCGTCGAGCTGGGCCTGGTAGCGAAACAGCTGCAGCGTGCCTTGCGAGCGCTCGTCATACTGAATGCCGATATCGCGGCGCAGATCGCGCAACGCATCGCGGCTGTATTCCGCGATCGGGATCATCCGGCTCTTGTTGACCGCATAGCGCGCGCTGGTGCAGTTGCGCAGCATCTTGAGCAGCCAGCCCCACATGACAGGATCGAGCTTCGGCCGGATCACCAGCGGGCCGTGCTTCATCAACAGCCACTTGATCGCCTTCACCGGCACGCCGGGGCCGGCCCAGGGCGAGGAATAGCCGGGCGACACCTCGCCGGCATTGGCGAAGGAGGTCTCCAGTGCCGGCTCCGGCTGACGGTCGACGACCGTCACCTCATGGCCGGCACGCGCGAGGTAGTAGGCAGAGGTGACACCGATGACACCGCTGCCGAGGATCAGAACTTTCACGCTTCGTCAAACTCCCGCGACGCTCGCCGCTGCAAGGACACAACTCGCTAGCGGCGAGAGCAATTTTCAGGCCACCTTCTTGATGGCGTCGCCGAGGATCGAGATCATCCGGTCGATGTGGCTCTTCTCGACGATGAGCGGGGGCGACATCGCAACGGAATCGCCACCGGTGCGCAGATAGAGGCCGCTATTGAAGCATTCGACCAGCATGTCGTATCCGCGTGCGCCGACCACGCCGCCACGCGGTGCGAGCTCGACCGCGCCCATCAGGCCGCAATTGCGGATGTCGACGACGTTGGGCAGACCTTTGAGCGAATGCAACGCATCGCGCCAGTATTCGGCGAGCGAAGCGCCGCGCGTGAGCAGGCCTTCGTCCTTGTAGATGTCGAGCGTCGCGATGCCCGCGGCGCAGGCCACCGGATGCGCCGAATAGGTGTAGCCGTGAAACAGCTCGATCTGGTTCTCCGGGCCGGTCATCATGCCGTCATGCACCTTGCGGCTCGCAAACACGGCGCCGCAGGGCACGGTGCCGTTGGTGATGCCCTTGGCCGTCGTCATCAGATCAGGCGTGACGCCGAAGAAATTGGCGGCGAACGGCGTGCCGAGACGGCCGAAGCCGGTGATGACCTCGTCGAAGATCAAGAGAATGCCGTGCTTGTCGCAGATCTCGCGCAGGCGCTGCAGATAGCCCTTCGGCGGCGGCAGCACCGCGGTCGAACCCGGCACCGGCTCGACGATGACGGCCGCGATGGTCTCGGCGCCGTGCAGTGCGACCAGACGCTCGAGATCGTCGGCGAGCTCCGCGCCATGCTCGGGCAGGTCCTTGGCGAAGGCGTTGCGGGTGAGATCATGGGTGTGGCGGATGTGGTCGACGCCCGGCAGCAGGGTGGTGAAGGCGCGGCGGTTGGCGACCATGCCGCCGACCGAGGTGCCGCCGAAGCCGACGCCGTGATAGCCGCGCTCGCGACCGATCAGCCGGGTGCGGCTGGCCTGGCCGTTGGCGCGGTGATAGGCGAGCGCGATCTTCAGCGCGGTGTCGACCGACTCGGAACCGGAATTGGTGAAGAAGACGCGGTCGAGGCCCTTCGGGGCGATTTCGGCAAGGCGCTCGGCGAAGTCGAATGCCAGCGGATGGCCCATCTGGAACGACGGCGCGAAGTCCAGCGTCATCAGCTGGCGCTCGACGGCGGCGGCGATCTGCTTGCGGCCGTGGCCGGCATTGACGCACCAGAGCCCGGCGGAGCCGTCGATCACCTGGCGGCCGTCGACGCTGGTGTAGTACATGCCCTCGGCCGAGGAGAACAGGCGCGGCGACTTCTTGAACTGCCGGTTGGCCGTGAACGGCATCCAGTACGAATCGGTCTTGATGGTGTTCGGAATCTGATGAAGGGTCACGGCCGCGCTCCTTTGCTGATCCCATAGCTGAGCCATGGCTTGGAAAGCGCAACAAGTCCTTTTCTGGTGCCCTGCAAGCCATTGATTTAGCTGGGGCTGCCGGTCCATATTTGCGCGATCCGCAACACCTGCAACACGGGATATGGCATGAGCGTCGACATCGGTGGACGGCTGCGATTCATCCGGGCGCGCCACAAGCTGTCGCAGCGCGAGCTGGCCAAGCGCGCCGGCGTCACCAATTCGACGATCTCGCTGATCGAATCCAACCAGATGAACCCGTCGGTCGGCGCGCTCAAGCGCATCCTCGACGGCATCCCAATGGGGCTCGCCGAGTTCTTTGCGCTGGAGCCGGAGTCCCGGCGCAAGATCTTCTACCGCGCCGAGGAGCTCACCGAGGTCGGCAAGAAGCCGATCTCCTATCGGCAGGTCGGCGACAATCTGTTCGGCCGCACCCTGCAGATCCTCAAAGAGCGCTACGAGCCCGGCAGCGACACCGGACGCGTGCATCTCGTCCATGACGGCGAGGAAGGCGGCATCGTGATCTCGGGCAAGCTCGAGGTCACCGTCGAGGACGAGCGCCGCATCCTCAATCCCGGCGATGCCTATTATTTCGAGAGCCGCCGCCCGCATCGCTTTCGCTGCGTCGGCGGCAAGCCGTGCGAGGTGATCTCGGCCTGCACGCCGCCGACGTTCTGACGGCGCGATCGGCCCGGCGCGGCTCGTTCACCTCTCCCGCTTGCGGGGGAGGTCGCGCCGAAGGCGCGGGTGAGGGCTCTTCCTCTGGGGGATTGTCCCATTGCGGAGACACCCTCTCCCCAACCCTCTCCCGCAAGCGGGAGAGGGAGCGCAATTCCCATCGTTGCAGCGCTTTGGCCTCATTTCAACGTGCTTCAACCCTGCGTCAGCAACTCCTCGATCCGGATCGGAAAGCGTCGGACGCGCACGCCGGTGGCGTGCCAGACCGCGTTGGCGACCGCGCCGGCGCTGCCGGTGATGCCGATCTCGCCGACACCCTTGATGCCAAGCGCATTGACGTGCGGATCGTGCTCCTCGACGGTGATGACGTCGAGCGGCGGCACGTCGGCATTCACGGGGATATGGTACTCGCCGAGATTGGCATTCATGATCCGTCCGCTGCGGCGGTCGGTGACGGCCTCCTCATGCAGCGCGAAGGACAGGCCCCAGATCATGCCGCCGAACAGCTGGCTCTGCACCATGCGCGGATTGACGATGCGCCCGGCGGCGAAGGCGCCGACCATGCGGGTGAGGCGGACCTGGCCCAGCTCGGGATCGACCTTCACCTCGGCGAACACCGCGCCGTGGGCATGCATCGCATATTGCTCCATCGCCGCAGGGTTCGCCGCGCCGGTGCCGCGGGCCTCGATCTCGGCGAGGCCCGCGCGCGCGAGAATCTCGGCATAGCTCTCGCTCCGGCTCTCGTCGTCGCGGCGGATCAGCCTGCCGTCGCGCGCGATCACGCCGGCATTGCCGGCGCCGAACAGCGGCGAGCGCTCGTCGCTGGTGGCGAGATCGGCGAGCTTTCCGATCACGGCCGCACCGGCGCTGTGGATCGCAGCGCCTGCCGTTGCCGTGTGCGCCGAGCCGCCGGCGATGCCGGCATCGGGCAGGTCGGACGTGCCGGACTTGAAGTCGAGGCGGTCGATGTCGAGGCCGACGGCATCGGCCGCAATCTGCGCCAGCGCGGTCCAGGCGCCCTGCCCCATGTCATGCGCGCCGATCTCCATCACGCCGGAGCCGTCGCGGCGGATCGCCGCGCGCGCCTCGGCCTGGAACATCAGCGCCGGGAAGGTCGCCGTGCCCATGCCCCAGCCGACCAGGAGACCGGCATCGTCGCGCATCTGCCGCGGCTGCAGCGGACGCTTGGCCCAGCCGAAGCGCGCGGCGCCCTGCTCGTAGCAGGCCCGCAGCGCCTTGGAGGAGAAAGGCCGCCCCGTCATCGGCTCGACCTCGGCGTAGTTCTTCAGGCGGAAGGCGAGCGGATCCATGCCGCAGGCGAAGGCCATCTCGTCGATCGCGCTCTCGAGCGCGATCGAGCCCGTCGCCTCGCCCGGTGCGCGCATGAACAGCGGCGTGCCGGTGTTGACGCGCACGGCATCGTGCGAGGTGCGGATCGCGGGCGCCGCGTAGAGCGTGTGCGAGGCACCGGCGGCGGGCTCAAAGAAGTCGTCGAACGTGCTCGACACGGTCCGCGCGTGATGATCGAGCGCGGTCAGGCGTCCCTCTGCGTCTGCGCCGATCCGCAGCCGCTGACGCGTCGGCGCGCGGTGGCCGACCGGGCCATACATCTGCTCGCGGCGCAGCACCAGCTTGACCGGCTTGCCCACCAGCTTCGCCGCCATCACGCCCAGCACCTGCGGGCCGGCCATCAGGCCCTTCGAGCCGAAGCCGCCGCCGAGGAAGGGACTGCGGATGTGGATCTTCTCGTGCGCGATGCCGAACAATTCGGCAACACGCGCCAGCGACAGCGCCAGGCCCTGAGTCGGCATGTCGATCTGCAGATTGTCGCCGTTCCACGCCGCGACGATAGAATGCGGCTCCATCGCGTTGTGATATTGAGGCGGCGTCTCGTAAGTCGCGTCGATCTGCTTGTCGGCCGCAGCGAGGCCGGCTTCGACATCTCCATGGTGACTTTCCGCGGGATTGCCGACGCCGACGACTGGCGGCGCGAAACTCTCGCCGGCGTCGAGGCCGACAAGCGGAGGCAACGTCTCATACCGCGGCGCCAGCAGCGCCGCGCCTTCCGTTGCTGCCTCCAGCGTCTCGGCGATCACGACGGCGATCGGCTGGTTGGCGTAGCGCACCTCGTCGCTCTGCAGCACCTCCATCCGGAACACGAACGGATTGGTCTTGATTTCCGGATCGATCGCGAGCTGCGGCTTGTGATCGGGCGTCATGACGTCGACGACGCCGGGATGGCGTTTTGCGGCAGCGACATCGAGCGAGACCACACGGCCTCGCGCGGTGGTGGAGACGGCCATCACCGCAAACAGCATGCCCTGCGGATGATTGTCCGCGGCATAGGTCGCCCGCCCCGTCACCTTGAGGATGCCGTCACGGCGGGTCAGCGGCTGGCCGATATTCGAGCCGTGCCGCAGATGTGCGGGAGCACTGGTCAAATTGAGCTCAGGCATGGATGGCTCCGGAAGTCGATGCAAAGGGAGAGGCCGGCAGGGCGGGGATCCGCGCAGGCGTGCCGGCAGCGGCCAAGGTCAGCGCGCGCACGACGATGCGGCGCGCGAGCTCGATCTTGAAGGCGTTGTCGCCCGACGGCTTTGCGCCCTCGAGCGCGCGCCGGGCGGCCTCCTGGAACGCGTCGGCGGTCGGCGCGACGCCCTTGAGGGCGTCTTCCGCTGCACGGGCGCGCCAGGGCTTTGCGGCGACGCCGCCGAGCCCGAGCCGTGCTTCCGCGATCCTGCCGTTCTCGATCCGCAGCGCAGAAGCGGCCGAGACGACGGCAAAGGCATAGGAGGTGCGCTCGCGAACCTTGAGGTAACGCGCATGCGCGGCAAAGCCGCGGGCGGCGGGCGGCAGGCGCACGGCGACGATGAGATCGCCGGGCTCGAGCACGGTGTCGCGCTCGGGCGCATCGCCCGGCAGGCGGTGCAGTTCGTCGAGCGCGATCTCGCGCCGGCCGCCCCTGCCCTCGATCTCGACGATGGCATCGAGCGCGACCAGCGGCACGCAGAAGTCGGAGGGGTGCGTGGCGATGCAGCTTTCGCTCCAGCCGAGCACGGCATGACTGCGGTTCTCGCCCTCGCGCGCGTCGCAGCCGGAGCCAGGTGTGCGCTTGTTGCAGCGGCTGGCGGTGTCGTAGAAATACGCACAGCGCGTCCGTTGCAACAGATTGCCGCCGACGGTGGCGGCATTGCGCAGTTGAGCCGACGCGCCGGAGAGCAGCGCCTCGGCCACCGCCGGATAGGACCGCGCGAACTCGGCATCATGGGCGAGATCGGCGTTGCTCACCAGTGCGCCGATGCGCAGCGAACCGTCGGCGAGAGTCTCGATTCCGTCGAGCCCATCGAGATGCGTGACGTCGACCAGCCGGTCCGGACGGCTGACGCCGCCCTTCATCAGATCGAGCAGATTGGTGCCGGCGGCAAGAAAGACCGCGCCGGGCTGGGCCGCCGCCGCAACGGCTTCAGTGATCGTGGCCGGCCTGACATAATCGAACTGTTTCATGCGGAGCGCCTCTGATTGGTCTCGTCCATCCGTCCTTGCGCGTCCAGCACGGCATCGACGATGCCGACGTAAGCGCCGCAGCGGCACAGATTGCCGCTCATGCATTCGCGGATACGCTCGGGATCGTTGCCGGCCTGCGCCTCCTTGATCATGCCGATCGCGCTCATAATCTGGCCCGGCGTGCAGAAGCCGCATTGGAAGCCGTCATGGGCGATGAAGGCCGCCTGCACCGGATGAAGCTGGTCGCCGCGCGCGAGGCCTTCGATGGTGAGAATGTCCGCCCCATCGTGGCTGATGGCGAGGGCGAGGCAGGAGTTGATGCGCTTGCCATCGACGAGAATGGTGCAAGCACCGCACTGGCCGCGGTCGCACCCTTTCTTAGTTCCGGTCAGGTGGAGGCGCTCACGCAGGAGATCAAGCAGCGTGACGCGCGGATCGTCGAGGACGAAATCGCGCCGCGCACCGTTCACGGTGAGGCTGATGGAGTGGTTCATACAAGGCTCCGATCAGAAATGGACATGAGTCATCGTGCAGCGCGCCACCGCCGTGGCCGCCGTCGAATGGCGCCGCCCGAACGCGATGCGGCCGACGCACGACCCGAAGATACGGAGGCACCCTCCGTTTAACAAGAGTGGCGCGGAAAAATTTGGAATTCGTCAAAAGCGCGTGCGTCACCAACGCGATGCAGCCCTGCGCGGGTCCGGCGAGGGTTCAATCTAACCAATTCGTGATCTACATTGCGCGGCATGGACGACCACACCGATCAGACCCGGAAGCCCCGCGCCGACGCCGTGCGCAATCGCGAGCGCGTGCTCGAAGCGGCGAAGCTGGTGTTCAGCGCCGGCGGTTCGGAAGCGAGCCTGGAAGCCGTGGCGAAGCGCGCCGGCGTCGGCATCGGCACGCTGTATCGGCATTTTCCGACGCGCGAGGCCTTGTTCGAGGCGGTGTACCGCCGTGAGGTCGAGCAGCTCAGCGAGCTGGCCGAACAGTTGAAGAATGCGAAGGATCCGGTCGAGGCGCTACGGCGCTGGCTGCGCTCGGGGGTCGAGTTCGTTGCGACCAAGAAGGGGATGATGGCAGCGCTGGCGCTCGCGGTACAGAGCGGGTCGGAGCTGCATGCCTTCTCCTTCGAGCGTCTGACCAAGGCGATCGGCTCGCTGCTGGACCGTGCGGTCGCAGCCGGCGAGATGCGCGCCGACATCAGCCCGGAGGATCTGCTGCGCGCCTTCTTCGGCATGTGCTACGTGCACGACCAGCCCGGCTGGCAAGCGACGGCGCTGCGCCTGCTCGACGTGTTCGTCGACGGCTTGCGCGTGCCGCCGCCCAGCAAGGCCAAGGCGCGCTCGTCGAAGACGACGAAGCCCGCGAAGCGGAAGCGGTAGGCGGTGCGGACTCATAGTCGAAGGAATCTCGGCTCCTGAAGGCCGAGCGGAAATCTGCTGATCGGCCTGAGCATTGCGGCTGTGACCCGCGGCGGACATCAGGACGCGGGGATTGGCACTTTCGGGAACTCCAAGCTTGGTGCAGACTTCAGGCCATATTTCGAAGAATTGGATCGGGTGCTGCCAATGCCAATCTTCCTTGACCGACACGATCTCTCGGGGCTGACCGCTGCCGATATCGCCGAGGCGCATCGCAAAGATTTGGAAGTGCAAGATAGATACGGAGTTCGTTTTCTAACGTACTGGTTTGATGAATCGCGCGGTACGGGCTTCTGTCTCATTGACGCACCGGATATCCGAACGGCGATGAGGGTTCATGACGAAGCTCACGGCGACGTAGCGAAAGATGTCATCGAAGTGGACCTCTCGGCGGTCCAGGCGTTTCTGGGGAGAGTATCCGACCCGGCACCTAGCGGCGCGGCAGACGATGTCAAATTCGATTCGGCGCTGCGAGCTATCATGTTCACCGACATCGTCGGCTCTACCAGCATGACGGCGCGTCTTGGCGATGCCCGCTCAGTGGAGATGGTTCGGGCTCATGACGCGCTGGTGCGCCGGGCCTTGAAGGACGAGGGCGGGCATGTGGTGAAGCACACCGGCGATGGTATCATGGCATCCTTTGCCGACGCCGCTGCCTCTGTGCAATGCGCCCGCGCCATCCAGCGCGCATTTGAAGCCTTTAATCTAGCGAGCAAGGAGAAGCTTCAGGTGCGAATTGGCATCGATGTCGGCGAACCGATTGCTGACAGCAACGACCTTTTCGGTGCGACCGTTCAACTGGCCGCACGTTTGTGTCAGTTGGCCGAACCGGATGCTATTCTCGTGTCAAAGGCTGTACAGGATTGCATCCGGGATCGCGTGCAGGTGTCAAGTTTGGGTGCCCACCAGCTCAAAGGCTTTCAGCAGCCCATTGATGCATACGGAATCGAATGGCGTTAACTTTCGCGAATTCCAGCGACGTCTGCGTTTGGCCCATCGGCGACCTTCGACGATGTCTGCTGTTTGTGCCGCTGCTGAGGGCTGAGCGGGCATCTGGAGCACCCAGGCCAAGCGTGTGATTCACGAGTCCACGCCGGCCGCAGCAGATGTGCTACGATCGCCGCCGCCGGGATATCGACGCGGAGCCTGTCATGCGCATCACAGCCTTGCTAGTCGCTATCACCCTTGTCTTCAGCTTCACCGCGGCCCACGCCGGCGACGTCGGGGCCGCCCAGAGCGTCATCCGCGCCCAGGAGCAGGCCTTCGTTCGCGACGATGCGGCGGCGGCCTATTTCCATGCGGCACCGGCGGTCAAGGAGATTTTCCCCGCACCCGACATCTTCATGTCCATGGTGCGAAACGGCTACGCGCCGGTCTATCGTCACAAGAGTTTCGAATTTGGCGAGAGCAAGAGCGATGGCACCTGGATCGCCCAGCGCGTCCATATCGTCGATGCCAATGGCGAGGCCTGGGTGGCACTCTACACGCTCGAGCAGCAGGGCGACGGCAGCTACAAGATCACCGGATGCTCGCTGCTCAAGGCAGGACAGTCGGTTTAAAGCATGATCCGGAAAAGTGTGTAGCGGTTTTCCGAGTAGATCATGCTCAAACTTTAAGTGGCAAACCCCGGGCCGGTCTTGACCGAGCCCGTCCGCGCGCGGATCAAGAGCAGCACGACGATGCCGATGTTCAGCGCATTCCAGGCGACGCCGTTGGCGAATGCCGCCGCGTACGAGCCGGTGGCATCGAAGATGACGCCCGACACCCAGCCGCCGAAGGACATGCCGAACACGGAGGCGAAGATCACGATGCCGACGCGGGTCGCGGCCTCGCTCGCCGGCATCGCCTCGCGCACGATGATGGCGTAGCTCGGCACGATGCCGCCCTGGAACAGGCCGAACATCGCGGAGATCAGATAGAGCGAGGTCAGGCTGTCGAAGAACAGATAGAACACGAGCGCAAAGCCCTGCGCCAGCGATCCCACCAGCAGCGTGTAGATGCCGCCGATCTTGTCGGCGAGGTAGCCCGAGCCGATCCGGCTGACGATGCCGCAGCCCATCATCAAGGACAGCATCTCGGCGCCGCGCGCCACGCCATAACCGAGATCGCCGCAATAGGCGACGATGTGCACCTGCGGCATCGCCATCGCCACGCAGCAGGAGATGCTGGCGATCGAGAGCAGCACGGTCAGCGTATTGGTCGAGAGCCTGAGATCGACCCGCGGCGGCGGCGCGTTGGCGTGATCGTGGACGGTGTCGCGGCCCATCTGCGCGCGCAGGATCAGCACCAGCACCGTCATCAGGCCGGCGCAGACGATGCCGATGCCGATATGGGTGGTGCGCCAGCCGATCTCCTGCGTGCCCCAGCTCACGATCGGCGGCCACATCGCGCCGGCGACATAATTGCCGCTGGCGACGATGGTCACGGCAAGACCGCGATAGCGCTCGAACCAGTGCGAGGCTTCGGCCATCAGCGGCGCGAAGGTCGCGGAGGTGCCGAGCCCGATAAAGAAATAAGCCGCCACGAACTGCCAGAGCTGGCCCGACAGGCCCGCGAGCACGTTGGCAACGCCGAGGAAGGCGATGCTGATCGCCATCGCCGGCACGATGCCGAACCGGTCGGTGATCTTGCCGGCGATCACGCCGCCAAGCCCGAAGCCGAACATCATCAGGGTGAAGGCCAGCGACACCGCGCCGCGCGTGGCTCCGAATTCGGCCTGCACGATCGGAATCACGACCACGACTGCCCACATGCCGACGGCGCCGATCGAGCCGATCACGAGGGCAAGGGCGAGCCGCACCCAGGCCTGACGGGAGTCAGGGGTGAAGGTATCAGGTGTTTGTCCTGGATGATTTGGCGCGTGCACGGGCGGGACCATGTTCGCGGACCGCCGCACGGTCAACCATCTTGCCGCGATATTGGGCATGCGCGGTGCGCTGCGGTAATAAGCTCTTGGCGGATGCGTCTTTTGCCATTAGTTTGCAATAAGCGTGTGCAACATTGCCGCGCGAGGAGCCTGTCGGCGGGATGTTGATGCGATTGACGCGATCGGCGCGGATCAGGGTGGGGCGGATCATCGCCCTCGCCTATCTGTTCTGCGTGCTCGCGCCGGCCGCGAGCCTCGCCTGGGGCAGTGCGGCGCCCTGCCTTGGCGACGAGGCCCAGGCTGACCTCGCTCCGGTGCATCACCACATGGCTGCGAGCCACGGCGATGTTCCGCACGAGCACGCGGGAACCCCTTCGCAGACCGCTGCGAAGGACGCACCTCTTCCGAATCATCACGACGGCAAGGGAACAGTGGGCCCCTGCTGTGCGATGATGTGCGTCAGCGCGCTGCCGGCCGATCTGCCCAGCGTCGCCACGCCGGTCCGGCCGATATCGACCTGTGCGCCCGAGATCGTGCCCAGCCTGCACAGCGCCGCGCCGCCCCAGCACTACCGTCCCCCCATCGCCTGATCTGACACGACGGCGTCGGTTTCGATGCGCGCTTTTGCGCGCGCGAACCTGTGGTCTCCAGATCAGGAATATTGAGATATGCTTGCGTTTTCCGGGGCGACGCCTGCCACATCCAGGGTGGGCGAACGACACTATCGATTCATCTGGCTGCTGCTGGCCTTTGCCGCGCCGGCACTGTCCGGCTGCATGCCGGCAACGACGCACATGGCCAGCGCGGATCCCGCTGATCCGGCGGCGAAGGTGGCCCCCGTCAGCTATCGCTCGACCATCGCGCCCTATACCAGCCTGCGGCCTGCGACACCGGCACCCTGGCGCGGCCGCAACGAGGCGGTGACGCCGCAGCCGAAGCAAGAGCGGTAGGAGCGCGCCATGACACCCCATCTTGCGCGAGGCCTGCTCGTCATCGCAGCGCTCAGCATGTCCGGTTGCGCCGCGTTCTCGCCCGACGGCGGCATGACCGAGGTCTCGGATCTGACGAGCCGGACCATCAACAAGGACGTCGCCTTCGTGCGCTCGGCCGAGGGCGCCGCCGCGGTCGATTCCCGCGTCCGCCAGCTGCTCTCGCGCACGCTCAGCGTCGACGCCGCCGTGCAGATCGCACTGCTCAACAACAAGGGACTGCAGGCCGCCTACAACGAGCTGGCGCTGGCGGAGACCGAGCTGGTCGAGCAGAGCCTGCCGGCCAATCCGGTGTTCGCAGTCTCTCGCATCACCGGCAATGGCGCCAGCGAGATCGAGCGCCAGGTGGTCGGCGACATCCTCGCGCTCGCCACCCTGCCGTTCCGGTCCGAGATCGCTCGGGAACGCTTCCGCGGAGCGCAGCTGCGCGCCGCGCTGGCGACGCTGCGGCACGCCTCGGACGTGCGCCGCGCCTATGTCCGTGCGGTTGCCGCCAACGAGATGGTGGGGCTGCTGACCGACGCGAAGGCGACGGCGGAATCGACCGCGCAGCTCGCGCTCAAGCTCGGCGAGACCGGCTCGCTCAACAAGCTCGACCAGGCCCGCGAGCAGGTGTTCTATGCCGAGACCACCGCCGACCTCGCCAGCGCGCGACAGGCGGCGGGAAGCGCGCGCGAAAAGCTGGCGCGCCAGATGGGGCTGTGGGACGGCGGTCTCGACTTCCGCCTGCCCAATCAACTGCCGCCATTGCCGCGCCGGCCGCTGGCCCTCCCCACGATCGAGGCCGATGCGGTGGCACATCGCCTCGACCTGCAGATCGCGCGGCTTGAGCTGGCCGCGCTGGCGAAGGCGCTCAACCTCACCGAGGCGACGCGCTTCGTGACGCTGCTCGATATCGCCGGCATCTCCCGTCGCACCCAGGATCCGGAAGGGCCGCCGTTCCTCGAGCGCGGCTTCGACCTGACGTTCCAAATTCCGATCTTCGACGGCGGCGAGGTGCGCGTGCGCCAGGCCACGGAGACCTACAACCTCGCCTTCAACCGCCTGACCGAGCGGGCCGTGAATGTGCGGTCCGAGGCGCGCGACGCCTATCGCGTCTATCGCTCCACTTACGACATCGCCGGCCACTACCAGCGCGAGATCATCCCGTTGCGAAAGATCATCACCGAGGAGATGCAGCTGCGCTTCTCCAGCATGCAGGTCGATATCTTCGCGCTGCTCACCGAAGCGCGGCAGCGCCTCGCGGCGCTGCGCGGCGCGATCGACGCCAGGCAGAGATTCTTCCTCGCCCAGGCCGATCTGCAGACCGCCATCAACGGCGGCGGTCTGCCCGCCGCCGTTGGCGACAATCCAACCACCGTTGCCGCGGCAGCTCCTGCCGAAGGCGGCGGCCACTAAAGACGGAGGCCAAGATGTTTTCCCGCCGAGGATTTTTAGGCACCGCCGCGCTGGTCGGCGCATCCGCCATTCAAGGCCGCGTCCAGGCCGCGTCTATCCCGGAAGCACCCACCATGGACAAGGTGGTGATGCAGCCGCCGCTGCATCCGAGCAGCGGCCCGGACTATCGACCCGTGGTCACGCTGAACGGCTGGTCGCTGCCGTTCCGCATGAACGGCGACTGGAAGGAATTCCATCTCGTCGCCGAGCCGGTGGTGCGCGAGTTCGCGGAAGGCATGAAGGTGAATTTGTGGGGCTACAACGGGCAATCGCCGGGCCCAACCATCGAGGCGGTCGAGGGCGACAAGGTGCGCATCTTCGTCACCAACCGCTTACCCGAATACACCACGGTGCACTGGCACGGCATGATCATCCCGAGCGGCATGGACGGCGTCGGCGGATTGAACCAGCCGCACATCGAACCGGGCAAGACCTTCGTCTACGAATTCGAGATGAAGAAGAGCGGAACCTTCATGTACCACCCGCATTCCGACGAGATGGTGCAGATGGCGATGGGCATGATGGGCATGTTCATCGTGCATCCGCGCGATCCGAGTTTCCGCGCCGTCGACCGCGACTTCGTGTTCGTGATGAGCACCTATCGCGTCGACCCCGGCACCTATCTGCCGCACGTCAACGAGATGACGGACTTCAACATGTGGACCTGGAACGCGCGGGTCTTTCCTGGAATCGATCCGCTGCCGGTCAGGCTCGGCGACAAGGTGCGCGTGCGCATCGGCAATCTCAGCATGACCAACCATCCGATTCATTTGCATGGCCACAGCTTCGCGGTGACCTGCACCGATGGCGGCTGGATTCAGGAGAGCGCGCAGATCCCGGAGACGACCACCGACGTCCCGGTCGGCGCCATCAGGGTGTTCGACGTGCTCGCCGACAATCCCGGCGACTGGGCGTTCCATTGCCACAAGTCGCACCACACCATGAATTCGATGGGACACGACGTGCGCAATCTGATCGGCGTGTCGCGCAAGGACCTCGCCAAGGCCGTCGGCAAGCTCGCGCCCGACGGCATGGCCATGGGCTCGACCGGCATGGCGATGGGCAACATGGAGATGCCCGCGCCTGACAACACGCTGCCAATGATGACCGGCACCGGCCAGTTCGGGCCGATCGAGATGGGCGGCATGTTCACCGTGATGAAGATCCGCGAAGGCCTCGCGCGCGACGATTACCGCGATCCTGGTCCGTACAAATTCCCGCCAGGCACCGTCGCCTACGAAGTCGCCGCACCCGCCCCGGCGCCGGCGCGGCAGAAATCCGGCAGTCCGCCGATGAAGCACAAGATGTGAGCGTTTCGATGAACCACCAACCGGAGACTACGATGAAGACCACGATCAAGCTCGCCCTCGCGCTGGCTGCACTTTCGACCGCGCCGGCCTTTGCGCACGACAAGCACGGGCACGGAGACTATTCAGCCGGCGAGCCCGGCGATCCCAAGAAGCCCGCGCGCACCATCGAGATCCTGATGAACGAGATGGACTACACGCCCGCGAAAATCGAGGTGAAGCGCGGCGAGCAGATCCGATTCGTGCTGCGCAATGTCGGCAAGGAGGATCACGAATTCCTGCTGGCCACGACCAAGGAGAACCTCGCGCATGCGGATCAGATGAAGAAGCATCCGCACATGGAGCACGACGAGCCCAATGCGGCGCGGCTTGCCCCAAAAAAGACGACCGAGATCCTCTGGAAGTTCAGTAAGCGCGGCACCTTCGAATATTCGTGCCTCATTCCCGACCATCGCGAATACGGCATGATCGGCCAGGTCACCGTGAAGTAACGCGAAAGGAGATCCACATGAACCGCATCATCCGTATCGCTTCGGCGCTGGCGCTGACCCTCGGCCTTGCGACTGCAACCCTCGCCGCCGAGGGCGCCGCGATCAGCGGCGAGGTGAAGAAGATCGACGAAGGCGCCGGCAAGATCACGCTCAAGCACGGACCGGCCAAGAGCCTCGGCATGGAGGACCCCATGACCATGGTCTATCGGGTCAAGGATCCCGCCATGCTCAAGCAGGTGAAGGTCGGCGACAAGATCACTTTCGAGGCCGAGGAAGCGGCGTCGGGCTACACGGTGACCAAGATGCAGAAGGCGAAGTAGGGCCTTTTCCCCGACAGTCATTCCGGGGCGCGCCCCTTGGCGCGAGCCCGGAATCCATTTCTCCACCATACCTGCGGCCCGATGGATTCCGGGCTCGCGCTTCGCGCGCCCCGGAATGACCGCAGAGGGGTCCCGAAACACCCCTGACCTGCCCCCTTCCCACCCTCCGTTAACCCTTTGCTAACCATACACCGGGCAAAAATTGCCGGGTGAAGTCGAGTGTCGTCAGCCGCGTAGAACGGGAGCTCCCGTGGACGCCAGTGCGGTGCCTCACTTTCGGAACGGCGGCCCGTCGGCCGCCGCGCAGACGTTTGGGGCGCGCGGACGGCAGTCGCGCGGGGAGGCAGCTACCATGGTCGACGTCACCGCAGGACAGGGCGTAGGCAGCGCAAGGCCCTCGATCCCTTCCCTCAACGACATCGTCACCGTCCTCAAGCGCGGCGACATCGCGCTGGCGCTCGGCGTTCTCACCATCCTGGTGGTGCTGATCCTGCCGCTGCCCGCGATCGTGCTGGACGTGTTCCTGGCGATCTCGATCACGCTCTCGATCCTGATCCTGATGACGTCGCTGTTCATCCAGACGCCGCTGGAGTTCTCGGCCTTCCCGACCGTCCTGCTGATCTCGACCATGCTGCGGCTCTCGCTCAACATGGCCTCGACCCGGCTGATCCTGTCGCACGGCCACGAGGGCACGGCCGCCGCCGGTCACGTCATCGAGGCCTTCGGCAATTTCGTGATGGGCGGCAATTTCGTCATCGGCATCATCGTCTTCGCCATCCTGATCATCGTCAATTTCGTCGTCATCACCAAGGGCTCGGGCCGCATCGCCGAAGTCGCCGCCCGCTTCCACCTCGACGCCATGCCCGGCAAGCAGATGGCGATCGACGCCGACCTCGGCGCCGGCCTGATCGACGAGAAGGTCGCCAAGGAGCGGCGCAAGGAGCTGGAGGACGAGAGCGGCTTCTTCGGCGCCATGGACGGCGCCTCCAAATTCGTCCGGGGCGACGCCATCGCCGGCCTCCTGATCGTCTTCATCAACGTCGTCGGCGGCATGATCATCGGCGTCGCGCAGCAGGGCATGTCCTTCGCCGACGCCGGCCGCACCTACACGCTGCTGACCGTCGGTGACGGCCTCGTCACCCAGGTGCCGGCGCTGATCGTCTCGACCGCGGCCGGCCTGCTCGTCTCCAAGGCCGGCGTCTCCGGCGCCGCCGACAAGGCGCTGATGAAGCAGTTCTCCGGCTATCCGCAGGCGCTGGCGATGTCCTCGGCGGTGATGCTGGTGCTGGCGGCGCTGCCGGGCATTCCGACCCTTCCCTTCCTCGCGCTCGGCGCAGGCGCCGGCGCGCTCGCCTGGAACGCCCGCAACCGCAACCGGGTGACGGCCAAGGCCGAAGCGGCCGCCCAAGCCGCGCCCGCGCCGGGAACGCCGGGTGCGCCGGGCGCTGCCGCGACCGAAGAGCCGATCTCGGCCGCGCTCAAGATCGACGACCTCAAGATCGAGCTCGGCTACGCCCTGCTGCCGCTGGTCAACGGCCCGGACGGCACCGACCGACTCACCGAGCAGATCAAGGCGCTGCGCCGTTCGCTCGCGATCGAGATGGGATTCGTCATGCCGGCGGTGCGCATCCTCGACAACGTCCAGCTCGAGGCCAACACCTACATCATCAAGATCAAGGAGGTCGACGCCGGCACCGGCAAGATCTGGCCGAACCAGTTCATGGTCATGGATCCCGGCGGCAGCCAGGTGCAGGTGCCCGGCATCCACACCACCGAGCCGACCTTCGGCCTGCCCGCGACCTGGGTCGATGCCAGCCTCAAGGAAGAGGCCTCGCTCAAGGGCTACACCGTCGTCGACGCCGCGACCGTGCTGTCGACTCATCTCACCGAGCTGCTCAAGGCCAACATGTCGGACCTGTTGTCCTACGGCGAGGTGCAGAAGCTGCTCAAGGAGCTGCCGAAGGAGCAGAGCGAGCTGGTCAAGGACATCGTCCCGGGCCAGGTCACGGTCTCCGGCATCCAGCGCGTGCTGCAGCTGCTGCTCGCCGAGCGCATCTCGATCCGCGACCTCTCCACCATCCTCGAAGGCATTGCGGATTCGCTGGCCTTCTCGCGCAACCCCGCGACCATGGTCGAGCACGTCCGCGCCCGCCTGGCGCGGCAGATCTGCGCGCAGAACACATCATACGCCGGCTATCTGCCGCTGATCGCGCTGTCGGCGAAATGGGAGCAGGCCTTTGCCGAATCCATCATCGGCCAGGGCGAGGAGCGCAGCCTTGCCATGCAGCCCTCGAAACTCTCGGAATTCATGACCGCCGTGCGCGAGGCTTTCGAGCGCGCCGCCCGCGAGGGCGAGGCGCCGGTGCTGGTCACCTCCGCTTCCATTCGGCCCTTCGTGCGGTCCCTGGTGGAAAGGTTCCGGGCCCAGACCACCGTGCTGTCGCAGGCGGAAATCCACCCCAGGGCGAGGCTGAAAACGGTCGGAAGCATCTGATTTGCCTTAAGAAGCCGTGTGTTTTTCAGCCACAGGCAAATGATTTTTGAGTTCCTGGCGCCTTGTCGACCAAGGCCTCAAAAGCCTAGCAACAGGCTCATTACAGCTTTGAAATAATTATATAAAAGAACGATCAAGGGTCGCCTTTGATCGCGATCTATCACGTCATATCACGCCCTTGTGATGGCCCCTTGGGAACGAATCCCCCCAATACTAGGTTGATGGGCACCGGAAGCATGAACCTGCCTCAAACGGCCGGCGACTACTTCGGGTAGATGGCGGCAGGAGGCTTCCATGAACCACTCGATCTACAGCGCAGATCGCGCGACCCATTTGAAAATCGTGGTCGTCGCCCTCGTCGCAGGGATCGCGGTGGCTGGCTTCGGCATCACGGCACGCTCGGGTTCGGATGAAGGCCTGACCCAGACCGCCCGCGTCATCAAGGCCGGCAAGCCGGTCGTTGTCACCAGTTCGAACGCGAACCTCGTTCGCTAAGGAGATCTGACGAGTTTTGTGAATTCACGCGGCTCTTTACCAGCCCCCCAAAGTCGCCACGTGGATATGTAGACGACCCCAACCCCAAGTCGACTACAGAAAGCGCCCGCCCCCCACGGGCGCTTTCCCATGTCTGGACCTCGTCATTGCGAGCGAAGCGAAGCAATCCACAGTCTTTCCGCGGAAACATCTGGATTGCTCGCAATGACGGAGCAAGGCGCGAAGCCGTCATTTGCCAACGACCATTCAGTAAATCTACCCCGCCTCATACGTCGGCGGCGGCGCCTGCACGGTCGGCGCGGCCGCGGCAAACAGCTCGTCCTTGCGCCCCGAGAGCGGCGGATAGATGCGCCTGCGGTTGATGGTCTGTTTGGTCGCCTTTGCCGCCGCGCCGGTGGCACGGACCTCGCGATTCCATCCTTCGGTATAGAGAGCGCCCCAGCCGCCGAGGTCGAGCACGGTCACGTACCAGTCGATCCGCAGCGGCAGCATGGGCAGGCCGACGAGATCGGCGACCACGTTGTGGCCGGCGAAGCGGCCCATGGGCCGCGCGAACTGGCAGGACATCACGGTCGGATGCAGCCCGTCGATCACGCTCGAGGCGACATCGCCGGCCGCGAACACGCCGCCGACATCGGCCACCCGCATCAAGGGATCGACGAGCAGGCGCCCGAGGCGATCGCGCCCGCCGGGAAAGCTCGCCGCCAAAGGGCTTGCCCGCATCCCCGCGCACCAGATCACCGTCTGCGCCGGAATGAACTCGCCCGAGCTCAGGCGCATGCCCGCGGCGTCGATCGCGGCGACCCGCACGCCGAGCCGCGTCTCGATGTCGAGCGAAGCCAGCGCCGTTTCGATGACGGGACGCGCGTGCGCGCCGATGCTGGCGCCGACGCTCGGATTGGAATCGACCACGATGATGCGGCGGCTGCCGGTGATCCCTGCACGCGCCAATCGGTCGGGCATCTCGGCTGCGACTTCGATGCCGGTGAAGCCGGCGCCGACCACGACCACCGTTGAATGGCCCGGAGACGGCACGCTGCGTCCGAGCGAAACCAGATGATCTTCGAGGCGGAGCGCCGCGGCATAGGTGTCGACGTCGAAGGCGTGTGCGGCCAGGCCGGGAATATCGGGGCGCATCACCGCGCTGCCGAGCGCCAGCACGAGGCGGTCGTAGTGCAGCGTCTCCTCGCCCTCGCTGGTGACCAGCGAGATTTCGCGCCGGGCCGGATCGACGGCCTCGACCTCACTGACGCTGTGGCTGACGCCGATCGGATCGAGCAATGGCGGAAGCGGAAGCGCGACCTCGGTCAGATCGGCCTCGTAATTGCGCACGCGGATATTGTGATAGGGATTGCGGTCGACGAGACGGATCTCGATGTCGCGCTCGCTCGCACCGATCTCCTCGCGCTTGCGCGCGGCGCCGACGGCCGCCCACAAGCCCGCAAACCCGGCGCCGAGCACGACGATACGCGCCATCTCCGCCTACTGCACTTCCTGAGGACACCTGCGGTCTGCCCGCAGAGACAGACTAGCTCAACAGCAGGCTCCGGCCAAATGTAGCGGCGTCCGCGCCGCTGCACAAAATCGCGACTTACGCCTCGCGCAACTCCGACGGCGTCGCGCCAAAACGCTTGCGGAAGGCGCGGTTGAAATAGGACAGATCGGAGAAGCCGGAGGAATGCGCGATGTCGCTGATCTTGCGCATCCTGGCGCGGGGATCGCCGAGCAGCTTGCGTGCATGGAGCAGGCGTTGCTCCAGCACGAATTCGGTGAAGGTCGTGCCGGCCTGCTCGAACAGGCGCTGGGCCTGGCGCGGGCTCAAGCCAGAGCGCGTCGCAATTTCGGCGAGGCAGAGATCGTTGCGGCCGAGCGCGGCCATCACGTCGGCGCGCATGAGGTCGAGGCGCGCCGCCGTCTGCCCCCGCCCGCGGGCGCGGCTTGCATGCTCGGCATCGGTGCCGAGCAGGAGACCGACGAGATCGACCATGTGCTGCGCAGTCAGGCGCTGGCCGACGGCATCGAGATGCGGCGCATGATTGGCGGCGAGCGCATGGTAGCGGAAGATGGTCTCCACGACCGCGCCGTCGATGAGCACCTGCGAGAGCTTGTCCTCGGCGCGCGGACTGATGTCGAGCAGCGCGCGGCGCGGCATGCGAATGGTGGTGAAGCGGTCTGCCTCGGTGTGGCCGACGGTCCCGGTCACGCTCATGTCGACGAGCACCATCTGGGCGGGCGCGAGCTCGACGGTGTGGCCGTTCTGCCCGACGCGGACGAGCCCTGCGTGGGCCGCGATCAGGACGAGATCGTCACTGCCGTCAGCAAGGTGGCTCTGCGTGCGGGAATATTGCGCCGAGGCGCCTTCCGGAATGGCGAGCGTGATGTTGTCGACGACGCTGATCTGCAGCCGGCAATCGATGCTGTCGCCATGGCTCGGCCCGATATCGAGGCCGCAGCGACCGACGGCCCGCTCGCGCCAATGCTCGAAGGCCGGACCGTGCGGCAGGCCTGCATATTGGTGAAGGAAGATGCCCGGCGTTCTCGCTGCATCCATCTGATTTTCTCGCCCTTTCCGGCATCACCGACTTCAGAGTCCGGGGATTTGACGCCGCGGAGCGAGCGGAGGTTCAAATCGGGGGCGGATTCGGGGGCACTTGTCGGGCTGCGACGGCGGGATGGACCGTGGCGACAGGGCTACGGAATCACTTCTGCGCGGGCGCCTGCGGCTGGGACGGCGGCACGGTCTCGATCAGCTTGCCGGAAAACACCGGGGCCGAGGTCGGCCGGCCGTCGGGCGAGCCGCCGGCCTGCTCGACGGTGACGGCGAAGGTGGCGCCGTTGACGACATCGGCATCGTAGGAGGCGAGGAGCGGACGCGCGGTGAAATCACCGGCGCCGATCACGCCGAGCGAGCGCGGTCGCGGCAGCTTGTCCGAGATCAGCCAGAGCTCGAAGCTCTTGCCCGGCTCCGGCGTCGCGCCGACCTTCCGCACCGTGAAATTCCGCGTCGCGCCGTCGACGGTGAGGATGAAGGCGGGGCCGCCACCCTGGCCCTGCAGCAGAGCGACATATTGCGCGGAGGCGGCGAGCGGCGCGGCCGGTGTCTTCACCTCGACAGTCTGGATGCGCGGCGGCGGACGCAAGGCGCCCGGCAGCACCTCGGGCAGGAAGATCTGCAGCGACAGCGTCACGAGCAGTGCGGCGGCAAGCGCGCCAGCGGCCGATGCGATGGAGCGCCAGCGCTTCACACGACTCTCGAGCCGAATCACATTGCCGTCGTCGACCACCGGCGCCTGCGGCGTACGAACGACGTCGAGATCGGGAGCGTGAACCTGCGGGATGAATTGCGGCGCGATGTCAGGGATCGCGTCGGGTTCGGGACGCGGCGGTTCGGGCTGCTCTGCGTCGGGATGCGGCGTCGGCGCCGGTGGCGAACTCTCGGTCGAGGACACCGCAATCTCCGGCGAGGATGGCTCCGGCACCGGCGGTGGCGGAGCCTCGGCGGCCGCAGGCGGCTCCTGCGCGGCGGTCGTGCGCGCGATCTCCGCCCTGATGTTCTCCCACACGATCGGACGCGGCTCGACCGAGCCGACCATCTGGTTGAGCACGCCGAGCCGATAGGCCCAGGCCTGCACGATCTCGGCGAACGCCGGGTCCACCGCCATCATGGTCTCGACCTGCGCGCGCTCGTCGGCGCCGAGCGTCCCGAGCGCATACTCCGCGGCGAGCGCGATATGGTCCTCCGTGTAGGCCATCAATTGCAGTCCAGAACCACCCTCATCATCCAAGCGATCACAGTCCGAGGCACTCCCGGATATCCAGCATGCTGCGCCGCAGCCACGTCTTCACCGTGTTGACCGGCGCTGAAAACTTCTCCGCCAATTGCTCCCGGCTCCAGCCGTTGTAATAGGCGAGCAGCACGAGCCTCTGACGGTCCGGCTCGAGCCGGCCGATGCATTCCAGGAGCCGCTTCAGCTCCTCGGTCATCTCGCGGCGGGCCAGCGGATCGGGACTTTCGGCCGCAACCTCCATCGCCTGAGGCTCTTCCTCAATGGAGGCTTCCGACTTCTTGCGGACGATATCGATCGCGCGGTTACGCGCGATCGAGGCCATCCACGTGATCGGCGACGACAGGGCCGGATTGAACTGGCCGGCGCTGTTCCAGATCTTGACGTAAGCCTCCTGAATGACCTCCTCGGCGAGATCTTGCCTGCGCAAGATACGGAGCACGACGCCATAGAGTTTCGCGCGCGTGGCGGCGTAGAGGCGCTCGAACGCGGCCTGATCGCCCTTCGCCACCGCCTCGATCAACCCGACCAGCTCCGCTGGCGTCAGCATTCAGCCCCCCAACACGCGGGCCGTCGCGTTCCGCGCAGACCCTCGGCACCGCACCACCATAGCGCGCAGCCAAGCCGACCACCAAGGGGCGCGGCGCCACACTGTGGACAGCGCATGCGAAAACCCGGACCTTGCGGGTCCGGGTTCTGGAATTTCCTGGATGATCTCGCGCTAGTCTAGCGGCTCAGGCGACGGCGCCGATGCGGGCACGCATCAGGCCGATGCTGTCGAGGTCGGCCTGCTCGCGGGCGTTCTCCTCGGCACGCTCGCGGGCCTGGTCGCGCTCGTCGAGCAGCTCGACCTTTTTCAGCTCCTCGAAGGCCTCGGCCAGTGCGGCCTTGGCTTCCTCGAGCTGGCCCTTGAGCTCGTCGGCCGAACGGGTCAGGTTCTCGCGGCGCTGGATCGCGGCTTTGGCGTAGGTCGGGTAGGCGAAGTGCGAGGGATCGTTGATCCCGGCGCGCTCCTGCTCGGTCTGGATCTCGCGTTCGAGATCGACCGACATGCGCTGGAAGTCGGCGATCATGGTCTCGATCTGGGTGACCCGGCGGCGCTTCTCGTCGACCTGAAACTTCTTCAGGCGGATGAGGGTATCTCGTGACTTCATCGACTCGTACTCCCCAGAAGTCCCCCCGCTGCACGTGGGACGATACCGGTCACCCCACGGGCCCGATGGGGGCCCAGACCGGCTCTGCTACTCTGTGGGATCGGATGATGACCGGACAAAGTTAGCGTTCCGTTTCCAAATTGCCGAGGATTTGCGCCAACTGGCGATAGCCCTCCGCGAGTGATGCCTTTTCGTCCTTGCGCTGGCGCAGGAAGGCTTCCAGCGGCTCGTTGAGGCGGATGGCCTCGTCGACCTCGGGACTGGAGCCGGCGCGGTAGGCGCCGAGACGGATCAATTCCTCCATGTCGGCATAGGTTGCCATGACCTGGCGCGCCCGCTGGATGACCGGCCAGAACTGCGGATCGGCCGATTTCGGCATCGTGCGCGAGACGGATTTGAGGATGTTGATCGCGGGATAGCGACCGCGCTCGGCGATCGAGCGCTGCATCACGATGTGGCCGTCGAGGATGCCGCGGACGGCATCGGCGATCGGCTCGTTATGGTCGTCGCCGTCGACCAGCACCGTGAAGATCGCGGTGATGGCGCCCTCGCCCAATCCCGGCCCGGCACGCTCCAGCAGCTTCGGCAACTCGGTGAAAACGGTCGGCGTATAGCCCTTTGCGGTGGGCGGCTCGCCTGCGGACAGGCCGATCTCGCGCTGGGCCATGGCAAAGCGCGTCACCGAGTCCATCAGGCAGAGCACGTCCTTTTCCTCGTCGCGAAAATATTCGGCGACCGCGAGCGTCAGGTAGGCCGCCTGGCGGCGCATCAGCGCCGGCTCGTCGGAGGTCGCGACCACCACGACCGAGCGCGCGAGGCCCTCCTCGCCGAGATCGTCCTGAAGGAATTCCTGCACCTCGCGACCGCGTTCGCCGATCAGCCCGATGACGCTGACATCGGCATCGACGTTGCGCGCCAGCATCGACAGCAGCACCGACTTGCCAACGCCGGAGCCTGCGAAGATGCCCATGCGCTGACCGCGGCAGCAGGTGAGGAAGGTGTTCATGGCGCGCACGCCGAGATCGAGCGGGCTGCCGACGCGCTTGCGCGAATGGGCGGGCGGCGGCGTATTGCGGAACGGCATCGGCGAAGAGCCCTGCGGCAGCGGCCCCTTGCCGTCGATCGGCTCGCCCAGCGCATTGACGACGCGTCCCAGCCAGGCCGCGGACGGCCGCACCTGATTGGCGGCATTGGCGATGACCGCCTTGCAGCCGCGGCGCACGCCCTCGAGGCCGGCGAACGGCATCACCACGGCATTGTTGCCGGAGAAGCCGATCACCTCGCACGGAATGGTGCGGTTGGCGCCGGTCTCGATCACCAGCCGCGCGCCGACCGACATCGCGTGGATAGGGCCGGCCACCTCGACCATCAGACCGCGAACGCCGACGACGCGGCCATAGATGTTGATGCCGTCGATGTCGCCGATCTGTTCGGCAAGGGCCTTCATAGGAGCGCCTTCATAGGGGGGCCTTCATCAGCAGCGCGCCTTCATATGAGGATCCTCATGAGATGGTCGCCTTCGGTGATCCCGGGACATCACGGTGAAAACCTTAAGTTTCGCCATATTTCTGAACGGCGCTTAACTTCGTGTTTACCCGCATCATTAATCATTGCGTCACTGTCTTTGAGACTGAGCGTGACTCCCCTTCAGAAGAAGGCTGAGTCGCGGGAGTCGGTTAGGCCCGTCTCTTAAAGTGGAACTTGAACGGAATCGGGTGACGAAAGCTGCTTCGCGCGCAAGACCTTAGGGCGATTCGACAAAAATTGCACCGGGGGGACTTGCGTTCCAGAATCAGACTTTGTTAACCATCTGTTGTCAGGATCCGAATCAGTTGTTCAAAGGCGTTTTGTTGAGTGCCGCGAATGCGGCCGACCTGACGCCCAGGAGCGGCGACTATGGGGAACTGGCATGCGCGTTTTGCTGATTGAAGATGACAGCGCCGTCGCGCAGTCGATCGAGCTGATGCTGAAGTCGGAGAGCTTCAACGTCTACACGACCGATTTGGGGGAAGAAGGCGTCGATCTCGGTAAACTATACGATTACGACATTATTCTCCTCGATCTCAACCTGCCCGACATGTCCGGTTACGACGTGCTCAAGCAGCTCCGGGTCTCCAAGATCAAGACACCGATTCTGATCCTCTCCGGCCTCGCCGGCATCGAGGATAAGGTCAAGGGTCTCGGCGTCGGCGCCGACGACTACATGACCAAGCCCTTCCACAAGGACGAGCTGGTAGCCCGCATCCACGCCATCGTGCGCCGCTCCAAGGGCCATGCTCAGTCGGTCATCCAGACCGGCGACCTCGTCGTCAACCTCGACACCAAGACGGTGGAAGTCGGCGGCCAGCGCGTGCATCTGACCGGCAAGGAATATCAGATGCTGGAGCTGCTCTCGCTCCGCAAAGGCACGACCCTCACCAAGGAAATGTTCCTCAACCACCTCTATGGCGGCATGGACGAGCCCGAGCTGAAGATCATCGACGTCTTCATCTGCAAGCTCCGCAAGAAGCTCGCCAACGCTTCCGAGGGCCGCAACTTCATCGAGACCGTCTGGGGCCGCGGCTACGTGCTGCGCGAGCCGCACGAGGCCGACGAGCGCATCCCCGCCTGATCCCTGGGGTTTACGTCGCGAGCCCAGTCAGGCTCGCTCCTCCCAGCCTGGACCCCGCCGCAAATGGCGGGGTTTTCGTTTTTGGAGGGACGCTTCATCGGAAGCTTAACGTTTGAACCACTAGCCTTCCCCTGCCGACGAATGGTCGCTGCACGATGGGGGAACGATGATCCTGCAATCACTCGCCGGCCTGCCCGCCTTCCTGGTCTATTTCTGCACCGGGCTGATCGCGGTCGTGGCCTATCTGTTCGTCTACACCCGCATCACGGCCCATAACGAATTCCAGCTCATTCGCGACAACCAGCCGGCCGCGGCGATCGCGCTCGGGCTCAGCCTGCTCGGCTTCGTGGCGCCGCTGGTCAGCGCCATCGCGCATTCGGCGAACGTGCTGGACTGCCTGATCTGGGCGACGATCGCGCTCATCGTGCAGGTCATCGTGTTCTATCTCGTCAAGGTTCCGGTGCCGGACTTGTCGAGGCGTATCGACGACGGCGAGCTTGCCCCCGCGATCTGGCTCGGCCTGTCCTCGCTCGCCGCGGGGCTCCTCAACGCCGCCAGCATGATCTACTGACATGATAGCGAAGTGATATGGCCGACAAACCCACCAGCAAGGAGTTTGGCAGGCGCCGGCCGCGCCTGCCGGCGGACCTGCCGCTGCCGCCGAGGGAGCCAGTGAAGCGCTCCGGCCACGTCGCGCTGCTGGTGATGGGCACGATCGCCGTCGGCGCCACCGCCTACACCTTGATGCCGCGGCAGAATTGCGAGCCCTCTCCCGGCGCCGTGCCAGGGCAGACGACCACGACCTGCACCAGCAGCAGCAGTTCGTCGGGTGGCAGCAGCTCGCGCTGGTCGTCGCGATCGAGCTTCTACGGCAGCGATTCATCGAGCCATTCGTCGCCGGGCACGTCGTCCGATTCCGGCCACAGCAGTGTCAGCCGCGGCGGCTTCGGCTCGTTCGGCCACGGCTTCTCGGGCGGCGGCTGATCCATGCAGCGCATCACTTGCCTGGAGCGCGACGACTGGCGAGAGACCGCGGCACGATGCGGCTTCGTCTTCCACACCATCGACGGCGAGCGCTATTGGGACGAGCGCGCCTATTACGGCTTCACGCTGGACGAGATCGAGCGCAGCATCGAGGCGCCGACCGGCGAGATCGACGCGATGTGCTTGGAGCTTGCCGGCCGCGTCATCGGCGACGAGCGCTTCTTGCGGCGCTTGAAGATTCCGGAAGCGTTCTGGGGCCTGATTGCCGAGAGCTGGAAGCGCGACGACCGCAGCCTCTACGGCCGGCTCGATCTGAGGTTCGACGGCAGGTCGCCGGCAAAGCTGCTCGAATACAACGCGGACACGCCGACCTCGATCTTCGAGGCCGCGGTGTTCCAATGGACCTGGCTCGAACAGGCGATCGAACGCCGTGTCATCCCCTCGCGTGCCGACCAATTCAACTCCATCCACGAGCGGCTGATCGCGGCATGGAAGGAGATCGCTGGGAGCCGTCACCTCCATCTCACAGGGATCACCGGCAACGAAGAGGACGCCGGCACGCTCGCTTATCTCGAAGACACCGCGCGCCAGGCAGGACTCTCGACGACGCTGCTCGACATCGAGCAGGTCGGCTGGCGCGACGAGGCCAGCGGCTTTGTCGATCTCGGCGAGAACGACATCGCGCTCGCCTTCAAGCTCTACCCTTGGGAATGGATGTTCCAGGACACCTTCGGCGCAAAGCTGAAGGATGCTCCGACGCGCTGGATCGAACCGCCGTGGAAGGCGGTGCTCTCCAACAAGGGCATCTTGCCGCTGCTCTGGGAGATGTCTCCGAACCATCCCAATTTGCTGCCGGCCTTCTTCGAGGATGATCCGCGCGCCGCCGAGCTCGGCACGTCCTATGTGCGCAAGCCGCTGCTGTCGCGCGAAGGCGCCAATGTCACGCTGGTCTCCGGCGGCATGCCACTCGACGAGCAGACGGGGCCGTACGGCGCCGAAGGCTTCGTGCGCCAGGCGCTGGCACCGCTGCCGAACTTTTCGGGCTTTTATCCGGTGATCGGAAGCTGGCTGGTGAACCACGAGCCCTGCGGGATATCGATCCGCGAGGACGAGAGCCCGATCACGGGCAACCGCTCGCGCTTTCTCCCGCATGCGATTTTGTGAGGGTGCGCTCCTCTTCACCCTCGCCCCTTGTGGGAGAGGGTGGCTCGCCGCGGAGCGGCGAGACGGGTGAGGGGTCTCTCTCCACGAGCCGATCTCTCACGATTTGAGTTTGCTGAAGCAACCCCTCATCCGGCGCTTCGCGCCACAAGGGGAGAAGGAAGAAAAATCACCTCGTCGCGGCGATCTTGAGCGACGGCGGCATCAATCCGCCCATCGGACGGCCGGAGCGAGCGGGGTTGAGCTGATAGAGGCCGCGGCGATCGGCGATGGGCCGGAACGCGTCCGTGATGCCGACGACGGATTCGGCCGCTCCGAGCAGCAGCGTGCCGTCGGCCTCCATCGCCTTCGCCATGCGCTCGAAAATCACCGCCTTGGTGTCCTGGTCGAAATAGATCAGCACGTTGCGGCAGAAGATCACGTCGAACGTGCCGAGATGGGAGAAGTCCTGCAGCAGATTGAGCTGGCGGAACTGCACCATGGCGCGAATGTCGGCGTTGAGCTGCCAGAGCTCGCCGGTTTGCGTGAAGTATTTCACCAGATGCTGGATCGGCAGGCCGCGCTGCACCTCGAACTGGCTGTAGAGGCCGGCCTTGGATTTCTCCAGCACCTCCTGCGAGAGATCGGTAGCGACGATCTCGATGCGCCAGCCGGCGAGAGCCGCGCCCATCTCCTTGACGCACATCGCGATCGAATAGGGCTCCTGCCCGGTCGAGGAGGCCGCCGACCAGATGCGCAGTGACTTGCGCGCCGCACGCGCCTGGATCAAGCCCGGCAGGATGGTGTCGCGCAGGTGATCGAACGGGATCTTGTCGCGATAGAAGAACGTCTCGTTGGTGGTCATCGCTTCGACCACGTCGGTCGCAACGCGGCCGTCGCCGTTCCTGATCTTCAGGACGAGATCGGGGATGCCGGGAAGGCTTGCCTTGCGGGCAAGCGGCAGCAGCCGGCTCTCGACCAGATATTGCTTGTCGGCGGAGAGATCGAGACCAGAGCGCTCTTTCAGGAACTTGCGCAGATAGTCGTAATCTGCGGGCGTCACGAGCGGTCTCCCGCGAACAGGCGGTTGACCTTGGCGCCGATCTGGTTGAGCGGCAGGATCGCCGCGCAGATGCCGGCATTGGCCGCCGCGCCGGGCATGCCCCAGACCACGCTGGAGGCTTCGTCCTGCGCAATCACGCTGCCGCCGGCCGCGACGACGTCCTTGCCGCCGCGCATGCCGTCCGAGCCCATGCCGGTCAAGATCACCGAGAGGATGTTGCCGTGCCAGACGTCGATGGCGGAGGTGAAGAGCGGATCGACCGCAGGCTTGCAGAAATTGACGGCGGGGCCGTCGTCGAGCGCGATCACAGGATCGGCGCCGCTGCGCGTGATGCGCATGTGCTTGCCGCCCGGTGCGAGGTAGATCCGTCCCGGCTTCACCGGCTCGCCGTCGACCGCCTCGGCCGCCGGCCGGCGGCTCGAGCGCGCCAGATGCTCGGCCAGGATGGTGGTGAAGGTCGGCGGCATGTGCTGGGTGATCAGCACCGGGAAGCGATCGATCACGGGGCCGAGCTCGGTGACGAGCGCCATCAGTGCCTGAGGGCCGCCGGTCGAGGAGCCGATCAGCAGCACCTTGGGCGTCTGGGTCGAGAACGGACGCGTTGACACCGAGCCTGACGAGGGGGCCGGAGCGGGCGCAGGCGCGGCAGGCCGCGCGACAGGACTGCGCGCGACCGGAGCCGGGCTCGCCGGCGCCAGCGGCGGGCTCGCAACCGCAGACTTGCGACGCAACCGCGCGCCGAGATGGCGGATCTTCTGGATCAGGTCGTGATGGAAAATGTCCGCGGCCGACGCCTCACGCGTCGATTCCGGCTTGGGAATGTAATCGGCCGCGCCGAGCGACAACGCCTTGAAGCTGATCTCCGCGTTGCGGCGGGTCAGGGTCGAAGCCATGATGATGACGAGATCGCGCTTCTTGGCGAGCAGTTGCGGCAGCGCCGAGAGGCCATCGAGCTCGGGCATTTCGATGTCGAGCACGGCAACATCGGGATTGATGCGCTCGAGCTGGTTGACCGCCTCGAGCCCGGTGCGCAGCGAGGCCGCGACCTCCATGTCGTGCTCGGCACCGATCCAGCGCGAGATCAGACCGCGGATGACGACGGAGTCGTCGACGATCATCACCCGCAGCGGCCCGGTTTCGCGCGACGTGCCCGTGGTCGAATTACCTGCGAACGCAACACTCATTACCCACCAACTCAGACTGAAACGGTTCAGTTGAAAACAAACGCCGAAGGATCCGTTCAGCCTCCGGGCGATCGCTCAGATCAGGCCGACTTCCTGAAACTTCGCCGTCACGATGTCCTTGTCGAACGGCTTCATGATGTATTCGTTGGCGCCGGCGTGCAGCGCGCGCGCGATATGCGCGACGTCGTTCTCGGTGGTGCAGAACACCACCTTGGGCTGGTCGCCGCCGGGCATGCGCCGGAGATGGCCGAGGAACTCGTAGCCATCCATGACCGGCATGTTCCAGTCGAGCAGCACCGCGTCGGGCAGGCCGCGCTTGCAAGCCTCCAGCGCCTTCTCACCGTCCTCGGCTTCGAGGATCTGGAAGTCGAGCCCCTCCAGGATCCGGCGCGCAACCTTTCGGATGACGCTGGAATCATCGACGACGAGACAAGTTCGCATGTGAACCTCTGCTTTCTTCCCCTTTGCGGGGGCACTTCCAATCGCAAGTCCCTCGGCGGCAATGCCGCCGTATCAGGCCGCCATCATCTCGGGTGCGAGCTCGAGGACGCGGTCGACGTCGAGGACGACCATGAGCTGGCCGTCGAGGCGGTGGACGCCGCCGGCGAGCTTGGCCATGCGCGGGTCGAGGTTGACGGGGTTTTCTTCCTTGCCGTCCTCG
>NZ_JARFML010000019.1 GCF_029167105.1 Bradyrhizobium yuanmingense | reverse complement strand
GTCTCTCCAAAGACTTTGAGGGGTCTGCCGCCACCGAGCTTGCTTGGCTGCTCGTCGCCCATCTGAGGCTTCTAACTCGCCGCTTGGCCCGACCTTGAAGAGGTCTACGCTTTTTGAGTCAGGCTCTGAGGAGCCCGCCTCCAGCGGGCGTCTCGAAGGATGGCCGCAGGGAAAAACTTTCAAATGCGATAGCCCTGCCAGCAAACCGGATGCGGCGTAGGATTGTGCGGACGAGCTCACGTTGATGCTCAGTCTCCGTACATGGCTCAGCCCACCCCACCCAATCCCATCCACCGCTGGTCCAGTGATAGAACCATTCGCCATCCCACTGGCTGAGATTTCCGGCTTCAAGATTCTTGCAGCGAAAGCGGGGTCGATCGGGCGCAGCAAGATCGAGCACGGCCTCCCGCAGTTCGCGCCACTAGGTGTCATTGGCAACAGAAAAATATTCCGACCGCTGAATCATCTCTCATGGCGTGGCAAACGGATCGAGCAGAGCTACCCCGGTCGATTCAATATCGGCGATGTTGCGCGTCACCAGTGTCAGGCCGTGGACCTTCGCTGTGGCGGCGAGTAGGCTGTCAATAAGCGGCAGCGGATTAGGAATTCCAAGAAGAGCCCAGGTCTCTGCAACGGTCTCATCGATGGGAAGAACCCGGTCAGCGAGCCTGGTCCTCATTTGCGAAAACCATCGGTCGAGGGACTTCGCCTGGCGCGGATCGCTTCGCCTTTTCAATTCGATGCCTCGGCGAATTTCGGCCAGCACCAACACGCTGGTTCCGATATGTTCCGCCGGCGTCTCATTGACCCAGCGAACGACATTCGGGTCAGCGCGCTCGCGCTTGCGGATCTCGGAAATGACGTTGGTGTCGAGGAGAAATCTCACAAATCGACCTCGCGCCATCCATCACGTCGCGGCCGATTGAACACACCGTCGAAGACTTCATCGGGTAGCTCGGATCCGAAGACGTCGAAGGCTGTCTTGACCTCGGGATTGAGAAGGGCGTTGGCGAGCGTCGACCGGAGTACCGCTGCTCGCTCCGGCTTGTCGCGCAGGGTTTCCGCCAGTGCGCGGATGAGGCTCGCATCGTTCTTGGCGGCCTGTACTTCAACGCGCACCAAACCGCGCGCCGCAGCACGGCGTCGGTGGGTACGGGTGGCCTTTCGCTGCGATTTGGTTCCCACGGTTCTCTCGATCAATTTCCGGTAATATAACCGGAAATTGTCGACGGGGCAATCGCCGTTTCGGCGCCACAAACAAAATCCCCCGGCAGAGCCGGGGGCAACGTCATGATCGCTCGAAGGCCGCGAGAGACATCAGGAGACCTTGAGGTTCTCTGCGGACGACTTGCCGCGGTTCTCCACAAGGTCGAATTCAACCACCTGGTTCTCGTTGAGGGTGGAAAGTCCGGCACGCTCGACGGCGGAGATGTGGACGAACACGTCCTTGTCGCTGCCGTTCGGCTT
This sequence comes from Bradyrhizobium yuanmingense, assembly GCF_029167105.1. Classification (GTDB taxonomy): domain Bacteria; phylum Pseudomonadota; class Alphaproteobacteria; order Rhizobiales; family Xanthobacteraceae; genus Bradyrhizobium; species Bradyrhizobium yuanmingense_A. Next base: position 151,114 of record NZ_JARFML010000019.1, on the reverse strand, counting down.
GATGAACCCATAGCCCTTGGTCGGGTTGAACCATTTGACGGTGCCCTTTTGCGGCATCGCTCGTCTCCTCCACTAGATATAAAAACGACGCGGCCGCTTTTCGCGTGCCACGCCACAAACGGGCTTCCGGAAGTCTGTTCGAGTCTTGAGGCGCAATGTCGCGAAACGCACAGCAAACGGCCAATTCCGATTGTGAACGTTATTGCAACATGAAATTCGCCGGCTAGCAAGCCGCGCGCGGATTTCAAGAGCAAGCCAGGTGCCTTCAAGCGCAATTTGCGACCTGTGGCAGCAGAACCACAATCGGTGCAATAGCCTCGGCCGTCATGCGCCGACCGGTTGACCCCTCGTGGCAGTTCGGCCCAAATCGCCGCAAGCGCCGCAGACCGTGTTGCATTTTTGCGCGCCGCCACTTCGCTTTCGGGATTCATCGTCATGCGCTGCGCCGCGCAGCTCTCCGGGACACGGCAGACGATCGGGCTGGACCGCGTCCGCCAGATCGCGGCTGCGCTTGCGATGGCGTTTGCCCTGGTCGTGACGATGGCGGCCGCAACGCCCGCCTTCGCGCAAAGCACGCCGACGCCCACGCCGACCCCGACGCCGACACCCACGCCGTCACCGACCCCGATTCCGTCGCCGACCTCGACCAATCAAAGTCAGTCAGCCGGCAACAGCATGCTCAATTTCAGCGCGGGCTTCCTGGAGCGGCTTGGCAATCAGGCCTCCGGCGGCGTCAACCGGGCGTTCCGCACCAATCCGGGCGGCGGCGGCGCCTCGGCGGCTGCGGAAGATCCGCGCTACCGCACCTGGTTCGAGGGCTACGGCCTGTCGGTCCGCACCGAGGCGCAAGGCGACTTCGTCGGCGACAAGCGCAAGACCTTCGGCGGCGTTGCCGGCTTCGGCGCGCGGCTCGCACCCGGCGTCAACATCGGATTCTCCGTCGACCACAGCCACACCGACATCGACGTGCCGCTGGCGCTACAATCCGCAACCCTCGATCTCACCCAGCTCGGCTTCAGCGGCTCGGTCGACAAGGGCCCGTGGACCTGGGCCTTTGCGGTGGTGCACGGCTTCGGCAAGGTCCATTCCAGCCGCGATACCGGCCTTGGCCTTGCGACCGCGGGCTATCGCGCCGCCGTGGACGGCGCGCTGACCGAAATCAGCTATTACTGGACCAAGGACGAGATGCGCATCGTGCCCAAGGGCGCGCTGGAATATGTGCGCGCCACCAGCGCTGCGTTCCAGGAGACCGGCGGGCTCGATCCGCTCAACGTCGGCGCGTCGGCGCTCTCGCGCGCGCGCATCATGCTCGGGGCCGAGGTCGGCCGCTACTTCATCATCGACCAGAAGATCCTGGACCTCTCGGCCTACGGCAAGTTCGTCGACAATTTCCACCAGGACCTCGGAACCATCCAGGTCAGCCTGGGCGCCCAGAACATCATCGTTCCCGGCATCGGCGAGAGCCGTTACGGCGCGGATGCCGGCGCCTCGGCTTCGCTCAGCCTGACCAATGTGGCGAGGCTCTACGTCAATTACGACGGCAAATTTCGCAACGAGCTCACCTCGCACCAGGGCACGCTCGGCTTCGAGTACAAATGGTGAGTTGACGCTCGCCTGCGTTAAGTCGGCGCCGTCGCCACGTATCCCGCCAGGCCAAAGCCTTCGCGCGCCGCCGTCATCATCGGCACCAGCGCGTTCGGATGGATGAACTCGTCGCGGAAGCAGGGATAGGTCCTGGCGTCGAAGATCTTCTTCAGCCAGTCGACCACGATCTTGTGCCGCTCGGAGCTGCGGAACTCCTTGTGATAGGTGAGCCAGAGATCGGCGTGGTGGCTGACGCCGAGATCGACCGCAACGAGCGGCGCACCGAGCGCGATCGACACCGTCGGCAGGAAGCCGATGCCGGCGCCGCGCTCCACCGCGTAGAGCACGCCCACCGACGAATTGGTCTTGATCCCGACGATGCCTTCGAGCGACTTCAGCCCGAGCACGCGGGCATAGGCGCCGTCGTCGACCTGCGGCGCGCTCTGCTTGATGATGCGGTGATTGTTCAATTCGGCGAGCGTTGCCGGCACGCCGTAGAGGCTTTCATACTCCTTGGAGACGAAGGGATAGATGTGGAGGCGGCCGAGCTTAGCGACGATCAGATCGGGATTGGTCGGCGGCTCGAGCTGGATCGCGATATCGGATTCGAGCCGCGCGACGTCGGCCTGCTCCATCGCGCAGCGCAGATCGACCGTGATCTTGCGGTAGGTCTTCTGGAAGTCGATCAGCCGCGGCAGGATCCAGAAATTGCCGGGGCCTTCCGTCACCGCGACGCGCACGGTGCCCGAGGTGTCGTTCGAGGATCGCGCGGCGCGGCGGAAGACGTTGAAGGCATGACGCTCCATATGGGTGACGTCGGCGATCATCGCGGTGCCTTCATCGCTGAGCGTGAGCCCGCTCTGGTCGCGCAGGAACAACTTGCAGCCGATGCTCTCCTCGAGCCGGTCGATGCGGCGCATCAGCGTGGTGGAGGTGAGGCCGAGCTCTTCGGCGGCATTCCGAAAACTCTTATATTTTGCGCAGGCTAAAAACAGCTTCAAATCGTCCCAGGACGCATCCAGGACTTCTTCACGGTGCTGCATCATCGCAGCACCCCGGTGCAATAACTGTTGCATACTCCTGATCCCCAACCGCTAAGCTGATCGTCATAGCGGGGCACGAAAGCCTCGAACGATAGAGGCGTGATATGAGGATGGAAAGGGGCTCGTTTGCCGCAAGGCATGATTTCGATGCCTTGCCGCTGAGCCCGGACGTCGACGTCAGGTGCGCGCAATTTTCCGAAATTGCAGCGCTTTCGGAGATGGCGCACCGGCTGGTGCCCGGCGTGGAGATCGGCGCAGCGGGGCTTGCCAGATACTTCACGCTCGATCCGCAGAGCATCCTGACGTTCAGTCGGAAAGGCAAGCTCGTCGGCGGCATGGCCTTCCTGTTTCTCAATGACTGCGGACATGATGCGCTGTTGCTCGACGAGATTTGCCTCACCGCGCCCGAAATGCGTTACCTCGCATCGGCGAACGAAGAGGTTGCAGCCATCTACATCTGGGCGATCGCGGCGACGGGCCGCGGCATCGCCGGTCTCGGCAAGGCCGCGGCTCATCTGCGGCAGATAAGATTTCGCGGTGCGGATTGCTATGCGCAGCCGTCAACGGTGGCCGGACGCGACATCATGAAGGCGACAGGCTTTGCGCCCGTCCCGAGCTTCCAACCCGACCTTTGGTGCTACGAGCGGCCCTGGCATCGACAGCCGATGCGCATGCCGGGAGCGATCATCCAATCAAGGAGCTTTGCAGATGCACGGTACTAGGATTCCAGTCGCCAAGCCCTGTTCCCGCGCCGTCACCATCCGCCTCGCGCGCGACCCAAGCGATCTCATGCTGGTGACCGCCATCCGCTCGGCGGTCTACCTCGCCGAGCAGGATTGTCCGTTCGAGGAGGAGTTCGACGGCAACGATATGGTCGCGGCGCATTTCATCGGCTTCGTCGGCAACGAGCCTGCGGGCTGCCTGCGGGTGCGCTTCTTCGGCGATTTCGCCAAGGTGGAGCGGCTTGCGGTGCGTCACCAATATCGTCGCTCGCGCGTCTCCTTCAAGCTGGTGCAGGCCAGTGTCGATTATGTGAAGCGCAAGGGCTTTCGCAAGATCTACGGCCAGGCGCAGGACCGGCTGGTCGATTTCTGGGCCCATTTCGGCGCCAAGCCGCTCGGTCACAACCGCAAGATCACGTTCTCGGATTTCTCCTACACGGAGATGCTGCTGGAGATCGAGCCGGGCCCGGACGCCATCACGCTGGACAGCGATCCCTATGTGATCATTCGTCCCGAGGGCGATTGGGACCGTCCTGGCGTGCTCGATGCCTCGGCCGGGCGGGCGGTGACCTCGCCGCTGCGGGACCTCGCGCTCGCCGACCGCTGAAACAGGTGCAGCTGCGCGCAACTCGATGCTGGTTTCGATGCACGATGATCCGCCGATCCTGGTCTGTGCGGATCTTCAGGTCGAGTACCTGACCCCCGGCCGCCGTCACGTTATCCGCGACGGCGATGCGACGACGGCGCGCTGCCTGGAACTCCTGACGCTGTGGCGCAGCAATCTATGGCCGGTGATGCATCTGAAGCGCATCGCGCAGGCGGCCTGGTTCAATCCGTCATCCAGGCTGACCGATTGGATCGCGGAGACCAGGCCACAACCGGGCGAGATGACGTTCGAGCACCCGCTGCCGTCCGCCTACAGCTCGTCGCGGTTTGTCGGCCACATGTCCGCTATCCGCACCACACGCTGCATCCTGATCGGCTTTTCCCTGGACGAGACCATCCTGGCCACTGCCGTCGAGGGATTTCACCGCAGTCATCGCTACCATGTGATCACCGACGCGGTGGCTTGCCGGCAGCCGGGCACGGACGATGCTGCGGCCTACCGGCATGCGGTAGTGGATGTCATTGCGAATTTTGCTACAATCCAGTCCAGCGCCGAACTGATCAGAACCAGCGGCGCCGTTGCGGTGTAGGCGGCCGCGGCCGGTCGATGGGGTTGAGAATTGTCGCGGGGAGACGAGCTCAAGGAGCTGGCGAGCGATCTGTCGCATGCCGCCGAGAAGGCGCGCAGGCTTGGGCTGCCCACGACGGTCTACTTGCTCTCGATGGCGCTGATGGAGGTGAGGGAAGCCGTTTCCGCCACCGACGAAGCGGACGACGACGGCGCGGCGTGAGAGCTGCCCAGCCGGATTCTGCGATCCGCGGTCCTGTCATGTGCGGCTTTGTGCATCGCTGCTGAGCGCTTGCCGCCGACGAATTGGCATTGCAAGTTTTGCGTCGTGGCAATAGCCAAGTACTTGAGACAAGTACTCGCCATCGAGTGATGACGCCGGCCCGCCGGCGTCATGACGCTTTTAGGGATCATCGCAAATGTCCATGCTGCCCAATTCGCAAGAGGCCCGGGATGTGGCCTATCAGCTCCATCCCTACACCAATGCGCGCACGCATCAGCAGGCCGGTCCACTGGTGATCGAGCGCGGCGAGGGGCCTTACGTCTTCGACGCGTCGGGCAAGCGCTATTTCGAAGCGATGGCGGGCCTGTGGAGCGTCGGGCTCGGCTTCAACGAGAAGCGACTGGTCGAGGCGGCGCACAAGCAGATGCAGGCGCTGCCGTTCTACCATACGTTCTCCGCCAAATCGCACGGTCCCTCGATCGACCTCGCCGAGAAGCTGGTCGCGCTCGCGCCGGTGCCCATGAGCAAGGTGTTCTTCACCAATTCCGGCTCGGAAGCGAACGACACCGTGTTGAAGCTGATCGCCTATCGCTCCAACGCGCTCGGCCAACCGCAGCGCAAGAAGGTGATCAGCCGCCTGCGTGCCTATCACGGCGTCACCATCGCATCCGCCAGCCTCACGGGCCTGCCGAACAACCACCGCTCGTTCGACCTGCCGCTGCCGAACATCCTGCATACGGGCTCGCCGCACTTCTACAAGGACGGCGCCCCCGGCGAGAGCGAGGAAGCCTTCGCCACGCGCCGGGCCGAGGAGCTCGACGCCCTGATCCAGAAGGAAGGGCCGGATACGATCGCGGCGTTCTTCGGCGAGCCGGTGATGGGGGCGGGCGGTGTCGTGGTGCCGCCGGCGACCTATTGGGACAAGATCCAGAAGGTCCTGAAGAAGTACGACATTCTCCTGGTCGCCGACGAGGTGATCTGCGGTTTCGGCCGCACTGGCAAGATGTTCGGCTGCGAGACCTACGGCATCAAGCCCGATGCGATCGTCGTCTCCAAGCAGATCACATCGAGCTATTTCCCGCTCTCGGCGATCATCCTGAACGACCGCATGTTCGAGCCGATCGCGGACGAGAGCAACAAGATCGGCGTGCTCGGCCACGGCTTCACCGCGGGCGGCCATCCGGTCGGCTCGGCGATTGCGCTGGAGAACCTCAAGATCATCGAGGAGCGCGGCCTCGTCGCACATGCGGCCGAGCTCGGTGCGTACATGCAGGGCCGCTTGCGTGAACTCGCCAGCCACCCGCTGGTCGGCGAGGTTCGCGGCGTCGGCATGATCGCAGCGCTCGAGCTCGTGCTCGACAAGGCGCGCAAGACCGCAGCCACTACGCCGGGCGCCGTCGGCGGCATCGCCAGCCGCATGCTCCAGGAGCGCGGCGTGATCTCGCGCAACATGCTCGACGCCATCGCCATCTGCCCGCCGCTGATCACGACCAAGGCCCAGATCGACGAGCTGGTGGACGCGATCTCCGGCGTGCTGAACGACATGAAGAGCGAAGTCGCGAAGCTGACGCCGGCGTAAGGGCCTCGCTCTCTCCTCGTCATTGCGAGGAGCCCGCGCGAAATCGCGAAGCGATTTTGCGGTGGCGACGAAGCAATCCAGACTGTTTCCGCGGAAAAGGACTCTGGATTGCTTCGCGGAGCCTGTCATCGGGCCGCGCGCCGCGCGGACCCGTTGGCTTGCAATGACGCTGCGGAAGCGACGAAGCCCTACGCCCGCTGCACCCCGATCACACGGCCTTTCTCGATCGCGAGCGCGAGCTCGCCGCGCTTGAGCTTCAGCGCGGCGTCGCCGAACAGCTCGCGGCGCCAACCGCGCAAGGCGGGCACGTCGGCCTCATCGTCCGCGGCGATCTCTTCGAGATCGTCGACGGTCGCGATCACCTTGCTTGCGACCGCGTGGCGCTCGGCGGTCATCCGCAACAGCACCTTCAACAGCTCGACGATGGCGGCGCCGTTGGAATTGTTGCGCGGTTTCTCCAGCTTGGGCAGCTTCGAGAAGTCTCGCGCCAGCCCGCGCTCGACCGCGGCGATGATGTCGGCGCCCCATTTGGATTTCTCAAACCCCTTCGGCACCGAGCGAAGGTGGGCGAGCTTCTCCAGCGTGGTCGGCGCGTGGGTCGCGATGTCGGTGACGGCTTCGTCGCGCAGCACGCGGCCGCGCGGCACGTCGCGGCTCTGCGCCTCCTGTTCGCGCCAGGCCGCGACCTCCATCAGCACCGCGAGGTCCTTGGGCTTGCGGACCCGCGTCTTCAGGCGCTCCCAGGCGCGCTCGGGATGGAAATCATAGGTGCGGGGCGAGGTCAGGACCTCCATCTCGATGGAGACCCATTCGCTGCGGCGGCGCTTCTTCAGGTCGGCGTCGAGCGCGGCGAACACGTCGCGCAGATGGGTGACGTCGGAGACCGCGTAATGCATCTGCTCCTTGGTCAGCGGCCGGCGCGACCAGTCGGTGAAGCGGTGGGTCTTGTCCGGGCGGTGGCCGGTGACCTTCTCGACCAGCGCGTCATAGGCGATGCTGTCGCCGTAACCGAGCACCATCGCAGCCACCTGGGTGTCGAACACCGGGTGCGGGATGATGCCCGCCTGGTGCCAGATGATCTCAATGTCCTGGCGGGCGGCGTGAAACACCTTGAGCACGCCCTCGTTGCCCATCAGCTCGAAGAACGGCTTGAGATCGATCCCCTCGGCCAGGGTGTCGATGACCACGGCTTCCTCGGCGCTCGCCATCTGCACCACGCACAGCAGCGGGTAATAGGTGGTCTCGCGAAGGAACTCGGTATCGACTGTGATGACGGGGTGCTTGGCCAGCCGGCTGCAGGCAGCCGCGAGGTCAGCGGTGGTGGTAATCAAATCCATGAACGGCCCATGACAAGTACATCAGCCGTTCTGCCGAAAGTGCTGTGATGTCAAGGGGCTCTAAGCGAATTCGAGCCTTGCATCTGGCCGGAATCGTCTCTTTCCGACCAAATTCCTATTCGTAGCGAACCCGCTGCGAGGATTTTCGCGCGCAAGGCAGCGCCACCACAAGGACACACATGGCGACCAGCGCCAGCCCCAGGAACTCGATAACCAATAGATCCACGGCGAAATCTCCAGAAACATTGATAGATTTGTCGGGGGTGCGTTGAGGGTCTGTTAATTGCGATGGTTACCGTGGGCAGGCCGGCCCGGATGGTGGACGGGGGGTTAATGGGGCGCCCCCAACGATTTCGGCGCCCCGCTTGGCGGAGCGCCGAATGATGTGCGTGCGATGGACTGCCGGTTTTACGGCAGCTTCAGCGAGGTCTCCGCATTGTACGGCTTCAGCGTCTCGTCGGCGGCCTTCTGGGCGGCGGCGAGGGCTTCCTTCGGCTGCTTCTTGCCGTTGAGGACCAGCATCACCTCGTCCTCGAGGTTCTTGCGGACCGGGACGGTCTTGTAGGTCGCAAACCACGGCTTTGCGACGTCGAGCTGCTCGACGGCGGTCTTGGCGTCCGGGTTCTTGCCCAGGAATTCGACCATCTCCGGCGTCTTGTAGGTGGCCATGTTCGGCGCGAAATAGCCGGTGGCGCGGCTCCACCAGCCGCTCTTCTCCGGCGAGGTCATCCACTTGATCAGCGTCCAGGCGGCCTTCTGCTTGTCGGCATCTAACCCGGCCGGCATGATCAGGGAGGCGCCGCCGATCGGCACCGCGTTGCGGACGTTGCGCGGAATGAAGGCGACCTTGTAGTTGAACTTGGCATTGTCGCGCACATAGGTGAGCGAGCCCGTCGACAGCATCATCATCGCGGCATTGCCCGAGATGAAGGAGGTGCTGACGGCGGGGCCAGGCGTGGCGCCGGGCGTGTGGACCTTGTGCTTGTGGATCAGGTCGTTCCACCAGGTCAGTGCACCCAGCATCGAGGGCGTGTCGTAATAGACCTCGCCGCCGAACTCCTCGTTGTAGTAGCGCCCGCCATTGCTCATGGTGAGCGTTTCCATCATCCAGCCGCAATAATCGTAGGCGCAGGGGATCGCGATGCCCCATTGGGTCACCTTGTCGCCCTCGCGCTTGGTCAGCTTCTTGGCCCAGTCGGTGAGCTCGGCCCAGGTCTGCGGCGGCTTGCTCGGATCAAGGCCGGCTTCCTTGGCCTTGTCGGCGTTGATGTAGAGCAGCGGCGTCGAATTGTGGAACGGCACGCCGTAGACCGAGCGGTTGATCACGGCATTGCCGTGCAGCGCCGGGAAGAACTGGCCGAGGAACTGCTCCTTGGTGGTGCCGTCGGCCTTGATCAGCGCATCGAGATTGGTGAGCTCGTTCTCGATCTGCATGTCCAGCAGGAAGTTCGCCGACATGATCACGGCGGCCGGCGGCTTGCCGGCCTTGATCGCGGCGCGGGTCTTGATCAGCGTGTCGTCATAGGAGCCGGTGTAGACGGCCGTCGCCTTGATCGCCGGATGAGTCTCGTTGAACTCCTTGATCAGGGTACCCATGTCGCGGGCGAGCTTGCCGTCGACGGGGACGGGGAAGAACAGGTCGACCTCGGTCGGACCTTCGGCCTTGGCCGGAACGGCGAGGGCGCCTGCCATGGTGCCTACCATGGCAAGGCCGAGCATGAGCCTGCGGGAGAACAGCATCGGAAAATCTCCTATTTGATGCCTGAGGTGACGAAAGAGCTGATGAAGCGTTTCTGGAAGATCAGGAAGGCGACGAGCAGCGGCGCGATCACCATGAGCGTACCCGCGGCGATCGTGCCCCAGGCCTGCGTGCCTTCGGCGGTCTTGGTGAAGACGGAGAGGCCGATCGTGAGCGGGCGCTTGTCCGGCGAATTGATCACCATCAGCGGCCACAGGAAGTCGTTCCAGTGGCTGGTCACGGAGATGATGGCGAAGGCCGAGAAGCTCGGCATCGACAGCGGCACGTAGATGTGGCGGATGCGCTGGAACAGACCGGCGCCGTCGATCAGGGCGGCATCTTCCAGCTCGGTCGGAATGGCTTCGAACGCCTGCCGCATCAGGAAGGTGCCGAAGGCCGAGGCGAAGAACGGCATCATCACCCCGGTGAGCGTGTCGTAGAGACCGAGCTGCGCCACCAGCGACAGGTTCGGCACGATCAGCAGCACCGGCACCAGCATCAGCTGCATCAGGAACAGGTAGAAGATCGGCGTCTTGCCGGCGAAATCCAGGCGCGCGAAGGCAAAGCCGGCCAGCGTGATCGTGACGAACTGCACCAGGAGGATGCCGGTGCAGATGATCGTGGTGTTGAGCGTGTAGCGCGGGAAATCGCCGATCTCCCAGGCATCCCTGACATTGTCGAGCGTGGGCTTGAGGCTCGGCATCAGCTCGGCCATGGCGTTGATGCCGTCGGAGGCCGGGCGCAGCGTCGCGACGACCATCCACAGGAAGGGGATCAGCCAGACCATCGCGAGCAGCACGGTCAGGGCGAAGCCGAGCTTGGGCGTGATCTCGCCGCGGGTGGCGAGCGGGGCGTCCTTCCACAGCGTATCGATCAGCTTCATGGCCCGCCCTCGCGGTTCGCCAGGGTGCGGAAGGACAGCGCGGTGAGGGCCATCAGCACGGCCAGCGTCAGCAGCGTCGCGGCCGAGGCCTTGCCGATGTCGTAATGCTCGACCGCTTGCTGGTAGATGTAGAACAGCACGAGGTTGGTCGCGTTGGATGGTCCGCCCTGGGTCATGACGAAGACGTGGTCGACCTGCGTCACCGCATTCAGCGTGGCGATGACGGTGACGAACAGGAAGGTCGGCTTGAGCTCCGGCAGGATGATGTGGCGCAGTCGCCGATACGGCCCGGCGCCGTCGAGATGCGCGGCCTCCATCACATCCTCGGGCACGGCCTGCAGGCCGGCGAGGAAGAACAGCATGTAATAGCCGGCGTTCTTCCAGACTGTGATGACCATGATCGCGTAGAGCGCGATGTCACCGTCGCCGAGCCAGTTCGGCAGCACCGGCAGCAGCCGGCCGATGTAATAGTCGAGCAGGCCGACATTGGGCAGGAAGATGAACAGGAACAGCGCCGAGGCCGCGACCATCGGGATCAGCACCGGCAGGAACAGCGCGGCGCGCAGCGCGCTGGTCACCGCATGGGTGCGCGACAGCGCCAGCGCGAACAACAGGGCAAGCGCGATGCTCGGCACCGCCGTGCCGAAGGCGTAGATCAAATTGTTGACGACGGCGCCGGCGAAGGCGGGGTCGGCGAGCACCGCGCTGATGTTCTCAAGGCCGACGAAGCGGACCGGCGCCTTCGGTGTGGCGCGCTGATAGAGCGCATCGATCAGCACGCGCCCCATCGCGCCATAGGTGAACAGCGCGAGGAAGACCAGCGAGGGCAGGAGCAGCAGATAGGCCGGCAGCGAGGCCTTGAAGCGGCTCGTGAAGCGCTTCAGAAGGTGCAGACGCGGTGCCGCCGACGTCGCGACCGGGAGAGCCGCGGGCTCAGCGAGGCTCATCTCATCGCGCCCGGAAATTGAGCGCGTAGTCGCGGCCGTCCACTCCTGCTGGCGGCTCGAAGGGGAAGCGCAGGCTCTGGTCGAGGAAGTCATGGCTGTGCACGACGATGTTCTCATCGTCGATCAGCACGACGCCATAGGCCGGCGGCTCGTGGCTGGCGAGATGCTCGTTGGCCGCGACGTCGAGCTCGAACCAGACCTGGTGGTTGGTGCCGCGCAGCGTCGAGAACGGGATCTTGCCGTAGCTGCCGAAGATCGGCCGGTGCACATGGCCGAAGAACAGGTGGCGGATCCGCGCGCGATAGGGCGCGATGACTTCCGCGAATTCGGCGCTCTGCTTCAGCGCGATCTCGTCCATGGCGTGGACGCCGACCGGGAACGGCGGATGGTGCATGAACACGACGAATTCCTGGTCGTCGGGCGCGGCAGCGAGCGTGCTCGCCAGCCAGCCGAGACGCCTTTCGCACATCTCGCCGGCATGGCTGGTCTCGTCCAGCGTGTCGAGGAAGACGAACAGGCCATGCTCGGTGGTGCGCGTGCCCTGCACGAAGCCGTTTGCATCGCGCGGCGCCGCCTTCAGCGCGTCGAGGCAGGTGACGCGCTTGTCGTGATTGCCGACCATCGCGATGTAGGGAATTTTCAGCGCCGCCATCGCTTCGGCGAAGTTGGCGTAGGATTGAGCCTCGCCCCAATGGGTGAGGTCGCCGGTCACGACCGCAAAGGCAGCGTCGGACTGGTGCTTGTTGATGTCGGCGATCGCGGCGTCCAGCCGGTCGCGCGGATCGAGCCCGTAGAGCGTCGCGCCGGGATTCGCCAGATGCGTGTCGGTGAGGTGGATGAATTTGAAAGGCATGGCGCGCTGTCGGGACGGTTGGAGGATGGACGTCTCCGGCAAGACGACCCTGACAGGCGGTTAGAGCGCGTGTGTTTCAGTTTGATGACAGCGGTTCCGGCGTCCACAAGCGCCGATGTCGTAGGGTGGATTAGCGAAGCGTAATCCACCTCCTGTGAGCCAACTTCCAGTTGTGCTATTGATGGCTCATGTCCGACTATCGCCGCGCATTCGTCCCCGGAGGATGCTGGTTCTTCACCGTAAACTTGCTCGATCGACGGAAGGGTCTTTTGACCGACCGGATCGAAATCCTGCGGGACGCGGTCGCAGCAACGCGCCGGAGCCATCCGTTCGAGATCGATGCGTTCGTGGTCCTGCCGGATCATATGCACGCAATCTGGAAACTGCCGTCCGGTGACGCCGATTTTTCGGTGCGCTGGCGGTTGATCAAGACCCGTTTTGCCAAAGCACTTCCGGCGACGGAGCGGCTGAGCGCTGTTCGTTTCGCTCGGAATGAACGCGGCATCTGGCAGCGGCGGTTCTGGGAGCATCTGATCCGCGACGAGGCCGACTATGCCCGCCACGTCGAGTATTGTTATTATAATCCCGTCAAGCACGGGCATGTGTCGCGGGTCTGCGAGTGGCCATACTCGTCGTTTCACCGTGACGTCCGCGCGGGATTGTTTCCCGAGGATTGGGGCGGTGACGTGAAGGCAGTCGGCGACTTCGGAGAACGGGCGTGATTGGTGCGACAGCTCGTCGGGTGGATTAGCGAAGCGCAATCCACCTCTTTCTAACTGCGTGTTGACAGAAATGGTGGATTACGCCTGCGGCTAATCCACCCTACGCACTGAGTTTGCGGCTACGTCCCGCAGAACGTCTGCAACACCCGCTGGTCCGGCAGCGGCGGATCGGCGTAGGCCGCATACTCCGGCTGATCCTCGAACGGCTTCGCCAGCACCTTCACCAATTCCTCGAACGGCGCGTAGTCGTCATCGTTCACCGCGGCCTGGATCACGGCCTCGACGCGGTGGTTGCGCGGGATGAACATCGGATTGACCGCGTGCATGGCCGCCTGCCGCTCGGCTGCGCCTTGCGGCTCCAGCGCGATGCGCGCGCGCCAGCGGCCAGCCCATTCGTCGAAGGCTGCGGGCTCCATGAACTGGGCACGCACGTCCGCAGCCTCATCGCCGGCCGCCTCGCCGAGCTTGCGGAAGGTGAGGGTGAAGTCGGCCTGGTTCTTGGCCATGGCATCGAGCAGGTCCTGGATCAGCGCCTCGTCGCCGTCTCGCTCCGCGAACAGGCCGACCTTGCGTCGCAGGCCTGCTTGATAGGCGGCGCTGAACTGATCGGAGAACGCGCCGAGAATGTCCTGCGCCTCGGCCACCGCCTTCTCCTGCTCGTCCGAGAACAGCGGCAGCAGGCATTCGGCGAGGCGCGTCAGATTCCACAAGCCGATGCGCGGCTGGTTGGCATAGGCGTAGCGGCCCATCTCGTCGATCGAGGAGAACACCTGGGCAGGATTGTAGGAATCCATGAAGGCGCACGGGCCATAATCGATGGTCTCGCCCGAGATCGATGAGTTGTCGGTGTTCATCACGCCGTGAATGAAGCCAACCAGCAGCCAGCGCGCGATCAGCTCGGCCTGGCGCGCGACCACAGCGGCGAGCAGGGCGTGATACGGCCGCTCGGCGTGGAGCAGGTCCGGATAATGGCGCGTGATGACGTGATCGGCGAGGGCGCGGATCGCCTCGGTGTCGCGGCGGACGGCGAAGAACTGGAAGGTGCCGACGCGGATATGGCTGGAGGCGACGCGGGTCAGCACCGCGCCGGGCAGCGCGGTCTCGCGGATGACGTGCTCGCCGGTGACGACCGCGGCGAGCGAGCGTGTGGTGGGAATGCCCAGCGCATGCATGGCCTCGCTGACAATGTATTCGCGCAAGACCGGGCCGAGCGCCGCGCGGCCGTCGCCGCCGCGGGAGAACGGGGTCGGGCCGCTTCCCTTGAGCTGGATGTCGCGGCGGACGCCGTCTTTGTCGATGACCTCGCCGAGCAGGATGGCGCGGCCATCGCCGAGCTGCGGCACGAAATGCCCGAACTGGTGCCCGGCATAGGCCATGGCGATCGGATCCGCTCCGGCGGGAACCGTCTTGCCGGCCAGGATCTCGGCCCCATCAGGGGTCTCCAGCACATCAGGGTCAAGCCCGAGCTGGACCGCGAGCGGCCGGTTCAGCTTGATCAGCCTGGGGGCGGCCACCGGGGTCGGCGCGACGCGGGCGAAGAAGCTGTCCGGCAGCGCCGAATAGGAGTTCTGGAAGGGGAAATGGACCGTCATGGGCTCAAGATAGGGCTGGAACGCCTGATGGCAAAGGCTCGGTCTGTGATAAGCCAAAAATGGGCCCTTCGGGTCCAAAACAGGGCGTTCCCTTGGTTGCCGCCTTGGTCCTCGTCGGGTAAACCCTGCCGCAACTTCGGACCGGTCGTTTCAGGCCGTTCGATTCGCCTCCTTCGACATCGATTTTGGGACGACCATGCATCGCTACCGGTCACATACATGCGGCGCGCTCCGCGAGAGCAACATCGGCGAGACCATCCGCCTCTCCGGCTGGGTCCATCGCGTCCGCGACCATGGCGGCGTGCTGTTCATCGACCTGCGCGACCATTACGGCCTGACCCAATGCGTGGTCGATCCGGATTCGGCGGCGTTCTCGCTGGCCGAAAAGCTGCGCTCGGAATTCGTGGTCAAGATGGACGGCAAGGTCCGCCGCCGCCCCGAGGGCACCGACAATGACGATCTGCCGACCGGCAAGGTCGAGGTCTACATCAGCGAGATCGAGGTGCTGGGACCGGCCGGTGACCTGCCGCTGCCGGTGTTCGGCGACCAGGAATATCCCGAAGACATCCGTCTCAAGTACCGCTTCCTCGACCTGCGCCGCGAGAAGCTGCACCAGAACATCATGACCCGCGTCGAGATCATCAAGTCGATGCGCCGGCGCATGGAGGGGCAGGGCTTCTTCGAGTTCAACACCCCGATCCTGACCGCATCCTCGCCGGAAGGCGCCCGCGACTTCCTCGTTCCGTCGCGCATCCATCCCGGCAAGTTCTACGCGCTGCCGCAGGCGCCGCAGCAGTACAAGCAGCTCTTGATGATGTCGGGCTTCGACCGCTACTTCCAGATCGCGCCCTGCTTCCGCGACGAGGACCCGCGCGCCGACCGTCTGCCCGGCGAGTTCTACCAGCTCGACGTCGAGATGAGTTTTGTGACTCAGGAAGACGTGTTCGCGGCGATGGAGCCCGTCATCACCGGCGTGTTCGAGGAGTTCGCGAAAGGCAAGCCGGTCACTAAGGGCTGGCGCCGGATTCCGTTCGCCGAAGCGTTGCGCAAATACGGCAGCGACAAGCCTGATTTGCGTAATCCCATCGAGATGCAGGACGTCTCCGAGCATTTCCGCGGCTCCGGCTTCAAGGTGTTCGCGCGCATGCTCGAAGATCCCAAGAACCAGGTCTGGGCGATCCCGGCGCCTGGCGGCGGCAGCCGCGCCTTCTGCGACCGCATGAACTCGTGGGCGCAAGGCGAGGGGCAGCCCGGCCTCGGCTACATCATGTGGCGCGAAGGCGGCGAGGGCGCAGGTCCTCTCGCCAACAACATCGGGCCTGAGCGCACCGCCGCGATCCGCGCACAGCTCGGCGTCAAGGAAGGCGATGCCGCCTTCTTCGTCGCCGGCGACCCCGATAAGTTCTGGAAGTTCTCAGGCCTTGCCCGCAACAAGGTTGGCGAGGAACTGAACCTCACCGACAAGGAACGCTTCGAGCTCGCCTGGATCGTCGACTTCCCGATGTACGAGTATAACGAGGACGACAAGAAGGTCGACTTCTCGCACAACCCGTTCTCGATGCCGCAAGGCGGGCTCGATGCGCTGAAGTCGCAGGATCCGCTGACGATCAAGGCGTTCCAGTACGACATCACCTGCAACGGCTACGAGATCGCCTCGGGCGGCATCCGCAACCATGTGCCGGAAGCCATGGTGAAGGCGTTCGAGATCGCAGGCTATGGCGAGCAGGAAGTGGTCGAGCGTTTCGGCGGCATGTACCGCGCCTTCCAGTACGGCGCCCCGCCACATGGCGGCATGGCCGCGGGCGTCGACCGCATCGTGATGCTGCTCTGCGGCACCACGAATTTGCGCGAGATCTCGCTGTTCCCGATGAACCAGCAGGCCATGGACCTCCTGATGGGCGCCCCGTCGGAAGCCACCACGAAGCAGCTACGCGAGCTGCATGTGCGGGTGAACCTGCCGCAGAAGTGACGCTGCCCTTGCAGCGTCATTGCGAGCGTAGCGAAGCAATCCAGAATCTTTCCGCGGAGGGACTCTGGATTGCTTCGCTGCGCTCGCAATGACAGGGTGGATTCTCGCCAGGCCAGCCGCCAGCTCATTCGCAGCAACGACGACTACAGCCCCGTCGAAGCCTCGATCCTGAACTGCGCCAGCGCGATGATCGGTTCCTGGTCGAGGACATCCATCAGCTGAAGTACCGGCAGATTGCCGAGCGGTGTCAGCCTGATGCTCAGCGTTTGCCCCGAGGTCTCGACGAAGCCGGCGAGTGCATCGACCGCGACCTTGGCGTCGAGATTGGAGGCCGCGACCTTCTCGCCCTGGGCCCGGATCATCGCGACGATGGCGCTCCGCGCGGCATCGCGGCTGACATTCTGCATGCGAGCGAATTGGGCCACGATCAGATCGACCACGCCGCGATCGCGCAAGGACAGCTCGATTGCGCCGGTCTCGACCTGTGCCAACTGACCCATCGCCTCGGACGGGTCCATCGTGGTGAAGAGGTCGCGTGGCACCTTGGCGAGGGCCACGCTCAGCTGCGCCCTGGCGAGATTGCCGAGATCGAGCGTGGCGGGGGCGAGCGCGAATGCGCCCGACGATTCCGTCCAGGCCGCACCGAGATCGAGGTCGATCGCGAGCTTGTCCACGCCTGCCACGATCAGCGGCTGCAGCGCCGGATTGGCGGGATCGGTCGGTGTGACCATCTTCACGACGAGATTTGCCTTGCTGGGGATCGATCCCACCAGCTGGCCCCAGTTCAGGCGGATCGTGTCGACGGTGATGGGCTGCCGCGCGGTGTTGTGGGGCGCCACCACGCCCCTGATCTCGGCGCCTTCGAGCACGCGGAACAGGCCCAGCATCTCTTCGGGCGGGGGCGGCTGGCCGTGCCTGCTCATGCCGGCGGCCCATCGCATCAGGTTTGCCGCGCTGAACGATTTCAGCGCGAAGCGCTCCATCTTGAACGGCCCTTTCGGAGACGGCGCGTCGACGCCTTCGATCGCAAATTCGCCGTCCTGGTACCTGACCGCCTTGATGCTGGCCGTT
Organism: Bradyrhizobium yuanmingense; assembly: GCF_029167105.1. GTDB lineage: Bacteria > Pseudomonadota > Alphaproteobacteria > Rhizobiales > Xanthobacteraceae > Bradyrhizobium > Bradyrhizobium yuanmingense_A. Next base: position 133,677 of record NZ_JARFML010000019.1, on the reverse strand, counting down.
CCTTGCGGAAGGCCCATCGACGCCTTGCCGATCTCGATCCGACCAATGCGAAGACCCTCATAGTATTCGGCGAGCTTCTCCATCATCTCGCGCGATTGCGCGGCGGTCGCGACCACCGACCGGTCGGTCGGCAAGAGCGCCACGATCTCGGCCGGCCGGAATTTGGAGGGCTGCACCGCGATGTCCTCGAAACTGATCCCGTCGATCTCCATCCGCATGCCCTGACTGGATTTGAGCACGTAGCGGCCCGCCGAGATCTGCCGGTAGATGCGGTGATAGCTGTCGTCGCCGGCCTTCAGCGGGGCGAGCGCCGCAGCAATTGCGGTCGTGTCGAAATCGTTGACGACGATGTTGGAGAGGTCGCCGGTCAGCTTGTCCGGTTTACCCGGCTGCGGCACGTCGATGGTGAAGACGGCGCGATCGACCTTCATCGCCTCCAGCTTGCCGCGCTTGAGATTCTGGATCGCCAGCCCGGAATAGGTGATTTCGCCGCTTCCAGCGGCGCTGCCGCTCGCGTCGAAGGTCATCGTCAGCGTCGGAGCCGCGACTGATGATGCCGTGATGCTCGCGTATTGTTCGAGCACATAACGATAAATGTCGAACAAGGTACCGCCCGCAGGTGGATTGCCGCCGCGAAGGGGGCCGGCATAGTCCCGCAGAGTGAGCTGCGGGATCTTGTAGGATGCCTTCAGCTTCGCGGCGGCGACCTGGTCCAGGGCGACTTCGAAGCCGCCGATGTCGATACTGTCGGCCGAGAAGCTGGCATCGTCGATCAGGCGAACGCCGGTGCCCTTGATGCCGGCGATCTTGACCTGCGCTTGCGGCTGGCCGGCTGGTATGATTGCAATGTCCTCGATCGTCAGCGTCCGGGTCGCGAGCTCGAACGTGATCTTGCCATGGCTCGCCTTGCCGCCGTCTGCGCGGAGACGCTCGAACGCCGCCTCGACCTCGCTGGTCGCCCGATGCTGGACATAGAGGTTGAAGCCGAACCATCCGCCCGTGGCGAGCACGGCAGCCACGATCAGGCCGATCAGGATTCGCTTCATTCCCAGCTCCAGTTGCTCGTTTCGCACCACGCAACCTGCCATATTCGCGAAACGCCGCGCGGTCCAGAGAAAGCTATGGTTTCAAATATTTGACGGCGCGCCCTGTTGACGGGGATGCAATCGGATGTTGCCACCGGGCCTTCGGCCGTGCTTCATCCCGTTTCCATGACCCGGAAATACGGTCCGCTTGGGCCGTCGAATCGTGCATTTTTGAGGCCGGTAACGCGAGGCGAGACACCGCATGTCGTCCTATTCTGATGATCTCCACCAGGCGGCGCTCGCCTACCACCGTCTGCCGCGCCCTGGAAAGCTTGAGATCCAGGCAAGCAAGCCGCTTGCCAACCAGCGCGACCTCGCGCTGGCCTACTCGCCGGGCGTCGCCGCGGCGTGCACCGAGATCGCCAAGAACCCGGCCGAGGCGGCCACGCTCACCACGCGCGCCAACCTGGTTGCCGTGGTCTCCAACGGCACCGCGGTGCTCGGCCTCGGCAATATCGGTCCGCTGGCCTCCAAGCCGGTGATGGAAGGCAAGGCGGTCCTGTTCAAAAAATTCGCCGGCATCGACGTATTCGACATCGAGATCGCCGCCGACACCATCGACCGTGTGGTCGAGACCGTGGCCGCGCTGGAGCCGACCTTCGGCGGCATCAATCTGGAGGACATCCGCGGGCCGGAATGCTTCGAGATCGAAGCGCGCTTGAAGGAGCGCATGAAGATTCCGGTCTTCCACGACGACCAGCACGGCACTGCGATCATCGTCGCCGCCGCCATCACCAATGGTCTGAGGCTGAACGGCAAGAAGCTGTCCGAGGTCAAGATCGTCGCGTCGGGGGCAGGGGCCGCGGCGATTGCGACACTCAATCTCCTGGTCTCGATGGGCGCGCAGCGCAAGAACATCTGGGTCTGCGACATCGACGGCCTCGTGCACGAGGGCCGCAACACCTCGATGGACCGCTGGAAGGCGGTCTATGCGCAGAAGACCGACAAGCGCACGCTCGCCGACGTCATCGGCGGCGCCGACATCTTCATCGGACTCTCGGCGCCGGGCGTGCTCAAGCCGGAGATGGCCAAGGCGATGGCCGACAAGCCTTTGATCATGGCGCTCGCCAATCCGGTGCCGGAAATCATGCCGGAAGAGGCGCGCAAGGCGCGCCCCGACGCCATGATCTGCACCGGCCGTTCCGACTACCCGAACCAGGTCAACAACGTCCTCTGCTTTCCCTTCATCTTCCGTGGGGCGCTCGACGTCGGCGCCACCGCGATCAACGAGGAGATGAAGCAGGCCGCCGTCGAGGCCATCGCGCAGCTCGCGCGCGAGGCGCCGTCGGATGCCGTTGCGCAGGGTTTCGACACCGGCGAGACGCAGGGCTTCGGTCCGGGCTCGCTGATCCCGAGCCCCTTTGATCCCAGGTTGATCTTGCGCATCGCGCCGGCCGTGGCGAAGGCGGCGATGGAATCGGGCGTCGCAACGCGCCCCATCACCAATTTCGACGAATACACCGCGCTGCTCGAGCGCTTCGCCTTCCGCTCCGGCCTCGTCATGAAGCCGATGTTCGCCAAAGCCAAGACCCAGCCGGTGCGCGTGATCTATGCCGAAGGCGAGGACGAGCGCGTGCTGCGCGCCACGCAAGTCGTGCTGGAGGAAAAGCTGGCTCGGCCGATCCTGGTCGGCCGTCCGTCGGTCGTGGAGGCGCGCATCAAGCGCTTCGGCCTCTCGATCCGCGCCGGCAAGGATTTCGACCTCGTCAATCCCGAGGACGATCCGCGCTACCGCTCCTACGTGCAGTCCTATGTCGAGGTCGCTGGTCGCCGCGGCGTGACGCCGGATGCGGCCCGCACCGTGGTGCGCACCAACAATACGGTGATCGCCGCGCTCGCGGTCACGCGCGGGGAAGCGGACGCCATGCTCTGCGGCGTTGAGGGCCGCTACATGAGCCATCTGCGCCATGTCCGCGAGATCGTCGGCTTCTCGCCTGGAATCAGCGACTATGCGGCGCTGGCGCTATTGATCACCAGCAAGGGCGCCTTCTTCATCGCCGACACGCAAGTTCGCCCCAATCCGAGCGCGGAGGAGCTTGCCGAGATCGCATCGCTCGCCGCGGTCCACGTTCAGCGCTTCAACATCAAGCCGAAGATCGCCTTCGTCTCGCATTCGGATTTCGGCAGCTACGACACCGATTCCTCGCGCAAGATGCGGCTGGCGACCCAGCTTCTGAAGGACAAGCATCCGGAGATCGAGGCCGACGGCGAAATGCAGGGCGACACCGCTCTCTCCGCCGCTGCGCGAAGGATGGTGCTGCCGCATTCCAAGCTGGAGGGCGAGGCCAACATCCTGATCATGCCGACCCTGGACACCGCCAACGTCGCCTATCAGATGATCAAGTCGCTGGCGGACGCGCTGCCCGTCGGCCCGATCCTGGTCGGCCCGGCGCGCCCGGCGCACATCCTCACCCCCTCGGTGACGGCACGCGGGATCCTCAACATGACCGCTGTCGCCGTGGTGGAAGCGCAGGAACGCGCCTCGCGGCAGCAGCCGACGTTGTTTACGTAAGGCCTCAACGTCCCACGAAGTCGTCATGCCCGGGCTTGTCCCGGGCATCCACGTTCTTTGTGCGGTGGGACAGCTCGTGGATGGCCGGGTCAAGCCCGGCCATGACGCCGAGAGAGTAGTACTCAGCTCATCCCAGCTGGTTCGATTCCGCTAGGGAGCGCCAACTTTGAATTCCTATCAGTTCGCCATTTCCCCGTTTGTAAACCGGCGCACGACTCTCCATAATCCCCTTCAAGCGTTCCGCGCTTTGAGCTTGCCAAGAGGCCGATCATGCCAGCGTTCGTGACTTTCGGGCGAATCCTGTTCGCCGTGCTGTTCATCTACACGGGCGCGACCAAGCTCTTTGCCATGCAGGCCACCGCCGACGTCATCGCAACCAAGCTCGTGGTGCCCGATGTCGTCGCGCCTTATGCCCAGCAGGTCGAGACGGCGACCGCCATGACCACGCCGCAACTCTTGGCGATCGCGATCGGCGGGCTCGAGATCATTGCAGGGCTGATGATCGCGCTGAACTTCGGCGCGCGTTTCTTCGCGATGCTGCTGATCGTCTACGTCGCCGTCGCGACCGTCCTGTTCTACGATTTCTGGAACATGGCGGCGCCCGACAACGCCAAGATGCTGGTCGACGCGCTCAAGAACCTCTCGATCATCGGCGCGCTCTGCATGATCATCGGCTATGGCCGCACCACGCGCCCGGCCGAGGCGGCCTACGGCGACGTCTAGCGGTCACTCCGCTCTCGGCGGCGCGATCTCGCGCATCCAGCGGGAAATCGTCGCGCTGCTCGCTCCATCGCTGCCGCGCTGTCGGCCGAGCAGGGCGGCCTCCCGTGCGGCGCGGGGCGTGATGCCGTAGGCGGCCTTGAACGAGCGCGTGAAGTGCGCGTCGGTGCCGAGCTGCCAGCGCCGTGCCACCTCGCTGATCCGGGGGCCCCGCGCGCCCGAATTGGCGAGGTCGAAGAAGGCGCGGTGCAGCCGGCGGCTGCGGATGTAGTCGGCGATGCCGCCGACCGGCGCGAACAGCCGGTACAGCGAGGCCCGGGACAGGCCGAAATGGGCGGCGATCGAATTGGCCGACAGATCCTCGCTGGCAAGGCCAGCCTCGATGTATTGGCGGATCCGCATCAAGGACGGGCTTGCCGCGACGCTATGGTCGGCATCGGCCTCGCCACGTTCGATTTCATTGCGAAGGCACGCGGCCAGCAGCGACACCCGTGCCCTCGACTACCGATTGGCATTCGTCGAGGCTCATGCGCGGCGCAAATTCGAACAGGGCGGTGAGATGCCCCGCCAGCAATCGTGCGATCACGCTGCTGCCCGGCAGGACCAGGCCATGCAAATCATCGACCCGCAAGAGATGGGCGCCGAACATCGGGCGCGGCACGACCAGCGTGACATTCTCGAACGCCGTGGCCTTGGTCTCCAGCGTCTGGGCGAGATCGAACAGGCAGATGTCGCCGGCGCGCACGCGCATCGGCCGTATGCCGGCAACGCCGTCATAGCCGCCCTTCAGATAGAGCTGCAGGATGATGTGGTCGACGCCGCTGCGCGCGATCGTTTCGGCCGTCCGGCGGAAGCGCTGGCCGCTAGCGCGGCTCAGCCCGATCAGCACCGGTCCCATGGCGTAGGAGCTGAGGTCGGCGCGAAACGGGCCCGGTTCGCCGGCGGCGAGCTCGTCCACCTCGAACAGCGTGGCGACGGCTTCCCGCCACGCTGCGATGTTCGCCTCCGTCTCCATCTGATCGGCGCTGAAGCCGAATGCCGGCAGCAGGGACGATATAGGGGCGACATCGTCATTCAATCCGGAAGCGTCCGTCGGACTAGTCGTCGTGCAGTCGTCGCTCATTCTGGCCGTGGGTTAGTTTTTGCTCTTTTGTCTCAGTCTATTGATGCGGTGTGTCGCAGCCGCCCGCTCGTATTGACGCCGCGCCTCGGACGTTGGCTATAGCGCCACGACCGCCGTCGGGGCCGATTTTCGGGTCTCGGCAAATATGCTAGCCGGCTTTGCGCTGGCCGGCGGCGGGACCAATTTTATCACGGCACACCAGCATTATGCGGAACGGTATGATGTTGCCGGTACTGTGCATGGGGTTGTTTTTCCAGTTTGAGTCGGAGCGCCGCCAGCACTGCCGGCAGGCTACCCCCGCCGCCACAGGGTCACGGTCACTTCATGCGCCGCGTCGAGGAGGTAGGGCGCAGCCGGCCTCATCCCGTGGGCAGCCAGCACCTCGTGAGGCGTCCGCTGGGGTACGCCGACGAAGCAGCCTTCACCGCCGGGCAGCCGCACATGCGGAGCCTCCGACAGCCAGAACGTGTCGTAGCGGTCCATGAACAGGTCGAACACGACCGGTCCGCCGATGACGGCGACCATGCCGGATGCGACGTCGGCGAAGGCGCAGGCTTCCTCGAAGCTCGCATGCTCAGGATTCCACAGCGTCGCGTTCGGCATCTCCGGATCGACGGTGAGGTCCCTGATTTTGCGGGTTAGGATCAGCCGCTTGCGCCTGGCCGAATTCGGCTGCTGCTCGTGCGAGTTGCGGCCGTGCACGACCAGCGCGGCGCGATCGAGCGCCTGCTCGAAGAACCGCTTGTCGCCTTCGAATTTCAACGTCTCAGGCATGATGTGCGACGGATCGGCAAGCATGCCGTCCGCGGAGACGATGACGTAGCCTTCGATACGGAAAGACAAGTGCGATGGCTATTCGGAAACGGTGGTCACCACCGAATTGACCGGGCGCTGGCTCACTGTCGGCAGCTTGAGGTCCTTGAGCAGCTCCTGATCGTATTCCGGAAGCGTCGAGGCCGGGAACTTGGCGCGCATCGCCACCACCTTGTAGCCGCCGGCCTTCAGCCGCTTGAGCAGCTCGGGCAGGGCCTCCGCGGTGTGCTTCTGGAAGTCGTGCATCAGGATGATGCCCTTGCCCTTGGCGTCGAGCTTCTTCATCACGGTCTCGACGATCTTCTCGGGCTTGGAGGCCTTGAAGTCGAACGAGTCGATGTCGCAGGAGAAGCTCGCGACATTGCGGTTGCCGAGATAGGTGACCATCTCCGGCGGATGCTGCAGCGCCGGGAAGCGGAAGAACGGCGCGGGCGAGATGCCGCCGAGCGCCCACTTCACCGCCGCAAAGCCCTTCTCGATCTCGTCCTTGCGCTGCGCTTCGTTGAGCTTCTTGTTGTTGAGGTTCGCGTGCGACCAGGTGTGCGCGCCGACGGTGTGGCCGGCTGCGTAGACCTGCTTCAGGATCTCCGGCTCATACGTCGCGTGCTTGCCGATGATGAAGAAGATGCCGGTGGTGCATTCGTCCGCGAGCGCCTTCAGCACCGCGGGCGTGTTGCGCGGCCAGGGGCCGTCGTCGAAGGTCAGCACGACCTCCTTGTCACGCAGGAAGTCGAGCTCCTTGAAATGCTCGAAGCCGAAGCCGGGACCGCCCGTGGTGTCGATCTCGACGGTGCGGGCGACGCCGAGCGCGCCCGGCGTGTTGCAGGCCGCGCGGGCCGGCTGCGGCGGCTGTTTTGGCGGAGGCGGATTGACGAAACCCGCCGGCGCCGCGGCCGCTGCTGCGGGCGCTGGAGCTGCAGGGGACGTTGCAGCCGCCGGTGTTGTCGCCGGTGCGGCCGCGGGCTTCGCGGCCGGCGTCTGCGACCATGCGGCGCCGGTCAGCGCCACCGACATCGCACCTGCTAAAATCAGTCCTGCCGCCACGCGCATGGTGTTGTCCTCGAGATTGATCCCGTTGTTCCGCCGTGGCTTTTCGCCTGCGGCAAAAACCGTCCTGCCCAAAACAATCCTAGCCTAGATGGTGGGCCATCGCCATTGCAACGGCTGTTTGATGCCGCGCCGCAATTGTGCCCAGCCGGATGGCGTGCACCTGAGTCAAGTGTCGGCCAGGGCCCTTGCAATGGCGGTCTTGATCCGCGTGTCGGCCGGCTCGACGGCGGATGGAAATACCTCGGCGATATAGCCGTCGCGGCCGATCAGGTATTTGTGGAAGTTCCAGCGCGGAACTTCCTTCGGTCGGGCTTCCGCGGCCCATTTGTAGAAGGGATGCGCCCTGGCACCGACCACCGCAGCCTTGGCCGTGATCGGGAAGGTAACGCGATATTGGTGGTGTGCGGTCTGCGTGATCTCGCCGCTGCCACCGGGCTCCTGGCCACCGAAATCGTTGGACGGCACGCCGATCACGGTGAGCCCGCGCCCGCGAAACTCGTTCCAGATTTCCTGCAGGCCGGCATATTGCGGCGTGTAGCCACAGAGCGAGGCCGTGTTCACCACCAGCAGCGGTTTGCCGGTGAACGTGGCGAGGCGGATGTCGTCGCCTGACAATGCGGGGAACGAGAAGGCGTAGGCCGAGATCCGGCTCATGGCGCCATCAGCGAGGGCGCGCGTGACGGGCGCGAACGCGCCCGCAAGCGTGACGCTCAGCACGGTTCTACGATTCATCATGACGGCGTCCCCCGAGATGATCCGAGGTCAGATTACTCCGCCACTGCGGCCTCGCGCGTCAACACCGCGTTATCGGTCCTGCGAGAGAGCTAGTACAGGCGGACGATGAAGTCGGTGCCTTCGCCGGTCTCGCCCTGGTTGATGCCCTGGTCGGAGACGATGATCGATCCGCCTGACGTCAGCATCTCGTTGATTTTCGCCATGGTCTCAGTGGGGACCGAGATGCGGTTGAGGGCTTCGGCCGGGCTGTCCGGCGTCACCACCGGTTTTGCGGCGACGGGGATTACGGCGGTACCGCGCTGGCGGCGCGCCACGCGGCTGTCGTCCTCACGCGCCGCGGAACGGGCGGACACGGGCAGCGACACCACCGACCAGTGCAGCGTGTTGGCATCGGCCTTGTCGAGTTCGGCGGTGAAGACATGGGTGCCGAGCGGCCGGTCGCTCGCCGCGATCGTGACGGGCACCTCGAACAGCGGCGCAAAATTCTGCCGCACATAGAGCTTGGAATCCTTGCGGCTGATGAAGACGGCAATCTGGCCGGCCCGCTTGGGTGTGTCCGGCTTTGCCGCCGGCGCAGGATCGGTGAGGCGGCCCTCGTCCTTCTTTGCATCGGGTGCGATGGCGAGCGCCGGCGCATCGGGCGCCTTCGCGGCTTCCGTTTTGACCGGGTCGACCTTGTCGGCAGGCTTGTTCTCGCTCGCCGGCTTGGCGGCGTCTTCGGACGCCGGCTTGGCCGCTTCGGCCGTCTTGACCTCGTCGGCCGTCGCCGCGGCTTCCTCGCGCGCAGCCGCATGGCCGGTGGTCACGTCCGACAACACGGCGTGGCCGACCGAGGTGCGCAGCTCGACCACGCTGTCGGCGCTGGCCGTCTTGGTCTCGACCGGCTTGGCTTCGGTCGCGCCCTTATCGGCCTTGTCAGCGACATTGGTCTGCGGCGCGAGGCTCACGGCGGGCTGCGGCGGAACGCGCATGGAGGCGAGCACGGGATGGGAGAAGCTTTGCGGCGACACCTGGCCGGGCGCCACGATCACGCGCGCGCCCATCCTGGTCCAGTTCCACATCTTCATCGCGAACGCCATGGGCATTCGGATGCAGCCATGCGAGGCCGGATAGCCCGGCAGCGCGCCGGCATGCATCGCGACGCCGGACCAGGTGATCCGCTGCATATACGGCATCGGCGCGCCGCTATAGAGGTTGGAACGGTGGAATTTGTGCTTCTGGATGATGCTGAACACGCCCATCGGCGTCGAGTGGCCCTTCATGCCCGTCGACACCGGTGATTCAGCGAACACGCCGGTTTTGTCGTAGACCGTCACCTGCTGCCGCTCGATCGAGACGACGATGACGAGCGGCCCTTGCGGCTTGGTGCCCGCTTCCTTCTCGACGACGACGTTCTTCTTGCTTGCGGCGCCGCTCTTTTGCGGCTTCTGGCGCGGTATTGCGGGAAGCCGATCCTGCCGGGCGTAGTAGGATCCGTCGGAATAGTCCGTCCAGTAATAAAATGCTGCGTTCGCCTCGCTGGTCGCGCCGATTGCACCCGCCGCCGTCAAAATGACGACCTGCCACAGCCGTGCCGGCTTGGCAGAGGAACCCCACCCGTTCACGCTGTTCATCCTCGAATAATCCAAATCAGACGTTAGTCTCGCAAAGGGGATACGCGTTCACCAGCAGCGCGGTTCTGCCAGCAGCTACTTTTGTCCAAGGCGTAGCAAAAAAGCCTCACGGAGCGGTAAACGGCGGCCGCGTCCGCTCCCTCCGCCGCCTTCCTGAGCGCCGCTTGCGTTCCTACATTGCGGGGACTTGTTACCGGAGAACTTCATGTCATCTCGTTTCCCTGGTCTTTCCAGCATCCGTCTGAAAGGCCTCGCTTTATTCCTCCTGGCCCTGACCGCGCCAATGGCGTCGGCATCTGCGGCCGACGAGCCCGATCTGATCTTCCGACGCTCCACCGTGTTCAAATGGATGAGCCCGAACGACAAGCTCGCGACCTATGGTCTCGACGATCCCGAAGTCGAGGGCGTCGCCTGTCATTTCACGGTGCCGGAGAAGGGCGGCTTCAAGGGCTGGCTCGGCCTTGCCGAGGAGGTCTCGGACATCTCGCTGGCCTGCCGGCAGGTCGGTCCGATCAAGTTCAAGCACAAGATGGAGCAGGGCGACGACATGTTCCGCCAGCGCCGGTCGCTGTTCTTCAAGAAGATGCAGATCGTGCGCGGCTGCGACGCCAAGCGCAACGTGCTGGTCTACATGGTCTATTCAGACAAGCTGATCGAAGGCTCGCCCAAGAACTCGACCTCGACCGTGCCGATCATGCCGTGGGGACCGGCGGACGCAAACGTCCAGAAGTGCGGCGAGTTCTTCACGCAATGAGGCGCTCCGCGTTCACTCCTGCGACGCGTTCGCGTTCACTCGGTGGCGATCGCGCGGCGTCGCAAGGCGCGATCCGGTCAGTCGCACGAACGTCTGCGGCGCCGCCTCGAGGCCGCGGCTCGATTGCAGCGCCATTGCGCCGGTGCTGCCGCGAATGATCGGTTGATCTGCGCGCTCCGTCGGTGGATTTTCATCGCGCGGCGTTGCGCGATTTCCCGCCATCATGGCCATCCCTCACGTGAATGCGCCCGATGATCCGGGCGTCTCGGTTTCGATGGCTTGGGTCGTTGTTGAACCAATTCCGGTTCGACCGGATCCAGCCTTCTTTTGCCGCCCTTTCAGCAGAAAAACGTAAAATGCATGTGAAGCGCGCGCGGCGACCGCGTGACGATGCCCGGGCGGGGGCATATCCGTGCCGGCGCCGGAACTTGGCAGGCGACTTTGGCCTGCCGCGAGACCTGTCTGAAATAACTGGCATTTTCCGAGAATTGTTTCGTCGCCGCGGCCGGGACGAAACAATTCTCACGAAGACGAAACCATTTTCAGCTTTTCGCGCATCACGCGCGAAACCGCCCATGGTTATCAGGCTCATAACGACGACGGCGCACCGCCGGCCACCGAATTGGGACACAGATCATGCGCGCGCTCAGCTTCATCCTTGTTTTCGGTTTCGTGCTCGCCGGCTCCTCGTTGGCGGGTGTGCCCGACGGCAATCTCCCTGGAGTCGGAACTTTCCAGTACAGCGGCTCGCCCGTTGCGGTTCCGGCCGCTCAGCCGATCATGGTCGCCGCGCGCTTCTGACCGCACACAACAAAACAGCCGGCAAAGCCCATCATGTTGCTTCGTCTCTGCGCCGCAGCGTTCGTGTCCCTTCTGACGATCAGCTCCGTTCAGGCGCAGGTCCGCTCACCTTCCAGGCTACCCGATCCGCGTGGCGAGTTCGTGCGCCAGTGTGCGCCGCGCATGCTCGGGCGCTGGGAGCATCCGGAAGCGGTCTGCAGCTGCCTGCACGATCACGCCGCCGCGGCCGTCGAGGATCGCGATCTGCGCGAAGCGCTGCTGCGCGGCATCAGCGAGACCGGCGTGCCCACCATCGAGACCGATTGGGTACCGGCCTCCAAGCACAGCGAGATCGGCCCGACCTTCACCAAGATCGCCAAACCGACCTTACAGTGCATGTTCGATCCGGCGAAATAGCTTCCCGGATCCTTACTTCGTTTTCGGTCCGTGCCGCGGCACGCAGGAGCTCGTGCGCGAGACTCCCTTGTCGGTCATCTTCGCGCCGCGCACTTCCCTGAGCTGACCGGCGGGGCAGGTTCCGTCATCCACGAGCACGCGCTGGCCGAGCTTCAGATCGCCGATGTCCTGCTCGCGCCCGATGGTGGCGGCGCGTGCCGACGAGGCTAGCGCGATGGAGATCAGCAGCGAGAGGCAGGTCGCACGGCGCAGCAGCATGATGTGAGGTCCCGGAATCGATGCCGCAATCTAGGGAGCGGCGGGCGATTCTGATAGTGAAGCTTCGTCAGGCCCGGCGGGCCGGTTTTCCTTTGCGGCCAAGGCTGCGCGCGATTCCCTCGCGAGACGTTCCGCAGAGGCCACGAGCTGCGGCACGGGATGCCCCGAAAATCCCAGCACGAAGCCGGGCATGGGACGCCCGCCCGAATAAGTGTCGGCCAATAGCCAGCCTTCGGCGCCGGCCGCTTGCTTGGCATGCGCCGCCACCGCCGGATCGACGGCAGGATCGAACCGGGCGACAAGATGCAGGCCTTGTGAGGGCACCGGCACCGAAAGCGCGCCACCGGATGCGACTTCCAGCCTCTCGGCGAGCACGTCGCGCGCCTCGCGATAGAGTTTCCGCACGCGCTTCAGATTCGCGGCGAAGGCGCCCGAATTGAGCATGTCCGCCACCGCGCCCTCCATCAGCGTGCCGGGGAAGCGGTCGAGCGCCGCGCGCGCTGCCGTCACGTCCGCGATCAGACGTTCGGGCAGGGCGCAATAACCGATGCGCAGGCCCGGAAACAGCGTCTTGGCAAAGGTGCCGAGATAGATCACGCGCTGGAGGCGATCGATGCCGGCGAGTGACATCAGCGGCGCGCCGTCATAGCGGAACTCGCTGTCGTAATCGTCCTCGAGCACGAATGCGCCGGCCTGTTTGGCCCAGTCCAGAAGCTCAAGCCGTCGCGGCATCGACATCTGCACGCCAAGCGGAAACTGGTGCGACGGCGTAACGTAGGCCGCGCGCGCGGACGGCGCCGCGATGCGGCCTTTGGCGACGCGCATCCCGTGCTCGTCCACCGCGACAGGCACGGTGCGATAGCCGCAATGGGCAATGGTTTTTCGCGCGGCGGGATAGCCCGGGTCCTCGCACCAGACCTGGTCGCTGGATTTCAGGATCGCGCTCAGCACGATGCGCAGCGCGTGCAGCGTGCCCGAGGTCAGCATGATCTGGTCGGGATCGCAACGCAGCCCCCGCGCCGACAACAGATGGTCGGCGATCGCCACGCGCAGCTCGCGGCTGCCGCGAGGGTCGCCATAATGCAGGTGCTCGGGCCCGAATGCGCGCATGCGGCGGCCCACGAAAGCGCGAAAGCTCTGCACGGCGCGTTCGTCGATATGGGTGCAGCCAAGCGCAAACGCGCCTTGCTTTGGAGCTTCGAGAACGACCTTCGGCTTATTCGGCTCGGCGGCGCGCTTGGGGATACGCGCCGCGACGAACGTTCCGGAGCCGACCGTTGCGTCGGCAAAGCCGTCGGCGATCAGGCGCTCATAGGCGGTGACGATGGCGTTGCGGCGGAAGCCGGTCTGCCTCGCCAGCGTCCGCGATGGCGGCAGCGGCTCGCCCGGCCTGACCAGGCCGGAGACGATCATCTCGCACAGCGCCTGATAGAGCCGGTGCGCCGCGGAAGCGCCGGCCGTGACGTGAGGGCCGCTGAGGTCGAGCGGAAGCTCGGGCTTGGTTCGGGAGGACGAATTGGTCGGAATTTTTTGCATGGAATTGGAACTATCGCAGACCAAATGCGCCGCTACAACTGCTCCGAATTTCTTCCATCCGAACAGGAGCGGCCGTGAGCCAGACCGAGACCTCGAATTCCTATCCGACATCGGCACGCAACCAGGTGAAGCGCCGGCACGACCGCGGCTTCTATGATCACGACACGGTTCATCGCATCTTGGATTCCTCGATGCTGTGCCACGTCTCCTACGCAATCGACGGCCAGCCCTATTGCACGCCGACCTTCTTCTGGCGCGAGGGCACCAGGCTGTACTGGCACGGATCGAGCGCCAGCCGCATGCTACGCAACCAGAGCAAGGGCGAGCGCGTCTGCCTGACGGTCGCCCATCTCGACAGCCTCGTGCTGGCACGCTGCGGCTTCAACCATTCCGCCGACTACCGCGCCGTGATGGCGTTCGGCACAGCCTATCTCGTCACCGATCCCGATGAGAAGGAGCGGGCGGTGATCGCGATGGTCGATCGCTTCTTCCCGGATCGCACCGCCGGCCTGCGACAGAGCACCACGCAGGAAATCAAGGCGACGTCCTTCATCGCAATGGAAATCGAGGAAGCCTCGGCCAAGATCCGCGCCAAGGGCGTCGCCGACGACGACGAGGACTATGCGCTGCCGATCTATGCGGAGCGCATTCCGGTCCGCACCGTGCTCGGCGCCCCCGAACCGTGCCCGCGCCTGCTCGATGGTGTGAGTCGGCCTGCGACTCTGAACGTCTATTCCGAAGGCCGGCTGCTCGAAGATGCATTGCGGGATGCATATTTTCTGGAGTACCCGAACGGCTGAAATCGGCTAGTTTGCGCGCTCCCTGGGACCATTGGAATGTCTGGAGTCGCCCGAATGAATGCCGAAACGCAGCAGAGGATTCTTGACGCCGTCGACAGCGGCTTCGAGGCTCAGCTTGCAACCACCCGCGATTTCGTCGCGATCCCTTCGACCCGCGGGGCGGAGGGACCATGCCAGGACATGATCGGCGATCTCCTGCGCGAACGCGGCTACGAGGTCGACGACTGGCATATCGACGTCGAGGATTTGAAGGATCTGCGCGGCTTCGGTCCGATCGAGCACGACTTCTCGAAGGCGCGATCCGTGGTGGGAACTTATCGTCCGCGAACCAATGGCGGCAAGTCGCTGATCCTGCAGGGGCACTGCGATGTGGTGCCGGCCGGTCCGCTGGAATTGTGGGAAACGCCGCCATTCGCGCCCGTCATCAAGGACGGCAAGATGTTCGGCCGCGGTGCCTGCGACATGAAGTCCGGGACGATCGGTGCGCTCTATGCGCTGGACGCGATCAAGGCCGCGGGCTTCAGGCCGACGGCGCGGATCCATTTCCAATCGGTGATCGAGGAGGAGAGCACCGGTGTCGGCGCACTCTCGACGCTGCAACGCGGCTATCGCGCGGACGCCTGCTTCATTCCGGAGCCGACCGGCGGCAAGATGGTCCGCTCCCAGGTCGGCGTGATCTGGTTCCGCCTCCGCGTGAAGGGGTATCCGACCCACGTTGCCTTCGCGGGCTCCGGCGCGAACGCGATCATGGCGGCGTATCATCTGATCCAGGCGCTGCAGAAGCTCGAGATCGAATGGAACGAGCGGGCCAAGGCCGACCGTCACTTCAAGACGCTCGACCATCCCGTCAACTTCAACGCCGGCATCATCAAGGGCGGTGACTGGGCCTCGAGCGTGCCGGCCTGGTGCGATGTCGACTGTCGGATTGCGGTGTTGCCGGGCTGGTCGATCTCCGATCACCAGAAGGAGATCATGGCTTGCGTCGCCGCCGCTTCGCGCAACCACCGCTTCCTCGCCAACAATCCGCCCGAGGTCGAATGGTCCGGCTTCCTGTCGGAAGGCTATGAGCTGACCAATGCCGCGGAGCCCGAGGCTGCGTTCGGGAAGGCCTTCAACAGAGTCTATGGCGGCACGCCGGAGGATCTCGTCTTCACGGCACTGACCGATACGCGCTTCTACGGCCTCAACCACGGTATCCCGAGCCTCTGCTTTGGTGCCAGCGGAGGCGAGATGCACGGCTTCAACGAGTTCGTCGATCTGGAGTCATTGAAGAAGACGACAAAGGCGATGGCGCTGTTCATCGCGGAATGGTGCGGGGTGGAGGAGGCGTAGGCCTCTCCGCCGTCATTGCGAGGAGCCCTTGCGACGAAGCAAATCCAGGCTGTTGCCGCGAAGACAGACTGGATTGCTTCGCTGCGCTCGCAATGACGGATGATAGTCCTGTAGATGGGCAGGGACGCCCACTTGTTCCTCGCCCGAATGAACTGGTGGGCATGCCCCGCTTTTGCCCATCCTACGACACTTAACTCACAGCGGTCGCTGCCCAATCCACCGGCTCCCTCAATCCTTTAAGCTTAAAAGAAAGACTAGGATGCCGCCCTGACCGGTGGCAGACTGACGTTCGGTTCGTCGGACGAGTCCTCGGGAGCAACGATGCGCGATTGGGATGACGCTTACGCGAATTCGGCCCACATCCCGGGCTCGGACAAGCTGCCGGCGCTGTGGGCGGAGCGGGCGGCGGCCTACCGCGTCGGGCTGAGGGAATTTCGCCCCGACGTCGCCTACGGCGCCGGCGAGCGCCAGAAGCTCGATCTGATCCTGCCTGACGGCGACAGCAAGGGTCTCGTCGTCTTCGTCCATGGCGGCTACTGGATGCGCTTCGACAAATCGACCTGGACCGATCTCGCCGAAGGTGCGCGGCACCATGGCTGGACGGTGGCGCTGCCGAGCTACACACTGGCACCGGCTGCCCGCATCTCCGATATCACCGCGGAGATCACCGCCGCGATCGCCAAAGCGGCATCGCTCGTCTCGGGGCCGATCCGGCTCGCCGGCCACTCCGCCGGCGGCCATCTCGTCACACGTATGCTGTGCGGCGACAGCCGGCTCGAGTCCGCCGTCTACAACCGCATCGCCGGTACGCTCTCGATCAGCGGCCTGCACGACTTGCGTCCGCTCCTGAAGACGGCGATGAACGAGACGCTGCGCATGACGATGGAGGAGGCGACGCTGGAAAGCGCGGCGCTGCATCTGCCGCGGGGGCATTCGCCCGTAACGGCCTGGGTCGGCGGCAGCGAGCGGCCCGAATTCATCCGCCAGTCCGATCTGATGGCCAATATCTGGACCGGCTTCGACGTGCCGACGCACCTCGTCGTCGAGCCCGGCCTCAACCATTTCACGGTGATCGACGGGCTCAAGGATCCGTCGTCACAGATCACCGCGCGCCTGATCGGCCTCGACGGATGAGGCCAGGGACGATCGATCGAGAGGGCCAGCCATGACGTCCAGCGATTACGATCCCACAAGCGAAGGCGCCGAGACCGATTTCACCCGGCGCATGTCCTACGGTGACTATCTCGCGCTGGACGCGATCCTCGGCGCGCAGCATCCGCTGTCGGAGGCGCATGACGAGATGCTGTTCATCATCCAGCATCAGACCACGGAACTGTGGATGCGGCTCGCCATCCACGAGCTCGCCGCTGCGCGCCGTGCGATCTCACGGGATGAGGTGCAACCCGCGATGAAGATGCTGGCCCGGATGTCGCGTATCTTCGAGCAGCTCAACGGCGCCTGGGACGTGCTGCGCACGATGACCCCCAGCGAGTATACCCGCTTCCGCTCGCAACTCGGACAATCCTCGGGCTTTCAGTCGCGGCAATACCGGCTGATCGAATTTCTGCTCGGCAACCGCAACCACGCCATGCTGAAGCCGCACGCGCACGATGCGGAGACGATCAAGCTGCTCGAAGCCGAGCTCGCAACGCCCAGCCTCTATGACGAGGTGCTGCGGCTTGCCGACCGCAACGGGCTCAAGATGCCTGCTGCGGTGCTGGCGCGCGACGTTCGCGAAACCCACAGCTTCAACGAAGGCGTGCTGCAGGCCTGGCGTATCGTCTACGAGGCGCCGGAAACCCACTGGATGCTCTACGAACTGGCCGAGAAGCTGGTCGATTTCGAGGACTATTTCCGGCGCTGGCGCTTCAACCACGTCACCACGGTCGAGCGCGTCATCGGCTTCAAGCGTGGTACCGGCGGCACTGGCGGCGTCAGTTATCTCAAGCGCATGCTCGAGGTCGAACTGTTTCCCGAACTCTGGCGCGTGCGTACGATTCTGTAGGGATGTCCATGACCCGGCTTCGCGTCTACGACGATACCAGAGCCTTGTTCCATTTGCCTGACGGCGTGATCTATCTCGACGGCAACTCGCTGGGTGCGCTGCCGCTGGGCGTTGCCGAGCGTGTCAACCGCGTGATCACCGAGGAATGGGGCAACGAGCTGATCCGCGCCTGGAATAGTGCAGGCTGGTATGTGCAGCCGCGCCATGTCGGCGACCGCATCGCGCGGTTGATCGGCGCGGATGAAGGCTCCGTGATGGTCGGCGACACGCTGTCGCTCAAGGTCTATCAGGCGCTCGCTGCCGCGCTCGACATGAACGTCTCGCGCAAGGTGATCCTGTCGGATACCGGTAACTTCCCGACTGACCTCTACATGGCCGAGGGCCTGATCGAAACGCTCGGGCGCGGCCATCAATTGCGCCTGGTGGCACCGGAGAAGATCGAGGCCGCATTGTCGGAGGACGTTGCGGTGCTCTACATCACCGAGGTCGACTACCGCACCGGCCGCCGCCACGATCTGGCGAAGTTGACCGCGAAAGCGCATGCGCTCGGTATCGTCACGGTCTGGGATCTCGCCCATTCCGCCGGCGCGCTGCCGGTCGATCTCGCCGGGAGCGGCGCCGATTTCGCGGCGGGATGTACCTACAAATATCTCAACGCCGGCCCCGGCGCGCCGGCCTTCCTCTATGTCGCACCGCGCCATTCCGACGGCGCGCGCGCCGCGCTGTCGGGGTGGATGGGCCACGCAAAACCGTTCGCGTTCGAGCTTGCCTATGCGTCCGCGGGCGGCGTCGAGCGCATGCGCGTCGGCACCCCACCGGTGCTCGCCATGGCGGCGTTGGAGGCCTCGCTCGATATCTGGGACACGGTCGATATCGCAGAGGTTCGTGCGCGTTCGCTGGCGCTGGGCGATCTCCTGATCGGTGAAGTCGAGCGCCGTTGTCCGCAACTCAAGCTCGTGACCCCGCGCGACCATGAGCGGCGCGGCTCGCAAGTCTCCTTCGCATTCGAGGGCGGCTACGCCGCGATGCAGGCCCTGATCGCGCGCGGCGTCATCGGTGATTTCCGCGCGCCCGACATCATGAGGTTCGGGATTACGCCGCTGTACATCGGCGAGAGCGAGATCGTGCGGGCCGCGGAGATCATCGAGGAGGTGATTTCAGGGGAGGTGTGGCGACGGCCGGAATATCAGGTCGTGCATGCAGTGACGTGAGGGCGGTCTCGTGCCCCGGACGCAGCCCAGCGCTCCCGGTTCTGCCCGCCGATGTCAGCATCGCCATTACCTCGGACGTCATTGCTTTGTGGCTTGAAGCAATTCACGTTGAGCCAACAAGAAGTTGGGAGGAGATCCGATGACGCCGCTCGAGAAGCTTAAAGCGATGAAGATGCCGTTCGCCGAGCTCAAGGGCGTCGAGTTTGTCGAGGCGGAGAAGGACCGCGTGGTGGCGCGGATGACAGTCCGGCCCGAACTCTGCACGCTTCACCACACCATCCACGGCGGGGCCGTGATGGCGCTGGCCGATTCCGTCGGCGCGGCGGCGACCGTGATCAATCTGCCCGAGGACGCCAAGGGGACGACCACGCTGGAGAGCAAGACCAATTTCATCGGCGGGGCCAAGGAGGGGGCCACGGTCATCGCCACCGCCACCCCGGTGCACAGGGGTCGGCGGACCCAGGTCTGGACCACAAGATTGGAAACCGAGGACGGCAAATTGGTTGCGGTGGTGATCCAGACCCAGCTGGTCCTGTGAAACTACGGGACTTTGATTTTATTAACGAATTGGTCTTCGGTGCCCGAAACTTGGGCAGGTCTCCGTCTTGAAAATCATGGTGCGATGCACAATATAGGAGGCCTAGGGATTCGAACGCCTCCTCGAGGGAACACCAAGAGGAGTTCTGACGTGGTACTTGAAGACGCCGTCCGTACCGTTCCCGGCTATGTGCGGACCCTGATCCAGCAGGAGGAACTGCCGCTCCTGCGCGATCACCTGCTGAGGCTTGATGCCGGCAGCCGGCATGACCGTTTCAACGGCTTTCTCGACGACAGCTTCATCGAGCGTTACGCCGCCCGCTGCGCCGAGGACGGCACCGTGATCGTTGCCTATATCGTCGATGGCATGGTGCGCGGCGCGGCCGAGCTGCACCCGCCGGAGGGCGGTTGCTTGCCGGAGGTCGCCTTCAGCGTGGAAGCCTCCGCACGCCGCCAGGGCGTCGGCACCGTGCTGTTCCGCCGCCTGATCGCAGAGGCCCGCTGGAAGGGCTACAAGCAGCTGCGCATCACGACAGGCGCGGACAATCATGCGATGCGGGCGCTCGCCAGGAAGTTCGGAGCCCACCTGGCTTTCCGCCACGGTGAATCGACCGGCACGATCGACCTCGCCAAGACGCCCGAGGCCGAGCTTGCTGATCTCGCGGCCTCGCCGTTCACGGCCGGGCGCGCGCTTCTCAGCTTCAACAGCACATGCTGGAAGCTCATCTCCAGCATGTACGGCAATCGCGCCGCATAACCCGGAAATAGCGGACAGGAATCACAAAGCGGACCGGCAAGGCCGGTCCGCTTTCGTGTTCGGTGCGATGAAACGAATGCTCAGCTGCGCGTGCTAGCGCCGAAGCGGCGGACGACGCGGCGTTCGACCACGACGGAGCGCTGCGCGCCCTGTTCGCCGGCGATCACGCGGGTGGCGGTGATGCGGCTGTTGGCGCGGGCCTGCTTCTTCACCTCGGCCTGGACGACGTCGAGCGGCATCCCCATCAAGGCTGCGGCGATCTCGGCCTGCTGCGCCTGGTCGTCGGTGATGCCGACAGCGGCGAAGATCGCCTCGTCCAGAGTCGGGGGATCGTGGCGGACGCGCCGCGTGCCATATTTGGTATTCCAGTCTGCGCTCATAACGGCCTCATCTTGATGCCGGGATACCTAGTGCCGCCAATGTTGCATTGCAATATGAAATCGGTGCGGCATCTCAGCTATGCACCGGTCTGGTGTCACAGCGGTGACGCAGCACCTGCGCCGACCTCCACCCGTTGCTGAGGCCAACGCTTCAGGGCGGCGTGTCCGGCTTCGGTGAGCCGATAGATCCCCCGCTCGGTGCGTTCGAACCAGCCATACACATTGTTAAGCAAGATCTTGCCGGCATCGGGGCAGCGTTCGCGCAGCTCCCGCACCGGCTTCGGTCCGTCGGCAAGGGTCGACGCGCAGGCCAGCGCCTGCTGGCGATAGGCCGTCATGATCGGTGCGCGGGTGCTGCCGCCGAGCACGGGATCGCCCTGCCGGCGCTGATGTTCGGCGACGAGACGCGAGCGCACCTTCGGCTCGCGGCGCGGCGCCGCGGTCGGCGGCTTCACCAGCACTTCGACCTGGCCGCGATCGGTCACGCCGAGCATGCCGAAGCCGAGGCGGCGGCAGAGATTGCGATAGCGTGCGTCGCTCTCGCGTCCCTTGCCGCGCGCGGACATCTTCGCTGCGATCCAGACCTCGTCACCGGCCGGCGCGCGATCGACCGCCTGCAGGATCAGCTCGAGATTAAAGGCGAGCTTGAGCTCGCCGATCACCACGACCGGCGGATCGCCGGCGCTGAGGCCGACGAGATCGCAGCCGCCGATCTCGCCCTTGACCGTGAAGCCGAGCTCTTCGAGGAAGCGTTTGACGGGCAGGTAAAGCGCGGTTTCCAAGGCGGTTCCGATCGGAGAATCAGTTGCGGCACCAGTCTAGTGCCTTCTCGTCTCCGATTGAATCAAGCCGGTGTTCGGACGATCCGATCAAAACGCAATCACACCCGACCACCTACCGGAATCAGCGCACCGGTGACGCCGCTCGCGGCGTCGCTGGCGAGGAACAGGATGACCTCGGCGAGTTCCTGCGGCGTCACCCATTTGGAGAAATCGGCCTTCGGCATGTCGGCGCGATTGGCCGCGGTGTCGATGATCGAGGGCAGCACGGCATTCACGGTGACCTTGCCTTTCCATTCGTTGGCGAGTGCCTCGGTGAGGCGATGCACGCCGGCCTTCGAGGCCGCATAGGGCCCCATGCCGCTGCCCGCCTGGAGCGCGCCCATCGCGCCGATATTGACGATGCGGCCGGCCTTGGACGCGGCGAGGTGCGGCAGCGCGGCGCGCGAGGCGTTGAGCGCGGTGAGCACGTTGAGCGCATGCATGCGCTGCCACGTCTTGATGTCGCCGTCGCCAATGGTCTCGAAGGCGAAGCCGCCGGCAATGTTGATCAGCGCATCGAGCCGGCCGAAATGCTTTGCGGCCGCATCGACGGCGTTGTTCGCTTGCGCTGCGTCGGACAGGTCGACGCCGCCGATCTCGATACGGTCGGCGCTTGCGGGCGCTTGCGAAGGCGCGTGATCGATGCCGGCGATCCGCGCGCCGCGCGACCGCGCGGCCTCGGCAACGACCTTGCCGAGTGCGCCGAGCGCGCCGGTCACGATGATGACTTTTCCCTGCACGGTGCTTCTCCGTTCGTCTAAAACTGCGCCGACTACTGCGCGGTCCGAATTGGACTTGCAATGGCGGCGGCTTCAAGGCTGAATGGTCGCTGCAACCTTGGATGGCGGGAGGGGGCGATATGTCCGAGAGTCTGCCGGCAGTAGACTTCCCCAGAGACATCATCAAATTGAAGCAACCGCTGCGAAACTTCGTCGAGGCATTGCGAAGGGAAGGTCCGGTTCGGATCGTGGCAATGGGGTCATCATCGACCGCCGGTCGCGCGGATGTCGTGCCTTATCCATCTCGCCTCGAGATGTATCTAAGGCAGAGCTACGCCGAGCATTTGCCGAAGGTTCGGATCGACGTCTTGAATCGGGGCAAAGGCGGAGAAGAGGCGCCGCAGGAAGTGGATCGCTTTGACGCCGATATCTTCGATGACAAACCGACTGTCGTGCTTTGGCAGGTGGGAACCAACGCGGTCTTTCGCAAGCAGGAATTCGACTTCAACGAGGTGGTCGACAAAATTGCCGAGGGTGTACGTCTGCTTGCCAAGCACACGATGGATGTCGTGCTGATCGACCCGCAATATGTGACGGCCATGCTTCGCGACGATAAGGCGGAGCTGTCCGAAAAGATGGTCTCGGAGATCCGCAGGATTGCGGACGATGCGAAGATAAGCGTATTTCAGCGCTGGGCTCTGATGCGGCATTGGCACGTGAACAACAACGCGACATTCGAGCAATTCCTTGATCCCACGGATGGCGACAAGCTCCACCAAAGCGACTGGAGCACGCTCCAGGTGTCCAGGGCGCTGTGCAATTCGATCGTTGATGCAACGATCGCCGCCAGTTGGTTGCCTGCCGAATGGAAATCCTGATCACGCCTGCAGATAGCGCGCCTTCAGCGCGTCTCGCTCTGCCGTGCCGAGCTTGAGCCCGTCGCGCAAATAGGTTTCGAGATCGCCATATTCGCTGCCGACCGCTTCGAAAGCGGCCGCAAGGTACGAGGCCTCGACGCTGCCGATCGCGTCGAGGACGTCGGCGGGCAGATCGGAGACGTTCGACGGGTCGCGCTTGTAGTGCCGGTTGGTCAAGAGATAATCCTCGGCGATGACCTCGTCCGCCACGCCGAGCGCATGCAGGATCAGCGCGCTGGCGAAGCCGGTGCGGTCCTTGCCGGCGGTGCAGTGGATCACGAGCGGCGCGCGATCTTCCAGCAAATGACCGAACAGCGCGCGGAAGCTGTGCGTGTTGTGGCGAACATAATTGCGATAGGACTCGCGCATGAGCTCGAGCGCCACGGCCGCCGTCAGCGTGCCCTTCGCGAGCTCGGCGCGCAGCCCGGCCACGACAGTCGGTTCGATCGGCAGCGAATGCACGGCAATCTCGTCCACGACGCAGATGCCGGCCGCGCGCTCCTCGACCCCGCGGAAATCGAAGGCGCTGCGCACGCCAAGCGCGCGGACGACCTCGATGTCGGCAGCGGTGAGCTGGCCGAGATGGTTGGAGCGGAAAATATGCCGCCAGCGCGTGGTGCGGCCATCCATGGTCGGATAGCCGCCGAGGTCGCGGAAATTGCTCGCACCCTGCAGGGCGAGATGACGGGCAGGGGAGTCCTTCGGGGAGGAGTCTTGCATGGGATCAGCTTGGGTTATGGTTCCACCGGATGCACGTTTGGCGTCCTTCGGTCTATTACAGGGGGCGATCATGGGCCGGCACAAGGCCATTGTTTTGACGGTCAGTATGCTGGCGGGCGCAATGCTCGGCGCGCGGCACGCCGATGCGCAGACCTTCCAAACCTACCGCTGCGCCGATGGTACGCAGTTCATCCTGGGCTTTTATGACTACGACAAGCGGGCCTTCGTCCAGATCGATGGCCAGCCGGTCACGCTCGCGAAGCGGCTGGCGGTTTCGGGGACGCGCTATTCGGGGGCGGGAATCACACTGAGGATTCCCAAGACCGGCCCCGCTACGGTCAAGCACCTGAAGCGGCCGGTTACGGCCTGCGCGGTGGTCGAAAAGCCCGGGATCTAGGCCGGGCACGCCCGGAATCAAAAAGGGCCGAAACGCCGTTGTTTCGACCCTTTTTCAAACTGCCGCCGGCCGCTTGCGAAAGCCCGGCACTGTCAGACCAGCAGCTGGCATCAGCGTTCCCATTTGGGCTTGGCTTCGTCGACCGCATCCTGGTGATACCAGCTGTCGCTGCAGATCGAGACGTTCGCGGGCAGCGAAGCCTGATCGGCGGGAAGGCGGGTCTCGCCATAGCGGCGTCCGGCGAGGGCCGCACGGCCGCCGACGGGGAATTGGTAGATCTTTGCAGATCCGTGACTCAGACCATTGTTCATCATTGCGATTCTCCTTGGTCGAAGCGCCTTGGCCTCCATGGTGCGCCCGACTCGTTCGATTGTGGTTACTGGAATCCCCATATCGGCCGCTCATCCCCGATTGGGAAGTGCTGAAAAGGAAATCAGTTTCCGCTTAATTTATAGGCAGGCAGCCTTCTGCATCCTCCAAGGCACGCTGCCGCTGACCAACGTGTGGGCCATTCCGAAGGTTGCTGGGAAGGGGTGGGGGAGTTTGCGAAAGTTACCGGACGTTGATGCGCGTTTCATCGGCAACGCGCAGGGCGGTGTCCGCTGCTTCTGAATCGGGCGTTTTCTGCGGGATTTTTGCAACGCAGCTTCGCGTCAAGGTGCGCGGCTATGACGCACGGTGCCGTGGAGGGCGCGTCCGCGGTGAGGAGGAGCCGGAAGCGGTGGAAAACCGCCCGTACTGCGGCCTTTTGGCACGCGAAATGCTTGGGAAAGGCTGGCCGATGATGGCCGGGTACAAACGTGCGGGGGCCCTCCCGGGCCCCCAACCTTTCGCATCATCTACAGAGAGGCTCAATGACTAAGTACAAGCTCGAGTACATCTGGCTCGACGGATATACGCCGACTCCGAATTTGCGCGGCAAAACTCAGATCAAGGAATTCGCGTCGTTCCCGACGCTCGAGCAGCTTCCGCTCTGGGGCTTCGACGGCTCCTCCACCCAGCAGGCCGAAGGCCACAGCTCCGATTGCGTGCTGAAGCCGGTCGCGGTGTTCCCGGACGGTGCGCGCACCAACGGCGTGCTGGTGATGTGCGAAGTCATGATGCCCGATGGCAAGACCCCGCATCCGTCCAACAAGCGCGCCACCATCCTGGACGATTCCGGCGCCTGGTTCGGCTTCGAGCAGGAATACTTCTTCTACAAGAACGGCCGTCCCCTCGGCTTCCCCGAGGCCGGCTATCCGGCTCCGCAGGGTCCTTACTACACCGGCGTCGGCTACTCGAACGTCGGCGACGTCGCTCGCAAGATCGTCGAAGAGCATCTCGACCTTTGCCTTGCTGCCGGCATCAACCATGAAGGCATCAACGCGGAAGTCGCCAAGGGCCAGTGGGAATTCCAGATCTTCGGCAAGGGCTCCAAGACCGCTGCCGACCAGATGTGGATGGCCCGCTACCTGATGCTGCGCCTGACCGAGAAGTACGGCATCGACATCGAATTCCACTGCAAGCCGCTCGGCGACACCGACTGGAACGGCTCGGGCATGCACGCCAACTTCTCGACCGCCTATATGCGTGAAGTCGGCGGCAAGGAGTATTTCGAGGCGCTGATGGCCGCCTTCGAGAAGAACCTGATGGACCACATCGCCGTCTACGGCCCGGACAACGACAAGCGTCTGACCGGCAAGCACGAGACCGCGCCGTGGAACAAGTTCAGCTACGGCGTTGCCGACCGCGGCGCTTCGATCCGCGTTCCGCACTCCTTCGTCAACAACGGCTACAAGGGCTATCTGGAAGACCGCCGTCCGAACTCGCAAGGCGACCCCTACCAGATCGCTTCGCAGATCCTGAAGACGATCTCGTCCGTGCCGACCGACAAGAAGGCCGCGGCCTAAGATCCTCCCGGCCCGGGCTGGGGGGCTGGCCCGGGTTGGCATTCAATCCGCCGGAGCGAAGGCTCCGGCGGATTTTTGCATTTTGATGACAACCGTTCCTGTGCCTGCCGACCCGGGCGCCGCGAAACTTGTCCATCGCCGCCGAAAGCGGGATAGAGTGCATCCGGATGCGCGCAGGGCCGGGGACACGGCTGGTGTTTGAAGGCTTCTACAAGGTGAGATTTCAGCTCGGCGACGTCGTCGGCCGCAGCGTGATGTATGCCGGCGACGGCAAGATGCTCGGCGGCAATTCGGCCTTCGCCCATATCGGCAGCTACGAGAAGACGGGCAGCGGCGTCGACATCGTCATCAAGACCGTCCGCCACAATCCGGATCCGAGCTACCGCGCCATGGCGGGCACCGACGATGCGACCCTGATCGCGAAGGGCTGGGCCGACGGCGATCTCTATCGCTTCAAGGGCGAGCTCAAGGAGCTGCCAGGCGTGCCGTTTCAGTCGCTGATGACGCCGATCACGGATGAGGAGGTGCCGATCGCCGGCGGCGTCGGCGAAGCCGGCATCAGCGACGGTCTCTACTCCATCCATTTGCGCATGCTCGACGGCCTCGACGGCGGACTCACCGGGGTGATGCTGCTCAACCAGGGCCGCATCCTCGGCGGCGATGCGGCTTTCTACTACCTTGGCACCTACACCGCCGCGAAGGGCCGCTGGAAGGGCCAGATCCTCAACCAGGAGCACACGCCGGCCAAGGACGATCCGGTCTTCGGCGGGCACGAGGTCGGCATCGGCTTCTCCGGCAGCTACGACGCGGAGCAGGCGGTGCTGGAGGCAACCGCGCTGGCCGGCAAGCGGAGCTTGCGCCTGACCGCAGCGCTCAAGCTGATGCAGCGCGCCTGAGCCACCCATCGCAAGCGCGAACCGACTTGAGCCTTGAATTTGCCGAGCCACAGACGCAACGTGACGATCATGCGGACTTTCCTCCTTGCCATGCTCTTTGCGCTCGCCGCGCCCCTGACGGCGCAGGCGCAATCGGCCGACCTCGTGTTGTGCGACCGTCTGGCCGCCGATCCCAGCGATCCCGACAAGCCGGCCGACGTGAAGGGCGTCGCGGAGATCGCTTCCGCCGACATTGCGACCGCGGTCAAGTTCTGCAAGCAGGCGGCAAACGCCTCGCGCCGCGCGATGTTCGAGCTCGGGCGCGCTTACGCGGCGAACCGGCAGACCGCGGAGGCGATCGCGGCCTGGCGCAAGGCGGCCGACAAGGGATCGAGCGCGGCCATGGTCGAACTCGGCGTGCTCTACGGCACCGGCGCCGGCGTCGCCAAGGACGAGACGCAGGCGCGAAAGCTGTTCGAGAGGGCGGCGCAGGCCGGCAACCCGCGCGGCGTCAGCAATCTTGCCGCGCTCGGTGGCGCAGGTGGCGCCGCGCCGGCCGATCCCGCCCAGGCCCGTGCGCTGCTCGGCAAGGCCGCCGAGACCAATGCGGAAGCGCAGTACCAGCTCGGCCTGATGTTGTCTGAAGGCGATGGCGGCGCAAAGGACGATGTCGCGGCGCGCGCGCTGTTCGAGAAGGCGGCGGCGCAAAACCATCCCGGCGCGCTGGAGCGGATGGGCGCATTTGCGCGGGAAGGCCGCGGCGGTGCGAAGGACAAGGACGCGGCAAAAGCCTATTACGAGCGCGCCGCCGCGCTCGGCGACGAGGATGCCAAGAAGGCGCTGGAGCGCATTCGCTGTCCCTATGCGATCAAGGACAAGCAGGGCAGGCTGGTCACCACGCTGTGCTTCTAGTTCACTTCATGTAATAGGCGAGCTCGCCGCGGGCATCGCGATAGGTGGTCTCGAGATAATGCGGATATTTCCGCGCGGCCTGTTTCACCGCGCGCGCCACGCAATCATCGAAATCGCCGTTCCAGTCGAAGTGCTTGTTGTAGGCGTCTTCGAATTTGACCGCCGTGATGATGGCTTGCCGGATCGCCTGATCGTCGGCGCGCGGATGAGCGCGCTTCACATAGCCGAACATCGGCCCTTCATGGGCATGGGCGCGTTCATGGCGGTACTGGATGATGAACTGCTCCGGCGAGAAGGCTCGATTGACGCGGACCTCTTCGGCGGTAGGGCGGCCCGCGATGGTCTCCAGGCGGTAGCGTCGGCGCCAGAGTGCGTAGGCGGCATCGAGCAGCGGCTGCTTCGCGGCGCCGGCGATGATCGCGCTGAGTTCGTCCTCGGCTGATTGCGTGTCCATGCGCGATTGGTCGTGCGTCCGTGGGGGCAGGTTCGAGCCTGGCGCCGATCGGCTGAGGGAGCTTTTTTCGGGGGCCGGCAAACAAACGTCGAAAAACAACCCCATGCACCGTAGCCAAGTCCCTGAAATCATTGACTGCGGGTTTTACGAAGTGGAGTTTTGACCCGTCGGGCAAAACAGGGGCATAATGGCATCATCGCGGGCGGAGGTGCCGGGGCGGCGATGCGCGCAAAAGCCGGTGGCCTCGCTGGAGCGACGATGCTAGGTAGCCGGCAATTCATTTCCGATTTTGCAGGTTCAAGACGTTGCTGGACGGGCTCTACAAGGTTGAATACGGCGTCAACGATGCGTTCGGCTGCAGCATCATGTGCCTGCACGACGGCAGGATGCTGGGCGGCAATTCGGGCTTTGCGCATCTCGGCACCTATGTCGAGCGCGACGGCGAGATCATCGCCCAGGTCATCACCGAGCGGCACAACCTCGACCCCAGCTACAAGCCGATGATGGGCGCCGACGTCGCCTCGATCGGAGCGCGCGGCCGGCTCTACGGCAACCAGATCCGTCTCGAGGGCGGCGCGGACACCATGCCGGGCGCCAGGTTCTGGGCCAATCTCACGCGCCTCGACGACGAGGGGTTGCCGCCGAGCGGGACGGTCGGACCGGGCGGCATCGCCAACGGGCTCTACGGGATGAAGCTGAGCGCGCTCGACGGCGTCGACGCCGGACTGTCCGGCGTGATGCTGCTGATCGACGGGCGCATCCTCGGCGGCGATGCGTTCTTCTACTATCTCGGCGCCTATTCCTCGGCGGACGGCCGCTGGAAGGGCGAGATGCTGAACCAGGAGCACACGCCGGCAAAAGGCGAGAACCCCGTGTTCGGCGGCCTCGAGGTCGGCATCGGCTTCTCCGGCACCTGCACCGAAGACAGCGGCGAGCTCGAAGGCATCGCGCTCGCGGGGAAGCGAAGCCTGCGGCTTGCGGCCTCGCTCAAGCTGATGCGACGGGCGTAGGGCGCACACTCATTGGAATGAGGTGTCCGCTTCGTGAGCTGAAGCAGACCTCACGCGTCGCTCCAGCCGACAGCAAGTGCCCCGAAGGCGACATCGACCAGACGTCTAATTGGCCCTTCAACTCACCTGTGTGCCCTGATGTTATTGTATCCCTTCCGAGAACTCGATGGAGGGAAGGATGGACATTCGATCGAAATTGACGGCGCTGTGTGAAGCGTTCAACGCGCACGACTTGGATTCCATCATGGAGTTCTTTGCTGACGATTGTGTCTTGGAGATGCCGAGGGGAAGCAAGCCTTGGGGCTCCCGCTTCGAGGGCAAACGCAACGTACGAGACGGGCTCGCGACGCGCTTTGAAGGCTTGCCGGATGTTCACTACGGCGACGTCGAGCATTTTGTGGATACGATGGCAAACACGGGCATTTCAAAATGGACGCTAACGGGCACTACACGCGAAGGAAAAAAGATCGAGGTCCGAGGATGTGACTTTTACACTTTTCGCGCGGACGAGGTGATCCGCAAGGATTCGTATTGGAAGATTGTTGAAGGACCATCGTCAGCCTAACGACGCACATGTCCGAACGTGGTCGCCCATCAGCGAAGTCGCGGCTCGCCGGTTTGAGGCCTGCTTCGTCGGGACTAGCGGACGCGAATTGCTCGTGTTGAGCTTTTCGTTCAGAGCCGACCTTCCTCGGCACGCGGGTCGGTTCGGGAAGTATTCGATGGCTCTCCTTCAAAGATTCGGATGGCGGCGGCCGGTGCGCACGCCTCGTCCTTCGAGACGGCGCTGACGCGCCTCCTCAGGATGAGGCACATCAGCGTCGGCGCCTTTTGAAACTGCAGCCACGCACTCCCTCTCATCCTAAGGAGCCCGCCTCACGCGGGCGTCTCGAAGGATGGCCGCAGCGAAAAGCTCTCAAATGCTGGCTCTCCGTTGGATCCAACCAGTTGCAATCGCATCCGCCCAAGTGCGCATTCCTTTGCTGAGGGCGAGTTCAACCATAGGCGCGTTATCGTAAGGCACGTACCGGATGGTCGAGAGCCACTCTTTTCCGGCGCACTCCAAAATCGCGTAGCAAGCATGCGGCGTGCCGACCTCAACCACGTAAGGAACGGGCGTCTTCCCGTCGTAACCGGGCAATCCAACGCTGCCGGGGTTCACAACGAGGCGTCCATCTCTCAAACGAACAATCCTGGGTATGTGAGTGTGTCCGCACAGGATAAGCTGGGCGTCGATCCCGTCCGCTTCCGGCTCGATGGCCTCGATTGGACTGGCGCGCACATCACCGTCGCTGCTTATGTAGTCCAGCCAGAAGGCAGCATCGTTTCTTGGCTTCGCATGGCATAAGAACACATGGTCTCTGTACACCAGCGTCGGTGGCATGCTCGCCAACCAATCGAAATGCCGACGTTCAAGCTGTCGGAAATCGCTGCGAACCGATGTGCCAGCCTGCCAGAGCTCGACGAGGATTCGATCCTGATCGCCCCGCACTGACGGAAAGCCTCGCTCAATCAGGAGGTTCGCAGTTCCGGCCGCCTCCAACGGGCCGCTGACGTGATCACCGAGATTGACGACCTCGGTGATGCCGAAGGCGGCAATATCGGCAAGTACGGCCTCGAGCGCTGAACGATTGCCGTGCACATCAGCGATTGCAGCAAATTTCATTTGACCCTCCCATTCGAGATGGCCGACGGCTTAGGCAATGCGGACGATGCAGGGATGGCGGTTCTCTTTAGCTGCATTTTTAGAAGCGCCCGCAAGCTGAGTATCAAATCGGCGCTGGTGAAAGCTTTACACAGCGAACGCGGCGCAATCAAGCGATGGCCATGAAGTCGGGTTTGGCTCCAAATCAGTAATCCATGATGCCTGTGAGCGCTTCCGGTCCATCCGGCATTCAGCTCGTAGAATGGGTAGAGCGCCAGCGAAACCCATTGCTCCCTCCATCTACGACGAAGCATGATGGGTTTCGCAAGGGCTCAACCCATCCTACGCGCTCTGACGAGGCAGCATGCTCAGCCCTTCGCTGCATTTCTGCGTTGGGTCACAATGCTGAAGTGAAGAGAGGTCGCGGCCCTAATCCTGAACGCAGGCGGTCGTTGGATGGTCAGGCGAGGCCGCCGGCCAAGATGCCGACCTCAATGATTTCGTCAGCGCCAATTAGTAGCGATGGTGGGGTCTGTAGGCCGAGTGCATTGGCAACTTGAAAACGAGTCGTCTGCTCGACCGGCAGATCGCTCAGCTTAGCACCCTTCTAGACGCCGCGACGGGCCAACAAGCGGCATGCGGGATAATTTACTGTATGAATAGCAGTCCCCGCTTTTTATCGCCGTCGAACGTATTTACAGCGTCGAACAGCCGCCCCCGCTCGACGAGCCATGGCTGGAAATCAACATTGACATCGAGCACGAAAACGAGGTCCTCGGCTTCGAAATACCCCCCGATTGGGGAATGGTGGCCGCTACCAGCGCCAAAAATTTGAGCGCGATCGAAATTCACGATGTAGCGTCGCCCCGGATCGTTGGATCGGCGGAGATGCTCCAGAAACTCGTTCTCGCTGAGATCGCGTAAGACTATAACGTTTCGGCTGGTGTGCGACTGGGCGACTTTGGCCAGTTCGTCAAGCGTGAGACCCATTATGCATATCCCTGTCCAGCAGCTCCACGTGCCGGCCAACACCTCGCCCTCCGTCCTTGCCGCCTCGCCAAGGGACCGGTACGCATTCGCAACAGCAGCGGGTCCGCAGCGAGAGCCATTTGACTGCCAATCAACATGTCTTTGAAATGTTGCTGCCACCGGTAGGCGCCACGCACGCTCCATAAGCTCAGGAGTACGTGTTACCGATGAAGCTATGGCTTCCAATGGAACGTGTGATCGACTGACCACCAGGGCCCCGGCACACACCAGACCCACGGCGATAACGATGCTGCTGATGCTGACGGGGTGCCATCGCTTCATGGGTCAGAACCTCAGCGGCAATGACGACATCGGGCTGCAGAACCATATTAAGAAACCAACTGACGGAAAGGCCATTCCATATGCGGGTTCGTTCGGGCTGAAAACGCGATCGCATCTCCCGACGGGTTCCCGAGTTTCTTTCCTGGGTCGAACACAAAAAATGACAGCCAAACGAACCTTTTCCGCACCATCCGCGGATACGTATCGGCGTCGAGATTCAGATGCTAGATTTCCTGGCCCTACCGGATAGGAGGACGACATGCCCGAGAGTGTCTACAAGGTCATCGAACTAGTCGGTACCAGTAAAGACTCGTGGGAGAAGGCGGCCGCCAACGCGGTCGAGCAAGCCGCTAAATCTCTCCGAGATCTTCGCATCGCAGAGGTCGTCAAGCTCGATATGCAACTGGACGAGAAGGGAAAAGTCGAGGCCTATCGCGCCAAGCTCAACGTGTCGTTCAAGTTCGAGGGCACCTGAGCCTCAGCACCTCGCCCCCTGCGGGCGAGGATGGCTCATTTGCGCGCGTATGACAGCTGGTGGCCCCATGTACATGGTCATTCGCAAGTACACGAATGTTCGTTCGGTCGCGGACGCCGCTCGTCGCGCCAAGAGCGGTGTCGGTGAGATCCTGAGGCAATCGCAGGGATTTAGATCTTACCATGTGCTGGATGCGGGCGGCGGTGTCGGTATCGCCGTGATGATATTTGATGACCGCGAGAGCGCCAACGCAGCGAACGCCAAGATACTGGCGTTTGTTGAGGCGAGCCTGCATGACCTCGATCTCGGGGCTCCCGAAGTTACCAGCGGCGAACTTTTGGTGGACATGGAGTCTTCTAATGCGTCGTCGGGCATAAGGTAGCTCCAAGCGCCGCGAGTTGCGTGGCGGGTGCGGTCCTTGCTCGTGTCATCGAGCTGGTGTCACCTCGCGTTTCCAACGATCGCACCCTGGACCTGCGCGTGCCGCCCGTCAGGAAGCGTCGACAGCGGGTTCTTTTCGAGGAGCAGCAACGCCATGAAGCAACACGCCTTAGCATCTTCTATCACAGCGATCTGCTGGACACCGCTCGTGGTTATGGGCACCGCGATGCCGCCAAGAGATCCTGATGAAGAGGATGAGGAGGACGAAGAAGACGATGACGAAGGGGAAGATGGCGATGACGAACCAGCGGTCGTGCGCGAGCCAGACGAAGACTAGATCGGCGCTTGTTCGGCAGTCGGCGCTATAATATGCCCCATCGGCTGCTCTGGTCCGCAGGACCGAGCGCGGTCGGCTGTGGTGCACCTTCCCGAGTTCGTCTGCCTGGGGTCCAAGGTTGCCCTCGCAGCCCAGAATGACCTTGGTCAGTTCTGCTCTCCGAAGCGGCCCTCGGGTCGAGGTCAGCCATGGAGGTGGGGCTGAAGACCGGCAGTGACTTGAGTGCGCCCGTGCGGTCGACCGACGCTCGAGCGAGCGTCGAGCTAGGCAGCAGCCAGCCAGAAGGTATCTTCAACCAGCCTTGGGAGTCTTCAATCGGCGGCTCTTACAGGCTCGGCGTCATTCCAAAGCGGCCGAGACCGGGGAGCTTTATCGCCGGGCGCCGGATGTCGACGCCCAGAACGGCGCCAAAGAAATTGATCTCCAGGCCTTCGACCCAGCCAATCGTCACCCCGACATATCCGGCAAGCGAAACATAGATGCCCGTGCCGGACGCCGTTACGCCGAACCATTTGCCGGTGTACGGGAAGTCCTTGCCGATCGCGGTCGGCGGCAGGACGACCCGGAGCTCAGGGACGGCATCGAGCGCGGCCTGCACGAAGGTGTTCGAATTGGGCCCAGGCCAGACGCTGTAATCACCATAGGATCGAAACCTGTAGTTTTCGACCACATGCCTGATCTTCGGGATGAGCGCCTCCGCGCGCTCGCCATCGACGGCCACGACGATTTCCGGCACAGCGCCGAACCACCGCCCGTCCGGAGCGAAGCCGTTGGTGCGGATCGGCTCGCCCCAGGCCGTGTAGTCGTACCTTGTGTAGGTCGGCGCATCTTTCTCCTTGACCACGATCCAGGTGTGAATCGCGAAGATGCCGCGCCATCTCACCGTTCTTGCTCCGAACACCCGGATAACGGCCTCACGGTGATCGGCCGCGGAGGCCAACAGGCCCGCGCTGGAGCGATCGGCCGTTTGCCAGTTCTGGCGGCCATCATCCAGCCAAAAATATCTCGCCGCCGATGCGGCAAGCGGTGCGAAGACGAGGAACAGAAAGATGAGCAACGGCTTTTTCAAGGGAGCGGTACGGCGGGGATCTTCGACAAGCATATAGTTCGCATCGATGCCGACGCCATAGCCGCCCCCGGTCGTCGAACGAGCCTGTGACCTCGGTCGGACGGGCACCAGATCAGTTGAGTTGTTCCGCAACCGTCCTCGGGAGCGCACGCATGGACATGAAGGAAGCCGCGGCAATGACGGAAGCCTCCGGGCTGACGGACGATCAGGGCGGCATAGAGCGGACTTCGGGCCCGCGGCCGGGTTCCGGAGAGCAAGGAGGAGC
Source organism: Bradyrhizobium yuanmingense (assembly GCF_029167105.1). GTDB lineage: Bacteria > Pseudomonadota > Alphaproteobacteria > Rhizobiales > Xanthobacteraceae > Bradyrhizobium > Bradyrhizobium yuanmingense_A. The sequence continues at coordinate 99,062 of NZ_JARFML010000019.1, read as the reverse complement.
TTTTGCTCCGCAGGCCCGCACGCCGTCGCCAGAGCCGGCGAAGCGATGGGCCGACCAGTTGCGCGAGGTGACGGTGAGGGCGCCGTTGCGGTCTTTGCTCGTCGCTTTCCTGGCCGGAGCATGGATCGCTCGCCGCCGCTAGGAACTGTGACAAGGAAGCAAGCGGTTTCAGGCATAGGCATAGGAAAGGGTGGACGATGAAACTTCTGGTCTTGGCCGCGACTGTCCTTCTGGGCACCGTTTCGTTTTCCATGGCGCAAAGCTCAGGAGGCGGTTCAGGAGGTGCTTCATCCGCTGGAGGGGCGGGCGCGACCGGTTCGGGCGGCACGGCTGGCTCGACGCTCTCAAACGGGACGACGCTGAGCGGAACGGGCGGTTCGCCGGGGCCCAACACGCTTAATGCAAAAGGCCAGGGAACGACGGGCCAGCGACTCGGCGTGACCCCGTCCGGTCAGGAGGGTGGCGGATCTCGACCGTCCTACAACACGCCAGCCGCCGACGCCGCCGTCCAGCAGCTTGGAAACACCAACACGGGTATCCTCAGGAAATAACGACGATCAACGCCGCGTGGAATCGCTCGCACCCGTGCGGTTGGTGTTCATCGTTCAGCGACGCCAATGAGTGCGGTCGAGGTTATCGGCAGCACCGGGCGACCATCGGCCCTGCGCCGCACCTCGGCCACCACCGCGGCCTTTTCGATGTCGTCCAGGCTGGTCCAGTCGGGCGACATGCCAAAGAGCGTGTCAGGCGCGTCGAGCGCCGCCACGTCGAGCAGATAATCATGAGTCACCGCGTCGATCCGGGGATTGCGATAGCCGGCCGTGACGAGGGCGCGGGCGAAATCGTCCGGATCGCTCATGGCCTGAACGGCTTCAGGCATTGCCATGCCTGGCAGATCAGGGAACAGCTTTTCCCGCACTTCGCCCAACAGGAGGAAGGTCGCCGCGCCCCGTTTCCGCCAGGTCGCGACCACGCCATGCCCGCCTTGCCGTGTCACCCGTCGCATCTCGGCCAATCCCTTGCGCCAATCGGGGAACATGATGACACCGAAGATCGAAAAGACGGCATCGAAATGCGCGTCAGGCAAATCGAGCGCCTGTCCGTCCATGACCCGCGCCTCCACATTGGGCAGATCAGCAGCTGCGATGCATCCCACCATGCCGGGCGAGAAGTCGGTCGCCAGGACTCGTGCGCCGGTGCGAGCGGCTGCCAGGGCGAGCGCGCCGGTGCCGGCTGCCACGTCGAGAACATGACTATGAGGCGTCAGGCTTACGCGCGCCAGCGCCGCCTCCGCAAACAGGGCGGTGAAAGGGTGCGCGGTCTCTCGATAATGCCTGGCTGCGCTGTCCCAGTGGTCTGGATCCTCAAACTGTCGCACGTCGGATACCTCACGAGTCATGTAACTTTATATGTATCATGACTGCGTGCCCTTGCCAATGATGGGATGCATGCGAAAGATCAGCCGATGCGAAACGACAGCCGCCTTTCCCGAATGCTGCATGTGCTGCTCCACATGGCGCGACATGACGGCCCCATGACCTCGGAGGCGATCGGCACGATGCTGGGGACCAATCCGGTCGTCGTTCGCCGCACATTGGCGGGACTGCGCGATGCGGGCTATGTCCGGTCGGACAAAGGGCATGGCGGCGGCTGGGTCATCGCGTGCGACCTCGAGCGCGTGTCACTTCTCGATGTCTATCGTGCGGTTGGTGGTCCCCGGCTATTTGCGATCGGGAACGAGCATTCCAATCCAGACTGTGCGATCGAGCAACTCGTCAACGCAGCGGTGGACGATGTCCTTCGCGATGCCGAAGCATTGCTGGTCGAGCGGCTGGGCGCGGTGAGCCTCGCAGACCTGAGCAAAGGTCTCGACGCGCGCTGCGCAGGCGATCCCAGGTGGCAGCTCGAACGGGTTGGCCGCTAAAGCTCTCTTCTTGTCGTAATTCCGGCTGCTCCGGCCAATGCCGAGAAGTGAAGTGTCTTCTTGCCATGGAGCATTCAGCGAGGCGCGCCGTTCGTCCGCAGGGATCGCACGAAATCGATCACGGCCAGCACCACGACGCAGACAACGATGATGATGAGCGGAATGGCCTTGATCCAGACCAGCAGGATTCCAAGAAATGCGATCATGAGCGCGAGGCCGATGAGTCCGGTGATCAGATTGGTCATCGCACTTTCCTCTCCTCCGCGCCGGCAGCCGAGTTCGATCCGGCGCTCGGGGCGTTGCGCCGACCGCCGCCACGCGTGCGCCCGATGGTCTTGATCAGCCAGTTGGCCGTGCGCAAGAGGCGGGCATCGTTGCCGCGGCGGCCGACGAGCTGGACGCCCAGCGGAAGGCCCGTTTCTGAACGCATCAAGGGCAGGCTGATCGCGGGCACGCCGAGATACGTCCAGAGCGAGCAGAAGACCGGGTTGCCCGTCGTTTCGATTCCGGGCGCCGCGCCCGGTGCCGCGGGCGTCAGGATGGCGTCGTATTCATCGAAAAGGTGGTCCAGGGCCTGGTTGAGCGGCGCAATCCCGGCCAGAGCGTTGCAATAATCGATCGCAAGATGCGCGCGGCCGCGCTCGATCGCCTGGCGTAGACGCGTGCTCAGTCTGTCGCCGCCTCGGTGGTCATCGCGCCGCAGATTGTGCGCCATATCAACTTCCATGATGATGCGGTGCATGTCGACGGCCCCGTCGAAGCTCGGCCCGAGCTCGACTTCGCTGCACGCTTCGCCCAAAGCGTCGACGAGCTCGGCAAACGCTTCACGCGTCTCCGGCTCGGCCTGATCCCAGACCGGAGAGCGCACGAAGGCAAATCGCGGCGGCAACGGCGGCTCGCTCGCCGCGACCGCAGAGAATGGCGGGCGCGCAACAGGCCGGGTGTCCGGATCCTCCGGCTCGAAGTCGACCATGACCTCTGCCAGCAGGGCCGCATCCTCGACGCTACGCCCGAACACGCCGACATGATCGAGCGTGCGCGACAATTGGAGCGCGCCGCTGCGTGGAATGAGGCCATGCGTGGGCTTGAAGCCGACCACGCCGCAGAAGGCGGCAGGACGGATCACCGAGCCGTTGGTCTGCGAGCCGATGGCACCCGGCACCATCAGCGCCGCGACCGCCGCGGCGGACCCCGAGGACGATCCGCCGGGGGTGTGATTTGGGTTGTGCGGATTTCGGGTCTTGCCCGGATTGTAGTACGCGTACTCCGTGGTCACCGTCTTGCCGAGGATCACGGCTCCAGCCGCCCGCAGACGCGCCACGGCCGCCGCATCGCGCCGCGGCGTGCGTCCGGCCCACAGCTCCGATCCGAATTCCGTCGGCATGTCGCCGGTGTCGAAGATATCCTTGATGCCCACGGGCACGCCATGCAGCGGGCCTGTGGCCTTGCCGTGCTTGCGATGATCGTCGGCCGCCTCGGCCTGCCGCATCGCGTGGTCGCGATCGAGAAACGCCCACGCCTGGATATCGCGATCGACCTCATCGATGCGCCTGAGGCAGTCGCCGACGAGCTCCACCGAGCTGAGCCGGCCGTCGCGGATGCCGGCCGCAGCCTCCGTGAGGCCGAGGGCGTTGAGACTCATGCGCAGCCTCTCGTCGGTTTGCCGGGTCCGCTCATCGCGATCCATAGAGATAGCTCGGCAGCCACAATGCGATCCCCGGGAAGATGTAGACCAGTGCCATGGTGAGGAAGACCAGGCCGACGAACGGAAGCGCGCCGGAGAAGATGTCGGTCAGCTTGACCTCGGGCGGCGCCACGCCCTTCAGATAGAAGGCGGCCATCGCAACTGGCGGCGTGTTGAACGCCGTCTGCGTGTTCAGTGCCACCAGAATGCCGAAGAAGATCGGATCGATGCCGTATTGCGGAAGCAGCGGCAGGAAGATCGGCACAAAGATGATGATGATCTCGGTCCATTCCAGCGGCCAGCCGAGCAGAAAGATGATCACTTGGGTCAGCAGCAGGAACTGGATCGGCGAAAGGTTCATCGAGGTGAAGAACTGCTCGACCACCGACTGTCCGCCAAGGACGGCAAAGACCGCCGAGAACGTCCAGGATCCGATGAAGAGGTAGCAGACCATCGCGGTGGCGCGCACGGTCAGATACACGGATTCGCGTATCATCTCGTAGTTGAGCGAACGATAGGCGGCCGCCAGCACGATGCTCATAAGGGCTCCTATCGCGGCCGCTTCAGAAGGCGTCGCCAGTCCAAATAGGATCGCGCCGAGCACCGAAACGATCAGCAATGCGAGCGGCAGGAATGACGTGGCAAGCGCCCAGATGACCTTTGAGGTCGGCACGTCGGTCTGCTCGCGGGGCAGCTTCGGCGCGAGCGCGGGATTGATGATCGCGCGCGTCATTGCATAGAGGACGTACAAGCCGGCCAGCATGAACCCGGGAAAGAACGCGGCCGCGTAAAGCTTGACCGCCGAGACGCCGGCGGTCGCCGCATAGACGATCAGGAGAATGCTCGGCGGAATCAGGATGCCGAGGCAGCCACCGGCGCAGACGACGCCCGCCGACAGCTTGGCGTCATAGCCGGCTCGCAGCATCGCCGGCAATGCCAGCAGCCCCATCAGCGTGACGACGGCACCGACGATGCCGGTGGCGGTCGCGAACATCGCGCAGGTGATCAGCGTGGCCACGGCAAGCGCGCCCGGCACGTTCTTCATCGACAATTGCAGCGAGTAGAACAGGCGGTCGAGGATGTTTGCGCGCTCGATCAAATAACCCATGAACAGGAATAGCGGAACCGCCACCAGCACGTCGCTGGATGTGACCTCGAACGTCTTCTGCACCAGAAGCGTGAAGATGCGGTTCTGGAAGAAGTCCTGACCGGGGGTGTAGTAGGCATAGTAGCCGAACGAGACGCCCATCGCCATCAGCGTGAAGGCGATCGGGAAGCCCAGCATGATGATGAAGATGAAGAGGCCCAGCATCAGCATGCCGAGTTGAGGATCGGTCATGCGCCTGGTCCCTTCTCGCTCTGCGGCTCAGCCGCGTGCTGCTGATGTTCGCGGATGACGAGGCTCTCGGTCTCCTCCACGTCGTGCAGGCGTTGCGGCCATCGGCCGGTGCGGATGCACAGCACACAGCGGATGATTTCGGCGACCCCTTGCAGGAACAGAAGGAAGCCGGTGAGCGGGATCAGCGCCTTCAGCGGAAACACCGGCACGCCGGCCGGACTGAAGATGCTGACTTCGCGGAAGCGCACCGACATCTGGGCGTAGTTCCAGCCCGAATACATCAGCGCCGCGATCGCCGGCAGGAAGAACAGGATATACAGGACGAGGTCCATCGTCGCCTGGGTGCGCGGCGACCAGAGGCGGTAGACCACGTCGGCGCGGACATGGCCGTTGCGCGAGAGCGTGTACGCGCCGGCCATCAGGAACATCGCGCCATAGGTGATGTAGCTGATGTCGAAAGCCCAGGTGGTCGGCGCACGCAGCACGTAGCGCACGAACACCTCGTAGCTGACTCCCAGGGTGAGGACGAGGATCAGCCAGGCGAACGCCTTGCCCACCCACGTGCTGAGCTCATCGATGAAGAACAGGAATTTCGTCATGCGAGCTGAACTCGCTGCGAGCAGTGCATCCGGATGTCCCCCTCCCAATTCGTGGGCGGCGCTTCAATTTGCGCCGCCCCTCGCGATACGGCCTGACGCGATGCGCCGCGACGGCGTCAGGCCTTAAGCACACCCGGGAAGTGATGGTCGAAGGCGCCGCGGTAGTCCGTCGCGTTGTTCATGTTGTAGTAGACCACCCGGCGCACCCATTCCTTCTGCGAGTCCATGACCTTCTTCATGAACGGATCCGAGCCGAGCTGGGCGATCAGACCGTCCCACGCCTTGATCTGCGCGTCGAACACAGACTTCGGTGTGCGCTGGACGTTGACCTTGTCCTTGTTGATCAGCTCCTGCAGGTCCTTCGAATAATAATCCATGGCCTTCCATTCGTTGGCGGAGGACACGGCTTCGGCGGCATATTGCAGGATCGCTTGCTGTTCCTTCGGCAGCGCGTTGAATTTCGTCCGGTTGAACATGATCTCGAAATATTCCGTCGCCTGATGATGGCTGCCCATCATGTAGTTCTTGGCGACATCCTGCGCGCCGAAGCGCCGGTCCGAGGTCGGATTGTTGAACTCGAATCCGTCGATCACCCCGCGTTCCATCGCGGGCACGATCTCGCCGCCGGGCAGCTGCGCAACGGATGCGCCCATCGCCTGGAAGAGATCGGCGGCCAGACCCACCGTGCGATACTTCAAGCCCTTGAGATCGGCGTCGCTGGTGATCGGCTTCTTGAACCAGCCGAGCGGCTGGGTCGGCATCGGCATCGCGAAGAAGCTCTTGATGTTGACGTTCATGATCTTGGTCTGGAGCTCCTCGAACAGCTCCTTGCCGCCGCCGTTGTGGATCCAGCCGAGGCCTTCGTTGGCGTTGAAGCCGAACACCGGGCCGGTGCCGAACAGCGAGGCGGCCTTGTGCTTGCCGTACCAGTAGACCGTCACCGTGTGTGCCGCGTCGATCTGGCCGCCATGAACGCCGTCGAACACCTGGAACGGATGCACGACCGAGCCGCCGACCAGATAGTCGATGCGCAGCCGGCCTCCGGCCATCTCGTTGACGCGTTTCACATAATCTTCGGCCATCTCGTTGAAGACATCGGCCTTGCCCCACGAGCCCTGCATCTTCAGGGTCGCTGTCTGCGCCCGGCTGATTTGCGGCATGGCGATGGTGGCGGCGCCGGCCGCGCCGGCGGTCAGCAGGAATTTGCGACGAGTTGTTCTGGTCTTTTCAGACTTTGCAGTCATTGACGTCCTCCCTGGCGGCCTGGTTTTTCGAACGCGCTTCAGTGCGCTTGCCGTTGTCAACCGCTGGAGGTATGCCGCATTCCAGCGACTTTGATCACAGTTTGGACGCATTGCCGGCATCCGACAAGCCCCGGTGTCGCATTATTGGTCTTAGACGTTCGACTCCAAGCAGCCCGATATTCACGCGCATGTCGCGGCGCAGCAAAGATGCCGCCGGACTTCTGCCAGTCGCGCGGCGTCCAGTTTGTCCGACGCATCCTGGTCTGCAGCCTTGCGGTCGGGATCGGCTTCTTCCAGGCCACCCACAGGATGCATGTCGCATCGCACTCAGGGTATTGAGCCCTTGCCATCGAGTCTCGCAGTTCGCCGAACGGACTCGATAAAGAGCTTTGCGGCGGGGCTGAGAGCGCGATTCTTGAGCGTTACGATTGCGACAGGCCGTGGCTGCGCGGGAAGCCGAATTGGAAGTACCTTGAGGGACCGATCATGGTTGCCATGGCGAATGATGGACGCCGGAAGCATCGTCACAAATCGTGTGGTGGCAACTAATTGGCAGCACAGATGAATCGAGAGCGTCGTGACGGGAGCACGTGGCAGGTCTGTGCCACTCGCGCCGAACAACTCAGTCGTGAGTGACCCGTGCATGGTGTCCGCTGGAGGCAGAATCCAGCGCTCGCCAGAGAGATCGGCGAGCTCGAGCTTGCGCGCTCGCGCCCATTTGCTTCGGCGGCCCGCCACGACGACGACCTGATCGTCATACACCACCTCCGCCTTTAGATCGGCTTCCTTGAATGGCGTCGGAATACGGCCCAGCATGAGATCGATGCTGCGCTCGCGCAGCTCACGATAATGCAGCTTGCTGATGACGGCTTGTGCGACGTTCAAGCGCACTCGCGGCTGCTCTTGCGAGAAGTCCTTGATGACTGCGGGCAAGAAGCCGGCCGCGATACTCTCAGTACTGCCGATGTGCAACTCTGCTGCAGACGGGTCGGCCAGAAATGCGACTTCGTCGATACCCTGCTTGAGTTCATCGAATATCACTCGGCCTCGCGCGACCAGAGCGTGGCCGTACGCCGTCGGTTCGATCCCGCCTCGGCCACGGTCGAGCAAACGAAGACCGAACATGTATTCCAAATCGGTGATTGCCTTCGATACGGCGGGCTGCGAGATCGCCAGCTCCGCCGCGGCCTTTGCCATGCTACCGCGCTCTACGACGGTCAGGAGAATGTGAAGATCGCGCAGCTTCAGGCGGCGTCCAATGCGATCGGCCCACTGCATGACTTGAACCTGTCAAATCGGTTATCGAGCCATCACATATCAGAATTGGACAGATATGTCTTCGCGGCGCACGCTTTGGTTGACGAGACGTCGGCGGTCCCATCGGCATGGCCGAGAACACGTTACGGAATTGGGTGAAACACGGAGGTGGCCCATGCGGACGCGTCGTGACTTTCTCGCAGTGTCGGCGGCCGGCGTCGCTTTCTCCGTTGCGGGTCCCATGTCGCAGATCGTAGCTGAACCGCGCGTCAAAACGGCTCATATCCTGACAGGGTTCACGGCGGGGCTGCCCGATGCTGTCGCGCGGCTCCTTGCGGACCAGATGAAGACTTATGCGACGTCGATTGTCGTCGAACCCCGACCGGGCGCGAGCGGTCGTGTCGCCGTGGAAGCCGTGAAAGCCGCTCCCCCGGACGGATCTGTCATTCTGTTCGCGCCGACAGGTTTCCTCACGCTCTTTCCTCACACCCATAGGAGACTGCGATACGAGCCGCAGGACTTTGTCCCGGTATCGACTGTTGCGTCGTTCGCCGCAGTATTGACGGTCGGGCCGCGCGTGCCAGGAGAGGCAAGGACGCTTGCCGATTTCGTCTCGTGGTGCCGCGCCAACGCTGGGGACGCGACCTATGGCACACCGGGAGTTGGAACCAGTTTGCACTTGATTGGCGCAGCCTTGGGACGCTCGGCAGGCTTCGAGTTTCTCCACGTGCCATATCAAGGTCGGGCGGCAATCCAGGATCTCCTCAAGGGCGAGATTGCATCAGCCATCATGCCGATCGACAGCTCCTTAGGTCTTGTTCAATCTGGCCAACTGCGCGCGCTGGCGACCACTGGTTCAGCTCGCAGTCCTTTCCTTCCCGATGTGCCGACGATGATGGAATCCGGTTATCCCATGCTCAAGGATGTCACATGGTTCGGGTTCTTTGTTCCGGCGAAGACTCCGTCGGATATCATTGAAGGCCTTAACGGAGCTATTCAGGCGGCGCTGCGAACAAGTCAGATGGGGACCAGCCTCGCAAAATTGTCGGTCGAGATCGACTCCATCGAAATGGACGGATTCGCGCAGCTACTCGCATCGGAATCAGCACGATGGAGAGGGATCGTGCAAGCAACAGAGTTCAGCCCGCAGGATTGAGGAGGGCACCTTTGAACCAGAGCAGACCTCGGGCCGCCCGGCTGCGGTCTTAGAAACCGCTCGGTTCATGCGGCTCTGATTGGGCAGGGATTGGCCAATGAGGCGATTCCGCGTCCCGCCGGGCTTCCCCTGGCGGCCGGCATGGCCTATGACGCTGCAACGCAAAAATCCCCCGAAAAATGACCTCATGATCCGCCTCGACAACGTCAGCAAGCAAGCCGGCCACCAGATCCTGTTCATCGAAGCCTCCGCGGCCCTCAACAAGGGGGAGAAGATCGGTCTCGTCGGGCCGAACGGCGCCGGAAAGAGCACGCTGTTCCGGATGATCGCCGGTGAGGAACTGCCCGACGAGGGTCAGGTCTCGATCGATCGCGGCATCACCATCGGCTATTTCAACCAGGACGTCGGCGAGATGAGTGGCCGCAGCGCGGTGGCCGAGGTGATGGATGGCGCCGGTCCCGTCAGCGAGGTCGCTGCCGAATTGCGCGAGCTCGAGGCCGCCATGGCCGACCCCGACAAGGCCGACCAGATGGACGAGATCATCGCCCGCTACGGCGAGGTGCAGCACCGGTTCGAGGAGCTCGACGGCTATGCGCTCGACGGCCGCGCGCGCGAGGCGCTCTCCGGCCTCGGCTTCAGCCAGGAGATGATGGACGGCGACGTCGGAAAACTCTCCGGCGGCTGGAAGATGCGCGTGGCGCTGGCGCGTATTCTCCTGATGCGGCCCGACGTGATGCTGCTCGACGAGCCGAGCAACCATCTCGATCTCGAAAGCCTGATCTGGCTGGAAAAATTCCTGCACGATTACGAGGGCACGCTGCTGATGACCTCGCATGACCGCGAGTTCATCAACCGCGTGATCTCCAAGGTGATCGAGATCGACAGCGGCTCGCTCACCACCTACACCGGAAATTACGAGTTCTACGAGCAGCAGCGGGCGCAGAACGAGAAGCAGCAGCAGGCGCAGTTCGAGCGCCAGCAGGCGATGCTCGCCAAGGAGATCAAGTTCATCGAGCGCTTCAAGGCGCGTGCCTCTCACGCGGCCCAGGTGCAGAGCCGGGTCAAGAAGCTCGACAAGATCGAGCGCGTCGAGCCGCCGCGGCGCCGGCAGAGCGTGGCGTTCGACTTCCTGCCGGCGCCGCGCTCGGGCGAGGACGTCGTCGCACTCAAGAACGTGCACAAGGGCTATGGCTCAAAGCGCATCTATGACGGGCTGGATTTCATGATCCGCCGTCGGGAGCGCTGGTGCGTGATGGGCGTCAACGGCGCCGGCAAATCGACGCTGCTCAAGCTGGTTGCCGGTGCGAGCGAGCCGGACGAGGGCACCGTGGCGCTCGGAGGCAGCGTCAAGATGGGCTATTTCGCCCAGCACGCGATGGATCTGCTCGACGGCGAGCGCACCGTGTTCCAGTCGCTGGAGGACGCGTTTCCGACCGCGGGGCAGGGCTCCTTGCGTGCGCTCGCCGGCTGCTTCGGCTTCTCCGGCGACGACGTCGAGAAGCGCTGCCGCGTGCTCTCGGGCGGCGAGAAGGCGCGCCTCGTGATGGCCAAGATGCTGTTCGACCCGCCGAACTTCCTGGTGCTGGACGAGCCCACCAACCATCTCGACCTCGCCACCAAGGAAATGCTGATCAATGCGCTGTCGGATTTCGAGGGCACCATGCTGTTCGTCTCGCACGACCGGCATTTCTTGGCGACGCTGTCGAACCGCGTGTTGGAGCTGACGCCCGAAGGCGTCCACCAATATGGCGGCGGCTACACCGAGTATGTCGCGCGCACCGGACAGGAGGCGCCGGGGCTGCGGAGCTAATCTCTGCTGTTGCCGGTGAGCCTGGCGATCGCCTCGATCTCGTTGGTCCAGATGCCGCCGGAATAGCTTTGCGGCAGCCGCGCAAGCAATTCCGGCGTATCGATGCCGGTGGAGAACTCGCCGCCGCTGTAGGGGCCGAGCGCGAACACAGCGCTGTTGACGGCGTTCATGCGCGCGAGAAAGCGATCGGGCCAGCCCCATAGCCAGGGGGCGACGTTGATTGGCACCAGCACTATCGCGTTGCGGCAGGCCTCTGGGACGAGACCGGTCCAGCCGAATCCGATATAGCGTGCCAGGCAGCTTTTGATAGACTTCCGCGAGATCGTGCGGACATCCGGGGCGAGGCGACGGATCACGTCGATGGGCTCGTCGCCGCCATAGACCATGATGGTGCTACGCCGCCCGGCCGACAACGTGGTCAGCACGCCGGCAAGTTTCTCGCCTTCGTCCGGGTCCCGGCTCTTCACGTTGATGAGCAACTGCTTGTCGGGGAAGGCGGCGAACACCTCCGACAAGGTCGGCATCATGCCGACGCCCTTGCCGCGGAACGGGAAGGTCTTGCCGCCGTCGGCGGTGTAGCCGTAGCCGATATCGAGCGTCTTCAGCTTTGCCACGCTCTGCGCGCGGGTGACGCCGAGGCCGTCGGTCCGGCAGTCGAGTGTCCAGTCATGGAAGACGGCGAACTCGCCGTCACTGGTCGGGTGCACGTCGAGCTCGACCACGTCGGCACCGGCCTCGAAGCTCGCGCGCATCGAGCGCAGGGTGTTTTCGAGGTAGTCGTGCGCCGGCGGCAGCATCCGCGCGGCGGTGCAGGTGTCGTTCTTCAGCTCGCGCTCGTCAAATCGTTGCGCCATGCCGCGATGGGCGAGCAGCACCGGCTTGCCGTCCCGATGCGGCGCCAGAAGGCTTGTGTTGTTGACGTAGATTGCAGCTGCGACGGCGATCACGATCGCCGTGGTCACTCTCAGTTTCCTGCCCACCGGACATTCCTCATTCCGCGATCATCTTCTCCGGCGTTTGAGGTTGATTTGCGGCACGGGGCGCATGGGAGGCTCCCGGGTTTGGTGCCTTGAATGCCCTGATTCCGTTCGCTACGCTTTCGTCAAAAAGGGAGCGAACACCCATGAAGCCAGTCCGGATCGGCGACATCACCATCGATGCGGTGATCGAGCGGGAGGGGCCGTGGCGCCGGCCGCAGGATTTCTTCCCGGCCTATGACGAAGACGTGTTCAAGCGCCATCTACCGACGATGGAGCCGGAGGTGTTCGACGCCGCGCGCGGCATGATGGTGATCACCTATCAGACGTTTGTGGTGCGCACGCCGCGCTACACCATCCTGGTCGACACCTGTACCGGTGAGGACAAGGGCCATCCGCCGCCGTTCGATTTTCCCGGTAAGGCGCGCTGGCGCAACGAATTGTTCGCGCTCGGCATCGGCTTCGAGCAGATCGATTACGTGTTCTGCACGCATCTGCACATCGACCATACCGGCTGGAACACGACCTTGCGCGACGGACGCTGGGTGCCGACGTTTCCCAACGCGAAGTACGTCTTCCACAAGGGGGAATACGCGGCTTGGGAGGCGGAGAACGCCAAAGGCAGCAATCCGCCGGGCACCGTGTTTCGCGACAATTGCCTGCCGATCGTCGAGGCCGGGCAGGCGCTGCTGGTCGAGGACGATTACGCGCTCGACGATACCGTGACGCTGACCCCGACGCCGGGGCATTCGCCCTGTCATTGCTGCGTGAATATCTTTTCGAAAGGCCAGCGCGCCGTGGTCGCGGGCGACCTCATGCACCACCAGATCCAGTGTCGCGAGCCGGACTGGTCGGCGAAGCCGGATTGGGATGCGAAGCAGTCCGCGATGTCGCGACTAAAGTTCTTCGCCTCTGTTGCCGACACGGACACGCTGATCCTGCCGATCCATTTTCCGGCGCCGACGGCCGGGCTGATCAAGCCGTTCGGCGCCGCGTTCGATTACCGGTTCAAGCGCGATTAGCTCTAATATGCGTAGAACATCCGCTGAATGTCCTTGGTGTCGCTCGTCTTGGTCAACGCCAGCATCAGCAAAATGCGCGCCTTCTGGGGATTGAGCGTATCCGAGACGACGAAGTCGTGCTCATCGTCCTTGGCCTCGCCATTGCGCGCGACGATGCCGTTGCCGACACGGCTGCTGCGAACGATCACCACGCCTTTCTTGCGGGCATCGTCGAGCGCCGGCTCGACCGCCGGGCGGGCCAGGCTGCCGTCACCCACGCCGGCATGCACGACCCCCTTGGCGCCGGCAGCGACAAAGGCGTCGATCGCGACCCGGTTCATGTTGGCGTAGCCGTAGACGATGTCGACCTGCGGCAGGACATCGAGCTTGGACACGTCAAATTCGGAATCCGCCGTGTGCCGGCGGGTCGTTTGGCGATAGAAATACGGCTTGTTGCCCTGCATGTAGCCGAGAAAGCCGAGTTCGGGCGTGCGAAAGGTGTCTGCCGTGGACGTGTTGTTCTTGGTGACGTCGCGTGCGGCGTTGATCTGATCGTTGAGGGCGACGAGCACGCCCTTGCCGACGGCTTCTTCACTGCCTGCGAGGATCACCGCATTGAAGAGGTTGATCGGGCCGTCCGCGCTGATCGCGGTCGATGGACGCATCGCACCGACGACGACCACAGGCTTCTTGCTCTTGACGACCAGATTCAGGAAATAGCTGGTTTCCTCGATCGTATCGGTTCCGTGCGTGATCACGATCCCGTCCACGTCGTCCTGCGCGAGGAGCGTATTGACGCGCTTGGCGAGCTTCAGCCAATAATCATTGTTCATATTCTCGCTGGCGATCTGGAAGACCTGCTCGCCCTTGACGTTGGCCACCGTTTTCAACTCGGGGACGGCATTCAAGAGGGTCTCGATGCCCACCGTGGCTGCGGTATACCCGATGACGGTGGTGCTGCTCGCCCCGCTGCCGGCGATCGTGCCGCCGGTTGCGAGAACCATGACGTTGGGCAGGCCGGGGCCTCTCGCGTTGGCAACGTCAACGATCATGAGCAGCGTAAAGAGCACGCTCATTATCGCCGTGATGTGATCACGCACGCGGAACTGCAACATCTCGCCCATCCTTTGCTGGAAGCCTCGTCGATGCGCCCCGGTTCGCTCAGCGCTGCATCATCCGTCAGCCGCTGCGTTCTGTCTAGGGTCGCGGCGTGTTTGCTTTACGCGCTCGGCGCGTGTCGGAAACTGGCGGCGGGGTGGGGCACAAGAAGCCGATGGCCGGGACATCTGGCGCGAAGACGCGCATCTGCCCGGCCATGACGGCATTTCGTTTGTGATGGCTTGCTGAAAAGGCCCGGAACGCACTGCGCCTTACGCGCTGGTCTCGCACTTCTTCATGAAGCTGTTCTTGGCGGCGCCGGCGAGCGGCTTGCCGTCGGCGCTGACTGCCTTGGGCGCGCAGGCGTCTTCCTTGCATTTCTTCAGGAACGAGGTCTTGGCGGCGCCGGCCAGCGGCTTGCCGTCCTTGCCGACGGCCTTGCTCTCGCAGGTTTCTTGCGCAAGGGCCGAACCCGCTGCGAAGGTGGCAACGATCGCAGCGACGAAAATCCGCTTCATCATGGGGGTCTCCTGAACCAGAAATGGCCGGCAGATTGGAGCCGGGAATCGTGGCGCAATCAAGCAGGATGAGCACTGGGCCGCCCGGTCGCCCGCTGATTTTTGCGCTTCAAGCGCGGGAGATGTCGCCTCTGTTGCAGTGCTCGCTGACCGCATCGGGCGATCCTGCTAGCGTTGGTCCCTTGAGATGGAGAGGAAGCATCGTGATGGACGCCGCGATCCCGCACGACCAGGCAGCCGATCGGCATTCCCACCTGGTTCGCCCCCAAGACATGGATTGGCAGAAGACGCGCTTTCCGGGCTGCGAGGCCAAGACGCTGCTGTTCGATCGGCGTACGGGGCTGATGACCGCCTTGATGCGTTTTGCGCCAGGATCGGTGCTGCCCGATCACGAGCATGTCGGCATCGAGCAGAGCTGGGTCATCGAAGGTGCGCTCGTCGACAAGGAGGGGCCGGCCAAGGGCATTGCCTGCAAGGCCGGCGAATTCATCTGGCGCGAGGCGGGCAGCCGGCACGCCGCCTGGTGTCCGGACGGCGCGTTGATCCTGGCGATCTTCCAGGTGCCGAACAAGTTCTTCGAAGCCGACGGCCGCGTGGTCGATGCCGCCGGTCAGGACTGGGACGAGACCTGGGGGCACACCGCGGCGCAGCGGCCGCAGAGCGCCTGATCGCCTTCACGCGCCGCGCATCAGCAGCGCCTTGAAGTCGGCCCGCGCGCGCTGCGCCTCAGCGCGCGCGACGTCGGAGGCGTCGCCCATGCCGAAATAGCCATGGATCAGGCCGGGGCCCTCATGGTGCTTGACCTTCACGCCGGCGGCCTCCAGGGCCCGCGCATAGGCGGCGCCTTCGTCGCGCAGGGGATCGAACCAGGCGGTGGTCACGATCGCGGGCGCGACGCCGGCCAAGGAGGCAGCCCGCAGCGGCGAGACGCGCCAGTCGCCGGCGTGCGCGGGATCGGCGAGATAATGGCCGCAGAACCATTCCATCGTCGCCCGTGTGAGGAAGTAGCCCTCGGCGTTCTCCGCGCGCGAGGGATAGCGCGCGTTCTCGCGCGCATCGGCATAAGCGCCGACGACGTCGGTGACCGGATAGACCAGCAGTTGCGCGGCGAGCTTGATGCCGGCCTCCCGGCAGGCGATCGCGCTCGTCGCTGCGAGATTGCCGCCGGCGCTGTCGCCGGCAACGCCGAAACGCGTTGCGTCATTGCCAAATTCCGCGACGCGGCCAAACACGTCGCTGACCGCGGCGAAAGCATCCTCGAAGGCGCCGGGAAAGCGCGTCTCGGGCGGGCGGCGATAGTCGACGGAGACGACGACCGCGCCGGTCTCGATCGCAAGGTTGCGCGCCTGCCGGTCGTGGGTTTCGAGATCGCCCGCAACCCAGCCGCCGCCGTGGAAGAACACCACCGTCGGTGCCGGCGCGGGGCCGACCCGATAGACCCGTGCGGGAAGCAGACTGGCGCCGCCCTTCACCCTGATATCCTCGACGCTATCGACCGGCGGCGGCGGAATGGCGGCACGCGAGGCAGCGAGTGCGCGCAAGGAATCGCGGGCGCTCTGTGGCGTCATGGCCGTGGGATCGCGCATCGGCATGAGCGGAATGATCTGGGCGATGACGGGATCGAGCGGTGCGGCCATGGGCTTTCCTCACAGGGTTCTTGGTCTTGCTTGGTCATTAGCATAGGTTTTGCGGGGCCGCATCGGCAACCGGCGTGCGTCGCACGGCCGGACGAACGGGCAGGGAGATTCACGAGGTGGAATTCGAGACGTTGGTCCAGTCGCGCCGCAGCGTGCGTGGCTTCAAGAACGAGCCGGTGCCGCGCGCGGTGATCGAGGCGATCATCGAGAGCGCCAAGCGCGCGCCCTCGTCGATGAACACCCAGCCTTGGCATGTCCATGTGCTCACGGGTCATCCGCTGGAGGAGGTGCGTCGCCGCAACATGGCGGAGATGGCCGGCGGCGCCAAGGTCAAGCGCGACATCGTCAGCCATGGCGAATACCAGGGCGTGCATCGCACCCGGCAGGTCGACATCGCCAAGAAGCTGTTCGGCGCGATGGGAATCGCACGCGACGACAAGCCGATGCGGCAGGACTGGGTGCTGCGCGGCTTCCGCCAGTTCGACGCGCCGGTCTCGCTGGTGCTGACCTATGACCGCGTGCTCGATCCCGGCGCGGTCTGCCACTTCGATCTCGGTGCGCTCTGCTACGGCATCGTGCTCGCGGCGTGGGACCGCGGACTCGGCTCGGTCATCAACGGGCAGGGCATCATGCGCTCCGACATCGTGCGCGAGGTCGCCGAGATTCCGGAGGACGAGGTCATCATGACCTGTGTCGCGCTGGGCTATCCCGACGACGGTTTTGCCGCGAACGCCGTGCGCTCGGACCGCGAGCACAACCACCAGTTCGTGCATTACGTGGGTTTTGCCGATTAGCACGAGCAGAGGAGATTATTCTCTGGCGGAAAATTTTTTGGTGCGGTGTCGCGCGTGGCCTCTTGCAATCTCGAAGTCGCGGGAGGAACAATATGCGGACTGAGAGGTTTGTTGCTGGCGCGAGGGAATCGATATGCGGCGGCTGGCTAGCCTGGTTCGGCGGTTCTTCGGTCCGCGACTGCGGCCTAAGATCGATGATGATCCAAGTCTTCCTTTCACACCCGAAGAGTTCGGCCGGCTGATTCGCAGCGGCCGGCACGAGGACATGAAGCTGCTGGCCGACGGACTGGCCTGCCGCTCCATCCCGCGCCGCGCCAGTCATCGTGCGACGCACTAGGCTGCGCTCGATACGGGTCACAGCGCTCACCGCGTGAGCGCGACCTGCTTGAACGAGCGGACCAGCGCCTTCTCCAGCTTGCCTGTCATCCCGCACAGAACGTCGTAGGCCTCCGCGCGCGGCATGGTCGGCTTGTAGTGCCGGTGCTCGATCAGCGCGGCAAAGATGTCGGAGATCGTCAGGATCCTGACGATATCGCCAATGCTCTCGGCGCAGAGCGCATCGGGATAGCCGCTCCCGTCGAGATACTCGTGATGATGGCGAACGGCATCGAGAATCTCCCGCGAGATGCCGTCATGGTCCTTGAGAAATGCGTAGCCGGCGGCGGGATGCGTTTCGATCAGGGCGCGCTCGGCGGCATCGAGCCGGCCCGGCTTGTCGAGGATGGCGAGCGGAATCTGCGCCTTGCCGATGTCGTGGAACATGGCCGCCGAGTAGAGACGCTCGAGGTCGGTCCTGCCGACGCCGAGGCTCAGCCCGAAGTCGACGGCGACACCGGTCACCAGCAGGCAGTGCTGATAGGTTCCTTCGTGGTGCCGCCGCACCGTGGTGAGCCATTCCGTCAGGCCATGCCGGATGATGCGCTCGGCGATCTGGCGACCGGCTTCCCTGGTGCCGTTGACGTCGAGCGGCTGGCCCAGGGTGACGGAGTTGAACATGGATGCGATCGCGGTCGCCGCGGTCTCGACGGCGTTGTCGGACTGCACGGTCGGACGCGACAGAGGGGAGAGCGGATCAGCCGGATCAGACAGCGCCGCCAGCAACCTCGCCCGGTTGATCGTGCCCGGCAGGACCAGTGTCGCTCCAAGCGCATAGGCCTGCGAAACGGCGACATGGGAGGTGTGCTCCAGCAGGAAAATCCGTTTCTTCGCTTTAGCGAGCTTGCCCGCCCGCTTCTTGATCGCCGCAATGTTGTCGACATCGCGAAGTTCGGCGCGAATGACGATGGCGGACGGCACCTCTGACAGCTTGGCCTCGGCGTCCAGCCGCTCGCCCGCGACGGCAAAGCGTTGCTCGAGGATCGAGCACACACCGGCCAGCTTGTCGGACGTGTCGGCCAGCACATGCACGAACGGGCGCGGCGCTCCAGCGACGGCGGTGCCGTCGAGGCTGGTGGGTTTGAGTGTGGTTTGCGCGTTCTGCACGGACATGACCCGGAATATCGCGGGCTCCCATCGAGGGGTCGAATTCTCGTCTACTTGGCCTGAGCGGCGGCCTGCGTTGCGGCAGCCGGCGTACTCGCCTGCTTCTTCTTGCTTTGCGAGGTGACGAAGTGGATGCCGGCCGTGGTGCCGTCAATCCAGACCAGCTCGCAGCGCCGGTAGGCGAGGCCCGTCGACGACAGCAGCATGAAGAATTCCTTGGCCTGGAGCACGTCCAGCGTGCCCTCGACCTCGACCTTCGCGCCCGTCTGCGAGACGTCGAGCAGGACGCAGCTGCGCCGCCAGGTGCCGTCGGATCCCATGAGGTTGACCGGCTGCCTGTGGTCCATCTTCACGCGAAAGGCTTTGCGACCGTCGAACTTCATCGGCTAACCCCCATCTTTTTTGTGTCGCGATGTCCCCGGCCGCACTCCTTGGCGTTTGCGGCAATTTCGCCCCACCGCACGGTCCACTGGCTGGTTGACAGAAGCAGCGTCTCGAAAATGTGCTGCGCGCGTTCGCGCTCGGCGAAAGAAAGCCGTGTGCCGCTGCGGTTGCTCAGGATGGCGAGCGTGGTCTGCCAGTTCAGCCGCGAGGCGCGGCAGGCCATGACGAGGCCCTCGCAATCCTCGTCGGTCATGACATGCTCGACGATCTCGATGGGAGCGCCTGAAAGCACCGACAGCGCGGTCATGAGGTTGGCGGTCTCGCCGCGGATGGCGAAGCGATTCACGGTGGAATCGTTGAGCTTGCCGATGCGGCTGAGTGCTACGATCTCTGGCCGCGCGCTTGCATAGGCGGCCGCGGTCGGTAGCTCGGCCGCGATTGGTGCGGCCGTTGCGGATCGAAGCGAGACGGCGGCGTTCGGCGCAATGCCGGGTTTCGGCGCCCGTGAGGCCGACAGCAGCTTCCGCATGACCGTGTCGGGCGTGTCGGGCCTGAGCGCCAGTGCCTTGGTGAGTTCGTCATCCACCAGGCACTTCTCAACCAGCGCAACGTAAGCGGCTTCGGAGAATCTTGCCTCGCTGTTGCCGATCAGCGCAAGACAAACGCTGGAAGTGCCACCCTTGATCAGCGTCTCCGTCACCCGTGGATCGATCGGCGCGCGGCCGGCGATGGCACATTGCTGCCGTACGCCGCTCGCGGCTGCGATCAATGTGAGATCGGCCGTGGACAGTGACTGCGAGCGGAGCAAGACGGGGCAGGCGACTTCCGGATCGCGGTGCGAGGCGAGACGTCGGACGGTGTTCGGCGGAGCCACTTTGAGCTCTGCGAGAGCCGCGCTGACATCGATCAGCGTGCTGGCATCAACCCGCTCGATCAGTCGCAGCAGGACGCCGTCGAGCACATCGGCGAGCAATTCCAGGGACTGACCGCGGCTGCTTGTGAGCAGTTGCAGGAGGCCGAAGAGAATGCGAGCGCACCGCTCCAGCGGACACGTAGCGACCGCTCTCTCCAATTCGGCCAGATTATCAGCAGGCGAATTTGCCGTCATGGCAGGAGCCTGAAATGAAATGAATTGACGATCAAACAACGGTCATTCCGCCGCAAAGGCGTTAATTTGAATTTTAATTGTCGAAGGCTGGGGTATTTCAGCACCGCCGGCCTTGTGGGAAACGCTATCGAAATTCGGCGAGGCAGGGTTGTCCCGGATTGTTCTTTCAACCGGCCCCGCTCCATTTAATCAGGACACGACAGAATCGATTCTAGCGAAATAATTGAGGGAGGAAGCGAACCGGCATTCCGCGGCCGGACGCACATCCAGAGTGGCGCGGCATTCTCTTATTTCCATGAACAGCATTGACGATGTGCCGAGCTCGGCACTCAAAACATTTCGTTTTTCAGACGTTGACGAATTTCGAAGCGCCATACGCGGGCTGAATTTCGAATTCACCCCTCTTGTGCGGAAGATTTCGGCTGAGCAGGCGATCCTCGCCTTACCGGGCTGCGACGTGAATTTTACGCGCTCATTTCCGAGGGTGGTTGACGCACAACTCGTGGAGAATTGCACTGCGATCGGCTTCACGATGGACGATCTCAACGTGCCAATTCGCTTCAACGGCTCGCAACGTGCGCGGCCCGTTGTGGTCATTGGCAACGGCGGGGCGGCCTACACCACCATCGAGGAGGTGCAGCGGCAAATCGCCTCGGTGGTTTTCCGGCCGGAGGTGAGGGATCGTGGCTGGCCGTCGACGCTCTTGAGCTTCAAGATTTTTGAAGTCTCCACGGCCGGCTTGCAGCGGTTGCGCGGCGTGGTTCGGGAGGTGCTGGCCGAGGCGGCCGGGCCGATGCCGGCGCCGGAGCTCTTGTTAAAGGGCGCGGCGATGAAGGAGTCCCTGCTCGGAGCCGTCGACGAGGCCTTTGCAGCGATCGTTTCGGCCCGTTGGACCCTCGGACCTAACGACGGACGGAATTTCAGGACATTCCAGGACATCCGCGCGCTGCTCTCCGACGACCTGTCGGAGCCGATTTATAGCGATCAGATCGCGCGCAGGCTCGGGCTGTCGGTTCGCACCATGCACGACGTCGTGCGCCGCTATCGCGGCATGAGCCTGCACCGATATTTGCGTCTGCACCGGCTGTGGCTGGTGCGACGGCGCCTTCTCGCCGGGGCCGATAGCGTCAAGGCGGTGGCCCTGGCGTACGGCTTCTGGCACCTCAGCGATTTCTCCAGAAGCTACCGCGACCAGTTCGGCGAGACGCCGTCGCAAACGCTGGAGCATGGTCGCGGACGGTAATGCGACAAATCGAGTAGGGCTGGGCGCCGGTTTCGTGCTACCGTCGAGCCATGAGCAATCGCATTCTCGTTCTCTACGGTTCTTACCGTTCCGACCGCATGGGCATCCGCCTTGCGAATTTCGTCATCAACCGGCTGCGCGGCCGCGGCGAGGACGTCGAATTCATCGACGCCAAGGCGATCGGGCTGCCGATGCTGGACCGCATGTACAAGGAACATCCCAAGGGCTCGGCGCCGGAGGCGCTGGAGAAGCTGGCCGGGCAGATCCGCGGGGCCGACGGATTCGTCTTCGTCACCGGCGAGTATAATTGGGGCATGCAGCCCGGGCTGAAGAACCTCACCGACCATTTCCTGGAGGAATGGTTCTGGCGCCCGGCCGCGATCGTGAGCTATTCGGCCGGCCGGCTGTCCGGAGCACGCGCGGCGACCGCCTGGCACGGCACGCTCTCGGAGATGGGCATGGTGGTGGTATCGAGCACCATCGGTGTCGGCCCGATCGCGCAGACGCTGTCGGAAGCCGGCGAGCCGATCGGCGATGGCGGCAAGGCTCTGGAGCGCTCGTTTCCGCGCTTCGCCGACGATCTGACGTGGTGGATCGAGGCGGCGAAAGCGCAGCGCGCGCGCAAGGCGCCGCCGTATTGACGTCGCGCTACGCCGCTCGGACCTCGCCAAGGAAGCGCTCGAACTGGCCGGCGAGATCGCGCGACTGGGTCGAGAGCTGCTCGGCCGCGCCCAGCACCTCTCTTGCCGCGGCGCCGGTGTCGTCGGCGGCGCGCTGCACGCCGGAGATGTTGCTGTTGACCTCCTGGGTGCCGCGGGCGGCCTCCTGAACGCTGCGGGCGATCTCCTTGGTCGCCGAGCCCTGCTCCTCGATCGCCGCCGCGATCGCGGTGCCGATCTGGTCGATCTCGGCGATGACGTCGGCGACGTTGCGGATCGCCGCCACCGTCTCGTCGCTCGCGGTCTGGATCGCGGTGATCTGCTCGGAGATCTCCGTCGTGGCCTTGGCGGTCTGGCCGGCCAGCGACTTCACTTCGGAGGCGACCACGGCAAAGCCGCGGCCGGCCTCGCCGGCACGGGCGGCTTCGATGGTTGCATTCAGCGCAAGCAGGTTGGTCTGCTCGGCGATGCTCTGGATCAGCGTCACGACGTCGCCGATCTTCTGGGCGCCTTCGGCGAGCGTGCGCGCCGTGTCGCCGGTGCGGCGGGCATTGTCGACGGCACGTGCCGCGATCTCGGTGCTTTGGGCGACCTGACGCCCGATCTCCGCGATCGAGGAGGTCAGCTCTTCGGTGGCGCTCGCGACCGTCTGCACGTTGGTCGAGGTCTGTTCGGAGGCGGCGGCGACCACGGCGGCCTGGCTGTTGGTCTGCGCCGACGTCGAGGTCATCGACTGCGCGGTGCTTTCCATTGCAGCAGAGGCCCGCGACAGGCCGCCGACCAGCTCGGTCACCTTGGCCTCGAAGGCGCGGGTGAGATCGTCGAGCGCCTGGGCGCGGCGCATCTTGCCGTCGTTCTCGGCCTGCTTCTCGGCCGCGAGCCGATCGGCCCGGATCATGTTGTCCTTGAACACCTGAACGGCCGCGGCCATCGCGCCGATCTCGTCGGAGCGCTCGGCGCCCGGAATGCTCTCCGCAACCTCGCCGTCGGCGAGCCGCGACATGCGTGTCGTCAGGCCGACGATCGGCCCGCAGACGCGGCGGCGAACCGTCACGATGAGGCCGGCGCTGGCAATCAGCACTGCGACAAGGCCGGCGAGCGCGATCGTGAAGCTGGTGCGGGCACCGGAGGACGCGCCGGCGAGGATCTGCTCCGCGTTGCCGTAGAGGGCGTCGCGGACCTCGATGATGGTGCCGAGGCCGCGCTGCGTGGCGGCATAATAGGTGTCCATGTCGTGCTCGTACTTGCCGGTGACGGCGCCGTCCTTCACCAGCTTGAGCTCGCGGCCGAACTCCTCGACATAGATCGAATTGAACTTCTCCAGCGCCGCGGCGACGTTCGCCGGCGTTGTTGGATTGCCGCGCAATTCCTGCAGCGCCATCACGATCTGATCGTTGCGGCCCTGCGAGCGGGCAATGTCGGCCTTCTCGGCTTCGGTCGCCGGCTTCTTTCCGCCGAGGAGATTCTTGTGCAGGCTGGAGTTGAAGCCGCCGACGTCGCGCAGCGTCATCGCGACGTTGGCGTAGCTGGCCTGCCGGTAGGCGTCACCGTTCAGGATCGCCATGCGGCGGACCTGCTCGTTGAGCAGCGCGGTCACGCCGCCGTTGAGCACGGCATTCTCGGCGACGATCTTCTTGGCGGCGTCCTTACGTGCATCGGCGGGACCCGCCAGCGCCTTGTCGATGGCCTCGCGCAGGCCAGTGAACTTCGCGTTGAGGCCGTCGATGTTGCTGCCGATCGTGGTGCCGTCGTCGAAGGAGCCGGGCAGCTCCTTGCGCAGTGCATTCATCTTGTCGCGGGCGCGGTCGGTCTGCTTGCGCAGCTTGTCCTGCTCGGCCAGTAGCGCCGGGTCGATGGCCGCGGGTCCGTACAGGATGTTGGTGGAAAAGCCGCGCTCCGGATTGAGATAGCGCGGGATGTCGCTGACCGCACGGACGATTGCGAGCCGCCCCTGCGCTTCAGTGATCCGTTCCATGGTCTCGTATTTCGTCGCGGCGACGTAGACGGCGAGGCCGCCGCCGACGGTCGAGAGCGAGACGATGGCGCTGGTCAGGAGCGTACCGATTTTCATGATCTGTCCGGCAAATAACGGAGAATTATTTCGCCCGGACGATAGGGCGGCCATGTTAATCTGCGGTTTACGCTCTTTGGCCGTCTCAGCTGTAGGTCGCGCTGACCGATCCCAGCGGGCCAAAATCGGCAACGTAGGTTTCGCCAGCCTTGGGCCGGAGCATACCGGTCAGCGTTCCCGTGCTGATCGTCTGGCCGGCCTTGAGACCGATGCCGGTCCGCGACAGCTCGTTGGCAAGCCAGGCCAGAGGCACCAGCGGATGGTCAATCGCCTCTGCAGCGGAGCCGCGGCGCCGTTCGATGCCGTTGCAATTGAGGACGACATCCTGAGTGGCGACGTCGCGGCTGCGCCAGTCGGCGATGGGCTCCCCGAGCACGATCGTTCCTGATCCGGAACCGTCGGCCATGATCGCCGGCATCGGTGGAAACGCCGCATCGTGAATGAAGCGGCACTCCGCGAGCTCGATCCCGGGATGCAACGAGGCGACGGCGTCGCCGACTTCGTCCACCGTATAGGGCTTTGCGCGCGGCGGCAGATCAGCGCCGAGACGCGCCTGGAACTCGACTTCGGGGATCGGGCTGCATTGTCTGGCATGCTCGACGCTGGCGGGCGAACTCTTGATCAGGGGCGCGAACACCCGCCCATAGATCGGCGCGGAGATGCGAAGCTGACGCTGGAGCCCGGACTTCATGCCCGCGATCTTCCAGCCGACCACATCCCAGCCGAGTTCTTCTTCGACCATCCGCGCGACTTGGTACGCCGTGTCCGCATCCGGTGGGACCAGCCGTTCGTCGAGGCCGCTCTGTTGCCGGCCCTCGCGACGCAAATCGGCGAGCTGACGGGCGAGTTCGCGTTGCCGGGATAAGTCCATTGCGCGTCTCCAATCTATTTTTTTGTGCAGGCGAGGGCGGTTGCGAGGACGATCTCCAGTTCCTCCTGAACCTGATCGAGCGCGTCGGCGCTGCGGCTGGCGCGGCACATCGCGACCGTGCCTTCGATCGAGGCGACGACGAGCGTTGCAAGCCGCTCAGCGCGCTCGGCAGTCAGTCCTTCGCGCAACAAGGCTGCTTGCATGATCCGCCGCCAATCCGCGAATACGCCGTCGGCGAGGTCGAGCAGGCGCTGCTGCGCGGCCGCATCGACCTTGTCACTGGGCTCACCGACATAGCGATCGACCGCCACGGCGAGCACGGGGCAGCCGGCCTCGAAGCCGGTTGCCTCCAACTGACGGCGCCACGATGCGACAAAAGCCTTGAGGCCGCCGAGCACGCCGCGTTCGTTCATGGCTTTCTCCAGAGGAATGGATACCTGCCGGCCGGCGAAGGTCACGGCTTCGGCGATCAATTGCGGCTTGCCGTCGGGGAAGTGGTGGCTGATCGAGCCGCGCGGCGTCGCTGTGTGGCGGACCACGTCGCGCATGCTGGTGGCGTTGACGCCGCGGCGGCTCATCAGGTCGGCGGCGCCGGCGATCATCCTGTCGCGTGTGGTGGCAGTCATCGGGAATCCTGCAATTGGCCATCTCCATCTAGACTATGACACTTGACATAGGCAAGTCGTGTTGAGATATGACGAGTGTCATATTCGTGGAGAGGTGCCAATTTGACCATCATCACCGTCACCGCACCGGCCGGACGGCTCGGCCTGCCGCAGCGCCGGCAGCTTGCTGAAAGCCTGACCGACGCTGTGCTCGAGCCGGAGGTCGGCCAGAGGGCGCCGGCGGCCCGGATGGGGTTCCAGGTGCATTTCCACGACCTGCCGCCCGACAGCATGGCGATCGGCGGCCGGTTGCTGTGCGATCAGGACAAGCCGCGCGACATCATCACCGTCAACATCGCCGTCATGAACGCGGCCTGGCCGGCGGAGGTGCGCGCCGAGGTGATCCGCAACGTGCTGGCGCGGCTTGCGGAGGCCTGCGGCATGCCGGCGCCGTCGCCGACCTGGTGGGTCAATTTCGAGATCATCAATGAGGGAAGCTGGGGATCGCGCGGCGGGGTGCTCTCGATCCTTCAGCTGTTGGATTCCGGCGTGTTCACGCCGGCCCGGATCGAGGCGATCCGCGCGGCGCTTCAGCAGCCGGCCTGACTTGCTGCCAACACCACCAATCGGGAGACGAGCACATGAGCGAAGGTCAGATCCGCACCGAGGTGCACGGCCACGTCCTCAAGATCATCATCGCCAACGCCGCGAAGAAGAACGCATTCACGCCTGCGATGATGGAGCAATTGTCCGATGCACTCACCGAACTGCACAACAACGAGGCCTATCGCGTCGGCGTGATCTGCGCCGAGGGCGGGGATTTCACTGCAGGTCTAGATATGCCCAAATTCTTCGGTCCCACCGCGGAGAAGCGCAACATCAAGGACGGCAATGTCGACCCGTTCGGGCTCAACAAGCGCTGCCGCAAGCCGATCGTGACGGCCGTGCAGGGTGTCGTCTACACCATCGGCATCGAGCTGATGCTCGCCGGTGACATCGTGGTTGCGGCCGATGATTCACGCTTCTGCCAGATGGAGGCGAGGCGCGGCATTGCACCGCTGGGCGGCGCGCACTTCCGCTTCCTGTCGCGGGCCGGCTGGGGCGATGCGATGTATCATCTGTTCCTCTGCGACGAGTTTTCGGCGCAGCGCGCGCATACGATCGGCCTCGTCCAGGAGGTCGTGCCTGCAGGCGAGCAGATCGAGCGGGCGATGACGCTCGCCGCCATGATCGCGCGCAATGCGCCATTCGGCATCCAGATGACCAAGGAAGCGGCGGCGAACTATGTCGAAGCTGGCGAAGCGGCTGCGATTGCCTACATCCCGAGAATTCGCGATCGCGTGCTCGGCAGTGCCGACGCCAAGGAGGGCATCCAGTCCTTCATCGAGCGTCGCGCGGCCGTCTTCCAAGGACGCTGATCGGCGTCTGCTAATGCCGAGCCCGATCGAGCTTTTCGAGGATCTCCAGCGTGGCGCCGTCGCGTTCGCCTGCGAAATATCGGGCGAGCGCCTGATCGAAGACGGGCTCGTCGGACACTGTGCCGAACAGCGTCATCGACGAGCGGAATTTGGCATCATCCGGCGCGCCGAGGATCGCGTTGATGGTCCGGCCCTCGACCGCGAGCACCAGCTTGGTGCATTCGATCAGCCGGCCGCCCAGGATGGGGTGGGCGAGATAAGCCTCAGCCTCCGCGCGGGAGCCGATGGCATAGCGCTGCGACATGGCGCTGAACCCGAGACCTGCGACCTGGGGGAAGATGAACCACATCCAGTGAGTCTGCTTCCGGCCCCCGGTCAGCTCGCCCAAGATGTCGCCGTAGACCGGATCCTGGGCCCGGACAAAGCGATCTAGATCGAACGGATCGGTCATTGGATACCTTAGGGGATACCTTTGGAGGGCCTTGGCGGCCCCGATTATGCCTAACTTTTGGCTCCCAATGTGGTAGCTGGTATAGAGTCTCTCCGGGTGGGGGTGGGTACGCCCCCGGGGGTCGATTTGGGGATCTGATGGTTTCCGACGCAGCACACGCCGAGAGGCTGTTGTCGCGCCGCCGTGTCGGGCGGGCAGAAGCGATTCTGCTGTCTGTGGCCGCGATGGCGCTCGCGCTCGGCGCCGCCGCGTGGGTCGCCGATATCAGCGATTCGACCCCGCTGGCTTCCGCGGCGTTGCCGCCGGCCAATGCCCCCTCATTCGAGGACCGTTTCGCCTCGGCCTCGGCCGGCCCGTCGCCGCGCGAGCTAGGCCTGCGGGTGCTGGAGCGCTCCGCGGTGAATGCGGCCCAGCTCAAGCTGCGGGATGCCAAGGCGATGCTGGCCCAGAAGCTCCAGGGCGACGACTGGCGCTCGATCCTGAGCGAGGACGACCGGTACATGACCGAGGAGGCGAGGCGCTCGCAGCGCGCCGATGCCATCCCCATGCCGCGCGCGCGTCCGGTCCAGGCGGACTTCTCCGCTCAGATCGCCTCCAGCCAGGCCTATGCGGATACCAATCTCAGGGTCGACAACCGCAATTTCTTCGAAAAATTCACCGACAAGATCAAGCTGGCCTCGCTGACGCCCGGCGACGGCCTGCTCGGCAGGGGGCCGGACCTCGCCGCTCTCGGCTACGATTCGCGCACTGCGGTCTATGACATCTCGGCCAAGGCGGTCTACCTGCCGAGCGGCGTGGCGCTGGAAGCCCATTCCGGCCTAGGCGCGCTGATGGACAATCCTGATCATGTCGACCGGCGGATGGTCGGCGCGACGCCGCCGGCGACCTATGACCTGAAGCCGCGCGAAAAGCCGTTCCACGGCGTCCGTGCGCTGCGCATGACCCCGGTCGAAGGCACCAGCGCGCTCGGCCGCGTCGGGCTGCTCACGCACAATTACCTGCTCGGGCCGCGCGGCGATTCCAACGGCTGCGTCTCGATCAAGGACTATGATCGGTTCATCAAGGCCTACGACAATGGCGAGTTCAATCGCCTGGTCGTGGTGCCGAGCCTGCGCGGAGCGGCGACCGCCTCGCAGCGCGCGAGCACCGATTCCTGATATTCGCCTGCGACGGCGGGGCTGCCGTTTCCCCTTCGTTAAGCCGTCCTCGTCCAGAAGCAGCCCATGAGTGATCCATCCAGTTCCGAAACCCCGCTGCGCACGACGTTCAAGATCAAGCTGAACGGCGACACGCTGGCGATCGCGACCGTCGGTCAGGCCTATCAATTCCTGACCAACTTCAAATCGGTCGAGTGGATGGAATTTCGCTCGCTGCACGAGGACGCCGTCGCGGCCCTGGAAGGCGCCGCCGGTAACGCCATGCTGGCGGTGCAGGCAACCAACGCCGTGCGCGCGCTGTTCGTCAGCGCCAAGCTGCTGTGAAGCGGGCTACAGGCCTTCTCGCATCTTGAACTCCACCGTGGGAAGGGGCAAACGGTCCGCAAAGACCGTCGCCGCACAGCCATACTTTTCAAACCTGCTTCCAGGGAGAATCCTCATCATGAAACGGCGTACATTCCTGCAAGGTGGCGTGGTCGCCGGCGCGACCACGTTGGTTGCTGCACCTGCGATCGCGCAGAGCGCGCCCGAGATCAAATGGCGCCTGACCTCGAGCTTCCCGAAATCGCTCGACACCATCTTCGGCACGGCGCAGACCTTTGCGAAATATGTTGCCGAGGCCACCGACAACAAATTCCAGATCCAGACGTTTGCGGCCGGCGAGATCGTTCCGGGCCTGCAGGCGCTCGATGCGGTCAGCACCGCATCGGTCGAAATGGCGCAGACCCCGCTCTATTTCTACATCGGCAAGGAGCCGGCGCTGGCCTATGCCACCGGCGCGCCGTTCGGCATGAACCATCGCCACCAGGAATCGTGGTGGCATTTCGGCGGCGGCGCAGACCTCACCAACGAGGCGCTCAAGCCGTTCAAGGCGCACGCCATCCTCTGCGGCAATTCCGGCACCCAGATGGGCGGCTGGTTCCGCAAGGAGATCAAGACCGTCGACGACCTCAAGGGACTCAAATTCCGCATCGCAGGCATGGGCGGCCATGTGCTGGCAAGGCTCGGCGTGGTGCCGCAGCAGATCGCCGGTGGCGACGTGTATCCAGCCCTCGAGAAGGGCACGATCGATGCCGCCGAGTTCGTCGGTCCCTATGACGACGAGAAGCTCGGTTTCCAGAAAGTCGCCAAGTACTATTACTTCCCCGGCTGGTGGGAAGGCGGCGCCATGTTGCACATGATCGTCAACGACGAGAAATGGGCTTCGCTGCCCAAGCAATATCAGGCGATCGTCAACCAGGCTGGCGCGGCGGCCGGCGCCTGGATGCTGGAAAAATACGACAGCGTCAATCCGGCGGCGCTCAAGCGCCTGATCGCAGGCGGCGCGGAGCTGAAGGCGTTCCCGCAACCGGTGCTGGAGGCCTGCTACAACGCGACCCAGGACCATCTGAACGAACTCGCCGCCAAGAGCGATCTGTTCAAGCGGACCAAGGAGAGCCACGACGCTTATATGAAGGAGCTGTTGTTCTACACGCAGATCGCGGAGAATTTTTACGACAATTATCTGCTCGGCAAGATGCGCAACAAGAGCTGAGCGACGTCTTTCACTCTCGTGCCCGGACGCAGCGCAGCGTCTCCCCGGCGATGCGAAGCATCGTCCGGTGCGACGGTGCGCTGCTGAGCCGGGGCCCACCCATGGCGCCGTTCCGTGTCCCCTCTGGTCCCGGCTCGGCGCAGCAACGCTTATGCGCTGCTGCTTGTCCGGGACACGCCGGGGCGAGGGGCCCATCTTACGTAACCCCACGGAGACATTAACCAGCCATTAACCATATCGGCCGCATCGTTAACCATTCAATAACAGGGAACGAGTCGGCCACCATGGAGGCTGCAGCAAAGGTCCAACGTCAGATGGTGCGCCTGCGCGGGCGCTCCTATGTGGCTTTCGTGTTCACGCCGACGGTTCCGGTCCAGGACTGGCTGCACGAGATCGACGCCACGATTGCGCGCTCGCCCGGCTTTTTCGCCGGCCGGCCGGTGGTAATCGACCTGTCCTCGGTCGATCTCAGCCAGGCCGGCATCGGCCATCTGCTCACCAGCCTGCAGGACCGCAACATCCGCGTGCTCGGCATCGAGGGTGTGGAGGAGGGAAGGCTGACGCCGATGATGCCGCCGCTGCTGTCGGGCGGACGCAGCTGCGTGGTCGAGCCGAGCGCGCCGAAGAAGGCCGAGGTGAAGGTCGAGACCAAGCCGACGTCGCTGCTGCTCGAAACCCCCGTGCGCTCGGGCCAGACCGTGATCTTCCCGGAAGGCGACGTCACCATTCTCGGCTCGGTCGGCTCCGGCGCCGAGGTCGTCGCCGGCGGCTCCATCCACGTCTACGGCGCGCTGCGCGGCCGCGCCATGGCGGGCGTCAACGGTCACACCAGCGCGCGCATCTATTGCCAGAAGATCGAGGCCGAACTGCTTGCAATCGACGGATTTTATCAGACCGCCGAGGACATCGACGAAGCTTTGCGCGGCCGGCCGGCCCAGGCCTTCCTGCAAGGCAACACCATGCGAATTACAGCGCTGAACTGACCAGAAGGAGATAATCGAGATGGCCAAGGTACTGGTCGTGACATCAGGCAAGGGCGGGGTCGGCAAGACCACGACCACGGCCGCGCTGGGAGCGGCGCTCGCACAGCGCGGCGACAAGGTCGTCGTCGTCGATTTCGACGTCGGCCTGCGCAACCTCGACCTCGTGATGGGCGCCGAGCGCCGCGTCGTGTTCGATCTCATCAACGTGGTGCAGGGCGTCGCCAAACTCCCGCAGGCGCTGATCAAGGACAAGCGGCTGGAGAATTTGTGGCTGCTGCCGGCGTCCCAAACCCGCGACAAGGACGCGCTGACCGAAGAGGGCGTCGGCAAGGTCATCGCCGATTTGCGCAGCCGGTTCGACTGGGTGATCTGCGACAGCCCGGCCGGCATCGAGCGCGGCGCCTCCATGGCGATGCGCTTTGCCGACGAGGCCGTGATTGTCACCAATCCGGAAGTCTCCTCGGTGCGCGATTCCGACCGCATCATCGGCATGCTCGATTCCAAGACGGTGCGGGCCGAGAAGGGCGAGCGCGTCGAGAAGCACATTCTCATCACCCGCTACGATGCCTCCCGCGCCGCGCGCGGCGAGATGCTGACCATCGATGACATCCTGGAGATCCTTGCCACGCCCTTGCTCGGCATCATCCCCGAGAGCCAGGACGTGTTGAAGGCCTCCAACGTCGGAACGCCTGTGACTCTGTCGAATGCCGATGGAGCGCCGGCACGAGCCTATATGGACGCGGCCAAGCGCCTCTGCGGCGAGAACGTGACGATGCACGTTCCTGCCGAGCGCAGAGGATTTATGGACCGCCTGCTGCGACGGAGGGCTGCATGAGCATGGGTCTGCTTCGACTTCTCCGCGGCAAGAAGGCCTCGGCACCCGTCGCTCGCGAACGGCTGCAGATCCTGCTTGCCCATGAACGTGGAATGCGCGGCCAGCCCGATCTGCTCGGCGTGCTGCGTGAGGAAATTCTCGCGGTCGTGTCCAAGCATGTGACGCTGGACCCGACCAAGGTCATCGTCCGGCTCGAACGCGGCGACGAGGTCTCGACCCTCGAGGTCGACATCGAGGTGCCCAACGATTTCGAGCGCAAGAAGGTGGCGGTCGCGTAGGGGACGCGGCCCGCAGACTCCCGATTTGGGGTGGGTGAGAAGGCGGTCCGCCGGGCATGGCGGGCCGCCTTTGTCTTGCCGCTCAGATCGTTTGGACGGAACGCGCCCCGCGCCTCGACCGTTGTGAACCACCCGCGGCAGCGTTGCACCGCGGCTGATCAGACGGGAGAGCGCCCATGATGTCCGAGGTCCAGGTCCATACACTTGCCCGGCAGATGCTCGAACAGCACGGCTTTGCTGCGATCGCGAAGGCCGCTGAGCAGGCCCAGGCCTGCGAGGGCCGCGGCGAGGCCGATGAGGCCAGGGAATGGCGCCACATCGTGGACGCCATGAAGATCATGCGCGGCCCGCATCAAGGCTGACATCGGAAGGCGCGAGCGTCCTCAACGCTCGCCGCGATCGGCGCCTTGCGACGACGTGCGATTCTGTGTCTGCGGCTGCGCGCGCTCGCCCGATTCCCTGCAGGGCAGCGGTTCCCACGAGCCGTCCGGCGCCTGCTGATAGGCACTGCAGGACGGCGAGGTGGACTTTTCCCCGCCCTTCTGGGCGTCGGAATTTCTCGCCAGTGCGGGCGCAGTCAGCACCGCGGCGGCTGCAATCGCGCCGGCGAAAACGAAATGGAAACTCCGCATGAGGACCTCCTGTTCGAATTCGGAAAGAGGCCGCATGCTGTGAAAAATTATGACGATTTTTGGCCGCGGCAGAGGTTCCGTCGCGGCGTGCTTAACGGGAGCGGCGCGTTAGCCGCCCTTGCTGCGGATCAGGCCGGCGAGATTGGTCTTCTGGGCTTCGCACCAGCCGGACATGCCGAGCCGGCGCTGGTCCATGTCGGTCGCCTTGGTCGCGATCGCGACCTCCGCCATCAGATCATCGTCCTGCTTCTCGCCCATCTTGCCGCCGGTATGCATCCAGGCGATCGCCTTGCGCACCTTCTCGGTGGTGCCGTCGGGCAGGTGCATCTGCTGCGCTCTCTGCACGAGGTCCTGATAGGCGAGATCGGTGTTGGGGCACTCGACCTTGGCGGCGAAGGCTTGCAAGACCATCGTCACATAGGTCGATCGCGGCGGCGCCTCGCCCGCGAGGGCCGGCGCGGCCAACAGCAACAGGCCCGTCATCAGAAAACCGGTGCGCATCCCTGGGACCTCCTCCATTTTATCGAGAGGCTAGCGTCCGGCGCGCCGCTCGGCAATGGGACCGGGACACAATTGTCGCCGCTCGGCCCTGTGGGCTAACCTGCGCTCCCCAACATCGGAGCGCGACATGAGCCTGTTCAGCACGCCGTTCGATCCCACCCGCGACACCGCGCTCGTCACCGGCGCGGGCAACGGCATCGGCCGCGCGATCGCGCTCGGCCTGGTCGGCGAGGGCATCCGCACCGTGTTCGCGGATGTCAGCGCCGAGCGGGTGCGTGCCGCGATCGGCGCGAGCGAGAGGCCAGGTCTCGCCGTGCCCTGGGTCGGCAATCTCGCCAGCCTCGAGGCCTGCGATGAGCTGCTGTCATCAGCACATTCGGCGCTGGGCGAGGTCACGCATTTCGTCCACAGCGCCTCGCCGCCGCGGCGCGAGGCGGATCACTTGCTCGCTGTCGATCGCAACACCTGGCAGGAGATGCATGCCGTCAATCTCGATGCCGGCTTTCACCTGGCGCGCGGGCTCGCCAAACGGCTGATCGCGGCGAAGCGGCCGGGCTCGTTCCTATTCTTGACCTCGCTCCATGCGGGCACGCCGCGCAACCTCGCGCATTACTCGACGGCCAAGGCCGCCATGGCGATGCTGGTGAAGGAGCTCGCAAAGACGCTCGGGCGTTACGACATCCGCGTCAACGCTCTAGTTCCCGGCGCGGTCGCAGCCGGCGGGTTCGTCGCCGATCCCGCGCTGGCGCGGCACATTCCGCTTGGGCGTCTCGGCGAGGCCAAGGACCTCGCACCGATGGCGCTCACGGTGCTGTCGAACAAGCTGTCCGCTTACGTCACCGGCGCAGCCTTCGTCGTCGACGGCGGATTGTCGCTGACGAACTGGTTCGAGGCACCGGTGCTGGATTAGCGCTGCCAGGCCGGCACTGGATCGAGCGGCGTGCGATAGAGCTCGTTGTGATCGCGATCGGTGACGCGCACCGCGCAACCCTTCTGCTGCAGCTCCGGCTTCACCTGCGACAGCTCGCAAGCCAATTGATCGGCGCGATCGGAGGCAACCTCGATGTCCTCGAGGATGATCCCACCCTGGTTCTTGAACTCTTCACCAACCACGAGATCGAAATAATAGTAGGGCATCCGAATTCCCCGGTGTGACGATCTGAGCTTCAGTGCAAGTCTCAACACATGTCGGATGGTATCACTGAGTCGACATCTATCGAATGAACAGAGCGCGCAATCTCTGGGCTTATGGCGCAGAAATGATGTGCAACGTGCGGGCTCGTTAAGAGTTTATTAAATATGCCCGCGTGATCATTAGGCATGGAATTGCAGCAGAACCGGGCTCCGGGAACCGGCAGCTGCAAGAGAAGGCCGCCGGCATAGATCCCGACGGCCTTTTCTCTTGAGCGAGACGTCGCTCACCGTAATCGCCCGGAGTTAACGATTCACATCGACTCGGACAGCGTGCGTGAGCGCGTGACAGCAAGGCTGCATCGTTGCTCTAAAGCGCGATGCGATCAGGATGAATCGTCATCGCGCTGCAGGTTGATGTTGTTTGAGCATGATCTTTTCGGAAGACCGCTGCGCACTTTGCGCTGACGCGGCCCCTCGGGTTCGGATCGTGCTCTAGCGCAGCGGCATCGGCGGACGCACGATAGGTCCGTCGTCATCGGCAACGGCCTGCGTCGTCGTGGTCGGCGCAGCCGGCGGCGTGGCGGCGGCGGCCTGCGATAGCGGCGGCGGAGGCGCGAGCGGCGCGGGCGAAGAGGCCGGCATGTAGGTCCGCGTTACAGGCGGCTTGGGCTTGCGAACCGGCGGCGCCGCAGGCTGCGGCGGGAGGGCGGCTGCGCGTGCGCGCGGATCGACCGGCGGCCTCGCCTCGGTGACCGGCTTCGCTGCGGGAGGCCTCGCCATCTCGCGCGCCATCTGCTCCTGTCCGGCCTTCAACTCGGCGATGTTGGCCTTGAGCTGCTCGATCTGCTGCGCCATGGCGGCGAGATCGCGTGTCATCGATTGCACCGACTGCGCCGCGTCGATCGACTGTGGTGCCGCGGGCGCAGCCGCAGCAAGCTGAGCTGCGGGCGGCGCAGCAGCTTGATCTGCCGTTTGGTTGGACGCGGCTTCCGCTGTGGTCGGCCCAGCCTGGGCGGCGGCGACCGGCGCGCTTTGCTGCGGTGTCGCAGACAGCAACGAGGTCGTCGGCAGCAGCGAGGTCAGCGCCGGCGTCCATTCGGCCAGCAACTGCTTTGCTGTGTCGCCGTGCTTCTCCCAGGCGATGCTGGCGGCCACGCTGGCGCCGGCAAGCAGGAACGTGACGAACGCCCCGCGCAGCCACTTGCCGACCGAGGACCGCTTCTTCATCACGGGACCATCGCTGGACGTGACGCGGACAGCGGTGTCGATTGACGGTGCGGCGGCAGACTTTCCGTAGACGACGCTGATGGTGGGCTCGGGCGCGCGCGCCGGCTCCAGACTGAACTTCGGCGTGACCTTGGGCTGCGGGGCAAACTTGGGTTCCGGGGCAATCCTGGGCTCCGGACGCGGCGCGATCTCCGGCGCCAGCGCAGGCGACACGCTGGCGGGGCGCGAGGCCCGCACGATCTCAGGCGAGATCTGGACCGCGTCGTGAGGATCGTTGTCCTTGACCGTGTCCTTGACGATCTCATCGACGATTTGCTTGGCGTTCAGCGTCGCGAGCATCGCAGCTCCTTTGAAGCCCAGTGTTCGAGGTTAAGGCATCCGCATTGGCGCGGGGCTGATCCGAGGTGAGCCCATCCCCGGTCCCCATGCCGCACGAGTCCAGCCGGGTTTGGCCAAAGCAAGGCGAGGGGATGGAGATGATGCGACACTCTTCCGCCCTTTGTGGTGATGGAACCCGATTTGCCGAACACGCGCATGTGTTCCTGCACCGCCTTGTTTTCAGCACGATTTTGGCAATATCTGGCGACGGCGGGGGCGTTGTTATTCCGCTATCGGGGGGCCGGCGGTGCCAAGATCTCTACTCGTTTTGTTCGTCGCAGCCCTGTTGCCGCTCGGCGGCTGCATGCAGACGACACTTTCGCCATCGACGGATGCGAGCATGACGCCGCGCGACCGTCAGTTGCTCGCGCACGCGCCTTACGCCAAGGCGAACGTACCCGAGCAATATCTGCGTCACATCGTCGATTACCACCGCAAGGAGCAGCCGGGCACGATCCTGGTCGATACCGACGCGCGCTACCTCTATTACGTGCTGCCCGAGGGCAAGGCGATCCGCTACGGCGTTGCGGTCGGCGAGGAAGCCATGGCGTTCTCCGGCGTCGCGCGGGTCGGCCGATTGGCGGAATGGCCGGACTGGGTCCCCACCGCGGATATCCAGGCGCGGCTCGGTCCCTATCCCGCGCGCGTTCCAGGCGGGCCCGCCAATCCGCTGGGCGCGCGGGGCATCTATCTCTATGTCGGCAACAAGGACACGCTCTACCGCATCCACGGCACTAACCAGCCCGAATATATCGGGCAGGCGATCTCGTCCGGCTGCATCCGGATGCGCAACGAGGACGTCATCGATCTCTACGACCGGGTGAAGCTCAATTCGATGGTCGTGGTGCTGCCGCCGGGGCAGAGCGCGCAGGCCGAGGCGGGTGGACGCTGGCGCGGCTGAGGTCCGCGCCGGTCAGTTCGAGTCTTGGTGCGTTGTCACGCTCTAGTTCTCAGGCCGGGCGACCCGCCATTGCAGCGTCGTGGCGTTGCCGTTGGCGTCGCCGGGCGCCTTGTCGGCGGGCGAGGTGTAGAGCGGACGATAACGATAGGCCCACATCTTGCTGCCGTCGTTGCGGCTGATCACGGTGAAGTCGCCGACGGCCCTGGAGTCGGCCGTTGCGGCGAGCGGCACCCAGCTCTCGATGCACTTGCCGTTGCAGTTCGACGTCTTTCCCGTGGTGTCGCGCTCGTAATAGTAGAGCGTCATGCCGTTGAGATCGACGAGCTTGGGCCCCTGTTTGGTCAGGATCACCTTCGCGGGAGCCGTTGGCGCCTCGACCTTCGGCGGAGGAGGATCGCCGCCGCCATGGCCCCCTGCGACCGCCTGAACGGTCGAGAGCGCGACGGCCGCGGCCACAACGAGGAACCTGAACATCCGAAACTCCGCCCCGCAAAGTTAATCGCGCGTTAAGCGCCCCAATGCGGCCGACGTTAGCAGCCGAAGGTTAGTTCCTGGTTTCGTGCGCTGCGACAATTACGAACATGGTCCGAGATCAGAGCTGCGCATCGCGCAGCGGCGCGCGGCTGAGCTCGTTGCCGGCGGCGATGGCCTTGCGCAGCAGCCGCATCAGCTCCTCACCCTCTTTCGCGCTGAGGCCGCGCAGCATGATGCGCTGCGCGGATTCGACGGCCGGGGTGATCTTGCGCAGCGTGCGGCGGCCCTCGTCGGTGATCTCGAGCTCACGCGCGCGGCGGTCGCGGCTGGAGGGGCGCCGCTCCGCGAGGCCCTTCTGGACGAGGCGATCGATCACGCCGGTGATGGTGGTGCGATCGTAGGCGATCAATCCGGCGAGCGTCACCTGATCGAGCCCCGGATTGGCCTTTATGGTCGCAAGCGCGGCGTATTGCACCGGCGTGAGATCGAAGCCGGCGTCCTCGACCTCGGCCAGGAACACCGCGACCGAGATCTGGTGGAAGCGGCGCGCCAGATGTCCGGGCATGTCGTTGTTGTCTTTCACCGAAATCTCCTCCGGGGCAGAGCGGTGCGGATCATTGACAAGTATACTGATAATCAGCATACTGAGCAATAACCAAGCAGAATTTGGCGGGAGAGGTGCTCATGCAGTTCCATCTCAATGGATTTCAGCCGGGCGACCCTGAAATCGCCGATCCCGCC
The DNA here is from genome assembly GCF_029167105.1 of Bradyrhizobium yuanmingense. GTDB lineage: Bacteria > Pseudomonadota > Alphaproteobacteria > Rhizobiales > Xanthobacteraceae > Bradyrhizobium > Bradyrhizobium yuanmingense_A. The sequence continues at coordinate 60,957 of NZ_JARFML010000019.1, read as the reverse complement.
GCGCGCGTTCAGGCATCGGGAGCGGCGGGCGCCGTGCCTGGCAAGGTCGATGTCCTCATCGTCGGCTGCGGGCCGGCCGGCCTGACGCTCGCCGCCCAGCTCGCGCAATTCCCCGACATCAGGACGTGCATCGTCGAGCAGAAGCCGGACCGCCTGCTGGTCGGTCAGGCCGACGGCATCGCCTGCCGCACCATGGAGATGTTCCACGCCTATGGCTTCAGCGAGCGTGTGCTGAAGGAGGCCTGTTGGGTCAACGAGACCACGTTCTGGAAGCCGGATGAAGCGGCGCCCGAGAAGATCGTCCGCAGCGGCCGGGTGCAGGACGTCGAGGACGGGCTGTCGGAATTCCCGCACCTCATCCTGAACCAGGCGCGCGTCCATGATTGCTTTCTCGACGTCATGCGCAAGTCGCCGGCGAAGCTCGCGCCGTATTACAGCCGGCGCGTGCTCGATGTGAATGTCGATCCGGCCGCCGGTGCCGACGATCATGCCGTGACCGTGCGCCTCGAACGCGTCGATGCCGCGAACGAGGGCAAGGTCGAGACGATCAAGGCCCGCTATGTCGTCGGTTGCGACGGCGCCCGCAGCACGGTGCGCAAATCGATCGGGCGCGAGCTGCACGGTGATTCCGCCAACCACGCCTGGGGCGTGATGGACGTGCTGGCCGTGACCGATTTTCCGGACATCCGCTTCAAGTCGCTGATCCAGTCGGCCAAGGACGGCAGCCTGCTGATCATCCCGCGCGAAGGCGGCTACATGGTCCGCATCTATGTCGAGCTCGCCAAGCTCGATGTCGGCGAACGCGTCGCCAATCGCAACATCACCGCCGCCGACGTGATTGCGAAAGCGCAGCGGGTCCTGAAGCCGCATCGGCTCGAGGTGAAGGAGATCGCCTGGTGGTCGGTCTACGAAATCGGCCAGCGCCTCACCGACAAGTTCGACGACGTGCCGGAGGGCGAGGTCGAGACGCGCCAGCCGCGCATCTTCATCGCCGGCGATGCCTGCCACACCCACAGCCCGAAGGCCGGGCAGGGCATGAACGTTTCGATGCAGGATGCCTTCAATCTCGGCTGGAAGCTCGCTGCCGTGCTGAGGAGGCAATGTGCGCCAAGCCTGTTGCATTCCTATTCGGCCGAGCGCCATGCAGTCGCGAAGGAGCTGATCGATTTCGATCGCGAATGGGCGAGTATCCTCGCCACCGCCGCCAAGGCCGGCGGCGCCGATGCCGCCAAAACGCAGGACTATTTCGTCCGGCACGGACGTTTTACCGCGGGCACGGCAACGCATTACAGGCCGTCGATGCTCACCGGCGCGGCCACGCATCAGCACCTCGCGCAGGGCCTCATTATCGGCACGCGCTTCCATTCCGCACCGGTGATCCGGCTGGCGGATGCCAAGCCGGTGCATCTCGGCCATGCCGCACGGGCCGATGGCCGCTTCCGCATCTACGCGTTCTCGCCCGCTGAGAACCCCGCAGCGTCGGGCTCGGCCATTCGTGCCTTGTGCAATTTCCTCGCGGAGTCCCGGAAGTCGCCTATCCGTCGATATACGCCTGTTGGAGCTGACATCGACAGCGTGATCGATCTGCGCGCGGTGTTTCAGCAGGACCATCGCGAGCTCGCCATCGAGGCAATGCCGCCGATGTTGCTCCCGAGCAAAGGCCGTTACGGCTTGTACGACTACGAGAAGATGTTCTGCCCGGATCTCAAGAGCGGCCACGACGTCTTCACGATGCGCGGCATCGATCGGACAGCCGGCTGCATGGTCGTGGTGCGGCCCGACCAGTATGTCGCGACCGTTCTGCCGCTCGACGATTTTGCCGGGCTGGCCTCGTTCTTCGACGCCTTCATGCTGCCGGTGAGCTGACGCCGAAAGCGCGCGCGCGCCGTTCCGCCCGCGTTTCCGCAGCCGAGCTCTGGCTAGCCGCAACGAAAGCCCGGCCTTGGTGCCGGGCTTTCCGCTCCCGCGCGATCGGGTTCCGTGCGCGTACAATTTAAGAAAGTTCTTCGCGGGCAGATTTCATCGATCGTAATATGTCTATCCAAAGCTGTAAGCATCCACTCGGGGCAGCGGGGCACCGGAGGATGACGATGAGACAGAACCAAGCGGAGACGCGCCGTCAGCAAAATGTCGCGAAGCGGTCGATGACCAAGGAGGCCAAGCAGCTGGCCGGCCTGATTGCCGGACTGCGCGAATCCCTCGAGGAGATCCACAAGGAGCGGGCGGGCACCAAGCTGTCGGGCGCAGAAATGGGAATACTCGATGAGCGTCGCAACAATCTGCTGCTCACCATCGCAGCCCTCAATGACCGCCTTTCGGCGGTGCAGGGCCTGATCAATCTCGGCCGCCCGCATATTATCCGCGTGCACTAGCGCCGATCCGAGGCAACGAGATCGGCTCTGTTGCGACGGCACGGGGCCAGCCACAGGCCTCGTGGATGGCACCAAATTGCCACGCTCCCGGCGAATTGCCGCCAAAGCCCGCTGCCACGAAAAGGCCGGGTGCAGGGCGACGCAAGGGGATGCGAATTGGCCTACAAGATGGTCGCAGAACGCGACAACGAAAAGTACAGTTTCGCCCGCGAGAGCCGGTTGCTCATCGTGGCGAAGGCGAAAGTGTGGGCGAGCGAGGGGTGGCGGGTGGTCGTCACCGACCAGGATGGCAAGGCCTACGCGCCGTCCGAGCTCGATCAGCTGTCCGCAGCGTGATGGTGGGGCGCGACCTCTTGCTCAGAGTCGGCACCGCGCGCATCAACGCACGGTGGTCTCCGAGAACAGGTTGATGATCACCACCCCTGATACGATCAGCGCGATGCCGACGAAGGCTGCGGCGTCCAGGATCTGGCGGAACAGCACGAATGAGACGGTGGCGGTCAGGATGATGCCGACCCCGCCCCAGATCGCATAGGCGATGCTCAACGGGATCACCCGGATCGCCACCGAGAGCGCGTAGAACGAGGCGACGTAGAACAGCACCATCGCCAGCGTCGGCCAGGGACGGGTGAACTGCGCGGACTGCTGCAGGAACGCCGACGCGGTGACCTCGAACACGATGGCGAGGGCGAGAGCCGTATAGGCGTTGAAGGCGGAGGTCATGGGCCTCTCGGCATGATGAAGATACCGCGCGGTTGTCGCGAATATCACGTGCGAATGACGAACCTGCGACATTGCCGACGGGACCCGGTGACTTCGGCTCGAGCCAACGCGAAGCCGCCGCGCGACGCTCGTACGGCGGCTCGAGATGCCTCGATGCTTTGATGCGGCCCTAACTGATCCGCACCGAGAGCTCGACGTCTTTCGGCAAAGGCCGTGGACATGTAGCTGCTGCCGGGCGCGCGCACCCGCGCCAGATAGTCAGGGCTGTCGTCGGCGTTGTCGGCGACGATGATCGCCCCCGGCCGGAGCCGGCCTTCGACCAGATCCAGGATCTCGGGGTAGAGTGCTTTGGCACCGTCAAGCAGTACGAGATCGATCGTATCGGGCAGATCGGTGCTGAGCGTCGCCTTCGCGAATGTCGACGAGATCGATCAAGCCGCCGGCCGAGAGGTTGTCTCGCGCGCGCGCCGCCTTGGACGGCTCGAACTCGCTGGTGATGAGGCGCCCGCCGCCGTTGTCGCGCAGGCCCGCGGCGAGGTGCAGTGTCGAGATACCGAACGAGGCGCCGAACTCGACAATGGACCGGGCGCGGGAGCTGCGCGCCAGCATGTAGAGCAGCGCTCCGGTCTCGCGGGAGACCGGAAGCGGTGCGTCCTTCAGGCGTCCATAGAGATCGCGGTACTCGGTCTTGCTCCGCATCATCCGCTCCCGCTCTGCGTCGGACAGATCTGCGACTGCGGCTTCCGTTGCCTCGCTTGCTGCCTCGGCTTCGCCGAACAGGCGGTCCAGTAGCGGCGCAAGCGACGTGATGGTCGGGGTGGTCATTCGAAGGTCTCCAGAGTTGGCGAAAGAAGCGCGTCCTTGCGCGCCGATTGAAATACGACTAATTCGTCGCATTTCCTATTCGCATTGCCGAAGCGAGCCATGGCCGACCGTCGAAGCCGTTCAATTTCCTCACGAAAACAGCCGCAACAAGCCCGCTCGACGGAGCTGGTGGCGGCCATTCTGGATGCTGCTGTTCAGGTTCTGGCGAAGGAGGGCGCGCAGCGTTTCACCACGGCGCGGGTGGCTGAGCGGGCCGGGGTGAGCGTCGGGTCGCTCTATCAATATTTTCCAAACAAGGCCGCGATCCTGTTTCGTCTCCAGAGCGACGAGTGGCGGCATACGAGCGAGCTGCTGCGCGGTATCCTCGCCGATCGCGCCAAGCCGCCACCGGCGCGATTGCGTGCGCTGGTCCATGCCTTCATCCGCTCCGAGTGCGAGGAGGCTGCGATGCGAACGGCTCTCAACGACGCCGCGCCGCTCTATCGTGACGCGCCCGAAGCGCGCGAGGCCCGGGCTGCCAGCAAGGGCATTGTCGATGCCTTCATGCGAGAGGCGCTGCCCAAAGCTTCCAACGCGACGCGCGGCCTCGCTGGCGAACTGATCACGACAACGCTCAGCGAGGTGGGCAAGCGATTTTCGGAAACGCCGCGCAGCGAAGCCGAGATTGCGCGCCATGCCGACGGGCTGGCCGACATGTTCTGCGCCTATCTGGGGGAATTGACCCGACGCTGAAGCGAGATCCGGCTACACTTGCATCGCCCCACGTTTGTCCGTACGGACCTCTTTCATGCTCGTCATCTCCATCCAGAGCCAGGTGGTCCACGGCCATGTCGGCAACAGCGCGGCCGCCTATGCCATGCAGGCGGAGGGCGTGAACGTCGCTGCGGTGCCGACGACGCTGCTGTCCAACCATCCGCGCTATCCGAGCCTGCGCGGGCGGGTGCTGGAGACCGAGCTCGTCGCCGATCTCCTCAAGGGCGTGGAGGAGCGCGGCCTGGTCGACGAGGCCGCGGTGCTCGTCACCGGCTATCTAGGCTCGCCCGGCAATGCCGCCGTGATCGCCGATTTCGTCGAGCGTGCGCGCACGCGCAATGGGAAGCTCGTCTATCTTTGCGATCCCGTGATCGGTGACGACGGCCGCGTCTATGTCGCGGACGGCATCCTGGACGTGCTCCGCCACCGGTTGCTGCCGGCGGCGAACCTGACGACGCCGAACCAGTTCGAGCTCGAGCTGCTCTCTGGGGCCGCAATTGCCGACGCCGAGAGCCTCAGCGCGGCCTGCGCGGTGCTGGCAGGGGCAGGCCGCACCGCCGTCGTCGCCACCGGCTGCACCCTCGCTGACACGGCGGCGGGGCAGGTGGAGACGATCCTGTGCACTGAAGGGCGATTGTCGCGCTTTGCGACGCCGCGCCTGCCGATCCGCCCCTACGGCACCGGCGACCTCCTCAGCGGGCTGATCGCGGCGCATCTGGCCAAGGGCGAAGCAATGGAGTTGGCGGTACGGCGCGCGGTCGACACGGTCTTTGCCGTGCTGGTGCGCACGCAGGACGCCGGCTCGGCCGAGATGCGGCTGGTGCCGCTGCCGATGGCGGAGCGCAAGCCGTAAACCGTCAGGTCGCGCGCTTGCCGGCCGATTGCGCCGATTTCTGCGGCTTGGCCGCCGGGCCCTTCTGCTCGCGCGCGACGTCAGCCTTCGGCGGCTTGGCGCTCGCGAGGCCCTGCGTCTTCTTCGGCTTGGCGCCGGCAACGTCCTTGCGATCGGAGGTGCCGCGCTTCGAGATATATTCCTGGCCGTCGATCGGGCCGACATGCGGCGGATCGCGGCCGAGATAGGGCCGGCCGATGCCGTACGCCTTGCCGTTGGCATCGACCCACTTCCACAGGATCTCAGTCGAGACCCAGCGCTGCGCCCGACTGTTGCCTTGCGTGCTCACGATGTCGGCCGCCATGCCGTGACCGTAGCCGCCGCGCGTGCTGCCGCCGTGATAGGAGCGGTTGGAGGCGGCCTTCAGGCCGCTCGCGATCGACTGCCGATAGTCGTCGCGGAACGCGCTGGTGATGCCCGGCGACAGGCCGGCGGCTTCGGCCGCGAGCATCATGCGGAACAGCTTCTGCTTGAAGCTCTTGTCCATGCCGCCGATGACGTAGTCCATCATCGACATGCCGGCGCGCTCGGCCGCATGCGGATCCTTCCAGGTGAAGTCCTGATCGACCAGCTTGGTGAAGCTGCGCATCACGGTGACGGTCTTGCCCTTGCGCTTGATCGTGACGGCGCGCCGCTCCTGCACCTTCATCGTGTCTTCCTTGGCGGTGCGCTGATAGAGCGCCCAGAGGTAGCGGTCGATGCAGGTTTCCATGACGAAGCATTCGTCGAGCACGGCGATGTTGTCGGCAGGCGGGGACGCCTTGCCCGCAGGCGCGACGGGGCCGCTCGCGATCGCCGCGGCGGACAAGGCGTCCGTCGTCACGATCTCGGTGGGATCGGCGGATGCGAGCTTGACGGGCTCGGGCAGAGGGGCGGGGGCAACCTCGCTGACGACGGGCTCCGGTTCAGGCAAGATCGGCGGCGCGGGCACGGCTTCCGCCGGCAGGATCAGCGCCGGGTCGGCCGAGGCAAGCTTGATGGTGGAGGCGGGCTCTTCCGGCGTTGCCTCTGCCGGCGCGGCAGGGTCGGGCAGCGCAGTGACGGTGGCCGCGATGTCGGCGGCCAAGGCGACGGGGTCCTCAAGGGTCGCAGCGCGCGGCACGTCGGCGAGGTCGATGCGGCTGAGATCCTTGGCCCGCATGATCGCGGCCGCATTGGCGGCGCTGTTTTCGATGAGCGCAGGCGCATAGGCGGAGAGAGACAATGCCAGCCAGCCGGCGAGAACGGCCGAGGGACACGACACCGCCACCAGAAGAGACCGCCGATCGTTCATGATCCCTGCCTCCAAACGGTCTGCTCGAACGATCCTGCCCGAACAGTGATGATGCAAACAGTCTGACGAAACAGTCTTGCACGGAAAGGCACGCAGCACGTCGATTGTTCGGGCCACGGTGTGGCGGCGCAATGGCGCAAATCGGGGAGTGCGGGCTTTTCGGGGCGACTGTGGCCGAGGTGCAACGCCCGGTTCCATTCACCATTGCCGCAACTTTGTTGCTGCTGGTGCGTTGGAGGCGCCATGACGCACCCCTCGCTTCGTCCCATGGACGCCTTCGACCCCACCGAGCCCGCCATTCTCCACGATCGTCTCTCCGACACGATCATCACCTGGACCGCCGATCAGGCCGACGACTACCGGCGCGCCAGCCGGCCCGGCGCGGATGGAACCGTGGCCTGGAAGACCTATCTCTTCGATGGCTGGGGCAACGTGCTCGGCGGCTGAGCACCTCCTGTAGAGGCGCCACGTCGCAGCCGGCGCCAACGGATTTCCGGTTTCGCCGCTTCAGGTGCGCGTGCTCGGTGCCGCACATGTCGAGCAGCGGGCCGCAGCGCCCGCCACGATGATGCCTGCGTGCCTGACCTGCAACCGCGTGGGTTGAGCGGCTCGGCGCGCCGACATATCGAGTGATCCATGGATCAGCGGACGAGCGGCGCCGACGCTCTCACTCAGAAGAACGATGCAGCGCCGGCACTGCTCGGCGTGGCCTGCGGGCTTGCCGCGGCGCTGTTCTGGGCGCTCGGCTTTGCCGCCACGCGGCACGGCCTCAAGGCCGGCTTCACGCCGGTCGATCTGCTGGTGCATCGCTATGTCTGGTCGGGGATCGCCTTCCTGCCCCTGGTGTTGCGCGCCGGACTCTCCGATCTCTGCGGCATCGGCTGGGGCAGGGGGCTCGTGCTGATGGTGCTCGGCGGTCCCGTGATGTCGCTGATCTCGTATATCGGCTTCCTGTTCGTCCCGCTCGGCCATGGCAGCGTGATCCAGCCCTCTTGCGCGACGCTCGGCGGCCTCCTGCTCGCGGCGGTGGTGCTGAAGGAGCGGATCTCCGCCTCGCGCCTCGCCGGCGCGCTCGTCATCGTCGGAGGCCTCGGCGTGATCGGCGCGGAATCGATCGGGCATATCGGGACCGACGGTGTGCAGGGCGATCTGATCTTCGTGCTCACCGGCTTCATGTTCGCCGGGTTCGGCGCGATGCTGCGCCGATGGCGCGTCTCGGCCGTGTCGGCTGCGCTCGTGATCAACGTGCTGTCGCTGCTGCTGGTGCCGGTCTACGTCGCCACGATCGGCTTCGCGCACATTGCATCAATCGGCATGACCGAGAACGCCATCCAGGCGCTGGCGCAGGGCGTGCTTGCCGGCCCCGCCGCGCTCTATCTCTACGCCGTCTCGGTCCAGCGTCTCGGCGTCGCCCGCGCCGCGGTGTTTCCGGCTTGCGTGCCGGCGCTGACGCTGCTCACCGGCTGGCTGCTGCTTGGCGAGCCGCCGACGATGCTGCAGACGGCAGGCCTCGTGACGGTGCTGTGCGGGTTCTACCTGGCGCAGCGGCAAAGCTAGCGGACCTCACGCCTTCTTCACGAACTCCGACTTCAGATTCATCGCGCCGATGCCGTCGATCTTGCAGGCGATGTTGTGGCCGTCGCTGGCGTCCTGCAGGCGGATGTTGCGCACCTTGGTGCCGCCCTTGACGACCGAGGACGAGCCCTTGATCTTGAGATCCTTGATCACGATGACGCTGTCGCCGTCGGCGAGCACATTGCCGTTGGCATCGCGCACGCCCGTATCCTGCGCCGTGTCCGCGGCAGCGTCCGCCGCGCCGCTCCATTCATGGCCGCATTCCGGGCAGACCCAGAGATCGCGGTCCTGATAGGCGTGCTCGGAATTGCAGGTCGGGCATTTCATCGTGTCGGTCATGATGGGTCTTGTCTCGCTCGTTCGTTCGCGGCGCGACCGTAGAGGCGGGAACCGGGAAAGCAAGGAAAAGCTGGCAGGTACTCGCGGCCGATTCTGAGCCTGAGCGGCAATCGAGGGCCGGCTCAAGCAAGTGTTGCGAAAACAACCCCATGCACAGTAGCCATCCGTATGGAATTGCTTGGGGTTTGTCCTGACTTCGGTAATTTCGAATAAAATTTGACCCGTCGGGCAAAACAATGGCATGATGCCATTGTGGCGCTCGTCCGAAGGCGGGGGTGCTTTTCGATGGAAGCGGGTGGAACGCAGTCGTGTGCGGCACCATCCCGGATTACGCTGACGCTCGATCCGGGCTACGCTCGCTTCGCAACTTGCGACGAGTTCCCTCATGAGCTTCCTCCTCAACATCGACGTTCCCGACGTGGCGAAAGCCACGACGTTCTACACCGAAGCCTTCGGCCTCTCGGTCGGCCGCCGCTTCGGCGCCGACTTCGTCGAGCTCAACGGTTGGCCGGCGCCGGTGTATCTCTTGACCAAGCAGGCCGGCACGATCGGCGCCGGCGGCGACCGCCGCCGCTATGAGCGGCACTGGACGCCGGTGCATATCGACGTCGTCGTCGACGATGTCGACGCAGCCGTCGCGCGTGCGCTCGCTGCGGGTGCGATCCTGGAAGTGCCGGCGAGCGATGCGCCCTATGGCCGGATCGCGATGCTGGCCGATCCGTTCGGGCACGGTTTTTGTCTATTGGCGTTCAGCGCGCAAGGCTATGACGCGTTGCTTGAAGGTTCGTAGCCTGGATGGAGCGCTAGCGTAGTCCAGCGCCGAGCGTGCCGGATTGTGCATTGCTCGATCCGGGCTACGCTCGCGCGCGGAAAGCTGCGCCGACATCGGAGCGACATGCCAAAGAAGCTGAAGACCTACCAGACCTCGCTCGGCTTCCACGATCAGGCGATCGCCGCGCCCTCGATGAAGGCGGCGCTTGCCGCCTGGGGCGCCAGCTCCAATCTGTTCCATCAGGGCGTCGCCAGGGAGACCGACGATCCCGATGTCGTCGCCGCGACCATGGCGAAGCCGGGCGTGGTGCTCAGGCGCCCGGTGGGGTCGGACGGCCCGTTCACCGAGAGCGCGGAGCTGCCGACCGATCTCGGCGAGGGCGAGGCCAAGCCCAAGCGCAAGTCCAAGAGCAAGTCCAAGAGCGAGGCCAAGAGCAAGCCGACGTCAAAGAAGCGCCCCGCCAAGACGGCCCGGAATGCATCCCGCGAGATCGATGATGCGGCCGCTCGCAAGGCCGCCGCAGCTTTCGAGAAGGAGGAGCGGCGGCGCGAGGCAACGCGTGCCAAGGAAGAGGCCGCTCGCGCCAAGGAGCGTGCGCGGCGCGACAAGGCGGTTGCCGCGGCGGAAGCAGCGCTCGACAAGGCACGGCGCGAGCACGACGCGAAGGCCGCGGCGATCGAAGCCGAGCGGGCCGCGCTCGAGGCGCGCGCCGAAGCCGAGCAGGCTCGCTGGGACAAGCAGAGGCAGAAGCTGGATCAGGCCTTGCGCCGCGCGCGCGAGTGAGAGGCAGGTGCCGATAGCCGAGAGTTCTGTTGCTCATCCAGACCACTCTTGCGTCATATTCGCCGTCATTGCGAGGAGCCCTTGCGACGAAGCAATCCAGACTGCCGCCGGGGCGACAGTCTGGATTGCTTCGCTCCGCTCGCAATGACGGCGGAGGCAGCGGCGCAAAAATCTGGCAGCGCCCATCTTCCAGATCTCGCGCGAAATTTGCTTGCCTCGCCTGGCATCCTTTTGCACTCTTTCAGCGAAGGAGACCAACGCATGACCAAGATGACCGCCGCCTGCGCGCTCGGAACCGCCCTGGTGCTGAGCAGCCTTGCCACCTCAGACGCCGAAGCCCGGACGCGGAGAGCCGTCGTCGTTCGCGCGCCGCAGGAGCGGCTCATCGTCACCGCGCCGGTGCTGAGGCCGACGCCGTGGGATTACAACATCGTGCCACGCTATCGCTATCGCCCCGAGGACGACCGGGTCGATCCCTACGGCCCGCCCCTGGTGCCGTCATACGTGCGCTATGAGGGATGGCGCTGGCCGTATTGGTGGTGAAGGCACCGACCAACGCGAAACTGACCGACGCATGAGGGTGGGTGAGCTGAGCAGATGCACGACGTGCATCTGCGTCATGATCGCTACGCTCTATCGGCAGAGAATGCACCGCCCGTGCTTCTACGGCTGCCCGGGTCCTTGCCTCTGATAACCAGGGGTTGTACGCTGCACTGCAGAAAAGTGCATTGGCGTAAATGGATCGGCTGACATGAGCGTGGTTGAGAGCGTGGCGTCGGAGCAGCTTTCGGAGCCGAAGATGCCGCCGGGCGTGCTGACCGAAGGTCCGGTGGTCGACGCCAAGTTTCGCGATTCCTACATCTCCTTCGCGATCATGGTCGGCGGCTCGATCGCCGCGCTGGTCTGGGCGTTCTGGCAAGGCATCGGCTGGGTCGAAGTCTCGGTGTTCGCCGGCACGTTCATCATGTCCACGATCGGCATCGGCTTCATGCATCGCTACTTCGTGCATCGCAGCTTCCGCTGCGGTCCGGTGATGCGGACGATCTTCGCCGCGCTCGCGACCATGGCGGTGCAGGGCTCGATCCTGAAATGGGTGAGCAACCACCGGCGACACCATCTGCACTCCGACCGGCCCGGCGACGTGCACAGCCCCTATTACGATGGCGGCGGCAATCCCTACTCCAGTTTCGCCAAGGGCATGACGCATGCCCAAGGCGGCTGGGTGTGGGACCGCGAGACGACCGACGCCAGCTACTACGCCAAGGACATCCTGGCCGACCCGATCGCGATGTTCTTCACCAGGACGCGCTGGTACTGGTACGCGCTGTCGGCGCTGATCATTCCCGGCGCCATCGGCTATGCCTTCGGCGGCGTGCGCACGATGATCGGCTGCATCCTGTTCTCAGGCCTGTTCCGCAGCTACCTGATGACGATGGCGACCTCGCTGGTGAACTCGGTTTGCCACAGCGACGGCCGCTGGGGCTACCGCCGCTTCGAGACCCATGACGGCACCACCAACGAGCTGGTGACCACGCTGCTGACGTTCGGCGAGGGGCTGCACAACAACCATCACCGCTTTCCGCGGGATGCGTATCTCTCGCACGCCTGGTACGAGGTGGACATCAACGGGCTGATCATCCTGGGGCTGGGGAAGCTCGGGCTGGTGCACGATATTTTCGCGGCGGGCGATGCCGGCCGCCATCGTGCTGCGGATGCAGGGCGGGGCGAGCCTGCGCCCGCCGCCGTCGGGAATGCCTTCGACGCCGACGACCGTCGCTCCCCCGGAACGTAATCGTGCCCGCCATGGCCCGGCGCCGATGCGGCGGGGAGTGCACTTCGAACAGGTACGCGGACAAATTGAAGTTTGTTGGCTCGTTATCTCTGCGTGCAGTGTTGACGATTGGGCAAAAGTGGCAAAGTGGAGACTGTCAAGAATACATAGAGGTAGAACGGCACTTATCCCCGTAATAAACCCAATGCTGCTTGGGGTTCTAGGCGCGTATTGGGAGGACAGTCATGGCAAGTGTCGAACAATTGCACAGACGCGACGGAGTGAACTTGGTCCAACTCGAAGCGGACATCACTTCGATCCGGTCGGGAAGCTCCATTACTTCAGTTAATCTGCCTGATTACGTCGAGCACACCGCGGGTGTGTCCCGGGTCGGTGCGCTCAGTGCAGAGGCGGTCATTCGCGACTATGAGTCCGCTGCAAAAGAGATCGAGGCCATGGGCACCGAGTTGATCGACGCCGCGCAAAAATGCGAGGCGCTGACGGCCCAGGTTCATGATGCGATCGCCTTCATGCGAGAAACGGCGGCAGGCTATCGTGAAGAGGGACGCAAGATCTTCAAGCGTATCGAAGAATGCGCGCTGTTCACCGAAGACGTTCGCAAGACCTGCGAACAGGTCAAACGCAGAATGGCTGAAGTCTCGGTCGGCCCTTCCGATGAGGAGCTTGCGCCGCAAGAGCCCGAGCTGACGGGGATCGCGGCCAAGGTGACGATGAGCGAGATACGCTGAGGGGAGCGTAGGTGCGTAGGGTGGGTTAGCTGCTCGACTGCGCAAGGCGCAGTTCGCGCAGCGTAACCCACCACGTCTGCCTCCGCGGAAATCAAAGAGGCGGGTTACGCCAGCGGACTGCGCTTCGCGCCGCCGCAGGCTAACCCACCCTACGCACTTCAAATCCAATCGCGCCTTCGCGAAACGGGCTCACCAATCCGGATCGCCGTAATAATAAGGGTCGGCCATATAGCGCGGCGGCATCCAGGGGCCTCGCGGCGGCGGCCTCGGCCGTCGTGGCGCGGCGTCTGGTACGTGCGCCCGGGCACGCGCAGCCGTGTCGTTGCTCACCACGCTGCGCACGACGGGCTTGGCGGCTGCAGAGGCGGATGGCGCCGATGACGCGCTCAATTGCGTTTGCAACGCCTGGACCTGCGCGGCGAGGCGCGCATTGTCCGCCGCGTCCTTCTCCTGCGCGGCCTTGAGCTGTTGAATAGTGTCGGCCTGGTCGCGCAGCGTCTGCTCGCTGCGGCTCTTCAGCTGCTCGAGCTTGCCGTTGATATTCGCAAGCTCGCTCGTGATGGCCTTGAGCGATTGCGCGAGCTCGGACGATGCCGGCTCGGCCGCCGTGGCGCCGGGCTTCGGGGCGCTTTCCGCGTCCTTAGGCCCCGGCGGTGCAGGCACCGGGCTCGGCTCATCCGCGGCCGCCAGCAGCACCGTCGCCGGCTGCTCCGGACTTTCCGCGGCGGTCGCTTGCGGGGGTGCGCTCGCGGGTGGAGCCCATCGCGCCATGATGGACTTGCCGATCGATGTCGCCTCGTCGCCATATTGCGATGCGACGGCGGCACCGAGCAGGCCGATCGCCATCACGAGAATAGCCAGAGCGCGCATCATCGCCCGGTCTCCCTTCAGGCCCTGATCGCGAGGCTTGGTGTTTAGAACCCTGGCATCCGGCGTCGGCGCCTTGTTTGCGGAGGTGGCGGCTGCCGTTGCGGCGGCGCTTGCGTGCGAGGTCCGCGGGGCTTCGCTGCTCCGTTCCATTCCGGAAACAAGGCGGTCCAGCCGCGCCAGGTCTTCCTCTGCGCTCTTGATCCTGTCGTAGGCCCGCGCCAGCCCACCGTCGGCGCGCGCCTCGTCCGGCTTGCCGGTTTCAGGCTTGGCCGCATCAGGCTTGTCGGTATCGGGTTTGGGGTCGTTCGTCTCAGGCATCGATGCGCTCTCCATCCCGTCGGGCGTCAATGGGAGGCAGTCCGATCTTTGGGAAGGATAGGTCTCGCTGCTATCAGACACAACGCGTGTGCAAAGGAGAAATTATGGCGGGCGAGGGAGCGCGCAGGGTGGGGTTGGTGCCGCGACTGCGCAAAGCGCATTTCGTAGGGTAGTCCAGCGGATTGAAGCTTATCAACGAATGACGCCAAGGGACGTCCAGCCCCGCGGCGCATGAACGTTCGCTGAGGGGAACGGGCGCTAGTCCATTCCGTTTCCTTTGAGGGGGATTGTTCGAGGAGGACAACATGAAAGCAATGATCATCGGGCTTTCGGCTGCTGTTGTCATGGCTACAGCCCCGGCCGTATTTGCTCAGGGTGTATCGAGCAAGACGCCAGGTCATGAGATGCAGCAAATGGGTTCCCAGAAGGGCGAGCCGGGCGCTTCCAGCTACGCTCCGGGACACAAGAAGAAGCAGCAGGCGAAGTCCTCGAAGAGAACCAGCCCCGGCGCGTCGAGCTACGCTCCAGGAAAAACGACAGGACAAACCACGGGTCAAACCACGGGCGCGAGCACCGGGTCGACCACCGGCACGAAGTCAGGGTACTGAACTCCAGGCGGTCCTTAGGCGCGTAGGGTGGGTTAGCTCCGACGGCGCAGCGCAGTTCGCGTAGCGTAACCCACCTCTTTCATCTCGGCGGCGGAGAGGTGGTGGGTTACGCCGGCGGACCGCGCTTCGCACGACTGCCAGCTAACCCACCCTACGCGCCGCGGCGCCGCAATAGGCAGCTGCCGTTAGTGACGTATCGCGCGGATTTCGCGCGTCGTCTGGGTGAGCCTCGCCACAAACCCCTCAAGATGCATGACCCTTTCTCTGGTCAATTGTTCTTGCAGCTCGGCGATCTTCTGGGATTCGGCGACAAACGAGTCGCACGCCTCTTTCGCGTACGCCATCTGAAGCTCGAAGGCTTCGACGGGTGAACGCGCCATCGCGAGCTTTCCCAGGAAATTCCAGGCTTGCTCAAGCGAGGTCCTGATGTAGCCGCTATAGGCGTCGGCAATCGCCTGCGTGCTGGCCTGGAAGGGTTCGACCGGTGCGACGGGCGGGCTTGCAGCGATCTCCATCGCGGAAGCCTCATCCGGCAAGGCTGCAGCCGAAGGTATCTCCGCACTGATCTGTCGGCCAGGCTCTTGCTCGGTCTCGTGCTTGGTCTCCGCCGGGGCATCCGGCAATTGATGCGCTGCACTTGCGCGTTGCTCGCCGGCCCCGGTCCGATGTCCGGCCTTCTTCTTGCCGCCGCGCCGTCCGGCTTTTCCCTTTGGCTTGTTGTCCACCGCACTCAACATTGCAAATGGCTCCCAAATATCGATGAAGCCGCGAGCCTCCGCCGCGTTTGCGCTGAAATCGCGATTTTGGGCTGTCGCTTGCGTGGCGGCCATGTGGTGAGATTTTGCCGCTGCATTTTCGATGTATCCGGCAAGAAGTCGCCGGTCCGGATAGCTGCGGGGTGGCCGCATGTGTCGCCGCCTTAGAAGGGCGCCATACGACGGACCGTTGGCGTACGCTTCATCCTGGTTGTCCGTTGCGGCATAGAAACGGCGGACTGAAAGCGATCAGCCGGTAGCCCCAATGAGCGTAGCGAAATCCGGGATTCTTTGCCGCTTGTCTCCCCGGGTATCGCTGCGCTCATCCGGGCTACGCTTGCTCCGACGATGCCTGCCGGTCGCGGGCGCGATGGCATCGGGTGCGGCAACTCGGTTAACACATTGGTCATTTCTTTGCGGGCATTTTCAGGGCCTCAGTCAGCAAAGAGGCACCATGTCCGACATCACCATTCCCGGCGGCAAGATCCGTTCCTTCGTCGAGCGGATCGAGAACCTCGACAGCGAAATGCAGGAATTGAGCGAACAGAAGAAGGAAGTCTTCGCGGAAGCCAAGGGCGAAGGCTTTGACGCCAAGATCCTCAAGGAGATCATCAAGCTGCGCAAGGAAGACAAGAACGAGCGCGACGAGCGGGAAAGCCTGCTCGACCTCTACATGCGCGCGATGGAGACGGCCTCGCCGGAGCAGGCGAAGGCGGCGTGAGTCGGACAGGTTGATCGGTGAGGAGAGATGGCCGCGATCCCTGGGATTGCGGCCGTCATGCGGTGGCAACAGCCCTAAGTAAAGCACCGTCATTCCGGGGCGCGCGAAGCGCGAACCCGGAATCCATCGCGCCACCCGTCATGCCGCCCGATGGATTCCGGGCTCGCGCCCAAGGGCGCGCCCCGGAATGACGGCGTCCGCCATCAATAGCGGCCGCCGCTGCCCTTTTGCTGCGTGATCCAGTCCGACAATGATTTCGGTTTCGATTTCACAATCCGGCCCGGTGCTGCCTTCGGATTGTCGCGGGTGCCTTTCGCCGGACGGGCGCGCTGTGCCTGTGATGCGCCAGCGCCCTTCAAGCCAGCCGTCGCAGCCTCTGCGGCTTCCTTCTCAAGTCGCAACTGTTTCAATCGCGCCATCTTGATGCGCTCGGCCTCGACTTCGGGGCGCTCGGCGAGCTGCGGCTTGTGTTGGGCAAGCTCGGCCGGGACCAGCACGCCGAGAATGGTCGTCTCGCCGAGCGCCTTGCAGGCCTCGAGCCGATGCAGTCCCTCGACCAGAACGAGGCGGTCTCCGTCGCGCCAAAGGGAAATGGGGGCCTGCTGTCCGATGTCCAGAATACTTTCCGCGATCTCCGCGACGGTCTCTGGCTTGATGGCCTTCTTCTGCTTCGTCGGAACGAAGATCTTCTCGATCGGGAAGGTTTCCGGGGTGGGCATGACTTCTACTCCGCTTCTCCCGGGCCTTTTGGAACCCATGCCGGTGGCGTCAAGAGTTTAGGAGGGAAGGGCCCGACCGCAAAGGCAAATTTGGGGGCAGGGTATCGACCAGCATCGAAGTGGGAGCCAATCTGCGATTAAGGCGATCGAGCTCGTAGCTCGTAGGTGGGGTAGAGCGAAGCGAAAGCCATCAATAGCCGTCGAGCCGTCGCAGAATGACGGGTTTCGCAAGGGCTCTACCCCTCCCACGAGCTAGTTGATGAGACCCATGTTTGTGAACGTCAGACGGCTCGCGGTCACCTTGGTGCCGATAATTGCTACCAAATCGTATTCCCCTTTGGCGGGTCTCAAAAGGCGATCGGTTTCAACTGATAGTTTGGTGACTAGAGAGTCGTCTTGGAGCAAGCAATGGATTGGATCACTCGAACTTGCGTTTTCGAAATGCTTCTGTTGTGAAGGCGGCGGCATTGCTAAGGCGTCAAGAAGAGTCTTGATGCGATTATCAATGTCCCCACCATCGCCGATCAGTTGACCTGGTGCTTGCCGTCGCAAGAACGTGATCTCAAGTTCGCAGAGAAGATCCAGGCGTTTCGAAACAAGGGGCGCAAAGACTGTTGTGCCGCGCGTTTCAAGGATGCCGATCTTGCTTGTAGGGATGTCGTATTCTTCCTGCAGCATCTTCTCTGCTTCGGTTCGCAGAGGAGAGTGCCGCCAGAGTTCCCGAAGTTGGGGAGCTAGAGCTAGCCGGATCGCATGAATGTCGGAAAGGCTTGCTCGTTGTCGTGGTGCGATTGGACCTTCATAGAGAAGTCTAAACTTCACGACTTCTTCTCCTGTTCGTCCGACGCCAAGGTGCTGCTTCGTTCCAACGGGCCGACGCCTCTTTGCTGATAACAAAACTCCGACGTCTGGATATTCATGCTTTTCGCTAGATCCAAAAATCGCGCAGCTTTCTTGTTAGGCTTGCCATGAGCGGCGAGAATTGCTTGCGCAGTTGCGTATGCACAAATGTCGGCCATATCCAAAAGACAAACGTAACCCGATGATAGCTCGACTGCATTTGAATGGACGCGAGTGAAATGTGTGGCTTGTAGGCGCGCGAGACCCCAGTCAATTTTCGTGCGGTCAGTATCGAATGCTAGTAGGTAGGTCGTGCCTTCATGATGTTGCATGTTCGCAATTGCTGCGAAGCAGGCGAGGCCCGCCAAGTGCTTTTCATTGACGTCAAATGGGAGTCCGTTGACGAGCTTTAGCTGTTGCGGGTAGCGTGTTTGATCGATCCATGCAGAGAACCAGCGCCCTCCTAAATTTAGCATCAAGTTCACGCATTCTTCCACGAAGGCGTGAGCGTCTGCTGGCGAAAAATGCAGGAATGGCGAGCGGCGACGCGCATCGCCGCTAAACAGAATGCGGCAGTGAATCTTTGCATCCATTGGGACATCGCGAGCATCTTTCAGTCGGAATAGCGCGTTCCGAGCCTCTTCGCGCGCGTTAGGCGGGAGCCATAGTACTCCTCCCGTAACGAACTGCTCAGCCTTGCTTTCATCGCACAACGCAAGAGGCCGCTCACGTACGAGCGGCCTCAGCGGTACAGTTGGGGTGTTCGGTCCGGTCAATGGGCTTAGCTGCACCCCGTCGTGCTGCCGCACGTATCGCACTTCATGCACGTCCCATTCCGCACCAGCGTGAAGTTGCCGCACTCCGAGCACATCTCGCCCTCGTAGCCCTTGGCCTTGGCTTCCGCGCGGCGCTCGGCCTTGGTGGGGGCGGCGGTCGCGGCGGTGCCGGCCTTGCTCCACTGCAGCTGCTCCAGCTTCTCCGTCGGCGACAGGTCGTGCTGGACTTCCTGCTTCAGGGCGACGGCGCCTTCGAGGGCGTCGCTGAGGCGGGCGCTGGTGGCGTGGGCCGCCATCGCCGTGACCTTGCTGCCGCCTGAGGGCGCGCTGTCGTTGCCCTGGCTGATGGCGGTGCTGCCGCCGCGCATCACGACGAGGTTGTCCGTGCGCGAGCGGGTGAGGCCGCGCGAGACCAGTTTGGTCGCGTGGTGGCCGCCGTCCTCGTCCGGCTCCTTGCCTTCCTCGACGCCCTTGCCGAGCGCGTCAAAGCCGGTCTCGTTGGGATCGACGTGGGCGAGGTCGAAGCGCGAGAGATAGCTCACCGCGAGCTCGCGGAAGACGTAGTCGAGGATCGAGGTCGCGTACTTGATGCTGTCGTTGCCCTGCACGGGGCCCGCCGGCTCGAAGCGGGTGAAGGTGAAGGCGTCGACATATTCGTCGAGCGGCACGCCGTATTGCAGGCCGAGCGACACCGCGATGGCGAAGTTGTTGATGAAGGAGCGCAGCGCCGCGCCTTCCTTGTGCATGTCGATGAAGATCTCGCCGAGACGGCCGTCATCGTATTCGCCGGTGCGGAGATAGACTTTATGCCCGCCGACGACCGCCTTCTGGGTGTAGCCCTTGCGGCGATCCGGCATCTTCTCGCGCTCGCGCATCACGACGATGCGCTCGACCAGCTTCTCGACGACCTTTTCGGCCACATGCGTGGCGCGCGCCGCCATCGGCTTCTCGTGCAGCAGCTCGACCGCATCGTCCTCGTCCTCATCGTCGCTGATGAGCTGCGAGTTGAGCGGCTGGCTGAGCTTCGAGCCGTCGCGATAGAGCGCGTTGGCCTTCAGGGCGAGCTTCCACGACAGCATGTAGGCGGACTTGCAGTCCTCCACCGTGGCGTCGTTCGGCATGTTGATGGTCTTGGAGATCGCACCCGAGATGAAGGGCTGCGCCGCCGCCATCATGCGGATGTGGCTCTCGACCGAGAGATAGCGCTTGCCGATCTTGCCGCAGGGATTGGCGCAGTCGAACACCGGATAGTGCTCGGCCTTGAGGTGCGGGGCACCTTCCACCGTCATCGCGCCGCAGATGTGGACATTGGCCGCCTCGATCTCGCGCTTGGTGAAGCCGACGGCCTGGAGCAGGTCGAAGCCGGGGGCGGCAATGGCTTCAGCGCCGATGCCGAGCTGGTCGCGGATGAAATCCTCGCCGAAGGTCCACTTGTTGAAGGCGAACTTGATGTCGAACGCAGTCGGCAGGGCCTTCTCGACCTTGGCGATGGCGTCATCGGTGAAGCCCTTGGCCTTCAGCGTGGAGACGTTGATGCCGGGGGCGTTCGCCAGCGAGCCGTGGCCGACGGCGTAGGCCTCGATCTCCGCGATCTCGCTCTCGCGATAGCCGAGCGCGCGTAGCGCCGCCGGAACGGCGCGGTTGATGATCTTGAAGTAGCCGCCGCCGGCGAGCTTCTTGAACTTGACGAGCGCGAAGTCGGGCTCGATGCCGGTGGTGTCGCAATCCATGACGAGGCCGATCGTGCCGGTCGGCGCGATGACCGTGGTCTGGGCGTTGCGATAGCCGTGCTTCTCGCCGAGCTCGAGCGCCGCATCCCAGGCCGCCTGGGCATGGCTGACGAGGTCTCCTTGCGGGCAGGAGACGAGGTCGAGCGGCACCGGGTTGACGCTGAGCGCCTCGTAGCCGTTTGACTGGCCGTGGGCGGCGCGGCGGTGGTTGCGTATCACGCGCAGCATGTGCGCGGCGTTCTTCTTGTAGCCGGGGAAGGTGCCCAGTTCAGCAGCGATTTCCGCGGAGGTCTTGTAGGTGATGCCGGTCATGACCGCGGTCAGCGCGCCGCAGAGCGCACGGCCTTCCTTAGAGTCATACGGCAGGCCCATGGTCATCAGCAGGCCGCCGATATTGGCGTAGCCGAGGCCGAGCGTGCGGAACTCGTAGGAGAGCTCGGCGATCGCCTTCGACGGGAACTGCGCCATCATGACGGAGATTTCGAGCACGACGGTCCAGAGCCGGCAGAGATGCTCATAGCCCTCGACGTCGAAGCGCTTGGTCTCGGTGTTGTAGAACGTCAGCAGGTTGGCCGAGGCCAGGTTGCACGCCGTGTCGTCCAGGAACATGTATTCCGAGCACGGATTGGAGGCGCGGATATCGCCGGACGCCTTGCAGGTGTGCCAGTCGTTCATCGTGGTGTTGAAGTGCAGGCCCGGATCGGCCGAGGCCCAGGCGGCGTAGCCGATCTTCTCCCAGAGGTCGCGCGCCTTCAGCGTCTTGGTCACCTTCTTCGAGGTGCGGGCGTTCAGATTCCAGTCGCCGTCGGTCTCGACCGCGCGCAGGAAGTCGTCCTTGAGCGAGACCGAGTTGTTGGAGTTCTGGCCGGAGACGGTGAGGTAGGCTTCCGAGTCCCAGTCGGTGTCGTAGGTGTCGAACTGGATGTCCTTGTAGCCTTGCTTGGCAAACTGGATGACGCGCTTGATGTAGTTATCGGGCACCAGCGAGCGACGCGCGAGCTTGATCTCGCGGCGGAGCGCCGGGTTCTTCTCGGGGTCGAAGCAATCGTCGCCCGAGCCTTCGCAGTTCACGCAGGCCTTCAGCACGGCCTTGAGGTGCTTCTGGTTGATCTTGGAGCCCGTGACGAGGGCCGCGACCTTCTGCTCCTCCTTCACCTTCCAGTCGATATAGGTCTCGATATCGGGGTGATCGACGTCGACGACGACCATCTTGGCGGCGCGGCGCGTGGTGCCGCCGCTCTTGATGGCGCCCGCGGCGCGGTCGCCGATCTTGAGGAAGCTCATCAGGCCGGAGGAGCGGCCGCCGCCGGAGAGCTTTTCGCCTTCGCCGCGCAGGCGCGAGAAGTTGGAGCCAGTGCCGGAGCCGTATTTGAACAGGCGGGCTTCGCGGACCCAGAGGTCCATGATGCCGCCCTCGTTGACGAGGTCGTCACCGACGCCCTGGATGAAGCAGGCATGCGGCTGCGGGTGCTCGTAGGCCGACTTGGACTTGGTCAGCTTGCCCGTGAAGGGGTCGACGTAATAATGGCCCTGGCCGGGGCCGTCGATGCCATAGGCCCAATGCAGGCCGGTGTTGAACCATTGCGGCGAGTTCGGCGCGACCATCTGCATGGCGAGCATGTAGCGGAGCTCGTCGTAGAAGGCCTGGGCGTCTTCGTCGGTCGAGAAATACTTGCCCTTCCAGCCCCAATAGGTCCAGCAGCCGGCGAGGCGGTCGAACACCTGCTTGGCCGAGAGCTCGCTGACATAGCGCTCCTTCTCGGGCAGCGCATTGAGCGCGTCGGTGTCGGGCACGGAGCGCCACAGGAAGGAGGGGACGGATTCCTCTTCGACCTTCTTCAGGCGCGCGGCAACGCCGGCCTTGCGGAAATACTTCTGGGCGAGAACGTCGGAGGCGACCTGCGACCACTCCGCGGGCACCTCGACGTTATCAAGCTTGAACACGACCGAGCCGTCGGGATTGCGAATCTCCGACGTGGTCAGGCGGAATTCGATTCCCGCATAAGGTGACTGTCCCGAAGTGGTGTGGCGCCGCTCAATCCGCATGGTCTTGCCCCGTCCTTTTCTTTGACCGGTCCCGCCCCTCGTTGTGGGCGTCTCCGGGTCGTCATTGCATCTCGCGGGCGCCTTCGGCCGTTCGGCCTCGGGCCACCGCAGTTCAGCCGGTGGATCCGGCCCTGTTTTTTCCCGGCGCGAGCTCGATGCGTCGCATCGATCATCCCGCCGGCATGTCCACACCCATCCGCCCCCAAGGGGATGTGCGCGACATGCGTTCAACGCCCCACAACGTCACTTCGTCTTCGATGCCATCCGAGCCTGTTGCCGGCCCGTTCTGGCGCCCCGAAGAGCCTCTCATTCCGAGGGCAGACACGCCCTCATTCCGCAGCCCTTGGCCGGCTGGCGGAGATAAGATTTGCGAGACCCTTTGGGGGAGTGCCGGCGGGACGCAAACTCACTCGCGCCGAACGGACCGAAAGCTAGGACTCTCCGTTGCGCCCGTCAAGAACTAGTGCGAGTTCCTGAATCAAATACTAAATATGGTGGATTGTGGGGGATAACAGGGGTCTTCGCCGCGCCTGTCCTGGACCCAAGTATCAGTGAGTCCTCAGGGATTCCCAACTGAAAAAATTTGCATGCCGTGATGATGCGGGGCCTTCATCCCGCTGTTCACAGGGCAGGTATATTTTTGAGCAATGGGATTGCGCCAGCAGGACTCACGTAGCCCTACGGACGGTGAGGGCAGGCATGCCCGCCAGAGCGGTGGTGGGACCCGCGAATCCGGGCCAAGTTGACCGCCAGATTTGCCGGACTAGCCGACATGCTTGATTCGACGACGCCGGGCATGCGGCCGCGCATCGCCACGGCCGGCCTGATGTTCCTTGCGATCACGTCGATCGGCTGGGGCTTCAACTGGCCGGTGACGAAATTCCTGCTCGCCGAGCTGCCGCCTTTGACGCTGCGCGGGGTCACCGGCGTGCTCGGCGCGCTGCTGCTGGCGCTGCTTGCGGTGATCCGGCGGCAAAGCCTGCACGTTCAGGGCGCGATCTGGCCGCGCCTGCTCACCGCGGCCGCGCTCAACGTCACCGGCTGGATGGTGCTGATGGGCCTTGCGCTGCTCTGGCTGCCGGCAAGCGAGGCGGCGCTGATCGCCTATACGATGCCGGTCTGGGCCTCGATCATCGCCTGGCCGGTCCTCGGGGAGCGGCCCACGGTCCTGCGCACGCTCGCCCTGGTGCTGGCCTTCGCGGGGCTTGCCTCGATCATGGGCGGCAACGGCATTGCCGCCAGCACCGAGAAGCTGCCGGGCATCATCATGGTGCTGGTCGGCGCGTTCGGCTTTGCCCTCGGCACGGTGCTCTCGAAGAAGTACCCGATTCACCTGCCGCCGCTCACGGCGGCAGCCTGGCAGATCGGGATCGGCTGCCTGCCGATCTCGATCGTCGGCCTCCTGATCGAGACCACGCATTTGTCGCAGGTGACGCCGCTCGGCTGGTGGCTCCTGGTCTATTCGGTCGTCGGGCAGTTCTGCATCGCCTATGTCAGCTGGTTCGCAGCGCTCGCGCGCCTGCCGGCCTCGGTCGCCGCGATCGGCACCATGGCGGTGCCGGTGATCGGCGTCGTCGCCTCGGCGGTCGCCCTTGGCGAGCCGCTCGGGGCAGGGCAGATCGCCGCGCTGCTGCTCACGCTGGCGGCGGTGGTGCTGGCGACGCGCTAGCCGTCCGGACGCCGGGGTATCAGTGGTCCTGGGCCTCTTTCTCGCGCATCCGTCGTGCCGAGCCCGGCGGTTTCGACGGAAGGTCAGCAGGTGCGACGGCAAAGACCTCGAGAGCCCGGTCGTAGCCTTTGATAGTCCGCTGTCCCAGCGATGCCATCGGCACGCTATCCCTGACCCTTCCAGCGATCGTGGGATCAGCCAGGATCTGCGCGTCCTTTGCGAGATTGCAGAGCCGTGACGCGAGATTCACCACGGCTCCCATCGCCGTGTAGTCCAGCCGACCGTTATAACCAACCGTTCCTACCGTTGCCGGTCCCATGGCAACGCCCACACCAAAGCCGATCGCGTGGCCGGCGTCACACCATTTGCCGGCAAGGGACTGCACCGTCGTTTGCAGGTCGATCGCGAGCCGGACGGCTTGAGTTGCCGGCTGTTCGCATGCGACCGGGGCATTAACCAGGAGCATGACTCCGTCGCCATCAAAGCCGATGAGCGTTGCCTCGTGACGAGTGGTCACGGCGCCGACGGCCTCGTAGTACTCTCGCATGACGGCCATGATGACATCGGGTTCATTGCGCGTGGAGAACGCCGTGAAGCCACGCAAGTCGCCAAAAATGACAGCCACCTCGCGTCGCTGCCCTTCGAGCAGTTCATGAGAATGCTCGACCAACTCGGCGACCTGTGACGGCAGGAACTGCTTCAGCCGTTCGATCCGCGCAGATTTCTGCTGCGAGATCGCCAGTTCAGAAGCCATTTCATTGAAGCGCAACGCCAGCTGCTGCAACTCGTCACCGCTGAAGATTTTGATGCGATGCTCGAATTGTCCGGTTCTGATCCGCTCCACGCCCTCTTCCAGTTGCTTGATCGGACCGGACATTCTGTGCGCGCGCCAATAGGCGAGCGCCAGCGCGATAAGAACACCGAAGGCGATGAGGATCGACGATCGCCACAACGCCGCGCGAATTGATGCAAAGGCTTCCGAGGTCGGCAGCATCGCGATCACCGTCCATCCCACATCGGCGGCCCGAACGGAAAGCGCCACCACCGGGTTGCCTTGGTCCCCGGTTATCACCGCCCCTCCACTCGCCGCGCCAACGAGATGCTTGATCCGGCCGAAACTGCCCGAGCTGGCGCGACCGCGCAGAACCAGACTGATATCGGGATGTGCGATCAGATGACCGGAGTTATCGACAACAATGGCGTAGCCGGTCTCGCCAATTCTGATGGCTGCGATGACATCCCAGATCAGCTTCAGATTGACCTCGGCGATCGCAACCCCCGCTTCCGGCAGGCTGCCGGCAACCGCGATCCTCATGTAGGGCTCTGAATCTCGCTGGTACTGAACCGGTCCGTACCAGACTTTGTTGGCGCGAGCGCCCACAACAGCGGGATCTGTAGACATATCAATGCCGCGCCCGGTCCTGTTCAGAAGCAGCCTGGAGACAAAGACCCGTTCGGTGCCAGTCTCATCCAGGAGCGAAACCGAAACGATAGCAGGCACCTGCTGGAGGAGACGCAAGGCATCGATCTTATGTTGCGCATCGCCTCCGGCAGCCCAGGGAAGCTGCACCATCCAACCCAGCTGATCTCGGATGCCTTCGCTGAACGCCTCGATCCTGTCGGACGCCGCGCGAGCATCGGCCTGCAGCACCGCGCTGATCTGGCGGCGCTGGTCTCGGTAGCCGAAAGAAGCCTCGACGGCCGCGCCGAGTATCAGAGGCACGACCGCAGCGACAAACAACGTCGCGAAGTACTTGCAGAACAGCGAGCGACGCGGGGGCATCGTACACGAAGAGGGCTGCGCAGCAGCGTCCGTCATTGATTAATCTCAGGAGATCACCTTGCTGGCGCGAAACAGGATCGACGACACATCAAGGTCGATGCCCACGAGCCTGGCTGTCTTCAGATTGACTGCCAGTTCAAACTTGTCGGGACGCATCACCGGAAGATCTGACGGATCTTCACCGCGCAAGATGCGATCGGAATAAGTGGCAAGCCGAAAATAGGTCGTGCGCTGGTTTGCGCCGTAGCTCAAGAGACCTCCAGCGTCACAATATTCAGACCAGCCAAACATCGAAGGCAGCCGGCGCGCGATTGCAAGCTCCGTAATCTTCGCGCGATGCACCAGCGTCACAGCATCGGGAAACACGAGGAGAGCTTCTGCGTCCACCTTGCCGGCAGCCATCAACCCATTCTCGATTTCGCGAGCGCCGGAGAACGGAACGTAGGTTGCCTCAATGCCGAGATTTCGGCACGACTCCAAGGTCGCGCGCCATTCCAGTGGCTCTCCCGGATGATCCGTGTTCGAGAAGACCGCCAGTTTTCGCAGCTTTGGATAGATGTCCTTGAGCAGCTCAACGCGCTTTCCTGCCAGCTCGAGTGACAGGAATGTGCTGCCGGTGAAATTGGTGCCGGGGTGAGAAAGGCTCTTCACCACACCCAAAGCGACGGGGTCGCCGCTCAATGCAAACAGCACGGGGACGTCGGTGACGGCGGTCATGGCGCGTGTCGCCGGACCGCTCGAGACCACGAGGTCGATATCCGCTCGCTGCAACTCGGAGACGATCTTGCGCAGTGCCTGCGGATTTCCAGGAGCATAATGCGTCTCGAAGGTTACGTTCCTGCCCTCGACGTATCCCAGCGCGCGCATTCCCTCGCGAAAGCCGTCCAGGAAGGGATCCGGTTCGGACTCAGTCGAGACCCAGAAGATACGATGCAGCTTGGTTCCGCCCTGCGCCCGTGCGATCGCAGGCCAGGCCAGTCCTCCACCAATCAACAAGATGAACTCTCGTCTTTTCATGCGAGCACCTGTCGAAGCTGCGCCGGCAGTTCCGGCCGCAGACCAAGATCCTAGCTGTGCATCTGGTGAATGCGCTTGGTATCGCGCTCCGCAAGCAGACTCTCGCGACACCGACTCCAACATTTGTCGCCGAGAACATGCTCAGAGACTGGTCTGGTGAGACATTTGTCCTTGAGGTGGGCTTGATTTTTGCTTGAGACTGACCTGATCAAGATCAAAACGGCCTTATTCCCGGCATCGCGCGGTGTCGGAACTCCTCCGGCGCGGATGCGGGCGAGCTACGGCGTCTCACAAGGACAACCGGAACTCACGTCCGGAGCCAGTGTCCTCGACCTCATATATGGTGTGACTGCAGCATATACGGTGTGACTGCAGCGCGCCTTCGGCAGTTCACGCGCTAGCTCGGCACCATCCCGCCGCCGCTCAGCGCCTTGCGGATCATCTCGGCGAGCTGGTTTCTCCGATAGGGCTTGGTCAGCAGCAGCACGCCGTCGTCCAGCTTGCCGTGATGGACGATCGCGTTGTCGGTGTAGCCGGAGGTGTAGAGCACCTTCACGCCCGGCCGGCGCCTTGCCACCTCTTCGGCGAGCTCGCGGCCGCTCATGCCGCCGGGGATGACGACGTCGGTGAACAGCAGGTCGAAGCTCTGGCCGGCCTCGATCAGGTCCAGCGCCGCCTTGCCGTCGGACGCGGCGACCGTCTTGTAGCCGAGGCTCTGCAGCTGCGCGGTGACGAAGTTGCGGACCAGCGGATCGTCCTCGACCACGAAAATGGTCTCGGCGCCGCCTTCGGCCTGCGGCGTGACGCCAGCCGCGACGTCCGCGGCGCCTTCACCCGGCGGCAGATAGAGCTTGATCGTGGTGCCGTGGCCTTCCTCGCTGTAGATCTTGATGTGGCCGCCGGATTGCTTGACGAAGCCGTAGACCATGGAGAGGCCGAGGCCGGATCCCTTGCCGACCTCCTTGGTGGTGAAGAAGGGCTCGAACGCCTTCTGCTGCACGTCGGGGGGCATGCCGGTGCCGGTATCGCTGACCGCGAGCATGATGTAGGGGCCCGCTGCCACGTCGGCATTGGCCTGCGCATAGGCTTCGTCGAGCACGACGCGGTGGGTCTCCAGCAGCAGCTTGCCGCCGTTCGGCATGGCGTCGCGGGCGTTGATCGCCATGTTGAGCACGGCGTTGGTGAGCCTGGACGGATCGATATGGGTCGTCAGCGGCCCCTGCTCCAGCACGGTCTCGATCTGGATCTGCTCGCCGAGGGTGGGGCGCAGGAGCTTGGCGATGTCCGAGATCGCGGCGTTGATGTCGACATTGCGCGGCTCGAGCGGCTGGCGGCGCGCGAACGCCAGCAGGTGCTGGATCAGCTCGGCGCAGCGTTCGGCGGCATCGTCGATCAGCCGGGCCGTGCGCTGCAGCTCGGGCTGGTCCTTCAGGCTTTCCACCAGCGTCTCGGTGTTGCCGGAGATGACCGTGAGCATGTTGTTGAAGTCGTGCGCGACGCCGCCGGTCAGCTTGCCGATCGCATCCAGCTTCTGCGATTGGTGCAGCTGCCGCTCGGTCTCGCGCGAGGTCGTCGCATCGTGATAGACCAGCACCGCGCCGGAAATGTTGCCTTGCCCGTCCCGCATCGGCCGGCCGCTGACCATGAGATGGCGCGGCAGGTTGCCGCTGTGCGGGCGGACGATCATCTCCAGGTCTTCGAACTGCTCGCCGCGCAGCACGCGCGTCGACGGCAGCTCGTCGGCCGGAAGCGGCGTGACGCCGTCGCCGTGAAACACGTCGGACAGCGCGCGCAGATTGCCGACGTTCATGCCGGTGCGATGCACCAGCATGCGCTCGGCGGCCGGATTGGACAGCAGCACGGTGCCCTCGACATCGATGACCAGCACCGCCTCCGCCATGCTGCGAAACGTACTCTGGAGCACGTTGACCGACAGGCGCAGCTCGTCATGCGCGGCGACGAGGTGCTCGGTGCGCTCGGCCACCGCCGCCTCGAGCGCCGTCTTGGCGGCTTGGGTCTGCTCGAGCGAGCTCTGGAGCTCACCCGTCGTGCGGCGGCTTTCACGCATCACCAACGCGACCAGGAGCAGGATCAGCAAGGCGCCGGCGACGTCGATGCCGAGCAGCACGATGCCGGTGCGGCGCGAATCCTGGGAGCGGGCGGCGAGCAGGCGCTCTTCCTCCGCGCTCAGACGGTCGAGATTGCCCATCACCCTGTCCATCAGGCCGCGGCCCTCGGCCCTGCTGTTGAGCGCGGCAATGCCGGCCTGGTCGTTGGCGGCGCGCAGGCGCATCGCGGTGGCGGCGATCTCGATCCGGCGCAGCGCCAGCGGCTCGGTGCCCTCCAGCAGCGCGACCTGATCGGGGCTGTCGCGCACGTCGCGCTTGAGCTCGGCGAGGGCCGGCGCGATCTTGGCGTGCACCGCCTGAAACTCGTCGCTGAAGCCTTGGGTGCGATAGAGCTCGTAGCCGCGCGCGGCGCTCTCGGCCCGGCGCAGCAGCACGCGCAGATCGGAGATCTTCTTCTGCACCTCGACGGTGTGGTTCACCCGTGCTGCGTCGGACCGCGACTTGACGTCGAGGGCGATCGAAGCCGCGGTGATGATCAGGAGGATGGCAAGTCCAGTACCGAGAATGACGCGCTGCGTTGGAATCAAGGGGCTTCTTTCTTGTCCTTCGGCGGCGCGCTCTCGCCGGCGCCGGCAAGGCATTCCCGGATCGTGGTCAGCAGCGCTTCCGGCGTGAACGGCTTGCGCAGGCAGCGCGTAGCGCCGAGTTCCAGCGCCATGCGGAGAAAATCGGGAGAGGGCGAGGCGGACGAGGCGAAGGCATAGCCCGACATCGCGATCAGCGGCGTGGCAGGGGCGCGCTCGTGAAAGATGCGGATGGATTCGAAGCCGCGCATATGCGGCATGAAGATGTCGACCAGCATGACGTCGAAGGCTTGCGATTCCAGCGCAGCCAGTCCCGTTTCGCCGCCGTCGGTCAACGTGACATCGAAGCCCTGACGTTGGAGGAGGACCTCGATGGTCGCGCCGACCATCGGATCGTCATCAACCACGAGAATACGCGGCATGACACTTCCCAGAAGATCGAAGTCCCCACTTTGGTTTGTGATATCCGCGAATCGTGGGTCCGGTCAATTTGGGATTGGATCGCCAAGGATATGCACGGTTTGGTGCATAAAGGTCCATTTGCATCGATTTGTATGTATCCGTGCACGCGCGAGGGTCATGAAGCCGAAACGGGCGAGGAAGACATTGCAAAAAAGGCGCCGCATCGCTGCGACGCCTTTCGCCTCTCGTCTTGGCGATCTGCTTACGGGCAAGGATGCCGACGGCCGTCGTATCCGAGATAGGTGCCCGAGGCAGGGTCGTAAGATTTGAAGCGCCGCGCGCAATAGGCGGGGTCGCCACCGCCATCCTGCACCACGGCGACCGTCGGCTCGTCATAGTAGCCGTAGTAGTAGGGATCATCGTAATAGCCGTAGCCGCTACCGTAATAGGCGTAGGAGCCGAGGCCGCCGATCGCGGCGCCAGCCGCGAAGCCCGGCCAGAAGCCGCCGTGGCGATGGTGATGGTGGCGGCCGCCGTGCCAGTGACGACCGCTCCAGTTGCCGCTGCCGCCTTGCCAGTTGCCGCCTTGCCAGTTGCCCGCGACTGCAGCGCTGCGGGTCCCGCTGAAGCTCGGCGAGATAGCGGCGCGGTCTGCCGCGCCCCCGACGAAACTGCCACCACCCGGACGGACCGCGCCTCCGGCTGCGAAATTACCTCCGCCCGGGCGCATTGCGGCTCCGCCCCCGACACCGCCGCCACCGCCCTGGAACGCGGCGCCGCCGCCGCCCATGCGGGCGCCACCACCGAAGCCGCCGCCTCCGCCACCGACCGCGGCACCTCCGCCACCGACCGCGGCGCCACCGCCCGCTCCGACCGCGGCGGCACGGCTCTGCTGCGCAAAGCTCGGGCTCGCCAAGGGAAGAACCAACGCCACCGTCGCGGCGGCACTCAACAATTTCAGACTGTTCATGGTAAACTCCTTTCCCGGAAAGCAAACCCTACGAAAGCGCGGGGGTTCCTGGGATCACGTCGGTTTGCGCGCGCACGGAGCCTCAGGTCCCGCCGCTGTACCGGGCATGAATGAATCGCGTCCGCTTTGCGGCAGGGGCGTGCGCGGCAGGCGGATTTGCGGGGGTGCCGACGCGCCTGCCGAACTGGACATTTCGCCCCCCGGATGGCATCAGGACCCCACGAAGCAGGGCCCTTGCCGCATGAAACAATTCTTCCTCAAGTTCTTCACCTGGTGGAATGGCCAGACCTTTGGCACCCAGCTCTGGACCAAGCGGTATGGCGAGCTGGTCGGCGAGGACGAGCAGGGCAACCGTTACTACCGCACGCGGGGCGGGGCGATCGATCCGACGCTCGGCTTCGAGCGGCGCTGGGTGATCTATAACGGCTACGCGGAAGCGAGCCGGATTCCGCCGTCCTGGCATGGCTGGATCCACCACGTCGTCGACAAGCCGCCGACTGAGATCAATTACCAGCCGCGCGAGTGGGAGAAGCCGCACCAGCCGAATCTCACCGGCACGGCGAAGGCCTATCGCCCCTCCGGCTCGACGCTTGCCAGCGGCAGGCGTCCCAAGGCGACCGGCGACTATCAGCCCTGGACGCCCGGCTAAGCCCCTTTCGGCCGACTCACGAATCACCATCGTCCAAAGCGGATGCACGTGCATCCGCGCCGCGCCGCTGTGGACAACGGGAACAGCGGGGATGCCGCTTGCGCAGGTGTTGCCGCGAGGCGGGCGATGCGGCTCAATGATCCCATCTTACGGAGATGGGAGACCATCGCGTTCGGTTCGGGCAACAGTTCGCGACTGTCCCGAGATGCAGCGGCCGCCGAGGAAGGACTCGATCTGGAGATAGGCCCCCGGTCTGGAAGCTCCGACATCGCCCGATGTGAATGTGCAGCCACCGTGAGACAGGAAAGGCCGCTCGGGAAACCGAGCGGCCTTTTTCTGTCGTTGTTCGCCTCGCGTCCCGGACGCGGTGCAGCGTGCAGCGCACCGCTCCCGGATGATGCTCCGCATCGCCTCGAGAGCGCTGCGCTGCGTCAGGGTACAAGAGCAAGCACGATCCTTTACGCCACCCGCACGGCCGCGCGCTTCACCGCCTCGAGCCGTCGCGCCTGGTTTTGCGCGCCGCGCTCCCTCAACAGCGCCAGCACTTCGGCCGGCGCGGTGTCGGGCGATCCCGCATTGAATGGCGGGGCTGGATTGTATTCCATCTGCAGCTGGATCGCTTCGGCCGTGGTGCGATCGACCATGATCGAGACCAGCGTCAGCGCGAAGTCGATGCCTGCGGTGACGCCGCCGCCGGTGATGCGGTTGCGATCGACGCAGACGCGTGTCTTGGTCGGCGTCGTGCCGAACTGTGCGAGCATCTCCATTGCGCTCCAATGGGTGGCGGCGCGGTAGCCCTTCAAGAGGCCGGCGGCGCCAAGGGCCAGCGATCCTGTGCACACCGAGGTGACGTACTTGGCGCCTGTCGCCTGCTTGCGCAGGAATTCCAGTACGTCCTCGTCGTTGAGAAGATCGTTGGTGCCCTGGCCGCCGGGCACGCAGATGACATCGAGCTGGGGGCAATCTGCAAAGGTCGTGGTCGGCGTCAGCGTCAGCACGGAATCGCTCGGCACCGGCTCGATCCGCTTCCAGATCAGGTGCAGCTTTGCGTCCGGAACCATCGCGAACACCTGCAAGGGACCGGTGAAGTCGAGCTGGGTGACGCGCGGAAATACCAGGATTCCGATCTGGAGCGGTGACGACATGGGAGCCTCCGATAATGCGCTTGACGCCGGCAGAATGGCATGGTGCCCTTCTGTCATAAATGGCATAATTCCCTCACTTTCGGACATGCCCGGCGGACTGGCCCATGATCGGCATTCTCATTTTCCCGGATTTCCAACTGCTCGATGCGGCAGGTCCGATCTCGGTGTTCGAGATCGCGGCGCGCGTGTCCGGCAAGTCGCCGGCCATCCGCGTGCTGGCGGCCAAGCCGGGGCTGGTGCGCAGCACGTCGGGCGTCGAGATGATGGCGCGTGACTTCAAGACGGCGAACGCGATCACGACGCTGGTCGTGGCCGGCGGCATGGGCGTCGCGGAGGCCGCGCGCTGCGAGATCACGCGGGCCTTCGTGCAGCGGCTGTCAAGGCGCGGCGTGCGGGTCGCGAGCGTCTGCTCGGGCGCCTTCGTGCTCGCCGAGGCGGGGCTGCTCGATGGCCGCCGCGCCACCACGCATTGGGCACGGACGCGCGAGTTCGTCGCGCGCTTTCCGAAGATCAAGTTCGAGCCGGACCGGATTTTCACCCGCGACGGCAATGTTTGGACCTCGGCCGGGATCTCCGCCGGCATCGATCTCGCGCTCGCGATGGTCACCGAGGATCATGGCGAGGAGATCGCGCAGGCGACCGCGCGCCAACTCGTGCTCTATCACCGCCGCAGCGGCGGGCAGTCGCAATTCTCGTCGCTGCTGGAGCTGAAGGCGCCGAACGGGCGCTTCGGCGCGTTGCTCGCCTGGGCGCGCGAAAATCTCGATGCACCGTTGACCGTGGAGGATCTCGCCGACCGCGCCGGCATGAGCGCCCGGCATTTTGCCCGCGCCTTCGCCGCGGAGACCGGCACGACGCCGTCCAAAGCGATCGAGCGGCTCAGGCTCGAAGTCGCGCGGGAGCGCGTGCAGGCCTCGCGCGAGGCGATCGAGCGCGTAGCGGAGGTAACCGGCTTCCGCGACCCCGAGCGCATGCGGCGCGCCTTCATCCGCGCCTATGGCCAGCCGCCGCAGGCGTTGCGGCGCGCAGCGCGGGCGGGGTAGGGTATTTTCTACTGGACTTGGGCGAGTGGCGCGGAATGGCAGGTGTCCCGCGTTGCTCGGAAAGCGCAGGTCGCCGAAGCTCACTTGTGAAGCTCACTTGTCCGGTTTCTCGCGCACGATGGCGCCGGTCTTGGGATCGGCGTGAAATTCCATCTTCTGGCCGTTCTTGACCCCTTCGCCCTCCCATTGGCCATCGTCCGCTTCGAGCTTGGTGACCTCGGAATAGCCCGCCGCCAGGACCTTGGTTTTCACTTGTTCCATCGGCATCCAGTCGGGTCCGGGCTGATCTGCTCTCGCCGCCGAGCCCAGGGCGAGCGCCCCGAGAACCAACATCATTGCAAACTTCATCGCGGACCTCCGTTGGTTGATGATCGCCTTCAACGGGGGCCTGGGATTGATGTTCCTCCGCGGCGTTGATGCGACACAGACGAGGGACCATCGGCCTCTTGTGTTCCGCCGGGCGCAGTGGTGTGCGCCGTCAAGCGCCGCGCGATCGGCATCAGCATGTAGGGCGCAAGGTGGATCGGAAACTGCGTCAGCGCGAAATAGAGCCAGGTGGTGGGCGGCAATGCGCCTGCGGTGGCCGCCAGCATGAGGCCGAGATTGCGCTGTGACACCATCAGGCCGATGGCGAAGGCGCGCTCGGTGCCGGCGCGGCGAAAGATCAGTGTCGTCACAGCGAGCAGGGCGAAATAGACCGCGAAGGCGAGCAGTGCGACAGTGATCGCAAACAGCGGATCGGCGACGAAATCGTGCGCCACGTCGCCCATGACGGCGGATGCGAAGACCAGCAGGATGAGGATGTTGAAGCCGTCGATCGGCTGCTTGTGGCGCTGGATCGCATCGGTGCCGAACAGGCGGCGGATGATGGTGGCGGCAAGCAGCGATGCGGCGAGGATGCCTGATAGCTTCAGGCCGAGCGCGAGCGGCGAGATGCTGAGCATGCCGCCGAGAAAGAGGCTCGCGAACAGCGAGGCGGTGAAGGGCACGAGCGCGGTCGCGGTGACCAGGGTGACCAGCGGCAGCGTGGCGTCGAGGCCGATCAGCGCCGCGAGCGCGGGCGCTGCCATCATCGGCGAAGCCATGCCCTGAAGCATCAGCGCGAGGAAGAGACCGGGTGAGCTTTTGTCGAGCCCGCTCCCCTGGGCGAGAAGGGCGACGATCAGTGGCACGCCGATCGTGGTCCAGGCGGTGGCGGCCGCGATCAGCGCCGGCCGGCGCAGATGTCCGTACAGCGCAACGAGATCGACGCGCATGAAAGAGATGCAGAGCAGAAGGAAGATCGCCTCGGTGACGTAGGGGCGCAGCAGCGCGCCGAGCGGCGGCACCGCGACCGCGATGAAGGCGATCGCCGCCACCGCGCGCGTGCCCTGGCCGCCCAGCCAGCTCAGGGCGCGCAGGGGGAGGGCGAGGGCGGCTTCGAGGAGGAAGGGCATCTCTGTCGGGATTGTCGGGTGCGTGGCGCTTTGGAGGGCATGCCCGCCTTCGGCCATGGGGGTGCCCCGGCGAGGGGCTCGCGACTATCCCATTCGGGAGCCCGCCTGGCCAGACCGGGCCGGGACGGGCAGGGATGCCGCCCTTCCCCCGCCGTATTCGGCGTGTTAACCGGAGGGCCTGCGAGCGGCGGTATCCCCTGTAGAATGTCCAACGAGCCCGATTCGCTGTTGAAGCCGCGCGAAATGTTCAAAACCTTTTCCCTGACCGGTCTTGCGGCGCTTTTGGCCGCCACCGCACTGACGGCTGCGACGCCGGCAAGTGCGCAGATCGGCACGATCTTCTCCGATCCGCCGCCGCTGCGGCCGCCCGGCAGCATTCCGCGCGGCCAGCCCCAGCCGCAGCAGATGCCCGAGGACGACGAAGAGGTGCCGGAGCTGCCGCCGCAGGGCCGGGTGCTGCCGTCGCGCCCGATGCCGCCTCCGGGCCGGCAGGGTAACGTGATGCCGGGGCCGGTCGAGACCCAGCCTTTGGCGCCGCCGCCGGGCTCGACCCTTGCGCCGCCGAACCAGCCGCCCTCCGCCGCGATCGCTCCGCCGGGCGCTCCTGCTGCGCCCGGTCAACGCCAGCCGCAGCAGAAGGGCGGCGTGCCGCAGACCCCGGCCAGCCTCCAGCCGGGCGACGAGGTCGTGACCGAGCCGCCGGCCCAGAAGATCGTGAACAAGAAGGCGACCTTCTCCGGCCTCGACAAGATCACCGGGCGCATCATCAATTTCGACGAGGAGATCGGCGAGACCGTCCAGTTCGGCGCGCTCAGGGTCAAGACCAACGCCTGCTACACGCGGCCGGCGACTGAAGCCGCCAATACCGACGCCTTCGTCGAGGTCGACGAGATCACCTTGCAGGGCGAGGTGAAGCGGATCTTCTCGGGCTGGATGTATGCGGCGAGCCCCGGCCTGCACGGCGTCGAGCATCCGATCTACGACATCTGGCTGACCGACTGCAAAGAGCCGCAGCAGACCGTCGCCACCGCGGCACCGGATCCGGCCGCGGCCAAGCCGCCGCCACCGCCGCCCGCGCAGAAGAAGGCCGCGCCGAAGCAGGTGCAGCAGCGCCCGCCGCAGCCGCTGCCGCCGATCCAGCAGCAGCAACCGGCGCCGCCACCGCCGCCACCACCGGAGCAGCGCCCAGGCCTGTTCGGCATCCCCGGATTTGGCCGCTAACCGAGCTGTTCGTTATTGCCGCGAGGCGATGATCTCGAGGGCGCGTGCGCCCGGGATCGCTTCGCCGGCGGAGAGCCTGAGGAAATCGCCGGGCGCGCCGGCCAGCGCCTTGTCGAGCAGGGCGGTGTAGCGTCGGCGCGAGATCTCGACGGCGCCGAAGCTCTTCAGGTGCTCGGTGACATATTGGGTGTCGAGCAGCTCGAAGCCGCCGTGAATGAGCCGCGCGACCAGATGCACCAGCGCGACCTTCGAGGCATCGCGCACGGTGTGGAACATGCTCTCGCCGAAGAAGGCCCGCCCCAGGCTGACGCCGTAGAGACCGCCGACGAGCTCGTCGCCCTGCCAGGCTTCGACGCTGTGGCAATGGCCGAGCTCGAACAGCCCGCCATAGAGGTCGCGGATGCGCTTGTTGATCCAGGTGTCCTCGCGGCCCACTTGCGGCGCCGCGCAGCCGGCGATGGTCGCCTTAAACGCGGTGTTGACGGTGACGCGAAACTGATCCGAGCGCACCGTGCGCGCGAGGCGCGAGGCGACGCGGAAGCCGTCGAGCGGGATGACGCCGCGCAGCTCCGGCTCGACCCAGAACAGGGTCGGATCGTCGGCGCTTTCCGCCATCGGAAAGATGCCGCAGGCATAAGCGCGCAGCAGCACGGCCGGCGTGATTTCAGACGGGGCGGAGTCGCGCGAAGTCATGGCTTGCCATCATAGCAGGATCGCAATGCAGTTGCGATGGGTGCGGCCGGACCGCTCAGCTCGCGGCAGCGGTGCTGGTCTTGGCGACGCTTGCGGGCATGCGGCCGAACTTCAGCACGACCCGGGTTCCGGAATGCGTGGGATCGCGCTCGACCGTGGCGTCGAGCTTGGTGGCCATGGCCGCGACGATGCGCTGGCCCATGCCGGTGGAGCGCGGATCGGCCTTGGCGTTGTCGCCGACGCCGACGTCGGTGATCGAGAGCAGGAGGTCGTCGCCTTGCGAGATCAGCTCGACATGGATCGGGCCGGCGCCGTCGGGATAGGCGTATTTCACCGCGTTCATCACCAGCTCGTTGACGATGATGCCGACAGCGACCGCACGGTCCGGATCGATCTCGATCGGCTCGGCCTTCAGCGTCAGGCGCGACATGCGGTTGCCCTCGGCCGACCGCCTGAGATCCTCGAGCAGCGAGTCCAGATACTGATTGAGGACCACGCTCTTGAGGTCCTGCGAGGTGTAGAGGCGGCGGTGCACCTGCGCCACCGCGGCGACGCGGCCCATCGCGTTGGTCAGCGCCGCCTTGACCTCGTCCTGCGCGGCGGAGCTTGCCTGCAGGTGCAGCAGCGAGGCGATGATCTGAAGCGAGTTGCCGACGCGATGGTTGACCTCGCGCAGCAGGAGCTCGCGTTCGGCGGCGAGCGCCGCGTAGCGGTCGCGCGAGGCGTGGATCTCGGCCTCGGCTTCCTCGCGTGCGCGCTGCAGCTCGGCCTGGCGCAGCGCGCCCTCGGCGGCGACGTGGAGGAGCGGGATGAAGTCGCCCTGGACGTCCTTGACCAGATAGTCGGCCGCTCCCGCCTTGAGCGCCGTCACCGCAATGCTGGAATCCTGCGACGCCGTGACGAACACGACGGGCGGCGCGTCCGGGATCGCCATGATCTGCTCGAGCGTCTCGAGCCCGTCGAGGCCCGGCATGTACTGATCGAGCGCGACGACGTCGATGCCGCCTTCGGTGCTGTTCTGGGCGGCGGCGCGGCGGATGTGCTCGAGCCCTTCCTCGCCGCTCGCGGCATGGACGACCCGGAAGCCGCGCCGCGTCAGGCCGCGATCGACCAGGCGCGCCAGCGCCCCGTCGTCGTCAATGTAGAGCAGTGTCGGCGTGCGCTGGTTCATGGGGCGGCGGGCGGAACCTGGATGACCGAGAAGAACAGACCGAGCTGCCGGATGGCGTTGGCGAAATTCTCGTAGTTGACGGGCTTGGTGATGTAGACGTTGCAGCCGAGCTCGTAGCAGCGCTTGATCTCCTGGGAATCGTCGGTGGTGGTCAGCACCACCACGGGCGAGGCCTTCAGGTATTTGTTCTCCTTGATCTGCTTCAGGATGTCGATCCCGGTCATATCGGGGAGGTTGAGGTCGAGCAGGATCAGGAGCGCGTTGCCCTTCTGCACGAGCCCGGAGCCGTCGGCGCCGAACAGGTGCCGCATGGCGTCGGTCCCGGTGGTGAAGGAGACGATCTCGTTGTTGACGCCCGAGCGGCGGATGTTGCGCTCGATCAGACGGGCATGGCCCTCGTCGTCCTCGACCATGATGATGGTGACAGGCTGGGTCATCGATCTCTGTTCCGGTTGCTCACGTTCCAGGCGATCGGCAGCGTGATCGTGAAGGTGCTGCCCGTGTTGAGTTCCGATGATACCGACATGGTGCCGCCGAGGCGACGCACAAGTGCACGGACATGGGCAAGACCAATGCCCTGGCCGGGCTTGTCCTGGGTTCCCGCGCGGCGGAACAGGTCGAATATCCGCTGGTGGTCCTTGGGATCGATGCCGCGGCCGTTGTCGCTGACCTCGAAGATAGCGTAGCCGAGCTTGGTCCGCCCGCGGATTCTGATCTCGCCGGGCACGCGGGGCTTGAGATATTTGATGGCATTGTCGATCAGGTTGGAGAAGATCTGCTCGAGGGCGAGACGGTCGCTCACGAGGGCCGGCAGGGGCTCGACGTGAATCTCGGCCTGCGCCTCGGCGGCCTGGTGCGCCAGCGTCGTCACGATGGCCTCGATCAGCTCGCGCGTGTCGACCTTCACCGGCTGGAATTCGCGCCGGCCCTCGCGGGTGAGGTTGAGGATGGCCGAGATCAGCCGGTCCATCTTGGCGATCGACGATTTGATGAAGCCGAGCGCTTCGGAGAAATCCTCCTGGAGCTGCTTGTCGGCGCCCTCGAGCGCGATCTCGCCCGGCCCGGCGGGCGCGAGCGGCGCCCCTTCCGCAGGGGCGTGCGAGAGGCTGCCGATGCGGCGGAAGATGTCGCCGCCGAGCTCTTCGAGCTCGCTTGTGAAGCCCATGATGTTGACGAGCGGCGAGCGCAGATCGTGGCTGACGATATAGGCAAAGCGCTGGATCTCGTCGTTGGCTTCGCGCAGATCCGCCGTGCGCTCGTCGACGACAGCCTCCAGATTGAGGTTGGCATCGCGCAGCCGCGCTTCGGCTTCATCGCGCACGCGTGCCGAACGCCGCACCAGCCAGATCGAGATCAGCGCCAGCACCACAACGAGGCCGGAGCCGATCCCGGTCATCGAGGCGGCGAGGGTCTGGCTGCGGTCGGAGTTGACAGTGCGAAGACGGAACAGCCGTTCCTCTTCGCGAAGCATCCCCGTCGCGACTTCGGCGATGGCGGCCGTGGTATCGGCAGAGGCCAGTTCGCTAACCAACGCTGCTGCCTTTTCCGGCTGATCCTGACGGATGAACTCCATCTCCTGCGCGAATTGGCCGAGGCGCGTCTCGATCGCCGAACTCAGCGTTTCGATGCTCTTGCGCTGCTGCGGATTGTCGCCGGTCAAGCGTGTGAGCCTGTCGAGCGCAGGCACGATCGCTGCCACGGCCTTGTCATGGTCTGCCTTGAAATCCGATCGTCGGGTCAGCAGGTAGCCTCGGGCGGTGCTTTCCGCACGCCGGATTTCCAGCAGGAGGGCGTTGATCTGGTTTTGAGCCTCGATGGTGTGAATCACCCATTTGCTGTCCTCGCGCGCCTTGTTGACGAGATAGACGGAGCCGGCGCTGATCGCGGTCAGCACAAAAAGACCCGCTGCGAACAGCAGGATCTGCCAGAACGCGCGCCGTCGCTGGCCTTCAGCCGTCACGACGGTTCACCTGTCTGCAGGCAATGGAGTTCAAAACGCCCCCTTGGAACTGGCCCCAACCTTCCAGAACGCAATTGGAGGCAAGGGGTTCCATGAGAGGATGTGATTATCGCGGCGCTGGTTCCACCTTGCCGGCCAGGTACTGCTCCAGCCAGTGGATGTGGTAGTCGCCGTTGATGATGTCGGCTTCGCGCACCAGCGCGCGGAACAGCGGCAGCGTGGTCTCGATGCCCTCGACCACCATCTCGTCCAAGGCGCGGCGCAGCCGCATCAGGCATTCGGCGCGGGTCTTGCCGTGCACGATCAGCTTGCCAACGAGGGAGTCGTAATAGGGCGGGATGGTGTAGCCCTGGTAGACGGCGGAATCGATCCGGACCCCGAGGCCGCCGGGCGGATGATATTGCAGGATCCGGCCCGGCGAGGGGCGGAAGGTCTGCGGATTCTCGGCGTTGATGCGGCACTCGATCGCATGGCCGATGACCTGGACCTCGTCCTGCCTGGCCGGCAGGTCGCCGCCGGCGGCGATGCGGATCTGCTCCAGCACGAGGTCGATGTCGGTGATGCTCTCGGTGACGGGATGCTCTACCTGGATGCGGGTGTTCATCTCGATGAAGTAGAACTCGCCGTCCTCGAACAGGAATTCGATGGTTCCGACGCCGAGATATTTCATCTCGCGCATCGCTTGCGCGCAGGTCTCGCCGATCTTGGCCCGCGCGGCGGCGGCGAGCACGGGCGAGGGGCCTTCTTCCCAGACCTTCTGGTGGCGCCGCTGCAGCGAGCAGTCGCGTTCGCCGAGATGGATTGCGCCGCCGCGGCCGTCGCCCAAGATCTGGATCTCGATGTGGCGCGGCTTCTGCAGGTATTTTTCCAGGTAGACGGAGGCATCGCCAAAGGCGGATTTGGCCTCGTTGGCCGCCGTCGACAGCGCCACCTGGAGATCCGCCTCGCTGTGCGCGACCTTCATGCCGCGGCCGCCGCCGCCCGCCGCCGCCTTCACCAGCACGGGGAAGCCGATCTTCCTGGCGATCGCCATCGCATCGTCGTCGGGACCGACGGCGCCGTCCGAGCCGGGCACAACGGGAATGCCGAGGCGCTTGGCGGTCTTCTTGGCCTCGATTTTGTCGCCCATCAGGCGGATGTGCTCGGCCTTGGGACCGATGAAATGCAGATTGTGCTCGGCGAGGATTTCCGCAAAGCGCGCGTTCTCGGACAGGAAGCCGTAGCCGGGATGCACGGCATCGGCGCCGGTGATCTCGCAGGCCGCGAGCAGGGCGGGCACGTTGAGATAGCTGTCCTTGGACGCCGGCGGCCCGATGCAGACGCTCTCGTCCGACAGCCGCACATGCATGGCATCGGCGTCGGCGGTTGAGTGCACGGCGACGGTGGCGATCCCGAGCTCCTTGCAGGCCCTGAGGATGCGAAGGGCGATCTCGCCGCGGTTGGCTATGAGGATCTTGTCGAACATGTTGTCCTGCAGCGAATGGCGAGTGGCGAATGGCGAGTAGGGAAGGCTGACGCCATTCGCTATTCGCTATTCCCCATTCGCGTCACTCAATGATCACCAGCGGCTCGCCGTACTCGACCGGCTGGCCGTCCTCGACCAGGATCTGCGTCACCGTGCCGGCGCGCGGCGAGGGGATCTGGTTCATCGTCTTCATGGCTTCGATGATCAGCAGGGTCTGGCCGACCGAGACCTTGGAACCGACGTCGATGAACGGCTTTGCGCCCGGCTCCGGCGCCCAATAGGCGGTGCCGACCATCGGCGAGGTCACGGCGCCGGGATGCTTCGACAGATCGGCCGCGGCAGGGGCCGCGGGGCTTGCTGCCACCGGCAGGGCGGCCGGAGGAGCCGTCACCTGCATCGGCATGGTCGCGGCAACGCTGATGTTGCGGGCAACGCGCAGGCGCAGACCCGCTCGCTCGATCTCGATCTCGGTGAGGCTGGTCTCATCGAGCAGAAGTGCCAGCTCGCGGACGAGAGCGGAATCCTCGCTGGAAAACTTTGCGGCTGCTTTGTCGTCTGGCTGGCGCGCCATGTTGTTTGATCCGAATGTTCTGTTGGAAGGGAGCGTCAGACGTTGGGCTTGATGCCGAGCTTGGCGGCAAGGCCCTGGATGGCGAGGCGGTAGCCCTCGATGCCGAAACCGCAGAGCGAGGCGAAGGCCGCGCGCGCGGTGTAGGAATGGTGACGAAAACTCTCACGGGCGTGGATGTTGGTCACATGCACCTCGACCGTCGGAATCTGCACCGCGAGCAGCGCATCGTGCAGTGCGATCGAGGTGTGGGAATAGCCGCCGGCATTGATGATGATGCCCTTCATCCTGCGCGCATGCGCCTCGTGGATGAAATCGATCAGCTCGCCTTCGCGGTTGGACTGCCGGCAGTCCGCCTTCAGGCCGAACGTCGCGGCCGTGTCCCGGCACAGCGCCTCGACGTCGGCCAGCGTCGCATGGCCATACTTGTCGGGCTCCCGGGTCCCCAGCATGTTGAGGTTCGGCCCGTTCAGGACGAGGATCGTGTCGGTTGCAGGTTCGGCCATTCCAATCCCGGAAGAGGTGTTTCGGCGTGGCGGGGGTTATAGGTAACAAAGCGCGTGAGGGGAAGCCTTGAAGGGCCTCAGGGGCGGGTTCAACCGCCTCATCCAGTGCGCAAAAACCTGTGCGGAAACTACGGAAATTGCTTGTTAACCAGGCGGAAGCGTGGCTGCCGGGCGCATGCAAAGGGGCGGGCAAGCTGCCCGCCCCCGAGATTGCCGGTGTCCGGCCTTAGACGTTCAGGACGGCCACGATCTCATAGGTGTCCGGATCGATGATCACGATCTCTTCCCGGACCAGGACGTACTTGTAGGCCCGCCACTCCGGATAGATGCTCACGACCCGCGACGGCAGGGCGTGCAGGGTAATGCCCTCCCGCGGGATGCGGGTGCCCACCGAGATCGAGAAGTTCACGTTCGTCACCGGGGCGACGCGCTGCTCGCGGATCACGGACGTGATCTGAGTCCGCTGCTCGGTCGAGAGCTTGGCAGCGGCGCCCGCCTGGCCAACCGTGGTCGAGCTCTGGCCCTGGACGTTCTGGGTCGAGCTGGTGCCAGTCTGGCCCTGCGCGTTCTGGTTCGTGCTCGTGCCGGTCTGGCCTTGGACATTCTGGTTGGTGCTCGTGCCGGTGCCCTTCTGGGTCTCGGTGGTCGAGGTGCCGCTCTTGCTGCCCTCGGCCTTCATGTCCTTCTGGTCCTTAGCTCCGGACTTGCCGGTGTCCTGGCTCATGCTCTTGGACTTGTCCTGCTGGGACTTGTCCATCTGACCCTGCGCGCGGTCGTCGGTGCGCTGGCCCTTGGTGGTGCCAGACTTGTCCTCGGCCGCGTTCTTGTTCATCGCGCCGCCGGAGGGGCGTTCGTCCTTCATCGCGCCGGACTTGTCTTCGGACTTCATCGCGCCGGAGCCGCCGGCCTGGCCAACGGTCCCCTTGTCATGGCTCATGGAATCCCGGCCCATCGACCCGCCGCGCTCGGCTGCGCCGCCGGAGGGTTGGGACTGCTGCATCTGCTGCGAGCCAGCGCCGCTGTCGCGGCCCTTGTCTTGTGCGTTCGCCAGACCGGTACCCGCCACGAGCGCGACTGCGGCAACCGAAATCATAAAGCGGTTCAACATCGAAATTCTCCTCACCTGTTCATTCGCGTCATTGCCCGCGCCGACAACGAAAGGAGATTTGAGTTGTTCCGGAACTTCGACTGTTCCGCGGCATTTGTTTGTTGAACGCCAGATGAATGACTTTGCACGAAAGCGCCAACGTTCCGCGCAAGAAAAAAGGCCGGCATGTCTGCCGGCCTTCGCTCTTTTCAATATCGTAAACGTGTGATCAGCAAGTCGCCTTGCCGCAACGGGCAATGCCGATCTTCTCCTTCAGGCTTTCAACACCGACGGCACCAATCACGATCTGCTTGCCGATCACGTAGCTCGGCGTACCGTTCATGCCCATCGCTTCGGCGAGCTTGAAATTCTCCTCGAGGGTGGCGCGCACCTCGGGGCTGGCGATGTCCTTCTCGATGCGAGCCGTGTCGAGACCGGCTTCCTTGGCGGCTTGCATCGCGCGGGCCTTGTCGGCGGCGCCGCGGCCGCTGAGCAGCTTCTGATGGAAGTCGAGATATTTCTTGCCGGAGGGATCCTGCATGCGCACGGCGACCCCGACCTGCGCCGCTTCCACCGAGCCCTGGCTCAGCACCGGAAATTCCTTCAGCACCACCTTCAGCTTCGGATCGCCCTTCATGATGGTCAGCATGTCGTCCATCGCGCGCTTGCAATAGCCGCAATTGTAGTCGAAGAACTCGACGAAGGTGACGTCGCCGTCCCTGTTGCCGAGCACGACCTGGCGCGGCGAGTTGAAGATCGCTTCGGCGTTCTGCGCGATGCTGGCTTGGTTCTTCTGCGTTTCGGCCGCGGCCTGGCGCTTGCTGAGCTCGGCCATGGCCTCCTCGAGTACCTCGGGATGGCTGACGAGATAGTTCTTGATGATCTTCTCGATCTCGGTGCGCTGGCTGTCGGAGAAACTGTCGGCCGAGGCGGGCTCGGCTACGCCGAACATGGCGAGCGCGAACAGGGCA
Source organism: Bradyrhizobium yuanmingense (assembly GCF_029167105.1). Lineage (GTDB taxonomy): Bacteria > Pseudomonadota > Alphaproteobacteria > Rhizobiales > Xanthobacteraceae > Bradyrhizobium > Bradyrhizobium yuanmingense_A. Next base: position 16,338 of record NZ_JARFML010000019.1, on the reverse strand, counting down.
GGAGCGAGCAGGCGCAGCGAAGGCATAGTCAAATCCTCTCATCCAAAGCAGGTTTCGAGAAACGTCCCGGCGGATTCAAGCCCGGTGTCGTGACGTCGTGGTCGGGCGTCGTTCGAGTTTGCGTCAGTTGCGCGGCGGCTTCGCCGCCACGATGTCGTCGGCCTTGACCCATCCGGGGGTGCCGACGGCGAAACGTGTTTTCGCGCGCGTGGCAAGCTCGCGGGCGGTTTTGTTGTCGCCGCGCAAATATGCGGCCTGGGCCGAGGCGAGATCTGCCTCCGCATAATCTCCCTTCCGGCCATAGGCCATCGCGAGCTGGGTATAACCGAGCGCCGCCTCGGGCTCCCGGGCCACCGCGGCGCGGAGAATCCGAACGGCATCGTCGGTGTAGGCCTTATTGTCGGTTCCGACCAGAGCCTGCCCAAGTAACATCTCGATGAGGGGGGCGTTGTTCGAGAGGGCGACGGCCTTGCGCAAGGGAGCGATCGCTTCGGCCGCCTTGCCGCTTTCCAGGAGCGCCTGGCCGCGCACCTCGTAGAAATACGGGTTGTTCGGCTGCACCTGGATCAGCGCGTCGATCTGGGCGAGCGCGCTGCGCAGATCACCGTGCAGATAGGTGCTGATGGCGCGGGCATAGCGCGCCGGCAGGCTGTCGTTGGTCTGGGGATAGCGGCGGTACACCGTCTCCGGCCGCTCCATGAAGGCGGAGATCTTGGCGCGGACCATGTCGTGCCGAAGCTGGAGCGCGGGATCGTCCTTCTTGTTCCAGTAGGGGCTGGAGCTTGCGAACTCCTGTAGCGCGGCGACGCGCTCGGCCGGCATCGGATGCGACTGCAGGTAGGGATCGGCACCGCGCGCGGCGAACAGGCTCTCGCTGGTGAAGCGCTTGAACGTCTCGTACATGCCCTTGGGCGATTGCTGGGTCGCAGCCAGGAATTTCACGCCGGCGCGGTCGGCATTCTCCTCCTGCTGGCGCTGGTAGGACAGCAGCGTGCGGCGGATCACCTCCTGCGGAGCGGCGATGGCGGCCGCGCCAGCATTGGCGAGCCCGTTGTTGCCTACGCTGCTGCGCTGCGTGCTGCCGGCCGCAATCGCGCCGGCGCCGAGCAGCATCGCGATGATCATCTGGGTCTGGGCGGCGGCGAGCTGCTCGCGCAGCTTGGACAGATGGCCGCCTGCCAGATGTCCGGTCTCGTGCGCGAGCACGCCGATGATCTGGTTCGGCGTCTCCGATTGCAGGATCGCACCCCAATTGACGAAGATGCGGCGGCCATCCGCGACGAAGGCGTTGAACGAGCCGTCGTTGATGATCACCATCTGGATGTTGTGCTTCTCCAGACCCGCAACGCGCAGGATCGGACGCGTGTATTCGCGCAGCAGCTGCTCGGTCTCGGTGTCGCGCAGGACCGGCGGCCCCTTGGCCTGTCCGCGCGCGGCCGTGAACGGCGTCAGCGCGATCGCCGTGGCCGTGACGAGGGCGGTGAGGGCGGAGGCCGTCTTGCGCAATGCGATCTGGAGCGACATCAAGCGGTCTTGGTCAAAAGGGGCTCGGTCAAGTGATCTTGGTCAAGCAGTTCAGTGATTGGTTTTGGCGATTGGCGGCGGACCGGATACGCGATATGCCCTTGTGAGCGGTGCCCTTATGAGCCGTACAATGCGGCCAGTCTGGGGCACAAGCGCCCCGTTTACGGACCGGACGGACCGGTTCGCCAGCCAATAGCAGAAATCGATGCGCGACGCGACATTGAGGAACCGGGTGGGGCAGTGGCTCGAGCCCTCCCGCCGCAGCGATGTTCCCCCGTTCATGGTGATGGACGTCATGGCCGCGGCGGCCCGAATCGAGGCGGCCGGCGGTCATGTGATCCATATGGAGGTCGGCCAGCCCGCGGCCGGCGCGCCCAGGACCGCGATCGCGGCCGCCCATGCGGCGCTCGAGGCCGGACGAATAGACTATACGTCCGCGCTCGGCATCCCCAGTCTGCGCGCGCGCATCGCGCGCCATTATCGCGACACCTATGGCTGCGATGTCGGCCCCGAGCGGATCGTGGTGACGACGGGCTCATCGGGCGGCTTCATCTTGGCCTTCCTTTCGATGTTCGAACCTGGCGATCGCGTCGCCGTGACGGTGCCGGGCTATCCGCCGTATCGACATATTCTGACCGCGCTCGGCTGCGAGCCGGTGCTGATCGAGACCACGAACGAAACGCGTCACGCGCTGACCGGCGAGGCCCTGCTCGCGGCGCATCGCAAGGCGCCGCTGAAGGGTGTTCTGGTCGGTAGCCCCGCCAATCCGACGGGCACGATGATGTCCCGTGAAGCGCTCGCCGGCCTGATCGCGGCCGCGGAAGATGCCGGCATCCGCTTCATCTCCGATGAGATCTATCACGGGCTCGATTACGCGTTGCCGGCCGTGACGGCGGCCGCGCTGTCCGAGCACGCGCTCGTGATCAATTCGTTCTCGAAGTATTTTTGTATGACCGGTTGGCGCGTCGGCTGGATGGTGGTGCCTGAAATCCTGGTGCGGCCGATCGAGCGGCTGCAACAGAACCTCTCGATCTCGGTGCCCGCGCTGTCGCAGATCGCAGCGGAGGCCGCCTTCGACGGCGCGGCCGAGATGGAGGCGATCAAGCACGGCTATCAGGAAAACCGGCGCGTCCTGATCGATGGTTTGCCCAAGGCCGGACTGACGAGATTCCTGCCGGCTGACGGCGCCTTCTATCTCTATGCCGACGTCTCGGACTTCACCTCGGACAGTTTCGAATTCGCAAAGCAGATGCTGGAGCAGGCGCGTGTGGCGACAACGCCCGGCCTCGACTTCGACCCTGTCCACGGCCGTTCATTCATCCGCTTTTCCTATGCACGTTCGCTCGATGAGATGCGGGAGGCAGTTGACCGGATCGCTCACTGGCTTAAATAGCCGCCAGTTTGGACAGCCCTCCGGAGTTCGACGTGCCTGACCGTTCCACCCCGTCCGCCGCAACGCCACATTCTTCTCTCGCCGCATTGATGTGGCCGACGCAGCCGGGCGAAGCCGTCGGGACGCTGCGTGCCGTCGTGCTGATTGCGCTCGGCACCGCGCTGATGGCGCTGTCAGCCAAGGTGAATCTGCCGCTGCCCTACGTCCCGATGACGCTGCAGACGCTGGTGGTGCTGATGATCGGCGCCGCCTATGGCTGGCGCCTGAGCAGCGCAACCATGATCGCTTATCTCGCCGAAGGCGCGCTCGGGCTGCCGGTGTTTGCCGGCCCCGTGGGTGGGATCGCGCCGCTGGTCGGCCCGACCGCGGGCTATCTGTTCGGCTTCGTGCTGGCTGCGTTCGCGACCGGCTGGCTCGCCGAGCGCGGCTGGGATCGCAGCGTGATGCTGCTGTTTGCAGCGATGGCCGTTGGCCACATCGTCATTCTCGCGGCCGGATTCGGCTGGCTGGCATTCGGCCTTGGTCTCGGCGCCGCCAAGGCCTGGCAGGTCGGCATCGTGCCGTTCATCGCGGCCTCGCTGGTCAAGAATGCGCTCGGCGCGACCCTGATGCCGGCGGCGCGCCGGATTGTCGAGCGTCGCGGATAGGACGCGCTCGCTAAAATCGCTCCGGCCGATACGGCGTGGGATCGACCGCAGGCGTTTCGCCGCTCATCATCTCCGCGAGCAGGCGTCCGGTCGCAGGGCCCAGCGTGAAGCCCTGATGGCCATGGCCGAAATTCATCCAGAGGCCGGGGTGGCGCGGGGCGGGGCCGAGCACCGGGAGCATGTCGGGCGTGCAGGGCCGCGTGCCGAACCACGGATCCGGCTCGACCCGCTTGCCGAGGTCGATCAGCTCGCGCGCCGAGGCTTCGGCGCTGGCGAGCTGCACTGGTGTTGCGAGTGCGTCCGCGCCGGTCAATTCGGCGCCGGTGGTGATGCGGATGCCCCTGGCCATCGGCCCCATGGCGTAGCCACGGGCCTTGTCGACCAGCGGCAGGTCGAGCGAAGCGCCGCCGCTGTAATGCATGTGGTAGCCGCGCTTGCGCACCAGCGGGATGCGATAGCCGAATTTGTACAATAAATCAGGCGACCACGGCCCGAGCGTCACGACGGCGTGCGCAGCGTCGATGCGGCCTTGGTCGGTGTCCACCGACCAGCCGGTCGCGGTCTGTCGCAGCGACTGCGCATCACCGAGCACGATCCTGCCGCCGAGCCGTGCGAACAGCTCGGCATAGGCCGTGACCAGCGCGCCGGGATCGGACACGGTCCAGGTGTCGAGCCAGTGGATCGCGCCGGGCAGATCGTCGCGCAGGATCGGCTCGGCTCTGGCAAGCTCGCTGCCCGACAGCACGCGATAGTTCACGCCGAAGTCGCGCTGATCTTCCTCGGCGGCCTTGACCGAGAGATCCAGTGAAGCGGCATCGCGAAACAGCGCTCGGTAGCCGGCGCGGCGGATGAGATTGTCGGCATGCGCCTCGCGGATCAGGATGTCGTGCTCGGCCGTTGCGTAGGCGATCAGCCGTGCCCACGCCTCGATCGCCTCGCGATGCCGCTTCGGCGCCGAATGCCACCAGTAACGGAGCAGGGGCTCGATGTGGAGATGCAGCGAGGAGAGGCTGTAGCGCACGTCGTTGGTGCGGCCGGTCGCGATCTTCAAAAGCGAAGCGAGGTCGCGCGGCATCGGATAGGGGCGTACCGCCTCGGCCTGGATCATTCCGGCATTGCCGTAGCTGGTCTCGCGGCCCGGCTCCCTGCGATCGATCAGCGTCACCGACCAGCCGCGCCGCTGCAGATGCAGCGCGGCGCCGACTCCCACCATGCCGCCGCCGAGAATGATCGCGCTTTGCATCGCAACTGACCTCATCAAAACAAAACCGCCCGGTTGGGCCGGGCGGTTTCAATTCCATTTGTCCCTTTACTCGCCGCCGCCGAAACGACGTGACCACCAGCCGGCACGACGTGGGGCGGCCGGGGTTTCGCTTGCCGCCTCCGGCGCGGGCTCAGATGCCGGCGCGGGTGCAGCAACCGGCTCGGTCGCCTCCGCCGCCGGTGTTGCGGGCTCCGCTTGGCTGCTCGCCAGGAAGCTCACCTTTTCGCGCACGGTGGAGCGGCGCCGCGCGGACCTGTCGCCGGCTGGCTCTTCGTCCGGCGTTGCGGTCGTCGCGGCGGAAGCGGGCTCCGGCTGGGCCGGCGCCTCGGTCTGGATCTCGGCGTGCGGCTCGGGTTCCGCAACTTGCGGCTCGCCGGTCGGCTCGGCCTGCGCGATCGAGGGCGAAGCCTGGCTGCCGAGGCCGTCGAAATCGGCCACCGCGTCGGCAGCTTCCGGCGGCGGGTTGGTGCCGAGCTCGTCGCTGATGGAGCCGGCAAGACCTTCCTCGCCGGCACCGCGACGGCGGCGACCGCCGCGGCGACCACGCCGGCGCCGGCGATCACCGCTGCCCTGCTGTTCGCCACGGGCGGCCTGTTCCTCGCCTTCCTCACCGTCCTGCTCGGACTCGGTCTCCTCCTCGCTTTCGCCGGCGATCATCGCGGGCTCAGGCACCGTCGGCGCCGTATCCTCGCGCAACTCTCCTTCGCGCGGGCCGCCGCGGCCGCGCCGGCGTCGACGGCGCTTGCGGCGCTGGCCGTCCTGCTCCGAGGCTGCCTCGCCGCCAGCCTGCTCGTCGGCAAGGCCTTCGGTCTCGTCGGTTTCGACCTCGGATTCCGTCTCCAGGTCGAAGCCGTCCTCGTCGTCATAGGCCTCTTCGGCCGGTGCCGGCGGGCTCGCAGCGGCTTGCGCAACGAGCAGCGCCTTGGCGGCTTCGAGCGTATGCACCTGCTCGCCGCGGTCGATCACATAGGCCTGCGGGCCGCTGACGCTCGCGTCGGCGATCACCGACAGCGTGACCTTGAAGCCGTTCTCGAGATCGCGCAGATGGCCGCGCTTGTGGTTCAGCACATAGAGCGCGACGTCGGTGCGGGTGCGGACCACGAGATTGTGGGTGGCGCCCTTCATCAGGATCTCTTCGAGGCCGCGCAGGAGCTGCAGCGCCACCGAGGACACCGAGCGGACGTGGCCGGTGCCGCCGCAATGCGGGCACGGATCGGTCGAAGATTCCAGCACGCTGGCGCGGATGCGCTGGCGCGACATCTCGAGCAGGCCGAAATGCGAGATGCGGCCGACCTGGATGCGCGCGCGATCCTGCCTGAGGCAATCGGACAGCTTGCGCTCGACCGCGCGGTTGTTGCGCTTCTCGTCCATGTCGATGAAATCGATGACGATCAGGCCGGCGAGGTCGCGTAGGCGCAGCTGGCGGGCGACCTCTTCAGCCGCTTCCATGTTGGTCTTGAGCGCGGTGTCCTCGATATGGTGCTCGCGCGTCGATCGTCCCGAGTTGACGTCGATCGAGACCAGCGCCTCGGTCTGGTTGATGACGATGTAGCCGCCGGAGCGCAGCTGCACGGTCGGCGAGAACATCGCATCGAGCTGGCTCTCGACGCCCATGCGCGAGAACAGCGGCTGGCCGTCGCGATATTGCTTCACCGCACCGACATTGGCGGGCATCAGCATCTTCATGAAGTCGCGGGCCTCGCGGTGGCCGGCTTCGCCGGCGACCAGGATCTCGTCGATCTCCTTGTTGTAGAGGTCGCGCAGCGAGCGCTTGATCAGCGAGCCTTCCTCGTAGACGAGGGTCGGGGCCTGCGATTTCAGCGTGAGGTCGCGCACCGTCTCCCACATCCGGATCAGATATTCGAAGTCGCGCTTGATCTCGGGCTTGGTGCGGGCGGCGCCCGCGGTGCGCAGGATGATGCCCATACCCTCGGGCACGTCGAGGTCCTGCACCACTTCCTTCAGGCGCGAGCGGTCCTGCGCGCTGGTGATCTTGCGGCTGATGCCGCCGCCGCGTGCGGTGTTCGGCATCAGGACGGCGTAGCGGCCGGCGAGCGAGAGATAGGTCGTCAGCGCCGCGCCCTTGTTGCCGCGCTCTTCCTTGACGACCTGCACCAGCATCACCTGGCGGCGCTTGATGACTTCCTGGATCTTGTACTGGCGGCGCGGGCGGAAGGTGCGCTCCGGCACTTCCTCCAGCACGTCGTCGCCGCCGACGGACTCGACGACTTCCTCTTCGGCATCCTCGCCGTCCTCGTCCTCGTCGTCCTCCTCCTCGGCTGCTTCCAAGGCGTCCGCTTGCGGGGCTTCCGTGCTTTCGCCGGCGGCGTAGACGGCATCGGCCGGTTCGGCGGCCGATGTCACGGCTTCCGCCAGAGGCTCCGCCTGCGCTTCCGCGGCGTGAGCTTCGGGAGCGGAAGTCTCGAAGCTTGGAGCCGGCTGCGGCTCGGCAACGGTCTCGACCGCGGGCTCGGCGCCGACCGCCGCGACAGGCGCGGACGTCTCGTCGGCGTGTTCATGTTCGTGATGATCGCGCTCGTCCTCGCGGCCGGGGGCATCGTCGCGAGCGTGATGGTGCTCGTCATCGTGGGCATGACGATCTTCGTCATGATCATGGTCGCCATGATCGTGGCCCTCGTGCTCGCCGTGATGCTCGCTATCGGCGTGCAGATGCTCGCCCTCGGCATGCTCCGGCAGCGCGGCGCCTTCGACCGGCTGGGCGGCGGGATCGGCGCCGGCCTCGAGACCTTCGATGATGTCGCTGCGCACGCGCTCGCCATGACCGCGGCGGCGGGCATTGCGGTGCCGCGAGCGGCGACGGCCGTGCGAGCGGTTCTCGCTCTCTTCCTCGGCCTCGCGATGGGCCTGTTCCTCGGCCTCGATCAGCGCCTGCCGGTCTGCGACCGGGATCTGGTAGTAGTCGGGATGGATTTCGCTGAAGGCGAGAAAGCCGTGGCGATTGCCGCCATATTCGACGAAGGCGGCCTGGAGCGAGGGTTCGACCCTTGTGACCTTGGCGAGGTAGATATTCCCGCGCAGTTGCTTGCGTTGCGCAGTCTCGAAGTCAAACTCTTCGACGCGATTGCCGCGGACCACGACGACCCGGGTCTCCTCCGGGTGGGTGGCATCGATCAACATCTTGTTGGGCATGTCTTAACTCTTGGCGGCGGCGGACGCGATAAGCCGTGGGCGCGTATCGCGCCGGCGGGTGACGCGACGGTCCACCTGATTCGGGGGTGAGGGGAAGGCCGAAACGCCGTCTCTCGCGCCTTGCCGAACCGGAAGCGTCAGGACCATTGCGACGCGCGGGATTGTCACTCCGCAGCGTCGCGAATGCTCCTTCAGATTTCGTCGGCACAGTCTGGCGCATCAAGCGTCGGCCCGTATGAAACACTGGGCGGCGAGGCCGCCCTTCAATCAGTTGCTGCTGGCCAGGCACGGCGCGAGCGCGCTCGCCTTGGGGATCACGAACCGCCCCCTTGGGATCAAGGGACCGGGTAATGGGTTACGCCGCTGTCAGAACCGTCCCGGCAACATGAGAGGTAGCCCGAGACCGTCCGCCGCCGGGGCTCGACCCGCTCCACCTCGCTGCCGCGCACCGCGCTGGTCATAGAGGGAAGCGGAAAACGCTGGAATTCTCAAACGTTGAGAGTTCCGGCGCTGCACCGGGAGGCTGAATGCGACACAACCGGAAATATCGGCCGTCAGCATTCCGTACATACGAGGAATGAGCCATCCGTGCAAGGGAGCGTCGCACGGCGGTCACAGTCGCCGAGTTTCGCATTTCCGTCATTAAGGATCGATTAACCCTGTGGTTCTATTGCGTTAAGAGAGCTGCTCGGAGGCACGGAATCGGTGGCGAGCCGCACAAATCGACGGGTTTTGCTAGGGGGCGTGTTGCTGTGCATCGCGGCATTGCCGTGTGCTGATTCCTCGCGCCTGATCGCCGCCGAGAGCCGGTTGCAACCCGCTGCCGTTGCGGCGAATTTTCCGGTCGCCTCGGCCGCCCGCCTGGCCGGCGACGGCAAGCAGACCCGCTTCATTCTCGACCTCGACCAGACCGTCACCTTCCGCGCCGTCACGCTGGCCGACCCCTACCGCGTGGTGGTCGACGTGCCGCAGGTCAATTTTCAGCTGCCCGCCGGGACCGGAAGCGGGGGACGGGGGCTGGTCAAGGCCTTCCGCTACGGGCTCGTCATGCCCGGCGGCTCGCGAATCGTGTTCGACCTGACCGGGCCGGCGAAGATCGCCAAATCCTACGTGCTGGAGGCGGCCAACGGCCAACCGGCCCGGCTCGTGCTCGAGCTGGAGGAGGTCGACCGCACCGCCTTCGTGTCGTCAAGTGCCCCCGAAAACCGTCCCGAGCTGCGGCCCGCGATCGCTGAAGCGCCGCCTGCCACGGTTCCCAGTGCCGCGGCCCCGGATGGCGCGCAGCAGAAGGCTGATACTCGCCCGGTGGTGGTGATCGATCCCGGCCATGGCGGCATCGACAACGGGACGCAGTCGAGCGGCGAGAGCGAGAAAAACCTGGTGCTGGCCTTTGGCCTGGCGCTCCGCGACAAGCTGGAAAAAGCCGGCAAGTACCGCGTGGTCATGACGCGGGACGACGACACCTTCGTTCCGCTCAATGACCGCACCAAGATCGCCCGCAATCTCAAGGCGGCCTTGTTCGTCTCGATCCACGCCGATGCGCTGCCGCGAGCGGAGGGCGATGCACAGGGCGCGACCATCTATACGCTCTCCGACAAGGCCTCCGACGCCGAGGCCCAGCGGCTGGCGGATGCGGAGAACCGCGCCGATGCGATCGCCGGCTTCAACCTCGCGGAGGAGCCGACCGACGTCGCCGACATCCTGATCGACCTCACACAGCGGGAAACCCGCACCTTTTCAAACCGTTTCGCCCGCCATTTGATGAGCGAAATGAAGCAGACGGTGCGAATGCACAAGCATCCCCTGAAATCCGCCGGCTTCCGGGTCCTGAAGGCGCCCGACGTGCCATCGGTGCTGGTCGAGATCGGCTACGTCTCCAACAAGGGCGATCTCGAGCAGCTGGTCTCCGAGGGCTGGCGCTCCCGCGCCGTGGGCTCGATGGCCCAGGCGATCGATGGGTTTTTGACCAAGCGGATGGCCACGGCGGGGACGTCGAACTGAGCCGGTTTGTTCCTCCCGGCCCAAAGGCCCTAGTTTGGCCACAGCGGACGCTTTATAGAAACCGGTAGAGGGTTCCGGAATCGGCGAGAACCTGTTCGGCAAGCGTCTTAAGTCCGGCCTCGATGTGATTGCGTAAGCCGGTGAATTCGCGGCGTGAGGTTGGTGCCGTTTTGTGTGCCAAAGGGCTGATACTGGGCTGATCCAGAGTTTGAACGGATAAACAAATAATGCGCTTGCTGGTGCGGTTCATGGGCTTCCTGTTCGCCGCGGGAACAGTGGTGTTCCTTGTTGGCGTCGGGGCCGTGGCAGGCCTGATCTGGCATTTCTCCAAGGACTTGCCGGACTACTCTCAGCTTCAGGATTACGAGCCGCCCGTTATGACGCGTGTGCACGCGGTCGACGGTTCGCTGGTCGGCGAATACGCCAAGGAGCGGCGGCTGTATCTGCCGATCCAGGCGGTGCCGAAGCTCGTGATCAACGCGTTCCTCGCGGCCGAGGACAAGAATTTCTACGAGCATGGCGGCATCGACTACACCGGCATGGCTCGCGCAGGCCTGCTCTATCTGCAGAACTACGGCTCCAACCGCCGTCCGCAGGGTGCGTCCACGATCACGCAGCAGGTCGCCAAGAACTTCCTGCTCACCAACGAGGTCTCCTTCTCCCGCAAGATCAAGGAAGCCTTGCTGGCGATGCGCATCGAGAAGACCTATTCGAAGGACAAGATCCTCGAACTGTATCTCAACGAGATCTATCTCGGCCTCGGCGCCTACGGCATCGCGGCGGCCTCGCTGGTCTATTTCGACAAGTCGGTGAACGAGCTGACAGTGGCGGAAGCGTCCTATCTGGCGGCGCTGCCGAAGATGCCGGCGACGCTGCATCCGGTCCGCAACCGCGACCGCGCCATCGAGCGCCGCAATTACGTGATCGACCGTCTCGTGGAAAACGGCTGGATCAAGCAGGCCGACGCCGACAAGTCGCGCAAGGAGCCGCTCGCCGTCACCAGCCGTTCCAACGGCGCCCACACCTTTGCCGGCGAATATTTCGCCGAGGAAGTCCGCCGCGACATTTTCGAGCGCTACGGCGAGAAGAAGCTCTACGAGGGCGGCCTGTCGGTTCGCACCACGCTCGATCCGAAGATCCAGGTCATGGCGCGCAAGGCCATGGTCGCCGGCCTCGTGAATTATGACGAGCAGCAGGGTTATCGCGGCGCCATCAGCAAGCTCGACATTTCGGGCGACTGGGGCGTGAAGCTCGCCGAGATCAAGTCGCTGTCCGACATCTCGCCTTGGCGCATGGCGGTGGTGCTGGAGACCAGCGATCAGTCGGCACGGATCGGCTTTCAGCCTGGCCGCGAGCTCGGCGGCGCGGTGAGCAAGCAGCGCGAGACCGGCATCGTCACGGTCGACGGCGTGCGCTGGGCGCGGCCGCTGCAGGGCGGCACGAGAGGCAAGACGCCGACGGCGGTGTCGCAAGTGCTCCAGCCCGGCGACGTCATCTATGCCGATCCCCTCTACAAGGACGGCCACCCTGTCGAGGGCCAGTACCGGCTTCGCCAGATTCCGGAAGTCTCCGGCGCGATGGTGGCGATGGATCCCTGGACCGGCCGCGTGCTCGCGATGGTCGGCGGTTTCTCGTTCGACCAGAGCCAGTTCAATCGCGCCACGCAGGCCTACCGGCAGCCCGGTTCGTCGTTCAAGCCGATCGTCTATTCGGCCGCGCTCGATAACGGCTACACGCCTTCGACCGTCGTGCTCGACGCGCCGATCGAGATCGACCAGGGGCAGGGCGCCGGCGTGTGGCGGCCTGAAAACTTCTCCTCGGGCAAGTTCCAGGGACCGGTGACGCTGCGCAATGCGCTGCGGCAATCGCTCAACACCGTGACGGTGCGCCTCGCGCAGGACATCGGCATGCCCCTGATCGGCGAATATTCCCGCCGCTTCGGCGTCTATGACGAGCTGCCGAACTATCTGTCCTACGCGCTCGGCGCCGGCGAGACCACGGCGATGCGCATGGTCACGGCGTACTCGATGCTCGCCAATGGCGGCCGCCGCGTGAAGCCGACGCTGATCGACCGCATCCAGGACCGCTACGGCCGCACCATCTTCAAGCACGACCAGCGCGAATGCCGCGGCTGCGACGCGCCGGGTGGCTGGAAGAACCAGCCCGAGCCGCAGCTGATCGACCGCCGCGAGCAGGTGCTGGATTCCATGACCGCCTATCAGATCACAGAGCTGATGGAGGGTGTGGTGCAGTCCGGTACGGCCACGGTGATCAAGGAGGTCGGCAAGCCCGTCGCCGGCAAGACCGGTACCACCAACGAGGCCAAGGACGCCTGGTTCGTCGGGTTCTCGCCGGACATCGCAGTCGCAGTTTACATGGGCTATGATAAGCCGCGTCCGCTCGGCAAGGGCAATGCGGCGACCGGCGGCCATCTCGCGGCTCCGATCGTGCGTGACTTCCTCAAGCTCGCGCTCGCCGACAAGCCTGCGGTCCCCTTCAAGGTGCCCGCCGGCATCAAGCTGGTCCGCGTCGTCGCCAAGACCGGCATGCGCGCCGGCCCCGGCGAGACCGGGGGAACCATCCTCGAAGCCTTCAAGCCGGGCACGGCGCCGCCGGACAATTATTCGGTCATCGGCGTTGCCGACGCCGAAGGGCGCGGCATGCCGGTGCAGCAGCAGCAGCCGGATTCCGGCTTCCTCTTCCGGCCGGGCACCGGCGGGTTGTGGTAGGCCGCGGATAAGGCCGACGATCACGGTTCGGGCGGTTGCGCTTTGCGACCGCCGCCGCTACATCCCCTCTCGAACTGCACGCGGGATTCCGCAAGACAGAGAACGATATGCGCGCCGAAATCGAACGGTTGGTAGAAGAGATCAAGCAGTCAGTCGGGCTGCTGAGGAGGCATCTTTGACGTCGAGAAATCGACGGCGCGCCTCGCTGAGCTGAACAAGCTCGCAGAAGACCCCAATCTCTGGAACGACCCCCAGAAAGCCCAGAAGCTGATGCAGGAGCGGACCTCGCTGGAGGATTCGCTCTCAGGCATCGGCAAGGTCGAGCAGGAGCTCGAAGACGACATCGGCATGATCGAGCTCGGCGAGGCCGAGGGCGATGAGGGCGTCGTCGCGGAAGCCGAAGCTGCGCTGAAGAACCTGAAGAAGGAAGTGGCGCGGCGCGAACTTGAGGCGCTGCTGTCGGGCGAAGCCGACCGTTTCGATTCCTACCTCGAAGTCCACGCCGGCGCCGGCGGCACCGAGAGCCAGGACTGGGCGCAGATGCTTTTGCGCATGTACACGCGCTGGGCCGAAACCCACGGCTTCAAGGTCGAGTACCTCGAAGAGTCCGAGGGCGAAGAGGCCGGCATCAAGTCGGCGACCATCCAGGTCTCCGGGCACAATGCCTATGGCTGGCTGAAGACCGAAGCCGGCGTGCACCGCCTGGTGCGCATCTCGCCATTCGATTCCAACGCGCGGCGGCACACCTCGTTCTCGAGCGTGCAGGTGTTCCCCGTCATCGACGACAGCATCAAGATCGACATCAAGGAATCCGACGTCCGCGTCGACACGATGCGATCGGGCGGTGCCGGCGGCCAGCACGTCAACAAGACCGAATCCGCGGTGCGCCTGACGCATATCCCGACCGGCGTTGCCGTGGTCTGCCAGGCCGGCCGCTCCCAGCATAAGAACCGGGCGCAGGCCTGGGACATGCTGCGCGCGCGGCTCTACGAGATCGAGCTCAAGAAGCGCGAGGAGAAGGCCGCCGCCGACCAGGCCGCCAAGACCGACATCGGCTGGGGCCACCAGATCCGCTCCTACGTGCTGCAGCCCTATCAGATGGTGAAGGATTTGCGCACGGGCGTGCAGACCTCCGACACGTCGGGCGTGCTCAATGGCGAGCTCGACGAGTTCATGGCCGCGACGCTGGCGCAGCGCGCCTTCGGCACCACCGCCGGCGACGTCGAGGACGTGGACTAGCCATGCCCCGCGTCGCCTTCATCGGGCTCGGGCGGATGGGCCATGGCATGGCCGGCCGCTACCTCGATGCCGGCTTCACGGTGACGGTCTGGAATCGCAGCAAGGCAAAGGCCGCGGACCTGATCGCGCGCGGCGCGATCTGGGCGACCTCGCCGGAAGACGCCGCGATCGATGCCGACGCGGTCGTGACCATGGTCGCCGACGACGAGGCCTCGCGCGCGGTCTGGCTGGGGCCGCAAGGAGCGGCAAAGACGGCGAAGGCCGGCACCATCGCGATCGAATGCTCCACCGTCTCCTATGACCATGCCCGCGAGATGGGCCGTGAGCTCAACGCGCGCGGGCTGATCTACATCGATTGCCCCGTGACGGGATTGCCGGACGCGGCGGCGGCCGGCAAGTTGACGCTCTTGGTTGGCGCCGACGCGGCAGATCTCGAGCGCGCGCGGCCGTATCTGACGCCGATCGGCTCGACCATCCGCCATTTCGGCGCGGTCGGCTCCGGCACGGTCTACAAGCTCATCAACAATCTCATGGGCGCGATCCAGATCGCCGGCCTCGCCGAGGGCCTTGCGATTGCCGAGCAGGCCGGGCTCGACATGAACCTGGTGCTGGAATCGATCCAGGCAGGCGTGGCCGCGAGCCCGCAGGTAGCGCGTCATTCCAAGCGCATGGTCGCCCGCGATTTTTCCGGCGCGACGTTCACGGCGGCACTGCGGCACAAGGATGCCGCTTATGCGGTGAAGCTCGCCGAAAGCCTGCTCGCAGGCAAGCCGCTGGTCGCGCGCGCCGCAGTCGAGGCCTACGCGCAGGCCAAGGCAGCGATGCCGGATGACGACGAAGGCAGGATGATCGAGCTGGTGTCGCGGCCAAAGACGCCTGCCTCATAACTTCGGCCTGGCAACGCAAAGCGGAAGACTCCGACCTTGCAGGTGTTCGGCGGCTTCTGACCCGGACCGGCCCGTTTGTATTGGCCCTGCGGCTGTTTCGACCTCATATTGATCGACTTCTCTGCCGTAAAGGCGCGCCGTTCTTGCGACGCTTTTACTGAAGCACTCCGAACGTTTGCGTAAACCTTGATCGGTGCGTGGGAATTGCCAATCCCTTCGCATGACCGATCGCGCCTGCCGCATTCTGCGGAAAAATCAACGTGCTCGTGCGTCGCGATAGTGACATAACGCCGTTGTTTATCGTGCCTGCGCTTTTTAGGACCGAGGAGGAGCCGATCGATGAAAGCCGAAGACGCCGCGGATATGATGGATCAGGAGAAGGAGAACGACCGCTTCAAGCAGCGCGCGGCGGTCGGCATCGCCATTCTGGCGATGCTGCTGGCCATCACCGGGCTTGGCGGCGCCAATGCCGGCAAGGAGGCGACCAACAACAACATCTATGCCGCGAACCACTATGCCTTCTACCAGGCCAAGAACATCCGCCAGACCGACTATAACCTCGCGGCCGACGCGATCGAACTGGCGTTCCTGCAGGACGGAAGCCTCAACCCCGAGGCCAGGACGGCCCTGAAGGCAAAAGCGGAGGCCTATCGCAAGACGGCGGCACGCTACGAGTCCGAGCCCGAGACGCAGGAGGGCAAGAAGGAATTGATGGCAAAGGCCAAGGAATACGAGAGCAAGCGCGACCATGCACTGAAGCAGGATCCCTACTTCGACTACGCCGAAGCTCTTCTGCAGATCGCCATCGTGCTGATCTCGGTCTCGATCGTCGCGACGCTGCCGTGGCTCGCGATCGTAGGCGGCATCGTCGGTGCCGCGGGTGGCCTGCTGATGGTCAACGGCTACACACTGGCAATTGAGATACCGTTTCTGGCAGCATAGAGATCCGCACGCGGTTGGCGGTGCAAGTGCTGTTAGCGCGCTGGATGTTCATGAGGTTGGGAAGCAGGCGGGCGCGGGCCTTTGATAGGTCCGCTTGTGGCCTGTAGCTGGCCTTCACGACGATGACCGCTGAGGGCCCTTAGGCGAAGATGGAGGCGACGTTCAGTACGACCGTAGTCGGGGCCAGACCAGACATCGCGCGCTCGCGGGCAAACCGACGCTTCTGACCCTGGCTGTGTGAAAACACTGGACTGCTGTTATGATTCTCCTGTGATTCTTTGGGGGAATCGATGAGGCGCTTCGTTGAAGAGGCGGATCGTGGGCAGCGGACGCTGTTGCCCGAATGCCTCGATGACTTCATTGACGAGAGCAACCCAGTTCGCGTGATCGACGTATTTGTCGATGCGCTCGGTTTGGCTGAGATGGGCTTTGAGGGTGTGGAGCCGGCGGCCACGGGTCGGCCGTCGTACCATCCCTCGGTGCTCCTTAAGCTTTACATCTACGGCTATCTGAACCGGGTACAGTCGAGTCGGCGGCTGGAACGAGAGGCCGGGCGCAATGT
>NZ_JARFML010000018.1 GCF_029167105.1 Bradyrhizobium yuanmingense | reverse complement strand
GGCCGGGCGGGGACCGGCGTAACGGGCTCTACCAATTGGATCGACCGAGCACGTCGCATCTGGCGACGCCATCTCCAGCGCGATCAACTCCCCCGAACGACCGGGGGATCGACGGGAAACTTCGAGCGCTGGTTGATCGCACTGCTGAGCGTCGGCTTCGTCGTGAGTTGCGTTTGCGCCATCATTGTCTTCATGCAGGTCAACGCGCGCAAATTGGAGATCGCGACACTGCAACGTGATATCATCGCACTCAAGCTACGCGTAGCCAGGCTCGATCAGATCGCAAGCACGAATGAGATGCGCGAAAAGGCAAGCAGTGGAATACCCAAACCGCCGTCGGAGATCCAAGCCGACCAGGCTCCGCTCATCCTGTCACGTGAAGAGATTCAGCTTGTCCGAGACTATATCAAGCCTGCACCAGTTGCTGGCCCCGCGACTGAGACGACAAAGGTCGGCGATCCCGTCGTGGGAGAAACCGTTCCCTTTTCCTCTCCGATCACGGACAAGGTGCGGAAGCTGCTCGGCGCGAGATTTACCGTTCGCAATGGCGTTGTTGTCATCGTCCGCAGCGGCAGCCGTCACGCTGACGCTGTGATTGGGCCCAATTGACGAGAACTGGCCGCGATCGCAGTAGTCGATCGCCCTCTTAAGGCTGGTTGTTTGGTGGTCTTTCAATGAACCGCCGGCTGCCATTGAGAAGCTCGAGGTTATTGGCGATAACCGGGTTGCCTGGGTCGAGCGAATAGGCCTTCTCAAACTTTCGGCGCGCCGCACTCAGATTGCCGCGCAGCATGTACGAATATCCCTGGTCATTCAGAACCTGCACGGTTTCGCCGCCCAGTCGGATCGCTTGGGCATAGGCCTGGTCAGCCAGGTCAAACCGACGTATCCGATCATAGCTCGCCGCGAGTCCAACCCAGGCCGTCACGTCCTTCGGCGATTTCTCGACCGCATCCCTGAAATAGCGATTAGCTAACCCGTAGCTGCCGCGGTTGAAATGCTCCAAGCCCAGCCGTACCGGCTCGTCCGAGGGATAATATTTGACGTCGGTCGGCTCCTGCACCGGGTCGCCGCCAGGCGGCTCGACGGGAGCGACGACGGCAGCCTGCCTCAGCGTATGATCACACCCCGCAAGGCCGATCCCCAACCAGCAACAGGTCAGCATGAAGATGATACGTCGCATAACCCCTTGGTCCCCCGCACGTCGCAGCAACTTCACTGCGCCGTTCGCAAACAACATCGCCAAAACCACGCACTAAAAATCGTTACCTGCCGCCTACGCCTACTCCGCCGACCGGCACTGATACTCCTGCAGTCGATCCAGCCCCCAATCCTTCTATGTTGACGTTCTGGGTTGGGGCAGTCCGCACGCCCATTTGTTTCGTCGCATCGCCAATGTCGGGAAGCTGATCCACCGGCTGTTTCGTGTTGCCATAGCGTGTCACGGCGGCGCCCACGCGCCGGGCGTCGTGCGCGATCCTGCGATCACCGACGTTTCGCGGCCATGGATGGATTGTGTGGGTGACGGCGTTGACCTCCTTGGCATTGCCGGCACTCATCGTGATGGTGTCGGAACGCTGGAAATAGCGGTCAACCTCGTCATGACCGGCCACCCCGTAACATCCCCCGAGCAGCAGCGGTGCGAACAGAGCCAGATACCTGATGGTCATCTCCCGCTTCCTTCTCAGTTGAGCGTTTTTACGACCGGCTGGTTCGCAGCGGCCGGTGCCGGGATGGTCGCAGTGAGCTCGGGAGCGATGATGTGACCATAAGGTCCTTTAACGTCGCCACCGGAGTTAACGTAGTCATTGTAACGCTTGCGGACTTCCATCTGGCCATTGAGGAAGAAATCGACGTCGTTGGCCGGAAGGCGAGAGTCGAGCGGCGACGCCAGTTGCTGACCCGGTGCGGCCGGTGCGACCAGGCGCGGCGTCACGATGATGACGAGATCGGTTTCCTCCTGCTGGTACGACTTGCTGCTGAACAAGGCTCCGAGCACAGGCACCGAGCCGATCCAGGGCAATTGCGAAACGTCCTGACGGTTGCGGGTTTGCAGCAAGCCGGCGATCGCAAAGCTCTGGCCGTCCCGCAGCTCCACCGTGGTGCGTGCATCGCGGCGGGTCAACGCCGGAACTGTCGTCCCCTGAATCGTCACCGCGTTGGCGAAATCAAGCTCGCTGACCGACGGCTCTACCCGAAGGTTGATGACCCCCCGCGAGAGCACGGTGGGGACAAAGGCCAATTCGACACCGAACTTCTTGTAGTCGATGGTGATGGTCGGAAAGCCGGCTGCGGTCGTGTTCGGAATCGGCACTGGAAACTCACCACCCGCCAGGAAGCGCGCTGCATCTCCGGAAAGCGTGGTCAAGTTCGGCTCGGCCAACCTGCGAGCCAATCCTTTGGTTTCCAGCGCAGAGATCAACAAGTCCACCGAACCGCCATTGCTCGTTCGGACGATGCTGGTCAACAAGCTTCCGAACGGGACCGGAGCTATGCCGCCCGCCGTGCCAAGAAGCGTACCAGCTGTTCCGAGTAACGGTAGGCTACCGGTTGGGGGAGCACCGACAGGGCCGCCGCCAATACCTAGGGGACTATTGGCGGTGTTGATACCACCAATCGGTCGCCGGCCCGCCGTAGTGCTCAAATTGCCACGTCCCGTATTCGCGACGTTGGTCCCGTTGGCATTCGCTGCGTACAGGTTCACACCGAGGTCGCGGCCAGCATCCCGGGTGACCTCGAGAAAGCGCACCTCCAGCATCACCTGCTGCGGCGCCGCGACACTCATCGCGTTGACGACAGTGCCCCCCTTCGCGACCGTGCTGGTGGCGATCGCCATGGCCCGCTCGGCCGTAACCGCATCGGCGGCCGTTCCGCTGAGCACCACCTGGCCCTCGGAAGCCGAGACGCGGATCCCGTGCCCGCCAGTGCTGCTGCGGATGTTCTGCTGGAGATTGGCGGTATCGATCACGACCTCGACGTCGAGGATGCCGATCTGCTTCATCGAGGAGTCGAGCAGGATGACGTTGGTGGTGCCGGTCTGCTTGCCCTGGACGTAGATCAGGTGATCGCTGAGCGACTTCACGTCCACAATGTCAGGCGAGCCGGCCACGATCGTCGCGAAAGGCGTATCGACCTTGAAGGTGCGTGACTTGTTGACGACGACTTTGACCCTCTGGACGTCGTTCATTTCGCTGACGAAGACGCCGCCGGCGGAGCCCCGCCGGTCTGCAGCCGTCGCGCGGTCGGCGGACGCACAGAAGGCCAGCGTCGCGCCAAGACCCATCACGCTGAAGGCGAGAAGCCTCCTTATAGTCCTATCCAAAACGCGATTACCACCCATCCGAGTCCCCCCACAGCAATCCGCGGCCATCCCCGCAAATCTACGTGCTCGATATCCCCAATAGCTCTCCTCCGCGCACCACGTCGCAGAGCTTACAATCTGTCCTAGTACAATTCGTTACTTCGCGTTTCCAAGATCATCGTCCTTGATGCTGCCTCCTTGCAAGAAGAGACGCTTACCGCACCGCCTCGAGCGGCAATGAAAACTCTGCAATGTTGCCAGCGAGCATCATTTCCTCTGGTTCCGTTGCCGAATGTCGCTGGCTGAAACGAAATGGAGATGCCGACGCGCTCGCCAACTCTCGACCGGCGCGCAGCCGCGAGCCGGCGTCGGTGAAAAACGCGTAAGGTATACTGCCATATTCGGTGAGTTGGACCGAGTCCGCGCTTGGCATTGTCGCCGCTCCCTTGGGTGGTCGGGTGGCTCATGGGCTTGATGCTCGGGGAAACTAGAAGGGAATCTGCGTTGACGCGCTCGGCGCATTGAGTGCTGTGCCCCATATCGGCATCAGCATGGTGAAGCCGGCTTGAGAAGCGGTCACGGTCAAGTTGCTGCCGCTGGATGCCACGCTCAGCGTCGGCGTGAGACCGCCGCGATACAGGAACGGCGCGGCAGTCTGTTTAGCGGTCGTGGACATCGGATCGCCCGCGCAGCTTGACGGCGACTGAGGCGGGCTTTGAAGCAAGGCAGGCGTGTAGCAGTTGATCATGATCGCTCGGGCCCCGGCGCTCGCGAGCGTCCGCAAGGACTGCATCGTGATCGCATAGCGTCCGAGATCGAAGATGGCGAAGATCAACATGAAAAGGGACACGAAGGCGAGGATGAATTCGAATGATGCCATGCCCCGCTGATCGAGCTTTCTCATCATTGCACCAAGCGGACAACTTGGGTGTAAGGGACGGTCGCCGGGTTACATCCATCCGTGCTCAGGAAGCCGCCACCGCCCATGGTGAGTGTCTGGGCGATCACTTGTGAACAGGTCGTATTGGTACTTTGCGTCGCTCCGTTCCAGGTCACGTCGACGTGCGGGAAATACATCGCACCACCCAGCTTGACCGTACCACCGTTGATGGTGACCTTATTGCTGCTCTTGCTCGGTGCTTGATCATCAATCAGAACGCCGTTCAGATCAGAAGAGAACGTGTTGGTGTAAGGCGCGGACAGATTAACTACAGCGCCGCCAGAGATGGAAATGCTCGAATCCCCGAGTAATACAAGGGTAACGCCCAAACCCGTGCCTGCCGGTGGCCAGGGTGTGCAGGCATTGCAGGTGATGGTTCCGCCATTGAACTTTATTGTCCCATTGTAGAAAAAGTACGTGCCCGGACTAAAATCTACCGTGTCCCCGGTCGTGCACGTTAGGTTGCGGTACAGGTTGGTGCTGCTCGGCGGAGTGTTGGGCGTCAACGTACCACTGCATGCCAAATCGTTTGGCCTTCCGCTCGATGTCAAGCTATTGAACGATTGGCTATCCAATTTGCTGAGCGGATTGTTGGCGTACGGCATGAAATAGTTGTGCGTGACGCCGGGATTGGCGCAGGTGCTGGCTGGACTACAGCCGGTTACGCCCAAGACGGCCCACCCCGAACCGGTGAAAGTGGCAGTGCTGGCAAACTGAACGCTGGCATCCGACATTATCGGGCAACCCGTGCCGTTGTTGCTGACGTTACCGGCAATTTTAAGCGCCCCTCCACCGGCGTTCGGATCAGGTCCGAGCGCCAAGGCGCACACCTTGCTCGGCAGTTCGACCAGAGCGATGGCTTGGGCGGGGATGCTGACGGTCGTCAAACCCAGCACTGCCGACAAGTAGGCCGGCTGTTGCTGACTGACGAGGGCGCGAACGGCGTTACCACCGCCTCCTGCGGGCGGCGTTGTGAACGCACCCGCACTGTAGCTGCCGATATCGATCTGCACGGCGCGCGAGATTCCGGTCGGAAGGCTGGTCGGACAGTTGCTGCCCGGATAGGCCGTATCGCCGGCGTTGCAGAACGCGTTCTGTGCCGCGAATTGCTTGGCGTGATAATCCACTGATGTATCGCAGAGCACACCAGCATTCGCGCATGCAAGTCGCAAGGCACCCGAATAGGCCGCTGCATCGGCGGCATTCTGCGCGTGCTGCCTGGTGACGTACCACGATCCGGCCTCGGTCCCGAGTGCGACCACGCCGATGAGCGGCACCAGCGCGATCACTGTCGCGAATGCAGCCGAGCCTCGTTTGGAACGGAGCAGACTACGCATGGAAGCACCTATTGGAAGCGTTCAGAGTAAAGCAGCGTGTACGTACAACTGTTGGGGCACAGCACTGACGTCAACACAATCGGGGCCAAAGTGACGGTTGTCGAAAAGGTAAAGTACTTGGGAGTCAAACCAAGGTTGCCGGAGTTGCAGGCCGTGCTTCCGCACATGACCTGGATATTACCGATGGTATGCCCGGCGACCGTTGTCTGTAGCGCCGACACCCAGGTCCCCGGGTCCGCCGGGTCGGGCGGGTTCTTGTATTGAATGTACTGCCCGAAAGACCGCAACGCCGACCACGCAGAGATGAACCGGAAGCCCGCGGCAGCGACATCGGCGAGCGGCATCAGCAGGCTCGCCACCATGAAAATGTAAACGATGACTGTCTCGAACGCGACGGCGCCGCGCTGATCGGCGACGAAGGACCCTCTACGATACGCGCGCCTGCCTCCACGGGGACTTGCCACGTGCGATCGCGTCACCCGAGCCGCAGCGATCTGAACCATGTCCACCACAATCCGGCCACGCATAGCCGCTCACCAAACGTAAGGAATCACTCGCCAACGTGATGCTTCGTAACTCGAATATTCAGGGCAATTGCGCCGAAGCAGGTCTTCCTCGTAAAGGATTCGGCAGATCTGAATGCCGATATGCAGGACCAGGACGATCACCGTAACCGGTGTCAGGTATTGCAGCACGACGCCCAGCACCACGATTTCTTCTGCGACATAGAGCGGGTGCTTGATCCATCGATACGGACCGGTCTGGACCACCGTGCGCGCCTGCGGCACCAGGCTGAACGACCGCCCCAGATGTCGGATGGTGACAAGCATCATGATCGTGCCGACCAGCACGCAAGCCGTCGATGCCAGGTTGGGCAGCGTGTCGTCGGTCTTACCGAGAAAGCTGATCGTCCATGGCAGATAGCTGCCGACGAAGGCAGCTATTCTTGGAAGCAGGCCATCGGCATGCGCCTTTGCCGGTGAGCGCGTCATGATCAACAGCGCCAGGAGCATGTAGAAGATGCCGAGGCAAAAGCTCGACAAGAGCGAGGGCCATGGATCGTGCAGCGACGCCCCAATCCTGACGGCGACGCAAAGAGCCAGCAACAAGAACCACAAGCTGCCAAGCAGCCGCATGATCCGGTCGTAAGATCCGCTCTTGGAGAGGGCAATTGTGCTCATGGCTACTTTCCGAAGCTGGCGAACGAACGCACGAGGTGAAGAACGGGACTTCCCCCCATGATGACGAACATGGCTGGGAGCAGGAACAGCACCATCGGAATGGTCAGCTTGGCGCCCAACTTGTGCGCCCTTTCTTCCAGCTTGGTGATGCGTTCCCGCCGCAGGTCGAGTGCAATACTGCGCAGCGCCTGGCCCAACGGCGTTCCGTACTGCAAGCTCTGGCTGATCATCGTGCCGAACCGGCGAAGACCATCCGAAGTGACCGCCAAATTCTCGAATGCTTCGACGCGACTTGGCAGTATCCGGAGATCATCAAGGAGACGGTGCAGCACCCAGGCCATGGCAGGATTGGTCGACTTCATTTCTTCGGCGACACGCCCCAACCCGCTTTCCAGGCCCATTCCCGCCTCGCTGCACACGATCAGCAAATCGATCATATCCGGCGTGCCCAGCCGAATGGCAGCATCAAAGCGCCGCTTCATCACCGACAGAGCCAATCGCGGACCCAAGATTCCGATCACCACACCCATCAGCGTGAAGACCAGCACGTCGGCAGGTCTCCTTCCCGAAAGTTGCGCCAGAAGCAGCGCAATGACAGGCAGCGCGAACATGCTGACGATCTTGATGCCGATCCAGATCGGCAAGGTTCTATGATGATTGAATCCAGATGAGTGGAGGACCGTTCGTAGCTCCTCCAGATTCTCCTCGGCGTAGAAGCGCCGATAGCGCATGCCCAGCCATGAAAACCAACCGGTCAGGTCTTTGAAGGGGGCAGACCGGTAAGGGATACCCATCACGGCGTTTGAGACCCGCGTGTCCAATGCACGGACGTGTAGTTCGCGGATGATCAACATGAAGGCCGCCGTTCCAGCTACGACTGCGAGGGCCGCCAGCCCGAGACCAAAAGTCATAGTTCCGTTTCCCGCCTGACCATCCAACTTATCACCAGATGCCCGATGAGCACCGAGGCTACCGCGTAAGCCAGAAGCTTGTTTCCGGTCGGGTCAGTGAACAGCAAATCGACGTTCTGCGGATTGGCCGCGTATAGCAATGCTCCGGCAATCAGGGGCGAGATCGTGAGTGCTCGCGAGGAGAAGATCACTTCTCCCGCGAGCGCCTTGGCGCGAGCAGCGAGCGCAACACGCTGGCTCACCGTGTCGCCCAGCGTCTGCAAGGTCTCGGCCAAGCTGCCGCCGGACTTCAATTGAACCGCAAGTGTCACCGCAAACATCGCATACTCTGCCACTTGCGTTCGCCGATAGACGCCTTCGACGGCTTCCTCCGGAGGTCTTCCCAGATTCATTTCGCTGCATACGATTGCAAATTGTCCCGACGTCGGTTGCGGCATTTCGCGCGCGATGGTGCGAAATGCTTCGTGCACAGGCAGACCCGATCGAACCGTACTCGTCACCAGCTGAATGGCGTCAGGCAGCTGCCGGAAAAGTTGACTGGCGAAGCGACGTTGCTGCCAGCCAAACAGACCTCGCACGACTACCACGGCGGCAACCGCAGCCGCGACAGACACGTAGAAAACGGAAAATCCCAACAGGCGATTAGCGTAGAAGATCGCTGCTACGGCGATAGCGGCAGCAAGCAGCACATACGCCGGATGCCAGGCGTGAACCATCTCGGGCCTGTAATTGGCCAAACGGTGAAGAAGCATATATCGGGAGCCGGTCTCCGCCCGGCGAATGGATGGCAGGCTGGCCGGATGGGAGGCCGGTAGAGCGACCGCCAGCCGGCGGTCCATGCGTCGCTCCCGGCCGTCGAGCCACAACGAGCCGACGGCTGCGCACATCGCAAGCACCAGAACAGCGACGATCACGGCCTCAGGTATCATATCTGCCTCACTGCCTCGGCCCAGGCGCGATCGAGCCCGAAATAGACGAGACGGCTCTTGAATTTCGGGACTGCAAGGGTGGCCCGGTAAGTGCCCGAGATCCGCCCGTGCTCGTCCTCCTCCTGGTATTCGAAAGTTGCGATGTCATTGGTGGTGATCACATCCGATTCCAGCCCCATCACCTCGCTGATCTGGATAATGCGACGTTGCCCATCGCGCATGCGTTCGACTTGCACGATGAGATCCAGCGCAGCGACGATCTGAGTTCGAATGGCTCGCGACGGCAGATTCACCTGCCCCATCTGCACCATGTTCTCGATGCGGGTCAGGGCATCGCGGGCGCTATTGGCATGGACCGTGGAGATCGAACCATCATGGCCTGTGTTCATCGCCTGCAGCATGTCAAACGCTTCAGCGCCGCGCACCTCGCCCACGACGATCCGGTCAGGACGCATGCGCAGCGCATTCCACAAGAGATCGCGCTGTGTCACCTGCCCCGTGCCTTCAAGGCTGGGAGGCCGGGTCTCCAGGCTGATCACGTGCGGCTGCTGGAGCTGCAACTCCGCCGCATCCTCGATGGTGACGACGCGTTCGCTGTGATCGATGAACTGGCTCATGGCATTGAGCAGCGTCGTCTTGCCGGACCCGGTGCCGCCGGAGACCAGGACATTGAGCCGACACCGGGCGGCAATCTCCAGCAATTGTCCGACGGCTGCCGTCATCGAGCCGTTTTCGATCAGTGCGGCGATATCCAGGCGGCGGCTCGGAAATTTTCGAATCGAGATGCAGGGGCTGTGGATCGCCAGCGGCGGGAAGATGATGTTGACGCGGCTGCCGTCGGTCAAGCGGCAATCCACCATCGGACTGGATTCGTCGATGCGCCGTCCAACTTGCGCGGCAATTTTCTGGGCCACCGATGCGATGTGATCATTGTCGCGGAAGCGCACCGCGATCCGCTCCAGCTTGCCGGCTCGTTCGACATAAACGTTACTCGGCCCGTTGATCATGATGTCGTTGATCGATTGATCGAGCAGAAGCGGACGCAGCGGCCCATAGCCGGTCATGTCGTCGGCAATCTCGTCCGCCAGTTGAAGCTGCTCGCGACCCGACAGTTCGAGCCGTTCCTCATTGGCGATGCCATGGATGATTTCCTCGATCTGGCGCCGAAGGACGTCACGCGAAACAGTTGCGGCCACCGATGGCTCAATCTGCTCGATGACGCGTTCGCGCAGTGAAGCTGGCATCACCGGCCGGTCAATCGAAGCCTCGTCGCGTCTTGATGCAGGCACGCTTGGCGTCGTTGCAGCCAAGCTCGGCGTCGATGCAGGCAAGCGAACCGGCGTTTCCTCGTCGCGCCTACCAAACTTTCTCATAGCCCCAGCAGCCTCCTCAGCCGTCCCTTCTGCTCGGCGCCGAGCCCCGTGATCTCCCGTACGATCGGCGCGAGATGGCGTCGCAGTGCAGATACGTGCTTCAGCGCGGGAATTCCGAGATTGACCGCCTGGGTCATGCCCTTCCCGAGATCGGGTACGACCATGTCAGGCTCTGTCCCCAACGCCTTGACCACCGCGGCCCTGGGAAGGCCGCCCGGGCGATTGGCACGGTTCAGCAAGGTGAAGACCCGATCCCTGCCGGCAATGTTGGTGACGGCGGTCCGTAGTGCGTGGGCATTGCGAAGTCCGGTCACCTCCGCCTCCAGCAGCACCAGCACGTGCCGGGAAAGAGAGATCACCGGATGGATGGATGACGGAAACGGGACCGGGACATCGACCACGATGTAGTTGAATCGTTGGCGGAGCAGGCCAAGGACGTGCCTCACGCCCGCTTCGGTGATGTCGAGCTGAGCGTCCAGCTCCTCATCGGCGGAAATCAGGCTAACCCGCTCGTTGACTGCAATTGCGGCGCGCTCGAGGAACAACGTGTCCGCCCGCATCGGGTTCTCCAGGGCGATGCGCAGGCCCGGTCCGGGCTGAACACCCAGCATCACGGCTGTTTCGCCGCCTTGAAGATGAAGATCGAGCAGCGCGACCTTGGCCTTGGTGGTCTCCGCCAGTTGCAGCGCGAGATTGATGGCGATGCTCGTTGCGCCGGCACCGCCCTGCGCGCCGCAGATCGAGATCACATGCCCGCCTCGGTCGGTTGCCGCCGGCGCACGATCGCCCAGCAGCTTTGGGCGCAGCTGGTCCAGCACCATGTCCCGCGTGATCGGTCTCGGCAGGTACTCGGTCAAGCCGAGCTCCATAAGCGCGCGATAGAAGGTGATCTCCCTGCTTTCACCGATCAGAGCCACCCGGACATCGGGCGGACAGACGCCGGCCAGCCGCTCCAGTTCGGCAAATGGACCATCGATACCACTGATGTCCGTCACCAGGGCGAATAGTTCGGTGTCCGTTTCGAGCATCCGTATGGCATTGCGGATCGTGCCCCGCTTGATCGAAATGTTGCTGCCTTCAAGGCCCTTGCGCAGAGCCGCGGCACTCAATTCGTCATTGACGAAGCAGACGATTCGATTGCGGGCGACAACAGACGTCGCTTCTTCAGGCGTACTGAGGGCCGCTATGTTAACGCTCATCAACGTTTCTCCAGCAACTTGCCTGCCTGAACCACCATCGTCGCTCCGCGGCGGGACACTTCCGACCCGTCGCAGTTGATCGGAACGTCGCCGTCGGCAGATTCCTGTTTCCTGACGGAGTATTGCTTTATCTGACCACCGGAATGAACAACGACCGCTGCAGTCCGGCCGGCAATCGCATTTTGGCGGGCGATTTCCGGCGACACATCGCAGCTGGACATCGCGCCGGTGTCCGCCGTATCCCACTGCTCGACTGCGGCCCGCACCGCCAGGGAAAGCGTTCCGAGCTGCCTTGCGACCGTGATCTTCTTGACCTGGTCCGGGGCAAGCTCCAACGATACAGTCTGCGCTTGCTTGCCGGCCACCGAGCCGGCTACCGAGCTTACAGTTCGGCCACCCTGCATGATTTCCTGGTCAATCGCGATGACTCGAACGTTTCCTAGAACGGTCTCGCTCAGGGCCCGGCGCGCGGGATCTGCCTTCTCGAACACCTGGGTCAACAAGACATCAACATGATCACCTGGCCTGATCAGCCCCGACACGCCAGACTCCTCGTCCACCTTGATGCTGATTGCACGGCTATCCGGTGCCAGGACGCTGGCCAGGAAGCCACGATCCCGAGGTCGCAATACGTCCTGCAAGGTGATGGGACTGCCAGCGTCGACGAACTTGCGAACCAGAGAGCCGGGAAGTCCGGCCTTCGAGTCCGGTGTTTCCAGGATCGCTCCTGCAGGGAGGCGTTCAGGCGACACCGAGCGCACGGCGAAATCGTCTTCGCGGGCCAATGTACCTTTCGACAGTGGACGTGCCGCGACAAAATACCCGACAGTCGAAGCAGGCGCCGGCCCTTGCGCCGTAACGGTTACAGGAACCTGTTTCGGCAGGTTCATGTTGTAGGCGATCAGCCCGAATGCGGTGGTTGCGAGCAAGAGCACCAGGATGATCGAGAGGCGCAACGTGGATGACATGTCAAAATCCTCTGCTCGAGATGGTCCAGATGCCACCGCACGCTATGGCCACCCCATAAGGCAGGGGCGCGTGTCGCACGTGGCGCCAGCGCTCGATCGCGTAGACGCGGCGTGCGAGCGACGATCCGACCGGCGCCAACCTCGGATATGGCAGGACGCGCATCACCAGATGCACCAGGGCAAGAACGCCCCCGGCCAGCGTGGTTACCGTCAGCAACTCAATCAAGCCCGTCGGCGGCAGGCCAATGGCCAAAGCTACCAGTAACTTGACGTCGCCCCCGCCAATCCCGCCACGCTGGTAGAGCGCGAGCAGCAGCAGGAACAGGATCGTCGCGGCGATGAGGGATTCGGCAAGTTGCATTGGGCTGGCAAGCTGACGGGCGATCCCGAGCAGCGCCAGCAAGAGACAGACGTCATTTCGGATCGTGCGGGTCGCGACGTCGAGCGTTGCGACATACAGCAACAACGAGATTTCCAGTATCGAGACGATGGAACAAACCCAGCTCATGCATGCCTCAGGGTGGTGGGAAGGCACAGCAAGAATAAGAATGGAGAGAATAACATTCGGAGGGGGACACATTCCGATGCCCCCCTCTGGCCGGACGGCCGTATCAGACCGCCGCAGTAAAAGCGGTGGTGATCGCGGTGATCCCGCCTGTCAGCGCGGTTCCGATCGCACCGCCGGCACCAACGCCGAACACAGCCGACACTGCGCCGATGATGCAAACCGCGACGATGATGTACTCGAATGACACCACGCCGTCCTGGTCCGTCCGCAGACGCTTCAACGCTTCCTTGGTCTCGATGAAATGATGCAACATAGGAGGAATCCCTTCTTTCAGGATGGATTTTCAGACACCTTGGCAATTTCAGCGGCTGCGGATTTATCTCCAGCCCCGCCAGCGACAAACTATTCATTAAATGTCTATTATCGTCAACATTTAATATATAATGCCTATTTCGAATTAACCCACCGCGAAACGAGCCGTCAAGACAATCCCAGAATCGACAAAAGCATTGTGAATCAAAGGCCATAGATGACCTAATGACCGAATCCCCGGGCGAGCGCTGGCTGAGAGTCGCTAAATAACCACCGGATTATTACGGATGAGCGACGTTATAATAAGATTAATCGACAATCATGTGAAGGCGATATGATCGAGCGGATGCTGCGCCCAGGCCGGCGCGCCTCGAGCAAATTTCGCGACGTGCGAAAGCCGCGACGCAACACACCTGTTACGACGGGTGAGGTGATCCGTTCGAAGATTCCGATCGCACGCTGCCTTGTAGCCCCACGATTTGGTTACTTACACTGCCGCAATCATCAGTTCGTGTTCGCGCTTCAATATCTGCGCCGTTTGCAAGCAGAGGCTCGATGAACTGCAGTCAATCGCAACTCGAGCCGGATTCGCTCAAGCCGAACGAAAGATGTCAGCTCTTCTGAAGCGGCGGGATGCATCAGCGCAGTCGGCAAGGCGTTGGCGAATGCAGCCAGTCCCATCGTCGTGTCCGGCGTAGCGCATCCGAATGTCCAGGCGAGCCAGGTACCGACTTTGCAGTCGGCACCCTTAGCCATCTCCTCGCAATGCGTCAGACGAGATCCCCGTGGTAGCTGACAAGCGTTCCCATGTTCTTGTCTGCCTCAGTCCGGAAGCCCGCGGGATCGTACTGGCCCAGCAAGCTGATATTGGCGATTTGAACCGACTTCAGCACCTCTGGGAACAGGCTAGAATTCACGGTAACCGCCGGCCGATTCGTCATTGGTGATGTTCAAGCGCTTGGCGGATGAGCTCGCCTTCGAGGCTCTCGAGTTCGAGCAGATCGTGGAAGAAAAATCAGCCACCTGATCCGTGCGACAAGCACGAGGTCGTGGAATTTAAGTCACCCTCTCAGCGAAAGCGCGGCTGACGCGAAGAGGTTAAGCCGGCTAGATCGTGCGTGCATAACGGATCTTTGCGCATGACTCCGCGAACGATCGCTGCACCGCATCGAACTGCGCATTGCGCTTCGGTGGCCCAGATCCGGAACATTCTGCTTCTGGTTCTTTCTGCAGCAAGCGGTATCTTGCTGCGACGGACAGAACACACCGTCCGTTTTGCCCGCTCCAATTTCCTATTGTACGACAAGCACGTGACCGACTTGTCCCATCGGATCTGCGCGCAGTATCGAATGGGTGAAGATATAGAAACTAGGGAAACGCCGAATAGCAAACCGGCCGTGTCCACTCCAACAAAAAACGTCGCACCAGACGCGCTTTGCTCTATCGAAGAATTTAAAAAAGCCCTTGCGGGCCAGTTTCTTAAGGGTGGTGGGCGCACCAGGGCTCGAACCTGGGACCCGCTGATTAAGAGTTCAAAACCGGCGCCTCCCTGCGATTTCTGAATCTGCGCCACACTACGACAACGTCCAAGAAGGTCTTTTATTTATAGGGACTTGTCGCATAGCTTCGCAGTCCAGCGAACCCCGACCTTCAAACACCTCAGTTCGCCAAAACCGTTTGAAAACCGTTTTAGCAGTTCACGCGGCCCTCATGACCGACATTCGCATTGCTCTCAGCGACAAGGCCATCGCTCAGCTACCGAAGCCCGAAGATGGCTGGTATCTGGCTCGCGACACCGAGTTAAAAGGCTTCTCGTGGTTGTGGGGAAGCGGAAGAGGACGTTCACTGTTCAAGGTGATCTTCGACAAAGTGGAAAGCGAGCCTCAACCATCAGAGTATCGATTGGAGATGCGAGCGAGTTGACGACCCGAGCAGCCCGCGCGATTGCCAAGGAATATCTTGCTCAGATCAGCAAAGGACAGCACCCGAAAACGAGACTAGACGGAAGGGCCGGACAGGCTGAGACCGATGGGAATAGTGCCGTAGCGGCCGCTACCCTAAAGCAGGCTTGGCAACGCTATCTGGAAGCCCACCTGATCCGAAAAGGCCGTAGCGAGAAAACGATAAGTGGATATCGGGATCACGTCGAACGTCTCTTTTCGGAATGGCTTGAGACCCCTCTGCTCGATCTCGCGAACGATCCCGGCCGCGTCGCCAAAAAGCATGATCAGCTCACCAGGGAGAACGGTCCGTATATGGCGAATGGCAGCATGCGGACGCTGCGGGCCATCTACAATCATGCTCGGAAGACCAATCGATCGTTGCCACGTGACAATCCCGCAGATGCAGTCGATTGGAATCAGGAGGAGCGCAGGAACACTGGTATGGGCACCGGTGACTTGAAAGAATGGTTCTTAGAGCTGGCTAGTCTGGACAATCCGATCCGGCGCGAATTCCATCTTTTCACATTACTCTGTGGCTCCAGGCCCACCGCATTGCAGCAGGCCAAGCCCGAGCACATCAATTTTCGAAGGCGAACGCTCCACATCCCAAAGCCCAAGGGAGGCAGTAAGCGGGCGTTCGGCATCCCGCTATCTCGGGAAATGATCCTGAGCCTCATCAGGGTGCTTCGTTTCGGCAGGCAAATGCATCCGTCTCAGGCGCAAAAATGGCTATTCCCAGCTGAGAGCGCTTCAGGGCACTTAGCGGAAACAAAAGGAAGATCGAGATATTCTATCAAAATGGGGCAATGACCTTCGTCAAACATTTCGGACGATTGCCACCGCTGCCGGCGTTTCTGAGTTCGATGCCAAGCTCCTCATGAACCATTCTATCCCTGGTGTGAACGCTGGCTATGTCACCCGACACAAGCTGGTTGAAGACCACCTGCGCAGCCAGCAACAAGCTATTAGCACTGTCGTGTTTTCCGCACTCGGTAAGTCGCTTGCGGAGGAGGGCGTCCTGATAAATTGGCTTGGCCACGGAGCCAGCCGAAGAGCCGTGACCCAATTCCGATTCGAGCCAAACACTCTGGGGAGCAAGAAAGAACTCGCCAGGCCGCATGACTTCAGGCTGGCCGCCGGCGGCGTGTCCGGTGACCGGTTTCCAAACACGTACTAAGGACCTGCGCCTACTGGCGCTCTGTACTTAACGAACTCAAGACCTTGAGCGTCTTTTTGGCCACAACGGATCAGACTCCGAATGGCGGAATCAAAATCAGTTTGCTTATTCAATGATTTCAATGACCATTTGGAAAACAGAGCTGAGTTCCCATCTAGCGATATCAATTGCTTAGCGGGCGCTTCCAAATAAGGAAGTACCTTGCAAGAGACGACCGTCGGACCAATCGCAACTAGAGTGTCGGGGGTTCGAGTCTCCGGTCCGCTACATGGCTAAATCCACTACCGTGGAGGCACTGTTCTCTTGCCAAAGGGTAGCTTAACTGCCGGCTTGGCGCCTTGATAGCCCGTCAGAAGCCGCCGTTCCTACGCGCTCCCCCATGCGTAGGCGTAAAACTCACATTTCGCCGGAGCCGCTGATCAAGAGGCGCGTGATGTCGTAGGAACATTTGACACGCATTCCTCGAATGAGGCAACAAACATGCATTGCAGCCTTAGGATATTTTCCTCTATCGGAATTGCCGGCTTAATGCCACAAGTCGGCGCTCGAGTTGTCCGAGAGCGAGACACAGGCCTGCTACCTCCCTAGCCTCACTAATAGCTCTATTCCTAGGTAAATAGGTGGACCTATAGTGCAGCGAATCGCGACTTTCAGATGTCCGTCGGCAAGGCAGGCTCTCGTAAGGTGGCTGCGACTATAATGCAAAACTCACGAATGATCTCCGGGTGGTTGTCGTCGAGATAGCGAGCAATCTTTTGATTACCGAGCAGCTGCGAAACGTAGCGCGCGGCAACCACCAGATCGAGCATGTCCCGACCGTAGGATGCCTCCACTGCGGCGAGTTGCTTTCGGATGTCCTGTAATTCTCGGTCCATGAGCGCGAGGTCCGCTGACGTAACCACGGACGGACGGCTTTGGCGTGCGGGTTTGATCCTCTCTGCGTTGTCCGTTCCCGCAAGGATGGCTCTGGCATACGACGGGGAGTAGTTCGAGGCGGCCATCATCAGTTCGCAAGCCTCAACCTGCCGCGTCGGCTTCATTTTTCGCAGAACATTAAACGTCGTCGGGTTTAAGGACTTGTTTTTCAGGAGTGCGACCGCGTTAGGAGCGATGCCGCGCAGCAGATCGCGGCGCTGCTTGATGAGGGCAACGTCAACCCCAAGAGCCCTCGCAATCCGCTGTTCGGAGACCCCGCGCTCTAGGGCTCGGAGGATCAGAAGGTGCTCCTGGATGATGCCGAGCCGGATGACCTACAGCGAGAAACCCAACCATGCTCGCGTGCCGGCCTTCACATCCCCCTGGAACATAAGCCGATGAGGAGCTCGATGATGCACTGTCTTGGAAGCGCTGCTAACAGCGCGTTCTTTCAACGATCGTCCCGTCGTTAACTGTAGAAAATACCTCCGTCCACGTTGAGGGCCTGACCTGTCACAAACGCTGAATCATCGGACGCGAAAAACGCCACGGGCCCGACGACGTCCTCCGGCTGCCCAAGCCGGTGCAAGTCCGTGACCTTCTCGAAATAGGCGACGCGCTCAGGATCACGGAGATTGTTCATCCCCATCTCGGTCACGATGATGCCCGGGCATACGGCATTGACCGTGATGCCGTGGCCTCCGAACTCCATAGACGAAACCCGGGTGAAGCCGACCACGGCCGACTTCGACGCGGCGTAGTGGGACTGTCCCGGACCGCCCGTTCGTGCCGCGAGCGAGGCGATGTTGACGATCCGTCCGTATTTGCGCTCCTTCATGTGCGGCACCACGGATTGGGTCATCTGGAAGACGCCCCGTGTGTTCACGGCGAATGTCTGATCCCATGCCTCGGTGGTCAGCTCGTCGATCGTCGCCAGTCGGAGGATGCCGGCGTTGTTGACGAGGACGTCGATGTGTCCCAGCCCCTGCACGGCTTCCGCCATGGCCCGCTTGCAATCCCCGAGATCGCTGACGTCGCCAAGCACCGGGATGCAACGACCACCGAGCGCGGCGATATCGGCGACGGTCTCGAGCAGGACTTTCTCCTGAGGTGCCATGTCGGTCAGCGCGAGATCATAGCCGCGCCTGGCAAGACCCATGGCGATTGCTCGGCCAATTCCGCGGCTGGCTCCCGTAACGATTGCATGTCGGGCCATGTTATTTTCCCCTATTGGTCGGATTGACGTATTGATGATGTGGTTGGCTCACGCCTGAGCGGGCTTGCGCACGGGAAGCGAGTTCATCGCCTTCGCGGTCTCCTCGAATGACACGAGGTTGGCGCCGGAGCCGAGACCCGTCGCGACAATTGCGGATGTCGCCGTCGCAAGCCTGGCGCAGTCCAGCAAATCCCAGTCGCGCACGAGACCCGCGATGAAGCCGCCGGTGTAGGAATCGCCGCATCCCGACGTATCACGAACCTTCACCTCGAAGGCAGGTACGGTGAATTGACGTCCGTCGCGCGTCATCACGAACGAGCCGTCGGCGCCCATCGAGATAGCGCAGGCTCCGGCTCCCTTCTCGATGAAGAAGCGCGCGCATGCGGCCGGATCCGCGATCCCAACCATCGCATGGGTCTCGTCAATACTTGGCATGAAGAAGTCGACATAAGGCATCAGAGGCTCGACCAGTGCCAACGTCTCGCCGCGAGCCTGGATCAGGTCGAGCGTCGTCGTGCAGCCGGCCGCCTTCGCCTCGCGCAGCAATGCGACGGACGGCGCTCCATCCATCGCCAGCAGGGAGCCAACCCCGCCGAGATGCAGAATCTTGCTCCGGCAAGCGGCGCTTTGCGTTTCGGGTGCGATGCGCCAGCGGGCGGAAGCGCCCCTTGCGTGCATGACCGGACGCGAGCCGTCGGGCCGGATCGGCAGGATCGTGGCCGAGGTCGGACTGCCGGCCATCCGCTCCATGAGAGAGATGTCGATGCCTTCGCGCTCCAGCGCGTTCAGCATCCAGTCGGCCTTCTCGTCGGAGCCGACGGCGCCGACCGCGAGCGCCTTCAGACCGAGACGCGCGCAAGGGACGACCGTTCCGCCGGCGGTGCCCGCGACCGCGAGCCGAATTTCTTCGATCAGCAAACGGCCGCCACCAGGCGGAATCTCGGTCACCGGCACTCCCAGAATGTCCAGAATATAAGTGCCGCAGACGCTGACGTCGTGAGAGTGAGTCATGATTTCTCGCAGAACAGTAGTTGGATCGTGATCTATCTCGACAGCTGAGGGACCTTGGGCGTGCCCTCGCTATCGCGCAGGCCGTACTGTCCCCACCGCTTCAGGATGCTGTCGATTTCCCCGTCCGGCAGCAGCGGAGGAGCGCCGAGTTGAAGACAGCCGTGATATTGCTTGGCGAGCACCTCGACCTCCACGGCGAGCCACAAGGCCTTGCGCAAATTAGGACCGATGGCGATCAGCCCGTGATGTGCGAGCAGGCAGGCGCGGCGATAGCAGAGCGCGTTGAGGGCCGCCTGCGACAACTCGGCCGTGCCGTATTGAGCATAGGGCGCACAGGGGATGTCGTTTCCGCCGGCCGCGGCGATCATGTAGTGGATCGCAGGGATCGAGCGATTCATGATCGCGATGATGGTGCAGAAGACCGGATGGGCGTGAACGACGGCGCCGACCTCCGGTTTCGACTTCAGGATGTCGAGGTGAAAGCGCCATTCCGTCGATGGAACGTTGCCGGCCGACGCGGTCCACGAGCCATCCCACTTCATCGCCACTATGTCTTTGGGCTTCATACGGTCGTAGGGAAGACCGGACGGCGTCAGCAGGATGCCGTCATCGGTTCGAACGCTGATGTTTCCGGACGTTCCCTGGTTGATGCCTTGCGCCGCCATCTCGCGGCACGCGTCGATGATGGATTGACGGAGTTCGAGCTCTGCTTCACGCCCGGTCATACCTTGCTCCCACCCTCGTTCATGCACTTGCTCCGAGCTGGACCTGGCGGTCGACCAATAGCCAGGTGGCTCGCGCGGTCGCCAGCACCTCCTGCTCCGCATCGAGCAAGGCGCTCTCGGCAAAGAGCTTGCGCCCTTCCCGCCCGGTCGGCCACGCCGCCACAACGCATCGATCTCCCGGGCGCGGTCGGCGCTCGATCCGTGCGGCCATGCGTCCGAGCAGGGCCGTCTCGTCACCGTTCAGCCCGAGGTGACGGGCGCCCACGCTGCAATAGCCGGTCGGGCAATCGAGGGCGGCCCAGACGAATTCGGGCGCGACATAGCCGTCCACGCCGGACAGACTGCCATAGGGTACCCAGGGCGCCGCGAACACGACCGGCTTGCCCGGGACGGTGCCCGCCTCTAGCGGACCTGCGAAGATCCGCAGACCGTCGCCATGGCCGCGCGCGGGGCCGCAGACGAAGCATCCCGGAAGGTTGTGAGTCTTCTCGTCGTAGGGTGTTCTGCCGACTGCCTCTTCAGCCGCCGCGTAGCTCACCCGGGGAATGTCCGACACATCGATTCCTGCTCTACGCGCCGTCGCGAGCAGCCTGCCGTTCTCGTGCAACTCAATCCCGCCGTCCGCCTTCGTCCGCACGTCGAGCGGCCGCTCCAGCGGCGGCGGGGCGCGCAGCGTCACTTCGGCGTCTCCGGCAACGTGCCTTGCGAGACATCCGCATACATAGCCGCCGTTGCCGGAATTAGGCGGGCCCCGGAAGCGCCTGTCGATGACCAGCGATGCCATTGCAGTTCTCGTTCGCGGCGCTCAGCGTCCCATCGCGAAGAACTCGTCGTTCGGGCGCATGCTGGTGACGTTGGCGAGGCGGTTCGACATGCCGAAGAATGCCGCGATGGCCGCAATGTCCCAGACGTCCTCCTCGGTGAATCCGTGTCCTTTGAGATCCCGGACGTCAGAGTCGTCCACCTCATAGGCGCGCGCCGAGACCTTCATCGCGAAATCGAGCATCGCCCTTTGCCGCGCGGTGATATCGGCCTTGCGATAATTGGCGGCGACCTGATCCGCGATCAGCGGATTCTTCGCGCGTACGCGCAGGATGGCGCCGTGTGCGACGACGCAATACTGGCATTGATTGGCGCTGCTGGTCGCGACAACGATCATCTCGCGCTCGGCCTTGGTGATCGGCCCGGGCTTGTCCATCAGAGCGTCGTGATAGGCGAAGAATGCCCGAAACTCGTCAGGACGATGCGCGAGTGTCAGGAAGACGTTGGGGACGAAGCCGGACTTCTCCTGAACCGCCTCGATCCGCGAGCGAATATCCTCCGGCAGCGTCGCGATATCGGGAACGGGAAAGCGGCTGATGGCGGGCGCAGACATGTTCCAAGCTCCTGTTAGACTGCCGCAAGCGCGACGAGCGTTTCCCGATAGGCCTCGAAGGCATCGCGGCGATCGGCGGCGTAGGGCTCGACCCGCACGAGGCAGGTATGGGCCGAGCAGCCCTGGCCGAATTGAGACGTGCCGATATCGAGCGTGAGCACGTTCGGATTGCCGGCGACCTCCAGACCGCTATTGCCCGTCGGCGTGAACCAGGCACCGGTCGGAAGCACCAGCACGCCTTGACGGACCATGGCAGTGACCTCCGCCGTCGCAAGGCACTCGCCGCGGCCGTTCCAGATGCGGATGGTCTGGCCGTCTTCGACGCCGAGAGCAGCCGCGTCGTCGGGATGAAGGCGAGCCTGTTCACGGCCATTGCGCTTCATGGCCCGGCTCGATGCGCCGGTTTCGAGCTGACTGTGAAGACGGCCGGCCGGCTGATGGGACACCAGGTGCATTTGGCCGGCGGCTGCATCGCCGAGCCATTCAGCGGGCTCGATCCACGCGGGATGCGGGCGGCAGTCGGCATAATCCAGCCTGGCCAGAGTTTCGCTGCCGAGCACGATCTTTCCGCTTTCGGTCTTGAGCGCATACGCCTCCGGCTTGTTCCGGAAGTCGGCCAAGTAGGTATGGTCTGTCTTGACCGGGCAGCGGGCATAGCCGGCTTCCCAGAACGCATCGAAATCCGGCATCTCGAAGCCGAAGCGCTGCGAGGCGTCGCTGCGGCAGGCTTCGTAGAGATGCCGGACCCAGCCCATTTCGTCGCGGCCTTCGTTGAACCGATCGGCGACGCCGAGCTTGCCCGCAATCGCGTCGAAGATCGCAAGGTCGGAGCGGGATTCGCCCAGCGGCTCGATCGCCTGCTTCATGGCCAGGATGAAGTCGGATCGCCTGTTGCCGGCAAGATCGTTGCGCTCTACCGAGGTGGTCGCCGGCAGCACGATGTCGGCCCGTTGCGCTGTCGCCGTGAACATCGGGTCCTGCACGATGATCGTTTCGGGCCTCGTCCAGGCTTCCGACAGGCGATTGAGGTCCTGATGATGGTGGTAGGGATTGCCGCCCGCCCAATACACCAGCCTCGTATCCGGGTAGGTGCGGGTCTCGCCTTCATAGCTGAACGGTTTGCCGGGGTTGAGCAGCATGTCGCTGATCCGCGCCACGGGAATGAAGCTGTCGATCGGCCTGGTCAGCTGTGAAATGGCAGGAGAGCGGCCCAGATTGAGCGGTGCCCCGACGCCTCCCAGCGAGGCGTAGCCGTAACCGACGCCGCCGCCCGGCAATCCGATCTGGCCGACAATCGATGCAAGTCCGAGCGCCGCCCAGAACGGCTGTTCGCCGTGATGGGCGCGCTGCAGGCTCCAGCTCACCGTCAGCATGCTCCGCGTGTCGACCAGGCGCCTCGCCAGCGTCGCGATCCGGTCCGCATCGAGGCCGCATATGCTCGCGGCCCACACGGCCTCCTTGCGCACACTATCAGTCTTGCCCTTCAGATAGCCGAGCAGGCGATCCGCGCCGCTGGTGCAGCGCGCGAGGAAATCCGCATCGTGCCGGCCCGCCTTCACGATCTCGCCGGCAAGGCCGAGCATCAGCGCGGCATCCGTGTTCGGCCGGATCGGCCACCATTCGGCGTTGACCCAGTCGGGCAGATCGTCCTTCAGCGGGGAGACGTGGATGATCTTGACGCCGCGTTCGACGATCTGCCTGAGATAGGTTTCGAGCCGGTGGCTGCCAATTCCCCCCGCCTCATTCTGCGCGGTTCGCGGCGAGAGAGCGCCGAACACCACCAGCGTCTCGGTGTGCTGTGCGATGGTGTCGAGCGTATTGGCGCGGCCGCCGCAGGCGTCGTCGCTGCCCAGCGTGTGGCGCAGGATGACGGGGCCTGCGGCGATGGAATAGGTATCGACGTGCCTGGTGAAGCCGCCAACCAGATTGAGCATGCGCTTCAGAAGCGAAGACGCATGATGAAGGCGGCCGGAGTTGGTCCAGCCATAGGAGCCTGCGAAGATCGACGCGTTGCCGAACGTGCCCGCCACGCGCCTTATCTCGTCCGCAACCAGCGTCGTCGCCTCGTCCCAGCTAACCGGTACAAATCTCTCCCGGCCGCGCCCGCGGCGATCGCTCTTTTCACGCTTGTCCAACCAGCCGGAACGAACCATCGGTCGCAGCACGCGCCGCTCGGGATTGGCCCATTCGGCGATGGAATGAATGATCGGGGACGGCGCCGGATCGTGCTCGAACGGTTCGACGCCGACGATGCGGTTATCCTCGACGAGGATCGTGTAAGCACCCCAATGGCTGCAATGCGGGATCCGCTTGATCCTGCTCATGCGTCGACCGCTACGAGATCGCGCCGCATCTGCGCGGCAAATTCGGGATAGGTCTCGGCGAGTTCGTCGAACACACGGCCGCGGAGCAGGTCGAGCGTCGATCGATCGGGCAGTGCCGTCTGCCGCGGCTCGACGTCATGGGCGAAGCGAAAGCCGGTCGCCTGCTTGATCTCCGCAAGATTGTGCCCGGGATGAACGCTCTCGAGATCGAACCCGGGCCGCGTCTTGTCAAATCGAAAGAGGCCCTTGCCGGTCAGGAGAGCAACGGGGCCGCCGCTCCGAAACACCCCCTCGGAACTGATGCCGGGGGCACTGATGAAGTCCACCTTCTCGACGAAGACACGCGGCGTGTGCTCTTCGCGAAACAGGATGACGCGCGGCACGACGAAGTAGAGATAGGCCGACCCGAACGAGCCGGGCCAGCGCACGCTGGAGCGCGGATAATCACCGGCGCCGACGAGGTTCACATTGCCGAAGCCGTCGATCTGGCCGCCGCCAAGGAAGAACGCATCGATCCGGCCTTGACCTGCACAATCGAACAGCTCGGCCGAACCGTTGGTGAAGAAATTATGCTCGACAGAGCCGAGGATGGAGATGCGCGGACCGACGGCGCCGCCCGCCTCCTTCATAGCCCGCAGCAGCATCGCGCCGGCAGCGGGAATCGGAGAGGAGGCGCCTACGGCGACATGCCTGACGCCGTCGAGCAGCCGCGCGATCGTGCAAATCAGCACTTCGCGAGGGAGAACTTCGGCCATCACGCGGGCTCCGTCTGCGCCTGCGCCATATAGGCGGAGAAGCCGTCAGCCGTTCGCGCGGCCTTCGCATAACGTGCGATCTCCGCGCTGTCGGCGGGATACTCGCCCCACAGACCATAGGGCCACGCGCCCTTCGGTGCGCGCGCGACTGCCGTGACGTAGAGTGCCGGCAGCACACCGGCGGCGCTCATCTCGTCAGCGAGCAGATTTTCCTCGACGATGCGCTCCACCGTGACGAGAACGGTGCGCGAGGCGTAGGCCATGGCGGCAAGCTCGCGCCGCCGCCCAATCCAGACATTGCCGAAGCGATCCGCCATCGGAACGTGGAAGATCGTGACGTCGGGCTTGATGGCCGGAATCAGCACGATCGGATCGCCCCCGTCAGCCAGCGGATTGTCGATCACGCGCCAATCGTCGCGATGGCGGAGCAGATCCGTTCCGATCAGCCCCCGGAGCGGCATGAAGGGACTGCCCTTCTGCGCCGCCATCAGACCCGCATGGATGGCGGGGCACGTCGCGTCCTTCGGTCGAACCGCGCCTTCCCTGACGGCTGCGTTGAAGCGGGGCGCTCCACCCGCCTCGCCGAGCGAGACAGCGCTGGTCTCCACCGTCCGGACCAGACCTGCGCCGACAAGCTGGTCGACCTGCAATCCACCGGTCGGCACGCAGACGAGATCGAGATCACCCGCGCCATGCTCGATCATTGGCCGCGTCATCGCCATGGAGACGCCGGCGTAGTCGACCGGCAAAGCCACCCGCATGCCCGGCTCGATGTGCTTCGCCATTGCGCGAGGCTCGCTCAACACCCTTGCCCCCTCCACCATGTTCTATATTGTAGAACGCAATTCCAAATTTATGTTAGGCGGATTTTGCTGACGCTGTCAATCTGGCTTCGCTGAGGGGCCTTAATTTGCAGCGTTTCCGCCCGCGCAGCCGGTCACAGCGTCGTACCATTGCTCCGCGATCGGACGACTCGACTTGACAAGACGAAGCGGTAAGCCAACAATAATTGGAATAACGTTCTATAATATAGAACACGTTGGGAGGAAAGAATGGGTGAGCCCGCGGCTCAGCGCCCGATGCGCGCCGGCGATGCGAACGTTCGGACATTGCCGACCGGCCGCCAGCGGGACCGCGACGCGATCGGATCGAGCATCGCCGTCCGCGACGCGGTGAAAAGATACGGCAGCTTCCACGCGGTCGACCGCATCAGCATCGACATCGAGCCGGGCGAGTTCATCACGCTTCTTGGCCCTTCCGGCAGCGGAAAGACGACGCTGCTCAATCTCGTTGCCGGCTTCCAGAGCCTCGACAGCGGCGAGATCCTCGTCGACGGCAAGCCGGTCCACAACGTGCCTACGCACAACCGCGGCTTCGGCATGGTGTTCCAGAGCTACGCGCTGTTTCCGAACATGACGGTCAGCCAGAACGTCGCGTTTCCGCTTCGCATGGCCGGTGTCGATCGGGCGACTGCGGAGCGACGCGTCGCCGAAACGCTGGAGATCATGCGACTGACGGAGCATGCGACGAAGTCTCCTTCGCAAATGTCCGGCGGGCAGCAGCAGCGCGTCGCAATCGCCCGCGCGATCGTCAGGGAGCCCAAGGTCGTGCTGATGGACGAGCCCCTCAGCGCCCTGGACCGGCGGTTGCGCGAACAGATCCAGATCGAGATCCGCGACCTTCACCGGACCATCGGCAGCACGATCCTGTTCGTCACCCATGATCAGGGAGAAGCCCTGACGATGAGCGACCGCATCGCGGTACTCAACGCCGGCAAGATCGTTCAAATCGGCCGTCCGCTGGACATCTATCGGCATCCGATCGATCGGTTCGTCGCCTCGTTCGTGGGCGAGAGCAATCTGATCGAGGCGGAGATTCTGCAGAAGCGCGGCTCGACACTGACGATGAAGAACCGTGCAGGATACGTGTTCAGCGCCGAAAGCCGGGACACGATCGATGTCGGGCGCGCAACGGTGCTCGTGCGTCCGGAACGCATTGCCGTGTCGAACGAGCCGAGTGCGAACTCCACGCCCGTCAGCGTCACCTCTACGATCTTCCTCGGCGAGATCCTGCGGATCGAGGCGCAAATGGAGGGTGGAGATCCGCTCCTGATCCGGTGCACCGACATGGCCGACCGGCCATTGCCGAACGTCGGGGATCGTCTGCACGTGAACTGGGGCGCCGCGGACTGCTGGGTGCTTGCATGACCTCGGCATCGATCGGCGTCCAGGCGGACCGTGCTGCGGATCTCGACCTCGTGAGGAGGTTGAAGGATCCGGCGCTGCTGCTCCTGCCTGCGCTCGCGTTTCTGGCCTTCATCTATCTCCTGCCCCTGATCGATCTCATCCGGATCAGCGTGAGCGGGCCGTCTTGGACGTCCTACTTCGAGCGGGTATTCGCGATACCGCTCTATTGGGATTCGCTCGTCCGCACGATGCAGATCTCGGTCACCGTTGCGTGCCTGTGCCTGCTGTTCGGATATCCGACGGCGCTGCTCATTCACCGCAGCCGCGGCATTACCCAGGCCCTGATCGCGACCGCGATC
The DNA here is from genome assembly GCF_029167105.1 of Bradyrhizobium yuanmingense. GTDB lineage: Bacteria > Pseudomonadota > Alphaproteobacteria > Rhizobiales > Xanthobacteraceae > Bradyrhizobium > Bradyrhizobium yuanmingense_A. The sequence goes on along the minus strand of NZ_JARFML010000018.1, from coordinate 133,809 downwards.
GTACTGCCCTATTTCATCGCCATCCTGATCCGGACCTACGCTTGGATGGTCCTGCTCGGCCGCAACGGGCCGGTCAACAAGCTGTTGGTTTCGATCGGAATATTGAGCGAGCCGGCGCAGCTCCTCTTCAATCGCGGCACGGTGCTTCTCGGCATGACCGCGGTGCTTCTGCCGCTGATGGTGCTGACGATCTATTCCAGCGTCGCGCGCCTCGATCAAAGCCTGACCCGCGCGGCGCTTGCCAGCGGCGCCGGGCCCATTGCCGCGTTCTGGCGCGTGTTGCTGCCGCTGACCCTGCCGGGCATGGGCGCCGGCTTCCTGCTGGTCTTCGTCGCCGCGATCGGGTTCTTCATCACGCCGACGCTGCTCGGGGGACCCGGCGACCAGATGTTTGCCATGCATATCACGCAGCAGGCAGACTCGGTCACATCCGAGGGATTCCTGCAGGCCTTGGGCGTGGTGCTGCTGGCGATCACGTTGGCGGTGGTCGCGGTAGCCGGACGTTTCCTCGGCTTCGAATTCATATGGGGTGGCCGCAAGCTGACCGAGGCCACACCGACAACGGCTGACCGCCGCGCAGCCGATGTCAGCCGCCGCAGTGTCGCCGCCTCAGCTGCCGACTTGATCGGCTGGCCGCTTCTGAGACTTTTCGGGCGGCTGCCGGCGAGCTTCGGAACCTGGACAGTTCGCCTCATGGGCGGACTGGTCATTGCCATTCTCATCCTGCCGATCATCGTGGTGATGATCATTTCCTTCAGCAGCGCAAGCTATCTGACCTTCCCGCCGCCGGGCTTCTCATTTCGCTGGTATGAGCAGTTCTTTTCCGATTCGAACTGGATGCGGGCGTTCTGGACGTCCTTGGTGGTCGCGGCGATGTCGGCGGGAATCGCGATCGTGCTGGGCGCGTCGGCCGCCCTCGGCATCGTCAGGAGCAGCATTCGTGGCAAGTCCACCATCATGCTGCTGCTCGTCAGTCCGATCATCGTGCCTCCGGTCGTGCTCGGCCTGTCGCTCTACAGCCTGTTCCTGCGTTTCGACCTGGTCGGCTCCGTCTTCGGCCTTGCCGCGGCGCATGCGATCGGCGGCCTTCCCCTCGTCGTGGTGATCGTGTCCGCATCGCTTCAAGGCGTCGATACCAGACTCGAACAGGCCGCTGCCGTCCATGGCGCATCGTCCCTGACGGTGTTCCGCCTGGTGACCCTGCCTGCCATCATGCCCGGCCTGGCTGCGGCGACATTCTTTGCCTTCCTGCATTCGTTCGACGAGCTGGTGCTGACGCTGTTCCTGTCGAGCGCGGAGCTGAAGACGCTGCCCCTCATGCTTTGGGGTGACGTCAATTACCGGCTCAATCCGGTGCTGGCCGTGGTCTCGACGCTGGAGGTGCTGCTGGTGGTCGCCGGGCTAGCCCTTGCCCGACCGGTTCTCGCCACGTCGCGGAAGGCAACGTGACGCAGATCAAGATTCAACTGGAGGAAGAGAAAATGCTGGGAATGAAACGCTGGCGACTGTCGGTTTCCGTAGTGGCCTCGGCCTTGTGCATTGCGATGGGGATGGGCTTGGCTCAAGCACAGAGCAACGTCGTGATCATGCAGGATCCGGGCGGCGGATATGGCGATGCATTGCGCAAAGTCATGTACGACCCGTTCGAGAAGGAGACCGGCATCAAGGTGGTTACCGTCCAGGAGGCCCGTAGCGGCCCGCGCATCAAGGCTCAGGCCGAAGCCGGCAAGGCGCAATGGGACCTGACGTTCATCTTCGACCAGGAGACGAAGCTGCTTGGCGACTGCTGCCTGGCCGACATCGACTATTCCAAGCTGTCCGACGGGGCGAAGCAGACGCTGGCGGCAATGCCGGACAACCTGAAGCGCAAGAAGGGCGTGGCGCTGCAGGTGATCGGCGTCGGCCTCGTCTACAACAAGGACAAGTACAAGGGCGAGAACGTACCGACCACTTGGGCCGACTTTTGGGATGTGAAGAAATTTCCCGGCCGCCGCTGCATGCCCGCCTGGCCTCGTTTCGTGTTCGAGGCGGCGCTGATGGCCGACGGCGTGGAAAAGAGCAAGCTCTACCCGATCGACATGGAGCGGGCGCTGAAGAAGGTCAAGGAGATCAAGCCGCACATCGCCAAGTGGTGGACGACGTCGGCACAGCCGCCGCAGCTGCTGCTCGACGGAGAGGCCGACATGTGCATGGCCTACACCGGCTCGATGAGCAAGCTCGCCCTGGAGGGCGCCCCGATCGAGCTGACCTTCAATCAGGGCTTCGTCTACTACGACTTCTTCTCGATCCCCAAGGGAGCGCCGAACTACGATAACGCGCTGAAGCTGTTGTCCTGGCGGCTTGAGCCCAAGCGCGCGGCGCAGCTCACCTCGACCTTCCCGGTCGCCCTTCCCTCCCAGGTCGTGTTCGAGGCCGCGACCGACAAGAAGCTCGCCCGCTACTGGGCCAACAACCCGGACAACGTCTCCAAGGCGATCGAATGGAGCCCGGATTATTGGGGCGCGGCTTCGCCGGCCGGAAAATCCACCAATGAGGAGTACGGGCAGGAGAAGCTCAACGCCTTGCTGGCCCAGTAGGCAGGCCGACCGGCCCCGATCCGAGAGGATCGGGGCCGATCTCACACGCGGGCTGTTGCGGATCGTGCGACCATGCTAGACGCTGTGAAAGATCATTCTACTTTGGCTGGTGGATGGATAAGGCTTTTACCAAGGGGCTACGTCTCCTGGAAGCACTTGCTCTGAGCGAGCAGCCCCGGGGGGTCACGGACCTCGCGAGCGAGCTGAAGCTCACCAAGAGCAACGTGCATCGGCTGTTAATGACCCTGCAGTCCCAGGGCTATGTGCGCCAGATCCCCCCTCACAGCACCTACGAGCTCACGACCAAGATCTGGGCGCTCGGCAGCCATGTCATCCACCGGATGGACCTGATCAACGTCGCGCGGCCGGCCATGACGAAGCTTGCCGAGATTACCGGCGAAACCATTCACCTGTCCGTGCTCGAGGACACCGACGTCGTCTACGTCGACAAGATCGAGAGCGCTCACCATATCCGCGCCCATACGAGCGTGGGCATGCGCGCCCCCGCCTTCACCATGGCGACAGGGAAGGCGATGCTCGCACATATGCCAGATGACTATCTGGAACGTTTTCGGCCGCATCTCAGGCGCTACACGGAAGCGACTCGAACGACGATCGAGGAGCTGCGCGAGGACATCGAGCTGGCACGCGCGCAGGGTTACTCCTCCGTGCTGCACGGCGAGTGGCGCGAGGGGATTGCGGCCTGCGCCTGCGCAATCCTCGGCCGCTCCGGCGAGCTCGTCGGAGCGATCGGCATGTCCGGACCCGATACGCGTATCAAGCGCAAGCAGATCAAGGAATATTCGGTTCACGTCATGGAGGCAGCCCGAACCATCGGCGCGGCCCTCGGCTATTCCAACAGACCGCCGGCATACCCCGTCGTAAGAGGCGATTCGAGACAATCACATCAATCGCGACGGGCTCCCTGATCCCCGGACGTCATCGTCTGTGCGACGCCCCGCCGCCGTGGCGGCCAGGTGAGCGTTTTCACCAGACCGGTCGCCTTCACGGCCGTCACCAACGTCGTGAACGAACCGGCGGAAACCGCGGTGTCCACGATGTCGGTGGCGCGCCCCAGAACGACCAAGCAGGCTGACGGCCATGGCCACGCCGGCCACGAGCGAACGAACTACGGGCGTCATCAATCTCTCCAGGTGTGTTTCATCCATGCCGACCCAATGGATGCACGCACTCCGCGCATCCATCGTCCGATCGGTTACGATCGACTTCGCAACAGCTGGACATCGCGCGCTCGAAAAGCGGGGCGTTCTACGTGTTGGCGGCGAAGGTAGCGATGTCGTTGGCGCTCAGTCCGCGCCCTGCGACATCGCGGCCGAATAGCGTGCAGTGAGCCGCAGAGATCGATCTGATCGAGCCGGTGGGCAGGCTCGTTCGAGCGTCGGCCCGATCGGTCATCCCGCGCAAGCCATGCTGCCGGAACAAACCGCCCTGCCCGGCCAAATCGGCCGTGGACCCGATCCCGAAATCGGTGCAGAAAGGCCTTCTGAGGCGGGGCGGCCGGTCGGCCAAGCCTCTGGAAAACGTCGACTTTTAGCAGGAATGGTCGGAGTGGCAGGATGAACCTGCGACCCCTCCGTCCCGAACGTAAGTAGTAAGCGAAAAGATCAACAAAAACAATTAAGTTCGACCGCGATTGACCACCTTTATCGCCGTTTATTCAATGGGTTCGGTGGTCAATCGGTGGTCAGCCCTTTTTGTGACAGCGCCGTTGAGCTACGCCCTTCAGGTCGTAGCTCAACTTTCGACCTATGCATGCCATGACGCCGCTACCGCGCTTTGGAGCGTGGTGTCGTTCGGCAAAGCCTAGATACTCGGATTGGACGGGTCAAACCCTGCATGGTTGGCCGAATAGGTGGCCATGGCCTGGACTAGCTGCGAGATCTGGCTGTCGATCTTGAGGCCACCGGCCGTGATCTCCTGCAGCGCACCTGCGCTACCGGAGAACCAATTGCTGACCGTCGTGCTGGTGCTGGTCCCAAGAAGGTCGATCTTCAGATCATTGCCGACCTGCTCGAACCAGAGGTTCTGGTCGGTGATGCCACTGAGGAAATCGATCTCGTTCTTCGAGCCTGACGCGGATGAAAGATTGATCTGCGCCTGCCCCGTATTCGTGGTGACCTGGTACACGTTGCTTCTAGCGCCACCATAGGCCGTCTCGGCTCCCGCGCCGAACTGAAAGATGTTCGCGCCATAATCGTTGCCGGTGAGTGTGGCGTTCGCGGCACTTCCGACCCAGGTGAACGTTGACACCGCATCCACGATGTTGGAGCTGCTCCAACTGGTCCCATTGGCGAATAAGAACTGCTCTACGCCGTAGTTGGCGGTCTGCGAGTAGTCCTGATTGTCGACCTTGATCGTCGCGCCAATCGTAAGCACCGAGACAAGCAAGGCGCCGCCGGACCGGCTGACGCTGATATCGTTCGCGTTCAGGTCGGTGAACTTGATGGTATCAACCTCAGTCGTAGAGGCTGACTGGTCGTCGATCTCATCATCTCCATCCCCCGACGAGCGACGAAGGCGAGCATTAGGGTTTGTGCGTACATGCCGATAACGGCCGCCTCGCGCGTATCAAACAGCTCTGGCATGAAGATGAAGACGGCGTGGGGCGCATCGAAGAAGGCGTGGTTCCGAACATAGGCCAGCTTGCGCCCGATCGCGTCGCTTCGTGCCACACCCATCGCGCCATAAAGCGCCTGAGCGGCACCGACCTGCCGTTCGCGATACACTCCCGTGAACTTGCCGTCGGCCGGCCAGTCCGGTTTGATCGGCTCGTCGCGCATTCCGCCGCGACGAGCGCGTCGCGAAGCCGCTTGAGCCTGTCTCCCGACACCACGTGAGGGATCCACGGCTGCACGTTGCAGTTCGAGGGCGACCATTCCGCCAGCGCGAAGACCTCGCGAAGGATCGCGTCGGGCACCTCGCGGGATAGGAAGCCGCGCACGGAACGGCGCCGACGGATCGCTTCATCGACGCTCATCGACGCCGTTCCGGCATGCTCATGACTCGCTCTCGATCAGGGCCATCCCCCGCGTCGCGTAGGCGCGGGCGAGCCGTCGTCCCACATTGGCGGCATCAGGCAGAACGTTGTTACCGAGATCGCCGCGCGCCGCCACGCCGGCACTTCCGACCGCACCGCGGAACATCGCAAAGACTTGGTGGAAAAACGTCAAGCGCTCGGCCGCACCAGACAGCTGGTAATAGCGTTCGAGGTAATCCTGCTCGCGCGGGATGCCCATGTCGTCGAGCAGCAGGCCGAGCAATCCCCCGTTCTCGTCCGGCGCCATGCGCCAGGCCTGGCTGTTGAAGGCGAGATCGACAAGCGGGTGACCCAAGGTCGACAATTTCCAATCCAGGACGCCGACCACACGTGGCTCGGTCGGATGAAACACCAGATTTCCCATGCGGAAATCGCCATGGACGGCACCAGGCTTTCGCTTTCCGGTACACGGTCGGAGAGCCAGCGCAACATCCAGTCGAGTGCCGGGTTGTCGTCGTCGCCACGGCGGTACTCGGTCCATAGCTTGGACCAGCGGCCGAGCTGGCGAGCGAAATAGTTTCCGGGCTTGCCGAAGTCGGCGAGCCCGACCGCCCGAAAGTCGAGCTTGTGGATCTGAGCCAGCGCGGCACACATTGAGCGATAGCATGCTTTCCGCTCGTGGCGCGCGAAGCCGGGTAACGCATAGTCGTGGACCACGCGTCCCTCCAGCCATTCCATGAGGTAGAAGGGCGTCCCCAGGACGTCGCGATCATCGCAGTAGCGATACGGTCTCGGGGTCGGGGCGGCATTCTCCTGAAGCGCGGTCAGTACGCGATATTCGCGATCGATGGCATGGGCCGATGGCATCAGAACATCGTTCGGTTGATCAAGCTCGCATCGACTGCAAACCCTTCACCGCTGACCGGCCGCTCCTCGATGCAGCGGCGCAACACGCACTCGAACACGCGTCGGAAGAGACCGCTTGCCGGAAGCGGCCGCCCTGTTCTTGGAGAACGTTGGGTGATCCGGCACCGCCCATCGAGACCGAGCCGGCAGAACCATCGGTAGGCCAAATTAAGGTGAACCTCATCGCACAGGCGCCGCTCTGACCGATACCGACGCAGTAACCGATCAGCAGCATCCGGATCATGAGCTCCGGATCGATCGAGGGCCGACCGATGTTGCTGTAGAAAGATGCCAGGTCCCGCTTCATCTCTTCGAGGTCAACAAACCTCTCGATCGACCTGAGCAGGTAATCGGCGGAAATATGCTTCTCAAGTGAGAACTCATAAGCGGCCTGCTCCACTTGCCGATGCCCCATCATGATCTTCAGTCCTGCCAACCAGACAGACTGAATCACTGGTCAATCTGCGCCGCAACAGCCGCCTTTTCGCCAGAATCGACCCGTGGCCGAAGAATGGGGCGCCGGTCGTCTCGTCGGCCATCGGCAGCAAACCCAACGCTGGCTTGGTGGTGGGGTTAGGAACATTGACAAGAAGGTTTGAACGCACCCAATCCCACCATACAAGCGAGCGGCTAAGGCAGTGAAAATCCGGTGAGCCGGCTTTCGACAGTCTGCAACAGCTCCAGCAACTGCGCCACGCTCGCCTCGCCGATCCGGGTTCTGACCGCCTTCATGGCGCGCTCGATGTCCGCCGATGTCCTCGCGACGGCGGCCGCCCCCTTCGCCGACAAGATGACGCGCGACAGTCGCGGATTGCGAGCGGACGAAACCAGCCGGATCAGCTCCATCTCCTCAAGATCCCTCAGAATGCGAAGCAGGCTGGGCATCAGCAAGGTGGCGCGAGACGACAACGTCGTCTTGTCAATCGGAACTGACGGATGAAGCTTCCGCATGACGCGCCACTGCTGCTCGGTAAATCCGTGCGCGCGCAGGATCGGCCGCATATGGAACATCACCGCCTCACGCGCGCGCAATAGGGCGACCGGCAGGCCCGTCTCGAACACGATCTCCTGCGTCATGCCGCTGCGGCGCGCGCCTTCCGCATGTCCCGGCGCCCGCCGCGCCGGCTCCTTCTGCGCATTGCTATCTCGCGGCGGGCGGTGATCCGCCCCGCCTGTCTTCAGCCGGGTTCTCATTCTCAGCCGTCCTTGTTCCTCCAGAATCGATGTCGCAGGGGCAGCCTACCGCATCGCCTGAGTTGACGCATCCACATAACATGTTAAGTTCATGATAAGTAAAAGCAGCGACAGGCCCGAGAGAATTGCCGGGAGGATTCATGGTCAGGCTTCATTTTGGGGAGCCGGATTTGCGATGACGGATAACGCGATGGAAGGCCTTGCGCCCCGGGCCGCGGGCCGCCCGGCGGCGATGAACGACATCGGCGCGATGGTCGTCGTCGTGATCGCAATCCTCGTCACTATGCATGTCGTCAGCAGCTATGTGCCCGACTACATCATGCCTTCCCCCGTCGCCGTGGCGAAGGCCGGCTGGAAGATTGTGACGCAGGACATGCTGCACGTGGCGGCGACGGTCGGACGCCTGCTGCTGGCCCTGTTGTTCTCGCTGATCGCCGGCGTCCTGATCGGACTCGTGATGGGCATATCGGCGGGCCTGCGCCCATTCCTGAGGGCGCTGATCGTGATCGACACCGGTATTCCGGCGCTGTCCTGGATCTTGCTCGCCGTGTTCTGGTTCAAGGATCCCGAGATTCGGATCTTCTTCATCCTCACCATGATCCTGCTGCCGTTCTATGCCCTCAACACCTATGACGGCATTCGCGCGCTGCCGAAGGACCTCGTCGACATGATCGAGAGTTTCCGACCCTCGCGCTGGCAGGTGGTGCGCTATCTGATCGCCCCGCACATCGTTTCCTACATCCTGCTGACGACGAAAACGGTCGTCGGTTATGCGACGCGCATGGTGATCTTCGCCGAGCTGGTGGCAGCCGCCATCGGCGTCGGCTCGCGCATGGGCCTGGCGCAGTCCTCGTTTCACATGGACGAGGTGCTGGCCTGGACATTCCTGCTGGTCCTTCTCAACATGGTCCTTCAGCTCATCGTCAACGGAATCGAGAAGGTCGCGCTGAAGTGGCGGCCGGAGGCGTCGGTACGATGAGCGAGCGGCCCTCTCCGTCCGCCGGTTCCGAACCGGTCATCGCCCTCGACGGCGTCGCCAAGAGCTTTGCCGGCACCCAAGTGATCGGCGAGCTGAGCTTCCGGGTGCGGCGCGGCGAGATCGTGACGCTGCTCGGCCGCACCGGTGCGGGGAAGACCACCGTGCTCAACCTTGTGATGGGAACCACGCCGCCCGACGCCGGATCCGTGCGCGTCGCGGGCCATGATCCGTTTCGCCAGTTCAAGGCGCTGCGCGGCCATATGGCGGTGAGCTTCCAGACCGATCGGCTGCTGCCCTGGCGCACCGCTGTCGAGAATGCCGAGCTCGGCCTGCTCATCCTCGGCAAGCCGAAACGCCAGGCAAGGGAAATCGCCGCATCATGGCTCGGGCGCGTGGGACTGTCCGGGGCCGAGGACCGTTACGTCCATGAACTCTCGGGCGGCATGCGCCAGCGCGTTTCGCTCGCACGCGCACTTGCCGTCGATCCGGAGCTCGTGTTGCTGGACGAATCCTTCAGCCAGCTCGATCACGTCACCTCGTCGGCATTGCGCCGCGACTTCTGCGGCCTGGCCCGGCAATTCGGCAAGACCTGCCTGATGGTGACCCATCGCATCGACGACGCGATCGAGATGGCGGACCGGGTGATCGTTCTCGGCGCCAGGGCACGCATTCGCCTGGAAGCCGCGGTGCCGGCGGCAAGCGAGGACGGAGAAGCCAGGGACAGGCTGCGCCACGACATCGAAACGGCGCTCGGCCCGGAAGCCGCGCAGGACTCACATCAGCAAGAGCACGGGTGATGAAGCGATGACCCAGATTTCGAGACGAAAGTTTGTCGTGCGCACAGGTGCAGTCGCGGCGGCTGCGGCACTGCCGGCGCCCGCTATCGTTCGCGCGGAGGAAGCGTTCACTGCCAAATGGGCGACCGCGACGCCAGGACTGACGGTGGCGTTCTACGACTACATCCGCGACAACAAGCTCGACCAAAAGCATGGCCTGCGTTTTCCGGAGCCAATCCTCAACACCTCGATCGCCACGCTGTTCAACGACTTCGTGGCCGGCTCCTATGAGCTGATGATCGCGAGCTGGGATCCTTTCTTGACCCGATATCAGGGCGGCGTGCCCTGCCAATTGCTGTGCACGCTGATGACCGCCGACATGATCGGCCTCGTCGCCACCGAAAAGGGGCCGCGCTCGCTGGCCGATCTCAAGGGCAAGACCGTGGCCGCGCCGCTGCAATCGGGCGTGTACCGGATGACGCGCGCGATGATCAAGGAATTCGACAAGATCGACATCGAAACCGCAGCACAGGTGCAGAACGCGGACAACCCGGCGCAAGGCGTCACGCTCACGATCGCCGATCGGGCCGACGCCGCGATGGCGTGGGAGCCGATGATCAGTTCGGGAATGGCGCGCCGGGCCGATCTTGGCGTCATCTACAATCTGGGCGCGGCGTTCCGGGAGAAGACCTCGCTCGACCTGCCGTATTTCTGCGTCAACGCGCGCAAAGAGTTGCTGGAGCGGACGCCGGGCCTTTCGTCGCGGCTCAACGCCATGTTCGGCGAATGCGTCGCCGGCCTCGACGCCAATTTCGACCAGCTCGTCGACAAATATGCGCCGCGCACGCGAGTCGAGGCCGAACCGCTGAAGGCGGCCAAGAAGGCCGGGCGCCTGCGCTTCAAGTTCGCTGCAGCGTCCGATCCGGCGACGCAGAAGACGATCACCATGGCTTCCGAGATTCTGGTGCGGCAGGGCGTGCTGGCGCGCCCGGCGGACGCCGGCTTTTTCGCAACCTGAACCCTAGGAATGGACTGAACGGTGACGGACGCAAACCAAAACATGAGCGAAATGCAACGCCCGGCCATCGTGGTGAAGCGCGATGTTCCCATCGTCTATGAAGCCGACGTCGTCGTGGTCGGCGCCGGTCCCGGCGGTTTCGCCGCCGCGCTTCAGGCCGCGCGCATGGGCGCGAGCGTCGTGCTGGTCGAGCGCTTCGATATGCCCGGCGGCGTCCATACTTCGGGGCTGCAGGGCTCTGCGGACGTCGGCGTCGGCGGTATCCACACCGAACTGATGCAGCGCTTCGCCGCCGAGGGTTACATTTACACGGCCACCGAGCAGACCCATCCCGGCTGGGCCGGAAATCCGCTCTCGCATTACGAGCGCAACAAGGAGCGTGGCGCCGCCTTCACCCGCATGACCTTCAATCCCGAAGGCGCCGGCTGCGTGATGGCGAACATGCTGCAGGAGGCTGGCGTCACGGCGCTGTACGGCACGAGCTTCGTCGACGCGATCGTCAGCCGCGGCTCAGGCAACGACAGGATCTCCTCCATCGTGGTCGAGAATGCCAGCGGCCTGCAGGGGATCGCCGGCAAGATCTTCATCGAGGGTTCGGGCACCAGCGAGCTGGTCGCGCGCGCCGGCGCGCCGTTCGTGCGCGGCGGCGGCGGGCAGCCCGAGAGCACCGGCTGGGACGGAATCGAACGCCCCATTCCCGGCGGGCTGCTGTGGACCATGAACGGCATCGATTTCCAGAAGGTCGCCGCACATCAGGAGACCGCAAAGGACCCGCTGCTGCACAAGCTGATGGCCGAGGCCACCGCCGACGGCGCCCTGCCCGAGGGCGTGTACCGGCCGCGCATGGCCGGAAAGAATGTCTATGGCGAGGCCTATATCGGACATCCGACGCTCGACATGAGCCCGATCTCCGCCGACGGCACCTATGTACTCTGGCAGAACGTGCCCTACGAATGGGCCCTGCACATGGACGACGATGCCGCCGACCATGCGAGAGCAAAGCAGGCCTTGCGCGGCTTCATCAATGCCGAGGCCAAGTTCCTGCGCAAATACGTTCCCGGGTTCGAGAACGCGACAGTTGCGGGCATCGGCCGTTTCGTCGGCGTCCGCGACGGCCGCCATCCGATCGGTGAATACGTCGTCAATCTCGATGACGTCAAGGTCGGCCGCAGCTTCCGCGACGCCGTGACGAGGCCGATGACCAAGACATTCTTCTGGGACGGCCATCGCAAATACACGTTCGAGGTGCCGTTCCGCTGCTTCCTGCCGAAGGGCATCGACAACATGATCCTGACCGGCGCCTCGCTCTCCTTCGAGTACAAGATGCTGTTCATGGTCATGCGCAATTTCCCGTGGTGCACGCAGACCGGGGAAATCGCCGGCTTTGCCGCGGCGCGCTGCATCGAGCGCAAGATCAAGCCGAAGGAATTCGAGTTCAACACCCCCTATTTCTGAAGGATTGCTGGAGACTGCCATGACACTCCTGACCCGCCGCCGCTTCTCCCGCGTTGCCGCCGCGTTGCCGCTGGCATTATCCGCTCCCTACGTCGCGCGCGCCGAACAGCCGCTGCGCATGATTGTGGTCGTACCCGCCGGCGCGACCATGGATACCATCGTGCGGGTGGTGGCCGACAAGCTGGCCCCGCTCCTCGGCCGCAGCATCGTGGTGGAATACAAGCCTGGTGCTACCGATCTGGTTGCCGGATCCTTCATGAAGAGTACTTCGCCGGACGGCTCGCACATCATGTTCTCGCCGATTTCGGCCGTGGCGTTCTTCCCGTTTCTGTACGACAGCCTGCCTTATGATCCCGAACGCGACTTGACACCGGTATGCGAGGGCGCCTTCGCCGCGAACGCGCTCACCGTCAGCAAGGACACCGGCGCGACGACGCTGAATGAGTATATCGAGGCGGTGCGACGCGATCCGAAGCTCGGCAATGTCGGCACATCCAGCCTCGGCAGCATCGGCGCCTTTCTTGTCACGTTGTTACGCAAGACCAGCGGCGCAGACGTCCGGCTGGTCGCCTATCGCGGCGGCCAGCCACTTCTCACCGACCTGATCGGCAACCATATACCGGCCGGGCAATCGGTACTGTCGGACTATCTGGACTCGCATCGCTCCGGCCTCGTCAGGATCCTCGGTGTCACCACCGAGCAACGCAGCAAACTCGCGCCCGACATCCCCACGTTCAAGGAACAGGGCTTTGCTGAACTTTACGGGCAAACCTACATGGGCTTCTTCATGCGAGGCGGCACCTCGCAAGACCTGGTGGCGCAGTATGCCGCCGCCTTGAGCAAGGTGCTCGCAATGCCCGACGTGACGAGCAGGCTGGCCGCTCTCGGCGTGGAGGCGACCGGCGGTACTCCGGAGCGATTCGCACAGACATTGAAGCGCGAACGCGAGCGCTGGGAGCCGGTGGCGCGCGAAGCCGGCATCAAGCTGAGCTGACGTCCGCAGCTTGAGCGAAATGATCGACCGTCGGCTGCCTCTCAAAGCCGACGTCAAAATGCTTCAGTATTGAGCAAGGAGCATGTGCGACCGAAGGAAGTCGCTCTGAATAAAGATACGATCGCCACACGGCTGTCTCTCGGCGCATGCGAGAGATGGCGAAGCCGATATAGGTAGAGCGCGGTGCCGATTGAAAACGTGCAATCTTACCGCCAAGTGCTGAGCTCTTCTCGCTCGCACGTCGGACAACCGCAAGTGCGTCGGTGATGGAGCGGGGCCTGTGTTCGATGAAACGGTCTCTTGGATGCCCGTCAAGGGTAGACCTTTCCCGGATTCATGATCCCGCTTGGATCCAATGCCGTCTTCACTGCCTTCATCAGGGCGACGCCTTCGCCGTGCTCGGCTTCCATATGCACGATCTTGTGCAATCCGACGCCGTGCTCGCCCGAGCACGTTCCCCCCATGGCGATGGCGCGACGCGCCGTGCGAAACGCGAGCCCCTCGGCCCGCGCCGTCTCGTCTGCATCCTTGGGATCGAACAGAATCCCGAGATGAAAATTGCCATCGCCGACATGGCCGACGATCGGCGCAGTCAATCCCGAGGCGACGATGTCGGCTTTGGTCTCCAGCAGGCAGGCCGGCAAGGCCGAGATCGGCACGCAGGCATCGGTACCCATGTTCTTCTTGCCGGGGCTCAGCGCCATAACCGCCTGATAGGAATTGTGCCGCGCCTTCCAGAGACGATTGCGGTCTTCGGGCCGCTCCGCGAACTGGAACGCGCCGCCGCTGCGCTCTTCCGTGATCGTCTGCATCGTCTCGACATCCTCGCGCACGCTGTTCGGCGTGCCCTGGAATTCGAGGAATAATGTTGGTGTCTCCGCATAGTCGAGCTTCGAATAATTGATCGCCGCGCGCATCTGCACCTCATCGAGCAATTCGACGCGTGCCAGCTTGAGGTTGGCTTGCAGCGCCGTCACGACGGCGACGACAGCGCCTTCAAGCGATTCGAACTGGCAGACGGCCGCGACGATCGTCTCCGGCAATCCATAGAGCTTGAGCTGGATCTCGGTGATGACGCCCAGCGTACCCTCGCTTCCGACATAGAGATGAGTGAGGTCGAGACCGGCGGAGGATTTTCGGGCACGGCTGCCGGTGCGCACGATGCGGCCGTCCGGCGTGACGACGGTGAGGCCCAAGATGTTCTCGCGCATCGTGCCGTAGCGCACCGCGTTGGTGCCGGAGGCACGCGTCGAGGCCATGCCGCCGATCGAGGCGTTGGCGCCAGGATCGACCGGAAAAAACAGCCCCGTGTCGCGGATATGGGCGTTAAGCGCCTCACGCGTCACGCCGGCCTGGACCCGGCAATCCAGCGAATCCGGCGAGACGTCGAGGATCTTGTCGAAGCGGCCCATGTCGAGCGACACGCCGCCTGCCAGCGCCGCGAGCTGGCCCTCGAGCGAGGACCCCGCACCGAACGGCGTGACCGCTACGCGATGCTCGTTGCAGAGCGCCAGAACGAACGCGACCTCCTCGTTGGCCTCGGGAAACACCACGAGATCGGGCATGCCGACCACCGGCAGGCCCTCCCCATGACTGTGCTGGTCGAGCACGGCTTGCGAAACGCTCACGCGCGTGCCGAGGCGCTCGACGAGTTTTGCTCGCACAGTGGCGATAATGTCCGGCGCGGGGCGTGGCAGGACCTGGGCGTTCATCGCTGTCTCCTTCATGGTCCTGCCCTCATCTGCACCACTGCACAGCGGCATTCAAGCTGCGACTCCAGCGAGCAGTCGGGAAAAGGCGAGCATGCCGGGATCGTCGAGCCCGATCGTCCGCTCGCCGAACATGCGGGCGCGGCCGAGCCTGTTCGGCCGCTCCCGGAATGCGTCAAGCGTTTCGCGCGCGGCCATTTGTGCTGCTGCGATAGATTCATCGCGTGTCGTGCAGCGCGTGAGCGCTATTGCGACCGCATCGAGCATGTCGACAACGGTCTTGTCACCGATCGTGGCGCCGCCGCGCGTCATCATCTGGTCGCGAACCGAAGCCAGCAGACCACCAAGTTCGTCCCAGCCGATCTCATTGCGACCCTTGGTCGCCTTGGCGAGCGTCATCATCGCAACCGTGACCAGCGTTCCCAGGCTCGATCCCGTGCCGCTGGCGCAAGCTTTGGCACAGGCCTGAAAGATCTGGCCGATGTCGCTCTCCTCGAAAGGAATGGCGGCGGCAATAGCCTCGAACAGCCGGCGCAGCATGACGCCGGTGTCGCCGTCGCCGATCTTGCCGTCGGCGGCGTTGAGATCATCCTGCGCGACCGCGGCCGCGGCGCTGGCGCGGAGGGCTGCGTTGCGGAGCGTATCGGCCGTGATCGCCACGTCATACCCTCCAGAACGGACAGGCGCAGGGCGCCGCCAGCAGCTGCTCTCGTTCGGCATCGAGATGAATCAGACTGATCGACAGCCCCGCCATCTCCATCGAAGTGACGTAGTGCCCGACCAGCGGACGCACGATAGTCAGGCCGTCCTTCTTCAGAAGCTCGGCAACGCGGCGGTAGACGATGAACAGTTCCTCGAGCGGCGTCGCACCGAGACTGTTCACCAGCACGGATACGCGCTCGGATTTGTCAGCGACGGGATCGGCGAGCAGGCGCTTCATCATCTCGTCGGCGATCGCATCTGCCGAACGGTGCTTGTCGCGCCAGATGCCCGGCTCGCCATGGATGCCCATGCCCATCTCGATCTCGTCGGCGCCGATCTCGAAGGTCGGGTTCGCGGCCCCCGGAATCTGGCAAGGTGCGAGCGCAACCCCGATGGTACGGCAGGCATCGACAGCCGCCTGGGCGGTCGCAGTGACCTCGGCGAGATCGGCGCCGGTATCGGCCTTCGCGCCGGCGATCTTGTAGGCATAGACGATTCCGGCGACGCCGCGGCGCTTGCCGGCTTCCTGCGGCGGCGCGGAAGCGATATCGTCCGTGCCGAGCACGGTCGTGGTCGGAATGTCGTCCATCTCGACCATCTCGCCGGCGAGATCGAAGTTCATACGGTCGCCGCCGTAATTGCCGTAGAGGCGCAGCACGCCACGTCCACCATCGACCGCCTTGATCGCCTGCACGCAAGAATCCACCGACGGTCCCGCAAACACGTCGCCGATCGCGCAAGCGTCGAGCAGGCCGGCGCCGACATAGCCGGTGAACAGCGGCAGATGTCCCGAGCCGCCGCCCGAGACGATGCCGACCTTGCCGCGCTTCGGCGCATGGACGGCGCGGACGACCCGCGCCTCCCGCACCAGTGTCGGGTGAGCCGTCACCAGCCCGTCGAGCATCTCGTCGACGAAGGCGTCGGCGGTGTTCATCAGCTTCTTCATGGACCGGTTCTCCCCGAACGATCTCGATCAGACGTCGTATTCGAGTAGCGCCGGCAGCGTCCGTTCGATGGCGGCGCGGGTGGCCGCGTCGGGCATCGGCATGGGCTGGCGGGAGATGCCGCAGTCGAGGCCCTGTAGTTGGAGCGAGTACTTCACGCAAGCCGGCAGATTGCCGTGCGGCAGCACCGACCAGAAATTGACGAGGCGATGGTGGATGGCGAGCGCAGTCTCATCGTCCTTCTTCTTGACGGCGTCCCACAGGCGCACGCAGGGGCCGGGCGCGGCGGTCGGAGAGGCGGCCAGCGTGCCGTGAGCACCGAACTGGAAGCAGGAATAGAGCAGGTTGTCGACCGCGGCGAGGATGACCTTGTCCTTCGGCGCATTGGCGACGAGCTCGGCCGTACGCGTGATGTGACCCTGGCTCTGCTTGATGCCGACGACCCACGGAAGCTCGTTCAGGATGCGCAGCACGAGCGGCGTCGACAGCAGGTTCCAGGGAATGACGTTGTAGAGCAGGACCGGCGTCTTCAGCGTCTCCGTCAACGTCTTGAAGTGGCCGAAATTCGAGTCGTCGTCGGGCTGAAAGACGTAGAAGACCGGCGTCACCTGCAAGGCATCGACCTTGAGGTCGGCGATCAGTTCGCCGCGCTTGATCACCTCGCGCGTCGAGTTGGCGATGATGCCGGCAACGACCGGCACGCGGCCCGCGACCTCCTCCATGGTGATTTCTCCAAGCCGACGGAACTCGCCAGGCTCCAGCGCCTGGCCTTCGCCGGTCGAACCGCCGAAGCAGAGGCCGTGCACGCCCTTGCCGAGCATGAAGCGGATCTGGTTTCGGAACTTGGCCTCGTCGATGTCGCCCTTCTCGCCGAAGGGGGTGGTGAGCGCCGGGATGATGCCGTGAAGCTTCGTCATGGTGTGGTATTTGCCTCTGCTTGGGGTGGTAGGATGTGAAGGGGAAACGGCATCAGGCGCCGAGATAGCGCTGGACGAAGGTCTGCACCGCCGGATTCGGATCGGTCGGGACGAAATAGGAGGCGCTCATCGCGCCTTCGGCGCCGCTGCCGGCGAGCTTGAGGAAGGCGTCCTCGCTGAGCACTGCGCCAGCAAAGCGGAAGGGCAGCCCGAACTGCTTAGCCTGCTTGACGATCAGTGCGGCGTCGGTGTCGTGGGCCCAGAGGACGACGAGGGCGGCGCCGGCGTTCTTCAGCTTCGCGAGCTGGGCCGAGTAGTCCTTGTCGTTGGGGTTGTGGCTCTCGACCGTCACCGGCTTCAGGCCGAGAGCAGCCATCTGGGCGACGACACGCGCCTGACCGGACTTGCCAAAATCGTCGTTCGCGTAGAACACGGCGGTCTTGTCGCCCGCATTCAGCTCCTTCTGGGCGTAATCGATGATGGCTTTGGCCTGGATGTCGTCGTTGGAGCGGGTGCGGATGACATATTTGCAGCCGCTGTTGGTGACGGCCACGCCGGTCGCTCCGGTGAGCGAGACGACCTTGCCGTTGCAGTAGACGTTCTGGGTCGCCATCTGCGTCACGGAGTAGTGCGGGCCGATCATCACAGGCGTCTTGTGCACCTGCATGATCTTGTTGACGGCGTTGATCGCGCCGTTGGTATTGTCGCCCTGGTCATCCTCGAAGACGACCTGCAGCGGCTTGCCGAGCACGCCGCCGGCAGCATTGATGTCGGCGATGGCGAGTTCAACACCCTGCTTGAAGTTGCGACCGACGAGGGCCTTTGACCCCGTCATCGGCAGCGAGACGCCGATCAGCGGCTGTTCCTGAGCTGCGGCCCCGCCCAGCGGCGTTGTCGCCAGTGCGACGCCGGCACCGGCCAAAGCCAGCAGGCCGCGCATTCCCATTGTCGTTTTCCTGTTCATTGTCTTCCTCCCTGAAGATTGATCTTGTTCAACCATGCGCTGCGACATGATCGACGGAGCGGCGCCGGATGCGGCGCGCCCGCGTCTCGTCAGAGGCCTCGCCGGCGCGCTCGCCGAGATAGGCCTCGATGACGGCAGGCGATTCCATCACGGTCGCGGGGGCGCCGTCGGCAATGAGGTCTCCCAGATTGAGCACGACGACGCGGTCGCACATGCTGGTGACGAGCTTGATCCGGTGCTCGACGACGAGGATCGTCATGCCCTGCGCGCGCAGCCGCTGCAGGATCGTCGACAGTTCCAGCACGAGGCCGCCGCGCAGGCCGGCCGCCGGCTCGTCGAGCAGGAGCACCTTGGGCCGACCGACGATGGCGCGGGCCATCTCGACCAGGCGGCTCTGGCCGAACGAGAGGTCGCCGGCCTGGCGCATGGCGAGATGGCGCACGCCCATCTGCTCCAGCGCGGCCAGCGAGGCCTCCCGGATCGCAGCCTCTCCCCCCGGCTGGCCGGGGATTCGCCGCCAGGCGACCATGACGTTCTCCAGAACGGTCATGGATTCCCACAGCCGCACGTTCTGGAAGATGCGGGCAACGCCGTGGGCATGCGCCTCCCACGCCGGGCGGTTCTGCAGCGGATGCGATTCCAGCTCGATCGAGCCATCGACCACGACCACGCCGGAGCAGGCATTGATCATGGTCGACTTGCCGGACCCGTTCGGACCGATCAGGCCGAGGATCTCACCGCGCATCACGTCGAACGAGACATCGTTCAACGCCCGCACACCGCCGAAGCTGCGCGAGACCTTGCGCACGCGCATCAGCGAGCCACTGGGATCCGGCGCAGCCGACCCTGCGGCGAGCGCGGAGCTGGCTGCCGCGGCCGCAGCAGCGAGGCTGAGCGGGCCGGCGAGCGCCGGCATCTCGGGTTCGCGCCGGCCCGTCAGGAAGCTGCCCCAGAGCCAGTCGGCGAAGACGCCGAGCCCCTTCGGCCAGAGCAGCATGATGACCACCACGGCAGCACCAAAGGCGGCCATGTAGTAGGTCTGCAGATCGCGCAGCGCCTCCGGCAGGATCGTGACGACGATTGCGCCCAGCATCGTGCCGGGAACCGAACCGAGGCCACCGAGCACGACCATCAGCATCATCTTGATGCTCTCGGCGATGGTAAAGTTGGTGGGAGCGACGAAGCCGACCAGCAGCACGTAGAGACCGCCGGAGAGCGCCGCCCACAGGCTGCAGATCATGAAGGCGATCGTCTTTGCCCGCACGGAGTTCACGCCCATCGCCTCTGCGGCCATCTCGTCGTCGCGCACGGCGCGCAACTCGCGGCCGAGCGCGGAACGGTGGAAGAGGATCATCAGCGCGTAGCTGGCGAACATCAGCCCGGCGAGCGGCAAATAGAGCTGCTGGGTGACGGTCTCGCCGAGACCGGGGATGCTCAGCGTAGGGATGTTGCGCAGCCCCATCGGGCCGCCGGTCAGCGCTTCCTCGTTGACCGCGACGATGCGGAAAATCTCGTTCAGGGCGAGCGTTACGATGGCGAGGTAATGACCCTTGATGCGGGTCGAGATCAACCCGAGCGCGGCGCCAACCGCACCGGTCAGCATCATCGCCAGCATCAGCGCGAGCCACCAGGGCAGCGAAAGGCGCATCATCAGCAGCGCAGTCGCGTACGCGCCGATTCCGACGAGGGCGGCCTGTCCGAGCACGATTTGTCCGGCGACGCCGGTCGCGACCGAGAGCCCAAGCGCCGCGATGGCGAAGATCCACGCCAGGTTCAGAATGTGGAGATAATAGGTGTTCATGCCCATCGCGATGGGCGCGACGATCGCGGTTGCGATCAGAAGCCAAGCGACCGGGCGCAGGAAGGACGTCATCGCGAACCTCAGGCGCGGTCGGCGCTGCGCTCGGGGATGAGCCCTTCTGGGCGCACCACGAGGAAAACGAGCAATATCGTGAAAGCGATCGCGTCCTTGTAGGTGGACGAGATGGTGAAGGCGCCGACATTCTCGATCACGCCGAGCAGGACGCCGCCGACGATCGCGCCCGGCACGCTGCCGAAGCCGCCGATGATCATCGCCACGAAGCCCTTGAGGCCGACGAGCGTGCCCATCTCCGTGGTGACGTAGAAGAGTGGCGCCAGCAGGATGCCGGCAAGTGCGGCCAGCACCGCGGAAAAGGCGAAAGTGCCGGCCAGCACCGCATTGACCGGGATGCCCATGAGCGCGGCGGTCTCGCGGTCGAGCGCGGTGGCGCGCATGATCTTGCCGATCATGCTGTAGCGCGGAACGAAATACTGAGCCGCCATGATGACGACGACCACGACCATGATCAGCAATTGCTGAACCGACAGGCGGAAGCCGCCGAAATCGAGCATGTCGTCGCCGAAGGGGCTGACATAGAGCAATGGCTCGGGCCCGTAGATGATGCGCGCCATCTCTTTAAGGAAAATGCCGAAGCCGACCGTTGCGATGATCGCCACGAGCGCCCGCTGGCGCTGCAGGCGGGCGAAGACGAGGCGCGAGAACAGAGCCCCGAGTGCGGCCATCGCGGCCGCCGTCAAGAGCAGCGCTTGCCAGAACGGCAGACCGAGGCTCGTCGTACAGGTTGCGACGAACACATAGGCTGCAAAAGTCAGGAACTCGCCTGCGGCGAAATTCACGATCGCCATGGTGTTCCACACATAGGCGTAGCCCAACGCCACCAGGGCGTAGATGCAGCCCATAGCGAGGCCGCTGGCGATGACCTGACCGAGCATTTCGCCTCCCTGTCCCCGGATCGGGAAGGGGATCTTGCCCCTTCGCCGCGGGATTCCTGTCTGCCCGGTCTGGCATGGGCAGTTCGCCTCAGTCAGTGGTCGACGACGCCGTGGTAACGTGGTACATACTCACTAACATGTTAGAGCGCACTAACACGGTTGAGCGTCGCTGCCAAGAGGGGCGTGACGGAAAAGGACCCCCTCCTCCTTGGGCGCGGGAGACGTTAGTGTTGCCTCAAACCGGGAAACCAACGTGAGTGCAGACAAGCGAACGTCGACAAAGCCAAAGAAGCTCAGGGCCCCCGCTGTTTCGCAGCGGCTCCTTGCCTATGAGAGCTTCCGCAAGCAGATCATGAGCGCTCAAATCCGCCCGGGGCAGTTCGTCTCGCAACGTGAGTTGACTGAGCAACTCGGTCTCCCGCTCGGCGCCGTCCGCGAGATGATCCCGCGGCTTGAAGCCGCGCGCCTGATCGTCACCGTGCCGAAGCGAGGCCTGCAAGTCGCATCAGTCGACCTCAAGCTCGTACGCAACGCTTTCCAGGTCCGCAGCATGATCGAGAGCGAAGCCGTCCGTCATTTCACCAGGACGGCCACCGACGAGGAACTCGACGTCCTCGAAGCCGCCCATCGCGACATCCTGCGGCGGGCCGAGGTCGCGCATGACAAGGAAGCGCTCGACGCTGATGCCCGCGCTGTGGATTGGGGCATGCACGACCGCATGGTCGACGCGATGGGCAACGAAATCCTCTCGGAGATCTATCGCGTCAACAGCCTGCACGTTCGGTTGATCCGCATCGATGCGGATAGTGTCGTACGTCTAAGGGTTCTGCCAGCCATGCAGGAGCACCTCCTCATCATCGAGGCGCTGAAAAAGCGTGATGAGGCTTCTGCCGTCGCAGCCATGACAGCCCATATTGAGAGCTCGAAGCAACGGGTCCTAGACGCGATTCTCCTCGCTTAGACGGGCCTTGGTCTAAGCTGCCATAACTACAGCAGCCGATGTCGGATCAGCCCAGAATCAAGACAATGTCATCCTACAATTACAGAAAAGAAACTTTCCTTTCTCGCCCTCGACCGATGATCTCCCCCAGGCTTAAATGGGGAGGCGCAACTACCGATACCGGTTCAAAGTCGCGATCTGACCGGCGGGTAGCCCCAGCGTCCCGAACGCAGTGAGCATCTTCTAAGTTATTGATCTTTCTAGCTGCGGGGACCGCATTGGTCGCGTTCTGTTCACGGTCGTTTCACTCAATTCGTTGCGAATTCGTTGCGGCGTCCTAGACGACGGGACTTGCGGGAGATCTGAGATACTCGGATGCGGGCTGAGCCTTGGTCCTGGCCGCCAGCAACGCGGCGCCTTAAACCGCGCGCCGAATAACATACATCCGCGACCATCGCGGCTGCACCACGTCCGACATCCAGCGCGAGACGAAGATCGAGTGCCCTAGCGGGCGCATCGCCGAGATGAGGAAGGCGGGCGTTCCCATCGTCAGCGGCGGCAAAAAGAAATATCCGGGAAGCCGCGCCTTCGAGATGACATTCTTATCGAAGTCTGCGCACAACAACCGCAGTCTGGCAGCGAGGCTCAGGCGGGCATCGAGGCCCGCGTCTTTGCCAATAAACCACGGAACGCTGTTGCGTTCCGTGGTTCGGCTCAGTCCGCGATGGATCAGACAAAGCGGAAGTCGTCTGCCGCAAGCGAGCTGATCTGCAGATTGACCAGCGTCATGGTATTGTCAGCATCGAACGTCACCACGACGCTGTTGCCGACCTGGCTCGCATGCGACATCACGTCGGCGAAGTCGGTGAACAGGCTGCTCGAGAATTGCAGCACGTCGGCCGACGCGCCGGCGGTGGCGAAGTCGGTGACGTTGTCCTTGCCGAAGCCGGGAGTGAACACGAACACATCCGCGCCCGAGCCGCCCGACAAAACGTCGTTGCCGGCACCGCCCGCGATGATGTCGGCACCCGAGCCGCCCTTGATGATGTCGTTGCCGGCACCGCCATTCAACGTGTCGTTCTCCGAGCCGCCGTCGATGTTGTCGTTGCCATCGTCGCCGGAGACGACGTCGACGCCCGAACCGCCCTTCAGCACGTCATTGCCGAGGCCACCCTCGACTACGTCGTTGCCGGAGCCGCCGTCGACACCGTCATCGCCCTCGCCGCCAAGTAGCGTATCATTGCCGGCGCCACCGGCGATGACATCGTTACCAGCTCCGCCATCGAAGATATCCGCACCGTTGCCGCCCGTGAAATTGTCCGCACCGGCGCCAAGCTTAAAGCCCTCGATGCCGCTGAAGTGGTCGGTGCCAACGCCTGCGCCTGTCGCGGTGCCGGCTGCCAGGTTGATCGTGACCGGGCCGGTGGCATCAGACAGATCCAGCACATCCTGACCGCTGCCGCCTTCGATGGTGTCGTCACCGGCACCGCCCCGGAGGACGTCGTTCCCGTCGCCGCCGACGAGAAGGTCATTGCCGGCGCCGCCGATCAGCAGGTCGTTGCCCAGGCCGCCATTCAGGGTGTTGGCTCCGGCCGACCCGATCAGCATGTCATCCAACGCCGTGCCTATCGCGTTCTCAATGCTCGTGAAATGGTCGGCGCCCGGGAGATAGCTCGGGTAGTAGGCCAGCCCTGAGGCAAGGTCGATCGTCAGCTTGAACTGGATCTGACTGTAGTCGAGGATGTCGACGCCATCGCCGCCATCGTAACGATCCAGGCCCAGACCGCCGATGAAGGTGTCGTTGCCGGCGCCGCCGAACACCAGATCGTTGCCGTTCCCGCCGACGATGGTGTCGCTGCCACGGGTTCCGGTGCGCAGCCTCCAAATGCCGTCGGCAAAGCCGAGGTCCTCGATGTTGCTGATGGTGTCCGTGCCATCGACGCCGACCTGGTCGGCGATGTTCACAGAGCCGTCGGCGTTGAGCGTGATCGCGTATCCGGCAATTGCGCCGGCGAATTTCGCGGTGTCGGTGCCGGCGCCGCCATCGATGATGTCGTTGCCCGCTCCGCCCTTGATCACGTCTGTGCCGTCATTGCCGTACAACGTATCGTTGTCAGCACCGCCATCGACCTGATCATTGCCGGCGCCGGCGTAGATATAGTCGTTGCCGGTGCCGCCGGACAACACGTCATCGCCGCCGTAGGTGTAGTCCATGGCGATGGTGTCGCTGCCCTCACCACCATCGATGACGAAGCCGGCCGCGGATGTCGAGAGCGCGACGTCGTCGCCAACGCCGAGCAGGATCGTGCCGGTCACCGTGGCGCCGACGTAGAGGTTAGCCTGGTCGTTGCCGGCACCCATGTCGATCGCCGAACCGCCGGTCGCAACGATCGATCCAGAGTTGTTTAGGGTGTCGCGGCTGCCGCCCATCGAGATTCCACCGATGATCCGACCGGTGCTGTTGTTGCCGACGAAGTCCTCGTAGTCGCCGACGAGGTTGATGGCCTCGTTGCCGCGGAGGTCGAACCGGGCAGCGTCCGCCGGCGAAACCCCTTCCGGTCCGTGGCCGTCGCCCTGGATCAGACCGTCATTGACGATGGTCGTCGCCCCCAGCGCGTTGCTGTTGCTGGAATTGTCGACCTGGATCGCTCGGCCGTAACCGTAGATCTCACCGGTGGCGTTGTTGACGATCTCGCCGCCGCCGATCGCGATCGCTTCGGACACGTTCGGTTCACCGTCGTGATGGCCCTCCGCACCGAGGCCGGCAATTCGGCCGTAGTTGAGCACTTGTACCAAGCCGTCGACGTCGATGGCGTCGCCATCGGAGTCGGCCAGTTCGGCGGAGCGGCCTTCCATCACTCCATGGTTGGTGATGAAGGCCTTCTGCGCGAGCGACCCGTCGGTGTCCAGGTTCACGGCGGACCCGTTGCGGCCGATCATCGTGCCGCGGTTGACGACGGTGACGGCATTGTCCCCGGTGACGGCATGACGCGAAGCTTCCATCCAGCCGCCGGCATAGTTGTTGACCTTGCCGCCGGTGTCGCTCTGGAAGTCGATCAGATCGCCTCCGCCGACGAATGTCGGATCCGTCGTGATCGTCCCCCAGTTGTTGACGACGCCGTCAGTGCCGGGGCGGATCACATCGGTATCGCTGCCTTGCTGACGGATGACGCCCCCGGCGAGGTTGTTGATCGGCGCCGACGCGCCGTTGTTGTCGAAGGTGCGGAAATCGAGGACGCGGCCGTTCGCTTCGATCACGCCGGCGTTGTTGACGATGATGGTGGCGTCGGCGTGACCGGCCCGTTCCGGGGTCAGTGCGCCGCGGACGACGCCGCCCGCCTGGTTGTTCAGGGTCAACGAACCCGTCGCCCCCGCCGTGGTGGTAAGCGCACGGGACGAGCCGGCGATCTCGCCGGCATTGTCGATGACCGCGTCGCCACCGCCCTGCCAGACGATCGCGTTGCCGGACACCGAGAGCGCACCGCCGGCCTCAATGACGACGTGGTCGTTGTTGTCGACAATGAGGCTCGAGGCCAGCTTGGCACCGTCTTGGATCGTCACGTTGTCGTACGATGCCGACCCGGCCGCCGACCAAGTGCCTTCGGCCACCAGCAGGTTCTCGACATCGAGCGTGGCGATCAATTCGGCCGTGCCGCCGCCGATCAGCTTGACTGTGTCATTGCCTTCGCCGCCGTCGATCAAACTCGGTGCGGCGTCGTCGGTGGAGACGACGACGAGATCGTCGCCGTCGCCGGCTTCGGCAGTGTCGCCGGCGCCAGCCGCCAGTTCGTCGTTGCCTTCGCCGCCCTCCAGGGTGTCGTAGCCCTCGCCGCCGACCAGGACGTCGTCGCCCTCGCCGCCGGTCAGGGTGTCATCGCCCTCGCCGCCCGACAGCCGGTCGTCGCCAGCGTCACCCTCGAGCGTGTCGTCGCCCGCACCGCCAAGCAGCGCATCGTCGCCCTCGCTGCCCGACAGGGTATCGTCGCCTTCGCCGGCGTCGAGCTGGTCGTCGCCTGCGAGCCCGGCGAGAACATCGTCGCCCCCGAGACCGGTGAGGACGTCATCACCAATGGCGCCGGTGAGTACGTTGTCACCGTCGTCGCCGACTAGCACCAAGGGTTCGCCTTCGAGCACCGTATCTTGACGATAGTCGAGATTCTGGATGCGCTCGTCGTGCGTCCGGTCAGTGTCGGCAACGTCGTAGGGCGTCTCGGAGTAGTTCGCCGCCAAGTATTCTGCGAAAGCATCCTGCTCGGTGCCTTCGTTGGCGAAGTTCGCCACTTGCTCGGCATCCGGGACCAGGTCCGGCGACAGGTTGACGACATTGGCAAAAGCGGGATTGGCGGCGATGAAGCTCGCGAACGGATAGCCGTCGCCGCCGGTGAGCAGGAAGCTCAAGGTCACGACCCGGATCGCCATCTCAGGATCGACCACCAGGTCTCCATTCTCGACCAGCGTCAGCACCGGGTTGCCATTGTCATCGATCAGCGCTGCCGACTGCACGCGGTTGCCGGCGGGCAAGTCCTTGTCGAACGAGAACGCAATGCCGCCAACCTGGGCGAACTGGCCGGGCGTCGCGGTCGCAGTGGTCGCCGCCACTGCGTGCTCGAGCACCTTGAGCAGTTGATCCGCGGTCACCGTGACCATCGACAACGCGTTGTTGAAGCGCAGCGAGTTGGCGATATCGAGCTGCGACACCTCGCCCGCTTCCTTGCCGACGCCGGCGTTCGCCAGCGGCGGGCTCTCCACCGCTTCGCCGCCGACCGCATAGACGTAGCCGATCGAGTCGCGGATGCCGCCACCGTTCTTGATCGAGACCAGCACGGTCGGGTCGACCTTCTGTGCGTACCACAGGTTTGCATCGGCGGTGAGGTCGCCGAGGTTCGTCTCCTCGGTCCGCACCTCGACGCGGCGGCCCTCGAGATAAACGTCCGTCTTGCCGAAAGTGTTGCCGTCTTGCGCGTCGATGATGCCGCCCACCGCCTGGGCGATGTCGTTGACCAGATCGCCACGGCCGCGGTCGGCGAACGCGTTGGCATCGTCGGCATCGACGTCGCCGTCATCGTCGACGTCGACGGTGGTGTTGCCGTCGTAGAGCGAGGCGACCAACTCTTCCGTGCTGGCGTAGGCGCCGTTGACCGCCGTATTGGGGGTGTAGATCACGTTGCCTTCGGCATCGAAATCGACCACCAGCCGTCCGACGTAGGAGTACTCGCCGGAGGTGTTGACGATCAGCGTGGTCTTGCCGTCGGCATTCGCGGTGACGATCGGATAGGTGTCGGCGGCGCTGTCGCCGGCACGAAGCGCGTCGGTCTCGTCAGCCAGCAGCGTGTGCGAGCCACCGGCGACGATGACGTCGACGCCGTGCAGCAGGGGCGCCAGCGCTTTTTCAAGCGCGAGCTGCTGAAGATGGCTGACCAGAATGATCTTGTTGATCCCCTGAGCCAGCATTCCGTCGATCGTCGGCTGCAGGATTGCCGCCAGCGCCGCCATGTCATCGACGTTGTTGCCGATCACTTCGACGCCGCCGGTCGAAGAAATGCTCTGCACGATCTGGGTGGTCGCGCCGATCACGCCGATCTTTTCGCCGTTCTCCTCGATGATCGTGGCCGGCGCGATCTTCTTGCCGATGCCGGCTGCCGGCGGGAAGCCGGTGTAGGCGTCGGCATCCTGGATCGTGCTGGTGTAGAGCGACGCGAGGTTGGCATCGCCGGAGAAGTCCAGATTGGCCGAGAGGTACGGGAACTGCGCACCAGGGTAACCGGCGGTCTGCCTGATGATGTCGGCGAACGCCCGGGTGCCGGCGTCAAATTCGTGATTGCCGATCGCCGAGGCCTGTACGCCGATGATGTTCAGCATCGCCATGTCGGCGGTGCCGAAGCCTGGCGAGATGTTCAGTGTACCGGCGGCGAGGCCGTAATAGGTCTCCAGCGCGTTTTCATAGACCTCCTTCAGCGAGGCGTCGCTGCCGGCACTGAAGAACGGGCTGGGAAGGAAATTGTCGCCCGACGACAGCGTGAGCGAGTTCTCGTAGGTCTCCTCGAGATAGTCGACGATCGCCGCGAAGTTGCCGGCGCGATCGACTGCGTTCAGGCCCGCCTCGAAGTCCGATGCATGCAGGATTTGCAGCGTGTAAGCCGGGGTCGGCTCCTGCTCTCCGAGATCGAGGCCGACGATCACCGGATCATGGTCGGATACCCGGATCGGGGCGCCGCCGTCGAAGATCGAGGTGTCGCGGCCGAAGTCGGTGTTGTAATCGAGCGCGTCAGCCTCGTCGGCATTGATGTGCCAAGTGGTCAGGCCGGACACCTGCTCGCCGAGGCTGGCATTGGCGAAAGCATAGTCGAGCGTGCCGGTCTGGCCGTCGAACACATAGGAATAAGCGTCGTCCTCGCGGACCTGCAAATACTCATAGCCAGCGCTCGTAATGATCGCGGTCGACTGCTCCTTGGCGTAGCCGTTGAAGTCGCCGAGCAGCATGACGTCCGGATCGCCCGAGCCGGTCGGATCGGTCGCTGCCCAGGCGGTCAGCGCGGTGGCGGCGAGCTCGCGCTGGTTCTGCCAGTTGCCCTGGCCGTCGCCCTGATCGGAATCGGCCCCGGAGCCGATGCCGCTCTTGGACTTGAGATGGTTGGCGATCGCCGTGAAGGTTTCGCCGGTCGCAAGCTCCTCGAAGGTCACCGCCAGCGCATTGCGGCTGGTGTTCTCGCCGTCGAAGACCGCGCCGACCGTGCTCTGCCCGAGCAGGCCGCCGAGGCCGAGGCCGAGCAGGTCGGCGTCGTTGAGGGTCGCGATGGTCGTACCGTCGGCGACCTTCACCGCGGTGGTGTCGTAGATGAACCCGACCGCGATGGCGTCGCCGCCGACGAACTGCTGGCCAGGATCAACCCAGGCATAGGTACCAGCCCCAGCCACGGCATTAAGCTGATCGACCAGATACTTGATCGCGTTGCCGGACGACGCAGCGGAGAAGTCGTTCTCCAGCTCGGTCAGCGCCAGCACGTCGACGTCCATGTCGAGGATCGTCGCGACCAGCTTCTCGGTCTGACGTGCGAACTCAGCGGCGTTGTCGGCGCCGCGCGGCGCTTGGCCGATCGCGGTGGTGCCGCCATTGTCGAGCGTGGTGAAATAGTTCAGCACGTTGAAGCTCGCCACCTTCAGGCGGCCGCCGACGTCTTCCGGCGCATCGGTGCGCGGATTGTCCCCGGCTTCGAAGGTATTGGCGCCGTCCTCGACCGAGCGGATCCGCCAGGTCGCCCCCGAAGCGGAGTTTCCGGCCCATTGATAGTCGAGCACGCCGGTCAGCCCGGTGATGGTGTCACCCATCCGGACGGCGTCGACGGTGCCGTAGTTCGGCGTTGCGGACGGGTTGTCGTTCGGATCGAAGCCGTCGAGGTTGTCGATCGCAGCGTTCTGGACGTTCAGGCCATCGTCATAGGTGATGGTGCGAGCACCGAGTTCGGCCAGATACGCCTGGTAGGCGGCAGCGTCCGGCGCGTTCTCCTGCGTGAACTGTTCGGGCCGCTCGCCCGCCACAAGCTTGATCTCGTTGAACCGGTCGAGATTGAATTGCTCGGTGACGGTCAGGGTCTCCGCAACCGTGACCAGCATGCCTTCATAGGCTTCAAGATCGGGCTGGTAGTCGCCGTCCTGGCTCAGCGTGGTGCCCATCGACGGCAGGTCGATCTGCATCGCCATCGTGTCGATGTCGGCCACCGCGCCGGCCTGAACGACCGAAATGCTGCTGGCCGTGAGCTCGGTCAGGCCGAAATGTTCGCTGATCGAGCCGGTGACGCGGACCCGGTCGCCGATCTGGACATCGATGGCGCCGCCGTACACGAAGATCGCCTCGGAGGTCTGCACGTTGCCGTCGGAATCGGTGGTCTCCTCCTGGAGATAGAAGCCGTTGAGATTGCGGCCGGCGTCGCCGTCGCCGTTCTGGAAGTCGCCAACCACGATGGCTTCGACGGTCACAATCTGGCCGACCATCGCGCTGCTGGCTCCGCTGCCCTGAATCGCGCTGATCTTGGTGATGCCGAGGTCGTCGTTGACGATGGTGCCGGTCGCCGTCGCGGCGCTGCCGATCGTGGTGTTCACGGCCGCCGAATTGGAAACGTCCTGCAGCGTCAGCGTGAAGCTCTCGTTCACCTCATTGTCGGTGTCGCCGGCGACGGTGACGGTCACGACCGCGGAGGTCTCTCCCGCGGCGATGGTGCCGCTGAAGCTGACCGGTTCGCCGCCGACATAGTCGGCCGCATCGGTCTGCGCCGAAGCGATCGTTCCCGAGAACGCGACGTCGCCCGTGGTGCCGCCGCTACGCTCGACGGTGAACTGGAAGACGGTTGGACCGCTGTCGACTTCGTCATGCGCCACCGTGAGCGAATCCGGCGCGAAGGCGACAAGCTGCGTTTCGGCCGACGATTCGGACGCACTGGTGACGCGGACGTCGTCGATACCGACCCACTCGTCATTGCCTGTGGCATTGGTGGTGAGAATGCGAACCTGGAGGTCGTTGCGACCATTGACGGCGTCGGGGAGCAGCAGATCGAACGGCGTCACCTGGGTCGCGGAACCGCCAGTGGTGACGTCAGCGGCGTAACCGCCGGGAACATTGGTCCACGACCCGCTCGAACCGAGCCGGTACTGCACGTTGATCTGCTGCGCGGCGTCGTCCGTGCCGGCGTCGAGATCGCGGGCGTTGAAGCTCAGCCGCACATCCTTGCGGCCGGTGGCATCGAGATGAATCACGAGGCTGGGGGCATCCGCACTGTTTGAGCCGTTCAGCGCCACCGTCGGGTTGGCGATCCGGAACTCGGCCACACCGCCGTTGGTGATGGCGGTGTTGCTCTGGTTGGCGACGACATCCACATCTCCTGACGACGATCCGGTAGCCGTACGCGCGTCCACACCTGTGGCCGAAACGATATCATTGCCGAGATAGCCGACGATCGATGCGACCCCCGACCAGTCATCGTTGGTCGTGATGAGGCCGGTATTGGACCAATCCTGCAGGAAATCGCCGTTCGCCAGGACATGAGGGGTCGTCGACATGTATCGCCACTCCAGCGCTTGAGAGAAGACGTCGCGAATCGCCGCCTCACGGCATGCGTAAGGGCACGGTCCAGACGGCCGATGGTTAACGGATCGTTAATGCGCTTTGATAGAACGCCGACGACAACAGATCAGTGACTGCTTCTTAACGGACCGGTGAAGTCATGACCCGAGAGGTGAAGACCGAGCGAAGCAACGACTCTTATTGGAGCAGCGACGCGCTCAATCTCTCGGCCGGCAGCAACCGCCAACGAGTCTTCGCATCACAGCTGGATCGGCCCGCCGCGAGCGGCGACGCGCCAATTGTCGGCCTGCGCGGCAGAACCTCTGAAAAAGTCGGCGTTCCGCTGCAGGTATCGTGGCCTAGTCGCTGCCGGGCCGCGTTTCGTGCACGGGCCGCATTGTCATGTGCCTGACGTCGAACCTCGTTAACGAACGCCGACCACATCCGACCGTGACGGTCCGACGTCGTTTTGAACTGAGTACCATGACAGCAACAACCTCCGCGTCGACTCCCGCGCCCGGCGATCTGACGTCGGCTGCGATCGCGTCCTGCAGAACGGCCTTTTTGACGGTGGGACTGTTCTCTGCAGTTCTCAATCTACTGATGCTCACCGGCTCGATCTACATGCTGCAGGTGTACGACCGGGTCATTCCATCGCACAGCATTCCGACATTGATTGCGCTGTCGATCGCGGTGGCGGCGGCGTATGCGATGCAAGGGCTGTTCGACCTGCTGCGTCAGCGCATTCTGACCCGCATCGGATCCGCACTGCACGCCGCGCTGTGGCAACCGGTCGTCTGCAACATCCTGCGCGGGCCGCTGCGTGGCGGCGGCGCAAATCGGGGCCTGCAATTGTCCCATGATCTGGACTCGGTCCGCTCGTTCCTTTCCGGGCTCGGCCCAACGACCTTGTTCGACTTGCCGTGGATGCCCCTGTATCTCGCTGGCTGCTTTCTGCTGCATCCCTATCTCGGCTGGACGCTGGTCGTGGGCGCGGTGCTGCTGTTCGGGGTCGCGCTGCTCACCGAACTGCTCACGCGGGCCCCGACCCGGGACGCCTCGCGTGCCGGCGCAATCCGCGGCGTGCAGCTCGAAGCCGGCCGGCGCAACGCCGAAATCGTGGCCGCGCTTGGGATGGAGCAGCGGTTGATCCACCGGATGGGCGGCGCCAACGACGACCTCGTAGCGGCCCAGCAGCGCAACGCCGATATCGCCGGATCGCTCGGCGCGTTGTCGAAGACGCTGCGCTTCATGCTGCAATCGGCGCTGCTAGGCCTTGGCGCCTATCTCGTGATCGAGGGGTTGGCAAGCGGCGGCGTGATGATAGCCGCGTCGATCATGGGTAGCCGCGCGCTCGCGCCGGTGGAACTGGCTATCTCCATCTGGCGACCGTTCATCGGCGCGCGACAGGCCAGTCAACGGCTCCGCGCCGCCCTGCGCGACGGCGACGCCCCACACCCCAACGTCGCGCCCGAACGCGCCGTCCATCGGCTCACGGTCGAGCAGGTAACGATCGCCGCCCCCGGAGGCACCACTGCGATCGTGCACAACGCGTCTTTCTTACTTGAAGCCGGCCAGGCGGTCGGCATCATTGGCCCGTCAGCTGCCGGCAAATCGACGCTGGCGCGGGCGCTGGTCGGGATCTGGCCGATCGCACGCGGCGAGATCCGCCTGGATGGCGCCACCCTAGACCAGTGGCCGCCAGAAATTCGCGGCGGCATGATCGGTTATCTGCCGCAGGACGTCGAATTGTTCGACGGAACGGTAGCGGAAAACATCGCACGCTTCGACCCTGAGATCGACGAGGCGGCGGTGATCGCCGCAGCGAAGGCCGCCGGCGCTTACGAAATGATCCTGAAGCTGCCGAAGGGGTTCGAGATGCGGATCGGCGAAGCCGGCGCCACCCTGTCGGGCGGCCAGCGGCAGCGGATCGCCTTGGCACGCGCGCTGTACAAGGATCCGTTCATGGTGGTGCTGGACGAACCGAACGCCAGCCTGGACGCCGAAGGCGACGCCGCCCTAACGGACGCCATCCGGCGTGTCCGGGCTCGCGGCGGCATTGCTGTCATCATTGCACATCGACCGGCGGCGCTCGCCGCGGTCGATCTCGTGCTGACGCTGGCGACCGGCCAAGTGCAGGCCTTTGGACCGAAGGACGAAGTGCTACGAAAATCGCTTGCCGCTCATCCGGCGCAGGGCGGCGCGGCCCTGCAGGCAGTGCCTGATGCGCGCTCGGTTCCTGCCGCCGCCGCCAGTTGAGGACCTTCATATGACCGAAGCAAGCAGGCCCGAGGCCCGCCGCGAAGATCCGTTTCGCGATATCCGCCGCGCCACCGTGCTGGGGATCGGCACACTGGCGATCGTTGTGTCCACCGCCGGCGTTTGGGCAATGACCGCACCGCTCGCCAGCGCCGTGATCGCGCCGGCGCAGATGGTGGTCGACAGCAACGTCCGCCGGGTTCAGCACCCGACCGGCGGCGTGGTCGCCGAAATCTCCGTCAACGACGGCGATCAGGTTCAGGCCGGCGACATGCTGGTCCGACTTGACGAGACGCTGCCGCGCGCCAACCTTGCGCTGATCGAAAACCAGCTCAACCAGCTCGGGGTGCGTCGTGCCCGGCTGCAGTCCGAGCAGAACGGCCGCGACGCGGTGGTGCTGCCCGGCGAGATCGTCGCACGCCGCGCCATCGCCTCGATCGCGGAGATGATCGAGGGCGAGACCACGCTGTTCGACCGGCGGCGCGAAGCTATCAGCGGCCAGCAATCGCAGTTGCGCGAACGCAAGGCGCAGATCGCGGACGAGATCCGCGGCCTGGAGGCGCAGATCGCGTCGAAGCGTGCACAGATCCGCTGGATCGAAACCGAGCTGGAGGGCGTGCGCCAGCTGTACGACAAGCGTCTGGTGCCCTATGCGCGCCTCACCGTACTCGAGCGCGAGGCCTCCCGCCTGACCGGCGAGGAAGGCCAGCTGATCGCCGAGATCGCGCGCGCCAAGGGCCGGATCACCGAGACCGAACTGCAGATCATCCAGCTGGTTCAGGACCAGCGCCGTGAAGTCGCGACCGAACTGCGCGACGTCGAGACCAAGCTTGCCGATCTCGGCGAACGCCGCATCGCCGCGATGGACCAGCTCGATCGCGTGGTATTGCGCGCGCCGCAGGACGGTCTGATCCATCAGAAATCGGTCTTCACCGTCGGTGGCGTGATCACCGCGGGCGAACAGCTGATGCTGATCGTGCCGAAGGATTCGCTTGTGGTCGAGGCCCGGGTCGATCCGCAAATGATCGACCGTCTCAAGCTCGGGCAATCCGCCAAGCTCCGCTTCAGCGCGTTCGACGCCGCCGTGACCCCCGAGCTCGACGGCACGCTGACGCGGATCGCCGCCGATCTGACCAAAGACTCGCAGTCCGGCGCGGCCTACTACGTCGCCCGCATCAGCATTGACGCGAGCGAACTCGCCAAGCTCGACGGCAAGGCTTTGGTGCCCGGCATGCCGGTTGAAGCATTCATCCAGAACGGCGTGCGGACGGCGATCGCCTACCTGCGCAAGCCGCTGGAAGATCAGCTCGCCCGTGCACTGCGGCAGAAATAATAGAAGCCCCTGTCGCCAGCGTTGGTCGGCATGCCGCCACATTGCCGCCGGCGAGATATCCCGAATTTCGAAGTCGTTTGATCTTCGGATCCTCGCCAAGCGAGCAGGCGTGGTGTGCTGATGTTGCCCGAATCTGTCTCTGGCCTTGAGGAGATCAGGGGATCGTCCCATTCTACAGCATCGCGTACGTACCAAGGCCGCTCGTCGGCGCCTTAGTATCGATTGTCATGGAATGGAAGTGCACGGGTTCTACCAGCTGAGCCAGTGGTACCCTGCTGGAATGCTGTGGGCGAATTTTCGCGCCAAAGGCGGCCCCAGTAACTATCAGCTGATCAGGTTTATCGATCAGCCGTTCAACTTCGTCGGCTTGTTTGGGCTGCATCTGCTGTGCATCGTTGTAGGCTGCTTAGGATGCGTGTTCCTCGCGCGAGAGACACGGGGTTGGCTGAAACAGCACAAATTCGGCAGATAAGGAGTCGATTGTTGCGTTCGCGGGCTGATCCTCATCCTTTCGGGTGGCTTCACGGTGTGGTATTCGCCAAAGTTCTTGGGACATCAGTCATGAAATTGCGCTTCCGCAGTACGCTTTATCGCGCTCCCCTTCATCAGCACGGACAGGCCGGATGAAAACGTTTGTGTTTGCCTTCGCGCTTTGCACAGTCATGACTTGCGCGACGGCATCCCCCAGCTCCGAACCGCAACTGTTTGCTTGGCCGGTTGCCTGCGACTTGGGAAGGACGTGCTTCATCCAGAACTACGTTGACCATGATCCCTCCGACAAGACCTTGGACTTTCGATGCGGGCGCCGAACCTATGATGGTCACGACGGCACCGACATCCGGCTGCCCGATCTGGACGTTCAGAGAACAGGCGTCGCAGTCGTTGCGGCCGCTTCAGGGCGCGTTGCTCACACCCGAGACGGCATGGATGACGTATCGGTCAAAGTCGCAGGAAAAGCCGCAGTCGCCGGCAGGGAATGTGGCAACGGCGCAGTCGTCGAACACGGAAACGGCTGGAGCACGCAATACTGCCACATGGCCAAAGGCAGTCTCAGAGTGAAGCCTGGCGACAGCGTGAGCGCCGGGCAGACACTCGGACTGGTGGGTCTCTCCGGAAACACGGAGTTCCCGCATCTCCATTTCACGGTGAGGCAGAGCCGGGCCGTCGTAGATCCATTCGCTGAGGGAGGCGTCAAAGGCGAATGCAACGTTGGTCGTTCGTTGTGGCTGCAAACCGGGAGCGCTGCTCCCGGCTACCGGCCGACCGAGATCATCAACGCCGGTTTTGCCGATCGAGCGGTGACCATGGACGAGATCGAGGCAGGAGAAATCAAGCGATCTCTGCCTGGCCCTCACTCTGCGACCATCGTCGCGTATGTTCGCGCTATCGGACTGCAGGCGGAGGACGAGCAAGTGATCGAGCTGAGATCGCCTCAGGGGCAAGTCATCGCGGAGTATCGCGCACCGGAGCTGCCGCGAGACCAAGCCCAATATTTCATTTCGGCTGGACGGAAGCGGGCGGGCGCCGCCTGGCCGCCTGGCACCTACACGGCAACTTACACGCTACGTAGAAATGACATTGAAATCGAGCGTACGGTTTTTAAGGTAGCAATCGGGGAGCCACGTTGATTGACCTACTTTGCCAATCGAACGCAGGCTCTAGATCATCCCTGGTTTGTCTCAGCACGCTGGCGGCAAGCTGCCAGTCCGCCGAGCCGCTATCGAGGAGGTTCGCATGCCAAGTCGTGCCTTCTCCGACGATCTCAACCGGCGTGACCGCGATTTCCTTCACCAGCTCACACCCATGATGCGCTCGGACGGCGTCACCCTCGGCGCGGCTTCTGAGCATTGCCAGAATTTGTTTACAGGACTCCCAAACGACAATTTTGCAAACGGCTCCCGCGTCAGCTCGCGTTCGTAATGCTTCTCAGATCGTAAGTTTGCTGAACAAGCGTATGCAACGCTTTGACGGCAGCCTCCCGGTTCTCCACAGAGAGAAAAAGACTGACCGAATGCGGGGACAATACGTACCTGTCAGGGACAATCCTGTGATGTTCGAGAACCTGCAACGCCCTGAACGGCAATTCCGATGAAACGCCGCCGAAGCAGGTGAGACTAACCGAGCTTGACGCCTCGCGCTGCTTGCGCAGATCCGTAGCGCCCTCCAACGTGCGCAGCAAGGCATCCAGCCACTCCGTATCGCAAGCCACGGTCATGCTGGTTTTTCCCGCAGCGAAGTGTGATGCAAGGAGCTGCGGCCAGGACAGGCTGTTTTGCTTGAGATGCTGCGCGAGTTTCTCGAACCCGTGATTGAGATCCCTGGAATCGATTTCCACATGCTCAATGCGAGCTATCGAGTTGACGGCTAGAACTCTCCCGTTTTCCATGCCTAAAACCCCTTTCATCACTTGTGTGCTGTGCTCGACGCCATCCCACTGCTTGAGAACCAGTGGCACATCCTGACTTTGCGCCAGCTCTACGCTGCGAAAATGCAAGATCTTCGCACCCCAGAAGCACATCTCCGACAGGGATGCGAAATCTACCTGCCGGAGCGGCTTTGCGTCCTTCACGATGCGCGGATCGGCCGAACAAATGCCGTCGACCTCTTTGATGATCTCACAGCGTTCGGCCTTCAGCGCCGCGGCCATCGCGACCGCCGTGGTGTCGCTGCCGCCGCGGCCG
Organism: Bradyrhizobium yuanmingense; assembly: GCF_029167105.1. GTDB lineage: Bacteria > Pseudomonadota > Alphaproteobacteria > Rhizobiales > Xanthobacteraceae > Bradyrhizobium > Bradyrhizobium yuanmingense_A. Next base: position 96,655 of record NZ_JARFML010000018.1, on the reverse strand, counting down.
AGTGTAGTAATTTCCCTGGTCGCGGGGTTCACGCCTTGAAATCCTGCCAGCACGACAACGCGCCCGCGGTCGAGTTCCTCACGCACGCGAATCGGCCGAACATCCAGAATGCGTGCGGCGGAATGCGAGTCGTCGGTCATCACGCCAGCCTGGCTGCCGGTGAAGCTGATCGCAGGGACGCCGAGATCGGAAAGCGCCATGCTCATCAGGGACATGCTGATGCGCTCGCCAGTCGTCAGCAGCATATCGAGTTAACGGCGGTTGGGAGCAGGGCTGACCTGATGAGCCATCTGGATCAACTGGTCGGTGGTCGTGCCCATGGCGGAGACGATCGCGACGACACGATGACCGCGGCCATGCAGGTCGGCGAGACTGCGCGCAACCGCGCGAATCTTCGCCGGTGTTTCAAGGCAGATACCGCCATATTTCTGCACGATGATCGGATGGTTGCCCATCTAACCTCGCTCGGAAGCCTTGGTTGCCTCGCCCATCGAACCGACGCCGCCGATCCATGTGTCGACGACCTCAAAGCTCGGATTGAACGCGACAAAGTCCGCGCGGTATCCGGCCGCGATCCGTCCGAGCTCGGACCCAAGGCCCAGAAATGCCGCTGGCGTCCGGGACGCCATGATGAGGGCATCGACGAGCGCGATTCCAATGAGCGTAACAGCGTTGCGGACCGCCTGGATCATGGTGAGGTGAGCGCCCGCGAGTGTGCCGTCACTGCCAGTCAGGCGATTGTCGTGCAACGTGATCTGCCTTCCTTGGAGCAGGAATTGCCGGTCGTCCGTGCCGACCAATGGCATGGCATCGCTGACCAGCATCAATCGATCGCGTCCCTTGCAGCGGAAGGCAACACGCAAAGCAGCGCGCTCAACGTGAATGCCGTCGCAGATGATTCCAGCAAACAACCGGTCTTCCTCCAAAGCGGCGCCCACCACGCCCGGCTCCCGGGCGCTCAACTGCGACATGGCGTTGAACAAATGGGTCACCCCCAAGAGACCGCGACCGACCGCCTGCCGGATTTGTTCTGCGCTGGCATCACTGTGGCCAGCTGCGACACGCAATCCAGCGCCGACCAATTCATCGATCATCGACGCAGGCACGCATTCCGGGGCCAAGGTCACAATGGAGCGGCCGCGATCGCCGAAGCTCTTGATGGCGGCGAGGTCGCGCCGATCGGGCACGCGTATCTCGGTTTCCGGATGAATGCCCTTGCGAGATCTGTTGAGGGCCGGACCTTCCAGATGAAAGCCGAGCACGCCAGGAATATCGAGGCACGCCTGAGCTGCGACGGCCAATCGTTCGACGACCTCGGGTCGATCGGTGATGAGGGTTGGCAAACAGCCCGTGGTCCCGGCCTTGCGGTGCGCCTCGACGATGCGCCGAACGCCGGCCTCCGTCGGCTGGTCGTTGAGAAGCACGCCACCGCCTCCGTTCACCTGGATGTCGATCAATCCGGGTGCAAGGATCGCATCTCGGGGAAGGCGGATTGACGCTGGCGCGGCCTCGTCGAAGCTGATGCTTTCAATCCGTCCCTGCGAGATCCTGACCGACCCGGGCCCGCGCATGTCGGTCCCATCAAAAATGTGCTGTGCAGCAATCGTGAGAGAGGCAGAACCAGCATGGCCCATCAGTATCGATCCTGGAATGGCCGTCACGGACTCGTGAGGCGAGTCTGCCATAAGCGTTCACATGTAAGCCACGGGGACCTGTGCGGACCCGAAGCGAAACCCTCGCGTTAACGTTCCATGGGAACAAAAGGTACCACGTATCTCGGCATTGATGGGGGCGGAACCCGCTGTCGCGCCCGGATCGAAGACGAAAACGGCACGGCGCTCGGAGAAGCGGGCTCGGGACCGGCCACGACACGAATTGGCATCGACAAGGCTTGGCGGTCCATCATGGAGGCCACCGAAGCGGCGGCCACACAGGCCGGACTAAGCCGCGAGGATTTCGCGCAAATGCACGCCGGAATTGGCCTTGCCGGGATTGGCCGCCGGGGGGCGAAAGCGGCGCTCAGCAAGATCGCGCATCCCTTTGCATCCGTTGACTTCATCAGCGACGGCCTCGCGGCCTGTCTTGGCGCCCATAGCGGCGCGGACGGGGCAATCGTGGTGGCCGGCACGGGTTCGGTCGGTGTCGGCCTGGTCGACGGCTGCGAGATCCGTCTCGCCGGTTACGGGTTTCCCGTATCGGACGAAGGCAGCGGCGCCGACATCGGCCTGCAGGTCGTTCGACTGGCGCTGCGGGCTGCGGATCGCCGCCGCGAGTTGACGCCATTGCTCGCAGAGGTGCTGGGCGCATTCGATCATGATCCCTATCGGGCGGTGGCCTGGTCCGAACAAGCCAGAGCAACGGACTACGCCGCATTCGCACCGATCGTGATGCGGCACGCCAATCAGGGCGATCCGGTCGGCCGTCGCATTGTCGAACGCGCGGCCGATGCCATTGGCGATCTGCTCGATCTATTCCTGGCAAGAGGAATCGATCGGCTCTCGCTGGTGGGCGGGCTGGCGGATGCCATGACGCCATGGCTGACGCCCGACCTGCGCGCCCGCCTGAAGCCTCCTGACGCGGACGCGGTGGCCGGCGCGCTACTTGTCGCGCGAGAGCGGCTGAACCTACCCACGCTGGCTTTGACCGAGAGAGAAACTGACCATGAACAGGCTCCGAAGTTCCGCGTTTGATGGCGCTTGGATCAACAGTATGGCCACCGAAGACGTCGATCCTAGATTTTCCGACCTCGATGCATGGCCGCTGGTGTCAGCGATGGAAGCGATGTGGGAGGGTCAGCTTGCGGCGGTCGCTGCGATCGGTCATGCCCTCCCCGCGATCACGGCGGCGACCGAGGCGGCCCAAGCGGCGCTGGGCGATTACGGTTGCCTTGTCTATGTCGGCGCCGGCACCTCGGGGCGCGTGGCGGTCCAGGACGGCGCCGAGCTGACGCCGACCTTCGCCTGGCCCAAAGAGCGCGTCCGCTTCATCGTCGCCGGCGGAGACAGTGCCTTCGTCAAGAGCATCGAGGGCGCGGAGGATGACATTGATGATGCGGTCACACAGATCGATGCCGCGCGGCTCACACCGCATGATGTGGTGATCGCGGTCGCCGCCAGCGGCACAACGCCATTCACGGTCGCGGCGCTGCAGCAGGCAGGCTCGTGCGGTGCAGTGACGATCGGTATCGCCAACAATCCTGGCACCGCACTGCTGGCATCGGCCAAGTTTCCGATCCTGATCGAGACCGGCCGCGAGCTGATCGCCGGCTCCACGCGGATGAAGGCGGGCACCGCGCAGAAGGTTGTGCTCAACCTGATCTCCTCGGGAATCATGCTGCGTCTTGGCCGGGTGTATCGCGGCATGATGGTGAACATGCAGCCGACCAATGCCAAGCTAAAGCGACGCGCCGAGGCCATGGTGGCGCAAATCGCCGACTGCGATCCGTCGCACGCGGCACGCTCGCTGGAGCAGGCCGAGGGAGACGTCAAGACGGCGGTCCTTCTGGCGCTGGGCGTCGGCAGGACCGAAGCGGAGACTATTCTGAAGGACGGCGACGGCAATCTCAGGCGCGTGTTTGCCGAGCTCGCCAAGGATCGGGACTCGGATCGGGACTCGCATCCCAAGGCACCGGCAGCACGCAAGCAAGGCGGAGCGGTTGAGCCGTGACGACATCCGCGATGGCGAACGAAATCGGGGAAAGCGCCGATGTTGTCGCCAACATTGTTCGTAGCCGCCCGACCACGCGCGACATCGCGCAGCGGATTGGGATTGGCTCAGCTCCCCTGTGCGTCGTGTGCGGTCGGGGAAGCTCCGGGCATGCCGGCCTCTTCCTGAGATACCTTGTCGAGACGCGGCTTCGCCTGCCCGTTTCAGCAAGCGCCCCCTCGGTGATCACGGCATTTCGCAAACCTTTGATGCTGCGCGATGCGCTGTTCATCGTGATCTCGCAATCCGGGCGCAGCCCGGATCTCGTCGCAGCAACAAGGTCGGCGCGCGCTTCGGGCGCCCGCACCGTTGCCATCGTCAATACGACGTCGTCGCCGGTGGCCGACGAAGCGGAGTTCGTCGTTCCGATCGAAGCCGGCGAAGAGCACTCCGTCGCGGCGACAAAGACCGTCATCGGCTCGATGGCCGCCGGCGCGGGACTTGTTGCCGAGCTGGCGCAAGATCGTGCGCTGGGGTCAGCCCTCGACCGGCTGCCCGAACGCCTGCACCGTGCGCTGGCGCTCGACTGGTCCGAGATTGCCGATGATCTCGTCAAGGCGTCAGCCGTGTTTGTGGCAGCTCGAGGCCTGGCCCTGGGTTCGGCGAGGGAGATTGCGCTTAAACTTTCGGAGATCCTGCGCCTGCCCTCCATCGGCTTGAGCGCCGCAGAGCTGCAGCATGGGCCACGTGCCGCGCTATCGTCGCGCACGCCCGTTGTCATGATGCGCCTCATGGATGAAACTGCGGCCACGGTGGACGCTCTTGCAGAGGAATTGCGTGAGCAAAAGGTCGCGCTGCATCTCTGCGGCGGACCGCATGGCTCGCTGCCCTGGTTGGTCCAGGATGATCCTGCCACTGATCCGATCGCCATGCTCGTTCCGGCCTATCGGATGATCGAGGAGGCGGCATGCGCCCGCGGATTTGATCCGGATCGCCCTCCTGGCCTGAGCAAGATTACCGAGACGTTTTAACAGCTGACTGATCGGTGGCTGGCGACCAAGACGACATCTCTCCGCAGAACGTTGAGCGGGAATACGTCCATGGATGGCTCTTGCGCGAGAAATTCGCGCATCGTCGTCTTTCGAATCTCTTGGTCCCGAAAGGTGGCAGCGGCATACGCAAAGGATACCTTCCGGGCACGCGATATTCCAAGGACCTGGATTTCTCCTGCGAGAATGCGCTCAATGAAAACCAGCTGCATTCCGATCTGAGCGAAATCCTCGAAGCTGCTAAGGCCGGAAGCGGCGTTCAGTTCGCGATGGACCGGACACGCGTCGCCGAGAAGAACCTCAAAATCCCCGGCGTCCAGGCCCTGGAAGTGCGGATCTATTTCAAAGGCTTCTATGCGGAAGAGAAGCGTAACCCTGCGTTCGCATCTGGATATTAGCGAATTCGAAAAGCCTTACCTGCCGATCCAGACACGGCCGCTGTTACACCCCTATTCGGACCAAGCTGCGTGCACGGGCCCGATCCGCTGCCAAAAACTCGAAGAGCTTCTGGCAGCGAAACTGACCACGCTGATTTTTCGACGCAAAGCCCAGGACCTGTTCGATCTGTTTTACTCGATCGTATTCAGCGGAGATTTTCCGGTCAGCCGCGCCGAGGTCGTGCGCACCTTCCTCAAGAAGTCCATCTACGATGCCGAAGCGCAACAAGCGCGAATGCAATTGCTTGCCGTCCCGCTTCAACTCTTCCATGACCTGTGGGATGATCTTGTGACGCCAAAAGCCAGCCGTATCACGTTTTGACATGATACAGGGGCGCTTCAGTTCTCTCATCGAAGAACTCTTCGAGTTACTCGAGCCGGTGGTATCTCCCCGCATTATCGACGGCGGTGTCCGGCCTTCCTTGGTGCGCGCCTTCGGCTACGGCGGGAGCTTTATGCCCGCCGCGAGGCAAGTCATCATTGAAGCAGGGCGATCACTGACAATGATCGAAGCCGATTATCACGGCGTCCGGAGGCTGATGGAACACTATAAGCTCGAATATAAGATCCGAAAGAAGGACAACCGCGGCTTCGAATAGTTCTGGGCCTATGATTGTACCGGTGCCCGCAAGAGTGGACTTGGCATCAAAAGCTTCTTCTCCGAAGAGCTCAGAAACATCAGTGCGACCAACCGATCATTCGTACCTCGGGATCAGGTTATGTTTTGAGGCCACGTTCCACGCGGCCCAAAAGGCCTTAAAGCATCTCGGGAGGACAAATTGAACAACAAGCCCGAGCCGCTTCTGCCGATCACATTGTCGAGAATAGACGTCCGGAAGGATCGACAGAAACACCGTTTGAAAAACCGTTTTAGTCTGGCTCTCTCAAACGGTTTGTCTCGCTAAAGTCTTGATTTATATGGTGGGCGCACCAGGGCTCGAACCTGGGACCCGCTGATTAAGAGACATGCTGCTCCCATTGATTTCTCAAGAGAATTTTTCCAACTAAGCCAAAATCCGATCATTGGAGATCAATGGCTTACAGCGAAACGTCCAACTGCAAAGGCGCATGGACGCCCGAGCGCCTCCTTCCCAAAGATGGATTGGTGGCGCTTCTGAACGGACGAAGCTACTCGGCACAAGTTCGGTCACAATGGCGTTGGACTGGACTCGCTCCGGCCTAGCCAGCGCTGGGTCGGGAACAGCTGCAATTGCCAGCGTCGAGCGGCCGCGCCCCACACGCCGGTGGGCATGAACAGCATGATCAGGATGGCGAGCGTGCCGAGCACGACCAGATAGAGACTGCCAAACTGGGCGAGATAGGTGACGAGCCCCCACAGCAGCAGCACGCCGACCATCGGGCCTTCGATGGTGCGCACCCCGCCGATCACGACGATGAAGATGACATAGGCGGTCCAATCAGTGACGCTGAAGGCCGCATCAGGCGAAATACGCGCCTTCTGCAAATAAACCACGGCGCCGACCATGCCGGTGGCGAACGCGACTGCGATCCACAGCACGTAGCGAGTCCGCGCGGTGCGGACGCCGACGCTGCGGGCCGCCGCTGCGTTGTCACGGCTTGCGGCCAGCGCCAAGCCGTGATGTGAGCGCATGAAGGCGTAGATGCCGAGCGTGACCAGCACGGCAAGCAGCAGCGCCAGCCAGTAAACCAGCACGTCACGCGCGGCCGCCGGGCGCAGGCCAAGCAGCGCCTGCACCATCTTCAGTCCGACCATCTGCGACAGTTCGCCCGGCGAGATCGACATCCCGGTGCCGCCGCCGAGCGACTTGAACTGGGCGCAGATCAGCCGCAGCGCTTCGGCGGCGACCCAGCTGCCGATCGCGAAATATGGCCCTTCCAGCCGGAACAGCAGCGGCCCGAGCACCGCCGCGACCAGCGCCGCGAACAGTCCGGCCAGCGAGATCGCCGCAACCGGATCGAGCCCGGCCATCACGATGCCGGCAAACAGCGCATAGGCGCCGAGCCCGACAAACGCCTGCTGCCCGACCGATACCAGTCCGCCCCACCCGGCCAGCACGTTCCAGAGCTGTGCCAAGGTCAGCATGGTGAAGACGAAGATCAGATCCTGGATCAGGTTGCGCGAGGCGATCGCAGGCAGCGCGGCCAGTGCCACGATCAGCGCGATGCCGGCCACAGCCGCGAAGCGCGACAGCCGTGTGCCGACCCGAACCTGCCACACCGGCGCGTCCGCCGGGCGCTGCTCGCGGGCAGCCGGGATATGGATGCTTTCGACGCTCATGTCCGCCTCGCCGGGAACAGCCCGCGCGGCCGCACCATCAGCACGACAAGGAAGGCGAGATGGCCGGCCAGGATCTGCCATTCCGGATTGATCCGCCCTCCGATCGCCTGCGCCAACCCGAGCACGATGCCGCCCGCCAGCGTCCCCCACAGGCTGCCGAGCCCGCCGATGATCACCGCCTCGAATGCGTAGAGCAGCCGCGCCGGGCCGATCGACGGATCGAAGCTGGCGCGGATACCGAGCACAACGGCGGCGATCACCGACACTGCGAGCGACAGTCCGACCGCGATGGCGTAGACATTGCGCTCGTTGACGCCCATCAACTGCGCGATCGCTGGATTATCCGCAGTGGCGCGGAAGGCGCGGCCGAGCGAGGTGCGATAGAAGATGAGCTGGAGCAGCGCGACGGCGGCAACCGCCGTCACCAGCGCTGTCAGCGGCGCCAACCCGACGCTCAGGCCAGGAGCGAGCACCACCGACGAGGATTCGAAGGCGCCCGCCTGCAGCCTGCGGCTGTCGGCGCCGTAGCCGAGCAGCAGTCCGTTCTGGATCACGACCGACAGGCCGAAGGTGACGAGCAGCGGCGGCAGGATGTCGTCGCCGAGCACCCGCTCCAGCACCAGCCGCTGCAGCACGAAGCCGAGCACGAACATCGTGATGACGACCAGCAGGGATGCGACGGCCAGCGGCAGACCGAGCGCGATGGTGGCGCTGAGCACCAGATAGGCGGCAAACAGGATCAGATCGCCATGAGCCAGATTGACCAGGCGCATGATGCCGAAGATCAGCGACAGGCCGAGCGCGAACAGCGCATAGACGCCGCCGAGCAGCACGCCTTCGATGATGGTGTCGAACCCGCTCATCGCTCCCTCATGCTCCGAAATAGGCCGCACGGATGGTGTCCTGATCGACATCCCTTGGCCGGCCGCTCAGCGTCACCCGTCCCTCCTGCAAACAGTAGAAGCGATCCGAAGCCCGCAAGGCGCGGGCGATGTCCTGCTCCACCAGCACGATGGCGGTACCGCCAGAGCGGATCTGCGGCAGCATGCGGTAGATGTCCTCCACCACGATCGGCGCGAGGCCGAGGCTGATCTCGTCGCACAGCAGCACCGACGGGTTGGACATCAGCGCGCGGCCGATCGCCACCATCTGCTGCTGCCCACCCGACAGCGCGGTGACGTCGCCGCGCCGCCGCTCCTTCAGCACCGGGAACATGCGGTAGACGGCGGCGAGATCCCACGGCGCGCTGCGTTCGCCGCCATAGGCGCCGATCAACAGGTTCTCCTCGACGCTGAGCGAGGGAAACAGCTGGCGCCCCTCCGGCACCAGCGCGAGGCCGAGCCGGACGATGCTGGCGGCGGACGCATCGCCGATCGCCCGTCCCGCGAGGCGGATCGCGTCGGGACGGTTCTTGACCAGCCCCGCCAGCGATTTCAGCATGGTCGACTTGCCGGCGCCGTTGGCGCCGATCACTGCGACCGCCTCGCCCTCGTTCAGCTCGAAGTCGATGCCGAACAGCGCCTGGAAGTCGCCGTAGAACGCATCGAGCGCCGTGACATTGAGCAGCGCGGTCATGCCGGCACGCCCATATAGATGGTCTCGACCTCGCGCGAGCGCATCACCTCGACTGGTGCGCCCTGGGCGACGACTTTGCCAAAGTTCAAGACGACCAGCCGCTGCACCACCGCGAGCAGCGCATGCACCACGTGCTCGATCCAGATGATGCCGACGCCTTCGGCATGGATGGTGCGGATGGTCTCGACCAGTTCGTGACATTCGGCATCGGTGAGGCCGCCCGCGATCTCGTCGAGCAATAGCGTGCGCGGCCGGGTGGCGAGCGCCCGCGCCAGTTCGAGCCGCTTGCGATCGAGCAGCGGCAGGCTGCCCGCGAGCCGATTGGCCTTGGCTTCGAGGCCGGTCAGATCGAGCATGCGGCCGCAATGCTGGATCGCCTCCGCCTCCGACAGGCCGCCGCCGAACAGCGCGGCGACCGCAAGGTTCTCGAACACCGAGAGATGGTCGAACGGTTGCGGGATCTGGAACGAGCGCCCGATGCCGGCGCGACAGCGTGCCTCGGGCGAGAGACCCGTGATGTCGGCGCCATCGAGAACGATGCGGCCGGCATCGGGCCGCAGCAGCCCGGTGATCAGGTTGAACAGCGTCGATTTACCGGCGCCGTTCGGCCCGATCACGCCCAGCGCCTCGCCCGAGGACAGCGTCAGGTCGATCGCGTCGGCAACCACGATGGCGCCGAACCGTTTCGAGATGGCGTGGAGTTCGAGCATGGTCGCCCACATCTGGTTTCGGCGGAGAGGAGGATGCGTAGCGACGCCACGCATCCTCCGCCTTCGATGAAGCAGCCAGCTTGCGCTAGCTCAGCGCCTGCATGTCGCCGCCGAGCGGAATCTGCGGCGCCAGCTTGTTGTCCGTGATCACCATGTTGTACTTGTCGCCGCTGAGCCGCCACTGGCCGCCGACCAGCGGGGTCTTGGCGATGTTCTTCGCGGCGAACGGCGGCACGGCGCTGGAGCCGAAGGCGATCTGGCCGACGATCGTATCGAGCTTGGTGGCGCCGATCGCCTTGGCGAGCGCCGCGCCATCGGCTGGGTCGCCGGAGCGCTTGATCGAGTCGATCGCGACCTCGAACAGCGAATGCACGAAGCCGATCGGCTGGGTCCATTGCTTGCCGGAGGCCTGCTCATATCCCTTGGCCAGATCGGCCGCTCTGACGCCGCTGAGGCTCGATTTGTAGGGATGCGTCGGCGTCCACCACACCTCGGTCGAGATGTTGTTGCCGCCCTTGCCGAGCGCCTGCACCGACGCCGGGAACAGCAGCGCCTTGGCCACCGACACGACTTTCGGCTTCAGCCCCTTCTGCCGCGCCTGGTTCCAGAACGTGGTGAAGTCGGGCGGGATGATCACGCCGGTGACGATCTCGGCATCGGCACCACGAAACGCCGCGATCTGCGAGCTGAAATCATCGGTGAGATTCTGGAAGCGGCCGGGATCGGTGAGCTTGAAACCCTGCTTGGCCAACACGGGCGGGAAGCCGATGGTGGTGTCGCCCCAGGCGTTGCCGTCGGCATCGTTGGGGAACAGCGCGCCGACCGACTTGTTCGTCGCGACCTGGCTCCACATGCTGGTGAAGACGCCGATCACGTCCTCCAGCCCCCAGAAATAGTGGAAGGTGTATTCGAACGGCTTCCAGCTCTTGGGATCGGCGGGGTTGGCCTGCCGGCCGATGAAGTTGGTCTGCCACGGCGCGACGCTGGAGATGCAAGGCACCTGCTCGAGCTCGCACTGCGTCGCCACCGGATTGTTGGTTTCGGGCGTGGCACCGACCACGATCAGCCCGACATTGTCACGGGTGATCAGCTCCTTGGCGACCTCGGCGGCGCGGTTCGGATTCGACTGACTGTCTTTTGTCACTACCTCGACCTGATAGATCTGCGATCCGACCTTGACGCCGTCCTTGATGAACTTTCTGAACTCTCCGAGCACGAAATCGTCAGCTTCGGCGAAGGCGGCCAGCGGACCGCTCTTTGGCGAGACATAGCCGATCTTGATCGGCTTGCTCGCCGCCCGCACCGCCGGCGCGAACAAGGTCGTCGCGCCTGCGGCTGTGAGCCCACCGGCGATGCCCTGCAGCACACGGCGGCGATCGAAAGACTGTATGTTCAATAGGTCGTTGGTCATTTTCCCCTCCCTTGAGGCAAGCCGGTCTTCATTCCGTTCTGGAAAATCATCCATCGCAGCGTCGCATCACGCGGCGGCGACGGACTTCGCCTGCTCCTTCGCACCACGGCCGAGGATCTGGCCGAACACATCGAGCAGCACGTCGGGGGCATTCACGGCCGCCTCCCTGGCGCGCCAGGCGACATACATGTCGGGCCGCACCAGCACGCAGCCGTCCTCGTCGACTTCGCTCTGGCGATACCAGTCAGCATAGATGTCGAGCGCATCGCAGCCTTGCGGGCCGATGGTGACGACATCGACCGGCAGGCCGTAGGCCTTCTCGACTGCGGCAGAAGCCGCCTTCCAGCCATCGCCCCCGATCCCGGTGAGCAGCGTGAAACGGCCCTTGCCGACAAGATCGAGCGTCGATTTGCGCTGGCCTTGATGCTCGACCCAGACATGCGGCAAGTGTGCGCCGGGCCAGGTGGTGGCCTGATGATAAAGTTCGTGATCCCTGGTGAAGGCCGGCATCGGCGTGCCGTCGGACACCACGGCGGTCGAGCCGTAGCGCTGGTTCAGCTCGACGCCGTGGCAGTTGAACTCGTAGCTCTTGTTGGCGATGGCCTCATAGAGCTTCTTGCGGCGCGCCTTGCCCTCGGCGGTCGGCGCCTTGCGCGCGGCGATCGCCTTGCGTGCTTCCGCCGGATCGGTCGAAGCGACAAGGCCCACTGCCTCGAAGATCGGCGGGAAATCGCCGATGCTCTTGTTGGCGCGGGTCACGATCTGCTTGCCGACCGGTTGGCGCTCGGCCGAATAGGTCTCGAGCAGCGACGGTGCCGCGTGGCCCTCGAGCACCAGCTTCAGCTTCCAGCACAAATTATAGGAGTCCTGGATCGAGGTGTTGGAGCCGAGGCCGTTGGTCGGCGGATGGCGGTGCACGGCATCGCCGACGCAGAACACGCGACCCGATGAATAGTGGCCGGCATACATCTCGTTCACGGTCCAGGTCGAGGTCGAGCGAACCTTGACCTCGAGGCTCTCGTCGCCGACGAGATTGCGCACGATCGAGATCGCCTCGTCATTGCCGAGCTTGCGCTCGCCCTGCTCGATGTCGTAGCCCCAGATGATCAGCCATTCGTTCCAGGGCCGCACCATGCGGATCAGGCCGGCGCCGATGCCGCCGATCTCAGCGCCAGGCTGCAGCACCCAGTACAGCACGCTCGGCCGGTGCGCGACGTACTTGGTCAAGTCGGCCTGCACGATGATGTTCATGCTGCCGGCCCGACCCATCTGACCCTCCATCGGCAGCCCGATCACCTCGGCAACCCGGCTGCGGCCGCCATCGGCGCCGATCAGATATTTCGCGCGGATCTGGCAGGTCTCGCCGGATAGCCGATCCTTCACCGTTGCCGTGACGCTGTCGGCGTCCTGCACCAGGTCGACGAACTTGGTGTTGAAGCACAGCGAAGTACCGCGCTGGCCGGCGGCCTCGATCAGGATCGGCTCGAGCAAATTCTGCGGCAGGTCGCAGATCCGGGTCGGGCTGGCGAGATCGTAATCCGCCTTGCGCGAGGGATGATTGCCCCAGGAATAGAGCCGGCCGAACTCCTCGCCGGCGAGGCTTTCGCAGAACACGTTGTTGGCCATCAGATGCTGCGGCACCGCCTGCGCCACCGCCTTGTCCTCGAGGCCGAGATCGCGCAGCACCTCCATCGCACGCTGGTTGGTGATGTGGGCGCGCGGCGTGTCAGCCAGCCAGCCATATTTCGTCACCAAGATGTGCTTGACGCCGTACATGCCGAGCAGCGCCGCCGCCGTCGCGCCGGCTGGGCCGCTGCCGACGACAAGCACGTCGGTCTCAACAGGTTTACTGGTCATCATCCCCTCCTTCGTCGTGTTGTTGGTTGCGATCGTCATTCCGCCGCCATCATCGGCCGGGGCACCAGCCCCGCGCCGGGCTTCATCTGGAAATCGTAGGTCATCAGGTGCCACGGGCCGGAGACCCGCTCGCCGTTCGGCAGCGCTGCTTCGTTGCGCGACTCGACGCGCGCGACCAGCTCGTCCTTGACGCCGAACACCACGTCGCTGCGCAGATACTGGTCGCCATCGAGGAAGACGTGGGTGATCAGCGGCTCGTAACCTTCGGCATTGACCAGGAAGTGCACATGCGCGGGGCGCATCGGATGACGCTGCGTGGCGGTGATGAGATCGCCGACCGGGCCGTCGGTCGGGATCGGATAGCTGCACGGCAAGATCGTGCGGAACGAAAAGCGGCCGTCGGCATCGGTGACGAAGCGCGCGCGCAGCGACGGGCCGTGGGTCGCGTAATCGGCCTTCTGCGAATCGTAGAAGCCGTCGTCGTCGGCATGCCAGACGTCGATCTCGGCACCGGCGAGCGGCTTGCCGGCAAGGTCGGTGACGCGGCTCTGCACGAACATCACTTCACCGGCAATGCCCTCGGAGATATTGCCACCGTGCGGCGTAACGCGGTGCTCGCCGACATAGAACGGGCCGAGCACCGTGGTCTCGGTCGCGCCCTCGCGCTCGCGGTGATTGACGGCGTCGACCAGCATCGAGACGCCGAGCACGTCGGAGAGCAGGATGAACTCCTGGCGCAGCGGCGTGCAGGTCTGGCCGGTTCGGGTCAGGAACTCGATCGCCTCATTCCATTCCTCGAAGGTGAGTTCGGTGCGGCGCACCAGATCGTGCAGCGATTTCACCGTCTCCTCGATGAGGAACTTCAGCCGCTCGTTCGGCGTGTTGGCGAAGCTGCGAACCACCTCGTCAGTGAGGTCATGCTCGTTGAAATTGGCCATGGTGTTGTCCTTGATTCCTGAGGTTCAGTCCTGCGCGGGCGCATCGCCGCGCCAAGCTGCCGCGATCAATTGCTCGATCGGGGCGCGATCAATCGGTCTGGGGTTGGCATACGGGTTGCGCACTGCCGTCTCCGCGGCGCGTGCGATGCCGTCCTCGGGCATTCCGATGTCGGCAAGCGCGCGCGGCAGCGCGAGCTGCCGGGCAAGGTCAAACAGGCCCTGCGGAGCATTGGCGCTGTGCAGCGCCCGCGCGACGCGAGTCATGGCCTCAGGCGCCGCGGCGGCGTTGTAGGCGGCGGCGTGCGGCAGCACGATCGCGTGGGTTTCGGCATGCGGCAGGTTGAACATGCCGCCCAGCACATGGCAGAGCTTGTGGTGCAGCGACATGCCGACCGCGCCGAGGCAGATGCCGCACAGCCAGGCGCCATAGAGCGCATCGCGACGGGCGCCGGGATCGGCGGGCGCCACCATGATGCGCGGCAGCGCGCGGGCGAGCGCGGCGATGCCATCCTCCGCCATCAGCGAGGTCAGCGGATTGGCGTCGGGCGCATAAAGCGCCTCGACGGCGTGGGCGATCGCGTTCAGGCCGCTGGCGGCGGAGATGTGCGGCGGCAGGCTGACGGTGAGATCGACGTCGTAGATGACGGTATCAGGCACCAGATCCTGGGATTGCTGCGTGGTCTTGATGCCGTTGCTGGTCTCGCCAAGAATCGGCGTCATCTCGGAGCCGGCATAGGTGGTCGGCATCGCGATATGCGGCAACCCGGTGCGCAGCGAGAGCGCCTTGCCGAGTCCGACCGTCGAGCCGCCACCGATCGCGACCAGCCCGTCAATGTCGCGGGACTCCACAATCCGAAGCGCTTCGTTTGTGACTTCGACCGGCGTATGCATGCGCGCGCCGGAAAACAGCCCAGCAAGCCTGTCACCGAGGCCTGCGCCGAGCCGGCGCCCCAGATCATGCTGCTCGCTTGTGGTCAGCACAAATGCCCGCTTGATGCCGAGGCGCGCTGCCTCCTCGCCGAGTCGTACCGAGGTGCCGGTACCGAACAGGACGCGATATTGCCGCGAGCAATAGGCAAACGCGCCCCTGCCGGCATCACCGGCCGTCGCAACGGACGCGCCTCCGGCATCGGCCAGCGCGATCCTCATGGCAATCCTCCCAAGCCGGCGAACCGGCGTTCTCATGTCGTTGGGAAGGAAGCTAGGGGCGGGCTGGCGCGGCGGGCCTGCACGAAACCGAAGAAAATCTGCACAAAACCGGAAAAATAATGCAGGGCCGGATCGGGCCTTCGACCGCCGGGGCCGCGATCAGCGGGACCTAGTGGCTCTGTCGGTATCGTCCGGGTGTTATGCCGGTAAAGCGGCGGAACATCCGCGTGAAATGCTCTTGATGGGAGAAGCCGCAAGCCAGCGCGATCTCGGCCAGACTTAAGGTTTCGTCGGCAAGTAGCGCCCTGGCGCGCTCTATGCGCAAATTGAGCACGTATTGATAAGGCGAGACGCCGCTGGTCGCCTTGAAAAGCCGCACGAAATACTCGGTGCTGCGGCCGCACAGTTCCGCCAGCTGGTCGAGGCGGATATCGCTATCGATATTGGCATCAACGAATTCGCGGATGCGGGCCATCTGCCTGCCGCTGAGCAGGTTCGGATGCTTGCCGGCCTCCACGCTCGGCTTGTGGAAGTTGATCGCCACGAAACGGCTAGCGATCGCTTGCGCGATCGGATCGACGAAGAGCGACGAGGCCGGCAGACCACCGGTGATGGTATCGCCGATCGCCGAGGCAAGATGCTCCAGCACGGCGTCCTGATCGCCGAGCATCGGCGCGAGGCCGCCGATCACGCCGGGCGACCCGTCAGGGCCGGCGAAAAGGTCGGAGCGCAGATAGATATGGGTGGATTCCAGCGGTTCGCGCAGGAGCACGTGGCATGCATGGCCCGCCGGCAGGAAGAAAACCCCGCCGCGCGGGATGTGCCGGGCAACCGACTTGCCGTCCATCACATACGTTATGTCGACCGGGCCGCCCCGATGCAGCACCATCAGATTGTCGGATAGTGCGTGGAAGTGCCCCTCGAACGGCCGTTCGCGCTGGACCGAGGCAAAGGCGGACGACCAACCGAGCCCTTCGCTCGAACCGCGGAATTCGGCCTGGAAGCGGTTCAGGATCCCGTGCGTCTCCTGCACCCCAAAATTCGACGTCGCCTGCATCCGACAGACCAAGGGCTCGAGGCTTCGGTGCTGCGGAGTAAAACCCAATGGCCCTCGATTTTCAATACGATCGCTTCCATTGTTGCTGCAGCGCAATGGCAGCAACCCGCGGACCAACCTGCCTCGATATGCGGTTCGATATCGACGCGCTACTTGGTCGAGAGCACCTCCCCGAACCGCTCCCATTGCTTGCCGGTGAAGCGCATGAACTGCAGCTGCTCGACCGGCAGATGGTCACTCTCGCCGGTGTTGACCTTGATGCCGGGCAGCAGCATCGGCAACTCCAAATCTTTGATCGACAGCGCCTGCCGCAGGATGTTCTCGCGACTGAGGTCGTTGCCCGCCGCCTTGAGCACGTGCTCCAGCGCCATGCCATTGTTGTAACTGTTGACGTAGTTGGCATCGCGGATGTCGCCGTCAGGCACGTATTTGGCCATGAAGTCGCGCCACCCCTTTACCCCGGGATCGTCCGCCCATGCCGGATCGAGCGGATCCTTGACATAGGCGCTCGAGATGATGCCCGTGCCGGCGTCGAGCCCGGCCGGCTCCATCACCGAGGACATCCATACCGACACATTGGTCAGGAACATCATCGGACGCCAGTTGATCTCGTAGGTCTTGCGGATCGCCTGCGCAGCGAATTTCGGCGCCGCGGCGATCACGAGCGCATCCGCACCGGTCGATTTGAGCTTCACGATCTGGGAATCGATCGTCGGCTCAGTCGTCTCGTAGGCCGCCGCCGTGACTGCCGTCTCATAGCGACTGCCGAGCACGTCCTTGAGCCCGGCGAGGTAGTCGCGTCCGAAATCGTCGTTCTGCGCCAGCACTGCGAAGGTCGCGTCGGGTTTCTTCTGCAGGGCATAGCGCGCATACAGGCGGGCCTCGTTCCGGAACGGCGCCATCACGCCCATCAGCGTGAGGGGAAACTGCGCGGGGTCGCCGAACTTCGAGGCGCCCGAGGCGACGAACAGCTGGGGCACCTTTTTGCCCTGCAGATATTTGGCGATCGCCGTGTTATGCGCGGTCCCCATCGTCGAGAAGATGAACGAGACGTCGTCGCTCTCGATCAGCCGGCGCGTCTGCTCCACGGTCTTGGGGGGCACGTAGCTGTCGTCGAGCGAGAGCAGGTTGACCTTGCGGCCGTTGATGCCGCCGCGGTCGTTGACCATCTTGAAATATGCGACCTCACCCTTGCCGAGGATGCCGAAGGCGGAAACTGGCCCGCTATAGGGCATGGTCTGTCCGATGCGGATCTCGGTGGCGGTGATACCGGGCTGGTCTTCGGCAACGGCCGGCGCCGCGAGAACGGACCAGACCACGCACAGCCCTGCAGCTGCGATAACGCTTCGCATCGATACCTCCCTGATAGGCCGCGCTGAGAGCGGCTGTTTGTCCGGAGAATTGCTTCCCTCCGATTCTTGCGACGTCTTTCGAATGACCCGGCTGCGAGCGGGCGTCCAATGGAGATCGGCGCCCTCCTCGATCGCCAGATCGAAGTTCTAACCGATGCTTGCAGCCAAGCGCTTGGCCTCCGTCGTCGCTTGCCGGCGCATCGCTTCGAACTGTTGCCGTTTCGGATCGATATCTCGATCGATGGGGAACGACTGAAGTATCTCTCCGAACGCTTCTGCGACTTCGTCTTTGAATTCGCCGTGCGGAAGAATGTATGGCTCGTTCCCGACGATTCCTTCGACCACCCGTTCGCCTACGGCGAGAGGATCCATCCCGGCTTCCAACGGCGAACCGCCGGCCGCGAACGGGCCGCCCGCCGGTTGAGCAGAACCGACCGTGTTGAGGTGAAGCGTCGTGTCGACGAGATTGCTGCGAACCAGACCGGGACAAAGGAGCGAAACGCCGATGTTGTGCGGTCCGAGCGCCATACGCAACGACTCCGTCAGGCCGCGCACCGCGAATTTGGATGTCGAGTAGATGCCGCCGGGATTTGGAAGAGCGAGAATGCCGGCCATCGAGGAGGTGTTGACGATGTGACCACCTTCTCCATGCGCCCGAATCCGGGGAACGAACGTCGCGACGCCGTTGACGACGCCCCCGACGTTGATGTTCATCACAAAATCCCAATCCGCGAAGCTCGCGTCTTCCATAGCCACCATGCTCGATACGCCTGCATTGTTGCAGAGTATGTGGACCTTGCCGAATACCTTCTCGGTCTCCGTCGCGGCCCGTGCCATTGAGTCGCGGTCGGTAACGTCCAGACGGATCAGATGGTAGTTCTTGTTGGAGCGATCGAGGGCGGAAGCCGCCGCATCGAGATGCGATTGACGGACGTCCGCGATAACGACCTTCAACCCATGTTGCAGGAACGCGCGGGCCATTCCCCGATCCCACTCGCGCCTCCCGTGATGAACGCGACCTTATCTTCGATATCTTTCATTTGATGGTGCTCCTGATCCCTGCGCACACCCCTCGACGTCATCGCGACTTCTCCAGCATGAGCGAGAAGGTGGAGTGCAAGCCCCGCCGCTACGGCGACGGATACCGACCGGCATAAGGTGGAACGAATTAGCGTCTCCACCTCCGGCTAGGCTCTTAATCGTAAGTTGCCAGTCCCCGCCGCGGATCGCTGTTAGTCCTCGTGGCCCTCGATCATGACGAAATCGGAGGTGCTGGCTTCGTCGCGAATCTTGGCCGCCGCCTGATACTCGGGTGAGTCGTGGCAGGCCTTGGCCATTGCGTAGCTTTCGAACTCGATGACGACGTGGCGACGCCCTTGAAGTGCGTCGCCGTGCACCTCGCATGCACCGTTTCGGACAAGGAACCGCGCCCCGTACTTCTTCAATGGTGCGGCGTTGGCCGCGATGTAGTCCTTGTAGCGCTCCGGGTTCGTGACGTTGACGTGACCGACCCAATATCCCTTCTTCGCCATCTCGCACTCCTCTTGCGCTAACGGTCTGTTGACAAACCGGACCATCTCACTCGCACCTTCCAGCCGCTGCTTCACCACAAGTGCGGCGCGAAAAATCGAATTTATGTCGGTCGTGAGCCCACATATTCCGAGATCCACCTTTCCAGGAAAGCAGCGATGTCATCGCTGTTCCGTTCTTGCATCATCAGGTGGCCGTTGCCGTACAGCCCATGGTCCTCGAGCCGCAGATGGACGGCTCGCACGCCGGCTTGGACGAGATAATCGACGGTGCCGTGGTCGTGCATGGACCAGGCCGACGCCTCCGATGTCACGACAGCAACGGGTATCGATGCCAGGTTGGGAAGACGCCTCGCCGGCTCTTTCTGAACGAAGCAGTCCGCCAGCCCCGGCTTCTGGGCCTTGCGAATTTCGCGCCGCAGTTCAGTTGGGCCTTTGAGGGGCGGATCGAACGTCATCGGGACCGCAGTGAGCCCGTAAGAGAGGTCGCCCAGCCCCATCGGCAACTGGGCGAAAGGCGGCCCCATCGGCTCGACCGCCACAATGCCTTTCACCAGGTTCGGTCGACTATCTGCCGCGAGCCAGCCGAAAGGCGCGCCCATGGAATGGGTGAGCAGGATCGCTGGACCGATACGATCCAGCAATTCGGCTCCGGCTCGCTGCATCAGCTGTTGCGTCTGTGCCAAAAAGACAAGGAACGGACCTTGGGTCGCGATGAATTGGTCCAGAACTGGATCGCCGACAACGCCCGAACCAGGCCACTGATTATGCTTTTGCGCGTTTGGCCAGCTGTTCGGCTGCTTGCCGGGCGCGCTAAACAGCGTCATCGCAAATTCGTAGGTCAGCGGAGGCGTCATGGGACCCAGCGCCTCCGGATGCAGGGGTGAACGACCGTGCCCTGGGCGGTCGACGACGTAGACCGCGTAACCCTGTTTCAGAAAGTAAGTGGCCCATCCCGGCCGTCCATCGGCAGTACCGAGAAAATCCGTTCCCTGCCCCCCACCTCCATGCACCATGACGATGGGATATGGATGCCGGATGTGCTCCGGGATCTGATATTGTACGAACATCTGGCCCGCGGGGATGGTGCCATTCGGTGTCGGCTGGCGGACCAAACCGGTCCAAAAGAATCCCTGATCTGACAGCACCAACGGAGCAGGTTTTGCCTTAGTTTGGGTCACGTCCCCCTCCGACTTTCTTCAGAGATCCAGAAAACCGGTCGGCAGCCCGAGATTGCTGCGACCAATGTACTTCGCGAAGGTCATGTATTGGGAGGACATATGTCCTCGATACATCTGGGCGTCGCCAAAGTATCGAAGCATCCTCGAGCCCTTCCGCGCCGCGGTCGACCCGGCGGTCTGGAACAAGAGTTCGATGGCTTCACAGGCAAGACGTGCGCCGGTCTGCAGCATTCCCCAGAGTCGCAAGTTTTCTTCCGCGGAGGCTTGCAAACCCGTCTTCGCCCACCGCTGACAGTAGTCCATGTGCTTACGCAAGCCCTGGAGCAGCACGCCTTCGGCGGCATCGGTCAACGCTATGGCGCGGCCATAGTTGACCTGGAAATCAGTCTCGAAGGCGCGCTTGATGAAGGGTGGAACAAATGTGTTCTGCGAGAACAGGATATCGCGATATTCATCGATCGCCGCGCGCGCGGCACCGATGATCGGCGATGTCAGAGACGCGTGATAAGGACCCATGAGAACGCCGAGATACATGGGGTTGCCATGCAATCGCGTTCCGGGTGTGCCATCGGAGAGATCCTGCTTCACACCCAGCGCGTCGAAAAACGCGGTCATGTGCTCGGGCACGAAGACATTGTCCAGCTTGACGCTGTTCGAGCCGGAGCCGCGCATGCCCAAGGTGCGGTCTCCACCCCAATCGCCCAGAATTGTGTATTGCCCACGCGGCACAACGAAGTGCAACATGCGTGGTGGAAACGACGTTTGAAGCAACGTTGCGCCCAGGAAATGCGTGCTGTGCGGTATTCCCGACGAATATGGCCACACACCATTGATGATATAGCCGCCTTCGACCGGCAGGCACGTGCCCCCGGGGGCAGCCCGATGCGGTGATGCGAAATGTCCGGATGAACCGAAGATTTCGATCTGCGCGGCTTCCGACCAGTGCGAGGCAATGACCGGCGCATGAGAAGCGGCCAACGTCAAGCACCACCCTGCAGACGGATGACCGCGCGATATCTCCACCATGACGCGAAAAAATGTTTCGTAATCGAACTCGTAGCCACCAAACATTTTGGGCTGCAAGATCCGATAGAATCCAGCATCGATGAACTTCTGCTGGATTTCGTCCGAATAATGTCCCCGCTCATCGGTTTCGGCTTGCGATTCCCGCAGCAGCGTTCTCATCGAGGCTGCGCGGTCGACCAGATCCTGCGGAGTGAGGTGAGGTTCCGGTGCCGGCATGCTCTTGCGCATGGCCTGAACGTTCATTTCAATCTCCTGATACTTCCGTTGACCGCGGTTGCAGCTAAGCGGCGATAGCGATTTATGCCGGCGAACTCACAATCATTCTTTTGTGGCGCTCGAGCACCCGCGGAGCAGTCTCGTCCAGCATCAGGCAGAGCAAGCCCGCACAGATGCAAAGCGTAGCGGAGATCCACATCGCGCTGGACGGACCGAACACGTCGGAAGCGATCCCGGCGAGGGCCGGGCCCGCGAAGCCTCCCGCGAGCTCGCCAACCCCCATGATGAAGCCAAGCGCGGTAGCAACATGGGTCGGCGGGATTGTTTCGGACGGCACGGTGGCCATGAACAACGAGAAGCCGCCAATGGCGAGATAGCCGACACCCATGAACAACACCATCAACGGCAAAGGTCCGTCGAACATGACGGTGGTCACCGGGGCAATCACGCCAACGAAGCCTGACAAGACGAGGATCGGACGGCGGCCGAACCGATCCGACAGCGCCGGGACGATGATCGAAGACGCGGCCGTTGCAATACCGGTCGCGGCCACGGCAACGCTCATCGCGCTGGGCGACAGATCCCGGACCTGCACCAGGTAGATCGGGAGGAACGTGATCTGGATCAGGAGCCAAGCCACCATCAGGCAGCTCACGATCGCGCAAACCCAGATGTTGCGATGTTTCAGCATCGTCGAAAGCGGGATCGTGTTGCGCGCTGACGCTTTCGACATCGGAGCGGCACCCGACGAGGGTTCACGGACGAATGCGACAATCAGAGCCGCCACCACGAAGCCAGGCACCGCCGCAATGTAGAATGCGCTTCTCCAGCCGTAGATCTGCGCAATTGCGACGAGCAGCAGAGGAGCGGCAAAATTACTCAGGAGCGCGCTGAAGAAATTCTGCAGAACGCCCATGTTGAAGCCGCGACGGTGCTCCGACGATTCCGCCGCCATGATCGATTGCGCGATCGGAAGTACAGGTCCTTCCGCAAATCCCATGACGAGGCGCGCGGCAAGCAGCGTCAGAAACGAATTGGCGAGACCGGATCCTACCGAGCACATCGAGAAGATCACTATCGCGCAGACCAGGAGCGTCTTACGATTCTGAAAATAGTCCGAAAGAGTGCCGACCGCATAGCCGGCGATTGCCCAGGTCAGAGCCAGGCCAGCCGAGAGGGCACCCAGCTGGGTGTTGTTCAGTTGGAGCTCAGGCATCAGAAACGGAGATAGAAAATTCAGCGCAAGACGGTCGAAGAATACGAAGCCAAACGCGGACCCCATCAAGACGACAACGAGATTTTCATAACTAAGGATGCGATTCCTGCTCATGACCCCTCCCTATTGTTTCCCGTTATGGTCGTTTGCGGCCGCGTTCTAGGCGCATTGCGCCGGCGCGGCTTCTGATATTTCTCGAGGCGCCAGCCCATTGCGCCGGCTCTCATACAGCCGCCGCATTCTCGCGAACTCGACGACCTGCTCGGCCACGAATGCGAGCTGTTGCGCTATGATCGGATCGCTGCACGCACCATCTGCGGAGAATGGCCTCTGCGCACTGTTAATGACCGCTGAAAATGGAGTCGGCCAACCGCGCAGCGCGTGAACGATGGTCCGCAGAGTTCCGAGCGTCGCTCCCATGGCTTGGGCTCCGCCCGCGCATACGATGGCGCCGACAGCGCGTCCGGCAAGATAGCTGCGCGCGTCCGCGCGGAGATCCTCGGTGTAATCTATTGCGTTCTTGACCAGGCCGGAGATCGAGCCATGATAGCTTGGGGTGGCTATGATGACGCCGTCTGCGGTGCGCAGCGCTTCGACCAACGAGGTCGCACGCTCCGTACGTTCAATGCTGTCGTAGTGCGGGAGATTCAACGATTGCCCGGCGAAGATTTGCGTTCTCGCACCGAGCCGCGCGGCTTCCGTCAAAGCGAGGCGCAGCGCCCTCTCCGAGGTTGATCCGTCGCGCAACGTTCCGCCGACCCCGACGACGAGCGGTGACCAGTCTTTCATCGCAGCGGCCCGCTGTCCTGCGCAGCACGATCACCCGAGGTGCAAGGCTCCCCAAGCGAATGCTGGCCAGTTCGGATATGCGAGCACCCTCGCCCGGCATCGAACAATGCCATGCGCGTCTCTCCCTATCGTTGGCGCCTTGATTGCGTCTGGCGCCTCTACGTGAGGTGAAAGTAGGACAAGCCGGGGGGCTAAGCCTGCACAAACCGGACCGGTTTGCAGGAAACTGACACAAACTGCCGGCTTCGTTTCCAGGAAACGAGCCAGCGTTCAGATCGGAAAGGCTGATCGTGGAGTTCTCAGTTCATTGCCCGTCGATAAGCGCCTGGCGACAAACCGGTCATCCGACGGAACGTGTTTGTGAAATGCTGCTGGTGCGCAAACCCGCACTGCCTCGCAATTTCCGC
Organism: Bradyrhizobium yuanmingense; assembly: GCF_029167105.1. GTDB lineage: Bacteria > Pseudomonadota > Alphaproteobacteria > Rhizobiales > Xanthobacteraceae > Bradyrhizobium > Bradyrhizobium yuanmingense_A. The sequence continues at coordinate 72,851 of NZ_JARFML010000018.1, read as the reverse complement.
AAGGCCAATGTTTGGATCCGTCAGGAGCAGTTTCGCATGATGAATTCGCACCCCCACAACGTAGCGGTGAGGAGACACGCCCAGCGAAGACTTGAACACCCTTATGAAATACTCGGGACTTACGCCGCAGATCGCAGCCAAATCGTCCAGCTTGATGCAATCCGCGAGATTAGCTTCGACAAAATCACGAATCGAGCGGACGCTACGTGTACTCAGCTGGCGTTCCACAGCGCACGGCGCTTTCCGCTCCCGTGCATTGAGGACGAAAAGGCGATTGGCTATTGCATGCGCAATCGAATCGGCCAGGAGGGAACACGAGGTATCGCCCTCACGCACCATTTCTTCCACCACGGCCAGGAGATTGCCGGTTAGGGGCTCCGGCTCACCCAACAAAGGCAAGAGGCCAAAATCGGAGTTCTGCGCTTTATCTTCAGAGCCAGAGAACAGTTCAGGACGCAGGTACACATGGATCGAATTCAACGGCGTATTTAGCGTCACCTCACAGTCGCGGCGCGGCGGTAGGAAAAAGATCCCCTTCTCCTGCAAGTGCCTGGATACGACACGCCCATCGATCCGATAGGTCACATCGACTGGTCCACTCGCTGCAGTCACCAGCAGCGCGTTGGCATTGGCTTCGAAGCGGCCCCTGAACGGCTCTTCCCGCTGGAGCGATGCGAACATAGTCGACCAGCCGAGCCCCGCACTGGATGCCTCGCGTTTCACGGCGAACTGTCGCAACACGGAATGGACCTCGCCTCCGTCGAAAGGCCGCACGGTGCGCTCATTTTGCGCTGCGGCTGGCGATAGCGAATCAGAGCGTGTCTGCATCGGCCTGGTTGCTCATCAGTTGACGCTGCGACGGTACCGACCGGGCGTTTGGCCCGTCAGCCGGCGGAAGGCACGCGTCAAGTGTTCCTGATGGGAGAAGCCACAGCGCAGTGCTATCTCAGCGAGACCTTGCTGGTTTTGCTCGATCAGGAGCTTGGCCCGTTCGACACGTGCCGCGATCACATATTGGTATGGTGACTTGCCGGTCGCTGCTGCAAAAGCTCGAACGAAAGACTTTGTGCCGATGCCGCACGCGCTGGCCATCGCAGCAAGGGTGATCTCACCCTCAAGATTGGCTTCTATAAAATCGTTAATACGCCGAAGTTCGTAGTCCGGTAGCCCAGCGGTCTGAACCTGCCACGGCTCGCTACTCCTGCTGATCGCGGAAACCCTGTCCGCAAGCGCCCGCGCTATCGGATCGATGAAGCGATCTGAATTCGGCGCATTCTCGCAAACCGCCTGCTCAACCGCTTGCGCCAGATGCTGTATAACCACGTCCCTTTCCACCAGCAGCGGTGCAACATTGTGGACAGAAACTAAGTTTGCGCGGAGATAAATGTGGAGAGTGTCCAGCGCCCCATGCAACCCCACCTCGCACGCATGACCTGCCGGCAAAAAAAAGATGCTTCCTTTTGGAATGCGGCGTGAAGTGACGTGCCCGCCGGATGCAAAGGTCGTCTCCACGGGGCCGCTACGGTGCAAAACAATGAGGTCGTCAGCGATCGCTTCGAACCGCCCCTCGAAGGGGTTCTCCCTTTGGATCGACGCGTAGATCGAAGACCACCCATGCCCCTCACTTGTTGCACGGATGTCGGCCCCAAACCGTTGCAGAACACCGTGGGTATCGGAGCCTCTGAACTCGCGCTTGGCTTCCATCTCCTGCTCCGCGTGTAGTCTGACGGGGCCCGCTGCAGCGCAATATGCGCCTCGTGGTGATGAAGAATAATTCGTTATAACAGTAATGCTCTGAGCACGCTATGTCTTCGTTTGGCCACCCAAGAGGAAGCTGCCGTCGATCTGCTCGCCAACGAGCCGGAGCGAGCCGCCTGCCTCGAAGCCGAACCCGTTGAAGAGGCGCGTTATCTACTGCAGTGCGTCGAACAGGGGCTTGACCTTCAGACGCTACTGAGGTCGCGCCTCGCTGCGCATTTGCACCGTCAGCATAAGCCGGTCGAGCAGCACCTCCTTGTCCGTCAGACGGCGCAAACGGATGAGATTGGCCTCGTGCTGCTCCGGATCTGTCGTGTCGAAGATGATCCGCTTGTTGTCGACCGCCGCGGGCGAGACGACCTCGAGGAAGATGCGGCGGCGCTCCTCGGCGTAACGATCGAGGATCGCGTCGTCGACATCGCCGCGAACGACAGCAGCCAGCGCCTCGTAAAGCGCAAATGCGTCGAACAAACCCGATGTGAGCCCGTAGGCGCCGCTGGGATTCGTTGCATGCGCTGCGTCGCCGGCCAGCAACACTCTGCCGACACGAAACCGCTCGGCTGCCCGCTGATGCATGCGATAAGGCGCAAAGGCAACGACCTCAATGTCGCGCGCTCCCGGAAGGATGACGTCGAAGTACGCGGTCATACGCTCGGCGATGCTCTCCTCGGGTAGATCGAGCGGCTCGCTGTAGGTGCAGCGCCACAGATCGTCTCTATCCAGCTTTACGATGATTGCGCCATGGGTCGGGTGAATCAGAAAGGTGGTGCGCGCGTAGCCGTGCTTCGAAAAATCGTGCCGGACGTTGGCCGCGATGAACCGCTTCGGCCATGTGATACCCTCGAACTCCAGATGCAAGGCCCTTCGAACGTCGCTCGTCGCGCCGTCGGCGCCGATAACCCATCCGGCACGGAGTTCGGAAGGGCCCTCAGGGCCGTCAACCGAGAGAGTGACCCCGCTGCCATCCTGCATCAGATCGCGCATTGTCACACCCCAGCGAACCTCGGCATGCGGAAACTGCTGGAGTCGGCGCAACGCAATTCCGGCAAGTAGATTCTGGCCGAGATGGAGATTGAATGGGAATGGTGTCCGTCCGTCGAGAACGTCCAGGCTGTAGTTGATTTTCTCGCCGGTCGCGAAATCCAAGTAGGTATAGTCCTGCTTGGCGAACCCGACGTCTAGCGCCTCTTCAAGCAAGCCAAGTCGGTCGAGGCCCTCAAGTACAGACCAATGATAAGTTATCGCGCGCGGCGAAGCGATGATTTCCGATGCACGCTCGATGACGATAACCGGGATGCCCGCCTGGGCGAGCCCAAGAGCGCTTAGCAAACCAACCGGGCCGGCGCCCACGATGGCGACTCTTGCTTCAACGGACATAATCCCTCTTCTATTTCCTACAGGCGTGACTGCCTTCTTGTTGCGATTGAGGCCTAGCCACATCATGCTTCGCTCAAGCCCCAGGGGCTGCCTTCGGCGCACCCTCACGGAATGGCTGCAGAAGTCGATAGGCGAGACTATGCAGCGGCGTTGCTAAGCCATGCTTGTGCCCCAACCGGTCGATCTCGCCGCTCCGAGGAGCGATCTACAGTTGATGTTTTGTGCAGGCGGTCCAGCACCCGGATATTGTCAAGAGCTTTGCCGATGAACATGCTGGACCTCCTGATCTTTCCTTAGAAGGGGTAGTGCTGCGGACCTTCGATTGTTATCCAACGAAGCTCGGTGAATTCGTTGATGACGGCCTTTCCGCCGAAGCGGCCGTACCCGCTGGCCTTTGTGCCGCCGAATGGCATCTGAGCCTCGTCGGCGACGGTCGGCCCATTGATGTGGCAGATACCGCTCTGGATACGTTTTGCAATCGTCAGAGCGCGGGAGACATCGCGGCCGGAAATCGCAGCGGACAGCCCGTATTCAGTGTCGTTGGCGACGCGCACGGCCTCATCGACGCCGGCGACACGAATGATCGATTTCACGGGTCCGAACGATTCCTCGTTGTAGATTTTCATTTCCGACGTCACGTGGTCGAGCAAGGTGGCTTCGACGACCGTTCCGTTGCGCTTGCCGCCCGCGACGATCTTCGCTCCCTGTCCGGTGGCATCCTTGATGAGCGCATCCATACGCTCGGCGGGGGCCAGATCGACTAATGATCCCAGGACGACATGCTCACGCGGATCGCCAGCCGGCAATGTCGATGCCTTGGCCGCGAGTTTGGCGACGAACGCATCGGCGATTTTCTGATCCACAATAATGCGCTCCGTGGACATGCAGATCTGCCCCTGATTCATGAAAGCGCCGAAGGCCGCAGCATCGACCGCTTGGTCCAGATCGGCGTCATCGAGAACGACCAAAGGCGCCTTGCCGCCAAGTTCCAGCAGGGCAGGCTTGAGATGCTCCGCCGCGAGCTTGGCGATGACGCGACCGACTTTGGTGGAGCCTGTGAAATTGACCCGGCGTACGGCAGGATTGGAAATCAACGCCTCAACGATCTTGGGCGCGTCCGGAGGTGCATTCGACAGGACGTTGACGACTCCTTTGGGGAAGCCAGCATCATTCAGAACTTGGCCGATAAGATGATGCGTTCCGGGACAGGTTTCCGACGAACGCAAGATGACCGTGTTGCCGCAGGCGAGCGCCGCCGCGATTGCCCGCGTGCCAAGGATGACCGGGGCGTTCCACGGCGCCATGCCGAGGACGACGCCGGCCGGCTGGCGTACCGCCATCGACCAGATACCGGGCTTGTCGGATGGAATGACTTCGCCGGTGATTTGGGTGGTGAGAGCTGCAGCTTCGCGCAAGATGCCGGCGGCGAGATGGACATTGAAGCCAGCCCAAGGCGCCGTCGCCCCGGTCTCCTCGAGCATCAGCTCGATAAAGTCATTGGTACGGCTCTCCATAAGGTCCGCCGCCTTCAGAAGGAGGCCGCGACGCAGCGAGGGCCCGGTCTCTGACCAGGTCTCGAACGCCTTGGCCGCAGCAGCGACGACCTTCTCGACGTCTGCGAACGTCGCAGCCGGCGCGCGTGTCGCGACCTTACCGGTCATGGGATCCTTGCGCTCGAAGGTGCCCCCTCCCTCGGCCGCAACCGCACCACCGTTAACGATAAATCCGATATCCATCGATGCTCTCCTGATTTTCCAAGTACGCGGCCCTCAGGCCTGCGTTCCGCCGTCGATTGGAATGATCGCGCCGGTCATGTATGTGGAAGCCGGCGATGCCAGCAGCAGCGCGAGCCCCTTGATCTCATCCAGTTCGGCAAGCCGCCCTAAGGGCACGGTATCTGCGAACGCCGCGGCACCTTCGGGCGTATGCATCCGGCCATTGGCGATATTCGTCCGAAAAGGTCCTGGCGCGATGGCATTGACACGCACATTGTGAGGACCGAGCTCGAGAGCCGCGACGCGCACCACCTGTGCAATGCCGGCCTTTGCCGCGTGGTAGCCGTAACTCGGTAGCGCCGACGCGCGCAGCGCAGCGACGGAACACGTCACGACGATCGATCCCTGCCGCCGTGGCTTCATATGCTTTGCCGCCACGCGAATTGTCCGAAAAGCGCCATCAAGATTGACCCGAAGGCAGGCGTCCCAAAGCTCCAGGGACGCCGCCTTGAGCTCGCCTTCGGGCTTGCCGTATCCGGGGCCACCGCTCACGCCTGCGTTCGCAAACACACAATCGAGCCGGCCATATCTTTCGACGTAAGCATCCACGACAGCTTCGACGCTGCCCGCCTCGGCTATGTCGACGCAGAAAGTGTCAACGGCTCCACCGGCTTCGTCGATGGCAGCCGCCGCCTGCTTCAATTTGCCCTCGTCGATGTCAAGCATTGCGACCCGCCCTCCATTGGCTGCGATCACTTGCGCAATCGCGAGTCCAAGGCCAGACGCAGCGCCTGTAACGACGGCGACATGTCCGGACAGGTCAAACAGTTCAGCGGCTTTCATCGTGTCTCTCGTGGCCTAACGTTCGATCCGCTTAGTCAGCGCGACCAAGCAAGGCACCGCCATCGATGACGATATGGGTCCCGGTGATGTAGCTAGACGCTGGTGAAGCCAGGAAAAGCGCCAGCCCCTGTATCTCCTCGGGTCGACCGACGCGGTGAAGAGGACTGCCAGCTTCGAAGCGCTTCTTGAGGTCGGGCGTCGTGAGCTGGGTCAGAAACGGACCCGGCAAGATTGCGTTGACGAGAATGTTGTAGCGGGCGAGCTCAAGTGCGGCCTGCTTGGCGAGGTGCGACACACCCGCCTTCGATATCTGATAGGGCATACCGACGATAGCACCTGGCCTGATGCTCGCAATCGACGAGGTCAGGATGATGCGTCCGCCGCTCTGTCGCTTCATATGCGGAAGAGCGGCTCGAATGGTCGAAAAGATCGAGGTCAAATTCGTATCGATGACCTTGTCCCACAGCCTGTCCGGGACGGCCTCGATCGCACCCTCCGGATCCCGTTCGCCGGCCATCGACAGAAACCCCGGTCCGGCGTCGATGCCCGCATTCGCGAACACGACATCGAGACGGCCGTTTCGTTCGACGGCTTTGTTGACAGCAGCCCTGACTGCATCGCGATCCGTAACATCGACGGCAACGCTGGCCACATCGCCGCGCGCCTTGAGCTCGGACACGGCCTGATCAAGGCTCGCCTCGTCTTTGTCCAGTAAGACGACGCGTGCACCATTGTCGAGCATTGCCTCGGCGAAGGCCCGACCCAGGCCTTTGGCACCGCCGGTAATGACGACAGAAAGGCCGGTGACGTCGAACAGATCCTGGGTTTTCACGTCGAGGTCCCCTGTTTGAGTGACCAGCGCCGGATGGGATCCTTGCCGTCCCAGTTCTGCGCCGCTGCGAAGTAGCTGTGATAAATGCCTTCGAGCGCCTCCGTCGTTTCGATCACCTCAAGCATGCCCGGCAAGTCGCGGCGGGTATCGACATAGACGATCCGCACGCCGCGCGGCGAGAGGTCGGAAAACAAGACTGGGTAGCCGGCAGCCTCGTAGCGAGCGACGTCCGCATCGAAGTCCTTGGAACAGACGGCCCAGTGATGGAAACCGTGACCTTTGACCTTGATCGTCTCTTGATAGACCGACGGCTTGGTGTCGTGCTGCTCAATGAGCTCGATCATCATGTGGCCGGTAAAGGCGACGGCGAGAGTCAGGCTCATGTCGGTCGGCTGGCCTCGATACATTCCCTTCGCAGGCACGAAAGGACCGCTCACAAACCAAGGCCCGATATTCAGCGCCTTCACATAATGCATCATCGCCTGATCGATGTTTTCCACCGTATAGGCTGCCTGCACTAATCCCCCGACCGGCTGTCCGAATGAGAGCGGCTTCATCGTGCAAAAAACTCCCTACTCCCCGCCAAGCGCTCTTTGGCGACCACGAAGTCGAGAACTGCGGGCTTACCGCTTTCATTGGCCACGAACGCCCGTTGTAGGGCGGCCTCGACCTGGTGGGGATCGGTGACACGCTCGCCGTAGCAGCCGGAGGCGATTGCAAGGCCCGCGTAATCGAGATCAAGTACGAATTCGGTTCCAATGAACCGCTCATTGAACGCTTGCACTTGGATGTCGCGGATCGAGCCCAAGGCGTGATCGTTGAATATGCACCACGTGACACCGAGCTTGAGTTCGGCGGCAACGGGAAGGATATTCATCACCATCTGGAAGGATCCATCGCCTACGAAGCAGACCGCAGGCCGGTCAGGATAGACAAGGCGTGCGACGGGAAAGGCCGATGCCGCGAAGCCCATGCCATAAAAGCTCGAGGGCACGATCGTGGCGCGTGGCTCAAAGATCTTGAAATAGGGGAATGCGCCACCCATCCCCTGCGCGAGCACGCCGACGTCGATGGCGACGGTTGCATTGCGTGGGAACACGCGCTGGATGCGATCGAAGATCCGAATCGGATGAATTGGCGTGGCATTAGAGCTCGCCATGCTTTCGCGCTCTGTTTCGAGCGCAGCGCGCCGGTTCGACAACTCGGCGAGCCACTCCTTGGAGGCCGTGCGCTGACCAGTGCCCTTTGCTTTTAACTCCGTGAGAAGATCCTGGAGAACCAGGCGCGCATCTCCCGTGATGCCTATGGTCGCAATGACCGAGCGGCCGAGTTCGTTCGGATCGATATCGATCTGGATATAGGTGGCCGCCGGCGCCGGAATATATTCTGGCTTCCAGTTGTTTTCCTGCTCCTCAAAGCGAGCGCCGATGCCGATGACAACGTCAGCATTTGGCAGAAGATACTTTGTGACGTCCTGTCGATGATGACCGATGCCGCCAGCCGTGAGTTCATGATCGTCAGGCAAAATGCCACGCCCTGCGAGCGTCGTGACGACGGGGCTACCCAGCATCTCCGCGAGCTGACGCACTTCAGACGTCGCGTTTGCGGCTACGGCGCCGCCACCGGCGACAATTAGCGGCTTTCTAGCCGCGAGAAGAGCCGCCGCCGCGGTCTTGATACGATCGCTATCACCGCGGACCACAGCGGGTTTGCCGACTGGGAGATAGTCGCCGACGTCAAACTGCATTCTAAGAATATCCGCGGGGATATCGATAAGCACTGGACCCGGCTTACCCGAGCGGGCAATGGTAAACGCTTGACGCAGGCATTCGACAATTAAGTCCGGTCGATCGATCCGGACGCCCCATTTCGTGATAGCGGCAAAAATCTTGACTTGGTCGATCTCTTGGCTTGCGCCACGATGTGCATTGCGAGTGGCACCACGTCCCGCAATGATGACCATCGGCAACGCACCAACATATGCTTCCGCTACGCTCGTGACCAGATTGGTGGCGCCGGGCCCTGCCGTCACACAGCACACGCCGGGCTCACCGGTAAGCTGTGAATAGCCGGCAGCCATGCTTGCAGCATGCTGCTCGTGCCGCACGAGAATGTGAGAGATCTGCTGTTGTCCGTAGAGAGCGTCGTAAATTCCGATTGTATGGCCGCCAGGCATACCAAAGATGAACTTCACGCCTTCGGCCTTGAGAACGTCAACGACGGCTTGACCGCCACTCTTCATCACCATTGCCTCGATCCAGTTTTTGTCATTGACGACCACAACCCCGCTTCGCGCGACGATTTGCTACGTTGATCACGGTTTGGCCGAGCCGGCTTTCACCAACGGGCAGCCGCCATCTTGGAGCGGACGGAATGCTTCATCTCCAGGTACTGTAGCCACCACGTTATAGAGGTCCCACTTTCCTTTGGACTCCTCGGGCTTCTTGACTTGGAGAAGATAGAGGTTGCGCAACACACGGCCGTCGATCCGCACCTTCCCATCTTTGGTCGTGAAGTCATTGACCGGCAGCTCGCGCATCTTTGCAGCGACGGCGTCCGCGTCGCGCGATCCGGCGGCGTTGACTGCTTTGAGATAATGGAACACCGCGCTGTACGACATCGCAGGATCCCAATCTGGCGGGTGACCTATCTTTTCTTCGAAGCGCTTCGACCAGGCACGCGTCTCGTCATTCAGGTCCCAATAGAAGGGATTGGCCAGAAGCAAGCCGTGGCCGGTCTTGAGCGTGATGCTTTGGACGTGCTCGAGAAACAGCACGTAAGCCGCGAAAGTCGCGCCGTTAGAGGTGAGACCGAATTCGACGGCCTGTTTGATGGAGTTGACCGTATCGTCCGAAGAATTTGCAAGGCCGATCACGTTCGGATTGGTCGGCTGCGCCTGCAAGAGGAAGGAGGAGAAGTCGGACGTGTTCAGCGGCGCGTAGACGGCGCCGAGGACCTTGCCCCCGTTGGCCTCGATTACGGCGCTGGTATCGCGCACAAGGGCACGTCCGAATACATAATCGGCGCCGAGGAAGAACCAGCGGTTGCCGCCCCGCTTGAGAACAGCGGCTCCCATCACGTGCGCCAGCGAATACGTGTCAACGGCCCATTGCGTCGTGTAATTATCGCATTTGGGACCAGTCACATCGGAACTCAGGGCGCCGACAAATAGCGAAATCTTCTTCTTTTCCTTGGCAAGACTTTGGACCGCGAAAGCAACCGCCGAGTTCGGCACGTCGACGACCGCATCGACACCCTCAACGTCATACCACCGGCGCGCGATGGCCGAGCCGACGTCCGGCTTGTTCTGGTGGTCGGCAAAGATGAGTTCGGCCTTCTTGCCGAGCACGGGCCCAGCGTCGTCGATTGCCATGCGAACGGCTTCAACAGTCTCTCGACCGCCGGCCACGGCATAAACCGAAGACATGTCGTTCATGACGCCGATCTTGATGGGTGCAACGTCAGCGCGCGCCGAACTGGCCCACATCAACGCACCTGCGAAAACCGCACCTAGCCACCTCATCGCAAATCTCCTCCCAAGCGAGCTATCCTCCTCGGGAGCTCGCCAATTGTGATTTGTGATAACAAATCAAATATGAGAGTCAAGAGCCTTGAGCGCGCCCCAGCACGCACGCGCAACTAGCAGCAGCGCAGCACTCCCAGCTTCGTGTTTGAATTTGGATAGTTTGGTGGAGGACTAGACGGCTAGTGGGCCGGCTGCTTGTCCTGGATCAAGGCCGCGATGATGCGATCGCCACCCTTCATAAGATCTTCTGTTAGCGCCGCCCTTGCGGCCTTGGCATCGCCGGCACCAAGCGCAGCTATAATTCGCTGATGGCCGCGGGCGCCTTCCGAGGTCAAGTTGATCGGAATATGGTTGAAAACGGGCCCGATCTGGAGCCACAGCGACTCGATCATGGAAAGTATTAACGGGCTCTTGGCCGCTTCATACACCGTGAAATGGAACTCCTGGTTCAGCGCCCAAAATTGACGCTGCTTATTTCCACTCAAGGATTTAATCTTCTCATGGATGCGCTTGAGGGAAGCAATGACGTCAGGGCTAACGTGCTGACATGCCAGGGCGGCGGCCTCGCCCTCAAGAAGAATCCGAACTCTGCGAATTTCCAAGAACTCATCGATCGTCGTTTCGGGTACGATGACGCGATGGTTGGGGAGCATTTTCAGTGCACGTTCGACGACCAGGCGCCCAATGGCGTCTCGAACCGGCATCGGGCTAACATGTAGGCTTTGGGCCAGATCTCGGAGCTTCATTTCCGAGCCGGGCGCGAAGCCTCCAGACATGATCATAGTCCGGAGTTCGCGGTACACGCGATCGTTGAGAGTCTCTCGTTCGACAGCGCGAATCGAGCCCCCGAGCCCGACCTTGTCTACCCCTTTAACCATTCGCTGAGTCGCCTCGTCCCCGAGAAATCGCGTCACCTTATCAAGAGACGTGAGCTTGGCAAATCTGACGCCTTCTCCGGATGCATCCTAGCCGCTCACCGATGATCCGCGCTCAACTCCGCGCAGGCAATAGACGCGTATCGCCGTATCCTTGAAGAGTAACGCTTTTTCCGTGGCCGAGGCGCCTGATGCAAGCCGTTTGAATGCGTTACACAACACATGGTAACCGCAGCTCCGCCTAACCGCAGCCGCCAAGTGGAAAGCATGGAATTCGAGACGCTAAGGCCCAAGGTCGATGGCGTCGATACGATAGTGAAAGCGATTGGCAGCGGGCCGTCGCTGCTTGCTTTCCATGGCGCAGCGACCATCGAGGGCTATCGGTTGGCGGAGGGGCTGGCGGATCGTTTTCGCATACATCATCAGTTTCATCCCGGGTTCGGTGAGAGTGCCACGGCACCGCATATTATCGGCATGCAGCACGTTACCCCAGCAAGCCAATAGACACGAATGGCAGTGTCCTTGAACGGCACTGATGCTCGGGATGCGAGCCGCACGCACCTTGATTGGTCCGCGTGGGTGCCGCTGCAGTTGTATTTTCTGATTGCGTCTACCTCGCTGCGCTTGGGAACCATGGCGCAGATAAGCCTTTTCAAATGCACTTGCTTGTGATTTGTTATCACAAGTTACGCGTCACCCGCGTCGGCCATCGAAAATTGCTGATACAGGCAACCAAAAGTCGGCAGAAGCCGAGATACAGAACTCCGAGGGAGGGGATCGGGATGCTAGGTTTGATCAAACAGGGCGGCTACGCCCTTTTGGCGTTCGCGTTGTCCGGTACGCTCGCCGTCGCTCAGGACAAGCCCATCGAATTGAAGTTGTCTCACTGGCTGCCGCTTGCGCACGTCAACCATCAGCACGTTCTGGTGCCGTGGGCGGCGATGGTCGAGAAGAACAGTAACGGCAAACTGAAGATCACGATCTTTCCTGGCAGCATTCTCGGTAAGCCGGCCGACCATTGGGACATGGCGCAGAACGGCATCGTCGATATCGCATGGGGAACGCATAACTACACGGCCGGGCGCTTCCCGCTAACCGCAGCCTTCGATCTTCCGTTCCAGACTAAAACGGCAAAAGGCGCTAGCCGCGCGTTGTGGGAATACTACGTCAAGCACCTGGAAAAAGAGCATGCGCGCGTGAAGGTGCTGTGGCTGCAAGCTCCTCCACCCTTCCATCTTCAGATGGCAAACAAGCCGGTGCTGAAGCCTGAAGAGTTCGCCGGCCTGCGTATTCGGGTCGGCGGCGGGCCGGTTTCCGATCTGGTGAAGGCGCTCGGCGGTGTACCAGTCGCGTTGTCTGTGCCTGAAGGCTACAATGCATTGGAGCGGGGCATCGTTGACGGTACGATCCTTCCACACGAAGCCCTTCACGGTTTTAAGCTTGCTGAGGTGACAAAACATCATATCGAGCTGCGCATGTACACGACATCGCAGTTCCTCGTAATGAATCTTGCCAAGTACAATTCGCTTCCACCCGACCTCAAGAAGGTGCTGGACGAACTTGGCGGTGCATGGGGCGCGGAGTTCGCCGGAGCCGCATGGGACAAGGGCGAGCTATCGGGCGTCGATGCTGCCAACAAGGCCGGCGGCCAGTTCTACAAGTTCACCGACGACCAACTGCAGCCATGGCACGAAAAGGCCGCGCCGATCGTCGAGGAATGGCTGAAGGCGACCGAATCAAAGGGTCTGCCCGCAAAGCAGGCGCTTGGCGATCTCCGCGCCCTTATCAAGCAGTACGATCCCTAGGCATCAGCGAATGGCTGCTCGTATCCTGGAACCGGCCGCAAGGGGCTTGAACTTTGTCGCAATCATAGCCTTGGCCGGTCTCGTCGGAGTGACGGTTTTCGACGTGACCGGTCGCTACTTCTTCAGTAAACCGCTATTCGCGAGCGTCGAAATCACCGAGTTTCTTCTCATCTTCCTGAGCTTTGGCGGACTGGCCTGCGCGGAACTTCGCAACGGCAACATCAAAGTGGACTTCTTTACCCAGATGCTTCCCGAACGGGTTCGTACAGCGCTCGACGGCGTCGGTGCGCTGTTCGGAATGGTTTTCTGGAGTTTGATTTCCTGGCGCGCCATCGATCACGCTCAAGAGGTGCGCGATAGCGGTGAAGTCTCACTCAACCTCGGCGTCTCGACGTTTCCCTTCTACTGCTTCCTCGCCGTGGGGTCCGCCCTCGTCGCGATCGTGCTCGTGCTGCGCATCGCGCGGGCGATCAACACCGTGAGACGCTAAATGGACAATACGACAATCGGCGTCATCGGCTTCTTTGTAATGCTGTTGCTGATGTTTTTTGGCGTGCCGATTGGCGTCGCCATGGGCATCGTCGGATTCATCGGCTTCGCCGTCGTCAACAGCTGGGATTCGGCACTCAACCTGATCGGGCTCGCGCCCTACAGCGCAGTCGCCAACTACGTGCTGAGTGTCGTGCCGCTATTCGTCCTGATGGGCCACTTGGCCAATGAGACAGGAGTAGGCCGTGAGCTTTATGCCGCCTCGCAAACCTGGCTGCGTCATCGGCGCGGAGGACTCGCGATGGCGACTGTGATGGCGTGCGCCGGATTTGCAGCCATCAGTGGCTCCAGCCTTGCGACAGCCGCGACAATGACAACAGTGGCACTGCCCGAGATGCGTAAATTCGGCTATGATCCACGGCTCGCCACCGGTTCGATCGCCGCTGGTGGCACGCTCGGAATTCTGATTCCGCCGAGCATCATTTTTCTGATCTACGGCTTCATCACCGAAACTTCGATCGGAAAATTGTTCTTGGCCGGCGTACTTCCCGGGATTCTATTGACGATCCTGTTTGTTCTCACGATTGCTGTCACGACGTTGAGGGATCCGACCCTTGCTCCCCGAACTGAAGCGAAGGCAAGCTTCGCCGAACGTGCTCGGGCTTTTCGAGATGTTTGGGCCGTTGCGATGCTGTTCACGTTGGTGATTGGGGGCATGTATGGCGGCGTCTTTACCGCGACCGAGGCCGCCGGCATCGGCGCATTTGGCACCTTGATCCTCGCGTTGGCGCGGCGGCGTCTGACCTGGCAGGCGTTGCTACGGGCATTGATGTCAACGGTCGAGACTACGGCCATCATTACCGTCATCCTCATCGGAGCGGTGATTCTGGGCTACTTCCTCGCCGTTACGCAACTGCCGATGTCCTTAGCAACTGCGCTCGCCAATTCAGGATTGTCGCCTGCGGCCATCATGTTGCTCATCATAGCCGCATATCTGATCATGGGCGCATTCATGGACGAACTCGCCATGATTCTGCTGACCGTACCTATACTCTTTCCGGTTTGCGTTGCGCTCGGTTACGATCCGATCTGGTTCGGCGTCGTTATCGTTGTGGTGTGTCAGGCCGGCATGATCGCACCACCTGTCGGACTCAACGTGTTTGTCATATCGGGCATGGTGAGGGACGTGCCGATGGAGCAGATCTATCGTGGAATTCTGCCGTTCCTCGCCGCGATGGTACTCTTGCTGGGCATCCTGATGCTGATCCCCGATCTTGCGCTCTATCTGCCGCGGACGATGAGATAAGTGAATGTTCAGCTCATGATCCGCAGCTCTATGGCACCTGCCCCCGCATTCTTGCTGCAAGAGACCGGCAAGGACATCAACCCAGCTGGTTCGAGATTTGGGGCCACCAATCTGAGGTTTTCGAATACTGTCACTTCAGGAAACAAAGAGATCATCCTGCGCAGGTATTGCTTCTATTGAGCTCAATGTCGGGGGTTCGAGTCGCTGGTCCGCTACATCGCTAGACCCACTATTTCGGAGGCCTTGCTTTTCTATCGAAGGGCAGTCTAACTGGCGAATTGAGCCCGCGATAGTTCGTCAATAGCCGTCGTTCGTACGCAATTCCTTGCCGGCGGAAATGGAGCGCAGCCAGGTTCAAATCCTGGAGCCGCAACTACCGATACCGACATTCAGTTCAAGTCCCGATCTGAGCGTGGGCTGCCCTGCGTCCCGAACGCAGTGTACACCTTCTAAGTTATTGATATTTATTAGTATGACGGTCGTTCCTGTCCCGTTTTGTTTACGGTCGTTTCACCCAATTCATTGCGATTTCGTTGCGGCCTCCCACGACAACAGCCGCAAACCTCGTCCTAATTCTCCGCGCCGAAAAGCCCGTTCGCCACATGAGTCATGAGCCGCCCCCCATGTTTGAAGACATCCCCCGTTTCCCGAGATAACCGGAGGTGCGGCAGAAGGAGAGGTCAGGAAGCCTTCGCCCTGACTCGCTCGCGGGCGACGCGCATAAGCGGTCGCGATCCATCTGACGGCCGTGCATCTCAAGGATCTTCGGACAATTCGTCCGCGTCGATACGCGGGAGTAGACGGGGCTGTTTGCCGACTTCCTTCAACAGAGCCGCCTTGGAATGACCGACACCGTCACGACGATATCCAAGGGCCGGCGATTCCTGAACCGAAAGGAAGATGAGCCGTGGGTGTGCGGGCTAGCCGGACACGCGTTGAGCTGAGGCTATGAAGCGAAGCTCCGCAGGGATTAGTGCCAACGGTGCCGATCGCGACCCTAACGAGACGAGCCGTGGCTAGGGCGACCGGCAGAGGGACGACCTCGGACCTTATCGCCGAGCAATTGCGCCGGGCCATCGCCAGGGTCAAAGCACGCATTTTCGCCTCCATATCGGTGCGACGTCGTGGTGTCGCAGTCATTACAGGCGCCTCCGCCGGGATCGGTGCGGTTTATGCCGACCGGCTGGCTCGCCGGGGCTACGACCTCATTCTCTTCGCACGCAACGAGGCTCGGCTGGACCAGCTGGCGACGCGCCTTGATTCGCCGCGGACCTGAGAAACAAGGCGGACCTGAATCCGTCCCTCAGCGGTTGCCGGGTCGTTCTCCTTCCTTGCTTATTCCTACGGAATTCACCCAGGCCAGGAAACAACTGAAGGCGACGAAGCGCTTGCGTGAGCAGTCGTTACTGGTCTCCTACCGACTGGTGACTTTCGGCGGATTGCTCAATGCTTTCGTATTCTTGCCTATTTGTACCAACCGGGTTGTGTGAACGTCGGCCAGATCTAATCTGAGCAATATGTCGGACAAGCTACTCGATACGATCCGCCGCTATGCGGATGCCAACGCCGATGCCCAAGGCATCGCCCGCACCTGCATACCCGGATTGTTCGTTGTCCGAGCAACGACGCCCAGTGCCTTGGCATACGATATCTCGCGACCGCTCGTCGCCCTGGTGGTCCAAGGCTCCAAACGCGTGACCATCGGCAGCGATACATTCGATTTTGGCGCCGGAGAGTCGATGCTCATTGCGGCTGACGTACCGACGATCAGCCAGATCACCAGAGCTGATCGGGGCAAGCCCTATTATTCGTTCGTGCTAAAGCTGGATTCGGCAGTCATCGAGGCATTGACGAGAGAAATCGATGTCGTCGAAGCCGACCGAGGAACCGGTCCGATGCGCATAGACCCGACTGAGGCCGAGGTGGCTGACGCGGCTCTGCGTTTGATGCGTCTGCTCGATCGCCCCGCGTCAATTCCCTTGCTTCAGTCGCACCTGCTGCGCGAGTTGCACTACTGGCTTCTGGTCGGACGTCATGGCGCGGCCATTCGAGGACTGGGCGTCGCAGAGAGCCACGCCAGGCGCATTGCGCGTGCAGTTGCCATCATACGGGCAGAATTCGCGCGACCGCTGCGCATCGAGCGGCTGGCCGAAGCCGCGGGAATGAGTCCCACCTCTTTTCATCAGCACTTTCGTGCCGCAACGTCGCTCTCCCCACTCCAGTTCCAAAAGCAGTTGCGGCTGATCGAGGCGCGCCGGTCGATGCTCTCCGAAGGCACGTCTCCAAGCAGTGCGGCCCATGCCGTAGGTTACGAGAGTGTCCCCCAGTTCACCCGCGAATATGGCCGGTTCTTCGGCGCTCCGCCGGTACGGGACATCAAGAACGCCAAGAGCAGGCTCCAGATCGCGGCGTAAAGACTGGTAGCCTTACGTCGGCACGACCGCTCTGCCCACAATGCGCATTGACTGGCTCGAGCGCGGACCGCGCCTTGAGAGAAGTGGCTTCTTCTTATTGGTTGGCCGAGTCATCCGCCCGAGGGTCATCCATCTCAGCGATTCCCAAGCGCGAACCGCGAAACTCGGAAGGAGTCATGCTGAACTTTGCCGTGAAGGCGGCCGAGAAATGAGGTGATGTTGAGTAGCCGCAGGCAGCACCCACCTGTGCCACCGAGAGGTCCGTCGATATCAACATTTGCCGGGCAGCATTCATGCGTAGATCTGCCAGGAATTGGTAGGGTGTCTGGCCGACCTTGGATTTGAAAAGCCGGGTAAAATGATATTTGCTGATACATGCCTCGCCGGCGAGCTGCTCCAGCGTAAGTGGTTCGGCGAAATGGGCGGACATGAACTCGACTACCCGACTTAACCGCGCGTCGGAAATCGCACCAGCATTACGATCTTCGATGCAGGCCCCGGATCCATGGCGAGAGATGAGGTGAACGGCCAACCAAGCTGCAACTGTCTCCGCGTAAAGATTGCCCTCTCCGTTCGTCATCGCACGCAGAAGGGCAACCGTGATGTGCGCAATGGCCGGATCGCGATCCACCAACGAATTGAACGTCGGCAGATTATCCGGCTGGCCGGCGCGTCGCAGATGTTCCGCTGCCGACGCCAACTGGCCGACGGGCAGATAGATCATTGCCCATTTGAAGTCGCTGTCCTCCGGAACAGGAAAGCGGTACCGGCTCTGGTGCTCATTTCGGTGAAGGCATATGGATCCTGGCGAATGCGCATCGAAGCGCCATCGACTCCGGCTGAAGAACTCGCAGGAATATCGCCCGGAGACAGACACACCGATTCTGGCGTCCGGCGTGCGGATGGACGTATAAGGTTCGTTGGATTTCAGCCCGACGTGGAGATCAACCAATAAGGACGTCCAGCCCAGATCGCGACTGGAAGTGCTTCGCGCGGACGGGACGACGCTTCTGCACGTCAAGCTCTCCTTTGAGATCGAATAAGCAGTCAAGCAGAGCACCTTGGACGCTGTCGAGGCGTGAGGACGGACCTTACCGCCGTCACTGGCAGAATACCCATAATTTCGATTTCATCAAACAATCCACTTTGGCGCGTGCACCAGCGTCTCGCTCTGAGCGGTGTCGTGATTTACCCACATAGTCGCTTTCTCGGCCCTCAGAAGCGCATCGACTTTGTCCATCGAGACAGCTGTTGCCAACCGATCCGCATTGAACGACGGTACACGACGGTGCTTAAAGTTCTCCCGATTGTGAGCTACGTCGCCGCTTAACAATATCGGACCGCTTTCCGGGAGTTGGACCAGGAGCGAGCAATGCCCCAGTGTATGTCCTGGCGTGAAGATGAGACGAACTGCGCCATCCCCGAATACATCATGATCGCCATCCACCAATTCGACGTCATTCTGCTTCATGGTCTCATATAGTTCCGGCAGATAACCGAATTCCTCGGGATTCGGGCCGAACATTGCCTTGTACTCAGCCCTTTGCGCGACCCACTTGGCCTTCCGGAACTGACGACAATTGCCCACATGGTCGAAGTGAGCATGGGAAATCGCGATTATCCCGATGTCGTCTGCGTTCACGCCGATCTCGTCCAGTTGGGAGGCCATTGTCTTCCGAACGATTCCGCGGATACCGTGGGCTACGATGCGACCTTCCGGCTCCCGAGCAAGCTCGTCTTGCGTTCCGGTGTCCCACAGGAGCCAATTGTCCCTGTGGCGGATAAGATAGGCGTTGCAACTCAGCGTCATCGGCACGCCGACATTGATGCCGGGCGAATATATCGATCCGTCTTCGACCTTGGCGATTCCGCCGTCGAGGACGAAAATTTGCTCGATTTTTGCGCTTTCCCTTCGCATGGTCTAGGCCAAGCTCACACGCAACTCACCGAGGCCTTCGACCGATGAGACGATCTCATCGCCGGCCTTCAACCATTGTCGCTCCTCTCGGGGGGCTTTCTCGCCCAAAATAACGCCCTGAGGGGTGCCCGTGAAAAGGATATCGCCAGGCTTGATCGTCATGATCCCCGATGCATAGCTGATCAACTGCCTGCAGTTGAAAATCATGTCTCGCGTATTCCAATCCTGGCGGACTTTGCCATTCACCCAAGTTTGTAGGCGAAGGGCATTTGGATCCGACACCCTGTCCCTTGTTACCAGCCAGGGCCCCACCGGACCGAAGCCATCGGAAGTCTTGCCCGCGAGGAATTGCGATGTCCTGGTTTGCAGTTCGCGAGCGCTGATGTCATTGCCCGTCGCGTAGCCGGCCACGACATCGAGCG
The DNA here is from genome assembly GCF_029167105.1 of Bradyrhizobium yuanmingense. Classification (GTDB taxonomy): domain Bacteria; phylum Pseudomonadota; class Alphaproteobacteria; order Rhizobiales; family Xanthobacteraceae; genus Bradyrhizobium; species Bradyrhizobium yuanmingense_A. Next base: position 53,571 of record NZ_JARFML010000018.1, on the reverse strand, counting down.
CGTCGGATTCCGGAACGTCCCGACATTCCTCGCCGAATACGATCACGAGCTCGGTCTCGTAATCGAATTGTCGCGCAACTCTCGTTGGGAGATGCACAACTCCCCCGTGACCATTGAGAGCATTGTTGAACTTGTTGAACAAGGGTGGCGCAGCCGGGATGGGCGTGTTCGTTTCTGCGGCGTGCTCGCGATAGTTGAAGCCAACGCAGATGATCTTTTCTGGTCGCGTTACCAGAGGCGCGAACGAGACCTCCGCGATCGGCACGATTATAGCCTTGCTCTTGTCGCGTTCGACGGCGTCGAGGACAGCACCCACGTCTAAGGCACGGCGGTTCTGCAGAAGATCATCGACGTCGTGGGGAGCCGCCAACCCGTACGCTGCAGCCGTCGCCGACAAGTTGAGGACGCCCTCTTTTACCTCAATCCCCAGAGCAAACGCCCCGTCAACCCGCAGGTTGGCTAAGCGAGCGTTCAGACTTGAGACCTTGGTCCCGTTGATGGTCATGGTATCACCTCTTCCCGTCCACTGCGCCAATCGGCCGCGACTTCGGCCGTCCCGCTCACCCGGATCATTCGCCGCGCATCAGTGAGCCGGTCGTATTCTTCGCCGGAAAGGAGACCGAGCGCGAGCGCAGCTTCCCGCGGCGTACAACCGTCCTCCGAAGCACGTGCAGTGATCTGAGCTACCTTGTCGTATCCGAGAACCGGATTGAGGCTCGTCGCAAGCATGAGGGAATTGGCAACGTTGGCAGCGAGCCGCTCCCGATCGACCGCCAGGTCCTTCACAAGCCTTCTGGAGAACACTCGACAGATGTCGGCCAGAATGCGGATCGACTGCAGGACATTATAGATGATCACGGGCTTCGCGACGTTCAGCTCGAAGGTACCCGCAGCTGCCGCCATCGTGACCGTGACATGATTTCCCGCCACCTGATAGGTCGCTTGCGCGAGTACTTCGGCAAGAGTGGGGTTGCGCTTCCCCGGCATAATGGACGAGGTCAAGCCGTCGTCGGGCACGACGAGCTCAGCAAGACCGCAGCGCGGACCAGAGCCGAGAAGACGAATGTCGTTGGCGATCTTGACGAGAGAGACCGCAACGACGTTCAGCGCTCCAGACACCTCCGCGAGCGCGTCATGAGCACCCATCCCCTCGAATTTGCTTGGATTCGGAGAGAAATCCATGCCGATCAGCGCGCTCACCTCCTCGCAGAAGGCCACGTCGAATCCCGCCGGGGCGTTGAGTCCTGTCCCGATCGCCGTCCCGCCCTGGGGAAGCCGGGCGAGGCGGGGCAGCGTATTCTCGAGCCGCCCGATCCCGTTTTCAACTTGCCGCGCAAAGGCGTCGAAGGCCTGGCCCACCGTCATGGGGACGGCATCCATCAAGTGCGTTCGACCGATCTTAATGACGTCTTCGAATTCGGCGGCCTTCGCCGCAAGCGCGGCACTCAACTCGATCAATGCAGGTATCAGCAAATCCCGCAAGTCAAGCGTGCTCGCCAGATGCATCACGGTCGGAAAGCTGTCGTTCGAAGATTGCGAGCGGTTCACATGATCGTTCGGATGCACTGGCGATTTGGTTCCGAGCGGTCGACCGAGTCGCTCGTTGGCGCGGTTCGCGATCACTTCGTTCGCATTCATGTTCGTTTGCGTGCCCGATCCGGTCTGCCAAATCGTAAGCGGGAAGTGCATATCGAACTTCCCCTGCCGTAGCTCGTCAGCGGCGGCCTCGATCGCGTCGGCAATCTCGACGTCGAGCGCGCCCAGACGTCGGTTTGCACGGGCGGCTGCGAGCTTTTGTAGTCCGAAGGCGCGCACCAGAGAAGCGGGAAACCGCTCTTCCCCGATCGCAAACAATTCCAGAGCGCGTTGCGTTTGCGCACCCCAATATCGGTCCGCCGGGATATCGATCTCCCCGAATACATCTCGCTCGATGCGCACCGGGCTTTCCAACATCGTCATTGCGCGCCCGTCACGCCGGCGGCCTTGATGATCGGCGCCCATTTGTCGATTTCGGCCCGGAGGTGCTCGGCAAGCGCACCTGGTTTGGCCCGTTCGGTGGACACGGGCTCTGCGCCTAGCTGTGCGAGGCGCTCTTTGACCACACTATCCTCCAACGCCGCTTTCAGAGCGTCGGCGAGCTTGTCAATGACCGGCTTCGGTGTACCTTTTGGGGCGAACAGGCCGTACCAAACCTTGTAGTTAAAGTTCGGAAGACCCAATTCGCTTGCCACCGGAAGGGACGGCAGCGCCGCCGCTTTCTCTCCTCCCGTCACGGCATAAGCCTTGACCGCTCCTCCCTGCACGTTGCCGACCACGTTGACGATCTGGTCGCACATGAGGTCGACTTGCCCACCCATCAAGTCATTCATGGCAGGCCCTGCGCCGCGATAGGCGATCTGCGTCATCTTGGTGTTTGTGGCGGCTTGGAAGAGCAACCCACACAGATGCGCCGCCGAGCCGATTCCGGCATGGGCGTAGGTTACCTTGTCCTGGTTCGCCTTCACATAGGCGATCAAGTCGGCGAAGCTCGCAGCGGGCAAATCCTTCTTAGCCACGAAGACGGAAGGCAGTTCGACCACGAGACCGATCGGTTCGAAGTCCTTGACCGGATCGTATCGAAGATGGGGATACAGTGCCGGGTTCGTCGCATGGCTGATGTGGATGAGCAGAAGGCTATAACCGTCGCCGGGAGAAGTGGCGACCTTGGCGCTGCCGATCGAACCGCCGGCCCCCGACGTGTTATCGACGATCACCTGCTGCTTCAACGAGGTACTCATTCCTTGCGCGAGCAGGCGGGCTATCGTGTCGCCAGGCCCTCCCGCCGAGAACGGCATGACCATCGTGATGTGACGCGACGGATAGTCCTGGGCGGAAGCGAAGCCACCGGTCGCGGCGACGATGGCAAATGCGATACCGACCCATATTTTGCTCATGACCACCTCCTCTACCGTTTCTTGAAGCTCAGTTCCGGGTAGGCCGCTAGTGCATACGGTCCACCATCTGCGGCGCGAGACCCACATAGTTTATCGGATCGCAACGACTGTGCACGGCGGCAGGTCCGCCCAGCGCTTCCACGATATCGGGCATGCCGCACAGGATCTCGACGAGATCGCCGCCGTCGTCCAGCGATTGGCGACAAGCCTCATAGACCCGGTCATGGGCGCGCTGACGTCCGAGCTTGGGCGCGGCGGCCATCATCACCGCTTCGGCTACGATCAGGCCGTGCGTCAAGTGCAAGTTCTCTTGCATTCGGTTCTCGTGCAAATGAAGGCCGGAGAGCATGAACTTGGCGTTGGCGAGAGATGAGGCCGTCAACAGAAAGCTCTCGGGCAATGATATCCATTCGAGATGCCAAGGGCCGGTCGCCCGCTCGAAGTCGTGGATCATGCCATCCAGCATCGCCGCGACGTGCTGACGGACGGCCTTTGCGGCTGCCAGCATCAATTCGCTGGAAATGGGATTGCGCTTTTGGGGCATCGTCAGCGGCTTCGGCAGGCACGACGCCCAATCGGGCCTGGGCCCTGGCCAACGCAACTTCAGCTTCGAGATAGCGAGCTATCAGGGCGTCGTCAGCGAAAACGTCCCGCATTTCGGCAGTCCCGAACATTTCACGAAACAAGATGGAATCGAAAACTGTGCTTCCCATCCCTCTGTCCTTCAAATATGTTCGAACATATAAATATGTACGAACATATTCGTCAAGCTCCTTTTTGCCCTGGAAGCCGGTCGATCGGGGTCAACTGAGATCAACGCAAAGGCGACCGCGCGGCAGGAAGGTCGCATGCCCGACGATAAGGGGTTGGGTATCTGGCGAAGCGGCGGTTGAGACAGCGATTTCGATCGACCGCGACTCTGCTATCTGGATTGATGCTGAACAGTCGCGGCAGCGCTCCCAATTCGACGGGAGAATAGTCGCCTTGCCACTGACCGAGGCCGACCAAGCTCAGCCTGAATGACCGAGGGTATTGCGGAATAGGAGCCTCAGGTGGTCACGCGTTACGCCCACGTCGCTCGGGCCCTCATGGAAGCTATCGCCGATGGTCGATATCCGGTAGGCTCTCTGCTACCCAACGAGCTTGAGCTCACCGAGCAATTCGCTGTTAGCCGGTCCACCGTGCGAGCCGCGATGCGAGAACTCCAGGCCTCGGGGATCGTCAGCCGAAAGAGAAACGCAGGAACGAGGGTCGAGGCATCTTCGCCGCAAGGCAGCGCGAGGGGATTCACCCAGTCCCTCGAATCGATAGAAGCTGTTCAGCAGTTTGGCGTCGAGACGGAACGCCATGTTCAGCGCGTTTCGGAGATCGTCGCGGATGAAAAGTTATCGCGAGCGCTCGGCTGCCAGCCCGGTCGCCGCTGGCTACGCATCTCGTTTCTCCGCATGGTCCCGGGTGACTCGAAGCCGATCTGCTGGACCGATGTTTACATAGACGACACTTTTGCCCGGGAGGTCCGATCGAGGATGGACAGCCATCCGGACATCTTCGGTACTCTCGTGGAGAAGATTTCGGGCCGCCGCTTCATCGAGATCCGCCAAGATATAAGCGCAGTAGGGGTTTCCCGCGACCTGGCTGACCCCCTGAAGGTCACACCGGGCGCACACGCGCTCTCGATCCGCCGTCAGTATTTTTTCAGCTCAAATGAAATGGCTGAGGTGTCGCTCAGCGTACATCCAGCCGAAAGATATACCTACTCGACCCGGCTTACGCGTCGACAAGCAGAAACCAGGTGACTGCAAATTGCGTCACTGACCATTGGCGCCGGTGCTTACGTGCGACCGGCCGCGTCTCGTATAAGGCCCGCCAACGTCGTCACGGCCTCTCTTCGATCGTCGCTTCGGATATGGACAACATACTCAACATCCGGCAGTGTTGGCAGGCCTTTCTCCCCGTCAACGACACGTAGGCCGGCGCCAACCAATCCGCGCGGCAATGGCGTTGCGGCAAGGCCCGCCCTCACGATAGCGCGCATGCCGGCGAGACTCGGAGACGAGCCCGCAAACTGCCAAGGACAGCCCGATTTGGCGAGCGCGCGCAGCGCGAGCTCGCGATACGGGCAAGGCTCTGGAAAGAATGCAAGCGGCAGCGGGTCAGGCAAGCTTCGCTTCTCGGCAAAAGCCCAAACCAGCGGCTCCTGCCAAAGGCGCCAACCAGCTATTTTCGCGTCGCAAATGGAGCCGACTGCAAGATCAAGCTCCCGGGCTTCAAGTTTCTGAAGTAGCTGCGTGACAATGCCGATCTCCAATTCTAGAGCGAGAGCAGGATGCTTGCGAGTGTAGCGTTGGAGAATCTTCGGCAGCCAGTCATCGACGAGATCTTCGGCAACACCGATCTTCAATCGCCCCGAGAAATGGCTTCCAACGAGGGCAGCATGCGCGTCTTCGTTCAGTTGCAAGATCGTTCGCGCGTAACCGAGGAGGGTTTCTCCAGCCCGCGACAAGGTCACATTCCGGGTGTTGCGTTCGAATAGCGCCTGACCGGCCTGGGCTTCAAGTCGATGAATCTGGGCGCTCACCGTCGATTGCGTGGAGTTCAAAGCCTCCGCCGCGCGTGTGAAACTGCGACCTTCGGCAACCTTGACGAAGGTTCGCAGCAAGCTTGGCTCGAACGCCATGACAATTGATCCATTTTTTCGCTCAATGTACCACTTTTTATTCGTTTGTTAAGTCAATTCGGCGGCGTTACGAAGGACGCCGGAGGATGAAATATGTCCAAGGTTCTGTACGTCGAAGCATCGCCACGGAAGCAACGCTCTGCCTCGATTGAGGTTTGCGAGGCGTTCATCGAGACCTACCGCTCGAAAAACCCTTCTGATGAAATTGAGAAGCTAGACGTTTGGTCACTCGACCTTCCGACCTTTGGCGAGGCCGCTCTGAACGCCAAGTACGCCGGCTTATCGGGTACCCCTCTACGAACGAACAGGCCTCCGCGTGGGACACCATTCGACGCCTAGCGGCGCCCTTTTTAAACGCCGACAAGATGGTGTTTGCGGTTCCGCTGTGGAATTTCTCCATTCCATATCGATTGAAGCAGCTGATCGACCTCATCACTCAAAAGGACATTCTTTTCAGTTTTGATGAACGTGGTATGGGCGGCCTCGTGAAGGCCAAACGGGCCCTCGTGGTCTACGCCCGAGGTCTCGACTATCTCTCTGAATCTTCGATCACTCCACGTGAGTCTTACGACCTGCAACGCCCCTACATGGACCTATGGCTCCGGTTCATAGGAATCTCGGACATTGGTGAGATCAACGTCGAAAAGACTCTCCTTGGATCCGAGGTGGATCTGGAGACAAGAACTCAAGGCAAACGGCGGGCGGTCGAGCTGGCCGACGATTTCTGAACGCCTCGACGACCCACAGGCATCTCCCGTTGACAAGGAGTACTCATGGAAGCTCTCTACACCGCAACCGCTACCGCCGTGGGTGGACGGGCCGGGAGCGTCAAATCGTCGGACGGCGTTCTAGATCTGCAACTCGCGTACCCCAAGGAATTGGGCGGCCCGGGGGGCGTGGCTACGAACCCTGAACAATTGTTCGCTGCCGGCTACGCAGCCTGCTTCGAGAATGCACTCATGCGAGTGGCGCGGGAACGGAAAGTGCCAATTCGTGAATCGAGTGTCACGGCTCACGTAGCGATTGGAAAGAACGGAGAAGGGTTTTTCGAACTCGCAGTTGTTCTTGAAATTTCAGTACCGAACCGCGACAGGGCGGAGATCCAGGAGATGATCAGGGTGACGCACGAAGAGGTTTGTCCATACTCCCGAGCGACACGAGGCAACATAGAGGTCGAGTTCCGGATTACTTGATCGACGCAGAAACGCCGAGGGTGCGAGAATATCCTAGCCGCGCCGACAATCTTTGCAAAAACCCGGCCGATCGCCGCTGCTGCGTCGAAGCTCTCGGCGCGCACGACGGCAAGCACCGGACTAGCGGACTATGGGCCGACAACTTATGCCGGGGGAAACAGGACCGGCACACAATCTACTATCGGTCTACTTGCTGTCTGCATTCGTTCAATGAACTCAGGCTCGCCTGCCTCCAATACGATCTTCCATATCAGCATGCAGAGTTCGGAGCGGGTTACCGCGCCGGTAAGGCGCGCTCCATCGACATCGCCTGGTTTATCCAAGCTGACGACGTAGGGTGGCGGTCCTGCAGAAATGCGATATCTCGCGCCGCTGCATCCGACCACAGCGAATGTCCTCGTAGCTTCGAACTGGGCCAGCTGATCGGAAGTAAGCCAATCCTTTAGGAGCGTTTCCGGCTCGAATGCTGACCGAGGCGTCCCCCGATGACGGCACATTTTCCTTGAAAGCAGCATCAGTGTTGTCGCCAGACCGACCACCGACGCTGCGCCGCCTGCACGCCCAGGAAAGAACAGCGTCTCCTCGGCGCTTGAATCGAACTCACGAATTATCTTAGACCGACCGTAACTTCTAACTGCCGCCAGATACCCTCGCGACGCCAACCTCCGAAATCGCTCGCGAGCAGTCGATAGCTCGTCGGCATGGCTCGGCCGGAAGTCGTGCTGAAGGACTGCGAGCCCTAGTACGATTTGTCGCGCCATTTGACTCTCGACCGTCTAGCTACGCGCTTTCCAGAGTGAGATGCTTCGCCAAAACCTCGCTTGAGGACGACAAGCTCGCCGTAGTTCCAGTCCAGACTATGCGTCCCTCGTCCAGTATGGCATGAGTATCGGCGACCGCGCGGCAGACCTGTATGCTTTGTTCGACGAGAAGAATGGTGAGCCCACGGGCTTTCAGGGAAAGCATGAGCTGCACGAGCTCGTCGACAATCACGGGTGCCAACCCCTCGGTGGGCTCATCCAACAGCAGGAGACTTGGATTCGTCATCAGCGCCCGCGCGATCGCGAGCATTTGCTGCTCGCCGCCGGAGAGTCGGCCCGCCGCCGATTTCCATCTCCTTCTGAGCGACGGAAACAGCTCGGCGGCTGCGTCGGGCGTCCAAGGCGAACCCTTGCGAAAGGCGATACTGAGATTTTCTCGTACGTCTAAAGTGGTGAAGACAGCTCTGTTTTCCGGTACGAACGCGAGACCGCGGCGGGCTATTTCGTGCGTAGCAACCTCCGATAACGAGTTGCCGTTGAACGTGATCGTTCCCTGGGCATGGACCAAGCCCATGATCGATCGCAGAGTGGTCGTTTTCCCAGCGCCATTTCGGCCAAGAATAGCTACCGTTTGACCTCGCTGAACTTGCACGTCCACGCCTTGCAGGACGTGGCTCTTCTCGTACCAGGCGTGCAGATCACGAACGATAAGTCCAGTCATGCGGCAGATCCGAGATACGCGTTTTTTACTTCGACGTTCGCCCTGATGGCTTGAGGAGAACCTTCGGCGATCTTCTTTCCTTGGGCGAGCACCGTGACCGTATCCGAGATATCCAGAACGACGCTCATGTTGTGCTCGATCAGAACGACTGTACGTTCCGGCGCGAGACTCTTGATGAGGAGTTTCGTCCGGTGAACATCATCGAGACCCATACCGGCTAGAGGCTCGTCCAAGAACAGCAGCTTGGGTTCAGACGCGAGAGCCATGGCTATCTCAAGAGCGCGCTGGGCCCCGTGGGATAGGTCGCCCGCGCGTGCTTCGAAGCGGGCCGACAAACCCACCGTGTCCGCTAATTCCGCGGCGCGTTTCTTGGATACTTTTAATGGGTCGCGATTGCGCCAGAACGCCCATGCCTCTCTTCCGGCCACGGCTTGCAGCGCTAATAGGATATTTTCAGCGACGGAGAGGTCCCTGAAGATATTGGTCAGCTGGAAAGACCTCGAAAGCCCCAGATGTACGCGACTATGCGCGGGGACGTTCGTGATTGGATGCCCCTGGAACCTTATCTCGCCCTGCGTGGGGATGCGCGTACCGCTCAACGCGTTGAACAACGTAGTCTTCCCGGCGCCGTTAGGACCAATGACGGAGTGCAGAGTCCCCCGGCCGATCGAGAGGTTCAGGTCCTCGATTGCCTTGAACGAGCCGAACCGAACGCCTAAGCCCTGCGCGGTAAGGAGGATCTCAGCCATTCGGCATTTCCTTGCCTTGCCGCCGCAGCACCCCTCCCAACCCCAAGAGCCCGTCACGCAGGAAAAGCACGGTCACTATCAGGAGGAGTGCGACGACCATGGACCAGCGCGGCCAAATGGGCGAAAGAAAATCGGACATTGCGCTCAGGACCGACGCGCCGATGAGCGCACCAAGGGGAGATCCGACTCCTCCGATCAGAGAAGCTATCAACAATCGCTCGCTCGTTTCCACGTCGATGGCGCTCAACGGCACGAAATTGAGCATCAGCGTGTTCATCGCTCCGGCCAAGGCGGCGATACCACCCGCCATGGTAACCGCCGCCAGCTTGAAGCGCCGAGCGTCATATCCGAGCGCCTCAGAACGGCTCTCATTGTAGCGGATCGAATTGAGAACGCTTCCGAACGGCGACGCGACTATTCTCTGCACCAGCGCGAACGCTGCAAAGGAAAGGATCGCGAGAAAAACATAAAGCAGCAGGGGATTTGACAACGCGAATTGTCCGAACGCGATGGCCGTCCGTGGCACGTTTCCGAACCCGTTCTCGCCGCCGGTGAGCCTTGGGAAGGCTAATGCGAGAAAAAAGCCCATCTGCGCGAACGCCAGTGTGAGCATGACGAAATACACGCCCTGCCGTCGCACGATCAAAAGCCCGGCAGCTGCTGCCAGCAGGCACCCTGCCAGCGAAGCAGCTATTGTGGCCGCCAACGCAGACATTTCGAAGTCGCGAATGAGAATGGCGGACACGTATGCGCCTAGGCCGAAATAGAGACCTTGACCGAATGAAAGAAGACCGACCGAACCGAGCAGCAGAGTGCAACTCAAAGCCCCAGTAGCGAGCACCAAAATCTCGCTCGCCAATGTCAACGAGGGCAGAATACACGGCAGAGCAATGAGAAACACCGCAATAACGACGGTGGTCCCGTTCGGAAAACGGAGCCCTTCGGTCGTCATCACGAACGCCCCATGAGCCCGGTCGGCCGGAAAGCCAGGATCATCGTCATGACTCCGTAGATCATGAGATGAGCCCCTCCCGGCCAGATCATACTCATGAGGGACTGCGTGATACCGATCAGCAGTGCGGCTAGGAGAGCTCCGCTGAAGCTTCCAAGCCCGCCGAGGATTACGACCACGAAAGCGATAGCCAGGGCCTCACGTCCCATGAGGGGCTCCACGCCGCGTAGTGGCGCCGCGAGAGCGCCGGCGAGACCGGCAAGCGCACCTCCGAAGGCAAAAGCCGCCATGAAGACCTTGCGCGAGTCAAATCCAAGGAGCCCCATCATTTCGGCGTTCTCCGCTGCGGCACGCACCATGGCGCCAAAACGAGTGCGTTCGATCGCGAGCCACATTGCGAGCGCGACCGCAACGGCAATACCGACTACGAAGAGACGATATGACGGGTACACAAACCCACCGAAGATCACGACGCCGCTGAAGATCTCCGGCACCGGCACATTCTTTCCCAAGGTCCCGAAAATCATGGTGACCGATTCCTGCGCCAAGATCGCGAGCGCGAAGGTAATCAGGATCTGCGCCTCGTGAGGCAGACTGTACGTGCGTTGCAGTAGCAGCCGTTCGGAAGCGAGCGCAAAAGCGGCGGCCAGGAGCGGGCTGATCAGCAGGGCCGGAAGAACGCTTCCGGTCCACTGCGCAATCGCAAACGCCGCGTAGGCGGACACCATGTAGAAAGCCCCGTGAGCGAAATTCACGAACTGCATGAGGCCGAAAATCATGGTGAGCCCGACAGACAGGATGAAATAGATCATCCCTATGCCGACGCCATTGAGCGCTCCGAAAATGAGGACTTGAGCGGACATGGGCGAAGTTACAGCTTGCAGCCTGTTTTATCAGGCGGGAGAAATGCCTTCTGGGCCGAGATGACGTCTACGTAGTCGTCTTTGTCGAGCATCTTGGCTTTGGGTTTACCCAACAGGAGATAGTAGTCCTTCAGAACCTGATGATCTTCGGCCCGGACTTTCTCGAGTCCCGTCGGCCCTTCGTAGCTAAGCGTTTCGAAAGCTTTGATCACCGCCGGCACCTCGGCGCTCCCCGCCTTGTTGAGGGCCTCGACGGTTGCCTGCGTGCAGGCCCACCCGGCCGTCAGGAGATAGCTGGGAGTCACCTTCAACTTGTCTTTGATCACTCCCGTGAGCAGCCGGTTGCCGGGCGCATCGACGCCATGCCAATAGTTCGCGCCAAAATAGACGCCCTCGCAGATATCGGGGCCCAGCGATTGGAATTGGTCGAGTCCCGTCGACCAGACGACGACGATTTTCGTATTGCGTTTCATCCCAAAGCTGACGGCCTGCCGCAACACGTCGGTGGTCTGGCTGCCGAAATTGCAAATGCACAGCACATCGGGCTGCGCAGCAATCGCCGCAGTGATGAAGCCGCTGTATTCTCGGTCGCTCAGGGAATGATAGCTGTTGCCAACGTGCTGTCCGCCGAGCTCACCGAGAACATCCTTCAAATTCTTCAGAAGGCTATCGCCGAAGACGTATTGACCCGTGATCGTGTACCATTTTTTTGCATCGGGGAACTGCTTCATGAATGGACGGACGGTCGTGTTCACGGCACTATAGGTCGCAACCGGCCATCGAAAGGTATTCTTGTTGCAGAGTGTGCCGGTCATCTCGTCCGCGCCGGCCTGATTGATGTAGACGCCTCCGCTGCTCGCGACCTCCTTCGCGACAGCCAGCGCAATTGCGCTATTGGTGCAATTCATGAAGAAGCGAATGCCTCGGTCACGAATAGCATCTTGAGTGAGCCGTACTGCTCGACCCGGGTCTCCTTGATCATCCAGTTGGACATAGCGAAGCGGTCGCCCCGCCGCGGTTTTGTAGTGATCAATGGCAATCTTGCTGCCAATGTCCACCTGTTCTCCGATGTTGGCGAACGTGCCGGAGAGAGAAACCAGACTGCCGATTTCGATTGCATCTTGTTGTGCCCAAGCTCGTCGAAGCAGCGACGGTGTCGCGATTCCGACTGCGGCGGCGGCCAGGATCTCTCTACGATTTCGCATTGGTCCCTCCATTAATGCAGACATCAATCGTCCTGGTCGTCACGTCGCATGAATTGCAATGCGATACGATCGCATTTATTCGTATTAGATCGCAGCACTGTGTTGCTTGCAACACAAAAGGTTCACGCGAGGACGAGGAATGCTCGGGTTCCTCGTTTTACCGCAGGAGGCTTTCCCGGCGGCGGATCGCGAGAGATCCCCAACCGATCGCACTCTGCACGAGATGCGCGCGGGACGCATAGTCTTGCGGCCGGAAGCGAAAGATGACGTGCGCCGGACGCACGTCCTCTTCATTCAGACTGAACGCGCCGGGATTGTTTCCGCAATCCAACGCGCGATACCGGCGAGATGATCATCCGTGTGAGGCTGCCCGACCACCTGGACCCCTACGGGAAGTCCGCCGACCGCAAGCATAGGTATGGTGATCGTAGGGGCTCCGAGCAGCGAAGTTACGGCATTGTAGTTGGGCAGACCGGTCGTATGAACGACGCCCGAATCCACGCCTTTGTTATCGAGTCGCGGCGCCGGCCCGATCGAAGACGGGGATATGATGGCGTCTGCGATATGGGCGATTGTGGCATGGGCGGCTCTAGCTGCTTCGCGTCTCGAGATCACGAGCCGATAATCGTCCTGGGTCATTCGCCGCGCAATTTCCAGGCGCGAAGTGAGGCTGTCACTAAGTCCTCCGCCGAACTGCTGCACGAGATTCTCAAGAGACCAGCGCATCTCGTATGCGCAAACGTCCCGTGTGATCTCAAGGCTGTGGCTGATCGCCTGCTCGAAAGCCTCGACAAGTGAATGGTCGGTGCGACGAATGATCTCGACGCCTGCACGACCGAGATCCGATAGGAGGCCCTCGAATGCACCTCTCGTTGCCTGGTCCAGCTCTGGCCCCCCCTGCGCTTCCATGACGATGAGCCGGGTCGGACGCTCCGCCGCGTGGAGTTCCGTGCCTCCGAAGAGACCTGGATAACCTGGATCTCCGCCCGAACGCTTCGCGATTTCAATGGAGACGTGCCACATGTCTGCGAGACTGCCCGCGTGGACGCCGACATGGCTTTGGCTGAAGCCTTGCCGTTCGCCGCGGTTCAAGGCGCCCATGGTCGGCTTGATTGCGTAGTTGGCGCAAAAACTTGCGGGTCGGATGACTGAGCCCACGACTTGCGTTCCGATCGCCGCAGGCACCATCCCCGCTCCAATAACCGCGGCCGATCCGCTCGAGGATCCTCCAGGGGTGTGAATCGGGCTAAAGGGATTGGTGGTCGGCCCGGGATGGGACATCCCCAGTTCGGTGGTCACCGTCTTGCCCAAGACGACCGCGCCGGCACTCCGAAGCGCTTGAACGCATGCAGAGTCCTGCTTTGGGAAATTGTTTTCATACAAGGGTGAACCCATGCGGGTGGGCATATCCCTGGTCATCAAGAGATCTTTGATGCCGACAGGCATACCGTCGATGGAAGAGAGCGGACGTCCTGATTGATACCGTTTGGTCGAAGCATCCGCGGCCGACCTCGCCTCCGGGAGGTTCATTTCTACCCAGGCACGCACAACGGGCTCGCGAGCCTCGATGATTTCCAGACATTTCTCCAGATATTTTCGTGGGTTGCTTTGTCCCTCCTTGAATGCCGGCACCGCATCGTGGAAGGTGGGCGGCCGAAATTCGGCCGGATTATATTGCGCGCACAATGGACGACCTCTTCTCTTCCTTTCAATCGTATTGCAGTACGATACGGTTGGATCGTTATATAATGTCTGTTCTGGCGCGCGGCGTCAACGCCCCAACACGAGTTGTAATTCAAAGAAATGAGCAGGGAGAACCGGGAGAATGGCCAAGCGTGCAACCGGACGAAAGCAGACGGTTCGATCGGATGATCGCGAGGACAAACTCTACGTAAAGTCGGTCGGCAAGGCTTTCAGAATTCTGGAGGGGTTTGCCGACTCCACTAACGCTCTGTCGCTATCGGAACTTGCGGAAGCGGCCGATTTGGACAAGAGCGCGACGCAACGGCTCGTCCACACCATGGTCAAGCTGGGATATCTCGAGAGGACAAGTCTTGGCCATCGGCCGGGTCGACGCCTCTTACAGAGATCGTTCGACTACCTCCGCGGACATCCGCTGATCACGCACTCCCTGCCGATCTTGGCCGAGCTTCGACGCGATGCTCAGGAGCGCATCGATCTCAGCTTGTTCGACGATGTGGCAATGTTGTACCTCGTCCGCCTGCAAAGCAAACGGGACAGCCTGTACGGCTACCTCAGCGGAAGAAGCGTTCCGACGTTCTGCACGTCAGGAGGACGCGCGGTATTGTCGAAGCTTCCACTCGAGCAGGTCAAGGATATCCTGAATCGGTCTGAACTTGTCAAAGTGACGCCTAAGACCACGATTGCCAAGGAGCATATCCTTGCTCGTGTTCAAGAGGCGCGCGACGCGGGCTATGCGGTCGTTGTCGAAGAAATGATGGTCGGCGAAATCGCATGCGGCGTCGCGATTCTCGATGATTCTGGAAAGCCAATCGGTGCGGTTCACGTCGCCGGATCCCTGGCCGAGTGGTCTCCATCCGACTTCGAGAAGCGGTTTGCCCCGCTCGCCGTACACGCAGCGCGCGCCATTTCCGCAGTTTAAATTGCAATGCGATACACTCGCATTACAATTTGACCACACCTCCGATCCGTGGAAAGGTCCTCTCTCGGGAAACCCATTTGAGAGCGAGGAAACATGGAGCGTGCTGCGATCGTTACGGGGGCCGCCGGAGCAATTGGCCGCGCCACAATCGCGCGACTAGCGGCGGCTGGTTTCGGGATCATGCTCGTGGACCGCGATGGGGACGCCGTGAAGGAAGCCGCCGGCGGCATTGCGGGCACGGCGGTCCATTCGTGCGTAGCGGACGTCACCAGCCCCGGAGATGTGAAGCGTGCGGTAGACCAAGCCATCGCGTCGTTCGGGACCGTCGATACGCTCATCAACATCGCCGGCGGCGGCGGTCCAAAGAAAACTCTCGGTATCGAAGACATCGATCTGGATCTCTGGAATCACGTGATGGCCCTCAACGTAACCAGCACCTTTCTATTTTCCCAAGCCGTGATGGCCGGGATGACGAAGAAGGGCTTCGGGCGTATCATCAACTTTTCTTCCATTTTGGCGTTCGGAGAGAAGGGACCGCCTACTACGGTCCCTGGCCGACTTGCCTATGCGACCGCTAAGGCGGCGCTAATCGGACTCACGGCTCAACTCGCAAAGGATGTCGGCAAGAACGGCATCACCGTCAATTGCATCGTGCCCGGACTCATTCTCGGCCAGCCGGGAACTCGAGTGAGGGGAAGATTCGATGCGTTGCCGGACCATGAGCAGGCTCGAATGCTGGAAGGCTATCCGTTGGGACGCGCCGGGTCATCTGAAGACGTGGCTGCCGCCGTCGAATTCCTGGTGTCCGAGGGCGCCGGTTACATCTCGGGCGTCGCCCTCCCGGTGGATGGAGCCTATCTCTGAACTCGCGGCGCCATCAGCCTGCTCAATTGGAGCTTCAAGAACGATACCAAACGTGCTCTTTCCCGAGACGCTCGTCGGGAGCTACCCTCAACCGGTTAGCCTATTGACCGCAGAGAGAGCTACGGCTGCGTGAACGTCCGGGCCTGCCGATCAGCTAAATGGTCGGCAGGCCGTCGCTCTCTCTGTTATGCAGCGACCTCGCGTCCCAGCTTCGGCTTGAACGGTACGCGCAAGCCACGTTGCTCGAGAAGTGGAAGCGCCTGGGAGATGAAACGATGAAGCCCGTCGTCGAAGTCGACGAACGAACACAGGACCCCATCAAGGCCCGCGGCGCACAGGCCATCCATCTTCTCGGCGATGATGTCTGCAGTTCCGACGAGGATGTTGCCACCGGCGCCAGCGGCGATCCTCTTTCGGAGCTCCTTCATTCTCTCCGGTGACGCAATCTGCGACTGCGCGCCTACCCCAGCGGACCAGGCATCGACGCTCTCGACGTCTTCCATTTCTACCGCATAGTGATGAAGATACTTTTCAGCCTCCTCCTTGGTGTCACGCTGAACGACGGGACAATAGGTCCAAACCTGCACTTCCCGCCCGAAGGAACGTGCGGTGTTCTTGTACATGTCGATCTGCCGTTTCCACTCGGCCGGATCTTCGGATTGCAGGATGACGAAACACAGATCGGCGTGCTGGCAAGCGAACTTCATGCCACGTGACGACCCGCCGGCGTTCATGATAGGTGGGTGCGGCTTCTGTATCGGCTTCGGCATGGACGCTCCGCGCGACACCCGGTAGAACTTTCCCCCGTAGTCGAATTCCTCTTTCTCGATCCACATCTTCTTGATGACGGTCAGCCATTCTTCGAGCTGTTCGTATCTCTCGTCATGCTCGCGCATGGGCGCGCCGAACATCTCCAGCTCGTGCTTATTCCACCCGCCAACGACGTTCAACCCAAGCCGGCCGTTCGAAATGATATCAATGGTCGCGCATTGCTTGGCGCAGGTTATCGGATGGATCGTCGGCGCATGCGACGTCGGCATGACGGCCGAATAGCTGGTCGCCTGAGCGATACCCGCACACCAGGTAAACGGATCCAGAACAATACCGCTCGTATGATCGGGCTTGCCGGGCATGTAAGCTTTCCACCGCGCATAGGCGACGATCGCCTCGAAACCGGCGCGGTCGGCCGTTTGGGCGGTCCGAACGGAGTTTGGCCATGTCGGTTGGTAGAGCTCGGGCACCCTCGTTTGCGCCCCACCCTTTCCGTTCGTCCCAAATATGCCGAGTTTGAGCTTGTTGCTGTTCCAGAGAGGATTTGTCATTCGCTTCGACTCCGCTGCCTTGCGTGTGTTTCCTATTGCGGCTCTCGATAGGCCGGAACATTGTCCAGCCTCCCGCCAAACGCCTCAATGATCTCCCGCGCCTTACTGATCTCCGCTGCGGAGAAGCGTATCAACTTACTGGCTTCAGCACCGTGCGCCAGGCGAGCAAGCTTCGCATTCTGCTCGACACCGAGCACGGTAAGGTGCAGCGAGCCGTCCGAGCCACGACCGATCCATTCTTTGCGCTCCAGAGACGCTACTCCATCCCTTGCCGCATCCAGATCCAGGAGCGAGACCCGCGCCAACCCTTCGAGCTGAAGGCCTGGACTAAGTTCGAGGTGGTACATCAAACGGCTCTCGTTCATCGTGAAGCCGACGGAGTGAGCTTCTTCGCGAAACTCAGACGCCCTCTGTAAGAACGCACGCCGAAGCATGGCAAGGAAAGTCGGATACGGCGAATCGCGAGGGTCGGCGCTGGTTGACGCGGCGTCCAGGTTGTCGATCGCAAGGCTGAACCGCCCCTGCGTAAACACAAGCGGCCGACGTTCGTAACGAGCGAAGTAGCCAACTTCGCCGACCACAATGAGATGATCGCCGCCCTCATATTCTACACGGCGAGCGCACTCGAAATGTGCGGTCACCCCACCCAGCAGGGGCGCACCCATTGCTCCCGGCTTCCAATCGACGGCCTTGAATTTGTCTGTCCCAGACTTCGCGAATTGAGAGGCCAAGGGCGCTTGGTCCGAAGCAAGGACGTTGATGGCGAACGACTTTGCCTTCGCAAAGGTCGGCCAGCTGGTGGACGTCTTCTTGACGGACCAAAGGACCAACGGCGGATCGAGCGAGACCGAATTGAATGAGTTGGCCGTGATACCCGCGCGCACGCCGTCAGATTCGGCTGTTATGATTGTTACACCGGTGGCAAAGTGGCCTAACGCTCGGCGAAACGCGTCCGAATTGCGCTGAGGCGCGCCACTTTCCAGAGCGCCGGGCTGAGTTGAATTTGTCACTCTATCCTCCTTGAGGTTCTGAAGAGTCGAGATCCCGAGCTCAGCTCATCAGCTTCGCCAGGCCCACCGACCGTTCAATCGCGACCACCGCCAGAGCCGATAAAATGATCAGGATGGTCGATACGGCGCAGATCGTCGGATCCGAATAGAATTCCGTGTAGTTAAAGAGCTCGATCGGCAGCGTCGTCATGCCGGGACCGACGACGAAGAACGACACTGCGAACTCGTCAAAGGACATGATGAGACTGAAGATCGCCGCCGCGAGAAGCCCTGGCCGAAGCAGAGGCACGAGCACTTCACGCCAAACGAATATTCGACGCGCTCCCAGAACGGCCGCCGCTTCCTCCAGGCTCGGGTCGATACTGTGAAAGGTGCCGATCATCGCTCGAACGGCATAAGGAAGGGTCACGATCGTGTGCGCAACGACCAATCCGGGAAAGGTGCGTAGGAGGCCAAGCGAGCCCAGAACCATCGTCAGCGCGATCGCCAGCACGATTGAGGGGAAGATCAGCGGCGAGAGCAGTACGAGCTCGAGGAGCCCTTTTCCGCGGAACGAGCGGCGTACCATTGCATAGGCGGCCAGCCCGCCGGCGGCGAGCGATATGAGGGTTGCGACAACGGAAACGGAGACGCTCAGAAAAAACGATCTGATAAACTCGGCCCGAGAGACCGCGTTTGTGAACCATTTCAACGTAAAGCCGTGGATCGGAAACGTTACGGTTGATTCGGTGTTGAACGCGCTTGGAATGACGATGAGGATCGGCAGCAACAAGAAGATTAGCACGATCCAGACGATCCAAAGATTGATCACCCTCCAAATGGACGGAAGTGAGCGAGCGGTCTCCATCATCAGCGCCTCCACAATCGACGGATCAGGACGCTGTATCCCGCCACGAGAAGCAACGTGAAGAACGTAAGAAGCATCGCGGAAGCCGCGCCCGTGGGCCAATCGCCGGTCTCAAGGATCTGTTGCTGGATTGCAGTGGCGAGGACAGTCACGTTGCCTCTGCCCAACCAGAATGGCGTGAGATACACACCCGTTGCCAGGCAAAATACTATGATGCTTCCCGTAGCGATGCCCTGCGCCGAAAGGGGAAGAATGATCTGAAAAAAGGACCGGACGGGGCGCGAACCCAGAGTTGCCGCTGCTTCCGCCAGTGACGGGTCGATCCGGCCGAGCGTGGAGGTAAGCGACAGGATCATGAACGGGAGGAAGATGTGGACCAGACCAACCGCGACTGTCCAGAAACTGCGCATCATCTGCACAGGTGCAGCGACGATCCCTAGCCCGACCATCAACTTGTTGAGCAGTCCTTCGTTACCGAGCAGGATCGTCCAACCGAACATCCGAACCACGATGCTGACGATCAGCGGCGTCAGAACGGCCAGGAACACGAGATGCGCGATTCTGGAGCGGCCAAGGACAAGAAACCAGGCGACGGGATAGCCGAACAACAGACAGACGAGGGTCACTACCGCGGCGAGCGAAATTGTTCGCAAGCCTGCCTGAAGGAGAAATCGGTTGTCGAAGAATTCGCGATAATGTTCGAAGGTAAGAGTGGTCCACCCTGGAAAGCTGTCGAGAACCGAGATGCCCAGCATCAACGCGGCGGACAGCACCATCAGGCAGCCGATCACCGACGCCGGAATCAGCAATATCGAAAGTGGGGTGTCCTTGATTGCTGTAGTCATAGCCGCAATTTCAGTTGATGAAGGCGCCGCCATCGACGTCGATGATCTCACCAGTCAAATAGCTGGGCTGCACCGTCGCGATGAATTGAACGATGACCGCGATGTCATCCGGTGTTCCGATGCGTCCCAAGGGGATGCCTCGGGCGATCATCTCCTTCCCCTGTTCGCCGATCATCTTGAGAGTCAGCGCGGTCTCGATGAGACCAGGGCAGACCGCATTTACGGAAACGTCCGGCGCAAGCTCCTTGGCCAAACCGCGCGTCAGACCCAAAATCCCGGCTTTGGAGGCGGCATACGCAAATTTGCTCACGGCCGATGGCGTGCCACCGGTGTGCGCGTTCACCGAGGAGATATTGATGATGCGCCCTGCCGCGGCTCCGACCATGTGCGACGCCACGGCTTTACACCAATTGAACGTCCCCTTCAGATTTACCGCTATCACCAGGTCCCACTCCTGCTCGGTAATGCTGAGTAGACCCTTTGGCTGGGAAACGCCGGCGCTATTGACCAGGACATCGAACCGCCCCCACGCATCCAGGATCCGGCTTGCGTTCGACTGTACGCCGTCAAAGGATCGAACGTCGTCCCACAGCGCCAGAAGGTCGCCCTGCCCGGCACCCAAAGAAGCCGACGCGCTCTTCAGATCGGGCTCCGAGATATCGGTGATGGCGACACGGAAGCCGCTGGCCAGCAATCGCGCGGCGCAGGCAAAACCGATCCCTTTGGCTCCGCCGGTGACTACGGCAACCGGCTTTTCAGAGGTGGGCTTGATCATCTCTAACTCTCTTACGGCGTCCAGCCGCGATCGGATCCGAATATCGACGGATGCTCAAAGCATCACGATGTTGCGCGCATCCCAGTGCACCCAGATCGGTTCACCGATCCGAGGCCCTGCATGGTCATAGTTCGACCTGTTCGTTATCAACACGGTCAGGGGCTTCTGAAGACCCACATCGACGAAGCAATGGGTCACCGAGCCGGAATAAGACACGTGCACGATCCTTCCCGGAAGCGAACTTCCCGCAGCACCGGGCAGTTCAGCGAGCGTCAACTTCTCCGGCCTGAGGAATACCGAGATTTCCGTCGCATCCCTCGCGTCGGGAGGCAACTTTAAGATCACGTTCTCTGAGACCGCGAGCTGCTTGTTCCCGTCGAGATCCACGACCCGGCCCTTCATGAAGTTCGACATCCCTATGAAGTCGGCGACGAACGCGTCGCGAGGACGTTCATAGATCTCTCGCGGACTATCGTCCTGCAGGATTCTCCCGTCACTCATGACGGCGATTCTGTCGGAAAGCGTGAGCGCCTCTTCCTGGTCGTGCGTCACCATCAGGGTGGTGACGCCGATCTCCCGCTGAAGCATCTTCAATTCGACTTGCATCTGCTCGCGTAGCTTCCGATCAAGTGCCCCCAGAGGCTCGTCCAGCAGAAGCAGCTTGGGATCGGTCACAAGGGCCCGGGCCAGAGCGACCCGCTGCTTTTGACCTCCCGACAACTTTTCGGTCGATCGTGGGCCAAAACCGTCGAGCCGGACGAGCTTGAGCGCATCTCGAACCTTGGTCTCAATAGCGCTCTTTGGAGTTTTTCTCGTTCGCAACCCGAAAGCGATGTTTTGGGCTACCGTCATATGCGGGAACAGAGCGTAGTTTTGGAAGACCACGCCGATATTGCGTTCCCAGACGGGTACGCTGGTGATGTCCTTGCCTCCAAGCGCAATGGTCCCGGAATCCGGCAGTTCTAGACCCGCGATCATGCGAAGTAGGGTCGTTTTTCCGCAACCACTGGGACCGAGCAAGCTGATGAACTCGCCTGGCTTGATAGCAAGAGAAACGTCCTTGACTACCCTCGCACCTCCGAAACTCTTGACAACGGCGTGAACGCTGAGCGCAGCTATCGCGATTTTTCCGTGCATCATCGTCTTACGACTTCAATGTTCGCTCGATGAGTGCCTTCGTCGCCGCAAACTTTGTGGCGACTTGCCGCGCATCCAATCTGATAAGTCTCTTGCCCGCGTCTGCAGCCGAGATCACTGCGGCATTGGTCTGTAGTCCAGGCGGAATTGCCAACGATCCTATGGCGGGCGAAATGAGAGCGTTCTTCAGCCAGGCCGCCTGGCATTCGTCGGACAGCCAGACATTGAGATATCGCTGAACGAGCTCGGTAACCTTCGGCGAGAATCCCGCGCAGGACTGCAACTGATTGGACCATAATGTCGCGCCTTCCTTCGGAAAGGCAAACGCGACGCGCTTTCCTTGAAGACGCGCCTGCTCACACCAAGCCCCCCAATGAGGAGCGAGCCAGACTTCGCCCCTGTGGACCAGATCCTCTTCCGCGATCGGCGACGTCGACCATACGCCGATATTCTTGCGGTAGGGCTCCCAAGCCTTAATGCCGTCCTCCACGGACGGAGACTTGCCGATCGCGACGGCCGCCATTGCATATGCATCGAAATACGCGTCCCACATCGCGACGCGACCCTCGTGCTTCGGATTCCAGAGATCCGTCCAGGACGTCGGCGGCGCGACCCGATCGGGGTTGTACATGATCCCGAACGGAGTCTGCTGGAACGTGACACCCTCGCCCCCGGGTAGCAGGAGATCCTTCGGAACGCGCTTCGCGTTGGGCATGAAGTCCGTGTTGATGGGGGCCCACATCTTGTCGATCGACCCTCGCGCGGAGAATAGATCGTTGAACATTCCACCGCTGATCACCGGATTGTTCCTCTGAGCCAGCATCTTCGGATATGCGGCGGCGTTGGCGGAAACTTCCAGTTGAATTCCGACTCCGGGGTATTGGCCCTTGAAAATAGGCAACGCGACGTTGTTGATGGTATCCGCTACGGGTCCACCCTGAATGAGGATCGTCAGTTGGCTCACGTCTTCGGAGGACGATTGCGCCAGTGCTTCTGCAAAGGTCGCAAGATCACTTCCCGCGGCCCCCAACGCCAAGAGTCCCTTGAGGATAGTGCGCCTGTTGATCGATTTGGATCGAGAACTCAGTCCAGATAACCTCATCAGATCCTCCTCTCGTTGGCCGCGGTCGCAGGAAGGCCCCCGCCCTCTCCAAGATCCCAATACAATCCCGCCATTCCTCGTAGCCCTTCCCGGATCACGGAGGTGGGTACATGCTCATTGACGCCGTGGTTTGCGGCGGCCGGATAGGAATGCGGTATCCAAATCGTCCGCATGTTCAGCAAGTTGCTGAAAATGTCGTTGGGCAGCGAAGCACCGACATTCGGAAGGACGGCGACCGGCTTTCCGATCGATCGTTCGAGCGACTCGCGAACCCAGCCAACCCAGGGATCGCCAGGATCGAGACGGGTCGCGTGGAACACCTCGTCGTCCGTCTGCGAGACCTGGATCATGTCCAGCCCGCAACGATCGAGATGCTCCCGAAGTGCAGGAAGTATCCGATCCTCATCCACGCCAACCACGAACCTGAGTTGGCAAACCGCAAAGGCGGAGGCCGGAACCGCGTTCATCGGCGACCTGGGACGCCCAGCTTCGAAGGCCAGCACTTCGAACGACGTCCAACCGTAGACTTTCTCGGCGGCGCTCAGACCCGGCTCGCCCCAACCCGGGTCGATCTTCGGACTCTGCTCATCGTCCAGAACGACGCATTCGCGGAGCGCGGCGCGAACAGCCTCCGGAATCTCAGGGGGAAGCCACTCTTGGATTTTGATCTGACCGGTCGCCGAGGCGATCGAGCCAAGGGCGTGAGCAAGCTGAAGTGCCGGATTACTGAGCAATCCGCCCCAATTGCCGGAGTGATAGGTGCCGCTTCTCGCCTCGATAGAGAGCTTGAAACTAATCGCCCCCCTCGCGCCGAGATAAATGGTCGGCCGATCGGCCGAGATGCGCGGGCCATCCGAGGCAATGAGGATGTCCGCCTGTAGAAGATCCTTGTTCTCAGCACACATCTGACGCAGGCCGGGCGATCCGACTTCCTCGCCGGTCTCGATCAGAAATGCCGAATTGAAGCCAAGATATCCGCGGGTCTCCAGTACCGCTCGCATCGCGGCCATGTTCAAGTAGTGCTGGCCCTTGTTGTCAGCGACACCTCGGCCGTACCAGCGCCCGTCCGCGGCAGTCAGCCTCCAAGGCGCCAGTCCGTCGCGCCAGCCGTCCAGCCCTTCCACCACATCGCCATGTCCGTAGCACATGATGGTCGGAAGCGACTCATGCTCCTGCCTTCGCGCGACGAGGAAAGGGCCTTTTGCGTGCCGATGCTCAATAATGCGACAGGCAAATCCCATGTCCTCGAGGTACGGGGCGACAAGCTCCGTCAGATACGCGACAAGGCTGCTCCGAGAATCGGACCTTTGGCTCTCGGTACGGCAGGCTATGGCTCGCGCCAGATCCTCGAATAAGGTCCCGTCGTCCAACGCCGCTTCGGCGGCAGCGATCGCGGCCCCTCTAGTCGGCTGCTCTCGCGCTGTTCCGCTGACCGTCCGATTTGTCAGGAGCACCCTCATGAGTTGTCGCGCACCCAACGAGCGACTTCACCATGCGAGGCGAACCAAACATCGCCTAGCGACCTGGCGTACCGAATGATCTCCTCGAGGATCCAGATCCGGGACCTATAAGTGATGATGTGCGGGTGCATCGTGAGATTGAAGATGCCACCTTCGCTGTATGCAGCGTCCAGCTCCCGCTTGAAGATATCAAAGACGTCGGCGGGCGGCGTGTAGGGACGCAGACCTTGAAAGCGGTTCATCATGAAGTAGACCGCATCGTCGCGCACCCACTCGAACGGCACCTCCACGATTCCCGAGGGCTCGCCGTTGAGCAGTAGCTCGTAGCAATCGTCGTCGGCGCCCAACGATGAGTCGTATTCGAGGCCGGTCTCCTGCAACAGTCGTAGGGTGTTCTCGCTGAAATCGGCGGATGGGCTGCGCAGGCCATAGGGGCGCTGTCCCGCTATTCTTTCGATGGTGTCGATTGAGCGGAGCATGAGATCTCGCTCATCATTGATCGGCAGGACGGAATTGAGCTCGTGAATCCAGCCGTGAATGCCGAGCTCATGACCGCCGTCCACGATGCGTTTCTGCTCGTCCGGATACAGCATGGCCGTGACGGCAGGCACGTAGAAGCTCGCTGCGGCCTCGTATTTCTCCAGCAGCGACAGGATCCTGGGTACTCCTACACGGTTGCCGTATTGCCCCCAAGCCAGCCGTCCGATCGACTTGCCGCCATCCCTCAGCTCGCTCGTGTCGTGATCGGAATCGAACGAAAGAGCGACGGCGCATTTCGCGCCGCCCTTCCATTGCTTCGGCTTGAGAGACCGCCCGGCGCGAACTCTGGAGACGAGCCCCCGCCAATGCTTCTCCGGCCATTGCCACGGTTCCAAGCTGCGGGCGGTATCGCTCATGATGGCATTCCCGTTCGTTGAGGATGCCCGACGCTATGGATTGTCGGAATACGAATCCAATCCGAAATCCTTTTGTCTGCGGTAAGCGAAACTTTTGACGCCGCGCATGTCGTGAAAGACGAGCCACGATCGACGCGCAAAACGCCCGCGGCGACCGCCATCACACGGTATCCGGTCGAGCGCTTTCATCATTCCGGCCCGATCGCGACCATACGTCGCGACCTTCTGACCGAGGCCGACGTTGTAGGTTAGTGATGCGATCGTCGCCGGCGATGAGGAAGCCGCCGAGAAGATCGTTGCCGCACATCTCGACAGAATAGGCGTCACGGCGAAGGCAATTGTCGAGTCGGGCTACGCTTTGCCGAAAGAGACGGACGTCGCCGTCTCGGCGGAGCTTCAAAAGACCGTTCGCCGAACTCCTGCGAGGCCGCTACATCGCCGCTTCCGGCAAAGTCGCGCATTCCGGCATGTCTCGGATCTCCTCCGCAACGACATCTCGAATCAGCTCTCTGACGGCCTTGTTCGAAGAGCCCTCTCGATGTGAAAGCAGATATGCGTTTCGAGTTAGTGTCGGGCCCGCAATCTTCCGCACTCGCAGCGTTCCTTGCTGGCATTCGCGCCTTACATTTGCATATGCCATCACCGTCGCGACATGCCCCTCTTCAACGAGCGTCTTAACTAGATCCGTCGACGGGAGCACGTTCTGGATATCCAACGAAATACCTTCGATTTCGGCGGCTGCGACGAGCTTGCGGTAGAGAAGCTTGGTCAGCATCGGATCCGCGATGGCGAGCGGTATCGTTGAAAGCTCCCGGAACGGAATAGGCGGGCCGATCATTGGTTGACCGGGAACGGGCTTCTGAACCAGATATAGCCATTCGTGGAGCAATTCTTCTCTTATGATGTTGGAATCGAGCGGCCCCTCGCAGGCGATGGCGAAATCCACTCGCTTTGCCGAAACCCAATCAGCCAATATCGGTGTGGGCGCTTCCAGGAACTCAAAACGCATATGCCTCAGCTTCTCGCTGGCCTTGCGAGCCAGGGAAATTGCCATCATCGCGGCCATGCTTGGTGCGAGACCGAGCCTGACTTCTCCCTTCTCGAGAGTTCTACAGTCGCCTACGGCCCGCACGGCTTGATCGACATTGCTGAGTATGACTTGCGAGCGCTCGAAAAGGATCTTCCCTTCGGGGGTTAACTCAACACCTCGCGAATGGCGCACCAGCAGCGGCACCCGCAGTTCTTCCTCCAGATTTCTGATTTGAAGGCCCAGAGCCGGCTGCGTAATCCTCAGAGCTTCTGAGGCGCGGGTGAAGCTTCCGTGCTCGACGATTTTACAGAACGAGCGAAGCTGACGAAATTCCATCACAACCTCCAGCTTGATAGGGTTTCCCGATCGAGTCGCAAGAAAGATGCCAACTGCGCCTTGAGAGCAGATCTGCTCGTTCCTCTCTACTTTACCTCGACATCCGCATGATCCTGACACGGATCCTGCGATCTTGGTCTCTCGTCGAAGGTAAACACACCTCCTCCGTCGGCAAATATCGCGAAGGAATCTTTGGAAACGTTGCGCAGGAACTTGCCCAACCCCGCGGCAATCTTGCGAATTGATGAGTGTTCATCGCGACTGCTCGTGAACAATTTGAGCTCCGTTCCACCTTGCCTGCCGATCTGGGCCACGCACAATCTTGACTGCGCGACAATATTCTCACGCGACACTCGCAGAGCCGCAGCAGCGCCGGGCTTGCCGGAGGTTCGAGAGCATCCACTCGTGTGATATCTCGATGACGTTGGCGGCGTTGGCGAGCAGCGCCGCGACCGCCCGCAGCAGGAGCTTACAGTCATGGCATTTCGTCGGGCCTACCGGTTTGGACTTGGCGCTGCACTTGAACACGGAATTTAACCAGCCTTTCGCGCATCAGCCGGGACGCCTATGCTAGTCGCCCACCGTCGATCGGTAAGGCTACGCCAGTCGTAAATGCGGCCTCATCGCTCAGCAGGTAAAGGACAGCCCCGACCACCTCCGAAGGTTTACCGAACCGCCGCATGGGATGCATGGATTTTTGCAGGCTCTCACGCGCGGCTTGCGCCACCGCATCCCCGGCCTCCTCAATAGACAGGCGAACCATGGGAGACTCGATCGTTCCCGGACACACGCAGTTGACGCGGATATTCTCGGTCGCGTGATTTAGTGCAAGGCTCTTCGTCAGGAGCGTGACCGCTCCCTTGCTTGCCGAGTAGACGGGCAGTACGGGCGAGCCACGGAGGCCGGCCGCTGACGAAAACAGCACGACGGAGCCGCGTCCTAGTTCGCGCATGTGCGGAATAATATACTTCGCGGAAAGCCAGCTACCTTTGACATTGACATCGAAGAGCAGGTCGAACTCGTCTTCTTCCACGTCTATGGCCGCTTTCGAGGGCCCTGCGACACCCGCAGCCGCGACGAGCATCTCCACGAGACCGAATCGATCGCGCGCCAAGTCCGCGACACGCTTTACGTCCGCAGCGGAACTCACATCGCCAGTCACAATCACCGAGCCTGGACAACATTTCGCCGTCTCCGACAGTCCCTCCGCATCACGATCGAAGAGCACCAATCTTGCACCTTCGCCGGCAAGCGATGCCGCGCAGGCGCGCCCAAGTGCACCGGCGGCGCCCGTAATCACAGTCACCCGTCCTTCAAATCTCGCACGTAGACTCATACCCATGCGCGCTCCATTCACCGTCATCGTCCAGCCGGTGTGTCGCCGGCGGCCTCAATGCTTGTCGCCTCCAAGATAGAATTCCTGGAGCTCATCCATCGCTATTCCGCTACCGACTTCTCGCTCATAGGCTATACGACCGCCTCGGATGACGTAGATGTAATCCGCGATATCGAGCGCCATACCGACATTCTGCTCGACGAGAAGCAAAGTGAGTCCCAGGGAGCGCAGATCGAGTATGGCTTCTGCGATTTCCTCGACCACGCGAGGAGCAAGGGCGGCAGACGGCTCGTCGAGCAACAGCACACTGGGCCGGGCCATCAGAGATCGTCCGATCGAGAGCATCTGCCGCTCACCCCCAGACAGCAACCCGGCACTCACGGCTCGACGATCCTTTAGTCGCTTGAATCGGCGATACACGCCTTCCAGATCTTCGGCTATTTCTCTTCGATCCTTACGTCTATGAAACGCGCCCATCAGAAGATTTTCTTCGACGCTCATTGCGCCGAACACTTCCTTACCTTGGGGCACCATGGATAACCGATGAGACACCCTTTGCTCGGGCGGAACCGCGTTGATGACTTTGCCATCCAGGATGACTTCTCCCTCCTGCACGGCAACGAGGCCAACGATCGATTTCAGGGTTGTCGATTTCCCGGTGCCGTTTCCACCCAGAAGCGCAACTAGTCCTCCCTTCGGCACGTTCATGTTGACCCCGTGCAGGATTCGGGTACGGCCGTAACCGGCGATGACGTTCTCAAGCTTGAGCACGGCGCTTCCACCCAGATCCGATATATGCCTCGACCACGATCGGATCGTTCACGACGTCCTCAGGGGGCCCCTCGGCTATCTTCTGACCGGCGTCCAACACCACCACATGATCACAAAGATTCCGCACCACTCGCATCACGTGCTCGACCAGTAGAATCGAGATCCCGAACTCGTCCCTCAACCGCCGAATGAGATCAATCAACCTGTCGACATTCGGCGGCGAAAGGCCCGCGGCGGGTTCATCCAGCACGAACAGGCTGGGTCGGCTCATCATACCGCGTGCTATCTCCACCATGCGTTGTTGGCCGATGGAGAGAGCAGCAACGGGCTGCGACGCGAACTTCTGGAGGTCGAACCACGACAACAGCTCGCGGGCTCGCGTCCTTGCGGCCGCTTCCTCTGAGCGGGCATTCTTGCGGCCAAGCACAGAACCGACGAACCCCGCATTCATCCGCATGTGATTGGCAAGGACGAGGTTGTCTTCTACGCTGAGTGAATTGAACAAGCGAAGCAATTGGAACGACCGTGCCATGCCAAGCCGAGCCCGCCGATAAGATGGAAGGCGCGTCACGACTTCGCTGTTGAAAGAGATCTCGCCTTCGTCCGGCAGAAGCTCTCCGCTCACGAGATTGACCATGGTGGACTTCCCGGAACCATTGGGGCCGATTAATCCGACGATCTGCCCCGTCCCGACGGCCAAGGTCGCACCGTTGACTGCCGTAACGCCCCCGAAGCGCTTTGCGATCTGCCGCATCTCCAGGATGTTTCCGCTCATGGCGCCATACTCCGACGAAGCCGGCCGACTATCCCCTCCGGCACGAATGTCATGCCGACAACAAGCACGATGCCGTAGATAAGCATCTTGTATTCTGCATATCTTCCCAAAAACTCTGGTAGGAGTGCGAGCACAGTCGCACCAATAATCGGACCAACAAAGGTGCCCCGTCCCCCTAGCACCATCATCGCCACCACCGTCGCCGAGATCCAGATCGTGAAGTCGTCCGGCGTCACACCGCGGAGAGCATGCGCTGTAGCGACCCCCGCGACGCCGGCCAAGGCCGCGTAAGCCACGAAGGCTGTGAGTTTGCCGAACGTCGTATTGAGCCCGACGGCGCAGGCCAACGTTTCGTCGTCGCGTATGGCCATCCATTCGCGCCCGAGGCGAGAATTCACAAGGCGCCAAGCTATGAGCGCACAGAAAGCAGTCACCGCGAGCGTCATCCAATAATAGGACTTTAGCGTTCCCAGTTCGAATAGTTCGACCCCGAATATTCTTAACGGGTCTGTTCCGCGCAAAGACAGACCGACCTGCCCCCCGGTGAACGACGTCCACTGAGAGATTGCCAAGTACATGATCGTCTGAAAGGCGATCGTTACGATCGCCAAGAAATGCCCGGTCAAGCGGAGGGCGGGGATGCCAAGGATCAACCCGAACGAACCGGCCACAATTGCCCCGGCGGGCAAGTGCAGCCAAATGGACGTGCCGAGGTCCCTGTTCATGATCGCGGCCGTATATGCCCCGATCCCGTAGAAGGCGCCCGTAGCGAATGAGAACTGCCCACAATAGCCGGTGACGAGGTCGAGTCCCAGCGCCAGAATGACATAGAACAGGATCATCAGCAGCACGCTGATCTCGTATCCACCGAGACCAAGCGGCGCCATCGCAAGTAGAGCGACCGATGCCAACGCGGCGATATACTTCTTCATGATCTCTCGACCGCCTTACCGAAGAGACCGTTCGGCCGTAGCAGCAGAACGCCGATCACGATGATGAATCCGACTATATCTCGCATGGAGTTGGAGATGTATGCGGAGGTCAGAGACTCGATGACACCGAGAAGGATGCCGGCGCCCGCTGCGCCGGCGACATTTCCCATTCCACCGAGGATCACGACCGTGAATGCCTTCAATGCAATCATGTTCCCCACGATCGGATAGACCAGGAAGACCGAAGACATCAGCATCCCGGCTATTCCAGCCAGCGCTGCCCCTGTCGCAAAGGTGACCAGCGCCACGCGTTCGACGTGAACGCCGCAAAGCCTGGCGACGGTCGCATGTTGCGCCATCGCTCGCAGGCTTCGTCCGGTCCAGGTATATCGAAGCACTGCATAAAGAGCGGCGATCAGCACCACCGTCGTCAGAGGAATAAGCATCCGCTGATGCGGTAAGAACACCGACCCGATTTCGGTGGGCAGATCGGAAAGAAGAGGCATCTTCGAGGCATCAAGGTTCAGCCGCTGCGGCTGCGGACCCATGACGATCAGAGCCGCATTCTGCAGTGCGACCGCCAGTCCGAACGATGAAACGATGGAACTGGTGGCATCACGGTTCTTCATGGGTCTGTGAAGAATGGCTTCTGCGCACAGGCCGACGCACGCGGCGACGGCCAGAACCAGGAAGATTGCAGGCAGCACGGGCAGATGGAGAACGGTGATCGCGAAGATCCCGGCATACCCTCCGATCATGTAGAACTCGCCATGAGCGAAGTTCACTACGCCCAATATGCCGAAGATCAACGTAAGGCCGACCGCGACGAGAACGTACGTGCTTCCCGTCACGATGCCGTTAACGAGATATTGCAAGAGCAGATCCATGGTATCAGCGCTCGCTCCCTAGACCTCCAGCCTCCGTTTGCCGTCCTTGATCACGGCAATGAAGTCGGGAAAATCGACGCTTCCCTTCTCGTTGAAAGCGGCGGTCGTCCCAGCCGGCCCCTGCACGAGCGCAAAATCCTTCATTCCCCCCTTGATCATCTTCTGAATTTCCTGCCCATCTGGTTTCCCAACTCGGCGCATCGCTTCAAGGCCGATCGACGTCGAATCGAAGCCGAGCGAGGAGAACGTGTTCGCATCCTGATTGTGGCGTGCGCGAAAGCGTTCGGCGAACGCTCGCCCGACCGGATTTGGCGTCGAGGGCTCGAAGACCGTCGCGACGGCGAACCCCTCCGAGGCGGGACCGGCAAGCCTTATGAAGTCGTCCGACAGCATCGATCCGGATCCCACGAACTGCGCTCGAAGGCCGATCTCGGCGGCTTGACGGACGATATTCGCACCGTCACCCGCCCAGCCCCCGATGTAGACCGCCTCGGGCCGTAGCGTTCGAACCTTGGTCAGCATGGACGAAAAGTCTTGTTCGCCGGCGTTGTAGCTGTCCCGCGAGACGATCGCGCCGCCTACTCCCGTGACTACTCGTGTGACCTGATCGGCCAGCGTCACGCCGTAGTTGGTATTGTCGTGAATGATGGCGACCTTCGTCTTCTTGAACTTCTCCACGATGGCCTTTGCCGTGTCCTCGCCTTGCCTATTGCTGTCGGGCCACGACCGGAAGAACCATGGATCTCCTGGAGTGTTTTGATCCGTTGCTGCCGCAGCGGTCGAGCCGCCCGAGAGCATGGGAACCTTGTACTCCGCGGCAACCTTGACGGCGGCAACGACGACGGCCGAAGCGTATGTGCCAACGATGAATGGTACTTTGTCCCGCTCGATCAGTTTGCGAACTGCTGTTACGCCCTTGGTCGAGTTGCTTTCGTCGTCCTCGACGACGAGTTCGATCTTGCTTCCGAACAATCCACCCTTGGCATTGACTTCCTCGACCGCGAACTGCAGGCCGAGAAGTATCTGGCGACCTTCGATGCTGGCCGGCCCCGACATCGGCAGCATTCCGCCTATCTTGATAGGCGCGGCCGACTGAGCACGTACGATGTGCGGTGCTAAGACAGAAGCACCGGCCGCCGCCAAGAACACTCTGCGAGAAAACCCCCTCATGACCATATCCTTTCGATGTGTTTGCTATTCTTTGTCTCGACGCTCGATCCAGATGGCGACCTTTCAGGCGCCGCTCGTCTTCTCGTATTCCTTGACCCAATGCTCGGCGATTTCGGTGCCGGTGGCGAACCAGACGCCGGGAAACGTGCGGATGAAAGCAATCAATTCTCTTATGAGGGTGATCCGGCTGGGCCTGCCGCTGACCTGAGGATGGAAGATGATGTCGTAGAGCCCTCCCCACCGGTAGATCTCTCGAAATTCCTCCATGAAGACGGAAAGCATGTGCTCATTGGTGAAAATCGGCCTCGGAGACTTGACTGAGAAGAGAGCGAACGGCGCGTCATCCAGACTCCAATGCCAAGGTAGCTCAACCGGCCCCTTGGAGCCGTCGGGCAAGCGATGACGATAGGGATTGATGTCGTCCATTAGCGAGGAGTCGTACAGAAATTCGTGCTTCTGAAGCAGCCTGAAGAGTCCCTCTGAGACTTCGCCCGCGGGGGACCGGTATCCCCTCGGCACGACGCCGACCTGGCGCTTGAGGGCTTCGAGACCGCGCTCCATCTCCTCGATCTCTGCCTCGTGATCATCGGCAACCCATCGATGCGAGTACGAGTGATGCCCTACCTCGTGCCCCTCCTTCACGATCATCTCGACGCGGCTCGTATGATTCTCCGCTACCCAGCCGGGGACGAAAAACGTTGCCTTCAGCTCCTCGTCGCGCAGCGTGTCGAGGATCTTCGGAACGCCAACTTTCGCGCCATAGCGGCCCTGGCTCAGCACGCCGAGCCGCTTGGCATTGTCCGGGTCGCGGCCCGTCCAAAGTGTCTCCGCGTCAAAGTCGAAGGTCAGCATGACGGCGCACTGCGCGCCATTCGGCCAACGAACACTCATGTCGTGCATCTTCGCCTCCTTCAGATTTTCCCGTGCCGAGCCGCCAGTATTCCTCCGTCGACCGGCAGGACCGTACCCGTGATGTAGGCTGCGTCCTCAGAGGCCAGGAACGCGACCGGACCGGCGATGTCCTCGGGCTGCCCCACTCTTTCCAATGGTGTCCCTTCGATCATGAGTCGCTGATAGAGAGCGTTCTGCTGGCGGCCGGTGGTCATCGGCGTGGCAATGACTCCCGGTGCGATTGCATTCACGAGGATTCCATCGGGACCGAGTTCGCCGGCGAGTTGCCTGGTGAATTGAGCGACGCCGGCCTTGGCGACGGAGTAGGCCGTGGTGCCGGGATAGCCGGTCAGGCCGAAGATCGACGATATGTTGATGATACGCCCGCCGGGGCGCGTGAGATGGGGAAGCACCGACCTCGTGATCCTGAGAAGGGATGCCAAATTGGTTTGAAGGAATCTGTCGATGAGTTCGTCGTCGGTATCTTGCAGCCGCTTTGAGCCGCCGATACCGGCATTGTTCACGAGAATGTCCACTCGCCCGAGCACTTCCAAGGCAGCAGCAACGATCTTCGCCCCCGCGTCAGCGTCCGTTACGCTCTTGATCAGCGCCGTTTGGCCCAAGCGACGTGCCGTCGCGTCCACGTCTGAATTGACGTCCACAAGAAGGACTTTCGCGCCCTCGGCGGCAAACCTCCGCGCGATACTTTCTCCGATGCCGCGTGCCGCACCGGTCACGATCGCGGTCTTTCCGGCGAACCTTCCGGTGAACGTATCGCCCGTTTTTTCAGTTCCGCTCAAACCTGCACCCAATGAAGTCGAGAACACGTCGTATCGCTATACGATACCATCATATTGCAATTGTCATGTAGCAGACGGTGTATGGTCAAGCGCAATTTTTGACCAGTCGACTTCTCGTCGATCGGATCATGAACTTCGCGGCGCGAAGTTTGGGGCGATTGCTGGATCGGTTCGCTCGCAAAGGGTAACCAGACTCTAAGACGATGCATGGAGAGGACGCGCTGAAGCTCCTCGGACGCGGAATCTCGATCTTGAAACAAGCCGGCGAGTTCATCGCTAAGCATTGCCGAGTGGCGATCGGCTGCGACGGGCTGGTTGCCGACGACCTTTCGTTCGACCAGCTCGCAGCAATCCCGCTTTGACTAGCCGCGCGGCATCAGTCGTCGCCTGAGACGCGTTCTCTTGACAGATTGCAGCAGCGATTGTGTCGCCTTGCCTGTCACCACATTCAATTCGGACAGGGTTGGCCGGCGGCACCCCACTTAGCCATGTCCTTGACGTGATCCTCGAAAGTACCCGGTGGCGTGCTGCGGCCGGCGCCGGGCGCCCATCCGCGCGGGATGAAACCGTTCAACGATGCATCGTGCCGGAGATGCTCGAGCAGGCCAACGGCATCGCGTCCGCCATTGCGCTTGGGATCCTTGAGCTGCGCGCAGATCTCGGCGCCGCTCTTGCCGAACCAGATGAACTCGACCGGGGCGAGTTGCCAGTCGATGCCCGCGCGCGGCGGCGACGGGGCCGGCTCGTTGGCTTGGGTGGAGGTCATGTGGCAGGTCGAGCAGGCGATCTTCTCGGCCCCGATTCGGCTGTCGCCGCCATGGATGTTCATGCCATGAATGCGCGGCTTGGTTTCGCCGGCCGGCGTCCAGATCGGAATCGCCTTGGCATCGACATGGCAATTGGCGCACCTCGGGTGCGTCACCACGGCCTCGATGCGCTTCCAGGCTTCCAGCCCCTCGGCGCGGCTGACGCTGCCCGGAGGCAGGACGTCCTTCTTCGCCTCGTCCTTGGCCGCGACGATCCCGGTGAGGCCGGCGATTGCGGAAGCGGCGAGAGCGAATGCGATCAGGGAGCTCCTCATGGCCCGCCTCAGACGAAATCAATGAACTTGTTGAAGGGCATTTCACGGATGCGCTGTCCGGTGGCCGCGAAGATCGCATTCGCGAGCGCTGGTGCGGCCGGCGGGACAGGCGGCTCTCCCACGCCCCTTACTTTCGGATCGTTCTCGAGGCCGCGAACCTCGATGGCAGGACATTGATAGATGCGCATAGCTTCATGCTGATTGTAATTGGTCTGCTGGACCGCACCTTTCGCGTAAGTCAGCTCGCAGTTGATCGCATGGCCCAGTCCCCAGACGACGGCGCCCTGGACCTGGTTCTCGAAATTGATGGGATCCATGACTTTGCCCACGTCGGCAGCCACCCACACCTTTTCGATCCTGATACCTTGTTCGGTCTTCGCCACTTCGACAACCTCGGCAACCGGCGTACCGAAGGACTCCACGAACGCGACGCCGCGCCCCCGGCCGTTGCCGAGCGGTCCCTTCCAGTCCGACATCTCCGCGACCGTTTCCAGCACTTTGCGATAGTGCGGCACGGTGCACATTGCGATGCGCGCCTTCATCGGATCGAGGCCCGCCGCGTGAATCAGTTCGTCCATGAAGCTTTCGGTGAAGAAGCCCGATGTCGACGCGCCGACCGACCGCCACGTGGTGCTCGGCGACAGCCCTTGCGCCTCGTAGCTCGTCGCCCGGAAGTTTGGGATGTCGTAGTAGACGTTCCGTAGACCAGCAGCCAATTGTCCGTCCGGGTCCTTCGAGGGGGCACCCGACCGTTCGAGCAATCCCTTGAGCGGAGCCGTGGAGGCCAGTTGCAGATCAGCCGCAACGATCCTGCCCCTTTCGACGCTGCCCCGGTGCCGCGCGATGGCGATCTGGCGCGGAATGTCCTGGAGGAAATCCTGTTCGCGCGAGAACACCAGCTTGATCGGCGTACCCCTCATCTGATTGGCGATCTCGGCGAGAACGCGGACGTTCTCGTACTCGAGACGATGGCCAAAGCTTCCGCCGGCCCACTGATTGTGGAAGGTCACCTGTTCGGGCTTGAGGCCGATGGCCGCGGCCGCGATGGACTGCACGAATTGCGGGCTCTGATGGCTGACCCAGATTTCCATCCCCTTTTCGGTGACGAGACCAAGACCGTTTAGGGGCTCCAGCGGCTGATGCGCCAAATAGGGCGCACGATACTCGGCCACGACGCCAGTACCGGTCTTCAACCCGGTTTCGACGTCACCAACTTTCTTCCACTCCTTGCCGAGGAATTCCGGCCTGAACGAGGATTCGAGAACCTTCCAATGGTCGGCCTGCTCGGCGGGGTAGGTCGAGGGTGCCCACTCGCAGTTGATGGTCTCAACGGCCTTGATAGCGTACCAACTGTTCGTGGCGACCACGGCGACGCCATTCTTGATTTCGAGGATTTTTTTGACCCCCGGCATCGTCCGCGCCTGACTCGCGTCATATGATTTGAGCGGCTGTCCCTTGTTCGGGTTCAGCTTGACGGAGGCATAGAGCATGCCGTCCATCTTCATATCTATTCCGAACTTTAGATTGCCCAGGACCTTCGCGCGGACATCGAGGCGCACCATCGGCTTGCCCAGCATGCGCCATTGCGACGGATCGCGCGGTTTGGCATCGAGCACCGGCGGAATCTTCGCAGCGTCTGCGGCGAGATCGACATAGGCGATCTTCTTCCCATCGGGCAGGATAACGTTGCCGGATTGTGTGCGCACGTCGGCGACGGCAACACCGGCACGTTTGGCTGCCGCGACCTTTAGCGTCTCGCGTGCGACTGCGCCGGCAACGCGCAGCTTCTGGTAAGTGTCCGGCACCGTGCTCGAGCCGCCGGTCATCTGCAGTCCGGTTTTCCTGAGATATTCAAGCGCGGCAGCCCGGGCCTCCTCCGCCGCCGGACTTTGGTCCGCGGCCACAAAAGGCGCGAATTCCTCCGCGAAGCCGCTGTTGAAATAGGCCGGACTGGGGCCCGCGAAGCGTATTTCGAACTGGCCGGGATCGAGGTCCATCTCTTCGGCGATCATGATCGGCTGCAGTGAACCGACGCCTTGGCCGATATCGGTGTGTTGCGCAATCAGGGTGATCTTGTCCGGCCTGATCTCGACCCAGGGATTGAAGGTCACGGCGTTCGGGCCAAGCCCGGACGAAAGCGGATTGTCGCTGGCGGCAGCGGCCTGCGCGACATCACCAAAGGCGCCGAATGCGATCCCGCCGGCTATGGCCGCGGAGCCGAAAACGAAAGCGCGGCGGGAAATCGTATGCATCTCACTTCTCCGCCATCTTCTTCACAGCTGCATGTATCGCCGCTCGAATGCGGGGATAGGTTCCGCAGCGGCAGAGATTGCCCGACATCACCTCGTTGATGTCCTTGTCGGTCGGCTTCGCGACCAGATTGAGGAGCGAGATCGCCTGCATGATTTGACCGGTCTGGCAGTAGCCGCATTGCGGGACCTGATGCTCGAGCCATGCCTGCACGACAGGGTGCTCGTCTCGCTTCTCGAGCCCTTCGAGCGTCACGACCGACTTGCCCGCGATCTCGCCGATATGCGCCTGGCAGGATCGGACCGCCATTCCGTCGATCTGGACGGTGCAGGCGCCGCATTGCGCGACGCCGCAGCCGTATTTAGGACTGGTGATACCAAGCTCGTCGCGGAGCACCCAAAGCAATGGCATCTCCGGGACGACGTCGACCCGGTGTTTGGTCCCATTGACCGTGAGCTCGATCATGATGTCCTCACAAATTTAGCCTTGGCTCACGGCCAAGCGAAGGCTGGACGATATCTGGCACCGTACGAGCTGCCAAGATCACTGATTGAGCAGTCGAGCGCCATCTGGTCGCAACTCGTAGCAACTTATCGACAGCAGAACTTCGTAAAGTTGCTACTTCGCAATCCGCCTATGATTGCACGGCTTGGATATGGGGCTTACGAAGTCCGCGGCTTTCCAGAAGCGGAAGGACGTCGCGGACGAATCGCGCGATTCCGTCGTGAAAATCGACCCAAGTACAGAGAACACCATCAAGTCCCGCTTGATTGAAGACCTGGAGCTGATCGGAGATTTCGTCAGCGGTGCCCAACAGAATGTTTCCGCCGGCGCCCGCAGCGAAACGAATCCGGAAGTCACGCATCTGTTCGGGTGAGACGATCTTCGTTTCGGTGGCGAGACCTCTCGACCACGCGTCGACGCTTTCCTTGTCCTCGAGATCGACGGCATAGTGCCGTAGATAGGCCTCGGCCTCGTTCCGCGTGTCGCGTTGTACAACCGGACAATAAGTCCAGACTTGGATCTCCCGTCCGAACTCCTCCCTGGCCAACTTCTTGTATTCGTCAATTTGCTTGCGGCACACCTCGGGGTCGTTCGAACGCAAAATCACGAAAGCCATATCGGCGTGTTCGCACGCGAAGCGCATTCCACGCGGCGAGCCACCGGCGTTCATGATCGGTGGCCGTGGACGCTGCAGAGGCTTTGGCATCGAGGCACCACGGATAACCTTGTAAAACTCGCCGTTGAAGTCGAATTCTTCCTCTTCGTTCCACATCCGCTGGATGACTTCGAGCCATTCCCCCAAATGGTCGTATCGGGCATCATGCTCCTTCAGAGGAGCGCCGAACATTTCGAGCTCCGGGCGATTCCATCCCCCGACTACATTCAATCCGAACCGCCCACCC
This sequence comes from Bradyrhizobium yuanmingense, assembly GCF_029167105.1. Lineage (GTDB taxonomy): Bacteria > Pseudomonadota > Alphaproteobacteria > Rhizobiales > Xanthobacteraceae > Bradyrhizobium > Bradyrhizobium yuanmingense_A. Next base: position 14,971 of record NZ_JARFML010000018.1, on the reverse strand, counting down.
GAAATAATATCGATGGTGGCGCACTGCTTGGCACATGTGATCGGATGAATGGTCGGCGCGTGTGATGTAGCGAATACCGCGGAGTAACTCGTGGCTTGGGCGACGCCCGCGGCCCAAGTGAAGGGATCGAGAACGATTCCGCTCGCGTGGTTCGGACGCCCCGGAATGTACCCTTTCCATCTCGCATAGGCGACGATCGCCTCGAAGCCCGCACGATCGGCCATCGTTGCGGTGTCGACGGAGTTCTTCCACGTCGGTTTGTACTGTTCGGGGGCCAAGGTCTGGGCGCCGCCCTTGCCGTTCGTGCCAAAAATTCCAAGCTTCAGCTTGTTGGAGTTGAACAGCGGGTTCTTCGACATTGCGCGCCTCACAGAAAAGCTTCATTCGTATCGTATTGCAATACGAATGAATTTCTCTTTAGACTATTTTCGGAGAGGATGCGTTGTCAACTGCGAAGGGTGGTAAAACTCGTGCCCCCGGGAGAAACGAAATCGCGGATGAATCAGACCGAAGAATCGAAGCAATCCTCAAAGAAAGACCGCCTCTTCGTGGAGGCCATTGGCCGCGCATTTTGAGACGTACTCGGAGACGGCCGAACCACGGTCGCTTGCACAGCTGGCTGCTGCGAGCGGTTTGGACAAGAGTGCCGCTCAGCGCATCGCACACACTTTGCGTAATCTCGGTTATCTCGAGCATAAAGCCGGCGGTTACGTCCCAGGCAGCCGCGTTTTGGACCGCACTTTCGACTACCTGCGGGCCAATCCGCTCGTCGGCCGCGCAATGCCGATCCTCACCGAACTGCGCCGGAACGTGACGGAGAGGGTCGACATGAGCTTCTTCGAGGATCTGACTTTGCTGTACGCAGTCCGACTTCAAAGCAAGCGGGATTCCTTTTATGCGCACCTAATTGGGCGCCGCATTCCCACCTACTGCACGGCTGGGGGGCGCGCCGTCATGGCCTTTCTTTCCGATGAGGAAGCCCGCGACATCCTCAGCCGTTCCGACCGAAGGAAGCTGACGCCGCGAACTACGACAGAAATCCCAAAGATTTTGGACCACGTGAAGCGCGCGCGCGAAAAGGGATACGCGACCTCACTCGAGCAAGTCTATGTAGGTGAGCTGGCGGTCGCGGCAGCTCTTACAGATAAGGATGGGCGGCCGTTTGGCGCCATACATGTTGCCGGCTCTCTGGGTGAGTGGCAACTCGACGACTTCGAACGTCGGGTTGCGCCGCTGGTGGTGGCGGCCGCCACCGCAATCAGCTTTTGAGTGGCAGTTTCTCGCGACTTGAGATAGCGCAGGATTTCGACAGCTACGCGCGACGACGTTGGACCTGTTCTCGGCGCGCATCTGCCCTTCGATGCCGCCGCGGCGCCGCGGCATGCCGATCCCGCCGTCAGGCGCGCGCAGCCAAGCGAATAATTGGACCTGCTCAATACCGGAATCCGAATAGCAATTGTTTGACCTTGATCGTTTCTCGGACGGCTCGATGCTATGCCTTCGCCGCGCTATCGCACGGTCAAGCCATGCCCTTGGAACGCGCTCAGATGTGGCTCGGCACGTGCTGGGATTGCTGCTCCTTCCACCGACGATGCTGCTCACGAAGCGCAGCCTCAGCTCAAAGAACGAGAGGCATTCGGTGCGGCGAAATGCGGCCTGCCACCGCGTGAGCCACGGAGAGTTCGAGATTTCAGCACGTGGTCGCCGGGCCGTTTCACCGGTCACGAGGGCTATGTGAAGGAAGCATTCGGTCAGAGTTGATGATGCTATCTTCGAACCCTCGCATGATCGCGAGCATTTTGACGAACGCACGCCCGAGGATTCCGAATACCCGGTGGAAAGGTCGAGCGATGCAAGGATCCGCAGGATGCTCGGCAATTGCGAGACCCAGGTGTGACCCAAGCGGCCCACGGACGCCGCTGCCGGGTCATAACCGTCTCTAAGTTTATGATTCTGCGGTGTTATTGGTGGGCGCACCAGGGCTCGAACCTGGGACCCGCTGATTAAGAGTCAGCTGCTCTACCAACTGAGCTATGCGCCCGAAAGGCGGTCAAGGCCTTGCGAGGCCGGTCGTTTAGCAAAGCGATCCGGGTCTGGCAAGCGATCGGACGCAAGTTTTCCAAGGTCTCGTCCACAGGCCCGGAAATGCGAAAAGCCGCTGGATTCCAGCGGCTTCGCCAGGGCCCGCGGCGCGAGAACCGGCCAGTTCAGAGCCGGCCCTCCCGGTCCCGGTCGGGACCGCGGTCACGGTCGAAGCGGTCATGGTGGAAGTGGTCCATGCCCCGTTCCATCATGCGGTCCATGCGCTCCATGAAGTGGTGGTGGCGCGGGCCGTCCTCGCCGCCACCGAACGGGCCGCGGTGCCGGGTCAGCACGGCGAGGCGCCGTTTCTGGCCCTCATCGAGGGTCTTGTACAGCGGATCGGCGGCATCGGCGATCTTCTTCAGGGCCGCGGAAGTCGCACCCATGTCCTCGGCGCGCTGGCGCAGGCGGGCGACCGGATCCTCCGGTCTGTCGGCATCCCTCGACATGTCACCTGGACCCGCATTCATCCGCGCATTGGCACGGTCGATGCGCAGCTTGGCGAACTCCCGCACGGCCGCCTCGACCGGCGGCCACAGCTTCTCCTGATCGGCGTTGAGCCTCAAGCCGGCATGGACGGCGGCGATTCGCGCATCGACGAAAGCGGCGCGGTCCTCGGGGTTCATGCGGATGTGGCGGACGTGCTCCATCCACGGGCGATGATATTGGGCATAGACCGCGCCCGAGCCGGCGATGCTGAGCGCGGCAATGGCGGCGATGGTGAATTTCTTCATCCTGACCTCCTCTGGAAGCGATGCCCGTGAGGATGAGCGCGAGGGGGCTGACGCGCAACTTACAACTTGGACAGGAAGCGCGCTCTTGCCGAGATGTAACCGCCGTGAATGCCCGTTCAGATGCAAACTGAAATGATTTGCAACAGAAAGGGCTTCCGTGCGGTGCGCGGAAGCCCTTCGCTGGTCGCCCGTGGCGGTCAGTTCGTCGGGCTCTTGGCTTCCTTCAGGAACTCGTCAATCAGCCCCTGGCCGATGCGGCCCGCGGCCTCCTTGTAGACCGGCTCCATCGCCTTGCGCATCGCCTCGTCCTGATCGGCCGTCAGCTTGATGATCTCGCTCTTGCCGCTCTTCTTGATCTCGGCCAGCGCGTCGTCGTTCTCCTTCTGCGACTGCGCGTTGCTGAACTCGGTCGCCTCTTTCATCGCCTTCGACAATGGGTCACGGATGTCGGCCGGCAGATCGTCCCAGAACTTCTTGTTCACGATCACGACGTAGCCGATATAGCCGTGATTGGTTTCGGTGATGTACTTCTGCACCTCGTGCATCTTCTGGGTGTAGATGTTCGACCAGGTGTTCTCCTGGCCGTCCACGACGCCGGTCTGGAGTGCCTGGTAGACTTCCGAGAACGCCATCACCTGCGGCAGCGAGCCGAGCGACTTGAACTGGGCCTGGATCACGCGCGAGGATTGGATGCGGAATTTCACGCCCTGATAGTCGGCCGGCGTGATCAGCTTCTTGTTCGCGCTCATCTGCTTGAAGCCGTTGTCCCAATAGGCAAGGCCGGTGATGCCCTTGGCATCCAGCAGCTTGAGCAGCTTCGTGCCGAGCGGCCCTTCCGTCACCTTCCGCAGCGTCTTCAGGTCGGGCAGGATGTAGGGCAGATCGAACACCTCGAACTCGCGGATGCCGAGCGGGCCGAACTTGGAGTTGGACGGCGCCAGCATCTGCACGCTGCCGAGCTGGAGCGCCTCGAGCTCTTCCTTGTCCTTGTAGAGGGTCGAATTCGGATAAACCTCGACCTTCACCTTGCCGCCGGTATATTTCTCGGCGAGCTCCTTGAACTTCTCCGCGCCCTTGCCCTTCGGCGTGTCGGTGGTGACGACGTGGCTGAACTTGATGATGATCGGTGATTGAGCCAGTGCCGGCCCGGTCAAACCAAGTGCCAGAGCCGCGATGGACGCGGCGATCGCCAAGGTGCGCATAGTCTCTCCCTATCGTTTGTTTGAGCCAGCCGGCGGCGCCGGGTGGCCAATCTTATGCCGGCTGCATCAATAGCGGCTCGCCGACACCGCCGCTATTGGCCCTTAGCAGGGCAGCTGTTCATGATGAACGCTGCCCGCACCACTGCGCTCTCCCTCTCCCGCAAGCGGGAGAGGCGAAGCAAACGGCGTCAGCTCGCCGCCGCCGTCGTCACCGTGTCGCGCTGGCGCTTCATGACGATCTTGTTGAGCGCGCCGAGATAGGCCTTCGCGGAAGCGACCAGCGTATCCGGATCCGCCGCGCGCGCCGTCATCGAGCGGCCGTCCTGCGCCAGCCGCACCGACACTTCCGCCTGCGCGTCGGTGCCCTCGGTGACCGCGTGCACCTGGTACAGCTCGAGCTTGGCCTCGTGCGGCACCAGGCGCTTGATGCAGTTGAACACGGCATCGACCGGGCCGTTGCCCTCGGCTTCCTCGATCTTGATCTGGCCGTCGACGTCGAGCTTCATGGTCGCGCGCTGCGGGCCATGGGTGCCGGCGATCACGGTCAGCGAGGTCAGCTTGATGCGGTCGTGGGAGGCCGCCATCTCCTCGTCGACCAGCGCCTCGATGTCCTCGTCGTAGATGTCCTTCTTGCGGTCGGCCAGCGCCTTCATCCGCGTGAATGCATCTTCCAGCTGGTTCGGGCCGAGCTTGTAGCCCATCTCCTCCAGCTTGTGCACGAAGGCATGGCGACCGGAATGCTTGCCCAGCACCAGCGAGGACTGCTTCAGGCCGACCATCTCGGGGCGCATGATCTCGTAGGTCGAAGCGTCCTTCAGCACGCCGTCCTGGTGAATGCCGCTCTCATGCGCGAAGGCATTCCGGCCGACGATCGCCTTGTTGTACTGCACCGGAAATGACGTCGCCGCCGACACCAGCTTCGAGGCGCGGGTCAGCTGCGTCGTGTCGATCTTGTTCCAGTAGGGGAATTTGTCGTTGCGCACGTTGATCGCCATCACGATCTCTTCGAGCGCGGCGTTGCCGGCGCGCTCGCCGATGCCGTTGATGGTGCACTCGACCTGGCGCGCGCCGCCGGTGATGCCGGCCAGCGAGTTGGCGACCGCCATGCCGAGATCGTTATGGCAGTGCACGGAGAACACCGCCTTGTCCGAGTTCGGCACGCGCTCGATCAGCGTCCTCATGAAGTGGGTGTATTCCTCCGGCACCGTATAACCGACGGTGTCGGGGATGTTCACCGTTGTGGCGCCGGCCTTGATCACGGCCTCGACGATGCGGCACAAAAAGTCCATCTCGCTGCGGGTGCCGTCCTCGGCCGACCATTCGACGTCGTCGATCTGGTTGCGGGCGCGCGCGACCATGGCGACCGAGGTCTCGATCACCTGCTCCGGGGTCTTGTTCAGCTTCACGCGCATGTGCAGCGGCGAGGTCGCGATCACGGTGTGGACACGGCCGCGCTTGGCGAACTTCACCGCCTCGGCGCAGCGGTCGATGTCGGCGGGATGGGCGCGCGACAGACCGGCGATGACGGCGTTCTTGGAGCGGCGGGCGATCTCGCTGACCGCCTGGAAGTCGCCTTCGGAGGTGATCGGGAAGCCGGCCTCGATGACGTCGACGCCCATTTCGTCCAGGAGCTCGGCGACCTCGAGCTTCTCCTCGAAGGTCATGGTGGCGCCGGGGCACTGCTCGCCGTCGCGCAGCGTGGTGTCGAAAATGATGACGCGGTCCTTCTCGGACTTGTTCGCGGTAGCCATGACTAGATTTCCTTTTGAGCGTTGGCGCCGTTCAGAGCCGTTTCAGTCTCTTGGCGCTTGAGGTGTCCGGTGATCTCGACCAACCCCTGAGCGCCCAGGCGCATGGCGCCCAGCCGGCCCTCAGGGGCAAGTAAGAAGAAGGCCGCCAATAAGGAGGGTGGGCAGCAGGGCAGCCGGGATCGCGGCGGCGGCCAGAGCCACCTCCCCCGAAATCCCCTCGATTTGGCCGCGAATCAGCATTGCCGGACCCTGTTGAGCCTCAAATCCTCGGTCAAAACCGTTGACGGTTGGTTTCCGGGAAGCTCGATGCGGCCGTTTCTAGACGAGAAATGGCCGCAACTGCAACGCCAAAAGATGGTCAACATACGTGACCTATAGACCTCTGGATCGATCCTCGCCGCGTGGGTTTCGCGTCCACTCCAGCCGAGATCTATGGGGACACACCTATCCCGTGCCGGTGCGGCGGGCGCGCGCCCTGTTCTCCCAACGGTTCAGCATTTGGCCGAGCTCGCCGGTGGGCGCGGCGGTGCCGGTCTTCGCGATCTCGTTGGTGTTCGCCGCTGTATTGGCCGAGAGCCAGTCCGGCTCCGTGTACTCGCGCCAGCGGCGTGCCTCCGCGCGCCTTTTCCGGGAGACGTAATCTCGCGTGAAATAGCCAGCCGCAAAGGCAAACAAGAGAAGGATGACCAGGATGACGACTTGCACAATGAGCTCCGGCTTTATCCCCGCTAGCGCCCCTGCAATCCAAACGCACCCGAAGGTGACGAAATTGCGGCCCGCGATCACGCCGCGGTTTCAAGTCTGCCCCTCGCAACCGGACGCGGACCGGACTAACCTTCGCCTCGCTTGGCCGGATCAACCGGCCAGCCGAAGATGACCGGGAGGATACGATGACACGCCAGGAGGCTCCTGAGCAGGAGCAGCGTGCGCACGATGCTGCGCTTTCACGACGAACACTGGTCCGGGGGCTGGCGCTCGGCGCCGCAGCCACGATGGCGGGCCCCGCGCTGGCCCAGACCGGGCCCGCCGCACCGCCGACGACGATCACGACGCCGCCGCGCGATTTCGGTCCGGGCGGCGCGCCGACAACCTATTTCTGGGACCCCGACATCATCGCGGTCGATCCGTCCTTCAACGATCTCGCGCAGCCCAACACCGCGATCAAGCGTCTCTACACCGGGCTGCTCTGGGCCGAAGGCCCGGCGTGGAGTGCACAGGGCCGCTATCTCTTGTGGAGCGACATTCCCAACAACCGGCAAATGCGCTGGACCGAGGACGACGGCCGCGTCAGCGTGTTCCGCTCGCCCTCCAACAATTCCAACGGCAACTCGTTCGACTTCCAGGGCCGCCAGCTCTCCTGCGAGCACCTGACGCGGCGGGTGACGCGCTACGAGCACGACGGCACCGCCACGGTGCTCGCCGAGTCCTACCAGGGCAAGAAGCTGAACTCGCCGAACGACGTCGCCGCGCATCCCGACGGCAGCTATTGGTTCACGGATCCGCCCTATGGCGGCCAGCTCTACGAAGGCGAGCCCGACGTCGCGGGTGGCCCGAGCAACGCCGGCGGCAAGCTCAATCCGCGGATCGGACAGCCGGCCGGCTTCGTGCCGGGCAAGCGCGAGCTTCCGACCAATTGCTATCGCATCGATCCCTCCGGCCGCATCGACCTCGTCGTCACCGAAGACCAGGTGCCCGACCCGAACGGGCTCTGCTTCTCGCCCGACTACAAGAAGCTCTACATCGCCTCGACGGGCAAGGGACCGGGCGACACCGGCCCCGGCGGCAAGGGCGAGATCTTCGTGTTCGACGTCGGCAGCGACAACAAGCTCTCGAACCTGAAGAAGTTCACCGATTGCGTGATCGACGGCGTAAAGTGCGGACCGGATGGTCTGCGCTGCGACGTCAACGGCAATCTCTGGGCCTCCAGCAACGCCGGACGCGCCGTCGGCTACAGCGGCGTCACGGTATGGTCGCCGGAGGGCAAGCTGCTCGGCCGCATCCGTCTGCCGGAAGTGTGCGGCAACGTCTGCTTCGGCGGCCCCAAGCGCAACCGCCTGTTCATGGCGGCGAGCCAATCGCTCTACGCCGTGTATACGGCGACGCAGGGCGCAGGGCCGGGCTGAGCGAAGAGTGCACCGCTAGCGTAGGGTGGGCAAGCGAAGCGCGCCCACCCCTCCCTCCGATATGGAACGAGATGGTGCTCACCCTACGACCCTGAGAGATTTACGTGAAATTGCGAGAGGCGCCGGCGTCGACGCCTTCGCATGAGAAGCAGTCATTCACAAGAACAGCGACGAGGCCTTCGATCCCATGCTGCCGCCGCAGGCATCGCAATAGCAGCGGCTGTATGCTATGCGAGCCGGATTGTGGCCGCAACGATCGGCTCCGTGAGGAAGTAGGCGATGCGTGTTGTAATCTGTGGCGGCGGCGTCATCGGAGCTTGCACTGCTTATTTCCTCCGCCGGCATGGTGTCGATGTCATCGTCGTCGAACGGACCGCCGTGGCGGCTGCAGCCTCCGGCAAAGCCGGCGGCTTTCTGGCGCGCGACTGGTGCGCGGGCACGCCCCTCGACGCCTTGGCACGTCACAGTTTTAAGCTTCACGCGCAACTGCCCCTGGAGCTTCCCGGGCATTGGGACTACCGGCCGATGAGCGCATACAGCGGCCGGGTCGTTCCCGAAGGTGATCCGCGCCGGAACACGCGCTCCACATTCGACTGGCTCAGCAACGGCATCGACATCGCGCAGCGCATCGGCACGACCGAGACGACTGCCATCGTTCATCCCCAGAAGTTCACATCGGCCATGATGAATGCGGCGATCGCGCAAGGCGCCGAGCTGCGCCATGGCCTCTTCACGGGCATCCTGCGCGAGGCGGGTTGCACGACCGTCAAGGGCATCGGGGTGGGCGATAGCATCATCGAGGCCGACGCCGTGGTGATCGCAATGGGTCCATGGTCCCTGCTCGCCACGAAGTGGATGAGTCTGCCCGCCCTGTATGCGCAACGCAGCCCCAGCATTGTCTACGACACGGGCACACATGTATCCGCAGACGCCCTGTTTCTCGAGATGGAGATTCGCGGCCAAGTCACCCCTATCGAGGTGTTCCCCCGCCCGGACGGCACCACCTATGTGACCGCTTGTCCCGACACAGACACCTTCCCTACGGATCCGGCCCGTGTGGAGCCCGGGCCAAATCTCATGCACAGGCTGCAACAGATCTCAGAGCGACTTTCGCCGCTGTTCCGACCGGAGAAGATCATCGCCCAACAAGCGTGCTACCGCCCCGTGACAGCGGATGGCTCCCCGTTGATTGGCCGCGTGCCGCAGGAAGAAGCGCTCTACGTTGCGACTGGCCATGGGGTCTGGGGTATCCTCAATGCCCCTGCAACCGGCGAAGCACTCGCGGAGTTGATTGTCGAAGGCGCGACACGCAACGTCGACCTCGCGCCGTTCGATCCGGCCCGCCTTCCGCCACTTGATGTGCCGCGGAGGCAGTGGTCATAAGGACTCGCTCCCTGCGTTGTGAGCGCATGCCCATCGAAATCTGAACGCTTTCGGCTTCGTCAGATCATAACCGTCCCGCCGGCATCAACGGACCCATCCTGCGATCCTGCCGTTATCCCCGACGCGGCCCGGAGCAGCCAGATGGACGATCGGCCAAGACAACCCGACCTGATGCAGGATGACGGCTTCGTCCGCGTCCGGGGCGCGCGCGAGCACAATCTTGGGAATGTCGACGTCAAGATCCCGCGCAATGCCCTCGTCGTGTTCACCGGTGTCTCCGGCTCGGGGAAATCCTCGCTCGCCTTTGGAACGATCTACGCCGAGGCGCAGCGGCGCTATCTCGAATCCGTGTCGCCCTATGCCCGGCGGCTGTTCCATCAGATGCAAATTCCGGAGGTCGACGACATCGAAGGCCTGCCGCCCGCGGTGGCTCTCCAGCAGCAGCGCGGGGCGCCGACGACGCGATCATCGGTCGGCAGCGTCACCACCATCTCGAACCTGCTCAGGATGCTCTATTCCCGCGCCGGCGATTACCCGCGCGGACAGCCGATGCTGTATGCGGAGGCGTTCTCGCCGAACACGCCGGAGGGCGCCTGCCCGACCTGCCATGGCATCGGCCGGATGCTCGACGTCACCGAGAAGTCGATGGTGCCGGACGACACCAAGACGATCCGCGAGCGCGCTGTCGCTGCCTGGCCGAGTGCCTGGCAGGGCCAGAACCTGCGCGACATCCTGACGACGCTCGGCTACGACGTCGACAAGCCCTGGCGCGAGCTGCCGAAGAAGGACCGTGACTGGATCCTGTTCACCGAGGAGCAGCCGACCGTGCCTGTTTATGCCGGCTACGACGCAGCCGAGGTCAAGCGGGCGCTGCGCCGCAAGGAGGAGCCGAGCTACCAGGGCACGTTCACCGGCGCCAAGCGCTACGTGATGCAGACCTATGCCAAGTCTGAGAGCGCGATGATGAAGCGCCGCGTCGCGCAATTCATGGTCACGCGGGACTGCCCAACCTGCCACGGCGCAAGGTTGAAGCCGGAGGCGCTCAAGGTGAAGTTCGCTGGGCTCAACATCGCCGAGATGTCGCACCTGCCGCTCAAGCAGTTGCACGAACTGATCAAGCCCTTCGCAAGAGCATCAACGGACAAATCCGAGAAGACCGTTGTCGCCAGGCGCATCTGCGAGGATCTGTCGGCGCGTCTCGCCGTCCTGCTCGACCTTGGCCTCGGCTATCTCGCCTGCGAGCGCAGCACGCCGACGCTGTCGCCGGGGGAGTTGCAACGGTTGCGCCTGGCGACGCAGGTCCGCTCCAATTTGTTCGGCGTCGTCTACGTGCTCGACGAGCCGTCCGCAGGACTACACCCCGCCGATACCGAGGCGCTGCTGCGGGCGCTGGACCGACTGAAGCGCGCGGGCAACTCGATCTTCGTCGTCGAGCACGAGATCGAGGTGATCAAGCATGCGGACTGGCTGGTGGACGTCGGCCCCGACGCCGGCGACGGCGGCGGGCTCATCCTCTATAGCGGGCCGCCGGCGGGGCTCGGTGACATCGAGCAATCGCGCACCGCCCGCTATCTCGCCCATCCACGAAAGAAGCTGCCGACGGTCCGCCGCGAGCCTAGGGGGCATCTGAAGCTCAGGGGCGTGACCCGCAACAACCTTAGCGGCCTCGACGTCGATATTCCGCTGGGCGTCATCGCCAGCATCACCGGCGTGTCGGGCTCCGGCAAGTCGAGCCTGATCAGCCAATTCCTCGTCGACACCTTGGCCGCGCATCTCGGCCATACGCTTGCCACTGACACTGAGGACGACAGCCTGGCTCCGGCGGTCGAGACTCTCGGCGGCAAGATCGTTGCCGGTCTCGACCAGGTCAGCCGCCTCGTCGTCGTCGACCAGAAGCCGATCGGCCGCACGCCGCGCTCCAACCTTGCGACCTATACCGGCCTGTTCGATCACGTGCGAAAACTGTTCGCGGCGACGCCGCAGGCAAAGTCGCGCCGCTACGACGCCGGCCGGTTCTCCTTCAACGTCGCCAAGGGCCGCTGTGCGACCTGCGAGGGCGAGGGCTTCGTCTGCGTCGAGCTCTTGTTCCTGCCCAGCGTCTACGCGCCCTGCCCGACCTGCAAGGGCGCGCGCTACAACGACAAGACGCTGGAGGTGAAGATCAACGGCAAATCCATTGCGGACGTGCTGGCGATGCGCGTCGACGAGGCCTTCGCGTTCTTCGCGGGCGATTCCACGCTGAACCGGTCGCTGTCGGTCGTCCGCGAGGTCGGGCTCGGCTATATCCGTCTCGGCCAGTCCGCGACCGAACTGTCGGGCGGGGAAGCCCAGCGCATCAAGCTCGCGACCGAGCTGATGCGTCCGCAACGCGGCCACACGCTCTATGTCCTGGACGAGCCGACCACCGGCCTTCACCCGCGCGACGTCGAGCGCCTGATCGCGCAGCTCGAACGGATCGTGGACGGTGGCAACAGCGTGATCGTGGTCGAGCATGACATGGACGTCGTGGCGCACAGCGACTGGATCATCGATCTCGGGCCCGGCGCCGGTGACGAAGGCGGCAATATCGTCGCATCGGGGACGCCGCATCAGCTGGCCAAGGCCGTTGGAAAGACCGCGCGCTATCTGGCGCGGCGCTTGGAGCAGTGATCGCGGGTGTGCGGGGGGTCCCTTTCGCAATTGCACTCCCGGCCCGCGGAGGACGGACCTCGACTTTCGCGCTGTTGACTTTCCGCCGTCCCGCTCCCCATACTTCGCGAACAACAACAAGATCGAACGACGGTTTTGAGGGAGGATAGGATGCCGACTTCACGCAGGCAGCTGCTGAAGACCTCGGCGGCTGCCGCCGCCGCACTCAGCCTCGATTGGACACGCGCCCAGGCACAAGCCGAGAACATACGCATTGGCCTGATCTACGACCTCACCGGCCCGTTCGCCGCCGGCGGTTCCGTCGCCTCGTCGATCGGCGCTCAGATCGCCATCGATCTCGTCAACGAGAAAGGCGGTGTCGGCGGCAAATACAAGGTCGCTCCGATCGCCGCGGATTCGCAGAGCAAGCCCGACGTTGCGATCAACGAGGCCGAACGCCTGATCAACCAGGAGAAGATCGACATCCTCAACGGCGTCTATGCGAGCTCGCATGCGGTGCCGCTCGCGGCCAAGGTCGAGCAGCAGAAGAAGATCCTATGGATCACGACCGCGGTCTCGACCGCCGTGTTCAAGGACAAGAACCTGCAATACGTGTTTCGCGCGCAGATCCATTCGGATCAATACGGCCAGGCCTTTGCGAGCTTCCTCACCGAGCATGCCAAAGCCAAGCTCGGCATGGACCCGAAGGAGGTCAAGGTCGCGTTGATCCACGAGGACGGCCCCTATGGCGTCGGCGTTGCGTCTGCAGATGAAACTTATGCCAAGGAGGCCGGCATCCCGGTCGTGCTGCGCGAGGGCTATTCGGCCTCGGCGCCCGACCTGTCGGTGCTGGTGACCAAGATCAAGCGCGCCAAGGCCGACGTGATCTCGCATGCGGGCTACAACCCTGACATCACCTTGTTCCTGCGCCAGGCGCGCGAGAGCGGGTTGCGCTTCAAGATGCTGTTCGGCGCCGGCGCCGGCTACAGCCAGCTCGACAAGCTGCGCGCCACTTTCGGCGCCGACATCGACAATTTCTGCAACATCGACCCGGTGCCGGCGCAGCTGCTCGATCCCGCCAAGCTCGCGCCCGGCATGGGCGATCTGATCAAGACCATGGTCAGTCGCTACCAGGCCAAGACCGGCGCCACCGACGTGCCGCCGCATTGCTCGATGGGCTTCAACCAGACCTGGGTGCTGCTCAACAACGTGCTGCCGGTCGCCAAGGAGAAGTACGGCAGCTTCGAGCCCGAGGCGATCCGGAAAGCGGCGCTCGACGTCGACATCCCCGCGGGCGGCACGATCCAGGGCTATGGCGTGAAATTCTTCCCGCCGGGCACGCCGCTCTCCGGCCAGAACGAACGTTCGACACCGGTCGTGATGCAGAACGCCGGCGCGCACATCTCCGTGGTGTGGCCGACCAACATCCGCACGCAGGACCCAGTCTTCCCGCTGCCGAAGGGCTCGACCTACGGGGCGTAGCGAAGTCACGCTCCACGAGCGGTGCACCCTCTCCCCCTGTGGGAGAGGGTGGCTCGCCGCGAAAGCGGCGAGACGGGTGAGGGGTCTCTCTCCGCGAACGTTCTTTCACATTTGAGCCCGCGGAGAGAGACCCCTCACCCGGCGCTTCGCGCCACCTTCTCCCACAAGGGGCGAAGGATTAGCAGCGTGCCTGAGGTCAATTCGGTGACTTCATCCACGCCTACAACACCACCCTTCTCCCCTCCTCCGCCGCCCAATATCCCGCGTAGTTCACCTTGATCGTCTCATAGGCCAGCGCGAGGTCCGACAGCGGCTGGCGGCCCGTCGCGACGCATTCCATGAAGTCCTGGATCTCCTGCAAATAGCCGCGAGTCCATTCCTCCTCGAGGCAGACATATTGCCAGCCGGTTTTGCGGTCGACCTTCTCGGTGATGTAGACGCCCGCGAGCTTCTCCTCGCTGGTCTGATAGCTCATCAGATGATCGTTCGGCGTGATGTTGGCGAACAGGGAGCCGCCGCTCGTATAGGTCTCGATCAGATTGCGCACGCCGCCCATGATCATGTCGCCGGAGAACACGGTCGCCTTGGTGCCGTCCGAGAAAGTGGCGGTGAGCGTGCCCCAGTCCTCGACATCGAGGGGATTGGCCTTGATGTAGCTGCGCTCCTCCGGCTTGAGCCCGGCGGTGACGTTGCCGACATCGCCAGTGACGCTGGCGACGCGGATGCGCTCGCCGCGCGCCCTGGCTTCGACCTGCTTCAGATACAGCACGGCCGAGAGCGGATGGCAGCCCATGCGGATCAGCGAGCCGCCGCCGGTCATCGCCCATTGCGCGGCATGCGCGGCGTGCGAGCCGGAATGGCTCTCCTCGCCCTTCATGAACAGGATCTTGTCCTTGGTCGCCTTGATGATCTCGGCGGTCTTGGTCACCGCCGGCGCGTAGATCCAGTCCTCGGCATACATGAAGAGCTTGTCCGTGCGCTCGATTGCGGCGCGCGTCCTGTCCATCTCTTCGATCACGCGCTCATACATCAGCGCCTTCGGCACGTGCTTGCCGATCGGCTGCTGATCGCCTTCGCGGCCGAAATAGCCGGCGAACGGCTTTTCGCAGATGACATGCTTGCCGGCCTGCATGGCGGCAATGATCATCTCGGCGTGAAGATTGGGCGGGGTGCAGATGTCGACGACGTCGAGATCGCGGTCGGTGATCAGGTCGGCGAAGCTCCGGTAAACTCGCGGGATATTGTGATGCCGGGCAAACGCGACAACCCTGTCACCGCGGGCAGCAACCGCCGCGACCTCGACGTCGACGCCATAGACGCGCCGGAACGCATACATGTGCAGCTCCGACACGAAGCCGCAGCCGACGAGTCCCACCCTGATCCCTGCCATAGCGCCCCCTTTGCATTGGGCGGCACTATAGCGCGCCTCGAGGCCTAATCCACCAAGACCCGCACCACGCCGGCGCGCATCATGCCGAGCTCGCGGGCGGCCGGCACCGAGAGATCGACGATGCGGCCGCGGATGAACGGGCCGCGATCATTGACGCGGCACTGGATCGTGCGGCCGCTGTAGGACACCGTGAGCA
>NZ_JARFML010000017.1 GCF_029167105.1 Bradyrhizobium yuanmingense | reverse complement strand
CGCCCGAGCTCAGCCCGTGATCTGACGGGGGCCTTTACGGCCCGGCATTTGGGAAACTTTTTCCATATTTGGCGCCGTACTTGAGCCACAATCCCGCGGCGTTCTGATAAGAGACAAGCTTGAATCGCGGGGACGCCTGTGGGGGCTGCCGGCGATTTTCATGGGGTCAGAGGAAGGCGATGTTGCAAATGACGCGACCTTCCTTCGGCATTCGAAAGACATCGAGAGCGCTTTACCCGTACAGCTGTTCGTAATTTCGGCCGGCCCCATCAAGGGGCTTTCTGGGCGCGGACAGTTGTGCGGCTTGCCTGCTCCGGCGATCCCCGTTCAAGAGGGCAGCCTGGGACAGGTTCGAAACCGGGCATCTTGGGTCGTTGAGTTGGGGGACTTGGGTTGAACCACAGGACGTCACGCGGCACTTTCGGGCGTGAGACCGGGATCATCGATCTCGGCCACGAGCCGCCGCTGTCCGTCGATGGTTCTGAAGCCGCGGTGATCGACCGCCGCCGCGTCTCGGTGCAATGGTTCAGCGGGACAATTTTGACCGGACTCTGCGGCGCAGCCCTGATCGGCGGCGCCGTTTTCGCTTCGCTCGACGGCGAGATGACCTTCGCCAAGGTGCCGGAGCGGGTCGAAGGCGCGCTGCGCGGAGCATTCGGCGCCGCCGATCGCGCCGCCACGCTGCACAAAAGCGACCGCCTGCCGCCGCCGAGCGAATCCACCGCCTCGCGCAACGTGATGCGCGTCTCGACGGTTGCCCGCGTCGGCAACCGTGACGTGATGCGGGTGCGTCCGTTCGTGCGGATCGCCGGCAATCTGTCGATGACGACGAGCGATCTGTCGGCGAAGATCCCGCCGTTCAACGCCCAGCGCCTGCTCACCGATGTCGGCTCCGACCCGAAGACAGCGTCCGACGATCCCAACAATCCCGAAGCCGTCGAGCCCGACGCGGAAGTGTCCTTCGTCACCAAGGACCTGTCGCCGGTGCTGCCGAAGGCCAAGATTTCCGCGGTGGTGGCACTCGACGACATCCTGATGCGGGTGCGCGATGCCGCCAATTGGCGCGGCAATGGCGGGGTGCGCTACGCCTCGCTCGCCAACACGGCTGCCGACATCTCCGGCGCGACCGGTCCTTCCGACATCAGAACCGCCTACGCCGCCGAGGCCTCGCCGTCCGATCCCTATGCCGGCTTCGAGACGCGCGTGGTGCCGGAAAACGTCACGCTGCTGCCCAAGACCAAGGAGCAGATCACCGGCGGCAATCCCAACGGCGAACGCGTCCACATGGTCAAGAAGGGCGACAGCGTCGCCGGCGTGCTGCGCGATCTCGGCGCCAATGCCGACGAGATCAAGGCGATCACCGCGACGCTCGGACCGCGCGGCCGCGACGGCGGCCTGAAGGAAGGCGAGAAGCTCCGCATCCTGATGGCGCCCGCAAGCCCCGGCGCCCGCCTGCAGCCCTATCGCGTCGTGGTTGCAAACGACACGATGGTGGAAGCGATCGCGGCGCTGTCCGATCTCGGCAAATACGTCGCCGTCGACGTCTCCAGCATGAACACCGTCGCCGATACTGCGGCCAACGCCAGCAGCGACGACGAGGATGACGATGACGGCTCCGGCGTGCGGCTCTACCAGAGCATCTACGAGACCGCGATGCGCAACAAGGTCCCGATGCCCGTCATCGAGGACATGATCAAGATCTACTCCTACGACGTCGATTTCCAGCGCAAGGTGCAGCCCGGAGATTCCTTCGACGTGTTCTACGCCGGCGAGGACGAGGGCGTGACGTCGAGCGAGAAGAACGAGGTGCTGTTCGCCTCCCTCACCGTCGGCGGCGAGACCAAGAAATACTACCGCTACCAGAGCCCCGACGACGGCCTGGTCGATTATTACGACGAGACCGGCAAGAGCGCGAAGAAGTTCCTGGTCAGAAAGCCCGTCAACAACGCCATCATGCGCTCCGGCTTCGGCGGCCGCCGCCACCCGATCCTCGGCTACGTGAAGATGCATACCGGCGTCGACTGGTCCACCAGCTACGGCACGCCGATCTTCGCCTCCGGCAACGGCATGATCGAGAAAGCCGGCCCCGAGGGCGGTTACGGCAAATACATCCGCATCAAGCACGCCAACGGCTACGAGACTGCCTACGGCCACATGTCGGCCTTCGCCAAGGGCATGGAGCCCGGCAAGAAGGTGCGGCAGGGTCAGGTGATCGGCTTCGTCGGCTCCTCCGGCCTGTCGACCGGCCCGCACGTCCATTACGAGATCCTGGTCAACGGCCGCTTCGTCGATCCGATGCGCGTGAAACTGCCGCGCGGCCGTTCGCTGGAGGGCCCGATGCTGGCAAGCTTCGAGAAGGAGCGCGACCGGCTCGACGGCATGATGAGCGGCCGCGGCGGCGCCATCGCCCGGATGTCGGATGCCACCGGCGGGCCGCTGCAGGTCACCAACCGATAAGCCGGCAACGCACCGATATCAGCCGGCGTTTTCAAACAGAATTTCAAACGAGCACGCTACGCAGCGAGGCGCGTTACAACGTCAAGTTTCGTTTGCCAAAGCCGCAGGACGGGCGAATACTTTCCAAAAAAATGGGAGGTCACGCCATGACGAGCAGGCTCGCCTGCGCAGCCCTGATTGCTGCGCTGTTCTCCACAACGAGCGCATCGGCCGACGGCTGGGAGGTCACGAGACTCGTGCCGGGCTCGGCATTCCACGGCGTGCACGGGCTCGGTGTCGACAAGGCCGGCCATTTGTTTGCCGGCAGCGTCGCGGGCGCTGCGCTCTACGAGGTCGACATTGCCGGCGGCAGCGCCAAGGTTGCAATCCCGGCGCCGGTCGGGATGGCCGACGACATCGCGTTCGCACCCAACGGCACCATGGCCTGGACCGGCTTCCTCGCCGGCGATCTCTATGCGCGCAAGGGCGACGGTCCGATCAAGAAGCTCGCTTCCGGGCTTCCCGGCATCAACTCGCTCGCCTTCCGCAAGGACGGCAGGCTCTACGCCACGACGGTCTTCCTCGGCGATGCGCTCTATGAGATCGACGTCGAGGGCGTCAAACCGCCTCGCCAGATCATGGAGAAGATGGGCGGCCTCAACGGCTTCGAGTTCGGTCCCGACGACAAGCTCTATGGTCCGCTCTGGTTCAAGGGTCAGGTCGCAAGGGTCGATGTCGACAAGGCCGAGCTGAGTGTCGTCACCGACGGCTTCAAGATCCCGGCCGCCGTGAACTTCGATTCCAAGGGCAATCTCGTCGTGATCGACACCGCGCTCGGCCAGCTCGTCCGGGTCGATCCCAAATCGGGCGCCAAGACCATGGTCGCGCAGCTGAAGCCGTCGCTGGACAATCTCGCCATCGACGACAAGGACCGCATTTACGTCTCCAACATGGCCGACAACGGCATCCAGGAGGTCGATCCCGCGACCGGTCATGCCAAGCAGATCATCATCGGCAAGCTCGCTTTGCCCGGCGGCATCGGCGTCACCTCGGATAACGGCAAGGACACGATCCACGTCGCCGACCTGTTCGCCTATCGCACGGTGGACGGCGTGACCGGCGAGGTCACCGAAAAGGCGCGCATGCACGCCGCTGGCACGACGCTCGAATATCCGATGAGCGCGACGGCGAAGGGCAACGACGTGGTCCTGTCGAGCTGGTTCACCGGCACCGTGCAGGTGATCGACGGCAAGACCGGCGCGACGCGCGACATGCTGCACGACTTCAAGGCGCCGCATGACGCGGTCGTACTCGCGGACGGCAGCATCCTGGTAGCCGAGCTCGGCACCAAGTCGCTGGTCAAGGTGAGCGGCGAGCACGGTAAGGATCGCACCACGCTGATCGGCGCGCTCGAGGGTCCGATGGGTCTCGTCCGCGGGGCCGGCGACGAGGTTTACGTCACCGAGGCTTTTGCCGGCATCATCTCCAAAATCGACAGCACCGGCGAAAAGACCGTGATCGCGAAGGAGCTGAAGATGCCGGAAGGCATCGCGCGCACAAGCGACGGCAAGCTGATCGTCGCCGAAGTCGGCGCCAAGCGGCTGATCGAGATCGTGCCGGAAACCGGCAAGGTCACCGAGATCGCAGCCAATCTCCCGATCGGCCTGACCGGCGCGCCCGGCGGCTTGCCGACGCATATCCCCACCGGCGTCGCCGTCGGCGCGACGGGCGTGATCTACGTCAGCTCGGATGTCGAGAATGCGATCTACAAGGTGGTGAAGAAATAGCAGTGGCGTGCGCGGGACCGGCCCGGGAACCCCCGCGCGGGTTCCCCGGTTAGACGCTGACCGAAGCCAGCACGAGGATCGCCCATGACGCGCCTCTCACGCGACGATGTCGTCAAGGCCGTGGACCGCGCCGACGACGTCACCATTGCCCAGATCATCGGAACCGGCGCCACCGCCGAGGAACTCGCGGAAGCCCAGGCTTGGCTCGCCAATGACGAGCCGATGATCAACGACCTGCGCCCGCTGGCCCAGGGCCGGGTGCGCGAGCTGGTGGATATTTTGTCGGAGTTGGAAGAGGACGACGAGGAGGCTGGGCCGGCGAAAGCGGGCTCAGCGCCCGCAGCCGGCTAGGACTGCGCGCATCTTCACCGAACACAATTCGCCCGGAGAGATGAACCTCTCCGGGGCGGTAAGTCGTTCAGGCGGCCTTGCCGATCAATTCAACAGATATTAACCCGCACGCACCCGTGCGAACAATTCCGACGGCATCATGCCGAACATGTCGCGGAAGGCCGTGCTGAAATGCGCGGAGCTGGAAAAGCCCGCGTCATGCGCGGCCTCGGTCAACGATTGGCCTTGTGCGACCGCCCGTGCGGCAGCGCCGATCCGGGACCAGATCCGGTAGCGGCGGAGCGGCACACCCGTGACGTCCTTGAAGAGATGCAGGAAGCGCGAGGACGAAAGCCCGGCCTTGCGGCCGAGTTCAGCAAGCGTGTGCGAACCGCCGGGCTGCTCGCGCATCCGCTCGATGGCGGCGGCAATTCTTGCATCCGGCTGCGGATTTGATCCGATCCCAAGCATATCGCGGGCTGCTTGCTGCGCCTGCTCTGATGCAAGGCGTCGCTCCGCGATGTCGCAGAACAGCGCGACGACCGACCTCTCGTCGATCAGGTCGAACGCGGCGTTCGATCCCACCTCCTTCATTCGTGAGCGAAGCGCCTCGATATCGCGCCCGAGGGGATCGACATACAGAAAGGCCGACCGTCCGGCATCGATGCGGAGATGGTGCAGACTGTTGGGCATGATCAGCACGCTGCGGGTCTGGCGATAAGACGGTGAGCGCGCCCTCGGATCGTTAGCTACGCCTATCGCCCCGTCGAGCGCGACGGCCAGCACGCCGGTGGCATTGCGGTGGGGCGTCAGCCCGAAGGCTGGACCGAGATAGAGCACCCGCGCGTCCCAATCGAGCATCCGCGCCCTCTTCGGTCCGCCGCTGGGCGGCGTGCTGATAGCCAGTTCCTGAAAGCCGGGTGGCGAGATCATGCCTCATCATAGCGCACCGGCACAGCGCTGCCGATGACCGGGGAGATCATATCGATGGACAGAGTTCTGGTAGATGACGCCGCACCAATCGCCGCGATCCGCGCCGCCGTCACGCGCTACGCGGCCGCCTGGCAGGCCGGTGATCGCGCCGCGATCGCCGCCTGCTACCACGATGAATTCGTGCTGCATTATGCCGGCCATAACCCCCTCGCCGGCACTCACCACGGCAAGGCGGCCGCGCTTGCCACTCTGGCCGAGGTCGCACGCCGCTCCAACCGAAAACTTCTCGGCATCGACGACGTGATGGCCGGGCCGCGGCGCGGCGCCATTCTCGCACGGGAATCATTCAGCCGGGACGGTCGCACGGCTGAATTGGAACGGTTGCTGGTCTATGCCGTGCGTGAAGGCCTGCTGAGCGAATGCTGGGTCTACGACCGCGATCAGGCAGTGGTGGACGCGTTCTTAGCGGATTGAAAAACGCCCTCCGCGAGCTTGGCGCGGAGGGCGTGCATTTCATCAGTTCAGCTTCCGTTTCGGCACTGGTGCCTCGAACTGCGCGATCTCCGCGGTCTGCGGCGCCTTGCCGTTGAAGGTCAGGACGTTGCCTTCCGACGAGATCGCGACGCTGTCGCCGTCCCTGACGTCGCCGGCGAGGATCATCTCGGCGAGCGGGTCCTGGAGGTAGCGCTGGATCACCCGCTTCAAGGGCCTTGCGCCGTAGGCGGGATCCCAGCCCTTGGCGGCGAGCCAGTCGCGGCCGGAGGCATCGAGGCTCAGCACGATCTTGCGATCGGTCAGGAGCTTCTGCAGGCGCGCGAACTGGATCTCGACGATCCGGCCCATCTCGCTCTTCTGCAGCCGGTGGAACAGGATGATCTCGTCGACACGGTTGAGGAATTCGGGGCGGAAGTGCGCCCGCACCATTCCCATCACCTGCTCGCGCACCGCCGCGGTGTCCTCGCCCTCCGGCTGGTTCACCAGATATTCCGAACCGAGGTTGGAGGTCATGATGATCAGCGTGTTGCGGAAGTCGACGGTGCGGCCCTGGCCGTCGGTCAGGCGGCCGTCGTCGAGCACCTGCAACAGCACGTTGAAGACGTCAGGATGCGCCTTCTCGATCTCGTCGAACAGCACGACCTGGTAGGGCCGGCGCCGCACCGCTTCGGTGAGCGCGCCGCCCTCGTCATAGCCGACATAGCCGGGGGGCGCGCCGATCAGCCGCGAGACCGAGTGCTTCTCCATGTATTCGGACATATCGAGGCGGACCATCGCGGTCTCGTCGTTGAACAGGTACTCCGCCAGAGCCTTGGTCAGCTCGGTCTTGCCGACGCCGGTGGGACCCAAGAACATGAACGAGCCGGTGGGGCGGTTCGGGTCCTGCAAGCCGGCACGCGAGCGGCGCACGGCGGTTGCGACCGCACGCACCGCCTCGGCCTGGCCGACGACGCGCTTGCCGAGCTGCTCCTCCATCTTCAGGAGCTTCTCCTTCTCGCCTTCCAGCATCTTGTCGACGGGCACGCCGGTCCAG
This sequence comes from Bradyrhizobium yuanmingense, assembly GCF_029167105.1. Taxonomy (GTDB): domain Bacteria; phylum Pseudomonadota; class Alphaproteobacteria; order Rhizobiales; family Xanthobacteraceae; genus Bradyrhizobium; species Bradyrhizobium yuanmingense_A. The sequence goes on along the minus strand of NZ_JARFML010000017.1, from coordinate 155,309 downwards.
CGCGAGACCACCTGCGCGATGTGGTTGGCGGTGACAGCCTCCTCCATCATCTCGCCGGCGTTCTCCTTGGCCTCGATGTCCGCGAGCTGCTTCTCGAGCTGCGGGATCCGTCCATAGGCCAGCTCGCCGGCCTTCTGGAATTCGCCGCGCCGCTGCGCGTTGGCGAGTTCGACACGTAAACCGTCGAGCTCGGCCTTCAGCTTCTGGGCATCGGAGAGCTTGCTCTTCTCCGCGCTCCAGCGCGCCGTCAGCGCCGCCGACTTCTCCTCGAGCTCGGCGAGGTCCTTCTCCAGGGTCTGGAGCCGCGACTTGGAGCCGACATCGCTTTCCTTCTTCAGCGCCTCCTGCTCGATCTTGAGCCGGATGATCTCGCGGTCGAGCGAATCCAGCTCTTCCGGCTTGGAATCGACCTGCATCTTCAGCCGTGCCGCGGCCTCGTCCATGAGGTCGATCGCCTTGTCGGGCAGGAAGCGGTCGGTGATGTAGCGGTTGGACAGCGTCGTCGCCGCAACAAGCGCGGAATCGGTGATCCGCACGCCGTGATGCTGCTCATACTTGTCCTTCAAGCCGCGCAGGATCGAGATGGTGTCCTCAACCGAGGGCTCGCTGACGAAGATCGGCTGGAAACGCCGAGCCAGCGCGGCATCCTTCTCGACGTGCTTCTGGTACTCGTCGAGCGTGGTCGCGCCGATGCAGTGCAGCTCGCCGCGGGCGAGCGCCGGCTTGAGCAGGTTGGAGGCGTCCATCGCGCCGTCGCCCTTGCCGGCGCCGATCAGCGTGTGCATCTCGTCGATGAACAGGATGAAGGTGCCCTCGCTCCCGGTGACTTCCTGCAGCACGGCCTTCAGCCGCTCCTCGAACTCGCCGCGGTATTTCGCGCCGGCGATCAATGCGCCGAGGTCGAGCGAGAGCAGCTTCTTGTCCTTGAGGCTCTCCGGCACGTCGCCGTTGACGATGCGCAGCGCGAGGCCTTCGGCGATGGCGGTCTTGCCGACGCCGGGCTCGCCGATCAGGACGGGATTGTTCTTGGTCCTTCGCGACAGCACCTGGATGGTGCGGCGGATCTCCTCGTCGCGGCCGATGACCGGATCGAGCTTGCCGTCACGCGCGGCCTGGGTCAGGTCGCGGGCATATTTCTTCAGCGCGTCATAGGCGTTCTCGGCGGTCGCAGAGTCGGCCGTGCGGCCCTTGCGCAGCGCCTCGATCGCCGCGTTGAGGTTTTGCGGGGTGACGCCGCCCTTGGCGAGAATGGTGCCGGCCTCGCTGGTCTTCTCCAGCGTGAGCCCGAGCAAAAGCCGCTCGACCGTGACGAAGCTGTCGCCGGCCTTCTCGCCGGCCTTTTCGGCCGCATCGAAAGTGCGGGCCAGCTCGGGCGCGAGATAGATCTGCCCGGCGCCGCCGCCGGAGACCTTCGGCACCTTGTTGAGGGCGTCCTCGGTCGCCTTCAGGATTGCGCGGGAATTGCCGCCGGCGCGGTCGATCAGACCGGCGGCGAGCCCCTCATTGTCGTCCAAGAGGACCTTCAGCACATGCAGGGTTGAGAACTGCTGGTGCCCCTCGCGCATCGCGAGTGACTGCGCGGACTGGATGAAGCCCCTGGAGCGTTCGGTATACTTCTCGATATTCATCTTTTCTGTCCCTCGGCCTGCCCTCGGGGCCCTCTAAGGCACCCCAAACGGCATCTTCATTGGGTTTCCAATTACCGCATTGACGTTTCTCAACCGGTAACGGTCGTCTTTTGCCGGCGTTGCCGCCGGCCTGGGCCAGATGTGGGAAGCAGGTTGCGGATGCGAAAGAGGCAACTTCACAATTTCGTGCGCGCGGGAGCGGGCTTGGCGGTGGCAGGCCGAATCCCTTAAGTAGCGGCATGACAGCCAGCCACACCGCCGAGATCACCGGCCTCTACCGTTACCCGATCAAGGGCCTGACGCCGGAACGCCTGTCGCGCGTCTCTTTGCGGGTCGGCCAGACCCTGCCGGCCGACCGCCGCTACGCCATCGAGAACGGCCCGAGCGGGTTCAACCCCGAGGCGCCCGAATGGAAGCCGAAAATCCAGTTTCTGATGCTGGCGCGCAATGAGCGGCTGGCCGCGCTCGACAGCCGGTTCGACGACGAAACCAACGTGCTGACCATCCGCAAGGACGGCCAGATCGTCGCCAGCGGCGATCTCGAGACCGCCGCCGGGCGCGCCGCCATCGAGGCCTATTTCACGGAGAACTTTCAGCCCGAGTTGAAGGGCCCGCCCAAAATTCTCTCCGGCCGCGACCACAGCTTCTCCGACGTCGCCCGCAAGGTCGTCTCCATCATCAATCTGAACAGCGTCCGCGCCATCGAGACCATGCTCGGCGGCGTCGCCGTGCATCCGCTGCGCTTCCGCGCCAATCTCTACGTGAAAGGCTGGCCGGCCTGGTCGGAGCTCGACCTCGTCGGCCAGACGCTCGCGATCGGGCAGGCCCGACTGAAGGTGATCAAGCGCATCGTCCGCTGCCCGGCCACCAATGTCGACCCCGAGACCGCCAAGCGCGATCTCGAAATTCCGCCCACGCTCTCGCGCCATCTCGGCCACATGGACTGCGGCATCTATGCCGAGGTGATCGAAGGCGGTGACGTCGGCGTCGGCGATGTGGTGGCGGTGGAACAGCCGAAGCTGGTGTGAATCAATGCCGTCTCCACGCACTCCGTCATTGCGAAGAGCGAAGCGACGAAGCAATCCAGAGTATGTCCGCGGAGGGATTCTGGATTGCTTCGCGGAGCCTGTCATCGGGCCGCGCGCTGCGCGGACCCGTTGGCTCGCAATGACGACCTAAAGAAGCTGCGTCGCCGAACGTTCAGAAATCGTAGAGTGGGCAAACCACCCTACGGCACCGGCACTCCTCAGTTCGGCATCACATAGGCATAGATCTTGCCGCGCGAGACCGGGGCTTCGCGGACGCGGTTGCCGTTGTTGCCGGAGATCATGATCGGATTGCCCTGCGCGTCGATGCCGGTGATGATGCCGACATGACCGCCGCGGCGGCCGCGCGACATCACGGCGATGGCGCCGACCTGCGGACCGGAGATGCGCGTGCCGTAGCGCGCGAACGAGCTCGCCATGTCGGAGCCGGTGCCACGATGGCCGGTATGCTCCAGCACCATGTTCATGAAGCGCGCGCACCACAGGCGGCCGCGCCCGGTCGGATTGCCGCCGATATGGCGGCGCGCCTCGGACACGAGGCCCGATCCTCCGCTGAAGCCTCCGTTCATGCCGGCACCGCTGGCATTGGCATTCGGATCATAGCTCGCCTGGGTGTCGGCGAAGCCGCTCGCCCGCAATTGCGCCGCGCTGCGCTCGAAGCGCGAACTGCGGGCATGATGGCGATAGTGACGGTGGTGATGATGTCTGGCGTGATGCACGTAACCGTGCCGCTCTGCGCTATGACGATGATACGGCCGTGCCGAGGCCGGAGAAACGAACACGGCGAACGCCGCGAAGAACAGCGCCAGCGCGACAACACAACGCGACAGGCGAGACGCAAACAACTCGAACATTCTTCATCCTTCTTGACACCCCACTTCCCGCCGGCCCGTGCAATGGCCGACATCCGTTTGGCCGTTAAGCCGCTCGATGTGGCGAGAAAAAGACGCAACGCTCGCGAATGGCTGCAATGATTTTGTGTTCGTGCTCGGCGCTGCTGCCGCATTGCCGACAACAGAATTAACTGCGATCCTCGAACACGGCTTGAAACAGAGGGAAACGGTTAATGCCCCATGCCACGACCAGGGACGGCGTCCGCATCTATTTCGAGGAGACGGGCCAGGGAACGCCGATACTTTTTCTGCACGAGTTCGCGGCCGACTACACCAATTGGGAGCCGCAGATGCGCTACTTCTCGCGCGGCCATCGCTGCATCACCTATTCGGCGCGCGGCTACACGCCGTCGGACGTGCCTGACGGCGAGGTCTACACCTACACGCATTTCTACACCGATGCGCTTGCGGTGCTCGATCATCTCGGCATCGAGCGCGCGCATCTCGTCGGTCTTTCGATGGGCGCCTATTCCTCGCTGCAGATCGGATTGAACGCGCCGCAGCGCGCACTGTCGATGACGCTCGCCGGCGTCGGCTCCGGCTCGGAGCTCGAGAACCTCGACGATTGGCGCAAGCAGTGCCGCGCCAATGCCGAGCAGTTCGAGACGCTGGGCTCCGCCGAGGTCGCAAAAGTCACGCGCGAGGCGCCGAGCCGGATTCCGTTCCTGGTGAAGGATCCACGCGGGCATGCCGATTTCTACGCCGCACTGGCGCGGCACGATGCCAAGGGATCGGCGCGCACCATGCGCGGATTCCAGGGCGGCCGTCCCTCGATTTACACGATGACAGACGCGATCAGAGGCGTGGCAACACCCGCGCTGATCATCTGCGGCGACGAGGACGAGCCGTGCGTGGGCGCCAGCCTGTTCCTGAAGAAGCACCTGCCCGCGGCGGGGCTCGCGATGTTTCCGAAGTCCGGCCACGTGCTGAACCTGGAGGAGCCCGCGCTGTTCAATGAGAGCGTGGAGCGGTTCGTGACGCTGGTGGAAGCAGGACGTTGGCCGGTGCGGGACCCGCGGTCACTGGCTGCCCATTGAGGTAGAAGCGCCGCCAAGTACTCCGTCATTGCGAGCGTAGCGAAGCAATCCAGAATCCCTCCGTGGCGGCATTCTGGATTGCTTCGTCACAAGAGCTCCTCGCAATGACGGAGAGAAACTACTTCCTCCCGCCGCGGCTCAGCAGGAACACCGCCTGCTCGCCGAACATGTTCCACACCCACCAGGGCAGGTTCAGCGGCACCGGGCGGCCGTAGAGATCGAGCGCGACCGAGCGCTCCATCTTGACGTTGATCTCGTCGCAGAGCTGCACGAAATCCTTGATGGTGCAGAAATGGATGTTGGCGGTGTCGTACCAGGTCGCCGGCAGATTCTCCGTGCGCGGCATGTGGCCGCCGATCAGGAGCTGGAGTCGCATCTTCCAGAACCCGAAATTCGGGAAGGAGACGATGGCGCGGCGGCCGATGCGCAGCAGATTCTCCAGCACGACCTTCGGCTGCCGCGTCGCCTGCAGCGTCTGCGACAGGATCACGTAGTCGAAGGCATCGTCGGGATAATTGACGAGATCGGTGTCGGCATCGCCCTGCACCACCGCGAGCCCCTTGGCGACGCAGCGGTTGACGCCCTCGCGCGACAATTCGATGCCGCGGCCGTCGATGCCGCGGGTCTCCAGCAGCTGAAGCAGATCACCGTCACCGCAGCCGACGTCGAGCACCTTCGAGCCCGGCTTGACCATCTCGGCGACCAGCCGATGATCGGCGCGATAATCGCCGGACGGCGCTGTGGCAACGCCGTTCAACGGCAGCACTTCCTGCACGGACATCGCTAGCGGTCCTCGAGGTTGAGCCCGCGGGCCTTGCCTGCCGATTGCAGGAAGGCGCGGGAGATGTCGAAGAATTCGGGCACGTCGAGCAGGAAGGCGTCGTGGCCGCGATCGGTCTCGATCTCGGCAAACGACACCCGGGCGCTCGAAGCGTTCAGCGCGTGCACCAGCGCGCGCGATTCCGAGGTCGGGAACAGCCAGTCGCTGGTGAAGGAGACCACGCAGAAGCGGGTCTTGATGTCGGCGAAGGCCTTGGCCAGGACGCCGCCGTGGTCGGCGGCGATGTCGAAATAGTCCATCGCCCGCGTCAGATAGAGATAGGAATTGGCGTCGAAGCGCTCGACGAAAGACGAGCCCTGGTAACGCAGATAGGATTCGACCTGGAAGTCGGCATCGAACGAGAAGGTCGGCAGCTCGCGGTCCTGCATGCGCCGGCCGAACTTGCGATGCAGCGCCGCGTCCGAGAGATAGGTGATGTGCGCCGCCATCCGCGCCACCGCGAGCCCCCGGTGCGGATGGATGCCGCGGTCGGCATAGCCCCCACCGTGCCAGTCGGGGTCGGCCATCACGGCCTGGCGGCCGAGCTCGTGGAAGGCGATGTTCTGCGCCGAGTGCCGCGTCGCGCAGGCGATCGCCAGCGCGGAGTACACGCGCTCCGGATAGGCCGCGGTCCATTGCAGCACCTGCATGCCGCCCATCGAGCCGCCGACGACCGCAAACAGCGTGTCGATGCCGAGCCGGTCGATCAGCATGGCCTGCGCGCGCACCATGTCCGGGATGGTGATGACGGGAAAGTCCAGGCCCCAGACCTTGCCGGTGGCGGGATTGATCGAGGCCGGCCCGGTCGAGCCCATGCAGCCGCCGATCACGTTGGAGCAGATAATGAAGTAGTGCTTGGGATCGATGGGGCGGCCGGGGCCGACCAGCGTCTCCCACCAGCCCGGCTTGCCAGTGACCGGATGCACGTTGGCGACATGCTGGTCGCCGGTCAGCGCATGGCAGATCATCACCGCATTGGAGCGATCGGCATTGAGCTCGCCATAGGTCTGGTAGGCGATCTGGAACGGGGAGAGATCGACACCGCAATCGAGCCGCAGCGGCTGCTCGGTGCCGAAATGCGCAACCAGCGAGCTTGGATGATCGACCTCGTGCGACCGCTCGTCGGCGCTGATCGCAGGACTCGGTATCGACTTGACGCTACCCATCTCGGACATCGACCTCGTTTGCGACGGGCTGCTCGACCGCGCCGCTGACATCAGGCCATGAAAAACCCGGCCTGAACGATAGGTTCGGCCGGGATCGGAAGCGTCCCCGGCCTGTTTAGCGAGTTTTTTAACGTGGCTGCAAGCCGGCCGGCTCAAATGACCACGGAACGGGCAAAAGCTACCGTCTTGGGCGGTTTTCGTCAAGTCGCGGCCCGGATCGGCCCAATTCGTCTCTGTCGCGTCGACCGAAAAGGACGTCATTTCTCTTTGCTTTCACCGTCCCGACTGCCTAATCAGGACATCCCCCATCGGAACGATCGACGACCTGACATGTCCCAACGTCCGCCCGCGCCACCATCGCTGCAGGAACTGCGCAAGGAGATCGACGCGATCGACGAGGGCATGCATCGCCTGCTGATGCAGCGCGGCGACATCATCGACCGCCTGATCCAGGTGAAGCAGACCCAGGAGGTCGGCTCGGCGTTCCGGCCCGCGCGCGAGGCTGCCATGATGCGCGAGCTCGTGCAGCGTCATCGCGGCATCCTGCCGCTCGACACGGTCGAGAGCATCTGGCGCGTCATCATCTCGACCTTCACCTATGTGCAGGCGCCGTTCTCCGTGCATGCCGACGTCTCGGTGAGCGAGCCGGCGATGCGGGATTCCGCGCGCTTCCATTTCGGCTTCACGGTGCCTTATGTCGCGCATTTCAGCGCGCAGGCCGCGGTCGAGGCGGTGGCGAAGTCCAAGGGCGATCTGGCGCTGGTCTCGGCGATATCGAGCCGCACGCCGTGGTGGCTGGAGCTGGAGGCGAACGGCGCGCCGAAGATCATCGCGCGGATGCCGTTCGTCGAGCGCGCCGACCATCCCGCCGCATTGCCGGTGTTCGCGATCTCGCGCGTCGCCGACAGCGCCCTGGTGACGGAGGTCGAGACCTTCAGCGTGCGCGTCTCGGGATGGAACGCCGAGGTCGCCCGCGCGCTGTCGCCGCTCGCCGAGATCGTGGCGGTGCCCGATACCGCCTTCGACGGCGCGGCGCTCTTGGTCTCGGTCACCGGCGCGACCAGCATCGACAAGATCAGGGCTGCCCTGATCGAGGCGGGGGCCTCGGTGCGCTCCGTGGCCCTCGTCGGCAGCCACGCAACGCGCTATACGGTGCCCCCGACCGGGCCGAAATCGTAAAATCGCGAGCCGCCCAGCCTATCCGGAGTCCAAGATGTCCCGCCCCGTGCCGAATCCCGGCATTCTCGATATTGCGCCCTACACGCCCGGCAAGAGCCCGGTGCCGGAGCCGGGCCGCAAGGTGTTCAAGCTCTCGGCCAACGAGACGCCGTTCGGGCCCTCGCCCAAGGCGATCGAGGCGTTCAAGCGCGTGGCGGATCATCTGGAGGACTATCCGGAAGGCACCTCGCGCGTGCTGCGCGAGGCGATCGGCCGCTCGTTCGGGCTCGATCCCAACCGCATCATCTGCGGCGCCGGCTCGGACGAGATCCTCAATCTGCTCGCGCACACCTATCTCAGCCACGGCGACGAGGCGATCTCCACTACGCACGGCTTCCTGGTCTACCCGATCGCGACCATGGCGGTCGGTGCCAGGAACGTCGTTGCGCAGGAGACCAACCTCACTGCGGACGTCGACGCCATCCTGAAGGCGGTGACGCCGAAGACGAAGCTGGTCTGGCTCGCCAACCCCAACAACCCGACCGGCACCTATCTGCCGTTCGACGAGGTCAAGCGGCTGCGTGCCGGCCTGCCCTCGCACGTGCTGCTGGTGCTGGACGCCGCCTATTGCGACTACGTCTCGCGCAACGATTATGAGATGGGGATCGAGCTCGTCGCCACCACCGAGAACACGGTGGTGACGCACACCTTCTCGAAGATCCACGGCCTGGCCGCGCTGCGCATCGGCTGGATGTTCGGGCCCGAGCACGTCATCGACGCGGTCAACCGCATCCGCGGTCCCTTCAACGTGTCGACGCCGGCGATGTATGCCGCGGTCGCCGCGATCGAGGACACCGCGCATCAGGCGATGTCGAAGCAGTTCACCGAGACATGGCGCAACCGGCTCACCGAGGAGATCGGCAAGCTCGGGCTGAAGGTGACGCCGAGCGTCGCCAATTTCGTGCTGATCCACTTCCCGACCGACAAGGGCAAGACCGCCGACGACGCCGACGCCTTCCTGACCAAGCGCGGCCTCGTGCTGCGCGGCTTGAAGAATTACGGCCTGCCGCATGCGCTGCGCATGACCATCGGCACCGAGGAGGCCAACCGCCTCGTGGTCGAGGGCTTGCGCGACTTCATGGCGGGCAAATGAGCGCGCAGGCGCACTTCCAGCGCGTCGCGCTGATCGGCTTCGGCCTGATCGGCGGCTCGATCGCCCGCGCTGCGAAGCTCCAGGGGCTTGCCGGTGAAATCGTCACCACTGCGCGCTCGGAAAAGACGCGTGCGCGCGTTGCCGAGCTCGGGATCGTCGACCAGGTCGTGGCGACTAATGCCGAAGCGGTGAAGGATGCCGATCTCGTCATCCTCTGCATTCCCGTCGGCGCCTGCGGACCCGTGGCAGAGGAGATCGCGCCCCATCTCAAGCCGGGCGCGATCGTCTCCGATGTCGGCTCGGTCAAGGGCGCGGTGGTCAGGGACATGGCGCCGCATCTGCCGAGCGGCATTCATTTCGTGCCGGCGCATCCGGTGGCGGGCACCGAGCACTCGGGGCCGGATTCCGGCTTTGCCGAGCTCTTCATCAACCGCTGGTGCATCCTGACCCCGCCCGACGGCACCGACGCAGCGGCCACGGAGCACCTGCGCGCGTTCTGGACGGCGATGGGCGCCAAGGTCGAGGTGATGACGCCGGATCATCACGACCTCGTGCTCGCCATCACCAGCCACCTGCCGCATCTGATCGCCTACACCATCGTCGGCACCGCCGACGAATTGGCGCAGGTGACGGAATCCGAGGTGATCAAATTCTCCGCCGGCGGTTTTCGCGATTTCACCCGCATCGCGGCGTCCGATCCGACGATGTGGCGCGACGTCTTCCTCGCCAACAAGGAGGCCGTGCTGGAGATGCTCGGCACCTTCACCGAGGATCTCGCCAAACTCACCCGCGCGATCCGCCGCGGCGACGGCGAAGCACTGTTCGACCACTTCACCCGCACCCGCGCCATCCGCCGCGGCATCGTCGAGATCGGCCAGGATTCCGCTGCGCCCGATTTCGGCCGGCCGCATGCGGCGCTGAAGAAGCCGTGAGCCTGTCATTCCGGGGCACCCGAAGGGCGAGCCCGGAATCCATCAGGCCACAGCACAAGCGGTGAAATGGATTCCGGGTTCGATGCTCGCATCGCCCCGGAATGACGACAGAGCCGTCAATACAGCGGCGGGATCTGGCCGACCTTGACCGGGCCGAGCAGCACCGCGCCGTCGGCGAATTTCAGCGGGAAGCTTCGCGCCTTCTTGCCTTCCAGCGTGCTCTCGGTGCCGATCGAATTGATGCCGGCGGCAACGCCGGCATTGGCGTTCTGCTTGATGACCTTGCCGAGGCCGGGCACGGCGCGGTCGAGCGCGCCGAACAGATTGTTGAGGTCCTGCGACTTCACGCCGGGCGCAACGCGATCGAGCGTTGCCTGCGGCACGCCTTCCTCCAGCATCTTCTCGATGCCGAGCGCCGGGATCACGCGCTCGAGGCCGGTCACGGTCATCTGCAATTCGCCGTCGAGCCGGCCGTTGGCCGACAGGCCGAGCGTGCCGGCCGCGACCGCGATCATCTCGCCCTGCTGGATCCGCGACTGCACGATCTCGATGTGACCGCCGGCGGCCTGGATCTCGCGGAAGCGCTGCGGCCACGGTTTGGGCGTGAGGTCGGAGAGGCCGGTGATCTTGGCGCGGGTGTCCGCCTCGAACGGCTCGGCGAGCAACGGATGCACGCCCTGGATGCTGCCCTGCGCGACATGGAGCACGGTCTCGATCACGGGACGATCCGGCGCTGATCCATCGGCAAGGCGACCATGCAGCTCGACCTGCTTGGCGCGCGCAAGCGGCACCTGGACGCTGCCATCGAGCCGGTTGAGGCTGGGGTCGTCGAACACGATGGAAGCGCGATCCGGCACCGCCGGCAGACCCGCCACACTGGCGCGGCCCTTGCTCCAATTCACGCTGAAGGTGTTTTGCGTAATGCCGTCGATCAGCATGGCGGGCGCGGAGAATTCGGCGATGATGCGCTTGGGGTCGTAGACCTGGGCCACGACCAGGATGTTGTCGAGCTTGGCCGTGAACGGCGTCTTGCTCGCGTTCTGCGAGACCAGGGCAACGCTGGCGCCGGAGCACTGGACCTCGAAGCGGAACGGGAAGCCGGCGATCGAGCGCTTGGCACAATCATAGATGCGGCCGGCCTTGGCTTCCTGCGTCCGCCAGGCGTCGGCGACGATTTCGGCCTGCCACGCCGCATAGAACCAGAAGCAGGTCCAGCCGACGGCGAGGACCAGGACGAGAACGGGGGCGATGAAGAGGCCCAAGCGGGAGCGGCGGCCTGTTGCGACATTCATATTGGACATGCGGCGACCCTTTGACGCCAGATTCAGGCAAATGTAAGCGGAGCCGGCCTGCGACGAAAGGCGCAGAAATCGCTTCGCTTGGGCGCAGGGTTCTGGTAGCCGTCCCCGAAATGTCGGAAATCACACTCCCCTCCGTCACCACAGCCAAGGGCGACCTCTGGGTGTTCGGCTACGGCTCGCTGATGTGGCGGCCGGGCTTCGACTTCGAGGAGCGCGTCCCGGCGCGGCTGGTCGGCGAGCACCGCGCGCTCTGCGTCTATTCCTTCGTGCATCGCGGCACGCCGGAGAAGCCGGGCCTGGTGCTCGGACTCGACCGCGGCGGCGCCTGCCGCGGCATCGCCTTCCGCGTCGCCGAGAAGAACCGTGCCGAGGTGGTCGCATATTTGCGCGCACGCGAGCAGGTCACCTCGGTCTATCGCGAGGTGATGCGCTCGGTGTGGCTGGAGAACGATGCACGTCAGCGCGTCTCCGCGCTCGCCTACGTCGTCGACCGCGGCCATGTGCAATATGCCGGCCGCCTCTCGCTCGCCGAGCAGCACCGCCATGTCGTCCAGGGCCACGGCCAGTCCGGCGCCAACCGCGACTACGTCACCGCGACGGTGAAGGCGATCGAGGCCGAAGGCTTTCGCGACACGCAGCTGCATCAGCTCGCGTTGATGCTGCATGGTGATGCGCATTCGTTGCACGCGCCGGATCGGGGCGAGGATCGCGAAAGCCGCTAAAGCATGATCCGGAAAAGTGCGAAGCGGTTTTCCGGGAAGATCATGCGTAAACAACAACCTAAAGCGCGATGAAGATTCATCCCAATCTCATCGCGCTTTAGCCGGTGGGCGCGTAGCTCGGTGCAGAGCCAATCAACTGTTCCTGCTCCTTCCGCCCTGCTTCGACGAGCCGGGCGGTCGCGTCCTCGATCGCCGCTTGCACGCGTGCGAGAAACTCGTCCTTCGGCAGGCCCGGCGGCAACGGTTCGAGAAACTCCACCACCAGCGTGCCCGGATAGCGCATGAAGGTGCGGCGCGGCCAGAACAGGCCGGAATTTAGCGCGATCGGCAGGCACGGCACGCCGCAGGAGGAATAGATCTGCGCAAAGCCGGTCTTGTAATCGGGCGGCGCACCCGGCGCACGGCGCGTGCCTTCCGGAAAGATCACGAGCTGCTTTCCACTGCGCACCGCCTCGCGCGCGCGCCGCGTCATGTCGAGCAGCGCCTTCACGCCGGCATTGCGGTCGATCGCGATCATCCCGGTCTTGACCAGGAACTGGCCGAACACCGGGATCTGCATCAGCTGGCGCTTGAGGATGAAGATCGGCCGGTTGAAGAAGCCCGGCAGCACGAAGGTCTCCCAGAACGACTGATGCTTGGCTACGATCAGCAGCGGTCCTGTCGGGATCTTCTCCACCCCGCGGAATTCCACCTTGATGTTGCAGACCAGGCGCATCAGGACCAGCGTGGCCTTGGCCCACCATTGCGCCACCGTCAGCATGGCGCGCGGCGGCAATGCAAAGGTCGGCAGGGCCACGATCGCGAGACAGACCAGCACGGCGTAGAACAGCACGTTGAACACGAGCGATCGCAGGAAAATCAGGAACATCGATGGTCCGATCAATTGGCCTGCGCGGTGGCGGGCCGCTTCGGTTGCTGACCTGCAGGCTGCTCCGACATCTCGGGCCAAAGGTCAATCCCGAAACCCTCCAGCCGCACCCTGAGCTCGGCCGCAACGTACTTGACGTATTCGGACAGGAGCAGCCGCAGCGTCGAGCCTGAGATCCACCACGGCTCCTCGCGCCATTTTTCGCCAACCACCGCGAACGGGATCAGCGTCGTCCGCGGCATCGCATGCGAGAATTCCACCAGCGCGCGCGGCATGTGATAGTTCGAGGTGACCACGATCAGAGACGTAAATCGGCGCCCCTCGGCCCAGCGCCGCGCCTCCGCGGCGTTGCCGCGGGTCGAAAGCGCGGTGCGGTCGAGGTCGACGCAGCAGGTCATGAAGGATTGATTCTCCGGCAAGGTGCGGGAGATGTCGTTCGCCGTCGAGGTCGGATGCACGCCGGAAATCAGCAGCCGCCTGCCGTAGCCCGCAGCCAGCAACTCCATCGCGTCCGATACCCGCGAGGAGCCGCCGGTCAGCACCACGATGCCGTCCGCCCTGCGGTCCGGCACCTTCTCGGCGCCGCGCAATTGCGACAGGAATGCAACGAAGCCCGCGGCCGCGCCGACGAAGACGAGCGCGATCGTCGACACGATTGCCGCGCGCAGCCAGCCGCGCGGCAGTTTCGGCGATCGATCGTCGGTCGGCGAGCTCATGCGATGTCGGTGATCCCTTCCCGATCTGATTTTATGACGTTTTGAGGCGAAGTGGAGTCCGGTTTAGCAAGCCTAGTCGACATCATTCAATGTCGCGAACAGCGTTTGGCGCGAGGCGACTGCGGTAATGGCGCCGATCAGGACGGCCTGAACCGCGAGCACGATGTAGCCGGAGGGGCGCAGCGAGAAGGTGCCGAGCAGCGCGGCGAACTGGTCGCCGACGGGAGTCCCGGAAAACCAGCCTGCGATGGACTCGGAGAAGCCGAACATCAGCATGGCGGCACCGCCGCCGATCACGCCGCCCTCCAGGCCCAGCCTGAGGAAATGACGCAGGAAGTGGTTGGCGATGTAGCGGTCGCCGGCGCCGACGAAATGCAGGACCTCGACGATCGGACGGTTCGCCGCCATTGCGCCGCGCGTCGCGAACGACACCGAGATGATGGTTGCGACGATGACGAGCGCGAGGATGCCGAGGCCGGCCAGCACGGTGGCGTTCGTCATCAGGCGCATGCGCTCGATCCAGGCGCGGTGATCGTCGACGCTGGCGCCCGGCGCGACCTGCGCCACGCGCGCGCGCAAGGCGCCGAGATCGAGCGGCGTGCCCGGCTGCACGCGCGCGATGATCATGCGCGGCACCGGCAGATCGTCCATCGACAGGCCGGTGCCGAGCCAGGGCTCGAGCAGCTTGCCGCTCTCGTCCCTGGTGAACGGCTTGACCTCGACGATGCCGGCTTGCGTGCGCATCGCTTCCGCCACGGCTGCGGTGTCGCGCTCGAGATCGCGGCCGGCCTGCGGGCGAACCTGGATGGTGATTTCGCTCGCGACGTCCGACTGCCATTCGGCCGCGGAGGCACTCACCAGCAGCACCGTGCCCGTGGCCATCGAGGCGAGGAAGGTCATGATGGCGACCACCGCAAGCAGCGCCCTGCCGTGGATCGAGGCGCGCGGGACGATCGGCGACATGTTGCGTGCCTTGGCCGGAAGCTGCGGACGCTCCTGTCCGAGATCGACCAGCACGCCGCGCTCGTCGAGCCTACTCATAGACGTGCAGCCGTCCCTGGTGCAGCACCAGCCGCCGTGCTTCGTACTGGTCCATCAGCCCGATGTCGTGGGTGGCGATGATGACGGCGGTGCCTGATTTGTTGAGCTCGATGAAGAGTCGCAGCAGGCGGCGGCCGAGCGTCGGATCGACGCTGCCGGTCGGCTCGTCCGCGAGCAGCAGCTGCGGCCGCGAGATCACGGCGCGCGCGATCGCGGCGCGCTGCTTCTCGCCGCCCGACAGGATCGGTGGCAGCGCGTCCATGCGGTCGCCGAGGCCGACCCAGCGCAACAGATCGATCACCTCCTTGCGGTAGCTCGACTCGCTGCGGCCCATGACGCGGAACGGCAGCGCGACGTTCTCATAGGTCGTCATGTGATCGAGCAGGCGGAAATCCTGGAGCACGATGCCGATGCGCTTGCGCAGGTCTGCGATCTCGTCCTTGCCGAGCTGCGAGATGTCGTGGCCGAACAGGTTGACGAGGCCCCGCGTCGGTCGATGCGACAGGAACAACAGGCGCAGCAGGGACGTCTTGCCGGCACCTGACGGTCCGGTGAGAAACTGGAAGGAATGCGCGGGAATCTGGAAGGTGAGGTCGCGCAAAATCTCCGGCCCCAGACCGTAACGCAATCCGACATTTTCGAACCGAACCAAGCTCAGCTCCGTTCGAGAGGGGGCGCGGGCCGCATTGCGGCGCTCCGCCATACGCGATCAACGGGTTTTGCCGCCGTTATGGTTTCCGGTTCGTTAACGGTCGCCCAGTAGCATAAGGGGCGCCCGGTCTCCGCGACCGTGGCATCGTCAAGACCCGTACAAGACCTCCGTTCAAGACCTTCGTTCATGCATCAAGGCTCGTCCATGCATATCGTCTGCCCCCATTGTATGACATCCTACGCCATCAAGCTCGCGAGCCTTGGGGCGAACGGGCGGGCGGTCCGCTGCTCCCGCTGCAAGGAGACCTGGATCGCCCACGCCGAGGATGCCATCGAGGAGGCGTCCGTTCCGGCCATGGCCGCGGCCGGCCGAGCCGACGACCAGTCCGACCTCGCCGAACAATGGAACTCCTATGCCAAGGACGACGGCGCCGCTGATGCGCCCGTCGTCGATAGCCCATCGATCGCCAGCGACTGGCCGGACGAGCAGGCCCGTGAAACCGAGGACGAATGGTCGGCGGCGGCCCGGCAGGCCGAAGAGGAGGCCGTCGGCGCCCAGCACCAGTCCTGGTTCCGCAGCCTGTTCCCTCGCCGCGGCGCGCGGGTGAGCCGCCCGGTTGCCACCACGGCTCCGCGCAAATCCTATCTTGGCCTGCCGAGCGCCTGCGCCGCGATGGGCGCGCTGGTGCTGGCACTGGTGCTCTGGCGTGGCGACGTGGTGCGGCTGCTGCCCCAGACGGCTGCGTTCTACCAGATGGTCGGGCTCGAGGTGAACTTGCGGGGTCTCGCCTTCAAGGACGTCAAGCTCTCCAGCGAGACCGTGGACGGTAAGCAGGTGTTGGTGATCGAGGGCATGATCGTCGGCGAGGGCAAGAAGCCGCTCGACATCCCGCGCTTGCGCTTTGCCGTGCGCGACGCCCAGGGCGCGGAGATCTATGCCTGGAATGCGGTACTTGAGCAGACCGTGCTGCGGCCCGGTGAGCGCGCCTTCTTCCGGTCGCGCCTGGCCTCACCGCCGCCGGAGGGCCGCAACATCGACGTTCGTTTCTTCAACCGGCGCGACATTGCCGGCGGCAGCGTATAATCGCCCCGCAGGGGTGGTTGATACCAAGGTTCGTCTCATGCCGAAGATCTTGATCGCCGACGACGAGGATTCGATGCGCACGCTGGTGGCGCGTGCCATCGCCATGGACGGCCACGAGACCGTCACCGCCCAGGACGGCGCCGAGGCGCTGGAGATCCTGACCCGCGAGGATGGCGCCTTCGACCTGTTGCTCACCGATATCCAGATGCCGGTGATGGACGGCATCGCGCTGGCGCTCTCCGCCGCACGCGATTTCCCCGACCTGACTATCCTGCTGATGACCGGCTTTGCCGACCAGCGCGAGCGCGCCTCGAACCTGAACGCGCTGGTGCATGACGTCGTGACCAAGCCGTTCTCGGTCGCGGATATCCGCACGGCGGTCGCCGATGCGCTGGCGGCGAAGAAGGGCTAGCGTCGGCGGCTACACATTCCCCTGTCATGCCCCGGCTTGACCGGGGCATCCCGTACGCCGCGGCTTCTCGATTGAATCATAACAGTCTCGGAATACTGGATCGCCCGGTCAAGCCGGGCGATGACACTGAGAGTGCCGCTCAAAACCCCTTCAGCAGCCGCTCGAGATAATCGAGCTCGATCTGCGGCCGCGAAGGATCGCCGAGACGGCGGCGGAGCTCTTCGAGAATGCGGCGGACACGCTGCGTGTCGATCTCGCCGGGGATCTTGACCGTGTAATCGTCGCCATATTCGCGCCCGTGAAGCGGACGGCCGAGCGGATCGGTCTGGTTGCCGCCGCTCTGCTGCCGGCCGGCACGCTGCCCGGGGCCGTCGCCCTGGCCGTCGCCGTCGCCCTGCTGCATCGCCTCGGCCATCTTCTGCGCACCCTTGCGCATGGCGTCGAGTGCCTTGCCCTGCGAGTCCACGGCGCCGTCGGCATTGCCCTCGCCGAGCTTTGATCCGGCATCGCCCATGGCACCGTCGGCTGCGTCCAGGCTGCCGTCATCGCCCTGGTCGCCGTCCTGATCGCCGTTCTGGCCGGGCTGGCCCTGCTCGCCTTGCTGACCCTTCTGGCCCTTCTGTGCCTGCTGGCCCTGCTGACCCTTCTGCCCCTTCTGGGTGAGGCCGCGCTTGGCAAGCTCGTCCTGCAGCTTCTTCAGGCGGTCGCGTAGTCCCTGCTGGTCCTGCTGCAGCTCCGACATGGACTGATCGCCCTGCTGCTGCTTGCCGCGCGAGCGGTCGCGCCGGGAATCCTGGCCCTGCTTGAACGTCTTGTCGCGCAATTGCTGCTGCTTGCGGATCATGTCGCCGAGTTCATTGAGCGCCTGCTCCATGTCGCTCTCGCCGGACTGCCCGGGCTGCGCCATCTGCAGGCCTTCCAGCATCTGCTGGAGCTGGTCGAGCAACTGCTTGGCCGCATCCTTGTCGCCGGAGCGCGACAGGCGCTCCATCCGGTCGATCATGTTCTGCAGATCCTGCTGACGCAGGACCTTGGTGTTCGGATCGAGCGGCCGCGCCAACTGCTGCGGGTCATTGTTGTTGCGGAACTGCTCGGCGAGCTGGCGCATGAAATCGTTCAGCGCCTGACGCAGATCCTGCGTGAGCTTCTTGATCTCTTCGTCGCTTGCACCGCGCTCCAGCGCCTGCTTCAGCGCCTCCTGGGCCGCGCGCAACGCCTTCTCGACGTCGGAGATCTTGCCGTCCTCGATCGTCACCGCAAGCGCCCACAGGCTCGCCACGACCTCGCGCAGGGCTTCATCGGTGCGCGCGGCCTCGAGCTGCCGGGCCACGCTGTGGAGGCCGAGATATTGTCCCGGCTCCGGCGTGAACATCTCGGGCGCGATCATCAGCCCGTCGAGCGCGGCATAGACGTCCGAATTCTTGTTGGCGTCGA
Source organism: Bradyrhizobium yuanmingense (assembly GCF_029167105.1). Taxonomy (GTDB): domain Bacteria; phylum Pseudomonadota; class Alphaproteobacteria; order Rhizobiales; family Xanthobacteraceae; genus Bradyrhizobium; species Bradyrhizobium yuanmingense_A. The sequence goes on along the minus strand of NZ_JARFML010000017.1, from coordinate 137,247 downwards.
GCGCGAGGATGCGGCGCTGCTCGATCAATGCACGGGCCAGCGGCTTGGTGAAGAGCCGCTCGGGCAGGCGCATGTTGAACGGCTCACTTGCGGCCTCGTTGCCGGCCTCGTCCTTGGCCGTGAGCGTCAGCGTGACCTCGGCGCCGGCATAGGGATCCTCGCTGAGATCCTTCACGGATTGCCCGACGCCATTGCGGGTGCGCGCATTCGGCAGCGCGAGCGGGAATTTCGGCGGCTGGAACAGCGGCCGCGGCGGCGTCCTGCTGTCGCCATCGCCGGCGGCGGCCTTCGGACCATCCTTGGCACTATCTTTGGCGTCGGTCGGCCGCGGGGCGAATTTCGCCTCGGCGCCGGTGACGCCGTAATCGTCCTCGATCTTGTAGGAGAGCTGGAGCGCGCCGCGCGCCTGCCGCTCCGGATCCTTGGCGAGCGCGATCGTCGGCGGACGATCCGGCGTGGCCGCAAAGGCCCATTGCGGCTGGCCGGAGGGTGCCCGGACATGCGCGGTTCCGTCGCTGGAAATCGCGAAATGCTTTTCGTTGGTCCCCTTGGGGCTGGCTTCGGCCGGGGCGACCTCCTTGAGGCCGCCCGAGACGGCGACATCCAGGTTGCCGCCGGAGGAGCGCACGATCAGGGTCGAGCCGGCGGGAACGGCGAGCGGGCCTCCGGCGGGCAGCGCCGCGGCTTCCTTGTTGGCGGCCGACAGGATGACCGGCGGCCTGCCGGTGTAGAGCGGCGGCGTGACCCAGGCATCGACGCGAACATTGGCCGGCGCCAGCACCCCGTTCCAGTTGAAGGCGGCGCCAAGGCGCATCGCACGCTCGTCACCCGCGGCAAAGAAGGTCGCGACCAGCATCACCATCACGAGGGCACGCAGCGCCCAGGGGTCGTGAAGCGCGAGTCGGGGCTGCGGCACACCGGCGCGGATGCGCTTGATGGAGGCGAGCGTCCGCTCGCGCTGCGCCTGCCACAGCGCCTGCGCGACCGGGTCCTGCGAGGTCAGCGTGTCCGTGAGCGTGGTGGCCGGGCGGTGCCGGATGCCAGAGCCACGATCGAGCCGGGCGAGCGCTTCCTCGCGGCTCGGCCAGCGGAAGCGAATCAGCGGGAACAGGGCGGCCGCCGCGATCACGGCGAAGAGGGCGAGGCCGACGGCCCTGGCCGTGAACGGCAGCGCCAGCCAAAGGCCGGCCCAGGACACCACCAGGAACAGGCCGACGACGGTCAGAAGGCGCGCCCCATTGGGCCAGGCACGCTCCCACGCGATGGCATAAGTCGCCCGATCAAGGGCCTGCGCCAGCTTCAGCCGCGACAGCGCATCGCCGTTGCGGATCGGGTCTGACGGCTCGGGGGTGACGCCGTTCAATCAACTCTCCAGGTTGCCCGGTAGAGCAGAGCCTATCACAACGGCAGCACTGAGGCATCCGTTCCCGTACGGGAGCGCCTCCTTTTCCCGCATAACACGAGGACGTGACTGGCCGGGTGCAACCCCGTAATTTCCGCGCGCCAATCTCGAGGGAAACGAAGGAAACGCCATGGACAAGAAGATGCACGACAAGGGCCTGGAAGTCCGCAAAGCGGTGCTGGGCGAGGCCTATGTCAACAACGCCCTGAAGAACGTCGACGATTTCAACCGCCCGTTCCAGGAGATGCTCAACGAATATTGCTGGGGCACGGTGTGGGGCCGCGACGAGCTGCCGCGCAAGACCCGCAGCATGCTGAACATCGCCATGATCGCGATCCTCAACCGTCAGCACGAGTTTCGCGCGCATCTGAAGGGCGCGCTGACCAATGGCGTCACCCGCGAGGAGATCCGCGAGATCCTGATGCAGGTCGCGATCTATGGCGGCATGCCCGCCGCGGTCGACAGCTTCCGGATCGCGCGCGAGGTGTTCGCGGAGATCGACGGGAAGGCGTGAGACCTGTCGGAGGTCATCCCGGGGCGCGCAAAGCGCGAGCCCGGGATCCCTAACCACAGGAGGATGTGGTTACGGAAACTCGGAGTGATCGCTTTCGCGCCACGACCTCCTTCCGGGGTTATGGATTCCGGGCTCATCGCTTCGCGATGCCCCGGGATGACGCGTGGAGAATGATCGCCGCTTCACGTTCAACCAACAACGAACAACAACACAAGGAAACACCATGGACATCGGATTCATCGGGCTCGGAAACATGGGTTTCCCGATGGCGCGGCGGCTGATCGAGGCGGGGCACAGGCTCGTCGTATTCGACACACGCAAGGAGGTTACGGGCAAGCTGGTCGCGCGCGGCGCCATTGCCGCGTCATCGCCGAAGGACGTCGCTGACCAGGTCGAGACCGTGATGGCGAGCCTGCCGTCGCTGCAGGCTTCCCTGGACGTTGCCACCGGCGCTGGCGGCGTGATCGAGGGCACGCGTGCCAAGCGTTTCGTCGATCTCTCAACCGTCGGCTCGGCGATGGCCGCGAAGATTCACGGCCTGCTCAAAAAGCGCGACATCGTTCAGATCGACTGTCCCGTCTCCGGCGGCGTCGGCGGCGCCGAGAAGGGCACGCTTGCGGTGATGGTGTCGGGCCCGAAAGCCGATTTCGAGCAGCTCAAGCCTGCGCTCGAGGTGATCGGAAAGGTGTTCTTCATCGGCGAGAAGCCCGGCGCGGCGCAGACCATGAAGCTCGCCAACAATTTCCTGTCGGCCACCGCGATCGTGGCGACGTCGGAAGCCGTGGTGATGGGCGTCAAGGCCGGGCTCGATCCCGCTGTGATGATCGACGTCATCAATGCCGGCTCCGGCATGAACACGGCGAGCCGCGACAAGTTTCCGCGCGCGGTGCTGCCGCGCACCTTCGACTTCGGCTTCGCCACCGGATTGATGGTGAAGGACGTGCGGCTGGCGCTGGAGGAGATGAAGCAGCTCGGCCTGTCGATGGAGGTCGCCGACGCGGTCGCGCGGCTGTGGGAAACGGTGATCAGCGCTGAAGGCGCCGAGTCCGATTTCACTGCGGCGATCAAGCCGATCGAGAAGAAGGCGGGTGTGATCGTAGGCGGGAAAAACTGACGTTCAGCGAAATAGCGCGGTCGTGCTGAATTTGCCTGACAGTTCAAGCGACTTTGCCCGACGACCGCGCATCATCGCGAAAGCCCCGGTCTACTGTGCATGGGGTTGTTTTGCAGGTTTTGGTAGCGGCCTCACAGCCACGGCGCCGGCGTGTCCATTGCAATGAGCTGCTCGACCTCGATGCGCGGGCGCACCACGGCGTATTGGTCACCCTTCACCAGCACCTCGGGCACCAGCGGCCGGGTGTTGTAGGTGCCGGCCTGCACGGCGCCATACGCACCGGCGGTCATGATGGCGAGGAGATCGCCGGGCGCGGGCGTCGGCAGCGTGCGGTCGAGGGCGAGATAATCGCCGGTCTCGCAGACCGGGCCGACGACATCGGCCTTGATGGTGGCGGCGCCCTTGGCCGGCTGCTTCACCGCCAGGATGTCGTGATGCGCCTCGTACAGCGTCGGGCGGATCAGGTCGTTCATGGCGGCATCGATGATGACGAAATTCTTGCCGTCGCCGTGCTTCACATAGATCACCTTGGCGACCAGAATGCCGGCATTGCCGACGATCATGCGGCCCGGCTCGAACATCAGCGTGCAGCCGAGATTGTGGCTGACGCGCTTGACCATGGCAGCATAGGCGGCGGGCGCCGGCGGTGCCTCGCGGTCCATGTAATAGGGAATGCCGAGACCGCCGCCGAAATCGACGTGGCTGATGTCGTGGCCGTCCGCCCGAAGCGTCTGCACGAATTCGGAGAGGATGCGGAACGCGGTCTCCATGCCGGACAGGTCGGTGATCTGGCTGCCGATATGCACGTCGGTGCCGGTCACCTTGATTCCGGGCAGCTTCGCCGCGCGCGCATAGACCTCGCGGGCATGCACGATCGGGATGCCGAACTTGTTCTCGGACTTGCCGGTGGAGATCTTTGCGTGCGTGCCGGCATCGACGTCGGGATTGACGCGGAGCGAGATGCGCGCGGTCTTGCCCATCTCGGTCGCGAGTCGCGACAGCAGCTCGAGCTCCGGCTCGGATTCGACGTTGAGGCAGAGGATGTCGGCGGCGAGCGCCGCGCGCAGCTCTGCCTCGGTCTTGCCGACGCCGGAGAAGACGATCTTGCTGGCGGGAATGCCGGCGGCCAAAGCGCGCTTCAGCTCGCCGCCCGAAACCACGTCGGCGCCGGCGCCGAGCTTGGCCAGCGTCCGCAGCACCGACTGGTTGGAGTTCGCCTTCATGGCGTAGCAGACCAGCACCTTCTCGCCGGCAAAGGCCTCGGTGAAGACGCGGTAGTGCCGCTCCAGCGTTGCGGTCGAATAGCAGTAGAACGGCGTGCCGACGTTGGCAGCCAGCTCGGACAGGTTCACCGCCTCGGCGTGCAGCACGCCGTTGCGATAGTCGAAATGGTTCATGGCGCAGGCTCGGTTGTCCCGGCTTATTTCTTGCCGGGAGGTTCGTCCAGGAGCGGGTCGAGAATAAACGATTTCTTCCGGCCCTTGGCCGCCGCGGGCGCGGCATCCGCGCTGGCGGTGGGCTCGAACAGGCTCGGCGCCTTCTGGGCCGCGGTCTCGGGCTCGACGGGTGCGGCGCCGGTGGCTGCGGGCGCGTTGGAGGCGGTCGGCGGCAGATCCAGCGGGCCCTTGCGGCCGCAACCTGCAAGCGCGAGCGCCGTCAGGCTCAAGACAATGATGGCCCACCCCGAGCCGGCCGGGCGAAACTTTGACGTCACGACGAAATCCCCACTACGCGCGGCGCACCATACAGAGATTGGCGCGTTCTGGCGAGAGCCGGATGACCATGAAACATAAGCGAAATTTTGCCCTCAGCCCAATTTTCGCTCTTTTTCCAGCCGCTTCGCCCAGGCCTTGGCCTGGGACGTCACATTCTTCGGCGCGGTGCCGCCAAAGCTGGTGCGGCTCTTCACCGACGATTCGACCGAGAGCACGCCGAGCACGTCCTTGGTGATCTTGGGCTCGATCGCCTGCATCTCCTTCAGCGGCAGCTCGTGCAACGCGACGCTCCCCTCGGCGGCCTTGGCGACGATGCGACCCGTGACGTGGTGCGCCTCGCGGAACGGCATCTTCAGCGTCCGCACCAGCCAGTCGGCGAGGTCGGTCGCCGTGGCGTAACCCTCGCCCGCGGCCGCCTTCATCTTGGCTTCGTCCGGAACGAGATCACGGACCATGCCGGTCATGGCGCGGATTGCCAGCGACAGCGCGGCAAAACCCTCCATGGCGCCTTGCTTGTCCTCCTGCATGTCCTTTTGATAGGCGAGCGGCAGGCCCTTCATGACGATTAGGAGGCCGTTGAGCGCGCCGATGACGCGGCCGGTCTTGGCGCGCACGAGCTCGGCGGCATCCGGGTTGCGCTTCTGCGGCATGATCGAGGATCCCGTGGTGAACTTGTCGCTGAGTCGGATCATGCCGACCAGCGGAGAGGTCCAGATCACGATCTCCTCGGCAAAGCGCGACATGTGCACGGCGCAGATCGCGGCGGCCGACAGCGTCTCCAGCACGAAGTCGCGGTCGGAGACGGCATCGAGCGAGTTCGCCATCGGGCGGTCGAAGCCGAGCGCCTTCGCGGTGGCGTGGCGGTCGATCGGGAACGAGGTGCCGGCGAGCGCAGCCGCGCCGAGCGGCGATTCGTTCAGCCGCTTGCGGGCGTCCTGGAAGCGGCCGCGGTCGCGCGCCGCCATCTCGACATAGGCCAGCAGGTGATGGCCGAACGTGACGGGCTGCGCCGTTTGCAGATGCGTGAAGCCGGGCATCACGGTTGCGGCGTGCTCCAGCGCGCGGTCCACCAGGGCCTGCTGGAACGCGGCGAGCGCGGCATCGGTCTCATCGATGACGTCGCGAACGAACAGACGGAAGTCGGTAGCGACCTGGTCGTTGCGCGAGCGTGCGGTGTGCAGCCTTCCGGCGGCCGGGCCGATCAGGTCCGAGAGGCGGCTCTCGACATTCATATGGATGTCCTCGAGCGCGCGCTTGAATTCGAAGCCGCCCCTGCCGATCTCTGACAGGATTGTGTCTAGACCCTTGCCGATATTTTTCGCATCAGAAGCCGTGATGATGCCCTGATTGGCCAACATCGCGGCGTGGGCCTTGGACGCGGCAATGTCCTGGGCGAAGAGGTGACGATCGACGTCGATGGAGACGTTGATCTCTTCCATGATCTCGTCGGGGCGTTCCGAGAACCGGCCGCCCCACATCTTGTTGCTCATGATCCCCTGTGCTCACGCCTGATTTGCCGAACGTTTGCTGGCCGTGGCCAGCCGTATTAAGAGGCCCCTGATAGCCATATCTGCGACCGGATGACAAACGATATGCTCGAACCGAAGCCCTCCACGCGCCGCATCCCCCTCGTCATCGCCACCGTGGCGATTGGCGGGCTGGCCGGCTTCGCCGCGCTGTACGGGCTGGGCCTGAGCCGGGCGCCATCAGGCGATCCGACCTGCAAGGCGGCGGTCGCGACGGCGCAGAAAATCGCCCCGCTCGCCCATGGCGAGGTGGCGGCGCTGACCATGGCGAGCGCCCCCTTGAGATTGCCCGACCTCGCCTTCGAGGATTCCGAGGGCAAGCCGAAGAAGCTGTCCGACTTCCGCGGCAAGACCCTGCTGGTGAACCTCTGGGCGACCTGGTGCGTGCCCTGTCGAAAGGAGATGCCGGCGCTGGACGAGCTCCAGGGCAAGCTGTCGGGCCCGAATTTCGAGGTGGTGGCGATCAACATCGACACCCGTGACCTGGAGAAGCCGAAAACCTTCCTGAAAGACGCCAATCTTGTCAGGCTCGGCTATTTCAGCGACCACAAAGCCAAGGTTTTTCAGGATCTTAAAGCTGTCGGACGGGCGCTGGGAATGCCCACCTCGGTGCTTGTGGACCCGCAGGGCTGCGAGATCGCGACAATCGCCGGGCCGGCGGAATGGGCGAGCGAGGACGCACTCAAGCTGATCCGGGCGGCAACAGGGAAGGCCGTCGCGTCGCTTTGAAGCTCAGGCGGTGACGTTGAGATTGCCGCCGACGCCAGGGCCGACATTGGCGAGCGAGGGCTGGCCGGCGCCGAGCAGCGTCAGGACGGTGGATTTCTCCATATCCGCGTTCTGCTTGGTCAGCGTCGCCGCAATATTCGACTGCAGCGCGCCTTGCTGTGCGGCCAGCATGGTGCTGACCATTGCCATCATGTCCATTACGCGAACCCTCGTACCGGCCGTAACCTAGGCGCGAGAGGTTAACGACAGATGAGCGGAGAGGTGTCCCGGACAAGGCGCGGCACGAAGTGACGCGCTACGCAGCGTCCGGGGCAGGAGATCACCCACCTTAACGCGTCGGCACCGGCTTGGCGCCGCGGTAATCGTAGAAGCCGCGCTGGGTCTTGCGGCCGAGCCAGCCGGCCTCGACGTATTTCACCAGCAGTGGGCACGGGCGGTACTTGGAGTCGGCCAAGCCCTCGTGCAGCACCTGCATGATGGAGAGGCAGGTGTCGAGGCCGATGAAATCGGCAAGCTCGAGCGGACCCATGGGATGGTGGGCGCCGAGCTTCATCGCCGCGTCGATCGCCTCGACGTTGCCGACGCCTTCATACAGCGTGTAGATCGCCTCGTTGATCATCGGCAGCAGGATGCGGTTGACGATGAAGGCAGGGAAATCCTCGGAGACCGCGACCTGCTTGCCGAGCTTGCCGACGAATTCCTTGGCGGTCTCGAAGGTGGCGTCGTCGGTGGCGATGCCGCGGATCAGTTCGACCAGTTCCATCAACGGCACCGGATTCATGAAGTGAATGCCGATGAAGCGTTCTGGGCGGTCGGTGGCGGCGGCGAGGCGCGTGATCGAGATCGAGGACGTATCGGAGGCGACGATCGCCTCCGGCTTCAATATTGCGCAGAGCTCGTGGAAGATCTTGCGCTTGACCTCTTCCTTCTCGACCGCGGTCTCGATGACGAGGTCGCAATCGGCGAGATCGTCCAGCTTCTCGGCTAGCTTGATGCGCGCAATCGCCTTGGCCCTGTCGTCCTCGGTGACGGCCTTCTTGGAGACCTGACGCGCCAGATTGCCGTTGATGGTGGCCATGCCCGACTTGAGGCGGTCGGCCGAAACGTCGTTGAGCACCACGTCGAAGCCAGCGAGCGCCGCGACATGCGCGATGCCATTGCCCATCTGACCCGCGCCGATCACGCCGACCTTCTTGATCACTGCCGCCATATTGTCATCCACCGGAACGGCGCGCGGGGGGCGCGCCCTGCCTTTCCCCTCGAGCCGGGAGGTCCGATTTAATCAGAACCTTGGCTCGAAACCTAGATTGGATCGTCTCCAAGGCGCGCCCCACGCCAAAGAAAACGCCTCAGAAATGCAACACCGGCCGGAGTTTATACCTCCGGCCGGTGTTTTCGATGCCTTTTACTTGCCGAGCTTGCCGAGTTCGGCCGTCAGCTCCGGAACCGCCTGGTAGAGATCGGCGACCAGGCCGTAATCGGCGACCTGGAAGATCGGCGCGTCCTCGTCCTTGTTGATCGCGACGATCACCTTGGAGTCCTTCATGCCGGCCAGATGCTGGATCGCGCCGGAAATGCCCACCGCAACATAGAGCTCGGGAGCCACGACCTTGCCGGTCTGTCCGACCTGCCAGTCGTTCGGCGCATAGCCTGCGTCGACCGCGGCGCGAGAGGCACCGACACCGGCCCCAAGCTTGTCCGCGAGCGGCTCGATGTACTTGGCGAAGTTCTCGCGGCTCTGCATGGCGCGGCCACCGGAGACGATGATCTTCGCCGAGGTCAGCTCGGGGCGATCGCTCTTGGCGACTTCCTCACCGACGAAAGTCGACAGGCCCGGATCGGCCGCCGCCGCCACGGTCTCGACCGGGGCGCTGCCGCCCTCGCCTGCTGCGGCGAAGGTGGAGGTGCGGACCGTGATGACCTTCTTGGCGTCCTTCGACTTCACCGTCTGGATGGCGTTGCCAGCATAGATCGGGCGCTCATAGGTATCGGGCGCGACCACCTTGGTGATCTCCGAGACCTGCATGACGTCGAGCAGGGCGGCGATGCGGGGCATGACGTTCTTGAAGCGCGAGGTCGCCGGCGCGACGATCGCGTCATAGCCGGACGCCAGCGACACGACCAGCGCAGCCAGCGGCTCGGCGAGATCGTGCGCGTAGAGGTCGCCATCGGCGAGCAGCACCTTCTTCACGCCAGCGAGCTTGGCAGCGGCATCCGCCGCGGCCTTGGCGTTCTGGCCGGCAACCAGCACCTCAACATCCGCGCCGAGCGCGGCAGCTGCGGTCAGGGCCTTGTTGGTGGCGTCCTTGAGCGAGGCATTGTCGTGTTCGGCAATCAGAAGCGTCGTCATCAGAGCACCCCGGCTTCGTTCTTGAGTTTGGACACCAGCTCGGCGACGTCCTTGACCTTGACGCCGGCCTTGCGGCCCGCGGGCTCAGCCGTCTTCAGAACCTCGAGACGCGCGGCGATGTCCACGCCGTAATCGGCGACGGTCTTCTCCGCGATCGGCTTCTTCTTCGCCTTCATGATGTTGGGCAGCGAGGCGTAGCGCGGCTCGTTGAGGCGAAGATCGGTCGTGACGATCGCCGGCCCCTTCAGCTTCACGGTCTGGAGACCGCCATCGACTTCGCGCGTCACCTTGAAGTCGGAGCCTTCGATCTCGAGCTTGGAGGCGAAGGTCGCCTGCGACCAGCCGAGCAGCGCGGCCAGCATCTGGCCGGTCTGGTTCGAGTCGTCGTCGATCGCCTGCTTGCCGAGAATGATCAGGCCCGGCTGCTCTTCGTCCGCAACCTTCTTCAGGATCTTGGCGACGGCGAGCGGCTCGACGGTGCCGTCCGCCTTCACCAGGATGCCGCGATCGGCGCCCATGGCAAGACCGGTGCGGATCGTCTCGGACGCCTGCGCCGGTCCGATCGAGACCACCACGACCTCGGTGGCCTTGCCGGCTTCCTTCAGGCGCAGCGCTTCCTCGACAGCGATTTCGTCGAAGGGGTTCATGGACATCTTGACGTTGGCGAGTTCAACGCCCGATCCATCGCTCTTGACGCGGACCTTGACGTTGTAATCGACCACCCGCTTTACCGGCACTAAGACCTTCATCGATCCTCTTTCACTCAATTTGGGAGGGGGGTTATCAACTGGCGCGGAACCTAAAGGCCTGATCTGCCCCGGTCAACGCGCGAACGGGTCTAATTTTGGCCTTCTGAAATGCGGGCGCCCGATGGGTCAGCGATTCTGGCCGGGAACCCAGAGCACGTCGCCCGCGCCGTTGCCGTTCGCGGCCCGGCTCGCCACGAACAGCAAGTCGGAGAGACGATTCATATATTGGATGCCAGCCGCGCTGACCGGCTCGCCCGGCTGGGCCGCCAGTTCCACGATCACCCGTTCCGCCCTGCGGCATATCGTGCGCGCCACATGCAGGTGGGCCCCAGCCGGCGTGCCGCCGGGAAGCACGAAGGAGGTCAGCGGCGCGAGCTTGTCGTTGAGCATGTCGATGTCGCGCTCAAGCCGCTCGACCTGGCTCGCCACCACCCGCAGCCGCTCGGCCTTGCCTTCCCGCTCCGGCACGGCGAGATCGGCACCAAGATCGAACAGATCGTTCTGGATGCGGCCAAGCATCGCATCGAGCTCGGACATCTCCACGGTGTGGAGCCTGACCACGCCGATCGCGGCATTGGTCTCGTCGACCGTGCCATAGGCCTCGATGCGCAGATCGTATTTCGGCCGGCGCTCGCCGGTTCCGAGCGCCGTCGTGCCGTCGTCACCGGTCTTCGTGTAGATGCGATTAAGTACGACCATGATCAGCGTCCCATCGCCCAGACCGCGAGCATCGCGATGATGATCGCCACGAACTGAAGCAGCACGCGCCAGCGCATCAGCTTCTGCGAGGTGTTGGGCGAGCCGCCGCGCATCATGTTGATAAGCCCGAGCAGCAGCACCAGCGCCACGGCGCCGGCTGCGGCCGGCAGGATGAAAGTACTCAGGAGAGATGCCATTTGAGGGTAGATAACACCGTGTGTGCTGGTTCGCCATCTCCCCAGCTCGTCATTCCGGGGCGATGCGGCGGGACCGAGCGCAGCGAGGCCCGGCGCATCGAGCCCGGAATGACGGCGGGGGCGCTTCGCGAACTGGCTTTTGGGCCAAGAATATCAGATGGTAGCGCGATGATTTTTCGATTTGCGCCCATTGCTTGTTCTCCTGGCCTCTCCCTACGTGCAGAGGGAGAGAGCAGCGGTGTAGGTGCCAAGTGAAAGCCATCCGCTACATTTACTGCGTCGTTGAGGACGCGTTCTACACGTTCCTCGCCGATGACGGCTGGGCGATCGCGAGCCACATTGCGCTGTCGACGCTGATGGCGCTGTTCCCATTCCTGATCGTGCTGACCGCGCTCGCCGGCTTCTTCGGCTCCAAGGAACTCGCCGACCAGGCCGCCAGCCTGATGCTCCAGGTCTGGCCCAAGCAAGTCGCCGATTCGATCTCGGGCGAGGTGCATGACGTGCTGACCACCACCCGGACCGGCCTTTTGACCATCGGCGCGGCGCTGTCGGTCTATTTCGCCTCGAACGGCGTCGAGGCGCTGCGAGTCGCGCTCAACCGCGCCTATGCGGTGGTGGAGATGCGAAGCTGGTACTGGCTCCGGCTGGAATCAATCGCCTATACGATCATTGCCGCCTTCACGGCGCTCGCCATGGCTTTCCTGATCGTGCTCGGTCCGCTCATTATCGAGGCGGCGCGGCGCCACATTCCGCTGTTCGTCGAATCCAACGAGAGCATCCTCACCTGGGTGCGCTATGGCATCTCCATCGGCGCGCTGGTGGTGGCGCTGATCATCCTGCATGCCTGGCTGCCGGCGGGACGGCGCAGCTTCCTGCAGATATTGCCCGGCATCGTCTTCACCATCGTGGCGTCGCTGATCTCGAGCATCGTGTTCGGCCAATACTTGGCCCGCTTTGCCAACAACTACGTGACAATGTATGCGGGCCTCGCTTCGGTGATCATCGCGCTGGTGTTTCTGTACTTCATCGCCGCAATCTTCGTTTACGGCGGCGAGCTGAACGCCGCGATCATCAAGTCGCGGCTTCCTCACGGCGTGTCGCTTCAAGCAGCGCAGTCGCTAAAGCCCGCGGAGACACAGGCTTGACCAGGAAGGCGTCAGCCCCGGCTTGGCGCGCGGCGGCCTCGTCCTCGCCGCGGCCGGACACGCCGATGATCGGGATCTGAGCCAGCGGCGTCGTCAGCCTGCGAATCCGCCTGATGGCCTCGATGCCGTCGATGCCCGGCAGCACCATGTCCATCAGCACCGCGTCGAACGCGCCATGCTCCAGCCGGTTCACGGCGTCCTCGCCGCGCCCGATGAACTCGGCATGATGGCCGAGCTCGGTCAGGATGGTGTTGAGCACGACGCGGCCGAACGGGTTGTCCTCGACGCTGAGAACGCGAAGCGCAGCCACCGCCTCGGGCTCGCTGCCGTCCTTTGCCTTGCGGGCCTTGCCCCGTCCCGCCGAGTCCAGCGACACCGTCAATGTGAAGGTGGCGCCGCCACCCCGGCGCGGAGCGACGGTGATGTCGCCGCCCATCGCCCGCGCCAGTTGCTTGACCGAGGAGAGCCCCAAGCCGGCGCCGCCGAAGCGTGCGGCAATGGTGACATTGGCCTGGGTGAACGGACGGAATAGCCGCTTGATCTCGGCCATGGTCAGGCCGATGCCGCTGTCGGACACGGCGAAGGCGACGCCGACCCGGCCCTTTGCTTTGCCCTTGGCCGGACGCCAGGGCTCGACCGCGAGGGCCACACCGCCCTCGTCGGTGAATTTCACGGCGTTGTCGATCAGGTTCTCGAGCGCGGCGCGCAGGCGGACGGAATCACCGACCACGAGCCCTGGGATCTTGTCGGCGATCTCGACCTTGGCCTGGAGACCTTTGGCCGCGGCGCGGCCGGCCAGGGAATCGCCGGCGGTGCGGGCGAGCGCCTTGAGATCGAACAGATCCTGGCGCGGCGTGCTGCCGCCCTTCCCCGTTCTGGCAGCATCCACGAACAGCGTGGCGAGGCTCGCCAGATGCTCGGCGCCGGCCTTGATGGTGTCGGCCCAGCGCCGCTCCCGCTCGCCTAGATCGGAGGTCGCGAGCAGGTCGCTGATCGCGAGAATGCCGGTCAGGGGGGTGCGGACCTCATGGGCAAACGCGGCCAGCGCCGCCTGGACGACATCAGGCGCAACCGCCTTGGTGCTGCGCTTTCGCAGCTGGCCGGCCGCCCTGGGCCGCTTCCGAAGCGGCCGCCGCCTGGACGTCCGGGTGGTGCGCACTGGACGCGTCTTCGCCGCCATGAATCCCCTTCGAAGTACCCTCTTCGAACCCCGCGCTGGCCAAGCATGGCACGGAGGAACGCCCGGAGTCACGGCGACGTTTCGCTAACCCCCAGAGAAACTTAACCTAATCCCACCAGCCGGCAGATCGCGGCAGGCGTGAGGCCGGCCGCGCGCAATTCGCGCAGACCGGTCGAGCGGCCCGATTTCGACAGCTTCCGACCCGCCTCATCGCGAATCAACCGGTGATGGCGATAGGCCGGCTCGGGCAGGCCGAGCAGGACCTGGAGCAGGCGGTGCACCGCGGTGGCGTAAAAGAGGTCCTGCCCCCGCACGATCTCGCTGGCGCCCTGGAGCGCGTCGTCGACGACCACCGAGAGATGGTAGCTGGTCGGCGTCTCCTTGCGGGCCAGGATGATATCGCCCCAGGCCTCCGGCCGCGCCGGGACGATGCCGCGCTCGCCATCCGGCCCCTCGCCGAGCTCGTTCCAGCTCAGGCCGGCGACGCGGCGGCAGGCGGTCGCCATGTCGAGCCGCAGCGCATAGGGCGCGCCCGAGGCGATCAGCTGCGCGCGCTCGTCAGGCGAGAGTGATCTGGCCTCGCCCGGATAAAGCGGCGCGCCGTCGGGATCACGTGGCCACGGCCCGCCGGCCTCGCGCGCCGCCACCAGCCTTGCGATCTCGGCCCGGCTTTCGAAGGCGGGATAGACGAGACCGAGCCCAGAGAGCTTTTCCAGCGCAGCACGATAATCGGCGAGATGTTCGGATTGACGTCGCACCGGCGTCTCCCAGGCAATCCCGAGCCAGCCGAGGTCCTCATAGATCGCCGCCTCATAATCCGGCCGGCAGCGCGTCGCGTCGATGTCCTCGATCCGTAGCAGCAATCGGCCGCCGGACTCGCGCGCTCGATCAAAATTGAGCAGCGCGGAATAGGCGTGGCCGAGATGCAGGAAGCCGTTCGGGCTGGGGGCAAATCGGAAAACGGGTGGCATGGATTCTCACGAGGCTTGTCATGGCCGGGCTTGACCCGGCCATCCATCTTCCAAGACTCTGTTACGATAGGAGATGGATGCGCGGGTCAAGCCCACGCATGACGAGCAGGGCCTTCATGACCATCCACCTCGAAACCCAGTCCGATCTCGAAGAGGCCGTTCACGCGCTGATCAAGCGCGATCCGCGGCTCAAGCCCGTGCTCGAGATCGCGGGCATGCCGGCGTTGCGGCGGCGCGAGCCGGGTTTTACGGGGCTCGCGCACATCGTCTGCGGGCAGCAGCTCTCCACCGCGAGCGCCGCGGCGATCTGGGGGCGGCTGTCGGCCGCATTCGATCCGCTCGACCATGACGCCGTGCGCCGCGCCCGCGCCGACCGGCTGGGGCGGCTCGGCCTCTCCGCCGCCAAGATCAAGACGCTCAAGCATCTCGCCCGCGAGATCGCCGCGCAGCGGCTGAACCTCGACGTGCTCGCGGAGGAGGATGCCGACGCGGCGCATCACACCCTGATCGCGCTGCCGGGCATCGGCCCCTGGACGGCCGACGTCTACCTGTTGTTCTGCCTCGGCCACGGCGATGCCTGGCCGGCCGGCGACCTCGCCGTGCAGGAAGGCATCCGTATCGGCCTCGGCCTCAAGGCGCGGCCGACGGAGAAACAGATGGCGCCGATCGCCGAGCCCTGGCGTCCGCTGCGCGGTGCGGCTGCGCATCTGTGGTGGAGCTATTACCGCGCGGTGAAGAAGCGCGAGGGCGTGCTCGCGGAATCGGGCTAACCGCGCAGCCGCGCGCGGTCGGCCCGGGCGCATTCGGCGACGAATTCGATTACGGCGCGCACCGCCGGCAGCTCGACGAGATCGGGATGGGCCAGCAGCCAGAGATCCGCGACGCTGGCGAGCTTTTGCGGGGCGACGCGCACGAGATCGGAATAGGTTTCGGCGACGAAGCACGACAGCGCGGAGATTCCGATTCCGGCGCGGGCCGCCGCCAGCATGTCGCCCTGGGACGAGCAGCGCATCACCACCCTGGCCTGCCGCGTGACCACATCGCTCCAGCGCGCAAGCTGCGCATTGGACGTCTGGTCGGCGAAGCCGATGACGCTGTGCTCCTTCCAGTCGCCGCGCCGTTCCGGCAGGGACCGCCCGGCGGCATAATCGCGCGAGGCATAGAAGCCGGTGCCGAGACGGCCGATCTTGCGGCCGACCAGGTTCTCCTCCCCGGTATCGAAGGGCCGCAGCACCACGTCCGCCTCACGCCGGCGCACGCTCGCCGGAAATGGATGGGTGATGATCTCGAGCTGGATATGATCGTGCGCGCGCAGGAAGGCTGGCAAGCGCGGCATCAGCCAGTGCGAGGCCAGCGTCGCGCCGATCGACAGCTTGACGATGCCGCGCGCCTTGTGTCCACCCGCCGCCACTGCGGTCTCGGCCCGCAGCGCTGCGGCCGCCATGGCCTCGGCGTGCTCGCGCAAGGTCCGTCCGTCCGCGGTCAGCGCCAGGCCATCGGCGGCCCGCGCCACCAATCTTGTGCCGAGCTGGGCTTCCAGCGCCGCGATCTTGCGGCTGACGGTGGGATGGCTGGTGTGCAGGCGGCGGGCGGCGGCGGTGAAGCTGCCGGTATCGGCGACCGCGACGAAGGTCTTGCAAAGGTCCCAATCCATCGGCAGCCCTGTTCATACCTGAATGATCGTTCGTTCATTATTGAACGGCCGGGCCGCGTCGTCCAACCTTATAATGGGATCAAATCCGCGGCCCGGGCGGCCCATCCGCCCGCGCGACAATCAATACGGAAACGCCTCGTCATCCGCCCGCGGGCGGGGCTGCGTTTCGGGAGGACATGATGGCACTGCCCACACTCTTGAAGGATTCGCTCGAGCTGCCCGTGGTCGGCTCGCCGCTGTTCATCGTCTCCGGCCCGGAACTGGTGATCGCCCAGTGCAAGGCGGGCGTCGTCGGCTCCTTTCCCGCGCTCAATGCCCGCCCGGTCGAGAAGCTCGGCGAATGGCTGAGCCGGATCGAGGACGAGCTCGGCGAATACAAATCGCGCAATCCCGGCAAGAAGGTCGCGCCCTACGCCGTCAACCAGATCTGCCATGCCTCCAACGACCGGCTGATGAAGGACATGGAGACCTGCGTCAAGCACAAGGCGCCCATCATCATCACCTCGCTGCGGCCGCCGGCTGAGATCGTCGAGGCCGCGCATTCCTATGGTGGGCTGGTGTTCCACGACGTCATCAACGTCAAGCACGCGCGCAAGGCGGCCGAGCAGGGCGTCGACGGCCTGATCCTGGTCTGCGCCGGTGCGGGCGGACACGCCGGCACGCTGTCGCCCTTTGCGCTGGTGCGCGAGGTCAAGCAATGGTTCGACGGCGCCGTCCTGCTGTCGGGCGCGATCAGCGACGGCTATGGCATCGCCTCGGCGCTGACGCTGGGCGCCGACCTCGCCTATATGGGCACGCGCTTCATCGCGACGCAGGAAGCCAATGCGGACGGGGCCTACAAGTCGGCGCTGACGCAGCACGCCGCGCACGACATCGTCTACACCAACCTGTTCACCGGCGTGCACGGCAATTATCTCGGCCCGTCGATCGCTGCCGCCGGCCTCGATCCGGACA
Organism: Bradyrhizobium yuanmingense; assembly: GCF_029167105.1. GTDB lineage: Bacteria > Pseudomonadota > Alphaproteobacteria > Rhizobiales > Xanthobacteraceae > Bradyrhizobium > Bradyrhizobium yuanmingense_A. The sequence goes on along the minus strand of NZ_JARFML010000017.1, from coordinate 120,348 downwards.
ATCTCCCCGCCGCCGACAAATCGAAGATGAACTTCGGCTCCGGCGGCAACATGAAATCCAAGGCGTGGCGCGACATCTGGGGATCGGGCCAGGGCATCGGCCAGATCACCGATGCCCCGCCCGTCGCGGAGCTCGTCGACCGCATGAAGCGTGAATTCGATCAGGCGAGGCAGGATTTCCTGATGCGCGTCAGCGCCTGACGGCGCGGTCCGACAACAGGATTGGACTGACAATAAAACGGGAGGACATCATGAAGCTGGCAGCCACATTGATCGGCCTGTCTCTGCTGGCGCTCGCCGGTGGCGGCGCCCATGCCGAAGGCAGTGACGAGATCCGGATCGGACAGACCCTGCCCTATAGCGGCCCGGCCTCCGGCTTCGGCGCGATCGGCCGGACGCAGGAGGCGTTCTTCGAGAAGATCAATGCCGAAGGCGGCATCAACGGCCGCAAGGTCAAGTTCATCACGCTGGACGACGCCTATTCGCCGCCGAAGACGGTTGAGCAGACCCGCAAGCTCGTCGAGCAGGACGAGGTGCTGATGCTGTTCGGCTCGCTCGGCACCGCAACCAACAGCGCCGTGCAGCGCTACCTCAACGGCAAGAAGGTGCCGCAGCTGTTCGTGCTCTCCGGCGCGACCAAATGGGCCGACCCGCAGAAATACCCATGGACCATGCCCGGCATGGCCGCCTATGAATCCGAAGGCGTGGTCTATGCCAAGCATGTGCTGCGCACCAAGCCGGGCGCCAAGATCGCCATCCTCTCCCAGAACGACGATTTCGGCCGCGACTACGTCGCCGGCTTCAAGCGCGCGCTCGGCGACAAGGCTGCCGGCATGATCGTTGCGGAAGCGACCTACGAGACCAGCGCACCGACGATCAGCTCGCAGCTGTCGACCCTGAAGGCGTCGGGGGCCGACGTGCTGTTTGGCGTCGTGCTCGGCAAGTTCACCTCGCAGATGATAAAGGGCGTCGCCGAGCTCGGCTGGAAGCCCGAGCTGTTCTTCGTGCCGACCTCGGCCTCGTCGATCTCGTTTCTGGAGCCGGCCGGGCTCGACAACGCCGTCGGCCTGATCTCGTCGAGCAACCAGAAGGACACGATGGACCCGCAATGGGCCAGCGATCCCGGCGTGAAGGAGTATTTCGCCTTCATGAAGCAGTACATGCCGAATGCGGACCTCTCCAACTCCAATTATGCGGCCGGCTACCACTACGCGACGCTGCTGATGACGGTGCTGAAGGCGTGCAAGGACGATTTCAGCCGCGACAACATCATGCGCCAGTCCGCCTCGCTGAAGGAGGTGAAGCTGCCGCTGCTGCTGCCCGGCATATCCGTCAGCACCGCCGCCGACGACTATCTGCCGTTCCAGCAGCTGCAGCTGCGGCGCTTCAACGGCAAGAGCTGGGTCGGCTTCGGCGACGTGCTGGACGATCGCTGACTCGAACGGAATAGGACAGACCATGATCATCAGCGGCGAACGCCGGATCGGCTATGACGAGATCCAGGCGCGCATCAGACGCGCGGCGAGCGGGCTGCGCGCCCTCGGCCTTGCCGAAGGCGCGCCGGTCGCCATGATGCTGCGCAACGACTTCGCCTTGTTCGAGGTGGTCGCGGCCTCGGCCGCACTGGGCAGCCCCGTGGTGCCAATCAACTGGCACCTGAAGGCCGAGGAGGTCCGCTACATCCTGACCGACAGCGGCGCGAAGATCCTGATCTGCCACGCCGACCTACTGCCGCAAATCCGGGGCGGCATTCCGGAGGATGTTCGCCTGCTCGTGGTCGCGACCCCGCCCGAGCTGGCGGCGACCTTCGCCATTCCCCATGAGCTGACCGAAATCCCGGCGGATCTCACCGATTGGGACCGCTGGCGCGACGGCCACACCGAGATGCAGGAGCCGCCGCGCCGGGCCGCGGCGATGATCTACACGTCGGGGACCACGGGCATGCCGAAGGGCGTGCGCCGCATGCCGATGCAGCCGGAGCAGGCCGCTGCCTCCGAGCGGGTCGGCGCGATCGCCTATGGCCTCAAGCCGCGCGAGGGCCAGGTCGTGCTGATCAACGGGCCGATGTATCACTCGGCGCCGCATTCCTACGGCATGATGGCGTTCCGCAACGGTTGCACGATCGTGCTTCAGCCGCGCTTCGACGCCGAGGAGCTGCTGGCGTTGATCGAGCGCCACCGTGTGACCCATATCCACATGGTGCCGACCATGTTCGTCCGTCTGCTGCGCCTGCCCGAAGCGGTCCGGCAGCGCTACGACCTGTCGTCGCTGCGCTTCGTTGTGCACGGCGCGGCGCCCTGCCCGTCCGAGGTGAAGCGGGCCATGATCGAGTGGTGGGGACCGGTCATCAACGAATATTTCGGCTCGACCGAGACCGGCATCCCGGTTTGGCACTCGGCCGAAGAGGCGCTGAAGAAGCCCGGCACCGTCGGCCGCGCCATCGAAGGCGGCATCGTCAAGATCTTTCGCGACGACGGCAGCCTCTGCGATGTCAATGAGGTCGGCGAGATCTATATGCGCCAGACCGCGGTGCCGGATTTCGACTATCACGGCAAGGCGCAGGCGCGCGCCGAGGCCGGCCGCGACGGTCTCGTCAGCGTCGGCGACGTCGGCTATCTCGACGAGGACGGCTATCTGTTCCTGTGCGACCGCAAGCGCGACATGGTGATCTCGGGCGGCGTCAACATCTATCCCGCCGAGATCGAGAACGTGTTGATCGCGATGCCCGGCGTGCGCGATTGCGCCGTGTTCGGCATCCCGGACGCGGAATATGGCGAGCGGCTGTGCGCCTGCATCGAGCCCGACAGGGCCGAGCAGCTCTCGGCCGCCGCGGTGCAGGCTTTCTTGCGCGAGCGTCTGGCCAACTTCAAGGTGCCGAAGGAGGTCAAGTTCCTGGATGCGCTGCCCCGCGAGGCGACCGGAAAGATCTTCAAGCGCAAGCTGCGCGATCCCTATTGGGCCGAGCACAGGCCGGGCGGCGCTTAAGTCGTTCTGCGGCCGCGTCCGCACGCGCGGAATTCCGGGCCATATTCCGTCCGGGCAGGGCTGCATGCCGGCCTCGCGCGGTTCGCGGCTTTTGGCGGGCGGCGAAACCGTATAGCGTTCGATCTCCGAGGAAACGCCGCGAAGACGGCCATGAGGTCGCGCATGCTGGACCGGACGCAGGATATTTCCATCGCCGCACAGGCCTGGCTCGACGATTTCGAGCGCACCTTAAGCAGACCTGATCCCGCGACGCTGGGCCCGCTCTTCCTCGCCGACGGCTTCTGGCGCGACGTGCTGGCGCTGAGCTGGAACCTGCAAACGCTCGCCGGGCGCGAGACGATTGCGCAAGCGCTGGCCGCGCTCGCGTCCAAGGCAGAGCCGACCAATTTCAAGATCGCACCGAACCGGGCGCTGCCGCGCCGGGTGACGCGCGCCGCCACCAACTGCATCGAGGCGATCTTCAACTTCGAGACCGCGATCGGTCGCGGCAACGGCATCGTGCGGCTCGTGCCTGATCCTGCCGACGGCGACCGCCTGAAGGCATGGACGCTGCTGACCGCGCTCGACGAGCTCAAGGGCTTCGAGGAACAGCTCGGCACCTCGCGGCCGCGCGGCCAGGCCTATTCGCGCGACTTCCGCGGGCCGAACTGGCTCGACCAGCGCAACGCTGCGCGCGCCTATGCCGACCACGATCCGGCCGTGCTGGTGGTCGGCGGCGGCCAGGCCGGGCTCGCGATTGCCGCGCGGCTGAAGCAGCTGAAGGTCGATACGCTGATTGTCGATCGCGAGATGCGGATCGGCGACAATTGGCGCAAGCGCTATCACGCACTGACCCTGCACAACCAGGTGCAGGTCAATCACCTGCCCTATATGCCGTTTCCGCCGAACTGGCCGGTCTATATCCCCAAGGACAAGCTCGCCAACTGGTTCGAGGCCTATGTCGATGCCATGGAGCTGAATTTCTGGACCGGCACCGAGTTCGAGGGCGGCGCCTATGATGAGGCGAAGCGCCACTGGACCGTCACGCTGCGGAGCGCCGACGGCAGCAGGCGCACCATGCATCCGCGCCATGTGATCATGGCGACCGGGGTCAGCGGCATCGCCAATATTCCTGACATTCCGACGCTCGACAATTTCAAGGGCACGCTGCTGCATTCCAGCCGTTACGAGGACGGCGAGAACTGGACCGGCAAGCGTGCCATCGTCATCGGCACCGGCAACAGCGGTCACGACATCGCGCAGGATCTTCATTCCAGCGGCGCCGAGGTGACGCTGGTGCAGCGTTCGCCCACACTCGTGACCAACATCGAGCCGTCGGCGCAGCTCGCTTATGCCACCTACAACGAAGGCACGCTCGAGGACAACGACCTGATCGCAGCCGCGATGCCGACGCCGCTCGCGAGGAAGACGCATGTGATGCTGACCGAGCAGTCGAAGCAGCTCGACAAGGAGCTGCTCGACGGCCTCTCGCGCGTCGGCTTCAAGCTCGATTTCGGCGAGGCCGGCACCGGCTGGCAATTCAGATACCTCACCCGCGGCGGCGGTTATTATTTCAACGTCGGCTGCTCCGACCTGATCGTCGAGGGCAAGATCAAGCTCAGGCAGTTTTCCGACATCAACAGCTTCGTTGCGGAGGGCGCGCAGATGAAGGACGGCTCGATGATTGCCGCCGACCTGATCGTGCTCTCGACCGGCTACAAGCCGCAGGAATATCTGGTGCGGCAGCTGTTCGGCGAGGCCATCGCCGCCCGCGTCGGTCCGATCTGGGGGTTCGGCGACGGCTTCGAGCTGCGCAACATGTATGCGCGCACCAAGCAGCCCGGCCTCTGGTTCATCGCCGGGAGCCTCGCGCAATGCCGGATCAACTCGAAATATCTGGCGCTGCAGATCAAGGCGGTCGAGGAAGGGATTTTGGGGCGAGTATAGCTACAGCTGTCATTCCGGGGCGCGCGAAGCGCGAGCCCGGAATCTATCCAACCGCGAAACCTGCTGCACAATGGATTCTCAGATGCGCAATTGCGCATCATAGTTCACGACTTCGTCGCGCCCCGGAATGACAAGAGGAGAGACCACCCATGCCAGCCATTCTCGGCACCGGCGAGCACCGCTACCGCGTCGTCGACAACTTCGCGAAATTGCCGGACGGCTGGCAGCTCACCGACGTCGCCTCGGTCGCGGTCGACAGCAAGGACCGCGTCTACGTCTTCAACCGCGGCGCCCATCCGATGGTGGTGCTGGATCGCGAGGGCAATTTCCTGCGCAGTTTTGGCGAAGGCCTGTTCTCGCGCGCGCACGGCCTGCATATCGACGCCGACGACAATCTTTATTGCACCGACGACGGCGACCATACCGTGCGCAAATGCACCACCGACGGCAAGGTGCTGCTGACGATCGGCATCCCGGCAAAGCCGGCGCCGTTCATGAGCGGCGAACCGTTCCACCGCTGCACCCACACCGCACTGTCGCCGAAGGGCGAGATCTACGTTTCCGACGGCTATGGCAATGCGCGCGTGCACAAGTTCACCCCTGACGGCAAGCTGATCAAGAGCTGGGGCGAGCCCGGCACCGACCCCGGCCAGTTCAATATCGTGCACAATATCGCCACCGATGCCGACGGCTGGGTCTATGTCGCCGATCGCGAGAACCACCGCGTCCAGGTGTTCGACGGCGAGGGCAAATACGAGACGCAGTGGAACAATCTGCACCGGCCCTGCGCGCTGTGCTGCTGCGGCGGGGCCAAGAGCCCGACCTTCGTCATCGGCGAGCTCGGCCCCGGCCTTGCCATCAACCGCAATGTGCCCAATCTCGGCCCGCGGCTGTCGATCGTCGATGCACAGGGCAAACGCATCGCACGGCTCGGCGGCGAGGAGGGCCCGGGCGTTGCCCGCGGCAAATTCCTCGCGCCGCATGGGCTCGCACTGGACTCAAGGGGTGACATCTATGTCGGCGAGGTCGGCGTCACCAATTGGACGACCAGCTTTCCGGACGAGGAGATGCCAGCCGCGGTGCGCGCGACGCGGTGCCTGCAGAAGCTGGAGCGGGTACGGGAGTAGCTGCCATGGCACAGGCAGCCTACGCCGGGGAGGTTCCGCGCGCCCCCGGGATCGCGGCTTTTTGAGCACGTTTGCCACCCCGCCGCCGCATTGCTTGCGCTTGAATAAGTCGCTCAACGGGCTTCACAATCCCGTCACGCTGCATGTAGTATGTCACTACATGCTGCTTCGCAGCGTATATTGGAGGCCGGGAGCGTTACTTGAACGCACATGTCTCGCAAGGCAGTTGGCCGGTGTTGGTGCTGAATGCGGACTTCCGGCCGCTGAGTTATTACCCACTGTCGTTGTGGTCGTGGCAAGACGCGATCAAGGCGGTGTTCCTCGACCGCGTCAACATCGTCGCACATTACGATCAGGCGGTTCGAAGTCCCACGCTGGAAATGCAGCTGCCCAGCGTCGTCTCGCTCAAATCCTTCGTCAAGCCGACCACCCACCCCGCCTTCACCCGCTTCAACGTCTTCCTGCGCGATCGTTTCGCCTGCCAATATTGCGGCTCGCCCGAAGACCTCACCTTCGATCACATCATCCCGCGCAGCAAAGGCGGCCAGACCACCTGGGAGAACGTGGTCGCGGCGTGCTCGCCGTGTAATTTGCGCAAGGGCAACCTCACCCCGGCGCAAGCCAAAATGTTTCCGCGCCAGACGGCGTTCGCACCGACCGTGCACCAGCTCCACCGCAATGGCCGGCTGTTTCCGCCGAACTATCTGCACGACAGCTGGCTCGACTATCTGTACTGGGATACGGAGCTGGATCCGTAGGTGCGAACCAGCGCGCTCAGCTATCCCCGCTGCAAGGCGAGCGTCACGCCGCCGAGCGTGAGCGCCATCGCCGCCCATTCGCGGTAACCGAGCGGCTCGCCCAAAATGATGGCGGCGGAGACGACGCCGATCACGGGCACGATCAACATGCCGGTCGAAGCCGTGGTCGGGGGCAGACGGCGCAGCGTCTCGAACCAGGTGACGTAGCAGAGGCCCATCGGCACCAGCGTCATGTAGACGAAGCAGCCGAGCCCCAGCGGAGTGATGGCGGTGAGGTCGGGGCGCTCGAACAGCACGCCGAGGACCAGCATCGTGGCGCAGCCGAGCCCGACCTGCCAGGCGACGACGACCAGCGGCGGCATCGGCAGCGGCTTGCGGTTCAGCACGTTGCCGAGCGCGAACAGGATGGCGCAGAGCAGTGCGAGCACAATGCCGACCAGCTTGTCGGTGCTGAACGCAAGACCGTTGCCGCTCAGGAGCAGCGTGACGCCGGCAATGCCGAGGACCAGCCCGAAAACATCCCGTCGCGCCGGCCGCGTATGCAGCACCGGCCAGGCGAACAGCATCGCCCAGATCGGCATCGTATAGGCGAGCAGCGCGCCCTCGCTCACGCTCACATATTTCATCGCGACCGTGCCGAGACCCATCCAGGCCAAGACGTTGGTGAAGGTGGCAAACAACAGCCGCGGCACCGCCTCGCGCGGAACTGCGAAGGATTCCTTCCGGCTCAGCACCAGGGCGCCGAGAATGAGCGAGGCGCAGACGCCGGCGAGGCCACGGGCGAACAGTGGCGGCCATTGCTGCAGCAACAGCTTCATCAGCGGCCAGTTCAGCGCCCAGCCGAACGCCGTTACGCACAGGCAGAGAGAGCCGATCGTCCTGTCGCGTCGCGCCGAATCCATGGATAGCGCTTAGCAGGCCCGCGCCTGCCGCTCCACCTCGGCTGGTGCATGCGGGCCGTTGGCGGGACGGAACCGGACTGCCTGGCGCCCGTTCAAGTGAGAGCACACGCGCCGACGCGTGCAGCGCAACCGAGGGAGGCCATCATGCCTGCAGCTGAGAAAGACCATGTCTACAAGATCCTGGACCTGGTCGGATCGTCCGAGACCTCGATCGAGGACGCGATCAAGAACGCCATCAGCCGCGCCTCGACGACCATTCGCGAGATGAGGTGGTTCGAGGTGGTGCAGACGCGCGGCCACATCGAGAACGGCGCCATCGGTCACTATCAGGTCACGTTGCGCGTCGGCTTCACGCTCGAGGAATGAGGCCGTTTGGCTGGAGCGTGGCTAAGGTCCCGCTGATGCGAATGAACCAAGATACCGACGGTTCCACGGCCCCAGTACGGACCCCGCACAATCATCACGGATATTGCAACAGGCCGTTAAGGCGAAAGTGAGAGGTTTGCTCCGATTTGGAGCACGCCTGATGGTCACGAGCCGCGAACTCGGCAAAACGCGCCTTCCGCTCTGGGCGGCCGGATTCGTCGTGCTGACTTGCGTGGCCATCCTTGGCCTGAGCGCCTGGCGCGAATGGGAGGCGCGCAACGCCGATCTGAGGAACGCCGAGATCGACGTCACCAACGTTGCTCATTCGCTGATTCAGCATGCGGACGACACGTTCGAGCTTGCCGATACGATTCTTGTCGGGCTGGTCCACCGGCTCGAAATCGACGGGACGGGTGCGGACACGATTACGAAACTCCAGGCCTATCTGCCGACCCGCAAATCATCGGACCGCATCCGCGGCATCTTCATCTATGATGCGACCGGCCGCTGGCTGGCCACGACGGAGCGGCTCGACTTCTCCAAGCTCAACAACAGCGACCGCGAATATTTCCAGCGCCATCGCGATTCTCCGGAGAGGGGCACGCTGATCGGGCGGCCCGTCAAGAGCCGCTCCGGCGGCCAGTGGATCATCACGGCTTCCCGCCGGATCAACGATTCCGACGGCGGCTTCGCCGGCGTTGCCCTGCTCACGATCGATGTCAGCTATTTCGTCAAGTTCTACGAGCGGTTCGATATCGGACCGAACGGTTCGGCATCTCTGCTCAACGACAACGGCATCATGCTGGCACGCAGCCGCGACGAGAGCGGTGCCTTCGTCGGACGCGACCTGTCCGATGCGCCCCTGTTCAGGAGTTGGAAGAGCCGCCCCGCCGCGGCGGTCTATTATTTCAGGTCGCCGCTCGATGGCGTGGAGCGGCTGAGCTATTACAAGCGCAGCAGCCGCTATCCGCTGATGGTGCTGGCGAGCAAGTCGCAGGACGACGTGCTCGCCCCCTGGCGGCGCGCGGCGACAGCACGCATGAGCTTCGTCCTCGGGCTCGTCCTCCTGATCGCGGTGATCGGCTACTATCTCGTCCGTCAGCTGCTGCAGCGGCAGCGCACGGCACAGGCCCTCATCGCCAAGGAAGCCAATTTCCGCCTGCTGGCCGAGCAATCCAGCGACATGGTGACCCGCATCGGGCTGGATAACCGGCTGCTCTACGTCTCTCCCTCCTGCGCGCGCATCACCGGCTGGCCGGCGGAAGAGCTGCTGGGCACCTCGGCGCTGGCCGGCATCCACGCCGAGGACATGGAACGGGTCGAGCAGGCCATCGCCGCGCTGAAGAATGGCGAGGCGGAGGAAGCGCGGTTCGTCTATCGGCAGCGTCATCGCGACAAAGGCGAGATCTGGGCCGAGGCCGCGCTACACGTGACCGTGGCGTCCGACAGCGGCGTGATCGACGGCGTCGTCGCAGTCGTGCGCGACATGACCGAACAGAAGGATCTTCAGGACAGGCTCGCCTCGCTGGCAACCACCGACGGTCTCACCGGCCTCGCCAACCGTCGCGCCTTCGACGATCACCTTGCCGACGAATGGGCGCGGGCGAGGCGCGACGGAACGCAGCTCTCGCTGCTGCTGATCGATGTCGATCATTTCAAGAAATTCAACGACCTTTACGGGCATCTGGCGGGCGATGCCTGCCTTCGCGCGCTGGGCCGGATCCTATCCGCCCAGGCCAAGCGTCCGGCCGACCTCGCGGCGCGCTATGGTGGCGAGGAATTCGCCGTGCTGCTGCCGAACACCGGCCCTGAAGGCTGCGCCGAGGTCGGCGAAGCGATTCGCCAGGCGCTGCACGATCTCGCCATGCTGCATGCGCAAAATCCGCCTTCCCGGCTGGTGACGGCGAGCGTCGGCGGCGCCGCGGCTCTTCCGTCCCAGACTGCGATGGACTGTAACATGCTGGTCGCCGCCGCCGACCGTGCGCTCTACGTCGCCAAGGACAGCGGCCGAGACCGGCTGGTGATGTCGGGCCAGGTGATAGCTTGGCCCGCGAAAAGCGCGTGAACTGATTGGCCGGATTTGTCGTCCGCGCTATGGACTCATTGTCTACGCCAAGTGGCACGCCACGAAATGGCCGCCCGCGCCCTCCTTCAGCGGCGGCGCGCTTTCCGCGCAGCGCGGCTGGGCGATCGGACAGCGGGTGTGGAAATGACAGCCGGAGGGCGGCTTCATCGGGCTCGGCACGTCGCCCTTGAGGCGGATGCGTTCACGCTTGAGCTTTGGATCTGGTACTGGCACCGCCGACAGCAGCGCCCTGGTGTAGGGATGCTGCGGGTTGCGGTAGAGGTCGCTGGCTTTCGCGAGCTCGACGATGCGGCCGAGATACATCACCGCGACGCGATCGGAGATGTGCTCGACCACCGAGAGATCGTGCGCGACGAACAGATAGGTCAGGTTCAGTTCGGCCTGGAGATCCTCCAGGAGGTTGATGACCTGGGCCTGGATCGACACGTCGAGCGCGGAGACCGGCTCGTCGCAGACGATCAGCTTCGGCTCGACCGCGAGCGCGCGCGCGATCACGATGCGCTGGCGTTGGCCGCCGGAGAATTCATGCGGATAGCGCCGCATGTGCTCGGCCTTGAGCCCGACCTTGACCAGAAGCCCCGCAACGCGCTCCTCGCGCTCTTTCGAGGAGGCGGCGAGATTGTGGATGGTGAAGGCCTCGCCGAGGATGGCGCCGACCGTCATGCGCGGATTGAGCGAGGCAAACGGATCCTGGAACACCAGCTGCATGTTCCGCCGCATCGCGCGCAGATCGTTGCCGCCGAGCTTGCGTACGTCCTGGCCGTCGAAAGTGACCTCGCCGTCGGTCGGCTCGATCAGGCGCAGCACGCAGCGCCCGGTCGTCGACTTGCCGCAACCGGATTCGCCGACGAGGCCGAGCGTCTCGCCGCGGTTGACCGAGAACGACACGCCGTCGACCGCATAGACGGTGCCGACCTGGCGCGACAAGAGGCCGCCGAGCACCGGGAAATGTTTCTTCAGGCCGCTGACGCGGAGCAAGGGCTCGCTCATGACGCGGCTCCCACGCTGGTATCTCCGAGATGACAGGCCATGCGGTGACCGGGCGCGATCTCGCGCAGCAGCGGCTCCTTCTCGGTGCAGACATTCATGGCGAACTTGCAGCGCGGCGCGAAGCGGCAGCCGACCGGCGGGTTGATCAGGATCGGCACAGAGCCGCCGATCGCCTCGAGCCGCGTCTTGTGCTCGCTGTCGAGATCGATGCGCGGGATCGAGCGGATCAGGCCTTGCGTATAGGGGTGACGGGGATCGCCGAAGAGATCGTCGACCGGCGCCTCCTCCACCACCTTGCCGGCATACATCACGACGACGCGCTGCGCGGTCTCGGCGACGACGCCCATGGCATGGGTGATCAGCATCACCGCCATGCCGAAGCGGTCCTTCATGTCCTGCAAAAGGTCGAGGATCTGCGCCTGGATGGTGACGTCGAGCGCGGTGGTGGGTTCGTCGGCGATGATCAGCTTCGGCTTGCAGGCGAGCGCCATCGCGATCATCACGCGCTGGCGCATGCCGCCGGAAAACTGATGCGGATAATTGTGCACGCGGCCTTCGGCGTTCGGGATCTGCACCAGTTTCAGCATCTCGATGGTGCGCTCGAGCGCCTGCTTCCTGGTCACCGCTTCGTGCCGCCGCAGGCTCTCTGCGATCTGCTCGCCGATGGTGAGCACCGGATTGAGCGAGGTCATCGGCTCTTGGAAGATGAAGCCGATCTCCTTCGCCCTGATCTCGTCGAGCTGGTTGCTGGTCAGCGGCACCAGATCGCGCCCCTCGAAGATGATCTGGCCCGCCGCGATCCGGCCCGGCGGCATTGCGATCAGCTTCAGGATCGACATCGCGGTCACGGTCTTGCCGCAGCCGGATTCGCCGACGACGCAGAGCGTCTCGCCCTTGTTGATGGAGATGTCGACACCGTCGACGGCCTGGAGGATGCCGTCGTCCGTGGAGAAGTGGGTTTTCAGGCCCTTGATCTCGAGCAGCGGCGCCATCAGATCACCCGTCGCGCATCGAGCGCGTCGCGCAGACCGTCGCCGATGAAGTTGATGGCCACCACCGCGACGAAGATCGCGCCGCCCGGAAACAGCGCCCAGTGCGGGCCGATGTCGAGAAAATCCTTGGCGTCAAACAGCAGCCGGCCCCAGGTCGGGGTATCCGGCGGGAAGCCGAGGCCGAGGAAGGACAGCGTCGATTCCGCGATGATCGCGGCGGCGACGTCGATGGTGCCGGCGATGATCACCGGGCCGACCGCATTGGGCAGGATGTGCCGTACCACCTGCCGCACCGGACTGGCACCGAGCGCACGGGCGGCTTCGACGAACTCCTTTTCGCGGAGCGACAAGAACTGGGCACGCACCAGCCGCGCCACCGGCATCCAGCGCAGACCTCCGATCACAAGCACGATCAAGATGAAGATGCCGCCTTCGGGCCCGAACACCTGCTTCAGCCCGTCGCGGAACAGATAGATCAGCAGCAGCAGCAGCGGCAGCTGCGGCAGCGACAGGAACAGGTCGGTGAGCCACATCAATCCGTGTCCGAGCGCGCCGCGCGACATACCGGCGAGCGCGCCGATCACTGTGCCGATGATGACAGCGACCAGCATCGCGGCGAGCCCGACCGCGAGTGAGATGCGGCCGCCATAGATCATGCGCGCCAGAATGTCCTGGCCGAGATCGTCGGTGCCGAAGGGATGGGCGAGCGAGGGTCCCTGTAGCCCCGCGACAATGTCGATCTCGTTGATCTTCACACGCCACACGAACGGCCCAAGCACGACGGCGAGCACCAGGATGAGGAGCAGGACAGCGCTGACCACCGCGAGCCGGTGGCGGCTGTAACGCCGCCATGCTTCGCGCCAGGGCGAATAGGCGCGCCGCTCAGCGGAGGGAGATGCGAGGGTCAAGCCAGCCATAAAGCACGTCCGCGATCAGATTGAACAGCACCACGAGGCACGCGAAGACGAAGGTGACGGCCATCACCACCGGCGTGTCGTTGGAAAGGATGGAGGAGATCAGCAGCGAGCCGATGCCGGGAATGCGGAAGATCTGCTCGGTGACGATGGCGCCGCCGAACACCGCGGGCATCTGCAACGCGATCAGCGTGACCACGGGGATCATGGCGTTGCGCATCACGTGCTTGATGATCACCGTGGTCTGGCCGAGGCCCTTGGCCCGCGCCGTGGTGACGTAATCGAGCCGGATGACGTCGAGCATCGCCGAGCGCACGAAGCGCGTCATCGATGCCGCCTGGAACAGGCCGAGCACCGCCACCGGCATGATCGCCTGACGGATCATCTCCAGCACCCAGCGGATGCCGGTGGCCTTGATGTCGGTGGTGTAGACGAAAGGCAGCCAGTCCAGCGTGACCGAGAAGATCAGGATGAACAGGATGCCGGTGAAGAAGGTCGGCAGCGAAAAGCCGACAAAGGCGAGCGTATTCGCGATTTGGTCGAACAGCGAATACGGCCTGGTCGCGGCATAGACGCCGACCGGAATCGCGATCAGCAGCGCCAGGATCTGCGCCGAGCCGATCACGTAGAGCGTGGCGGGCAGGCGCTGGAGGATCAGCGTGTCGACGTTCATCCGGCTGACGAAGGAGAAGCCCCAGTCGCCGTGCAACATGGCGTTGAGCCAGTGCAGGTAGCGGAGGTAGATCGGATCGTCGAGACCGAACTTGGCCCGGAGTGCCGCCTGCACTTCGGGCGGCACGTTCGGATTGGTGGCCAGTTCGGAGAACGGATCGCCGGGCGCGAGCGCAAGCACGACGAACAGCACCAGCGAAATCGCCAGCAGGCTTGGAACGGCAATCAGGAGGCGACGCAGGACATACTGACTCATAGGGAAGAATCCCGTCTAGCCTGCGCTCATGCCTCCCGGTACCAGTCCTGGAGGTTATCGGTCCGATTGGCCCAGCCCGAGAGCGCCGGCCGCAACGTGTTGGAGCAGGCATCCACCAGCAGGCGATGCATCACCGGAATGAACACGGTGTCCTGCCACAACAGGTCGTTGCACTTGATGTAGAGCGCGGCGCGCTTGACTGGATCGGTCTCGGTCTCAGCCGCAGCAATGGCGTCATCATACTCCTTGTTGACGTAGCGCGGGAAGTTCTGCCCCTGCCATTTGTTCTCCTTGGTGGCCACATTGGCGGAGATGTAGCGCCGCATGTGCAGGGCCGGATCGGGCTGCGTCATCGGGATCTGGAACTCCTCGATGTCGGCATAGAACTTGGGGTAGGTGTCCGGGTTGGCGACGTCGGACGAGAAGAAGACCGAGGCGACGACCGATTTCAGCTCCACGTCGATGCCGGCCTTCTGACAGGCCTGCTTGACGATGGCCTGGGTCTTCTGGCGCGGACCGTTGGTCGAGGTCTGGTACAGAAGCTTGAATTTCTTGCCGTCCTTCTCGCGGATGCCGTCGGCGCCAACCTTCCAGCCGGCGTCATCGAGCATCTTCGACGCCTTCTCGACGTTGAACTCCCACGAGGTGTTCTTGGAGACGAACTTCTCGGGGCCGTTGAGGTAGTTGGCCGTGGTGCGGCCGGCCCGACCATAGATCGCCTTCTTGACGGAGTCGCGGTCGACGAGCAGGGCGAGCGCCTTGCGCACGTTCGGATCGGAGAAGATCGGGTGCTTGGTCTTCATCGAGGACCGTTCGCCGTCGATCTCGACGTTCGGATCGGTGAAATTGATCGCAATGAACTCGATGTCGCCGCCGGTGGCATAGACGGTCTTGCCCTTACCGCCCTTCTCCAGACGCAGCAGCACGTCGTCTTCGACCTGCATGTTCCAGGCGAAATCGAATTCGCCGGTCTGGATCACCGCGCGCGCCGCCGAGACGGCATCGCCGCCGCCCTTCATCTCGATCGTGTCGAAATGCGGACGGTTGGGCATATGATAGTCTGGATTGAGCTCGCCGCGGACCACGTCGCCCGGCTTGAACTCGACGAACTTGTAGGGACCGGTGCCCACCGGGGCCAGATTGTTCGGCGCTTCGCGGGACTTCGAGCCTTTATAGTCGGCAAACAGATGCTTGGGGAGAACGCATCCATAAGCGCCGACGAACGCGTTGGCCCAGAACGGCGTCGGGGTCTTGAACAGGATGCGAATCGAAAGATCGCTGACCTTCTCGACCGTGATTTCACCATAGGTGCTGATAGTGACGGCAGCCGTGGCGGGATCGCTGGCGTATTGCCAGGTAAACACGAAGTCGTCGGCAGTCAGCGGCTTGCCATCGTGCCATTTCACTCCCGGCTTGATTTTCCAGACCACCGATTTGGCATCGGCGGCAAGACCGCCGTTTGCAAGCGAGGGAATCTCTGCAGCGAGGATCGGGTTGAGATTGCCGTCGGCGTCCCAGCTGGCGAGCGGTTCGTAGAACAGCCGCGATCCGTCCTGGTCCTTGGTGCCGGTGGCGAAATGCGGATTGAGAAGCGTCGGCCCCTGCCACCACAGCACCTTGAGAGGGCCACCACCCCCGCGCTTGGTCGGCTTGTAGACCGCGGGGCTCTGCGCCATGGCAACGCCGCCGAGCGCGAGGAGCTGGTTGGCCAGGGGAGCGGTGAGACCGACCGCAGCGAGGCGCTTGACGAAGGCGCGGCGGTCCATCCGCCCGTCCTTCACCTGACCGATCATCGAACGCAGCTCTTTGTCCAGCATGGTTGTCCCCCGTCTGGTTCCGACATGGATGCAGGCGGCCGCTCGCGACCGCCGGGTTTGGCTGGCGGTAGATGGCACACCGAATGGGGTGCACGTCAACTGGGACCGTGTGTATGCAAACGGTCTATTGGCTGTCCGTTGGGCAAAATTGCGCTCCGCAGCCCATCCGTTCGGCAATCCAGCATCAAAATCTGCTGGATTGCGCGCTGCACTGCGGAAAATTTGTTCGCTGGATCAGACGAAGTATCGAGGCGAACTCCTACGCCACGGACATGTCGAGCGGCGGCGCGACGTGATCCGGCAACGGACAGACGTAAGGAGTGCGGGCCGTCCGCTTCTGGAGATCCGCCTTGGCAACCTTGATCAGCTCCGGTTCCGTCAACGCCTTGATGCCGAGACCTGCCATCGCCTTGGCGGCCTGCACCATGGCCTTGTGCGCGTGCGGGCTCTTGCCCTGCGCCACCACCTGCCAGGTGTGGAAGGGCGTGCCGATTGCAACCGTCGGTGCGTGCACCTGCACGGTCGGCACCACCCAGCTCACGTCGCCGACATCGGTGGAGCCGACCAGCGGGTTGCGCTTGGCATCGAGCGGCACCAGGAAGTCGGCCAGCGGCCGATCGGTCGGCTCCATGCCGATCGCGTAATAGACCGAGGCGATATCCTTGTCGCTCAAGGTCGCACGGATCTGGCCGGCAAAGCTCTTGTCCGCATCGTCGAAATGCGGCGGTCCGAGCTCTTCCATGACCTGATGCAGCGCCTGCTCCAGCGGCGTGTTCGGCAGGATGTTGGAGACCGCGGAGATGATCTTCATCTCGACCTTGGTCTCGGTCATCAACGCCGCGCCTTGCGCGATCTTGGACACACGCTCGACCAACTCGTTCATGCCGGGAAGATCGCGCGCGCGGATCGAATAGCGCACGCGGGCATGGGCCTGCACCACGTTCGGCGCGATGCCGCCGGTGTCGAGCAGGGCATAGTGCACGCGCGCGTCGCTCGGCATGTGCTCGCGCATGTAGTTCACGCCGACATTCATCAATTCCACCGCATCGAGCGCCGAACGGCCGAGATGCGGCGAGGCCGCCGCATGCGAAGTGCGGCCGGTGAAGATGAAATCCGCGCGCGTATTCGCAAGCGAGGGCGTCACCGCCACTTCCCAAAAGCTGTGCGGGTGCCAGGTGATGGCGATGTCGGCGTCCTCGAACGCGCCGGAGCGCACCATGAAGGCCTTGGCCGCGCCGCCTTCCTCCGCCGGACAGCCGTAATAGCGCACCCGGCCGGGCACCTTGTTCGCGGCCAGCCAGTCCTTCACCGCGGTCGCGGCGAGCAGCGCTGCGGAACCGAGCAGGTTGTGACCGCAACCATGGCCATGGCCGCCGGTTTCGATCGGGCGATGCTCGGCGACACCCGCCTCCTGGCTGAGGCCCGGCAGCGCATCGTACTCGCCCATGAAGGCAATGACCGGACCGCCCTCGCCCCACTCGCCGATCAGCGCAGTCGGGATGCCGGCGACGTTCTCGGTGATGCGGAATCCCTGATGACGCAGCTCGGCGAGATGCTCGGCGGCGGACCGCGCCTCGGTGTAGCAGACCTCAGGCATGCCCCAGACCCTGTCGCTGAGGTCGATGAAGCGTGCCTTGATCGTGTCGATGCCACGCCAGATGTCGCTGCGGTTGTCCATGCTTGTCGTCCGTGATCCCTTGGTCAAACGAGGCGGCAATGGTTAGCAGCTTCACTGCACGGCGCCTAGCACCGCGCCGGACAGCAGCCATGCTGCCGGATCAGATGACGATGTGTTTCCAGGCCTTTCCAAGATTTCACGCGGCGTTCTCCCGAATAGTTGGGAACGAGGCTTTCAAGACGGCCTGCTCCGGCCTAAATTAGGCGTGCTTCGCGCGTCGCTTCGCCAGCCTTGCCGGAGCGATGCTCTCAGCCAGGAGAACTCCATGAGCGCTCTGACCGAATGGAGAGTGCCGCCGGCGAACCAGCCGCGGGCGAGCGACTATGGTTTCGATCTCGACCGCGCGCTCGGCTCCGTCGTCGGCCTGCACGCCATCATCCCTCCGGACGCCTTCAGTGCCGAGACGCTGGGCACCGAACGCGCCGGCAACGGCGTCGTGATCGATGACGGCCTGGTGCTCACGATAGGTTATCTCATCACCGAGGCAGAGTCGGTCTGGCTGCACCGCGCCGACGGACGCGTGGTGGAGGGCCATGCGCTCGGCTTCGATTCCGAGACCGGGTTCGGGCTGGTGCAAGCGCTCGGCCAGCTCGACATTGCGCCGCTGACGCTCGGCTCGTCGGCGGCGACACGGATCGGCGACCGCGTCGTGGTCGGCGGCGCCGGCGGACGCACGCGCTCGGTCGCGAGCCAGGTCGTGGCCAAGCAGGAATTCGCCGGTTACTGGGAATATCTGCTGGACGAGGCCATCTTCACCGCGCCCGCACATCCGAACTGGGGCGGTACGGCGCTGCTCAACGAACGCGGCGAGCTGATCGGCATCGGCTCGCTCCAGCTCGATCGCGAACGTGACGGCGAGGCCGAGCACGTCAACATGATCGTGCCGATCGACCTCTTGAAGCCGGTCCTGGACGACTTGCGCAAATTCGGCCGTGTCAACAAGCCGGCACGGCCCTGGCTCGGACTCTACTCGACCGAGATCGACAACCGCGTGGTGGTGATCGGGATCTCCGGCAATGGCCCGGCCGCCCGCGCCGAGCTCAAGACCGGCGACGTCATTCTCGCCGTGAACGGTGACAAGGTGACGAGCCAGACCGCCTTCTACAAGAAGATGTGGGCGCTCGGCGCCGCCGGCGTCGACGTGCCGCTCACCGTTCATCACGAAGGCGTCACCTTCGACGTCACCGTGACGTCGACCGATCGCTTCAAGCTGCTGAAGGCGCCGAAGCTGCACTGATCCAAAAAGGCTTTGAGGAAAGCAGGCGATGACCGAGGCCGTGGTGGACGACATCGTGGCCGTGCTGCCGCCGCTGCTCAACGCGCTGGAAGCACTCGGCTTCTTCCAGCGGCATCTGCATCCGCCGGCTTTCGCCTCGGTGATGGATGCGATCGGCACGCCGGACGAGGCGCTGCAGACGGCGCACGCAGCAATCGGGGATTGGCCGGAGCAGTTCGCCGGGCTGCGCGACCGGCTCGATCGCGCCTGCGGCGAGACGCTCGCTGCCTTTGCCGGCATTCGTGAGGTCGAGCGTGGCCATGGCGATCTCGTCGCGGTGTTCCGCGCCCTGCGCCACGTCCC
This sequence comes from Bradyrhizobium yuanmingense, assembly GCF_029167105.1. Taxonomy (GTDB): domain Bacteria; phylum Pseudomonadota; class Alphaproteobacteria; order Rhizobiales; family Xanthobacteraceae; genus Bradyrhizobium; species Bradyrhizobium yuanmingense_A. The sequence goes on along the minus strand of NZ_JARFML010000017.1, from coordinate 101,301 downwards.
GCGCGCGCAGGAGGCGCTCTATCCGCTGGCCGCGCAGTTTCCGCCCGTGAGCGGCTTCTTCTTCAACGCCGCCAATCGCGACAATGCGGATTTGTTGTCGCGGCTCCAAGCCAGCGCGAGCGTAGATACCGGCATCTTCCACGACCACAACGAGCCTGGCAGCCGCGGCGGCTTCTCGGTCTATGTCCCCGAATATTATTCGCCCGAGCGTGCCATGCCGCTGGTGATGGCTCTGCATGGCGGCAGTGGCAACGGACGCGGCTTTCTGTGTAGCTGGCTCCGCGACGCCCGCAGTCTCGGGGCGATCCTGGTGGCGCCGACCGCGACCGGCCCGACCTGGGCGCTGATGGGCGACGACACCGACACACCGAACCTCATGCGCATCATCGATACTGTGCGCGGCCGCTGGCGGATCGACCCCGCGCGCATGCTGCTGACAGGCATGAGCGACGGCGGCACCTTCTGCTACGTCACCGGCCTCCACGGCGCCTCGCCCTTCACGCATCTCGCCCCTGTTGCAGCGACCTTCCATCCGCTGATGGCGGAAATGGCCGACGCGACGCGCCTGCAAGGCCTGCCTATCTTCATCACTCACGGCAAGCTCGACTGGATGTTTCCGGTGCAGACCGCACGGCAGACGCAGGCGGCGCTGTCCACCGCCGGTGCCCAAGTCACCTATCGCGAGATCGACGACCTCAGCCACACCTATCCGCGCGAGATCAATGCGGAGCTGATGGAATGGCTGAATGGAAAATGAACAACCTCTCCTTGAATGCGCCGCATGGTCGCGGAACCATCACTCCGGGCCGACGTTATCGCCCGTCACCGGAGGTTCGCCATGCAGACTTTTTTCGGAATGATCCTGGGCGCGTTGCTGCTTGCGGGCGGCGTCTACGTCTATGATTCCATGCAGACGTCGTCAGTCGCCAAAGGCGAGGTCGCGACCACCAACCGCACCATCGTGAACTGGGACGTCGCCAAGGCCGATTGGGATGCGCTGCGCGATCGCGCGCACAAGGACTGGGTCCGGATCTCGTCGAAGTAATTTCGTCCGATCGACATGAACGAGGCGCCGTCGCAGATCCGCGACGGCGCCTTTGTATTGCGTCCTGAAATATCGCCGCGGTCAGTTCATCTTGGCCTTGCGGGCGTCGGCGATGACCTGCTCGAACTCGGTCATGCTGAGCGCGCCGGGCACGCGATACTTGCCCACGATGAAGGATGGGGTGCCCTGGAAGCCGAAAGCTTCAGCCTGCTCGTTGTTGCGCTTGAGGATGGCGTCGATGTCCTTGGCGTGGCCGGTGAGATCGCGCTTCAAGCGGTCCATGTCGACCCCGGCAGCCGCGAGCAGCTCGTTGATGCGCGGCTCGGTCAGGCGCGAGCTGACGCCGATCAGGGCGTCATGGGCCTGGTGATACTTGCCCTGGAACTTGGCCGCCAGCGCGCTCCGCGCCGCGGTGACCGAAACCGGCCCGAGGATCGGCCAGTCCTTCATGACCAGCCGCACCTTGCCGTCGTCCTGGACCACCTGGCGCAGCTCGGGCTCGAGCTTGCGGCAATAGGGACAATTGTAGTCAGACCATTCGACGATGGTGATGTTGCCGTCGGGATTGCCTGCGACCGGCGTGTCGGGATCGCGCAGCACCTTGGCTTCGGTCAGCACCTCGTCATCGCCGGTGGCGGCGCGCGCAGAGGTGATGCCACCCGCCGCAAGCGCGCCCGCCCCGATCAGCATCAGCGCCACGCGTCGCGTCGGCACAAGGCCCTTATTCGTGAATCCAGCCATATCTCGTCCCGTTTCGGTCCCATCTCCATCAATACGGATCGAGACCGGGAATTGTTACCGAACATATAGAGTGTCGCGGCGGCGATGTCATCGCACCAGCAGTGTGACCGCCACCGGCACCAGGAACGAGGTCACCAGAGCGTTCAGGCTCATGGCGATGCCGGAAAACACGCCGGCGATCTCGTCGACCTGGAACGCGCGGGCGGTGCCGATGCCATGCGCAGCAAGGCCGGCGGCAAAGCCGCGGGCCCGGTAATCGGTGATGCCGGTGCGGTTCATCAACGGCGTCACGATAATTGCGCCCATGATGCCGGTGAGGATCACGGCGACCGCCGCCAGCGAAGGATCGGCGTGCAGGGATTCGGCGATACCCATGGCGACGCCTGCGGTGACCGATTTCGGCGCCAGCGACAGCACGACATCGCGCGGCAGTCCGGCGAGCTCGGCCAGCAGCACCACAGACACCACCGCCGCGACCGATCCCACGATCAGCGCCACCAGCATCGGCACGATCGATGCGACCACGCGCTTGCGGTTCTCGTAGAGCGGCACGGCGAGCGCGACCGTCGCAGGCCCGAGCAGGAAGTGCACGAACTGCGCGCCGGCGAAATAGGTCGTGTAGGAGGTACCGGTCAGGAGCAGGAACGCGCCGATGATCCACACCGCGTGCAGCACGGGATTGCACAGCGGATGGCGCCGCGTCGCCAGCGAGACCGCGTCCGTGGTTGCATAGACCAGCAGCGTTACGGTCAGCCACAGCAGTGGCGATTGCGAAAGATAGACCCACAGCGAGAACGGATTGTCCTTCATCGCGCGTCCTGTTGCCTCAACAGGCGGCTGACGAGGCGAAAGGTCAGCACGGTCGCAAGCAGCGTGACCACCACAGACAGCGCGAGCACAAGGGTGATCGCGATACCGTGAGAGGCGTGCAAATCGAGCTTCTGCACCACGCCGACACCGGCCGGCACGAATAATAGCGAGAGATGGGCCAGCAGGCCCTTGCTCGCCGTCTCGACACCGTCATTGCGCAGCGGCCCGCGCGCGAGCAGCGTAAAGCGGTCCCGCGTCATCAGCAGGATCAAGAGCAGCAGGAGGCCCAGCACGGGTCCCGGCAACGGCAGGCCGAGGCCGCGCGCAACGGCTTCGCCGATCAATTGGCAGAGCAGGATGAGGCCGAGACTTGCAAGCATGACCATCTCATCAAGGGATGCGCTGGCACGCTTGTCAATCGCCGCTATGCGCGGGACGCGCCCGGCTCAACTAAGCCGCCGGCAGCATCGCCATCAAGGTCCCGCTCATCATGGCGATCAGCGTGGTCTTGCCGTCATGCTCGGCGTAGGCTTTTGCCTCGCAGAAGGTCAGCGTGCGGCCGGGCTTGACCACTTCGGCCTTGAAGACGAAACGCTCGCCGCGGGCGGGCGCGAGCAGCGTGGTCTTGAATTCGACGGTGAGGATACCGGCCTCCGCCGGCATCAAGCTGAAGGCCGCAACGCCGCAGGCGTTGTCGAGCCCGGCCGTGATGATGCCAGCATGGATGAAACCGTTCTGCTGCGTGAAGGCCGGCGCATGCAGCATCGCCAGCTCGACCTCGCCCGGCGCGAGACGGACGATCACGATACCGAGCGTGCGCATCGCCGGTTGAGCATCGAACATGGCGATGGTCGCCGCGCGATAGCCCGGGTTTTTCGGCTCGAATGCGGCCATGGCTCACACCTCGGCTGGTTCGGCAAGATGCTTCAAGGCAGCTTTGCGAATGCAATCGGCGAACGGGGCGGACTTGCGGAGCTGACGATCCATGTGCACGCCCGTGATCTCGCACGTCGCGGCGAGCTCGCCGGTCTCGGCATTCGTCATGTCGTGCCGGAATCGGATCGACTTGTCCCTGATCTCGAGCAGATGGCTGCGGATCTCGACGATGTCGCCGGCGAGCAGCTCGCGCTTGTAGGCGATGTTCTGCTGCATCGCGGCCATGCCGCGGCCGGAGATGCGCAAATAGCTCGGCGTCAGGCCGAGGCGGGCGAACAGATTCCAATTGGCCTCGTCGAACTTGCCGACATACCACATGATGTTCATGTGCCCGACATGGTCGCATTGCCACGGATAGACCGTGCCGCGATAGGTCGCCTCCTGCTCCATCGCATTTCCTCCCGCATTTTCGTCCTTCTTGATACGGTAGCGTATCAAACCCGTGTCGCGTTAGCAATACGGCACCGTATCAGGACCGGGTGAGGTTTCCTTCATGAGCGACGGCAAGGGCGACGTCTGGGTCGAGGCTGGATTTGCCGAGCTCGCCCGCGCAGGGGCGGAGGGCGTGCGGGTCGAGGTGCTCGCCAAGAATCTCGGCGTCACCAAGGGCGGCTTCTACCGCCGCTTCGCCGACCGCGCCGCACTGCTCGAGACCATGCTCGAAGCCTGGCGCAAGGGCCGCATCGCCGCGATCGCGCAGCAGACAAGCCTCGACGGGCAAGCGCCCCGCGAGCGGCTAAGGGCGATGATCCAGCTCTATTCCGAGCGGCTCAATCCGGAAGGGATGGCGATCGAGCTTGCGATCCGGCAATGGGCCCGCTCGGACGACAATGCCGCGGCGGCGGTGGCGAGCGTCGACGCGGCTCGGCTCAGGCACGTCGGCGACCTCTATCGCGCGACCGGCCTTGCGACCGAGGAGGCCGACGCGCAGGCCTTCCTGTTCTACTGCTTCATCTTCGGCCAGAGCCTGTTGTTCGTCGAGAGCGGTCCGCGCAAGCGGTCGCAGCTCGTGGCGAAATCTGCCGAGAAGCTGCTCGACTGAGCATGATCCGGACCCCAAGGGCCGCGCAAGCGCAAGGTGTGCAGCGGCCTTCCGAAAAGATCATGCCCGACGCTTCAGGCGAATTGGCCGGAGCGTTGCTCCGGCCTTCGCAGCAATGCGGAGCTCAGGCGGCGCCCTTCAGCTTCTTGGTGCACTCGCTGTAATAGCCGCCGCCTTTCTGAATCCATTTCAAGCCGCCGTTGCCGTTGGTGGTCTTGTTGGCATTGTACTGGTCGACGCAGGTGTGCAGGCGCGCCTTGCCGGGCGTCTCCTTGGCATATTTCGGATCGACCGCGTTCGGGTAGACCGCAGGACCGGCCGGCAGGGCCGGCGCGGCGGCCGGTGCCTCTTCCTTCTTGGCCTGCTTCGGCTCCGCGGGAGCTGTGGGCGCAGCCGCAGTCGGCGCAGCGGCGGGCGTCGCATCGGCACCGCATTGGGCCTTGCGGAAGTCATTCCACTTCATGGTGCCGAGCGTACCGTCCTTCTTGGCGGCCTGGTACTTTGCGCTGCACTCCTGCGCGGTCAGTGCCTGTGCCGGCGCGCTCGTCAGCAATGCCGCGACACCGGACGCTGCGATCGCATACAACAATTTCGTCTGAATGGTCATCCCTGGGTCTCCTGCTTGATCTTCCCCGACGGAAGTGAATTGAGGATTGCTATCCTAGCGTGCCGGCCGCTTGCGACAAGGATGCGATGAGTTGCGCCGGCAAAATATAGTGATCCTGCCGCTCAACTCATTCATGTCGCGTTCAGCAACGCGAGCCAACGTTCCAGCCCTTCGCAATTCTCGCAAGCAGAGTGCACCACATGACCTTCACGTCCCGCCTCGCCGCCGTTGCTCTCGCCTCCCTGCTCGTCACCGGCACCGCTTTCGCACAGACCGCCGCGCCGGCCGCCAAGACCGACAGTGCCGCCACTGTTGACGACAAGAAGGCAATGAAGGAGCGATCGGCGGAATCGCTGGAATGCTCCAAGCAGGCGGACGCCAAGGGATTGAAGGGGAAGGAGCGCAAGAAATTCCGTCGCGAATGCAAAAAGGAGGCGAAGGCCGGCAGCGCAGCCGCCGCTCCCGCAGCCGACAAGAAATAAGCCCGTCACGATTCCTTCCGAGCCTCCGCGGAAGGCCTCGCGCATTGCGGCATGACGAGCCTGCAATTGTGCGCCTCGCGCTGATTTGCGATAAGGCGGCGTGAAGCACATCACCGCCTCCCTGTCGTTCGAATGGCCGAGCCGTGCCACGATCCTGAGCACGGTGGAGACGCTCGTCATCGGCACCGCCGGCGGCCTTGTGTTTCTGCTCGCCGGCCTTCCCGGCGGGCTGATCTCCGGCTCGATGATCGCGGTCGGGATCGCCGCGATCGCCGGCCGTCAGCTGACCTTGCCGCCGATCCTGACCCAGACCGTGCTGGTGCTGCTCGGCATCTCGCTGGGCTCGGTCGTCTCGCGCCATTTGCTTCAGCAGGTCAGCGCCTACCCGGTCACCATCGGCCTGCTTGCGCTCGCCACGTTCTGCTCCACGTTCGGGTCGAGCTATTACCTCCGGCGCATCCATGGCTGGGACCGCACCTCGGCTTTCCTGGCCGGCAGTCCCGGCGCGCTGTCGCAGATCACGATCCTGGCGGTCGAGCGCGGCGCCGACCTGCCGGGCATTGCGGTGGTGCAGACCATGCGCGTCATCATCCTGACCGCCGCGCTGCCGATGGTGCTGGCGATCGCAGGCGTCACGCCCTCCGCTGCACCGTCGCTGACGACGACCATCGCCTCGCCGCTCGACCTGCTCGAGCTGGCCGCGGCGTCGCTGGCCGCTGCGCTCGTGTTGCGGCTGATCAAGTTTCCCGCGAGCTGGATGTTCGGCGCGATGATCGCCTCCAGCGTGCTGCATGGTGCCGGATGGGTCGAGGGCGGCCTGCCGGACTGGGTGCGTGGCGTTGCGCTGATCGGGATCGGCGCACTGATCGGCAGCCGTTTCGCGCGAATGCAGGTCAAGACGCTCGTCGGCCACCTCCGTGCGGCGCTGGGCTCGTTTTCCGTGGCCATCGCCGTCTCCGCCATCTTCGTCGGCATCGTGGCGCTGACCACGGAGGTGAAATTCTCCGACGTCGTCGTCGCCTTCGCGCCGGGCGCGATGGACGCGATGCTGGCGCTGGCCTTGACGCTGCACATCGACCCGATCTTCGTCGGCGCCCACCACCTGTCGCGTTTCGTCTTCGTGACGATCGCAACGCCGGGCATCGTGCACCTGTTCGGGCGCACGCAGGACGACGTGGATGATTGAGCTTTAGCGCTTCGCCGTCCGCACGAATCCCCACGCGGCGATCGCGGCCATCACGAGCGAGATCAGCACGTTGTAGCCGGCGAGCGAGAGGCCCAGGAAGCGCCATTGCACCTCGTCGCAGCGCACCACCTTCACGGTGTCGAGCTTCGACAAGAGATCGGCGGCGCTGCCGAGATTGACGACCGGACCGGAGCAATCGGTCGGCCCCTTCCAGAACCCCCATTCGACCCCGGAATGGTAGGCGCCGAGACCGGCATTGGCGAGCGTCGACAGGGTGAGGATCGCCAGCCCCGCCAGCAGCAGCGGCCGCGGCGCGCCGCTTCGCGCCGCCAGCGCCGTCAGCACACCGAGCGGTATCGCTAGGTAATAGGCGTAGCGCTGCTCCAGGCACAATGGGCAGGGCAGGATCTCCAGGACGAGCTGGAAGAACCAGGCGCCCGCAATCGTGGCTGCGCCGATCAGCGTGACCAAGGCCGCGGCGGTCAGCGCGGGGCTCGTGGCGCCCGGCTTGAACGCAGGTATGGCGGCACTCTGGGTGGTCACGGCAGCCTCTTTCGTATCTCTCGCGCGCCCTAAGCCTCTAGCTCCGGCCCATGCGGCTGTCGAGAACGGCCGGGATCACTTTGGCGCGGGTTGACCCCGTCCCGTCCATGGCTATAGTCCGCCGGCTTCGCGACGCCGCCTATGGGGCCGACCGAGGGCCCCTGTGGCGGAACTGGTAGACGCGCTCGACTCAAAATCGAGTTCCGCAAGGAGTGCTGGTTCGATTCCGGCCAGGGGCACCACGCTTCGCCCTTCGGGCTTCGCGTGACGGGGCTCGAAGGGCGAAGCGTGTCCGTCGAAGCCTCTTGGCGAAGTCGGACTGGTTCAGCAAACTCGAACTACGACCCGAGCGTTGCTGCGAGCACATCGGCCAGGCCGCGCCCGGCGCTACCGTCTTCGTCCAGGCCCGGATTGTAGATGGTGATCTCGAGGCCGACTGCCTTGCCACTGGCCAAGCCAGCCCGGAGCACGGTCGCCAGCTCGTCCCACGACAGCCCACCGGCTACGCGAAAATCGACAGCCGGCATGATGGCATCGTCGAGACAATCTGCGTCGAGATGGATGAAGAAGCCGTCCAGTTCGGCTCGCGTCAGGTGATCGACCGCTTCGCGCGCAGCAGCCTCGATGCCACGCGCCCGCACGGCGGGAAGGTCAAGCACCTTGAGCTTTTCGGGAAGCGGCTGGCTTCCATATTCCGCCTGATCCTGGTGATCGCGATATCCAAACGCCACAATGTCTTCAGGGCGGACCAGAGGACCACGTCCTTCGATGTCGGCCAGGAGGGAGGGGCCGTAGCCGGAAACGAAGGCCAGGTCCATCGAGGCGCCCTCACCATTGGGCTCCGCCTCGGGCTGGAAAAAATCGGCGTGGCCGTCGATGAACAACAGGCCGTAGCGGCCGCGCCGTCGAAACGCGAGCATCGAGCCCAGCACGATCGTGCAATCGCCGCCCAGCACGAGCGGAAACTCGCCCGCGACGAGCACCGCGTCAACCGCGTCGGCGAGCTGGGGCGACCACGCCGCTATTGCGCCGGCGTTCAAGATGCCGGTCTCGGGATCCGGCGTCGGATCTTTCGAAGGCGCCACCAGCCGCCCGGCGCGGCGCGCGCCGATGCGCTCCGCAAGACCAAGCTTCAGCAGCTGTTCGGGCAAGCGCTCCACGCCGTCAGTCGCAAGGCCGAGCGTCGAAGGAGCTTCGATAATTGCATAGGGCATGGTCGGCATGGCGCCTCCCCGCTCGCGACTATTGTGCCGAGTAGGTCACGGCCTCGATCTTGTGACCGTCTGGATCGCGGACAAACGCCCCATAATAGTTCAGGTCGTAACTCGGCCGCAGCCCGGGAGCGCCAGCGTCGCTGCCACCATGCTCTAGTGCTGCTGCGTAGAAGCGATCGACCATCGAGCGGTTCTCGACGGCAAAGGCGATGTGGCTGCCGTTACCCACGGTCGCGGGTTTTCCATCGATTGGAACTTGAACGCTGAAGTGAAACGTCCCGCTTCCGTAGCCCAGTCCACCCTCGCCCTCGGCCATCGGCGTGATCCCGACGACCGGCAAGACCGCATCGTAGAAGCGCTTCGCACGCTGAACATCATTCGTGCCGACCGAGACATGGTGGATCACGACGACCTCCGTTCCGATGCTGCTTCGTAACGGTGAGCTTCCGGTCGTTGTTCCGCAGAGCCGCCTGCGGTTCTACCCACCACGACGCAGATGCCGGGAACCCCGCCCCGGAAGTTGCTTTATCTACGGAGGAAGCAAGACATGGACACACGCGTCAGACATTGCAGGGTGCGGATCGGATCCGTGGATACCTTCTACCGAGAAGCCGGTCCTGAACGCGCGCCCGTCGTTCTCCTGCCGCACGGCTATCCCTGTTCATCCTACGAATTCCGCAATCTGATGCCGCGACTGGCCGATAAATGGCGGCTGATTGCTCCCGACTATCCCGGGTTCGGCTATAGCGGGACACCTGATGACTTCGATTATAGCTTCGACGGCTATGCCGTGTGGCTCGATCAGTTCGTGCGGCAGCTGAAAATCGAACGCTTCGTGATCTACCTTCATGATTTCGGCTCACCGATCGGAGCCAGGCTGGCGATCATGCGGCCTGAGAGGGTGGTGGCCCAGATCATTCAAAACGGCGACATACCTTACGAAGATGCGCTTGGCCCGGCATACGCCGACATCGAGAAGTCCTGGTCACTGCCCGATCAGGAGATGCGTGCGGCGATGAGGGAAGCTATCACTGAAGAGAATTTCCGCGACGAATTCCTGAACGACGTGCGTGCGGACCTAGCTCGACTCATCGCGCCGGACCTTTGGCGATTGCACTGGTCGCTGATGACCGAGCAGCGGAAGGACGCCGCCGCAGACGTTCTGTTTGGCCTCAAGGCGAACCGCCAATGGTTTCCCGAGCACCGCCGATATCTTCAGCAGCACAAGCCGCCGACATTGATCCTGTGGGGGCCGCAGGACCATTACATGCCCGAGGAGTCAGGGCGAGCCTATCTCCGCGACCTGCCGGATGCCGAACTGCATCTCCTGGATGGCGGCCATTGGCTGCTCGAAACCAACCTCGATGAGGTTGTTTCGCTGATGCGATCATTTCTCGAACGGTTGGAATCGCGCGGCGCATAGCCGCTCCGGCAATGACGGCGATTGCGCCCCTGGCCCCGGCAAGCCCCCCAAAGGAGCGTTCGACTTCGCCAGGCTATCTCCTATATCGTGCGGCATGATGGTGATGCAGCGGACCGCTTCGATGGCCAGGAGACGCACGACGAACGCCGACGACCTCCCCCGCTATTTCGTCTGGGTCCGGGGGCTCGAAGGGCCCGAGCCGCAGAAATGGACCGCGATGGATTTCGGCGTCGGCGATTGGAAGCGGCCGCTCGTGCTGGCGTATCTGGAACTGCCGGAAGACGAACGGCCGCTGTCGCTGTCAGTCCTGGCGCGGCGGTATCCGCCGCCGCGGGTTGATCTTTCGTAAGCCAGATTGGCGGCGGCCCGTCGCCTGACACGTCAGGCCGGCACATGGCAGTCCCGTGACTTTCCCGCCCCCATGATTATGGGTGTCACGGCCTTCGGGCTGCGGTTAGACTTGCTTCGCGCCGCGGGGGACACGCGGGTCGCGGGACGATGATCATGACCGAACAGGGCGAGACGGGTGACACCATCACCATCCTCCTCGTCGAGGACGACGCGCCGACTTGCTGGCGGCTGCAGGATGCGCTGGCCAAGGCCGGTTACGAGGTGCGCAGTGCAGGTACGCTCGCAGAGGCGCGGCAGGCCCTCGCCGCCGGCGCGCCGCGCGTGCTGCTGACCGACCTGCGGCTGCCCGACGGCCACGGCGTCGAGCTGATCCGCGAGATGCGGCAGCGCTTCCCCGACACCGAGATCATGGTGATCTCCGCGCTCGGCGACGAGGAGAGCGTGATTTCCGCGATCACGGTCGGCGCCACCGGCTACCTGCTCAAGGACGCCTTCCCCACCGATATCGCCACCACGGTGCGCGATCTGGTCGCGGGACATTCGCCGATCTCGGCCTCGATCGCCCGCTTCATCGTGCGCAGGACGCAAGGTGCCGCACAGAATTCGGCGGAGCCGCCGCCCGGCCCCGCGCTCAACACGGCAAGGCTCACCCCGCGCGAGATCGATATCCTGTGGGGCATCGCCAAAGGCTTCAGCTATGCCGAGATCGCGAGCCATCTCGGCCTGTCCAAGCAGACCGTGCCCGGCCATATCAAGAACATCTATCGCAAGCTCGAGGTGCATACGCGCAGCGAGGCGGTGTTCGAGGCGGTGCAGCAGGGCCTGATCAAGCTGTGAGCGAGATCGCGGCCAAAGCATCTGCGAAGGCACCCGCGAAGGCACCGACACGCCCGCGGCGCCGGCTGATCGCCTCGCGCCTCGTGCCCTATCTGCTGCTCCAGGCCCTGATCGTGATCGTCACGATCCTGGGGATTCGGCTGCTGCAGCCGAACGATCCCGAAGACTACGCTGTGAGCGATTTCTCCGCGCGGGAGGACGGTTGGACGCGCCCCGTGACGCTGCCGCATTTCACCTCGTCACGCTATTCACTGGCCGACCCGCCAATCTACACCGCCACCTTCACATTCCGGAGCGGCGATGCGGCCTCGGGTTGGTCGGTGTACCTGCCGCGCTTCAGCAACGCGGTGGAGGTCGCCGTCAACGGCGTCGTCGTGCTCGACTCCCGGCGCGATGCCAACGCCAACCGGCCCGACCGCAACACGCCGCAGATCGCGGTCATCCCGGCGTCGCTGCTGCGCGAGGGCGCCAACGAGATCACGGTGCAGCTGTTCGTGTGGGGCCCGCTCAAGGGCTTCCTCGACACCGTCTATGTCGGGCCGGATGCCGCCTTGCGCCCGGCCTATGAGACTCGGACGCTGCTGTTCGTCACGCTGCCTGTGGTGTTCTCCGCCTGGCAGGCGATCCTGGCCGTCATCCTTTCGATCATGTGGCTGATGCGGCGCCACGAGCCGGTCTATGGCGTGCTGGCCGCCGCGATGATGCTCGGTGTGGTACAGGCGTTCGCGCCGCCACCGGCCCCGCCGGCCACCGTCTCGCGCCTTGCCGCGGTGCTGCTCGCGTCCGCACCGATCGAGAGCGCGCTGATCGTGGTGTTCGGCGTACTGTTCTTCGGCTGGCGCTGGCCGCGCTACGGCACGCTGCTGTTCGTGCCCGGCGTCCTCGTGTTCGTGGTCGGGCTGATCGGGGGCCCGCCGCTGCCGCGCATCCTGTTCCTGGTGCTCGGCATTCCCACCGTCGGGCTCTGCCTGGTCCTGATGGCCTGCGTCACCGCAACCGCGGTGGTACGACGGCAGGACGCAGCGAGCTTCACGATCGGCTGTGCGGTGACCATCGTGCTGGTCTGTTGGGTCCAGGACATGCTTACGGTGCTCGATATCGTGGGCAACGATCGCATCTTCGTCTCGCGCCTGTCCTATTCGGCGATGCTGGTCGCGATCGGCGCCGGGCTGACCTGGCGCTTCGCCCGCGCCTTGAACCAGGTCGACAGCTTCGCCGGCCAGTTGGTGACGCGGGTGCGGGAGGCCGAGGAGCGGCTGAAGGCGAGCTTTGCCCGCGAGGAGGAGCGCGCCCGCGCGGCGGCGCTCGCCAACGAGCGCACGCGCCTGATGCGAGACCTGCACGACGGCCTCGGCGGCCAGCTCGTGAGCATCGTCGCGCTGTCCGAGCGCGGCAGCGCGGGCGCGAGCATCACGGACGCCGCTCGCGCGGCGCTGAAGGATCTCCGTCTCGTCATCGATTCCATGGACGACATCGGCGGCGACCTGATGCTGGCGCTCGGCTCCTGGCGCGAGCGCGCCACGGCCCAATTGCGGCCGCACGACATCACGCTCGACTGGCGCGTGGCGACGCCGCAGGGCCTGCCGCTGCATCCCGAGCTCAGGCCATGGCACGTCATCCAGATCGTGCGCATCCTCGACGAAGCCGTGACCAATGCGGTCAAGCACGCGCAGGCCCGCCGCATCGCGGTGACCATCGACACGTTCGACGCGGGCCAGGGGCCGTACGGCGTGATCAGCGTGACTGACGACGGAGGCGGCTTTGCGCTGGCCGGCAATGGCGAGGCCGCGGGGGCCGGCCAGACCGCGCGCGGCCTGCGCAACATGAAAAGCCGCGCCGCGCGCTGCGGCGCGGTGCTCGACCTGACGTCCGATTCCTCCGGCACGCGCGTGCGGCTGAAATTGCCGCAACGTTTTCCCGACAGCGACATGGCCGCGGGCTGAAAGGGCCCCCTCCCCGAACGTGTGGGGCGCACGGAGAGAGGGGACGGGCCGGGTAAAATTGCCTGCGGAGGACGGGGGGTTCGTCCGCAGGCCCCTTGGCCCGAAGCGATGTATCAATTCAATGAAGCGGAAATATCAGCGCACGCCGACGCGATTGACCGGGCCGCCGCGATTCATCGGCGTGCCGGCGCGCACACCGACACCGGGCGCGCCGACACCCGGGGTCACGACGGCAGCCCGCGCGACCGGCGCTCCCACCACCACGGCCCCAGTCGGCCGCACCACGCAGCCCTTCGGCACGCCGACGGTCTTGCAATAAACCACGGCCTGCGCCGGGCTCGTGCCCAGCGACACCATCGCCGCGCCCGCCAGCACCATGACCGTCAGCCCCGCGCCCAGCGCTCCAGCTCTCTTCGACATTTTTGCTCTCCTGGTTCCGTTCGGCATCCCGACGCAATCACCGGGTCTCGCAGCCGAGGTGCAGCCTGAATGACAAAAGTCGGCGCGCGGATACATGCCATGAAGATGGGGGTACCGCGGACGGGAGGACTGGCCGCTGCCATGAACATGGCATGGACCGGCGCGCGGCCTTTGCGGAATGGTCCGGCCCGATTGATCCCGGTCGGGACCAACGAGAATTCCAAAGAGGTGCTCTATGAAGATTTCGGTTCTTGCCGCGCTGCTGCTCGCAGCTGCCGCCCTGCCTGCTGCCGCGCAGTCCGGTCCATCCGTCCAGGAGCAAATGGCCTGCCGCGGCGACGCCAACAAATTCTGCGCCGAGCATATCGGCAGGCCGCCGCAGATGAACGCCTGCCTGCGCGAGAACAAGTCGAAGTTGTCCGATTCCTGCCGCAAGGTGGTCGAATCGCGCGGAGGCTAGTCGTTCATCCTTCTCTCCTGGAAGAAGACAGAGAGGGCGGCGCTCTGCCGCCCTCTCGATAGACAGCTTCGGCATTGGGAGAGGCTGATCGGCGCCGGCGCTCGTTGAAGCTGGTGCCGCACACTCCGTCCTCATCCTGAGGAACCCGCCGAACGCGGGCGTCTCGAAGGATGGCAGCAGGGAACAGCCTTCAACTGAAGGCGCGCCGCTATTCCTGCATCATCTCCCCGCTGCCGCCGAGCTCGGCCGGAAAATCCTTCAACTTGGGCAGGCCGTCGCGCATCGGCAGCACGGTCTCGGCGTAGTTGACGTGCACGGCGGGCGTGAACGCGAGCGTGGGGATGATGGCGGTGAAGACGTCGACCAGACCGAACGGCGGATGGTTGGTCATGAGATGGCCACCGCACTTCCTGCAATATTTGCGCTGGCTGAGCGGCGTCTTGACGAAGGTCTCGACATTCTGAGCGCCTTCGGTGATGCGCACCGCTTCCGGCTTCCACAGGCTGAAGGCATTCACCGGACCGCCCGACCACGAGCGGCAGGACCGGCAATGGCAATAGCCCATCGCTTCCGGCGCGCCCGTGACCTCGACCGTGACCGCGCCGCAGAAGCAGTTTCCGACATGTTTCATTGGGACGTCTCCCTTTTCTGATGGATCGCTATCGCGCGTCGGCGCCCTGCGCGCCCTTGTTTCGATTGGATGCGCGGGGCTTGGCCTAGACTATACCGACCGGCGCCAGGGAATAAGCATGGAGACGCGTTGCTTGTACTGCCGGTACTCGTCGCCGAAGAGATCGACGAGATCGCTCTCCTCCAGCGCGATGCCGACGAAGATGTAGAGCGTGGTCACGGCCGCGAACAGCAGATGACCCGCGGTCATGACCGGCGCCGCCCAGAACGCGACGATGAAACCGAGATAGATCGGATGGCGGACGAACTTGTAGAGCAGCGGCGTCTTGAAGCGCGGCGGCTGCATCTCCTTGCCGATGAGATGATTAGTCACCTGATGCAGGCCGAACAGCTCGAAATGGTTGATGATGAAGGTCGAGGTGAACACCAGCACCCAGCCGGCGAAGGACAGCGTGACCAGTGTCACGGCAAGATCGGGGTTCTCCACGCTCCATATGACCGACGGTAGCGGACGCCACTGCCAGAACAGGAGCAACAGTGACAGGCTCGCGAACAGCACATACGTGCTTCGCTCGACCGGCTTGGGGACGAACTGCGTCCACCAATCCTTGAATTGCCGGCGTGCCATCACGCTGTGTTGAACCGCGAACAGCGACATCAGCAGCAGATTGATGACGACCGCGCGAACGACGGGCGCTTCGGCACCGGTATCGATGGTCTTGGGCACCATCACCCCCATGACGAAGCCGATCGCGTAGAGAATGGTGACGAAAAACACGAGATACGCCGCAATTCCGTACAGAAAGGCGATGAACCTGAAAATACGGGAGCCCGTAACCTCCGGGCCGAGAGAATGAACCTGATGATCAATTTGGGTCATGAAACACTCCGTTGTGCCGAGGCATCGACACGGTTTGGTCTTCGCACCATGCCGGATCGGACGTCCCGCGGCTTTCGCGGACGATTGATTTTCGCCTGAGACGACTTTGATTTTTGCTTGAGACGACGAGAACGTGCGATTTCGCTTTGAAAACAACGTGCTGGACGGCGACCTTCGGGAGCTCACTTGCGACGGAAAACCCGTCCCGTTGCAGCCGCAAGTGTTCGATCTGCTGCTTTATCTGGTCACGCAACGGGCGCGTGTGGTCAGTAAGGGTGACCTGATCAGCCAGATCTGGAACGACCGCATCGTCTCGGATTCCGCCCTGAACAGCCGGATCAACGCCGCGCGCAAGGCGCTCGGCGACGATGGCGCGACCCAGCGCCTGATCAAGACCATTCCGCGCAAGGGGTTTCGCTTCATCGGCGAGGTCCGGGAAGAGGTGGCGGTATCGCTCGCGCGGACGGAAGCCGGGCCCGCTCCCCCGCGCGTGGCGGACCGCCCGGCGATCGCGGTGCTCGCCTTCGAGAACAAGAGCGGGGATCCCGAGCAGGACTATTTCGGCGACGGGATCAGCGAGGACATCCTCACCGCGCTGTCGAAGCAGCGCTGGTTCATGGTGATCGCCCGCAACTCCTCCTTCACCTACAAGGGACGCGCGGTCCATATCAGGCAGATCGCCGAGGAGCTCGGCGTCCGCTACATCGTCGAAGGCAGCGTGCGCAAGGCGGACAAAAGGGTGCGCATCACCGCGCAGCTCAACGACGCCGTGTCGGGCAGTCATCTCTGGGCCGAGCGCTATGACCGCGAGCTCGTCGACGTCTTCGCCGTGCAGGACGAGATCACCAACGCGATCGCCGCCGCGATCGAGCCGCAGATCCACGCCGCCGAGAATTTCCGCAGCCGTCGCAAGCCGCCGGCGAGCCTCGACGCCTGGGACCTCCTGATGCGCGCGCTATCGCACTACTGGCGCGTGACCCGCCAGGACCACGCGGCCGCGAAGGCGCTGCTCGCGCGCGCGATCGCGATCGATCCGGATTACGGCCAGGCGTTATCGGTGCTGGCCGTGAACGACATGTTCGGCGTGCATCTCGGCTGGACCGAGCTGGCCGCGGTTGCTCCGTCCGCGGAAGCCGCCGCGCTCAAAGCGGTGCGCTGCGACCATGAGGATGCCTGGGCACATGCCGCGCTCGGCAGCGTCTGCTTCTCGACCCGCAGGCTCACTGACGCGCTGTCCGAGTTCGAGCAGGCGCTCGCGCTCAATCCGAACTTCTCCCTGGCGCAGGGCTATTACGCGCTGGCACTGTCCTATGCCGGACGGTCTAGGGACTCGTTCGAGGCTGCGCAAAAGGCGATCCGGCTGTCGCCGCGCGATCCGTCATTGGCGATCTATCACGGTATCGCCGCCTATGCGCGCTTCACCGAACGGCACTATGGCGAGGCCATCGCGCTGGCGCGCGAGGCGATCCGCCACCGCGGCGACCTCACCGGCGCATACCGCGTGCTCGCGGTCTCCGCCGGCATGACCGGCGATGGCCCGCTTGCGGAGATAGCGCTCGGAGAGCTCCGCCGCACCCAGCCTGGCATCTCGCTGCACTGGATCGCGACGCACCTACCGTGGGCCAGTGAGCGAGATCGCGAACACTATCTGGAGGGATTCCGCCGCGCCGGGTTGCGGTAAGAGCGCACGGCTGCGCTACGTTCGCTTCCGGCGCAAATGGACGATGACGTCGAGACGCGCGATCTCGTGGCCGGGAAGCGCCTCGGGTATCTTGGTGAAGGCGAGGCCATCGGCAACGTCGACCAGCACGTCCTCGCCTTCGAGATAGAAGTGCGGATGCACTGACGTGTCGGTGTCGAAGAACGACTTGATGCCGTCGGCCGCGATCCGCCGCAGCAGGCCGGCTTCGGTGAACTGGTTCAGCGTGTTGTAGACGGTGGCGAGCGACAGGTATGCGTTCGCAGCCATCGCTTCTGCGTAGAGACCTTCTGCGGTGACGTGACGATGGCCGCCCAGGAACAGCAGTCGGCCGAGCGCCAGGCGCTGGCGTGTCGGGCGCAGGCCGGCATTGCCGAGCAAAAGCAGGCAGTGCTGCACGCCTGCGTCCGGCGCCGGCTCGAGACCGGCGACATCAGGCCCGCTGTCGTCATCCGCAGGAATAGTCGTGGCCTGAATGTCCATCGATCGTCTCACGGCTCAAGGGAACAGGACGCGCAGCCGCATCCCGCTACTTGCCATTCGATCGCAGAAGCGCCGGGCCGGCTTTGATCCGGATCAAATTGGGCGCCGACCGCCTCTGATCTGGCGCAAGGCGGTCCGGCTCGTTCTCGGCCAGAATGCACGGACATCGATGAGGTTCGCATGTCCAAGCCGATTCCCGACAAGGCAGAGGTCGCGCTCGAATATCCCGACAAGTTCTATGTCGGCACCTTCGAGCATTCGTCCCGCTTCGAGGCGAAGCTCGACGGCAGCGGCATTGCGCTGGTGCTGCAACATCCTGGCGCGGCCGATGAACGCAAGTCGGTGCATCTGCACATCAACTTCGGCCTGCTGGCCGGCATCCTGCGGGAGCTCGCCCGCAGCGTCGCCGCGCTGCCCAAGGACGACATCGCGCACCGCGAGCAGCTTGCAGAGGCTCTCGACGAATTGCGGCGGGCGCTCGGCGCAAAATGACGGGCTGATGCTTTTGGTCGCAGGCGCGGACTTGTGCACTGCCCCGGCATGCTCTCATCACTTCTGAAGGCCGCCTGATCCCTCGGAGCTGGCCGATCTGCCGTGGCGTCGCACAGGCGGAGAAACAGGACGAGCTGTACATTTTTTGTGCGAGCACTGTCGCGACTTTCATCTTGCCGCACGGAACGGGACTGTGTGAGCCTCGATGGCGGATGGGGACTGGGATGGACCGACCGTCGCTTTGCGCGCGAGAGCGCGTGCGAAGCGTTTCCGGCTGGTCTCGCTTGAGAAAGATTACGACATGCCAAAACGAGTGTTGCTTGGTCTCCTCCTGGCTTGCGGCCTTGCGGCCCCCGCGCTGGCGCAAGAGCCGAAGACGGGGGGTGTGATCAATGCCGTGATCCAGCCCGAGCCGCCCGGCCTGATGCTTGCGCAGGTCCAGAACGGCCCGACCCAGATGGTCTCGGGCAACATCTTCGAAGGCCTCTTGCGCTACAGCCCCAAGCTCGATCCCCTGCCGGAGCTCGCCGAGAGCTGGAGCGTCAGCGAGGACGCCAAGACCTACACCTTCAAGCTGAAGAAGGGCGTGACCTGGCACGACGGCAAGCCCTTCACCGCCGCCGACGTGCTGTTCTCGATCGAGATGCTGAAGCAGACCCATGCGCGTGCCCGCACCAATTTGGCGCAGGTCGACAAGGTCGAGACGCCGGACGATCATACGGTGGTCTTCACGCTGAAGCAGCCGTTCGGCCCGTTCCTCGGCATCTTCGAGGTCGGCTCGATGCCGATGGTGCCGAAGCATCTCTATGCAGGCACCGACTGGAAGACCAACCCCTACAACAACGCACCCATCGGCACCGGCCCATTCATGTTCAAGGAATGGCAGAAGGGCTCGTTCATCCGCCTGGTCAAGAATCCGAACTACCACGAAAAGGGTAAGCCCTATCTCGACGAGATTTACTGGCAGATCATCCCGGACGCCGCCGCGCGCTCGGTGGCTTACGAGACCGGCAAGGTCGACGTGCTGCCCGGCGGCTCGGTCGAGAATTTCGACGTGCCGCGGCTGTCCAAGCTGAAGGACACCTGCGTCACCGGCGCCGGCTGGGAATTCTTCTCGCCCCTGGCCTGGCTGTGGCTGAACAACCGCCAGGGTCCGCTCGCCGACAAGCGGGTGCGGCAGGCGATCATGTATGCGGTCGACCGCGACTTCGCCAAGGACGTGATCTGGAACGGGCTCGGCAAGGTCGCCACCGGCCCGTCGGCCTCGACCATCAAGTTCTACACCGATGACGTGAAGAAATACCCCTACGATCCGGCCAACGCCAAGGCACTGCTGAAGGAAGCCGGCTACAAGGGCGAGAAGATCCGCCTGCTGCCGCTCGCCTATGGCGAGACCTGGCAGCGCTGGGGTGAAGCCGTCAAGCAGAACCTCCAGGATGTCGGCATGACCATCGAGACGATCGCCACCGACGTCGCCGGCGGCAACCAGAAGATCGCCGAATGGGATTACGACATCGCCTTCACCTATCTCTACCAGTACGGCGACCCCGCGCTCGGAGTGGGACGCAACTACATCTCCAGCAACATCGCCAAGGGCCAGATGTTCAACAACGTCGAGGGCTATTCCAACCCGGAGATCGACAAGCTGTTCGCCGAGGGCGCGGTTGCAACGCCGGATTCCAAGCGCAAGGAGATCTACGAGAAGGCGCAGAAGATCCTGGTCGAGGACGTGCCGGTGGCCTGGATGCTCGAGCTGCAATTTCCGACCATCATGCGCTGCAAGGTCAAGAACCTGATCACCACGGGGATCGGGGTCAATGACGGCTTCAAGGACGCATGGCTCGACAAGTGAAGCCTCTTACCTCTCCCCGCCTGCGGGGAGAGGTCGAATGTGCGCATAGCGCACATTCGGGTGGGGGGGAGTCTCCACGAGTCCAACTGCTGATACGCTCGCGGAGAGTCCCCCTCACCCCGACCCTCTCCCCGCAAGCGGGGCGAGGGAGTCACTCCGTCCCCGTGGCGCCAGGCCACATCACCAATATGACTCCCTAGATGCTCTCCTTCGTTGCTCAGCGTGTTCTGAAGGGCGTGATCGTCCTGCTCGCGATCGTGGTCCTCAACTTCTTCCTGATCCGCCTGGCGCCCGGCGATCCCGCGATCGTGATGGCGGGCGAGGCCGGGGCCAGCGATCAGGTCTTCGTCAAGCAGCTCCGGGAGAAGTTCGGGCTCGACAAGCCGCTGCCCGAGCAGCTCTTCATCTACGTCAAGGGCGTCGTTAGCCTCGACCTCGGCTTTTCCTTCCGCCAGCAGGCTCCGGTCGCAAAACTAATCGGCGAGCGGTTGCCGGCGACGCTGTTGTTGACGCTCACCGCCTTCGCGATCTCGCTCACGTTCGGCATCCTGTTCGGCACCTTCGCCGCGCGCTTTGCCGGAACCTTTTTCGACACCGCCATCACCGTATTCGCGCTGATCTTCTATGCCATGCCGATCTTCTGGGTGGCGCTGATGGGCATCCTCCTGTTCTCGGTCACGATGGATTGGCTGCCGAGCTTCGGTTACGAGACGGTCGGGGCCAACCTCACCGGCCTTGCCCATGCGGTCGACGTCGCAGAGCACCTGATCATGCCGGCGATGACGCTCGGCCTGTTCTTCATGGCGACCTACACCCGCATGACGCGCGCCTCGATGCTGGAGGTGAAACGCCTCGACTTCGTCAAGACGGCGCGCGCCAAGGGGCTCTCCGACGCCGTGATCCAGCGCCGCCACGTGCTGCGCAACGCGCTGCTGCCGGTGGTGACGCTCGCCGGCGTGCATTCCGGCACGCTGATCGGCGGCGCCGTCATCACCGAGACCGTGTTCGCCTGGCCCGGCATCGGGCGGCTGATGTACGACGCGCTGCTGCAGCGGGACTACAATCTGCTGCTCGGCGTGTTCGTGATCTGCTCCGCCATGGTCCTCACCTTCAACCTCATCACCGACCTCGTCTATCGCCTGGTCGATCCGCGGATCGAATACGCCGCATGAAACAGTTCTGGAAATCGATGCTGAAGAGCCCGAGCGGCGTCATCGGGCTCGTCATCCTCCTGGTTGCAATCTCGGTCGCGGTGTTCGGACCGATGCTGTTCCCGAACTCGCCCTGGCGAATGGTGCAGCGGCCGTTCCTGCCGCCGTTCACACTCTCGACCGTGCCGCTCGGCACCGACGCGCTCGGCCGCGACATCTTCGCCGGCATGATCTTCGGCGCCCGCGTCTCGCTTCTGGTCGGTCTCGTCTCCACGCTGGCGGCGCTGATCGTGGGGGTGCCGGTCGGTGCCATGGCCGGTTATTTCGGCGGCAAGGTCGACGACGCCCTGATGCGCTTCACCGAGTTCTTCCAGACCATTCCGAGCTTCGCGCTCGCGATCGTGCTGGTCGCGATCCTGCAGCCCTCGATCTATTCGATCGTCGCCTCGATCGCGGTGGTGAGCTGGCCGCCGGTCGCTCGCCTCGTGCGCGGCGAGGTGCTGTCGCTGCGTACCCGCGAATATGTCCAGGCCGCCGTGGTCACCGGCCAAAGCAACAGCTGGATTATCCTGCGCGAGATCCTGCCCAACGCGTTGTCGCCCGTGATCGTGCTGGCCTCGTTGATGGTGGCGACCGCGATCCTGCTTGAATCCTCGCTGTCCTTCCTCGGCCTCGGCGATCCCAATCTGATCTCCTGGGGCTACATGGTCGGCGCCGGCCGCACCGTGATCCGGCAGGCCTGGTGGATCACCGTGTTTCCCGGCATCGCCATCCTGATCTCGGTGCTCGGGCTGAACCTGATCGGCGAAGGCCTCAACGATGCGCTCAATCCGCGCCTGTCGCGCGAGGGCCGCTGACGATGACCGCCCCGCCCGCCGTCTCCATCAGGAACTTGCGGATCGCGCTGCCCAAGGGCGCGGAGCGCCCCTTCGCGGTCGACGGCGTCTCGCTCGATCTGCAGCCCGGCAAGATCGTCTGCGTCGTCGGCGAGTCCGGCTCCGGCAAGTCGATGTGCGCGCATGCGCTGATGGGGCTTTTGCCGGATACGGTGTCGGTCACCTCCGGTGAAATCCAGTTCGAGGGCCGGGACCTGCTCAAGCTCGCTGACGACGGCTGGCGCGATCTGCGCGGCCGTCGGCTGGCGATGATCTTCCAGGAGCCGATGACCGCGCTCAATCCGTTGATGCGGATCGGCGACCAGATGGCGGAGATGTTCGAGGCGCACGGCCTGTTCACGCCGAAGGAGCGGCGGGCCAAGGCGCTGGCGCTGGCAAGCGAGGTCGGCCTGCCCGACCCTGAGCGCATCGTGCGCGCCTATCCGCACCAGCTCTCCGGCGGCCAGCGTCAGCGCGCCATGATCGCGATGGCGCTCGCGCTCGAGCCGGCGGTGCTGGTCGCGGACGAGCCGACCACCGCGCTCGACGTCACCACGCAGGCCCAGATCCTGAAGCTGATCCGCAACCTCCAGCAGAGCCGCAACATGGCGGTGATGTTCATCACGCATGATTTCGGCGTGGTCGCCGACATCGCCGACCAGGTCGTGGTGCTCCGCCACGGCAAGGTCGTCGAGGAAGGCCCCGCCACGGCCATCTTCAACGAGCCGCAGCACGACTACACCAAGGCATTGCTTGCCGCCGTGCCCTCGATGGATCCGCCGCCGCGAGAGCCAATGGACGATCGGGCCAAGGCCGTCGAGGTGATCGGGCTGGACAAGACCTACGTCACGTCGGGCGGCTGGTTCCGCCAGGCCCGCCGCGTCGATGCGGCGCGCGCGGTCAATTTCAACATCCTCAAGGGCGAGACGCTCGGCCTCGTCGGTGAATCCGGCTCGGGCAAGTCGTCGGTGGCGCGCCTGGTGATGCGGCTGATCGAAGCCGACCGCGGCACGGTGCGGATCGGCGAGACCGACCTGACCTCGCTTTCCGGCAAGGCGCTGCGCGGCGAGCGCCATCGCATCCAGATGATCTTCCAGGATCCGTTCGCCTCGCTCAATCCTCGCCGCAAGATCGGCCACATCATCGCGGACGGGCCGATCGCAGCCGGGACCGATCCGAAGGTGGCGTTCGACCGCGCGCGCGATCTCCTCAAGATGGTCGGGCTGGACGCCGGCGCGCTCGAGCGCTATCCGCACGAATTCTCCGGCGGCCAGCGCCAGCGCATCGGCATCGCCCGTGCGCTCGCGCTTGAGCCGGAGATCATCGTCGCGGATGAGGCCGTTTCCGCGCTCGACGTCTCGGTGCAGGCGCAGGTGCTGAAGCTGCTGGAAGATCTCAAGGTGCGCCTCGGCCTGTCGATGCTGTTCATCACCCACGATCTGCGCGTCGCGGCCCAGATCTGCGACCGCATCGCGGTGATGCAGCGCGGCGCCATCGTCGAGCTGAAGCCGACGGCGCAACTGTTCGCCGCGCCCGAGCACGCCTATACGCGCGAATTGCTCGCAGCCGTGCCCGGACGGAAGGAGCACGCGCCGGCGGCCTGAGGGGCCGGCCGGGCAAATTCGCCAACTTTCGAGATGGTTCCAAAAACTTGCACGCTGCAAGGAGCGAAACATATTCGATCCAGCAGCATTGCTTCGTGTGACCTTCCTTGCTGGCGGCAGCGAGCGGTCACGCGCTTTTTATCCGGTCGTGACCGACCCGCCGCTTCCAAGGTCGAAGACGGCACCATAGCTTCAGATGAAATGATCAACGTCATCTCATGACGGACTCACACTGATATTCGGAGCCAACATGGGCGAAGTTATTCGATTTGTCTCGAAGTCCGAGCGCGAGCGAACGCGTCTCATCCAGGAAGCGCGGGCGATCTACGACAGCATCTTCCCGCCGGTCGATCCGACGGACGAGGGCCAGGGAAAGCCGGCGATCGGTCGCCCGTTCATCGGCCGCGACGGAGGTAACGTATCGTGATCAAGATCATCGCCGTGCTTTGCAGCCTCGCCTCTCCCTCCAATTGTCACGAGCAGATCGTCACCACGTCGGACTTTGCGCAAATCTCGGTGCAGGCCTGCCTGATGGGCGCGCCGCAGCTTGCCGAATGGATGAACCAGCATCCGGCCGAGCGCCTGGCGGCCTGGCGCTGCGTGATCGGAGACCAGGGGCGCCGGGGAATCTAGCGGGGCGGATTCTCCTCCGACAAATTAAGGCGGCCCACAAATCACGCAGTGACGCCAGTCCATTGCCGGTCTACCCTCCCTGTTCGAAAAATGAGGGGAAGCCGGATGGAGGTCGCCAGCCTCGTTCTTCCCGTATTCGCGATCATCGTCACCGGCTGGCTCGCCGGCGAGTTCGGCTATCTCTCGCGCGGGCTGGCCGATGCCCTGGTGCATTTCGCCTACAACGTGGCGATGCCGGCGCTGTTGATCGTCACGATCGCCCAGGAGCCGGCGCGCAATCTCCTGGAATGGCGCTTTCTGCTCGCCTTCGGCGGCGGCTCGCTGATCTGCTTCGCGCTCGTGTTCGTGCCGGTCCGCGCAGGCGGCAAACACGACCTCGCCAGCAGCACCATTCACGGGATGGCGGCGGCGATGACCAACACCGGGTTCGTCGCGCTGCCGATCCTGCATGCGATCTACGGCCAACCCGCCGTCCTACCCGCAGCTGTCGCGACGGTGTTCGTGGCCGCGGTGATGTTTCCGATCACGGTGATTCTGCTGGAAAAGCGCGATGCACGCGGGGCCTCCGCACACTCTGCGGGATTGGCAAAGCAGATCCTTCTCAATCCGATGGTGCTGTCGACATTCGTCGGCCTCGCGTGGGCGGTTACGGGACTGCCGGTTCCGCCACCGGTCGCGGCCTATCTCAACATGATCGCCGACGCGCTGACGCCAAGCGCGCTGTTTGCCATCGGGCTCGGCCTGTCCGTCGAGGGCCTCCGGTCCAACCTGAAAGCGTCGTTTGCACTCGCGGCGGTGAAACTCGTGGTCATGCCGCTCATCGTCTACGGACTTTGCGTCGTGATCGGCCTCACCCCTCGCTACACGGTTGCGGCGGTCATCTGCGCGGCCGTGCCGACGGCGAAAACCGTCTACGTCCTCGCACATGAACACAAGGTCGAGGAGAAGCTGGTTGCGGCCACGGTCTCGATCACGACGATGCTGTCGGTCGCGACATTGCTCATCGCGCTTTATCTGCTCCCGGGATCGGCGAGCGGCATGCGTTGATCCGCCAGTGGCCTCCACCTTGCCGGAGCCCTCTATCTCGTGGTGTTGCTCCAGGTGGGAGCCGAGTTGGTCACGCCGACCGAAGGCCAATTGTATGATCCGATCGACGGCGCGGTGACAGTGCCGACCGTCTGTCCGGATGCCCCATAGGACGCCCTCGGCTGTGCTGCGGGCGCGCCGGCACCGCTATAGGTCGGCGCCACCACACCAGTGCTGTATTGCCGGCTCGACCGGACCTTTTTCGCCTCAGCTGCGAACGGTGCGGCAAGCAGTCCCGTGCTGACGAGCGCGGCGATGGCAAGTCTGATGGTTTTCATGGATGATCCTTTCGCACGCTGCGCGCCCCGATATGCCAAGTGTTCATGCATCGGCAAATTTCCATGGGTTCTCCCTTCATAACTCCGTGTGCGGACGAAGGTGCCGGGAGCGCGGCGGACCCACACCGTCTTCGGATGGACCCGAATCAGCGCTAGTGCATTGCTTTCAGTGACTTCCCTGGACGCAAGCATGACCGGCGCCGAACTGAAGCAGCTTCGCAACGACCTCTCCGATGCCCTCGAGCGCAAGCTCAGCGCGGCCGACATGGCCAAGCTTTGCGGATTGCCGGAGAGAGGCGGCGCCGACACCATCCGGCGCTGGGAGGTCAGCGGCCCGACGCCGGAGGCGACCAGGATACTGCGCGTGCTCGCGATGGCGAGCGAGCGCTATCCGATCCTGGAGAAGTTCGACATCTTCGATCGACACGACGTGCGTGAGGAAGACAGGCCGGCAAAGCGCGCCGCCTTTCGCGCGCAGATGCGCGACGAGGCACGGCGGCGTCTTGGTTAACGCAAGGCGCGCGCAAGTTACCGACAGAGTGCGCCGTTTAGCCTTCCTTCACCACTTCTTAAGTTGCCATTAAGCACGAAAATCATTTACGGCCCAACAAGTTACGTTAGCCGTCGCTGTGCCACGGATGTGACAGCATTTTCGTCAAAAGCGAGCTATCTGCAAAACCAATGCGGCGCAGAAAACGCGCCTGCCGGGGACCTTACGTGTTGGAGTTCAAGACGATGAAGAAGATTCTGTTTGCGACCGTGGCGCTGCTCGTGGTGGGCGCGGCTGCGCCGGCCGTCGGTGCCGATCTCGGCAACCGCAATTATTACAAGACGCCTGCGCCGGCCTACGCCGCGCCGATCTACAATTGGACGGGCTTCTATCTCGGCGCCCATGTCGGCGGCGCGTTCTCCAGCGACAACAATTTCAACGGCCTCTCCACCGGCAACAACGGCAACGGCCGCTTCCTCGGCGGCGTGCAGGTCGGTGCGGACTGGCAGTTCAACCCGAACTTCGTGGTCGGCGTCGAAGGCCAGTATTCCTGGCTCTCCGGCAGCGTCGGCGCGGTGTTCCCGGGCGGCATCGCCTACACCAACGACCAACGTGGCCTCGGCTCGATCACCGGCCGCGTCGGCTACACCTGGGGTCCCGGCCTGGTCTATGTGAAGGGCGGCTACGCCTATTCGGACAACAACGAGAAGGTCACCGTCGGCGGCGTGCCGACCGCCTTCGTCATCACCGGCGATCATCGCAACGGCTACACCGTCGGCGCCGGCCTCGAATACATGTTCGCCCCGAATTGGTCGGCCAAGGCCGAGTACCAGTATTACAATTTCGGCGACGCGAGCTTCACCGCCGGTCCGCTCGCGGGCACCGGCGCCTTCACCACCGACGACCATACCTTCAAGGCGGGCGTCAACTACCGCTTCAACTGGGCGAGCCCGGCCATGGCGCGCTACTGATCGGTTAGCAAACATTATCGTGATGAGGGGCCGGCGACACTGCCGGCCCCTCTTTTTTCGCTCTGCGGAACGCATGCAACCGATTGCAGCAATTGCGATTTTTTAACCGCCCTGGCCGATACTCCCCGCCACAAAACATAAGCAAGGGCGTGGGGGAATTTCGATGGCGATCCGTTTCAGTCTCGGCCGTTTCAAGCCGCGTTTCAAAATGCCGAAATGGGGCGTGCGCGGCAGCCTGTTCGCGGCCTTCATCTTGATCGCGGGCATGGGCCTCGTGATCGCGGCCGGCGCCGGCCTTGCGCTGCAGAATCTCGGCGGACGCATGACTGAACTGAGCGGACGGGACATTCCGCGCCTTTCCGCCAGCCTGCAATTGTCGGCGCTGAGTGCGAGCCTCGCGGCGCAGGGACCGGCCCTGCTTGCGGCGCAGAGCGACGACGCCCTGAACGACCGTACCAAGAAGCTCAGGGAATTGCAGGAGCAGACGCAGCAGAAGCTCAACGAGATCATCGAACTCGGTGGCGACAAGAGCGTCGTCTCGGGGCTCAGCGATACGATGAAGAGCATCAACGAGGCGGCTCAGAGCCTGACGAAGGCCGCCCGCGAACGGCTCGACATCGCGGCCCTGCACGAGAAGCAATATGACGCGCTTCGCACCGCGCAGGGCGCGTTCGTCGGCGCAGCGAGCCCGGCGATGCTGGACGCGCAGACCCGCGTCAACGCCATTCTCGGTTCAGCCGACCTGTCCGCCGCGGATGCGACCGACGCCGCGCAGACCGTCGGTCAGCTCGGCAACGTCGTCGCCAGCGGCAATCTCGCGGCCGCCAACATGAGCGCGGCGCTTTCGGCGAGCACCAATGACAAGCTCGACGACATCCAGAAGGAATTCAAGACGGCGCAGGGACGCCTGCGGTCGAACCTCGATCTGTTGCCGGACAATCAGGGCAACAAGATGCTGCGCGAGGCCGCGGAAAAGCTGCTCGCGCTCGGCACCGGCAAGACCGGGGTGTTCAATCTGCGCGAGAAGGAGCTCGACGCCATCGACTACGGCCAGACCATCCTGGACGAGACGCGCAAGCTCAATGTCGGCCTCGGCATCAGCGTGCAGCAGCTCGTCGACGGCGTGCAGAAGGAGACCAACGCCTCGACCCTCCAGGCGCGGCAGGAGATTTCACTCGCGACGTCGGTCATGCTGGCGCTGGGCGCGCTGATGCTGGTTGGCTCGGCTCTGTTCGTCTGGCTCTATGTCGGCCGCAACATCCTGCGCCGGATCGGCGCCTTGCAGCAGTCGATGCAGCTGCTCGCGAACGGGGATCTCGAAACCGAGATCTACCGCTCGAAGAACCACAATGACGAAATCTCCGTCATGGCGAACACGCTGCAGGTGTTCCGGGAGAGCATGATCGAGACCCGCGCGCTGACGAGCGAGCAGGACAAGGACCGTATCGCCAAGGCCGAGCGGGCCGCGCGCATGGAGGCGAAGATCGCCCAGTTCGAAAGCACGGTGCGCTCCGCGCTCGACAATCTGGCGCAATCAGCCAATTCGATGCAATCGACCGCGCAGAGCATGTCGAACACCGCCGACCAGTCCAACGCGCTGGTCAACGCGGTCGCCTCCGCCGCGGAGGAGACGTCGGTCAACGTGCAGACCGTCTCGGCCGGCACCGAGCAGCTGTCCTCCTCGATCCAGGAGATCAGCCGCCAGGTCGTGACCTCCGCCGAGATCGCCAAGAAGGCGGTCGACGAAGCGGGAGCGACCGACGCCACGGTGCAGAGCCTTGCCGACAGCGCGAGCCGCATCAGCGTCGTCGTCGACCTGATCCAGACCATCGCCTCGCAGACCAATCTGCTCGCGCTCAACGCCACCATCGAGGCGGCGCGCGCAGGCGAGGCCGGCCGCGGCTTCGCGGTGGTTGCCTCCGAGGTGAAGAGCCTAGCCAGCCAGACCGCCAAGGCGACCGACGAGATCCGCACCCAGATCGCCAGCATGCAGTCAGTCACGACCTCCGCGGTCGGCGCTATCCAGGGCATCGGCCGGATCATCGGCGAGATCAACGACGTCACCACGACGATCGCAGCTGCGGTCGAGGAGCAGGGCGCCGCGACGCGCGAAATCGCCCGCAACATCCAGCATGCCGCCGGCGGCACCAGCGAGGTCTCCAGCAACATCGTCGGCGTCTCCACCGCGTCCGCCGAAGCCGGCGCTGCGGCCACTGAGGTGCTGGGCGCCTCGGACGCACTGCGGCGCGAGGCCGATATGCTGCGCGGGGAGATCGACGCCTTCCTCAACGACATGCGGGCGGCGTAAGGGCCCTGTCCTGTAGCCTGGATGGAGCGGAGCGTAATCCGGGGACGTGCCGGAAGCACGGAAGTCCCGAATTGCGCTCCGCTCCATCCGGGTTACGGAAAACTGCCTCGGTATGACCGCCATGCGGTCGCCGCCCAGCATCCTTTTTCGGCTGGCGCCCTGCGCGCACTGGGTTTAAGCCGATGGCATGAGCTCGAAAACCGACACCCCGCAGTCCTCGGCCGAGGCCCTGCGCTACCCCTGGGAACAGCATCCCGGCCCCGAACAGGTGGTCGAGGTGCGGCCCGGCGTGTTGTGGGCGCGGCTGAAGCTGCCGTTCCGCCTCAACCACGTGAACATCTACCTGCTCGCCGATGGCGACGGCTATGCGATGATCGATGCCGGCTTCGGCAACGAGGAGACGATCGAGGCCTGGACGAAGCTGTTCGACGGGCCGCTGAAAGGCATCAACATCACGCGCCTGATCGTCACGCACTCCCACCCGGATCATGTCGGTCTCGCCGGTTGGATCGTCGAACGGTTCGGCTGCCCGCTGGTGATGTCGCAGGTCGAATATCTGCAATCGGTCTATCACCAGAACCGCGGCACCGAGGAGCGGCGCGAGGCGCAGCGGCTGTTCTTCCGCCGCCATGGCATGGACGAGTCGCTCACCGAAAAGCTGCTCGGTCGCGGCCAGGACTATCTGAAGCGCGTCTCGGTGCTGCCGCCGTCCTATCGCCGCATCTCGCATGGCGACGACGTCGTGATCGGCACGCGCCGCTTCAAGGTCATCACCGGCGGCGGCCACGCCCTCGACCAGGTGATGCTGTATTGTGCCGACGACAAACTGTTCCTCTCCGCCGACCAGGTGCTGAGCAAGATCTCGCCGAATGTCAGCGTCTGGGCGGTCGAGCCCGACCAGAATTCGCTCGGCGAATATCTGGCCTCGCTCGCCAGCCTCACGACGACGCTGCCCTATGACGTGCTGGTGCTGCCTGGCCATGGTGTGCCGTTCTACGGATTGAAAACCCGCATCAAGCAGCTCGCCGATCACCATGAAGAGCGCTGCCGATTGATCGCGGAAGCCTGCCGCGAGGTGCCGCAAACCTCGCGCGCCCTGGTGCCCGTCGTATTCAACAAGCACGTGCTGGACGAGCACCAGATGGGCTTTGCCGCCGGCGAGCTCGTCGCCCACGTCAACTACATGATCGTCGAGGGCCGCCTCACGCCCGAGATGCAGAACGGCGTGCTGCAGTTTCGGACGACGTGAGTTCTTCGCCTTTCCTCTGCGGGGAAAGGGAGCAGACCTCACTTCATATTCGCGATCGCGTGCAGCGCCACGATGTAGCCGAACGGCCCGAGCCCGCAGATCACGCCGGTCGCCACGAACGAGATCTTGGAGTGCCGGTGATATTCGTCACGGGCGTGGATGTTGGAGATGTGCACCTCCAGCACCGGACCCTCGAACGTCTTGATCGCGTCCATGATCGAGACCGAGGTGAAGGAGAGACCGGCCGGATTGATGACAATCGCGTCCGCGTCCTGCCGCGCCGACTGGATCAGATCGACCAGCACGCCCTTGGACTGGTGGAAGGCGAGCTTGAGGCCGAGCCTGGCGGCTGCGTCCTCGCAGCTCGCGTTGACCTCCGCGAGCGTCGTCGCGCCGTAGATGTGCGGCTCGCGGATGCCGAGCATGTTGAGGTTGGGACCGTTGAGGATCATCACGCGCTTCATGGAAGGGTCCTTTCGAGAGCCTGGTTGAGCAAGGAAAGCGCGCGCCGGACTGAAGACCATAGGCTGGGGTTGAA
Organism: Bradyrhizobium yuanmingense; assembly: GCF_029167105.1. Taxonomy (GTDB): domain Bacteria; phylum Pseudomonadota; class Alphaproteobacteria; order Rhizobiales; family Xanthobacteraceae; genus Bradyrhizobium; species Bradyrhizobium yuanmingense_A. The sequence goes on along the minus strand of NZ_JARFML010000017.1, from coordinate 70,042 downwards.
GCCTCGCCCCAGCAGATGGTGCAGAGCAGCATTACATGTCGCGCAGGATTGATCGGGATCAAACTGAGACGCGCCGGATAGGGCATTTTGCCCAAATGCCCCACAGATCCAAATGTGGGATAGCGCATAGACATTGGAGCTGGAAAAGCTCTAAGTAGACGCGTCCCCTTGGTCAGGTTCCGTTGCAGGTTTGCCGATGGATTACGCCCAATTCTTCGATTCCGCCCTCGATCGTCTCCACACCGAGCGGCGTTATCGCGTGTTCGCCGACCTCGAACGCACGGCCGGCCGGTTCCCGCATGCGGTCTGGCACTCGCCCAAGGGCAAGCGCGATGTCGTGATCTGGTGCTCCAACGACTATCTCGGCATGGGCCAGCATCCGAAGGTGGTCGGCGCCATGGTCGAGACTGCCACGCGCGTCGGCACCGGCGCCGGCGGCACCCGCAACATCGCCGGCACGCATCATCCGCTGGTGCAGCTCGAAGCCGAGCTCGCCGATCTCCACCGCAAGGAAGCCGCGCTGCTGTTCACCTCGGGCTATGTCTCGAACCAGACTGGCATCCCGACCATCGCAAAGCTCATTCCGAACTGCCTGATCCTGTCGGACGAGCTCAACCACAATTCGATGATCGAGGGCATCCGCCAGTCCGGCTGCGAGCGGATCGTATTCCGCCACAACGACGTTGCGCATCTCGAAGAGCTGTTGAAAGCGGCCGGCCCCGATCGGCCGAAGCTGATCGTCTGCGAGAGTCTCTATTCCATGGACGGCGATGTCGCGCCGCTCGCCAGGATCTGCGATCTCGCCGAGAAATATGGCGCGATGACCTATGTCGACGAAGTCCACGCCGTCGGCATGTACGGCCCGCGCGGCGGCGGCATCGCCGAGCGCGACGGCGTGATGCATCGCATCGACATTCTCGAGGGCACGCTGGCCAAGGCGTTCGGCTGTCTCGGCGGCTACATCGCCGCCAACGGCCAGATCATCGACGCCGTGCGCTCCTATGCGCCGGGCTTCATCTTCACCACCGCGCTGCCGCCGGCGGTCTGCTCGGCCGCAACCGCCGCAATCAGGCACCTGAAGACGTCGAGCTGGGAGCGCGAGCGCCACCAGGACCGTGCCGCCCGCGTCAAGGCGATCCTCAATGCCGCCGGCCTGCCTGTGATGTCGAGCGACACCCACATCGTACCGCTGTTCGTCGGCGATCCCGAGAAGTGCAAGCAGGCCTCCGACCTGCTGCTCGAACAGCACGGGATCTACATCCAGCCGATCAACTATCCGACCGTCGCCAAGGGCACCGAGCGCCTGCGCATCACGCCCTCTCCCTATCACGACGACGGCCTGATCGATCAGCTCGCCGAAGCGCTGCTGCAAGTGTGGGACCGCCTCGGCCTGCCGCTGCGCGCGAAGTCGCTGGCCGCGGAGTAGGCCTCTTTTACCCTCCCCTGGAGGGCCCCTCCAGGGAGGGCAAGAGCGGGCGGACAGCTCGCCTCACCGCTTAACGACGCCTGCAGTTCCTGCCGCCACCCGGCATTTCGCTGTCGCCTGCACTCGCTCAACGCGCTAGGTTTACAGGGAAAATGAGCTCGGGCGCCGCCGGCGCCCAGGGAGAGAGCCCCCGACCCATGCTGCACGATTGGGGCGTGATCGCCGCCGCCTTCGGCTATATCGGCTTCCTGTTCCTGGTGGCGAGCCACGGCGACCGCCGCTCGCCGGCCGGGCGCGGCCGCGCCTCCGGGCTGATCTATCCGCTGTCGCTGGCGATCTACTGCACGTCCTGGACCTTCTTCGGGTCGGTCGGCTTCGCCACCCGCACCTCGACCGATTTCCTCGCGATCTATGTCGGCCCGATCCTGATGATCGGCCTAGGGGCCGGGGTGCTCCGACGCGTGATCCAGCTGGCGAAAGCCCACAACATCACTTCGATCGCCGACTTCATCGGGGCCCGCTACGGCAAGAGTCAGGCGGTGGCGGCGACCGTCGCCGCAATCGCGATCATCGGCTCGGTGCCCTATATCGCGCTCCAGCTCAAGGCGGTGGCTTCCTCGCTGGGCACAATCCTAAGCGAAGACCAGGCCTTCTCGCACATCCCGATCCTGGGCGACATGGCGCTGATGGTGACGCTGACGATGGCGGCCTTCGCTGTGCTGTTCGGCACGCGACAGACCGACGCGACCGAGCACCAGCACGGCCTGATGCTGGCGATCGCGACCGAATCCATCATCAAGCTGGTCGCCTTCCTGGCTGCCGGCATCTTCGTCACCTTCTGGATGTTCTCGCCGCATGAATTGATCGAGCGCGCGATGAGGACGCCGGAAGCGGTGCGCGCCATCAATTATTCGCCGTCGATCGGCAACTTCCTGACCATGACGTTGCTGTCGCTCTGCGCGATCATGCTGCTGCCGCGCCAGTTTCACGTCAGCGTGGTGGAGAATTCCTCGGATGCCGAGGTCGGCCGCGCGCGCTGGTTGTTTCCGCTCTACCTCGTCGCCATCAACCTGTTCGTGATCCCGATCGCGCTCGCCGGCCTCGTGACCTTCCCGTTCGGCACGGCCGACCCTGATATGTACGTGCTGGCCCTGCCGATCGAGAGCGGCGCGAACCTGCTCAGCGTCGCCGTCTTCGTCGGCGGGCTGTCGGCGGCGACCGCCATGGTGATCGTCGAATGCGTCGCGCTCTCCATCATGGTCTCGAACGACCTCGTGGTGCCGCTGGTGCTGAAACGTCGGCCGGAGGGGCGCGCCGGCGGGGCTGATTTCAGCAACTTCCTGCTGCGCTCGCGCCGGCTCGCGATCTTCGCCATCATGGTGATGGCCTATTTCTACTATCGCGCGCTCGGCAGCACCCAGCTCGCGGCGATCGGCCTGCTCTCCTTTGCCGCCATCGCCCAGCTCGCCCCGAGCTTCTTCGGCGGCCTACTCTGGCGGCGCGCGACCGCGCGCGGGGCGATCGGCGGCATGCTGGTCGGGTTTGCGGTGTGGCTCTACACGCTGTTCATGCCGAGCTTCATGGATTCCTCGACGTCAGGCATCCTGCTGCTGCAGCACGGCCCGTTCGGCATCGAGGCGCTGCGGCCGCAGGCACTGTTCGGCGCCGACCTGCCGCCTCTGATGCACGGCGTGATCTGGTCGCTGTCGCTCAACATCCTGACCTATGTGCTGCTGTCGCTGGCGCGCCGGCCGTCTTCCATTGAGCTGCTGCAGGCCGATCTGTTCGTGCCCGACACGCTCGCACCGATCTCCCCGAGCTTCCGCCGCTGGCGCACCACAGTCACCGTGCAGGACATCCAGACCACGGTGGCGCAGTATCTCGGGCCCGACCGCGCACGGCACTCCTTCGAAGCCTTCTCGGCGCGGCGCAACGTGCGGCTGGAGCCCGGTGCGCCCGCCGATTTCGAGCTGCTGCAACACGCCGAGCATCTGATTGCCTCCTCGATCGGCGCGGCCTCCTCCCGCCTCGTGATGTCGCTGCTGCTGCGCAAGCGGACGGTCTCCGCCAAGGCCGCGCTGAAGCTGCTCGACGATTCTCACGCCGCGCTGCATTTCAACCGAGAGATCCTGCAGACCGCGCTCAACCATGTGCGCCAGGGCATCGCCGTGTTCGACGCCGATCTGCAACTGATCTGCTCCAACCGCCAGTTCGGCGACCTCCTCAATGTACCGCTGCATTTGATCCAGTTCGGCACGCCCTTGCGCGAGATCCTGGAATTCATCGGCCTCGGCGATCCGAACGATCCGCTCGAGCGCGAGGCCCTGCTGGAACGGCGCCTTGCGGCCTACACCACCGACAGCGAGCCTTATCTCGAGCGCCTGCCGGAACGCCACATGGTGATCGAAGTGCTCACCAACCGCATGCCCGGCGGCGGCTTCGTCATCACCTTCACCGACGTCACGCCGACCTTCGAAGCCGCCGAAGCGCTGGAGCGCGCCAATGCGACGCTGGAAAAGCGCGTGCGCGACCGCACCGAGGAGCTGACGCGGCTGAACTCCGAGCTGGCCATCGCCAAGAGCGCGGCGGAGGACGCCAGCATCTCCAAGACGCGTTTCCTCGCCGCCGCCAGCCACGACATCCTGCAGCCGCTGAACGCGGCGCGGCTCTACGTCACGAGCCTCGTCGAGCGCCAGCACAATGGCGAGGAGACGCGGCTGGTCGAGAACATCGACGAATCGCTGCAGGCGATCGAAGAGATCCTCGGCGCGCTGCTCGACATCTCCAGGCTCGACGCCGGCGCGATGGCGACCTCGATCTCGAGCTTCAAGATGGCCGATCTGATGCGGTCGCTGGAAATCGAGTTCGCGCCGATCGCGCGCGCCAAGGGCCTGGAGCTCGCCTTCGTGCCCTGCTCGCTGCCGGTCGAGTCGGATCGGCTCCTGCTGCGGCGCCTGCTCCAGAACCTGATCTCGAACGCGATCAAGTATACCCCGCGCGGCCGCGTGCTGGTCGGCTGCCGCCGCCGCGGCGCCTCGCTCAAGATCTGCGTCTACGACACCGGCGTCGGTATCCCCGCGCTCAAGCGCGGCGAGATCTTCAAGGAATTCCATCGCCTGGAGCAGGGGGCGCGGATCGCGCGCGGTCTGGGCCTTGGGCTCTCGATCGTGGAACGCCTTGCCCGCGTGCTCAAGCACGGCATCGCCATCGACGGCAATCGAAGCGGCGGCTCGGTGTTCTCGGTGACCGTGCCGACAGCGAAGGCGGTCACCCACACCGCGGCCGTGACCAGCGCGACGCCGCTGGCGCGCACACCGATCTCGGGCGCGCTGATCGTCTGCATCGAGAACGATGCGGCGATCCTCGACGGCATGCGCACGCTGCTCAAGGCCTGGGACGCCGAGGTGATCGCGGTCGCCGATCCCGAAGGCGCGATAGCTGCGATCGAAACCGCCGGCCGCCGCGTCACCGGCCTTCTGGTCGATTATCACCTCGATCGCGGCAATGGCATAGCCGCCATCCGCGAGATCCGCCGCCGTTTCGGCGATACCATCCCTGCGATCCTGATCACCGCCGATCGCAGCCCGGCCGTGCAGGTCGCCGCGCGTGACGAGAAGATCGCGGTGCTCAACAAGCCGGTGAAGCCGGCCTCGCTGCGCGCCCTGCTCGGGCAATGGCGTACGCAACAGATGGTCGCCGCGGAATAGGACGCCGTCAGTAGTCGGTCGATACGCTGAGCGTGCGCCATTTCTCCAGCTCGTCGAGACGCTGCCGGTCCGTCGCCGCGATGGCGTTGACGGCATCGCTGCCGAGCGCGATGCGCAGAGGCGGGTGATCCATGTTCGCGAGCTGCAATACCACGTCGGCCGCCTTGGCGGGATCACCGGGCTGACGGCCATCGTAGTCGCGCTGCATCCTGACGGGCGGCACCGACCACCGCGTCGTACTCCGGACGTCCTTCGTCGGTCTCATGCGAGGTCTGGGCAAAGCCGGTCCGGAAGCCGCCGGGCTCGACGATGGTCACATGCACGCCGATCAGCGCCATCTCGCGCGCCAGCGATTCCGAAAAGCCTTCGATACCCCATTTCGTCGCCGAATAGGGCGCGCGGGCCGGCGCGCCGATGCGGCCGCCGACCGACGAGACCTGCATGATGTGCCCGCGGCGCTGCTTGCGCAGCACCGGGATCGCCGCCTTGGTGACGATGATGGTGCCGATCAGATTGGCCTCGATCTGCTGCCGGAACGAGGCGAGGCTGGTGTCCTCGACCGAGCCGAGATCGCCATAGCCGGCATTGTTCACGACGACGTCGAGACCGCCGAAGGCTTCCACCGCGAGGTCGATCGCCGCTTGCGCTGCCGCTTCGTCGGTCACATCAAGCGTTGCCAGCCGCAGTCTTTCCCCGAAGCGTTCGCGCAGCGGTTCGAGCGGGTCGAGCTTGCGAGCCGTGGCCACCACCCGGTCGCCCGCAACGAGTGCGGCTTCCGTGATGGCGCGCCCCAACCCGCGCGAACTGCCGCTGATGAACCAGGTCTTCATTCCAGTCTCCGAAAGGACTTAAGGCGCGAGCCGCGTGAACACGTAATCGTGGCTCTTGGCACGGGCTTCGTGACAGCCCCAGCAGGTGCGGTGCTGGGCCTCGTCAACCGGCTTGCCGTTGATGAAGCGGCCAAAGCCCCAGCCTCCAGTGGAGGCATATTTCTTGGAATCCTTGACCATCACCTGGACCGTCGTAGCAGCACCGGGGATCGTCGCGGATGCAAATTCAGGTGATTGCTTCCGCTTCCAAGCGCGCTTGACCAACACGGTCCCGTCCGGGAACGGAAGCTTGCCGGCCTGGTAGGCATCGATGGCAGTCTGGTCGCCGACGACAGCGCGCAGTTCGTCGAGCGGCGCAGCCTCCTCGGCCGGCGCGATCAGCTCCCACTGCTTGTAGCCGGCGGGGATCGTGACGCCGAAGATCGGCGAGGCGTTGGCGGCCGTGCTTTCAGCCCGCGTCTGCGCCGAGACGATCGCGGCGAGATACGGCACGCAGGTCAGCAGAATGACGACGAGAACCACGGCAAGAACGATCACCGTGGAGAATGCGAAGGTTTTCTTTTCGGGTTCGGGCGGGGTCATGATCTCTCAACAGGCTCGGAGCGACGGAAATCCTCCGGTCCAGCCGGACTGGACCGGAGGCAGACAACATCCTCAGGCGCCGCCGTCGGCGTCGATGACGGCCTTGGCGAAGGCTTGCGGCGCTTCCTGTGGCAGATTGTGACCGACGCCGCCGGTGATCAGGCGAAACTCGTATCGGCCTGAGAACTTCCTGGCATAGGCGCTGGGATCGGGATGGGGTGCGCCGTTGGCGTCGCCCTCCATCGTGATCGTCGGCACTTCGATTTGCGGAGCTGCGGCCAGCTTCTTTTCGAGATGCTCGTATTTTGCCTCGCCCTGGGCGAGCCCGAGCCGCCAGCGATAGTTGTGGATCGTGATCGCGACATGATCCCTGTTGTCGAGCGCCGCCGCGCTCCTGTTGAAGGTGGCGTCGTCGAACTTCCATTGCGGCGAGGCCAGCTTCCAGATCAGCCTGGCGAAATCGTGCGTGTACTTCTCGTATCCGGCCCGGCCGCGCTCGGTCGCGAAATAGAACTGATACCACCATTGCAGCTCCGCCTGCGGCGGCAACGGCGCGTTGCCGGCAGCCTGGCTGGAGATCAGATAGCCGCTGACCGATACCAGCGCGCGGCAACGGTCCGGCCATAGCGCGGCGATGATGTCGGCGGTGCGTGCGCCCCAGTCGAAGCCGGCGACGACGGCCTTCTTGATCTCGAGCTTGTCCATCAGCGCGATGATGTCCGCGGCCATGGCCGCAGGCTCGCCGTTGCGCGGCGTTTCGCTGGAGAGGAAGTGCGTCGAGCCGTAACCGCGCAGATGAGGGATGATGACGCGATAGCCGGCCTGCGCCAGGATCGGTGCGACCTCGACGAAGGCGTGAATGTCGTAGGGCCAGCCATGCAGCAGGATCGCCACCGGACCGTTCGAGGGACCCGCCTCGGCATAGCCGACATTGAGGACGCCGGCTTCGATCTGCTTGATCGTGCCGAAGGACGCATTCGACGCTTGGGATCGCTGCGGTTCGGTCTCGGCACGCGCGAACGCGATCATGCCGATACCGGCGGCGGCAGCTCCCGTGGCGATGCCGAGAAACTGGCGGCGGTGCTGATCGATGATCCGTTTCATGAAGGTGTTACCTCGTCGTGGTTGATGATGGTGCGTCAGATCAGCGCGACCGTGACGTCGATGTTGCCGCGGACGGCCTTGGAGTAGGGGCAGGTTTGATGCGCTTCATCGATGATGCCGCGTGCGATCTCGGGGTCGAGTCCCGGCAGGCTGACATTGAGGCGCGCCCTCAGCGCGTAGGCGCCCTCGTCGAGCACCAGATCGATCTCCGCGTCGATCGCGCTTTTCCTGGGAAGGCTCACCTTCTGCTTGCGCGCGGCGAGTTCCATGGCGCCTTCGAAGCAGGCCGACCAGCCGGCCGCAAACAATTGCTCGGGATTTGTGCCGATGCCGGCCCCGCCCGGCGGCGACAGCTTGACGTCGAGGCGACCGTCGGAACTGCGCGATATGCCGTCGTGCCGGCCGCCGCTGGTGTGGGTCCGGGCCGTGTAGAGCAGTTTTGCCGTTTGCGTCATGAAGAGCTCCTTGCCGTCGCGCAAACTGACTAGCAGCGACGCGCTCCGGAGACCCGTTTGGACTTGTGAGAAATTGTGAGGCCGGCGCAGAAGCTGATGCGAGGTCTGCAAACAAGGTCTGAGGCCGATGCAACGCAGGCCTTGCGGGATGACTGCCCTCTGGCTATCCGATTCGCAAATGAGCAAGATTTCGCGATGACCACGCCGACCGGGCCAAGACTCTCGTTCGGACCATTCACCGTGGCGCCACATGAAAGGCTCGTGACGCGCGACGGCCTCGCGGTGCCGCTGGGTGCGAAGGCCTTCGACACGCTGATCGCACTGATGTCGCGGCCGAACGAGGTCGTCAGCAAATGGGATCTGATGGCGCTGGTGTGGCCCGGCATCACCGTCGAGGAGGCCAATCTGCGCTTTCATATCGCCGCTCTCCGCAAGGCGCTCGGCGACGGCAAGGACGGAGCGCGATACATCACGACGCTCTCCGGGCGCGGCTATTGCTTCGTGGCACCGACCTCGCACACGCAGCTTCCGGCGGCGCGGCGCTCGTCCCCGCCGATGGAATTGCCGCCGGTCAAGCTGCCAAATCGGCTGCAACGGATGGTCGGGCGCGACCAGGCGGTCGCCACCATCTCCGACAAGCTTCTCACCTCGCGCTTCGTCACGATCGTCGGTCCGGGCGGCGTGGGCAAGACTGCCGTCGCGGTGGCGATCGCCCACGACCTGCTCGCGCCGTTCTCCGACGCCGCGCATTTCGTCGACCTTGCCGCCCTCAGCGATCCCGATCTCGTGATCACCTCGATCCTGTTGATGCTCGGCTTGCCGGCCGAGACCGACGATCCCCTGCCCGCGCTGCTCGCGCATCTCCGCGACAAGCGGTTGCTGCTCATCCTCGACAATTGCGAGCATGTCATCGTCGCGGCGGCACCGCTGGCTTCGGCGATCTTCCACGCTGCGCCTGATGTCCACATCCTCGCCACCAGCCGCGAAGCCCTGCGCGTCGAGGGCGAGCAGGTCTATCGATTGGCACCGCTCGCCGTACCGCCTGATAGTGCCGGGCTGACCGCGGCGGCCGCGCAGACCTATCCCGCGCTTCAGCTCTTCATCGAACGGGCGACCGCTGGCGGCGCGCAGATCGCGCTCGACGATGGCAATGCCGCGCTCGTCGCCGGCATCTGCCGCAAGCTCGACGGCATGGCCCTGGCGATCGAGCTCGCCGCCGGCCGGGTCGAAGCCTTCGGCCTGGAGCAGACGGCCGCGCTGCTCGACGAGCGTCTCAATCTGCTCTGGCAGGGCCAGCGCACCGCGCCGCCGCGGCAGAAGACGTTGCGGGCGACGCTGGACTGGAGCTACGGGCTGCTGTCGGACATCGAGCGCCTCGTGCTGCGGCGGCTGGCGGTCTTCGCAGGTCACTTCACCCTCGACGCCGCCCTCGAGGTCGTCCCCGATGAACGTGCCGATCGCTCCCGCCTGTTCGATGCCATTGACAATCTCGTCGCCAAATCGATGGTCGCGCCGCGGCCGATCGGCGCCATGATGCGCTACCGTCTGCTCGATACCACGCGCGCCTACCTGCTCGAGATCGAGCCGAACGATGCCTCGCTCGCCGCCCGCCACGCGACCTACTACCGGCGATGGCTGGAGCAGGCCGGCGGCACATGGGCGGCAACGCCGAACGCCGACGAACGGGCGGTCCACTTCTCCGCGCTCCACAACGTGCGTGCCGCGCTGGACTGGTGCTTTGGCACGGGCGGCGACGCCAACGCCGGCATTGCGCTCGCCGCCGCGGCAGCGCCGATCTTCCTCGCGATGTCCCTCTTGATCGAATGCCGGCGCTGGTCGGAACGGGCACTGCTTGCCATGACCCCGTCCGCGCGCGGCAGCGCCGATGAAATGCATATCCAGGCTGCCCTCGGGCTGACCCTGATGTTCACGCGCGGCGGCAGCGAGGCGGCGCGCGTGGCCTTGAGCAGGAGCCTTGCGATCGCGGAGGCGCGCGGCGACGCGCCGAACCAGCTCCAGCTGCTCGGCCGCATGCACATCTTCCACGAACGGATGGGGCAGTTCGATGCCGCGCTTGGCTATGCGCAGCAGAGCCTTGCGGTCGCGCAGCCGCTCGGCGATCCCGGCTCGATCGTCCTCGCCCATTCGCTGCTCGGGGTCTCGCTACATCTGGCCGGCCAGCACCGCGACGCCCTGAAGATGCTGGAGGTCGCATGGCAAGGGCCGGGCGCCGAACGAATCAGCACCATCCATGGCTTCGATCATCGCAACCGGGCCGGCATCACGCTGGCGCGCGAACTCTGGTTGCAGGGCCGTCCCGCGGACGCGCGGCAGCTGGCGCAGCAGACGGTGACTGAAGCCGCGCAGATGGAGCATCCGATCACGCTGTGCATCGCCCTGATCTGGGCGGTCTCGATCTCGCTCTGGGACGGCGATCTCGACGGCGCGGAACAGAGCATCGACCAGTTCATCGCGCATGCCGAATCTCGCTCAATGGGCCCCTATCTCGTGGTGGGCCGCGGCGTGAAAGGCGAACTGGCGATCCGGCGGGGAGACGCCGCGCAAGGCGTCGATACGATCTTCGCTTGCCTACGCGATCTCCACGAGGCCGGCTACGAACTGCTCACCACGACTTTCAACATCGCGCTGGTTCAAGGCTTGTTGGCGCTCGGACGGACCGAGCAGAGCGCACACCTGATTGACGATGCGATCCGCCTCGTCGATCAGAGCGGCGATCATCTCTACATGCCCGAGTTGCTGCGGATGAAAGGCAGAGTTCTGTTGTCGCTGCCAGAGCCCGACGTCGAGCGGGCACAAGCCCACTTCATGCAATCCCTGGATCTCAGTCGCCGGCAAGGCGCCACGGCCTGGGAGCTGCGCGCTGCGATCGATCTCGCTGGGCTGTTTGCCGGACGCGGGCAGCGCGACGAGGCGAAGCGATGGCTTCAATCGGCGCTCGAGGGCTTTGCCGAGGGCTCCGAAACGGCGGATATCAGAGCGGCCAGCGCGTTTCTGACCACGCTGTAGCGGATCACCCCGTCGGCGTACCCTGCTTCCACTGGCCGCCGGCGATCTTCGCCGCGGCAATCACCGCCTGCGTCCGGCTCTCGACGCCGAGCTTCTGCAGGATGGCCGAGACATGAGCCTTGATGGTGGCCTCGGAGACACCGAGCTCGTAGGCGATCTGCTTGTTGAGAAGGCCCTCCGACAGCATCATCAGGACGCGAACCTGCTGCGGCGTCAGCGTCACCAGGCGGTCGCGGAGACGGGTCATGTCGGGGTCGGCGGCGACGGACAGATCGGTATCGGCGGGGACCCAGACGTCGCCCTCCATCACCTTGAGGATGGCGTCGCGCAAGGTCTCGACCCCGAATCGCTTGGGAATGAAACCGGACGCGCCGAAATCGAGCGAACGGCGGATCGTGGCGCTGTCGTCGGAGGCCGAGACGATCACGACCGGGATCGCCGGGTATTGCGCACGCAGATAGATCAGGCCGGAAAAGCCGGAGATCCCGGGCATGGAGAGGTCGAGCAGCACCAGATCGACCTCGGAGGTCTGCTCCAGAAGCTTGGTCAAGTCCTCGAAGGATCCGGCCTCGTCGATCTGTGCCGCGGGAAGGACGCCCGCCACCGCCTGCCGCAGCGCATCGCGGAACAGGGGATGATCATCGGCGATGACGAGATGGGTGTTTGCATTGGCTGTTGCAGTCATCTGTTCCGCAGGCCGACGAAAGATCGGGAAAGAAGTTCAACTCGTTGCTGATCAAGCAGCAATTGGCGATTGTTTACTGACTGGAGCCGTCTTGCAAGGCAACCTTCCGCCCGTAGTCGCAAGGCAGTTAATCACAGGCGCGAACCAATTGATGTTGCAGCGCAAAAAGCCACTGACGGGTTTCATCAGTCCCTGAACAGCAGGTCCCGGGTCAACTCCTCGATCACAGCGACCGCCTGAAGCGCTGCTCTCAATCGCTCGCGATCACGGGCCGACAACGGCTTGACCAACACCGCATTGGAGGGCGGCGTCCCCTGCGCCACATCCGCAATCTGTTGCGACACAATCAGCTTCAGAAAGATACCATGGGCCTCGTCGAGCGCATCGAGATCGGTCTCGCCACGGCCAACCAGGGCCTTCACGCCCGCGAGGCGTTGCGATGTCGATCGTCCCATCACATGGTAAAGGATCGCCATCGCACGCGCCGCAGCGACCAGGCCGAACAGCCCTGCCGCCTTGAGGTCGATGCGACCGCCGTCAGTGCGAATGCCGCCGAAGAATTTCAGGCTCGCAGGGACGCTGATCCCTTCGACCAGAAGCTTGGCGAACGCGACCTGCCCCTCGGCTGCCGCGAAAGCCGCCTGCCTGACCGCGACGGCAAGGCTGCCGTCGCCATGAACGGCCCGGAGATCGAAGAAGATATCGACCGACAGCAGATCCTTTGGACTGGAGCGGCAGACCCAGTGCTCGATGCGGTCCCGCCACGTTGCAACCGAGCCGCGCCAGGGTGGGTTTTTCGCCATGACGCCCCCCATGCAATAGGGCACACCGGCCTCGTGCAGAATATCTGCAACGTGAACTGCGAACGTCTCAAACCAGCGATCCTCGTCGCCTCCCGGCTCGCCTTGCGCGAAGATCACGGCATTGTCCTGATCCATCGCCAGCAGGCTTTCGCCGCGCCCGGCAGACCCGAGCACGATCAGCGTGTATGGCGTTGGGGCCGCGCCCCGACCGCGATCCCGCATGATCCGCTCGGCGATCACGGCGGCCTGACGGGTGAGGGCGCAGAGCTCGCTGGAGATCACCTCCGCAATCTGACGCCCGGACAATCCTTCCGCCAGGAGCACCTCCGCAACCCGCGGCAGCTTCGCCCAGGCCAGCGCCAATGCCTGCGTATCCGCGGCATCCTCGATCTCGTCGCCGAGCGATATGGCCTCCCCTGCCCGCAGACGCAGCAGGTCCCGTGCGGACAACGCACCGACCACCCGGCCGGCCTCATCGACGACGCCGAGATGGCGGGTCTTGAGGCGATTCATCCGGCCAATCGCGCGATAGACGAGCGCGTCCTCGGGAATCGCCGCCAGCGGCCTGCTCATGATGCGGTGCACCGGCAGCTCCAGCGCGGGGGCACCGAGCCGGGCGATCGCCCGCAGCACGTCACGCTCGGTAACGATCCCGGCCTCGACGGCCTTGATATCGTCGGCGGCCGCATCCGCCGCACCGACGTACACAGCCGATATTCTCTCGCTGGTCATTCGCGCCAGGGCGTCGCTCACCGAAACGTCTGGACCGACGAAAATGACGGGATACCGCATGATGTCGCGGTTGCGGTGGCGATAGGCGTAGGCGTCGAACCGCTTCAGCGTTTGCTCTGCATCGATACGGGCCGTCGCTTCGATCGGCTCGACCCAACCCATCCGCACCTGATCGTCGAGCACCGTGGTGAGCGCGCGACAGACCCGCTCGGCCTCCGCAACGGTCCGGATGCCGTGCTCGCGCAGCCTCGGCAGCAGCGCCAGGAAGATCCGTGCCGTCGTGATCGCATCGCCGAGAGCGGAGTGCCGGCCGGCCACGTCAATGCCAAGCCAGGCCGCAAGATTCTCCAGCTGGTATCCGCCGAGGTCCGGCGCAACGATCTCCGCAAGCAGTCTGGTATCAAGCGTTCGAGGCCGGGACCATGGCAATCCCGCCAGATCGCATTCGCGCTTCAGGACGGCCAGATCGAAACCGATCATGTGCCCGATGACGACCGCCCGGCCGAGGAATGCCTCGAAACGCGGCCACACATCCACGAACAGCGGCGATTCAGCGACCATGGCATCATCGATGCCGTGAATGCGCGTCGTTTCGGCGGGGATCGGTTGGCCGGCCGGACTCAGCAATTGAACGAACGAACCGCCATCGGCCAGCTTTCCGGCCGACAGACGCACGCCGGCAAGCTCGATCACCCGCGCCTTGCGCGGATCGAGCCCAGTCGTTTCGGCATCGATGACAACGGCGTCGAGCGACAAAAGCGGGGCAGCACCACTTGTCGTAACCATTGTCCTCCCTCGGAAGGCCCGGACCGTGATGCCGGCCGGCAAACCGGGCATTGGCAGAGGCCGGGCGATCCTACGCCAGCAGCGTGTTGGTCACCGCAGCCGCATCGATACGATCGACCAATTCGTCATGGATGTTGCACAGGCTGACACGCAGGTAATTGCGGATCGTCTCGAAATCCCGTCCGCGCAGTTTTTCGTGGATCGGCATTATCGCAAAATAGGTTTCCGCCAGCGGCTCGGGAATGTCCATCACGCGCTTGGGCGCATGCCCGCCAACGAGGTCGAGCCGCTGCTCCAGTTCGCGCCGGGCCTCAAGCCAGGCGTCCTCGCCGAGCGACGGCGGCACGGGGTAACGGTCGAAAACCGAGAGGACGACGAGGATCATCTGGTCGAGAACCGCCCGGCGCTGCATGCCGGCATGTGGGCGCAATACCCCCTCGACCATCTCGCCGACCATCGCAAGCCCGAGCGGATAAGCCTGCCAGCGCGACCGTTCGACGGCTTGTGCAAAGCCTTCCTCGGCAAACAGCACCTTGGCGTAATGGCCCGCGCGGGCACGCGAATACTCGTAAATGCCCTTTTGCACGATGAATGCCGACTGCGCGTCGATGAAGTCGGCAAGCGCCTTGCGATCGCCAATCGGCGGCCGGGGACGAAAGAACCCTTCGAACAGCTTCATTTGCCTAACCTGCCAGATCGTCCGGTGCGTTCGGCAAGGGCCACCATCTGGAAACTCCATGTTTCAATGCAGCATCGCTATTAGCAGCTGCAACAAATTTTCCCGCCGAAAGTATAATAAGCCTTGGTAACCTGCAGTGTTAGCCTCAGCTCGCTTCCAATCGGCAAAAGATCGACGGAAGCAGCGGCGCGGGGGACGCCGCAGTTGTGGGATTGCAATCCCTCGACCGTTCAATTCCGGCGCATTGGCGAACCGGCTCTTGAGGGAGGATTGCAACCCATGATCGACTCAACAAATCTGAAAGAGAGAGAAGTAGCGCACTGGGCGAAGACCTCGCGCCTGATGTTCACGCATCTCGGCATCTGGTTCTTCTTCGGCTTCATCATCCATATGTTCGTGGATCCCCTCAACAAGATGGTCATCCCGATCCTCGGTTTTCCGCTCGGCTTCTATATGGCGGCGCAGGGGTCGCTTATCGTGTTCGTGGTGATGCTGTTCGTGTTTGCGAAACAGCAGGACAGGATCGATCGCGAATTTGATTTTGCTGAGGACGATTGAGGGGAGGAGACGGACCATGGCCACGGAAGCCACGACAAGCACTTCGGACTTCATCAAGAATCTGGGCAAGATGTACGGCACCTACACGGGTGGGTTCCTCGCATTCATCCTGTTGCTTGCATTTCTCGAGCAGGCCGGCGTTCCCAACAAGATCCTGGGCTACCTGTTCGTGTTCTTCACGCTTGCGGTCTACGCCATCATTGGCGTCATGACGCGAACCGCGCAGGTCTCGGAATACTACGTCGCCGGCCGGCGCGTCCCCGCTTTCTACAACGGCATGGCAACGGGCGCCGACTGGATGTCGGCGGCATCCTTCGTCGGCATGGCCGGCACCCTGTTCCTGCTTGGCTATGACGGCCTCGCCTGGGTGCTTGGATGGACTGGCGGATTTGTGCTGGTGTCGATCCTGATCGGACCGTATCTGCGCAAGTTCGGTGCCTATACGGTGCCCGACTTCCTGTCGTTCCGTTACGGCGGCAACTTTGCCCGAATTCTCGGTGTGATCGTGCTGGTTGCCTGCTCCTTCACCTATGTGACGGCGCAGATCTACGGCACCGGCCTTATCGCATCGCGATTCCTCGGCATGCAGTTCGAGCTTGCGGTGTTCGCGGGCCTGGTCGGCATCCTGCTTTGCGCCATGCTCGGCGGCATGCGCGCGGTGACGTGGACGCAGATCGCGCAGTACATCGTTCTCATTATCGCCTATCTGACGCCGATCGTGATCCTGTCCACCATGAAGTACGGAATTCCGCTTCCGCAGCTCACCTACGGACAGGCGATCGCCGACATCACCGCGCGAGAGCAGGGGATGCTGGCGTCGGGTCTGGCGACAGCCGCGGCGCTCAAGCCGCATATCCAGCCGTTCATCAACTATAGCCCGCTCAACTTTTTCGCGATCATCATGTGCATGATGGTCGGCACGGCTTCGCTGCCGCATATCCTGATGCGCTATTTCACCACGCCGTCAGTGCGTGAGGCGCGCCAGTCCGTGGCATGGTCGCTGCTGTTCATCTTCCTGCTGTACTTTTCGGCGCCGGCTTACGCGGCTTTCTCCAAGCTGGAGGTCTATACCAACATCATCGGCAGGGACCTGACGGCAATCCGCCCATGGTTATTCACCTGGGGCGAGCTTGGGCTGATCCAGATCTGCGGCAAGAACGCGGCCAGCATTGATGCTGTCGTTGCGGCCTGCAAGGCGATTGCCGGACATCCCGGCGTGGTGCGGCTGCAGGACTTCGTCATCAACACGGACGTGATCGTGCTATCGACGCCGGAAATCGCGGGCCTTCCGTATGTGATTTCGGGTCTCGTGGCGGCCGGTGGTCTCGCCGCCGCCTTGTCCACCGCTGACGGGCTGCTGCTCGCCATCGCGAACGCGTTGTCGCACGACATCTACTACAAGATGATCGACCCGAACGCGCCGACCATCCGCCGCCTCACGGTGGCGCGTGTTCTTCTCGTGGGCGTCGCCGTGGTCGCGGCTGCGACGGCAGCTACCAAGCCCGCGGACATCCTGGCCATGGTCGGCTGGGCATTCTCGCTTGCAATGGCGGGCAACTTCCCGGCCCTCGTGATGGGTGTCTGGTGGAAACGCACGACGGCGGCCGGTGCGGTCTGCGGCATCATCGCCGGCTTCGGGCTCTGCTTGTTCTACCTCGTGACCACGCGCTACTTCCCGGGTGCGGGCGTGAAGTACTTCGGCATGACGTCGCTGCTCAATCCGGCCACCGGTGCGCCGCTGGTCGATATCGCCAAGGCGATGGCGCTGCCCAACGCCATGGAGAGCTTCCCGACGCTCGCGCACCCGCTGGCCAACAAGGTCGGCTGGTTCAACCTTACCAACATCGCCTGCGGACTGCTCGGAGCCCCGCTCGGCTTCCTCGTCATCTATGTCGTCAGCCTGCTCGGCAGGGAGCCGTCGAGGGAAATGCAGGCCTATGTCGATGACATCAGGAGGCCGCGAGGCAGGACGGTGCTCGAGGAAAAGACTACCTGAGGCATCGCAGCGCCAAAGTCGCCAGACGGGGCCCCCCCTTGGGCCCCGTCTTTGTCTTGTCTGAAATGCCAGTCTTGTCGGGACACAATGCCCTTGCCATTGTCGCACAAGATGCCGGTTGAGGATTGAGCTGCCGGTCGCGAGGAGAAGCGTCCTTGGACACAACGTCACTAGCCGCATACTGGTACTTCCACCTGCCCAATTTCCTGCTGGCGGCATTGATGTACACCTTGCTTGGCCGCGTCCTGCTGGGTCTGATGGTCGATGCGGACTCGCCGAACTACATCTGGCGATTCTTTTGCCGAATCACCGATCCCGTCGTAGCGGCCGTCGCGGTCGTGACACCGAGGGTAACTCCTCCGGTCGTACTGTGGCTGTTCGGCTTCGTCTGGCTGTTCTGGCTGCGCGTCGCGTTTCACTACACATTGCTGTTGTTCAATCTCGCCCCTCGGCTCGGCGGAGCGGCCGGATGAGCCGCAACTACTATTTCGTAGCAATTGCGTTTTTCGGAATGATCAACGGCATATTCAACCAGCTGGCGCTGATCTTCACACTCCTTTACGTGCAGATGCTCGCCGGTCCGCTGCTGTTTGGAAATCTGTCCCTGACGCTGATGTTCGCCTCGCTGATGGTCTCGACCGCCACAGTCATTCTTGGCGGAATCCCGGCGGCGATCTATGAGCGGATCACAGGCACCGCCGAGTCGAACAATGTCTCGCTGTGGCTGTGGCTTGCCGGCACCGCGATCCTCGCGCTTCCGGCCGTCGGGAACTTTCTCCAGATCGGACTGTAGCCATTCATCGCATGGTTGAGGACCGCTTCTGCCGGCGCTAGGCTGGGCTCAGTTCCCTCAATCGATGTGGCTGATCAATTTCGATCGACGGAGTAGCGGCTCATGGAAGAGGTGCGCCGTATCGCCTATGCGATTGTGCTGCGCGCTTGCGGGTTCGCCTCGTTAGCCATCTTCTGCGTCATGATCGGCCTGTCCTTCCTCCCGCGCGCCGCGTTTCAGGCGGGAGGTTTTCTCAGCATGACAATGACGCTTGTGCTCGCGTTCAAGGCCCGCGAAGCCCGAACCAAGGATCACCGCCGGACCGAGATGTGGCTTTATCTTCCCAAGGAGCGCCGTCCGCCTCAAGCTCATGCGCAGCAAACGATCTCAGCAGTCATGCGGGAAACCTATCTTCTGTTCGCGTGCTGGACCGCGATCATTTCCATCGTGATGTGGACGATCGCGTTGGCCTTATCCTTCATTGGACTTTAGTCTAGACTTCGGAAGGCGCGAGGCAACCATTTGCGCCAAAGATTGGCATTGGTGCCTATCCTGAAAGCGGGAGGCGCGGACCAGAAGACCACCACCGAAGCCGAGATGCGGCTGTGTCTTCCAAAGGAAGAACGCCGGCTCCAGTCGCATCCGCAAGAAACAATCTCGACACTGATGCGAGAGATCTATCCTGGCATTTGCGCGCCGACTACGCTGGTGTCCGTGGTGATGTGGACCGTCGCACCCGCTTCCCAGTTTTTCTGCAGATCGGCGACGGTATTTCGCTCCTGCACCCTGTCGCTCTTTGCCAGGATAGCTTCGCGATCCTTCCGATCCCTGACAATTTTTTAGGCGCACTCGCTCCTTGCGTCTCATCCAAAAGTCGGTTCGAGCCGAAAGTACTATTGGGCCGGACGCGGCAAGCATGTAAGTGCTCACCTTGATTAATTGCGCGCCTTTATGGCGCGGATCAGTTTTGAATCCAAAAAAGCAAGCGGGAGCGAATCGGAATGACGACAATGGCTGTGTCTCAATCGAGCGCGCAGGGGATGACGAAGGACGAACGGTTCGTCATTCTCGCCTCCTCGCTCGGTACCGTCTTCGAGTGGTACGACTTCTATCTCTACGGCTCGCTGGCCGGCATCATCGGCGCGCAGTTCTTCTCGGCCTATCCGCCGGCAACCCGCGACATCTTCGCGCTGCTGGCGTTTGCCGCCGGCTTCCTGGTGCGCCCGTTCGGCGCGATCGTGTTCGGCCGTGTCGGCGACATCGTCGGCCGCAAATACACCTTCCTCGTCACCATCCTCATCATGGGTCTGTCGACCTTCATCGTCGGCCTGTTGCCCAACGCAGCCACCATCGGTATCGCAGCCCCGATCATCCTGATCATCCTGCGTCTGGCCCAGGGCCTGGCGCTCGGCGGCGAATATGGCGGTGCGGCGACCTACGTCGCGGAGCACGCGCCGAACGGCAAGCGCGGCTTCTACACCTCCTTTATCCAGACCACGGCGACCCTCGGCCTATTCCTGTCGCTGCTGGTGATCCTGTTCACCCGCACCGCGCTCGGTGAGGCCGATTTCGCGGCGTGGGGCTGGCGCATTCCGTTCCTCGTCTCCGTGCTGCTGCTCGGCATCTCGGTCTGGATCCGGCTACGCCTCAACGAATCGCCGATCTTCCAGAAGATGAAGGAAGAGGGGAAGAGTTCGAAGGCGCCGCTGACGGAAGCCTTCGGCAATTGGCAGAACGGCAAGCTCGTGCTGCTCGCCCTGCTCGGCGGCGTCATGGGCCAGGGCGTGGTCTGGTACACCGGCCAGTTCTACGCGCTGTTCTTCCTGCAATCGATCCTGAAGGTCGACGGCTACACCGCCAACCTGCTGATTGCATGGTCGCTGCTGCTCGGCACCGGCTTCTTCATCGTGTTCGGCATGCTGTCCGACAAGATCGGCCGCAAGCCGATCATCCTCGGCGGCTGCCTGATCGCGGCGCTGACCTTCTTCCCGATCTTCAAGATGATCACGTCCAACGCCAACCCGGCGCTGGAAAAGGCCATCGAGTCGGTCAAGGTCGAGGTGGTGGCCGATCCCGCCGGCTGCGGCGATCTGTTCAACCCGGTCGGCACCCGCGTGTTCACCGCGCCTTGCGACACCGCACGCGCCTACCTGTCGCAATCGTCGGTCAGGTACACGACGAGTTCGGGTCCGGCCGGCTCGGGCGTGAAGGTCGTGGTCAACGGCAAGGACGTGCCCTACGCCAACGCCAAGGACAGCAACCCGGCGGTTCTCGCCGCGGTGCAGGCGGCTGGCTATCCCAAGGCGGGTGACACCGGCATCGTGAAGATGTCGCATCCGTTCGACGTCTTCCGTCCGCAGCCGGCGGCGATCATCGGCCTGCTGTTCGTCCTGGTCCTGTTCGTGACCATGGTGTACGGCCCGATCGCGGCGATGCTGGTCGAATTGTTCCCGACCCGCATCCGCTACACCTCGATGTCGCTGCCTTACCACATCGGCAACGGCTGGTTCGGCGGCCTCCTGCCCGCCACCGCCTTCGCCATCGTGGCCTCGACCGGCGACATCTATGCCGGTCTGTGGTACCCGATCATCTTCGCCTCGATTACCGTGGTGATCGGCTTCCTGTTCCTGCCGGAAACCAAGGACGTCGACATCAAGGCGACCTGATCGCAGCACCAATCGACGACACCAACCGGCCGCGGTCTCCGCGGCCGGTTTTGCTTTGTGTGGTTATCGATTGCTGCCGATGAATTGCAGCACGATCTCACGGCGGTGCGGGCGGCTGCGATGCTCGATCAGGTAGATCGCCTGCCAGGTGCCGAGCGCGAGCCTGCCGCTCAGGACCGGGATCTGGAGCGAAGTCTGCGTCAGCATGGTCTTGATATGGGCCGGCATGTCGTCGGGTCCCTCGGTATCGTGGGTCCACCCGGCGTTCTCCGGCGCGAGCCGGGACAGTGCCGTGGTGAGATCGACCAGCACGGAGGGATCGGCGTTCTCCTGGATCGTCAGCGAGGCCGAGGTGTGGCGGATGAACAGCGTCAACGCGCCCTCACCCGCGTGCGCCTCGGCGATGAATCTCGCGGCCTCGCTGGTCAGATCCGTGAAGCCGCGGCCAGGCGTCTGCACGGTGAGCAGGGTCGATGTGACGGTGGTTGCCTGCACGGACGATGGTGCGGAGCGGGTGACAGATCTGGCTGATCTCATGGAGGGGCCCGCATCAGATCTTCCCCGACACGTCTTTCTGCACGCGGTTGGCCATGTCGATCAGCCGCCGCCAGGCCTTTTCCAGGAACGACATCACGCGGTCGACGTCCTGCTCGCTCGGCAGCGGTATCTCGATCTTGCGCTCGCCCTCGGCGACCTTGGGGTCGGGCTTCCTGAGTGGATCGGATTTCGGCAGCGCCTCGTCGATCTTGCCCGATACCGTTGGCCCCGCCGCGAGCTGTGCCTTCAGCCGCTCGACCTCGGCCTGGAGTCTGCCGATCTCGGCGTCGAGCGCGGTCCGCTCGTCGGGCACCGCGTAGCAGGCCCAACCGTTGCCGTTCCTGGTGCAGGTCGACACGGTGCCGGTGCGCGTGTCGAGCCGCAGCACGCCCTCGGGGATGGGCGTCATGCTGTAGCGGCCATTTTCGCCGTCGGGCGCAGATTGCGCGGCCACGAGGCCGCCGCTGACCACCATCACCGCGGCCGCCGCCGCGAGCCATGATGTCGTGGATGACGTCGCAGGTCTCATCATTGTCTCCGCCCCGGCACTGCTGCGGCTGCGGTTGCAATTCTACACCCCCAGCCGGCAATCCGCCGCCAAAAAGCCGCCCCCGAAATCAACGAACGCGGCGGCTTCTTTGATCCCGCGAGCGCGGCGAAAGCACGGCTGCGTCCGCCGTTCGCAAGCAGACCTGCTGCGGTGCGGCGTCACGCTGTGGGCAGCACTGCCGTGCGCGTCAATATCATCAAGTAAATCAAATATATAATCGGAAGCGACGCAATCGTGACTTGGCTTGACTTGATTATAGGCCATCAGTATGGTCCGCGCGGCTTTTGAGGGTGACGGGCGCAATTTCCATTCAGCCGCAGCGTTTCGGGTCTTCGTTGCATGACACAGGGCACGGGACACGGCGAGGATGGAGATCGCGATAGATCGTCCGAGGAAGCCGCGCTTTCCGATCGGCTCGGAAATCTTGATCAGCGGTTGTCCGAATTTCGCGACCGCCGGGCCAAGACCGAGCAACCCGCAGGTGACGATGGAGACAAAGCGGCCAGAGCCTCGGCGATGGCGCTTGGTTTCCGACTATCCTCGGAGTTGATCGCCGGCGTCGCTGTCGGAGCGGGGATTGGCTGGGGGTTCGACCACTTGCTGTCGACGTCGCCTTTCGGATTCATCGCGTTCCTGCTGCTGGGCTTCATCGCCGGCGTGGTGAATGTGGTGAGAACGGCAGGCGCGGGTCCGAACAGGCGCGGTGGTTCGTAATTGGCCTAGCCGGGTTAACTGTCGTGCCGCTCGCCGGCACAGCCGGCCGACCAATCTTCACTGGTCGGCTTGTCCAGCAGACGAGAGATGCCGCGCGGATGAAAATCGACCCGATCCATCAGTTCAACGTCGAACCGCTCTTCACGATCGGCCGTATCGGCGATCACACGATCGCCTTCACCAATGCCTCTCTCTACATGTTCGTCGCGGTAGGGATCATTGCGCTGCTTCTGCTCACCAGCGGCAAGCAGCTGGTTCCAGGGCGTCTGCAGTCGGTGGCCGAGCTCTCCTATGAGTTCGTGGCCAGCATGATCCGCAGCACTGCCGGAGCGGATGGCATGCGGTTCTTCCCGCTGATCTTCTCCCTGTTCATGTTCATCTGCGTCTCGAACCTCGTAGGCATCGTTCCGTACACGTTCACCGTGACGAGTCATCTCATCGTCACTGCGGCGCTGGCGCTGCTGGTGTTCTTCACGGTCCTGATCTACGGCCTCTACAAGAACGGCCTGAAGTTCCTGAAAGTGTTCGTGCCCTCGGGCGTTCCGGGCTACATCCTGCCGCTGGTCATGGCGATCGAGGTGCTGTCGTTCTTCCTGCGGCCGGTCTCGCACAGCGTTCGACTGTTCGCGAACATGCTCGCCGGCCACATCGCGCTGAAGGTGTTCGCCGGCTTCGTTGCCATGCTCGGCGCGTCTCTTGGCGTGGTCGGCTGGATCGGCGGGGTCATGCCGCTGGCGCTCGCCGTCGCGCTCACCGCGCTCGAACTGCTGGTCGCGTTCCTGCAAGCCTATGTGTTTGCGATCTTGACCTGTATCTACCTCAACGACGCCATTCACCCTGGACACTGAGTGATCCGGGTGCTTTTCCACCCACACCTGTCTTTCTTCGAAGGAGTCAAAAATGGATCCGCAAGCAGCTAAGTTTCTCGGCGCGGGCATCGCGTGCATCGGCATGGGCGGCGCCGGCATCGGCGTGGCCTTCATCTTCGGCAATTATCTGTCCGCAGCCATGCGCAACCCGGCAGCTGCTCAGGGCCAGTTCGGCAACCTGATCTTCGGCTTCGCCGTGACCGAAGCGCTCGGCATCTTCTCGCTGCTGATCGCTCTGCTGCTGCTGTTCGTCCCGCTCTGAACGCGTTTCGCGCCGCTTCCAGGTGGGAGGCGGCGCGTCTGACAGCAACAGGAGAACTCCATGGCTGAAAGTCATGGCGGCGCCAAAGGTACCGGCGCTCACACGGAGGCCGATGGCGGTCACCACGGCGGTGGCTTTCCGCCTTTCGAGAGCAGCACCTTTGCTTCGCAACTGGTGTCGCTCGCGATCGCCTTCGTCGCGCTGTATCTGATCGTCTCCCGGTTCGCGCTGCCGCGTGTCGGGGGTGCGATCGAGGCGCGTCAGAACAAGATCGAGGGCGATCTCGCCGAAGCGCAGAAGCTGAAGGACCAGTCCGAGGCGGCGCTCAAGGCCTATGAAGGCGAGCTCGCGTCGGCGCGCGCACGTGCACAGGCGATCGGCAACGAATCCCGCGAGAAGGCGAATGCGCGGGCGGAAGCCGAACGCAAGGCGCTGGAAGAGCAATTGTCCGCCAAGCTCGCCGAGGCGGAGAAGACCATTGCCTCGACCCGCGCGACCGCCATGAGCAACGTCCGCGGCATCGCGGCCGATGCAGCCGGCACCATCGTTCAACAGCTCACGGGCGTCGTTCCGGATGCAGCGTCGGTCAATGCCGCCGTTGACGCGACCTTGAAGGGTTAGTCTCGATGTTCTTCACACCTGAGTTTTGGGTCGCCGTCGCCTTCGTGATCCTGATGGTGATCTTCGCCTATGTGGGGGTGTTCAAGACGGCGATGTCGGCGCTCGATCATCGCGCCGCTCGTATCAAGGCCGAGCTGGACGAGGCGGCGCGCCTCAAGCAGGAGGCCACCAAGGTGCTCGCCGACTACAAGGCGCGCACTGCCGGTGCCGAGCGCGAGGCCGCCGACATCATCGCCAACGCGAACGCCGAAGCCGAGCGCATCGCAGCAGAGGCCAAGGCGAAATTGGAAGATTTCGTCACCCGCCGCACCAAGACCGCCGAGGGCAAGATCGCACTCGCCGAGGCTCAGGCTCTCGCGGACGTCCGGGCCGCCGCCGCGGAAGCCGCCGTGCAGGCTGCCTCCACGATCCTGTCGCAGTCGGTCAAGGGCCAGATCGCCGACGACCTGCTCGCCAAGGGCATCAACGAAGTCAGGCAGAAGCTGAACTGAGGGATTTGCCTTGCCCAATCAAAAAGCCGGCGCGACGAGCGCCGGCTTTTTTTGTCTATCCAAGTGACGGTGGACGGACTGGCTACTTGGCTGTCTAATCGGTCATGCAGGCCACGATCTCTTGAGATCGCATGAAAATCGTCCAATGCAGCACGCACGGTCCCCAGCCAATGACGTTCGTGTGCCAGCACGTCGTCCATGGCCTCACAAGGCGTGAACGCGTTGGCTTCTTCTGGGCGTCCGATCCCGACAATCCGAGATCCGATGCTTGGTGCAGTGAGTGCAATGATCGGGTCACCGTGGCAGGCGGTGAGTGGATCGGTGATGCCCTGGAGCATCTCGATCCGAAGGTGCTTTGTGGGGCTTGCTATGACCTCGCAAAGCTCTTCCACATGGGCGGAAATCCCTGGTCCTGACAGGCCGCGGTGCCCTACTTCTTCTTCTTCCCTTTCGGCTCCGGCGAGAGCGCCTGCGGGTCGAAGCCGACATAGAAGATGTAGGTATCGGCAACCGCGGGCGCCGGCACCGGATAGGCCAGATCCTCGGCGACGAAGGTGAAGGGCACGCTGCCGCCTTCCGACATCGCCACCGTGGTCCGGTAGGCCTTCGAGGCGATCACCTTCTCGCCGACGCCGCCCTGCACGACGGCGATGCGCAGCGGCACCTCGACGGAGGCAGGTGCCCCGGCGGGGCCGGCGATGACGCGGCCCTGGATGCCGATCCGGGCCGTGATGCCGGCACTGCTGCGCAAGCATTCGCGCGCCATCTTGGTGATCGAGGCCTGGAAGCGGATGTCATTGCCGACCGCCGGCTTGCCGCTGGCGCCGACCGCGTAGGTCGAGGCGCCCGCGCGTACCGTGACCTGCGGGCAATCGAGGTCGTCTTCGGCCGGCTGCCCAGGCGCAGGCGCCGGCTTCGGCTCCGCCGGCTCGTCGGACTTGCCGCCGAACAGGCTCTTGAAGCGGTCGGTCAACGACTGTGCCGCCACCGGCGAGACGGAGGCGAGCCCGACCGACAATGCCAGCACGACCGCTACGCCGCGCCGCAACCTCGTCCGCGATGACCGAAGCTCCTGCACCATCAACACCCGTACTCCATGACAATGTTCCGGCCGGGTTATATCGCCAATATCGGCGAACCCAAGGCGGCAAAAAGGGATTTGGCCGCATCCATCAGGCTGCTCAGCCGCGGAAGTCCTCGTGCAGCAGGCCGAATAGCAGGTGATCCTGCCAGACCCCGTTGATGCAGAGATAGCGGCGCGCCAGGCCCTCGCGCGAGAATCCGCACTTCTCCAGCACCCGGATCGACGGCGCATTGGTCGGGATGCAGGCGGCCTCGACCCGGTGCAGATTGAGCTCGCCGAACAGCGTCGGCAGCAGCACCCGCAGTGCGGCCGTCATGTAGCCGCGATGGGCATAAGGCTGGCCGACCCAATAGCCGATGGTGCCGGCCTGCACGATGCCACGCCGGACATTGGCGAGCGTGATGCCGCCGACCAGGGCACCGTCGAGCTCGCGGAAGATCAGAAAGGGATAGGAGCGGTCCGCGGCAATGTCCTCGGCATAGCGGCGCAGGCGACGGCGGAAGCCGGAGCGGGTGAGATCGTCGGACGGCCAGATCGGCTCCCAAGGCGTCAGATAGTCGCGGCTGGTCTCGCGCAAATGAGCCCATTGCAGGAAGTCGGACATTTGCGGCGCGCGCAGGAGCAGCCCGTTGCCGCGCGGCGCCAGGGCGGCGGGTCCACTGGATGGCAGGCGAAAGAGAGCCATGGTGATGCTTCCCGGGGCGCGGCCCGCGCGCGGCTCCTAATGCAGCCGCGCCTTGGCGCGCGCCCGTGTCAATCCTTCCGCAAAAGACACCGCCGTGTCCAGACCCCTGCCGCTGCCCAATGCGACGACCGCAGGCCGGCTGCGCGACAGCAGCGCACGGGCCGCATCGCGCGTCGATTCGATGCTGACGGCGTCGATCCGGGCGACCAGTTCCTGCACCGTCTGCGGCCGCCCGTAGGCCAGCACATGCCGGGCGAGCTGCTCGGCGCGGGAGGAGCAGCTCTCCAGCGCCATCAGCAGACCCGCCTTCATCTGTGCCTTGGCCCGGGCGATCTCGGCGTCGGTCAGCGTCTCCACCGAATCGTTCATGATGTCGACCACGACCTCCATCATCTCCGGTGCGTCGGCGGGATCGGTGCCGGTATAGAGGCCGAAAAAGCCGGTATCGCTGTAGGGCGCGTGGAAGGTGTAGATGGAGTAGCAGAGGCCGCGCTTCTCGCGCACCTCCTGAAACAGGCGCGACGACATTCCGCCGCCGAGGACATTGGTGAAGACCTGCAGCGAGAACAGCGAAGGATCGGTCTGCGGCACCCCCTCGAGTGCCAGCGTCAGATGCGCCTGCTCGAGCTCGCGATGCACCACCTTGGCGCCGCCCTGGCCGAACCGAGCGGCCTGCGGCTTCGGCCCGGGCGTCCCCTCAAAGCTCGCAAAGCGCTTTTCGACCTCGGCGACGACCTGGCCGTGATCGACCGCCCCGGCCGCGGCCACCACCATGTCGGGCCCGCGATAATGCGTCGACAGATAGCCGCGCAGCATGTCGCGGTTGAAGGCGCGCAGCGTCTTGGCGGTGCCGAGCAACGAACGGCCCATCGGCTGGTCGGGATAGCAGAGCTCGTTCAGATGCTCGAACACGACGTCGTCGGGCGTGTCCTGCGCGGCACCGATCTCCTGCACGATGACGTTCTTCTCGCGCTCCAGCTCGTCGGGCTCGAAGGCGGGATTGGCAAGGATGTCGGCGAGCACGTCGAGCGCGAGCGGCACGTCGGCCTTCAGCACCCGCGCGTAATAGGACGTGGTCTCGGTCGAGGTGCCGGCATTGAGGTCGCCGCCGACCGCCTCGATCTCCTCGACGATCTCGCGCGAGGAGCGCCTGGTCGTGCCCTTGAACGCCATGTGTTCCAACAGATGCGAGATGCCGTGCTCGTTCGGCTTCTCGTCGCGTCCGCCGACGCCGGCCCAGACGCCGAGCGCTGCCGTCTCGAGGTGGGGCATCTCGTCGGTGACGACGGTGAGGCCGGAGGCAAGCTTGGACATCTCGACGCTCATCCGGCAACTCCCTGCTTTGCGGCGCGGCTGGCGGACAGCACGAACCGCTCGAGCTCGACCTGATCGTTCTTCATCACCCTCATGTGTTCGGATTTGGTCATCAGCCCGTCGAGCCAGGCCGGCAGTTGCGGCCGCTGGCCGCAAGCCGCCTCGACGGCGCCGGGGAACTTGGCCGGATGGGCGGTGGAGAGCACGATGCTCGGCACCTTCGTATCGGTGGTGTCGCGGTCCGCGACGGCGAGCGCCACGGCGGTATGGGGATCGACCAGCTCGCCGGCTTCGCGCCAGGCGGCGCGGATCGCAGCCGCAGTCTCGGTCTCGTCGGCGCGCCCGGCATCGAACTCCTCGCGGATCGCGGCGAGCGTCGCATCCGGCAGCACGAAGCGGCCCGACTGCTTCAGCTGTTCCATCAGGCGGCGCACGCCGGCGGCATCGCGCCGGCCGGCCTCGAACAGCAGCCGTTCGAAGTTCGAGGAGATCTGGATGTCCATCGACGGCGATGCCGTCGCGTGCACCTCGCGCACCTCGTAGATGCCGGTCTTCAGCGTGCGCGCCAGGATGTCGTTGACGTTGGCGGCGATGTGCAGGGTGCGCACCGGCAGCCCCATGCGCTTGGCGACGTAGCCGGCGAAGATGTCGCCGAAATTGCCCGTCGGAACGACGAAATCGACCGCGCGCGCCGGAGCACCGACCGCGACGGCGGAGGTGAAATAGTAGACCACCTGGGCGACGATGCGCGCCCAGTTGATGGAATTGACGCCGGAGAGCGAGGTCGCATCGCGGAAGCGATGGTTGTTGAACATCCCCTTCACGAGCGCCTGGCAGTCGTCGAAGGTGCCTTCGACGGCGAGCGCATGGACGTTGGCCGCACCCGTCGTGGTCATCATCCGCCGCTGCACCTCGGAGATGCGGCCGTGCGGAAACAGCACGATGAGATCGACGTTCTCGAGGCCCGCAAAGGCTTCGACCGCGGCGCCGCCGGTATCGCCTGACGTCGCGACCACGATGGTGGTGCGCTGGCCGCGCTTTTCGAGCACATGGTCCATCAGCCGCGAGATCAGCTGCATCGCCACGTCCTTGAAGGCGAGCGTCGGACCGTGGAACAGCTCCAGCACGAACTGGTGCGGGGACATCTGGCGCAGCGGCACCACCGCGGGATGGCGGAAGGTGGCATAGGCCTCGTTCGCCATCCGTCCGAGTTCGGCGTCGGAAATCTCGCCACCGGCGAAGGGACGAATCACGTCGACCGCGACCTCCCAATAGGGGCGGCCGAAGAAGCCGGCGATCGTCTCGCTCGGAAGCTGTGGCCACACCGCCGGCACATACAGGCCGCCGTCGCGGGCAAGCCCGGTCAGCATCACGTCACAAAAGCCCAGTTCGGGGGCTTCGCCCCGGGTCGAGATATAGCGAGTCAAACTGCCCTCCAAAGGCGGCCGGGCCGAAGCTCGACCCTTAAGCCTTTGATTTTACGTAACTACTTGTCAACAGCCAGTGGCTTTGAACCACCATAGAGTGTTTTGCGGCATCGGGAAACCGCTTCCGGCCTGCCCCCTTGCCCAATGAAAAAGGGCTGCGGCATTGCCGCAGCCCTTCTCTTGGAAGGCCTGTCGTTGTGTGCAGACCGGTTGCCTCATCGGGGTCGCCGACCCCTCAAAACTGTTCCGGCAAGCTTTCGTCGCCTGTCACGAAATCGTCAAGTCCAAAACCCCGCGCGCTTCGAAAATGTTCCTATTCTTCCCGATCCGGCTCTGGTTCGTTTTGGCAGTTGCAGCCACGCCCCAGCCGTGATTCTGACCCTGAACTCCGCTTTTTCCCGAATCAGCCGCGGGAACGAATACAGCCTCGGCCCATTGTGTCGGCGGATGGGTGTCAGCCCGTTGTCCATTGCATTGCCCGGCCAACGGCGGCGTCGATCCGTCGGCCGAACCGCTGCATCCCGGAGCAGCCGGTTCGGTCGCTGGCGAAAGTCAGTTCATCCCGATTTCCACTGCGATCCGGATCAGGTCGGAATGGTTCTTGGCGCCAAGCTTCTGCTTGAGCAGGGACGTGGTGTTGGCGACCGTCTTGTAGGAGATGCCGAGCGCCTCGGCGACCTCGACGATCTTGTCGCCGCGTCCGAGCAAGCGAAGAATTTCGAGCTCCCGCGGCGTCATCTGTGACGCGGGGTTGGCCTTGATCGCCGCGCCGGAAAACGTCACGGCTTCCGCAAGCTGCGGCGAGATGAAGTTGTCACCCGCGACCACCTTGCGCACCGCTTTGAGCAGGATCCTGGGATCGTCGCCTTTGGAGACATAGCCCTGCGCCCCGAGCTCGACGGCCCGCACGACGAACGCCGGATCGTCGTTCATGCTGAACATGATGATCTTGGCGTCGGGGTCGTCCTTGCGGATGCGCCGCATCAGCTCGAACCCGGAGACGTCGGGCAGGCTGATGTCGATCACGGTGACGTCGGGCCGCTTGCTGACATAGGCGCGATGCCCGGATTTGGCGTCGCTCGCCTCGTCAATGCGGATTGAATGGTCGGATGCGAACAGGGTGCGGCAGCCGGACAGCACCACGGGATGGTCGTCGACGATCAGGACCCTCGTCGCCAGCTTGGCGGTATCTTGCATCGCGCACTCTCTTGTTTTTCGACTCATAGCCCGCCGGGAATAAATGGAAAGAGCAAATCCCGCCGATACGCGTTAGAATTGACCTAATGTGGCGACGATTTTCGTTCCGAACGCAATTGTTTCTCCCGCTCGGCGCGAGCCTTCTCGCAGCCCTGATCCTGGGCGGCATATTACTGCAGATATTTGCAGCAGGTCAGGTCGCTGATGAACACGAGCCGGCTCGACGCTCGATCCAGACCATCGCCGCCGCGCTCAACAGCACTCTGCGCGCATCGGACAATCCGCAAAAGACCCTCGATGCATTTGTTCAGTCCTTGGACGCCTCCACGGATATTCAATTCCGCCGCATGGACGGAGGTCCCCCGCCGTCTCCGAAAGACTTGCGCAACCTGAAGAAGGTTCCGCAATGGTTCGTCAACCTCATCACCATACCAGAGATGGAAGCGGCGTTTCCGATCGTCATTGACGGCAAACATGTCGGCGATATCGTGTTCTTCCCGGACATATCGGCCGACTTGTTCGAGAAGTGGATCGGCTTCCTTGCGCTGACGAGCCTGGTCGCTGTCCTGATGGTGCTCGCCGCCACCGTTGCCTATGTCTTCGCCGGTTCGGCCCTGCGCCCACTGCAAGATCTCGGCGAAGGTCTCACGCGAATACGACGGGGCGACTACACGAGCCCAATTCCGGTCCGAGGCCCAGCGGAAATCCGGCAAGGCTGCGAGGAGGCGAACGCGCTGGCTGCAACGCTGGCGCAGTTGAGCCAGGACAATCGCGATCTGATGCACCGCCTGGTGTCGCTGCAAGATGACGAGCGGCGCGATCTCGCCCGCGAACTGCACGACGAGCTCGGGCCCCTCCTCTTCAGCATCCGCGCCGGCACGATCGCGCTGACCGATGCCTCCGAGCCAACGGGACATCTCGGCAATTCGGCTCAGGACCTGCTGCAATCGGTCGAGGCCCTGCAGCAGACCAACCGCCGCATCCTCGACCGGCTGCGGCCGCTCTATATCGAGGAGCTCGGCCTTTCGAGCAGCGTGCAAACGCTGCTCCGGAATTTTCGCAAGCAGGCACCTCATATCGTGCTGACGGACGCGATCGATCGCGATCTCAGCGCAATCGGCGGACCGCTGGCGCAGACCGTCTATCGGGTGATCCAGGAGGCACTGACCAACGTGCTGCGACATGCCAACGCCGGCAACGCACATGTGCAGGCGACGGTTGCCGACAAGACGCTCGTCGTCGAGATCTCCGACGATGGCGGCGGTTTCCCCGCGGACAACGTCTTCGGCCGGGGCCTGACCGGCATGCATGAGCGCGTGCGCGCGCTCAGCGGATCGCTATCGCTGTTGCGCGTGGATGACCGAACCTACGTGCGCTGCCGCCTTCCGGCGGAGACGATGCGGGACGTTCCACATCCAGGCTGAATCAGCAGGCGCAGCCATTATGCGCATTCTGTCGCGCCGGTTCGCACAGCGTGCTGCGGATCTTGCCATCCGGGCTGAAGCGGAACGAGGCCTGAATGCGCAGCGCGCCGGCGACGGAATATTCGAGGTGGACGCCGTGGGGCGCGGGATGGATCTCTTCCAGCCCGAACCCCGCCAAGGAGAAGGCGCTGAGACGCGGCTGCCAATAGGCCTCGATCTCGCTCCGGCCACGATAGCGCCGCGCGCCGTCGCAGGTGCATTCGAGCTGCGCGTCGTCGGCATAGAGGTCGAGCAGGGCTGTGAGGTCGCCCTTGCGGCAGGCATCCACCCAGTCGACGATAATTCCCATCTGGTCGAAATCACTCACGCCGCACCCAATCTGCCGCGGACAATACTGGCGGCTTAGAACCACACTCGTGAATATGCGCTGAATAATAAACCCCGGGCGATACCGGGTTCCCTCGATGGACCTGCCAACGAGCTCAGCTCTGCCGCCGGCCTCTTGCCCACACGCCGAAGGCGACGAGCACGGCGCCTGCAAGCGTGAACCAGGTGATTGCATATTGCAGATGGTCGTCCTTGAGATTCACCTGGAGCGGTCCCGGACGCGGGATGCCGTTCGCCGGCGCGGGCCGTTCGAGATCGATATAGAACGGCGCAACCGTGCCCCAGCCCAGCACGCTTGCGATTGCCAGATGATCGCGCACGAACCAGAGCCGCTTGCCGCGATCCTCCGCCGGAGTCAGCCAGCTTGGCGCCTCGGGAAAACGCAGATAGCCGGTGAGCTCAACCGGCTGGCCCGTGACGAGCTTGTTCACCGCGCGATCCTCGACGCTGCGGTCCTGCATCGTGTTCTCGATGAAACCCGCGTCGATCACGACCATCTCGCCGCCGGGAAGCCGCGCCGGCAGGAACGCCCAGGTGCCGGGGCCGGAGGCGTCCTTGCGCACCGCCGAGCCGGAGGAATAGACCATTGCATCGGGGAGGGCTGCATAGGTCGCGGTGAAGCTGACGCGGCGGAATTCGTCGCGGACGGGATTGAGCGCGGCCCATTGCGCGGACGGCGGCAGCGCAACCGGCGCGGCCGCAAGCCGTTCGGTGAGCGCCGCAATCAACTCGTGCTTGGCGGCGCGGCGCTGCAGCTGCCAGACACCGAGCGCCACGAACACAGCCGTGAGGAACAGCGTGAACAGCGCGAAGCCGGCCACGGGGGCCTTGCGCGACGCAGGCTCGTTCATTTCGCGCGATCGACCAACCGGCCCGGCGCTGCCTTGTGGTGGAATTGCAGCGCGATCAGCAACGACTTCATCGAGCGCAGCGGCAACAGCGTGGTGGCGAGGATGAGCGGCAGCCAGAGCACCGCATGCAGCCAATATGGCGGCTGGTACTTGACTTCGACGATGAGG
Organism: Bradyrhizobium yuanmingense; assembly: GCF_029167105.1. Taxonomy (GTDB): domain Bacteria; phylum Pseudomonadota; class Alphaproteobacteria; order Rhizobiales; family Xanthobacteraceae; genus Bradyrhizobium; species Bradyrhizobium yuanmingense_A. The sequence goes on along the minus strand of NZ_JARFML010000017.1, from coordinate 36,653 downwards.
GCGCACGCGACGACGATGCCGCCGGCCAGCATGATGATGAAGATCGCCGGACCGTCGCCGGTATCGATGAAGGCATAGTCGAGCCCGCAACGGTCGCATGCGGGCGCGAGCGTCAGAAAGCCCGCATAAAGCTTGCCCTGGCCGCAGCGCGGGCATTTGCAGGCAAGCCCACGCAGCGCGCTTTGCAGAACGGTGGTTTCGGACGGGGGTGTGCCGGCACTGTCGTTCATGATGGCGGACTCTATCACAGTTTCCGACGAAACTTCCGGTGGCCGGAAAGCGAAAGGGCGGCCCTGCGGCCGCCCTTCCTGATCGTGTTCGATCGGGCTCAGTGCGCGGCGCTGGCCATGGTCTCGGCGCCGCGTCCCCAGACGTAGATGCAGAGGAACAGGAACAGCCAGACCACGTCGACGAAGTGCCAGTACCAGGCCGCGAACTCGAAGCCGAGATGCTGCTTCGGCGTGAAGTGGCCGGCATAGGCGCGGAACAGGCACACCAGCAGGAAGATGGTGCCGACCAGCACATGGAAGCCGTGGAATCCGGTCGCCATGAAGAACGTCGCGCCGTAGACGTTGCCGCCGAAGGAGAACGCCGCGTGGGCGTACTCATAGGCCTGCACGCAGGTGAAGAGCGCGCCGAGCACGACGGTGAGGATCAGGCCATACTTCAAGCCCTGGCGGTCGTTCTCGAGCAGCGCATGGTGCGCCCAGGTCACGGTGGTGCCTGACGTGAGCAGGATCAGCGTGTTCAGCAGCGGCAGATGCCAGGGATCGAAGGTCTCGATGCCCTTCGGCGGCCAGGTGCCCGGGACCGCGCAGGCGCCGGGCTGCGTGCCGAGGCCGCAACCGAACACCGCATCGCGGGTGGCGTGGACGGCATCGGCCGGAAACAGCGCCGCGTTGAAATAGGCCCAGAACCAGGCGACGAAGAACATCACCTCGGAGGCGATGAACAGGATCATGCCGTAGCGGTGATGCAGCTGCACGACACGGGTGTGGTCGCCCTTGTACTGGGCTTCCTTGATCACGTCGGCCCACCAGCTCGCCATGGTGTAGAGCACGCCCACGGTGCCGACGCCGAACACGATCGGCGCCGCCGAGAACATGTGGTGCATCCAGGCGACCGCGCCGACCGCCATGATGAAGGCCGAGAGCGAGCCGACTGCCGGCCAGGGAGAGGGATCGACGAGGTGATAGTCGTGATGCTTGGTGTGCGCCGTGGCCATTTCCGTCTCTCTCCTCAATCCCGTGCCTGTCCGGCACCTATCCCCTTGTGTCCAACCGCCTGCGCAAAAGCCCTGCGGTCAAAGGTTTCCCTTGCGCTTGTCGGCTTCGCCCGATGCCAGCGGTTTCACCACGGGATCGCGCATCGGATAGAACGTGTAGGACAGCGTGATCGTGCTCAGCCCGTCGTTCTCATGGTCGGCGGCGATCGACGGATCGACGTAGAACACGACCGGCATCTCGCGCTTCTCACCGGGTGCCATGGTCTGCTCGGTGAAGCAGAAGCAGTTGATCTTCTGGAAATAGGCGCCGACCGTCAGGGGCGCGACGTTATAGGCGGCCTGGCCCGCGGTGGCGCGCGCCGCCTGGTTGGTCACGGTGTAGAAGACGGTCACGACCTGGCCGATATTGACCTCGATCTCGCTCTGCTCCGGCTCGAACTTCCAGGGCAGGCCGGGCGCGACGTTGGAATCGAAGCGCACCGAGATCTTCCGCGCTATCGGGCCCGTGGCCGGCGCTGAGGTCGCCACTTGCGTCGTGCCGTTGAAACCGGTGGCGCGGCAGAACCAACTGTAGAACGGCACCGCCGCGTAGGAGGCGCCGACCATCAGCGCGACCACGCCGCCGCAGATGGACGCGACCACCACATCGCGCCCCAGCCCGCGGCCCTTGCCCGGGTTGCGATGGCCCGGCTTGGCGCTGACGTCCTGCGATATGGTGGGCTCGTGATCCATGTTTCCTACATCGGCCGCACGAGCACTGCCGGCCCCTTGACCATGGTGACGGCGAAGAACAGCACCACGAGCACGCCGAGCGCCAAAGCGATGGCGATGGAGCGCTGACGACGGCTCTTCCGCTGCGCCTCGGTGAGGACGATTCCTTCCGGCTCGGGTTTGTCGGCCATCGCGGTGATCATGCGCCCCCAACCATCGGAGCAAGCGCCCGGTACACGACCTCGGCCAGCAGGGTCGCAAACAGTGCGAACAGGTACAGGATCGAGAACGCAAACAGCTTGCGGGTCGCGCGCAGCGACTGGCTGCGCTCGCGGCGCAGATAGACGTTGATGGCGAGCACCAGCATGCCGGCACCGAGAATCAGCGAGACCACGCCGTAGACGGCATCGAAATAGCCGAGCGCCCAGGGCGCGGCGGCGACCGCGATCAGCACGATGGTGTAGAGCAGGATCTGCAGACGCGTGGCGTCGGGACCGGCGACGTTCGGCAGCATCGGAATGCCGGCGCGCGCGTAGTCGTCGGAGCGGAACAGCGCCAGCGCCCAGAAATGCGGCGGGGTCCAGAAGAAGATGATGGCGAACAGCAGCAGCGGCTCGACGTCGACCGTGCCCGTCACCGAGGCCCAGGCCACCACCGGCGGCAGCGCGCCGGCCGCGCCGCCGATCACGATGTTCTGCGCGGTCCAGCGCTTCAGCCACATCGTGTAGATCACGACGTAGAAGAAGATGGTGAAGGCGAGCAGCGCGCCCGCGACCCAGTTGACGAGGATGCCGAGCGTCATCACCGAGAAGAAGGCGAGCGTCGTGCCGAACGCCATCGCTTCAGGGCGGGTGATGCGGCCGCGCGGGATCGGCCGGTTCGCCGTGCGCGACATCTTGGAGTCGATGTCGCCCTCGAGCGCCATGTTGAGCGCCCCGGAGGCGCCTGCACCGACCGCGATGCAGAGCAGCGAGGTGATCGCCAGCACCGGGTGGAAATGCCCCGGCGCCATCGCCATCCCGACCAGCGCAGTGAAGATCACCAGCGACATCACCCGCGGCTTGAGCAGCGCGAGATAATCGCCAACCTCCGCTTCGGAGATGTGGGGATTGATGTCGATGGCGTTGTGGTCGAGGACGGACACTTAGATCTACTCGCTTCGTTACAGCGCCGCGGCGCCCGTCACGGGCGCCGCGGGAGATTGCTTACTGCACGCGGGGCAGCACTTCGAACTGATGGAAGGGCGGCGGCGAGGACAGCGTCCACTCCAGCGTGGTCGCGCCGGCACCCCATGGATTGTCGCCTGCCGGCACCCTCTTCATGAAGGCGTCCAGCACGCAGTAGAGGAAGATCAGCACGCCGAAGCCGGAGATGTAGGAGCCGACCGACGAGACCAGGTTCCAGCCCGCGAACGCATCGGGATAGTCGATGTAGCGGCGCGGCATGCCGGACAGGCCGAGGAAGTGCTGCGGGAAGAACACCAGGTTGACGCCGACGAAGGTGACCCAGAAGTGCAGCTTGGCGAGCCCCTCATTGTACATGTAGCCCGACATCTTCGGGAACCAGTAGTACCAACCGGCGAAGATCGCGAATACCGCACCGAGCGACAGCACGTAATGGAAGTGCGCAACGACGTAATAGGTCTCCTGGAGCACGCGATCGACACCCGCGTTCGCCAGCACGACGCCGGTGACGCCGCCGACCGTGAACAGGAAGATGAAGCCCACCGCCCAGATCATCGGCGCGCGGAACTCGATCGAGCCGCCCCACATCGTGGCGATCCAGGAGAAGATCTTCACGCCGGTCGGAACGGCGATGACCATCGTGGCGGCGACGAAATAGGCCTGCGTCGCCGAGGACATGCCGACCGTGTACATGTGGTGCGCCCACACCACGAAGCCGATGCCGCCGATCGCGACCATGGCGTAGGCCATGCCGAGATAGCCGAACACGGGCTTGCGCGAGAAGGTCGAGACGATCTGGCTGATCATGCCGAAGCCGGGCAGGATCAGGATGTAGACCTCGGGGTGACCGAAGAACCAGAACAGATGCTGGAACAGCACGGGGTCGCCGCCGCCGTCGGGAGCGAAGAACGTCGTGCCGAAATTGCGGTCGGTGAGCAGCATGGTGATCGCACCGGCGAGCACCGGCAGCGACAACAGCAGCAGGAACACCGTCACCAGGATCGACCACACGAACAGCGGCATCTTGTGCAGGGTCATGCCCGGCGCGCGCATGTTGAAGATGGTGGTGATGAAGTTGATCGCGCCCAGGATCGAGGAGGCACCGGCGAGGTGCAGCGACAGGATCGCGAAGTCGACCGCCGGGCCGGGATGGCCCGAGGTCGACAGCGGCGCGTAGATGGTCCAACCCGCCCCGACGCCGTTGGAGCCCGGCTCGCCCTCGACGAAGGTCGACATCAAGAGCAGCGCGAACGATGCCGGCAGCAGCCAGAACGAGATGTTGTTCATGCGCGGGAACGCCATGTCGGGCGCGCCGATCATCAGCGGTACGAACCAGTTGCCGAAGCCGCCGATCATCGCGGGCATGACCATGAAGAAGATCATGATCAGGCCGTGCGAGGTCACGAACACGTTGTAGGTGTGGGCCTCGTGGAAGACCTGCACGCCCGGATACATCAGCTCGGCCCGGATCGCGATCGACATCGCCGCACCGATGATGCCGGCGACGACCGCGAAGATCAGGTACATCGTGCCGATGTCCTTGTGATTGGTCGAATAGACGTAGCGCCGCCATCCGGTCGGATGGGCATGCTCGTCATGATGCGCGTGATCGCCGTGTGCCGCTGCGCTCGTTGCCATTTTCAAATCCTGCCTTGCGTCCCATTCGGACCTTTGGAGGTCCCACCCTTATCGCTTTCAGTCCCTCAGGCCGCCCCCGGCGCTTACTGCGTCGGGCCGGCCGCGGAGGCGTAGGTGCTGGTGCCGCCGCTCGCAAACTTCTTCTTCGCCGTCTCGACCCAGGAGGCGAACTCCTGGTCGCTCACCACGCGGATCGCAATCGGCATGAAGGCGTGATCCTTGCCGCACAGTTCCGAGCACTGACCGTAGTACATGCCGGTCTTGGTGGCCTTGAACCAGGTCTCGTTCAGACGGCCGGGAATGGCGTCGATCTTGACGCCGAAAGCCGGCAGCGCGAACGCATGGATGACGTCCGCACCCGTGGTCTGGACGCGAATCACCTTGTTGACCGGCACCACCATCTCGTTGTCGACGCCGAGCAGACGGGGCTGCTTGTCCTGCGCCATCAGCGAATCGAATTCGAACTTGCCGTTATCCGGATAGGCATAGGACCAGTACCACTGCTTGCCGGTCGCCTTCACGGTCAGGTCCGCTTTCGGAATGTCGAGCTCCAGGAACAGCAGCCGGAACGACGGCACCGAAATGCCGACCAGGATCAGCACCGGGACGAGCGTCCAAGCCACCTCGATCAGCGTGTTGTGGGTGGTCCGCGACGGCACCGGATTGGCCTTCGCGTTGAACTTGACGACCACGATCACGAGCAGCGCCAGGACGAACAGCGTGATCAGGGTGATCAGCACGAAGAGGAAGTTATGGAACCAGACGATGTTGTCCATCACCGGGGAACCGGACTGCTGGAGCGTCCACTCCCACGGCGACGGCTGCCCGAGCTCGGCCAATGCCGCACCACCCGTCGCCAGCGTGACTCCAGCCGCCACCAAGGCGATGGTGGCCAATCCCAGCAGTTGCCGGCCCACCCGACCCATCGACATCCTCATGTCGTTCGCGCTCCCCTTCCGAAATCACCCCACGTGCATTTCCCTGTTTGCGGGAAACGCTTATTCGCTCCGCCAGTCCGACAAACCGCCACGCAAGAATACCTCTAAGAGGAATTGGGGCCAGATCGCTAGAACGCGAAATCAAGCCTCTCAAACCATAATTCTTGATCTATCGCAATGCAGTCTTGAGCCCCGCCTGCCAGCCATCACCGGCAAGATATTTCCCAGCAAGATCAGACAAAAATACCGTTTCCCGGGACGCTGCGGCTTGACAGCGAAATTGCCCGCGGTAGGCACTGGAAGACTGCCACGCGGCAGCCTGATTCGTGCGGGCAATGGCGGTGTGCGCGGCGCGGAATTTGCTTGGGAATCGCCTTCAAGACGCCGTCATTCCGTATCAGTCCGCCAGATCAGTCCGCCAAGCGCGAGCAACCCAGGCGAGCAGAGGGACCGACCCGATGGGGCTTTCGAGATCGATGGCAAGGCCGGCGAACGGCCTCCCGGCGCTCGCCGCCCTCGTGGCTGCGATGGTCCTGCTGGCGCTGCCGGGGCTTGCCCATGCGCAGGGCGCGGTGCGCTCCGTCCATGGCGACTGGCAGATCCGCTGCGACACCCCGCCCGGCGCCCAGACCGAGCAATGCGCCCTGATTCAGAGCGTGGTGGCGGAAGACCGCTCCAATGCCGGCCTGACCGTGATCGTGCTCAAGACCGCTGACCAGAAGAGCCGGCTGATGCGCGTGGTCGCTCCGCTCGGGGTCCTGTTGCCCTCCGGCCTCGGGCTCAAGCTCGACAACCAGGACGTCGGCCGCGCCGGCTTCGTCCGCTGCCTGCCCAACGGCTGCGTCGCCGAGGTGGTCCTGGAGGACAAGCTGCTCGGTCAGCTCCGCAGCGCCAAGACCGCGACCTTCATCATCTTCGAGACCCCGGAAGAAGGCATCGGCTTCCCGCTCAGCCTGAACGGGCTCGGCGAGGGCTACGATAAGCTGCCGTAGGAGCGGCTAATCCTGACAATCCTTTTGTTTCCGTAATGTGAGGCTTCGCGCCCTCGCGGAACCGATCCGAAACCATTATCTTGCCCCACATCCCCGGCTAATGGACGGACGCATGACCAATCCTGCCACGACCTCCCTGCTCGACCGTGCCAATCTCGACCGCGATCAGGTTCGCAGCGAGGTCGCGCGCGGGCTTTCCGGCGCTGACGACGGCGAACTGTTCCTGGAATACAGCCAGACCGAAGCGCTGATGTTCGACAATGGGCGGCTGAAGCAGGCGACCTATGACACCTCGCAGGGATTTGGCCTGCGCGCCGTCAAGGACGATGCGGTCGGCTACGCGCATTCCTCCGACGTGTCGCTGCCGGCGCTGATTCGCGCGGCGGACGCCGTTGCCGCCGTGCGCGGCGGCTACTCCGGCAGCTTCTCGGCGCCGCCCCCACATACCAATGTCCGCCTCTATGGCGACGACAATCCGCTGGACGCGCCGGGCTTCGAAACCAAAGTAAAACTGCTCGCCGAGATCGACGCTTACTTGCGCGACAAGGACCCGCGGGTGCGGCAGGTCAGCGTCAGCCTGGGTGCGACCTGGCAGGTCGTCGAGATCCTGCGGCCCGACGGCGAGAGCTATCGCGACATCCGCCCGCTGGTGCGCGTCAACATTTCCGTGGTCGCCGGCCAGGGCGACCGCCAGGAGAGCGGCAGCAAGGGCTATGGCGGCCGCGCCGGCTATGCCGAGTTCATCGAGAGCAAGAACTGGCGCGAGGCCGCCGACGGCGCGCTGCGCGAGGCGCTGGTCAATCTGGAATCGATCCCCGCCCCCGCGGGCGAGATGGACGTCGTGCTGGGCGCCGGCTGGCCCGGCGTGATGCTGCATGAAGCGGTCGGCCACGGCCTCGAGGGCGATTTCAACCGCAAGAAGACGTCCGCGTTCGCCGGCCTGATGGGCCAGCAGGTCGCGGCCAAGGGCGTCACCGTGGTCGACGACGGCACCATCGCCTCGCGCCGCGGCTCGCTGTCGATCGACGACGAGGGCACGCCGACCAATCGCACCGTGCTGATCGAGGACGGCATCCTGGTCGGCTACATGCAGGACCGCCAGAACGCACGGCTGATGAACATGAAGCCGACCGGCAACGGCCGTCGCCAAGGTTATGCCCATGTGCCGATGCCGCGCATGACCAACACCTACATGCTCGCCGGCGACCGCGATCCGGCCGAGATCATCGCCTCGGTGAAGAACGGCGTGTTCGCCGCGAATTTCGGCGGCGGACAGGTCGACATCACCTCGGGCAAGTACGTGTTCCAGTGCACCGAGGCCTACAAGATCGAGAACGGCAAGATCGGAGCGCCGCTCAAGGGCGCCATGCTGATCGGCAACGGGCCGACCGACCTGCATCGCATCCGCATGATCGGCAACGACCTTGCGCTCGACACCGGCATCGGCACCTGCGGCAAGAACGGCCAGGGCGTGCCCGTCGGCGTCGGCCAGCCGTCACTGCTGATGGAACGCATCACCGTGGGTGGAACCGGCGCATGAGTGTTGAAGACAAGGTCACGGTCAGCCCCAAGCGCAAAAGCAGCGGCTGGGGCGGACAGATCGCTCAGCTCGCCGGCATCGTCGCCGCGGTCTTCATCGCCAAGGGCGCGCTCGCCGAGCCGTTCTACGTGCCGTCGGGCTCGATGGAGCCGACGCTCCTGATCGGTGATGCGCTGCTCGCCTCGAAATTCCCCTATGGCTACGGCACCTCGTCGCTGCCGATCCAGATCAGCCTGCCGGAAAGCGGCCGCGTGTTCGCGGAGACGCCGAAGCTCGGCGACGTCGTCGTCTTCCGCTGGCCCGGCGATCGTTCGCAGGCCTGGGTCAAGCGCGTCGTGGGCTTGCCCGGCGACCGCATCCAGATGCGGCAGGGCCAGCTCTTCATCAACGACCGTCCGGCCGAGTTGAAGCCGGACGGCGTCGGCGCCGCCGAGAACGACAGCGGCGGCAGCGAGCCCGCCTATCGCTATGTCGAGACGCTGCCGAACGGCGTCTCGCATCTGATCTTCAAAATGCGCGACAGCGGTCCGCTCGACAACACGCCCGAGGTGACGGTTCCGGCCGGGCATCTGTTCGTGCTCGGCGACAACCGCGACAATTCCGCCGATAGCCGCGTGCCGCTGCGCTCCGGCGGCGTCGGCCTGCTGCCGATCGACAATCTGATCGGCCGTGCAGACGCAGTGGTCGGCTCCTGGGACCTCGGCATGCGTAGCCAGCCGGTGTGGACCTGGCTGTCCGGATTCAGGCTGTCGCGGTTCTTCACCGCCGTGCACTGATTGGCCGCAGGGTGAGCAAGGATGAATTCCTCGCGCTCGCCTTACGCAATCCGGTCAACGCCGCGATCGCCGACGAGCTGCATCGACTTGCATTACCGGATGCGTGGCTGGTGTCGGGATGCCTGGTGCAGACGGTATGGAACGTGCTCACGGGGCGCCCGATCGACCACGGCATCGCCGATTACGACGTGTTCTATTTCGACGCCGATACATCGTGGGAGGCCGAGGACGCGGTGATCCGCACCCTCCATACGCGCCTCGCGCATCTCGGCGCCAAGATCGAGGTCCGCAACCAGGCCCGCGTGCACATGTGGTACCCGGCCAAGCACGGCCTGCCCTATCCGCCGCTGAGAAGCTCGAGGGAAGGCATCGACCGCTTCCTCACGCAGAACACGCAGGTCGGCGTCAGGCGCGCAAGCGATGGCCACGAGGTCTACGCACCGCGCGGGTTTGACGACATTGCGGCACTGATCGCGCGGCCAAATCCAGGACCGAATTTTTCCGCGGCGAACTACGAAGCGAAGGCTAAGCGCTGGAAGGCGCTGTGGCCGGAGATCACGGTGATCGCGGCGGAGTGAGATGCCGCTACATCTTACCCGTCATTGCGAGCGCAGCGAAGCAATCCAGAATCCGTCCGCGGAAACAGCCTGGATTGCTTCGCTGCGCTCGCAATGACGGCGGAGGGAGTGCGTGCTATCTGACCACGCCCGAGGTGAACCCCGCCTTCCTTCGCGGCGGCTTGATTTCCTTCTTCAGGAAGCAGCGCGCCTCGCGCCCGGTGTAGCCGGGGCGGGCATAGGTGAAGGCGCGGCATTTGTTGTCGGCGGTGCAGGCGGCCTTGCACGCCTCGACGCTTTCGCCGTCCTTGAGCTCGAAATTGCGCAAGTCGCCGCCGGGACGGTCGATCGACGTCTCGACGCCTTCGACGCGCGGCTCGATCACGCCGGCGCCGCGCACGCCCGAGATACAGCAACTACCCGGCACGCGCGCCGGCACGGTGTTCTTCAGCCAGCACACGGCCGAGCCGCCTTCGACATCGGGATAGTTGAAGCTCCAGGAGCGGCAACGGCGATCGCGCTCGCACAGCAGCGCGCAATCCTCGGGATCGCCGGAGGTGACGGGCGTACTGAAATAGTCGCCGCCGGGCCGGTCGAACGCCGTCTGGGCAAGCGCCGGCGCGCTCGCAAACGCAAGCGAAAGCAGCGCGACACATGCCGCGGCGCTGGACATGATGGCCCCGGACAGGCGGCCCTTCCCCATCGGAACAGCTTTCGAGTTATTGACGACGCTCAGGTTTTTTCAGCCGGTCATTTGATCGCCGCAAACCTGTATGGGCGATGAACGGCTGAATCCTGGGTGCCCGGCTTCAGAGGTCTAGAACGCGTATTCCGCGTAGGCCGGTTCCACCGAGCCCTTCCAGGGACCGTTGAATTTATCCAGCATCTCCTCGGCCGGCGTCCGGCCGGAATCGATGATGCGATCGAGCGGCTCGAGATGCCGGGTTTCGTCGCGGCCGAGTTGATCGATCCGGCCGCGCCGGCGCAGGCCAGCATGGGCAAGAACGAGGCATTCCTTGGCGATCTCGAACAGATAGCGGTCCTTGATCCGCGCCTTGAAGCCCATGCGCGGCACGTCGTCGCGCAGGGCTTGGCGTTCATGCGCGCTCCAGTGCTTGACGATCTCCCAGGCGGCATCGAGCGAGGCATCGTCGTAGAGCAGCCCGACCCAGAACGCCGGCAGCGCCGGCAAGCGGCCCCATGGGCCGCCGTCCGAGCCGCGCATCTCGAGATAGCGCTTCAGCCGCACTTCCGGGAAGATCGTCGAGAGGTGGTTGGCCCAGTCCGACAAGGTCGGACGCTCGCCGGGAAGGTTGTTGTTGCGGCCGTCGAAGAAGGCGCGGAACGAGGAGCCCGAGACGTCAATGTACTCCTCGCCGCGCTTGACGAAATACATGGGCACGTCCAGCGCATAATCGACATAGCGCTCGAACCCCATGCCGTCCTCGAACGCCCACGGCATCATGCCTGCGCGCGCGTTGTCGGTGTCGCGCCAGATCTCGGACCGGAACGAGAGGAAGCCGTTCGGCTTGCCCTCAGTGAACGGTGAATTGGCGAACAGCGCGGTTGCGACCGGTTGAAGCGCGAGCGAGACGCGCAGCTTCTTGACCATGTCGGCTTCCGACGAGAAGTCGAGATTGGTCTGCACCGTGCAGGTCCGGTACATCATGTCGAGGCCGTATTGGCCGACCTTCGGCATGTAATTGGTCATGATCTTGTAGCGGCCCTTGGGCATCACCGGGATATCGGCGCGCGACCAGGACGGCGTCATGCCGAGGCCGAGGAAGCCGATGCCGAGCGGGGTTGCGATCTCGCGCACCTGCGCCAAGTGCGCCATCAGCTCGCTCTGGGTCTGGTGCACGTTCTCGACCGGCGCGCCGGACAGCTCGAACTGTCCGCCGGGCTCGAGCGAGATGGCGCCGCCGCCGGTGACGTCGTAGAGGCCGATGATGTTGCCCTGCTCCATGATCGGCTCCCAGCCGAGCAGGAGCTTCATGCCTTCGAGCAGCGCGCCGATGCCGCGCGCGCCCTCGTAAGGCACCGGACGATGACCGTCGAGCGTGAACGGCGTCTTCTCGTGCTCGGTGCCCATGCGGAATTCGGACGGGTCCTTGCAGCCCGCCTCGAACCACGCGACGAGTTCGTCGCGTGATTGCAGCGGTGTCATGTCGATCTGGTCTCGCGCCATATCAAACTCTAATCAAAAGCGCTTCGACCGAACGCGCGCGGGTGACAGGGATGGCCCGCGAACCCACCGGTTGCACGGGCGAGCGGGGTTGCCGCGCGATCATCGCGACGGCATGGTTTCGTTGGCGGCCGCGGGCGGCAGTTTCATCTCGCCGCACGAGCAGCCCAGGCGATCGAGCAGATTGCTGAGCTTGACGGCGTCGGCGTCCGACAGTTTCGAACCGACATATTTCTCGATCGCGGCCGAATAGGCGCCCCACATCCGCTTCTGCAGCTCGCGGCCGGCTTCGGTGATCTCGACGAACTGGCCGCGCTTGTCGATCTTGCATTCGCGCCGCGAGGCGAGGCCCTCGTCGACCAGGCGGTCGATCAGGCGCGAGGTCGAATATTGCGGGATCAGCATCTGCCGCTCGAGCTCGACCGGCCGCAGCTCGCCCGAGGGCGCCCGCGACAGTTCGAGCAGCGCGTCATACCAGGCCAGCGGTGGGAAGCCGGCCTTCTTCAAGTCCTGCTCGACGCAATCGAGCACGCGGCTCTGCACCCGCATCAGGCGGATCCAGGCGGCGGTTGCCTCGGTCGATGGTTTGCGTTTCATGATTCCGCTCAAGCTCGTCGCCCGTCTCTTACTCCATTCGATGCACCTGCATCAATCTTGACTATTTCAAGCAGGTGCATGTAGTCGTTCTTTCGGCCGAACCAAGCGTCAGGGGAAGGAATTTCCTCGAAACCGGACGGTTTGCCCGGTGTGTGCCCGCCGTCCCCACATCGTGATCCTGGAGGCCGGCCCGCTCTATGGCCTGGTCGAGGTCGGTAGCGGCGCCAAGAAGCCCGAAAATAGTGAGAATTATCTGAAGCTGCCCCCCTTGGGGCCAGGTCCCTGCGCTGGGCCTCGACAGCAAATGAGATCGTGACGGAAGGCCAAGTGATTGTCCAGATGATCGCCAATCAGGTCTGGTCCACCGTCGCGAAACACGACCGGAAGGACGGCGAAGAGCCGGACCGGTGATTCGGCTCTTTCCTTGCCACATTAGCTAGTCCGAAGATTTGCGATGCGCTGACGCCGATTTTACGAGCATTGTCCGGGTTAACAATAACTCCGCGTTGTGCGCTCCGGGGACGTCACCATCCTTGTGAGAGCAATGCTCTTGGCTCAGCTTCAGCGCGGGGACAGGACGCTAGCCGTCGGACCGGAAAAACTATCGTGACGACTGTACTCCTCCTCCTGCTCGCGAGTGCAATAACCGGCTTGGCGACGGGGCTATTCTTCCGAGTCTGGACTCTATTGCTGGTCTCGCCGGCGACTGCGATCCTTGCCGCGACCGTCCTTCAGACCTCAGGCTTTGGCTTTTGGACGGGCGTTCCAATCGTCGTCGGCTGCCTGATTGCCGGCCAGGTCGCCTACTTGGCGGCGACATTCTACGTGCACAGAGGTGAGCTTTCAGTGCAGGACGAGATCGACGGCGAACCAGGCAAGCACGGCCAGCGCCATATCAAAGATGAGGACGAGTAGGACCAGGTCGACCCACGAAGGAACTCTTCTGCGCCTCCGGAGGAGCCGGCGGCGCGGCCACGGCCGCCGCAGCAGCGACAAGGGGACGTATCTTACCGCAACGCCGGCTGCGCTGTCTTGAGACACCGTGGAGATCATTGCGGGACACCTTCATTGTCGATGGGCCATCCGGCGGATCATCAGCAAGAGCGGTGCCAGGGCGAAGCGAGCGTGGCCGGGGTGGAGATTGGGAAAGCGCATCAATCGATGTGACAAGGCGCAAGGCAGAGCGCCCAAGCGATGATCCAGCCCTTCCATTTGTGAACCATCCGATCCGCGGCGACGTCGAAGGAACATCTCCAAGAGACAGTTTCCGCCATGAACCTGATCGTCCTCATGACCGCCGCCGGCGCGCCGCTCGCGATGCTCGGCTTGTCGACGCCGGTCGCGCCGGAACGCAATTGCATCTTCATGATCCATCCGCAGATCACCTCGGCCGTGTTCGAGAGCAAGGAAGGCAAGATCGTCTTCCCGGACCGGCCAACCGAATATCCCTGTCGCTACGCCAGAACGAAGGGCGGCGCGGACATCGCCTTTACCAACCAAAATGGCTGGCGTTTCGAGGTGCGCATCGGCCGCGGCGACGAAGGCAGCTGGAAGGCCCGGCTCGACGACGATGTAGTTGGAGGGCGCGCCTTCTCGCCGTTCGGCGACGGAAAATGAAAAAGGCCGGATCGATGATCCGGCCTTTTGTTTCTGCGTAGCCCCGAGCTTCCGTCAGGCTGCCGCCTTCTTCGGCGCGAAACGGCCGTAGAAGGTCTCGCCCTTCGCCGCCATCTCTTCCAAGAGCTTCGGCGGGGTGAAGCGCGAGCCGTACTTCGCCTCCAGCTTGTGGCAGAGCTCGACGAATTTCTTCGTGCCCATGAAGTCGATGTAGGACAGCGTGCCGCCTGTGAACGGCGCGAAGCCGAAGCCGAGGATCGAGCCGACATCGGCCTCGCGCGGATCGATGATGACGTGGTCCTCAACGGTGCGCGCAGCTTCCACCGCCTGCACCACCAGGAAGCGCTGCTTCAGCTCCTCGATATCGAGCGTGTCAGGGTCGAGCTGCTTCGGCTGCAAGGCCGAGAGGCCTGGCCACAGGCTCTTCTGGCCCTTGCCCTTCTCGGGATAGTCGTAGAAGCCCTTGCTGTTCTTGCGGCCGAGCCGGCCCTGCTTCTCGACCATCTCCACCATCAGCTTCTTCTGCTCGGGATTGATGGCGTTGGGGCCGAGATCGGCTTCGGTCGCCTTCATGATCTTCAGACCGAGATCGAGCGCGACCTCGTCCGAGAGCGAGAGCGGGCCGACTGGCATGCCGGCCATCTTGGCGCAGTTCTCGATCATCGCCGGCGGCACGCCCTCCAGGAACATCTCGTTGCCTTCGGCGACGTAGCGGCCGACGCAGCGATTGGCGAAGAAGCCTCTGGAGTCGTTGACCACGATCGGCGTCTTGCCGATCTGGCGGACGTAGTCGAGCGCGGTCGCGAGCGCGACGTCGCCGGTGTTCTTGCCGAGGATGATCTCGACCAGCATCATCTTCTCGACCGGCGAGAAGAAGTGAATGCCGATGAACTTGCCCTGATCCTTGAACGCCTCGGCCAGCGAGGTGATCGGCAGCGTCGAGGTGTTGGAGGCGAAGATCACATCCGGCTTCAGATATTGCTGCGCCTTGGCAAAGGTCTCCGCCTTGACCTTGCGGTCCTCGAACACGGCCTCGATGACGAGGTCGACGTCCTTCAGCGCGGCGTAGTCCGCGGTCGGCGTGACGCGCGCGAGCAACGCTTCGGCGTCCGCAGGCTTGGCGCGGCCCTTCTTGATCTGCTCCTCGATCACCTTCTGGGCATGCGCCTTGCCCTTGTCGGCGCTCTCCTGGTCGCGGTCGATCAGGACGACGTCGAGGCCGGCGCGGGCCGAGACATAGCCGACGCTTGCGCCCATGAAGCCGGCGCCGATCACGGCGATCTTCTTCACCTTGGTTGCGGGCACATCCTTCGGACGACGCGCGCCCTTGTTGAGCTCCTGCATCGACAGGAACAGGCTGCGGATCATCGCCGCCGCTTCCTTCGAGCGCAGCACCGAGGTGAAGTAGCGCGACTCCACGCGCAGCGCCGCATCGATCGGCAGCTGCAGGCCTTCATAGACGCAGCTCATGATCGCGCGTGCGGCCGGGTAATTGTCGTAGGTCTCGCGGCGATAGATCGCGTTGCCGGCCGGGAACATCATCATGCCGGCCTTGGAGAACACCGGACCGCCAGGCAGCTTGAAGCCCTTCTCGTCCCACGGCGCGACGGCCTTGCCGCCGCCCTTGATCCAGTCCTTCGCCGCCTTGATAAGGTCGGCGGCGGGAACGATGGCGTGAATGAGGTTCAGCGCCTTGGCCTTGTCGACCGTGACAGGATCGCCCTTGAGCAGAATGGTCATGGCGTCCTGCGGCGGCACCAGGCGCGGCACGCGCTGCGTGCCGCCGGCGCCGGGGAACAGGCCGACCTTGACCTCGGGCAGGCCGAGGCGCGTCTTGGGATTGTCCGCCGCGACGCGATAGTGGCAGCACAGCGTGATCTCGAAGCCGCCGCCGAGCGCGAGGCCGTTGATCGCGGCCGCCCACGGCTTGCCTGAGGTTTCGATTCCGCGCAGCACCTGCGAGAAGCGGCGGCTCTGGTCGAACAGCATCTGGTTCGCCGCGGTCTCGCCCTGCTCCTTGAAGACCTTCGCATAGGCCTGGTTCATGCCTTCGAGCATCGACAGGTCCGCGCCGGCGCAGAACGCTTCCTTGGCCGAGGTGATGACGACGCCCTTTACCGCGGCATCGGCCGTGGTCGCCTTGACGATCGTCTCGAGCTCGTTGGTCGAGGTCTCGTCGAGCACGTTCATGGAACGGCCGGGGATGTCCCAGGTGACGAGCGCGATGCCGTCGGAATCGGTCTCAACCTTGAAGTTCTTGTACGACATGTTGGTTGCTCCTCGGTGCCGCAGCCGATCTCAGGCGCGGCGGTTGATGGTGATCTCGTAGGGTGGGTTAGCGAAGCGTAACCCACCACGGTCTTTCGCTGCGGAGACAGAAGAGGTGGGTTACGCCTTCGGCTAACCCACCCTACGAACCTACACCCGCTCGATGATGGTCGCGGTGCCCATGCCGCCGCCGATGCACAGCGTGACGAGGGCGGTGGACTTGTTGGTGCGCTCGAGCTCGTCGAGCACGGTCCCGAGGATCATCGCGCCGGTCGCCCCCAGCGGGTGGCCGAGCGCGATCGCGCCGCCATTGACGTTGATCTTGGCATTGTCGATGTCGAAGGCCTGGATGTAGCGCAGCACGACGGAGGCGAAGGCCTCGTTGAGCTCGAACAGGTCGATGTCCGACTTCTTCATGCCCGAGCGCGCGAACAGCTTCTCGGTGACGTCGACCGGACCGGTCAGCATCATCGCGGGCTCCGAGCCGATGTTGGCGAAGGCACGGATCTTGGCACGCGGCTTCAGGCCGTACTTGCTGCCTGCCTCCTTGCTGCCGAGCAGCACGGCGCCGGCGCCGTCGACGATGCCCGAGGAATTGCCGGCATGGTGCACGTAATTGACGCGCTCGATTTCCGGATGCGACTGCACCGCGACGCCGTCAAAACCGCCCATCTGCGCCATCATCGTGAACGAGGGCTGCAGCTGCGCCAGCGACTGCATCGTCGTCGAGGGACGCATGTGCTCGTCCTTGGCGAGGATGGTGAGGCCGTTGATGTCCTTCACCGGCACCACGGATTTGTTGAAGCGGCCTTCGTCCCAGGCTTTGCCGGCGCGCTGCTGGCTCTGCACGGCATAGGCGTCGACGTCGTCGCGCGAGAAGCCGTATTTGGTGGCGATCAGGTCGGCCGACACGCCCTGCGGCATGAAATAGGCCGGCACCGCCATCGAGGGATCCATCGGCCAGGCTCCGCCGGAGGCGCCGATGCCGACGCGGCTCATGGATTCGGCGCCGCCGCCGATCACGAGCTCATGCTGGCCGCTCATGATCTGCGCTGCGGCGAAGTTCACGGCATCGAGGCCGGAGGCGCAGAAGCGGCTGATCTGCACGCCGGGCACGGCTTCGCCGAGGCCGGCCTTCAGCGCCGCGAAGCGCGCGATGTCGGAGCCGGCTTCGCCGACCGGATCGACCACGCCGAGCACGACGTCATCGACCGAATCCTCGGGAAGGTTGTTGCGGTCCTTCAGCGCCTTCAGCGGCACGGTCGCAAGCGCGAGCGCGGTGACTTCGTGCAGCGCGCCGTCCGGCTTGCCGCGGCCGCGCGGGGTGCGAACGTGGTCGTAGATGAATGCCTCAGGCATGACGCCCTCCTGATGTGATGTTCGGTACGATTGGGAGCAGGCAGCGGAAGCAGGCTCAGAACGCTTCCGCCGGCAGTTCCATGATGGTGGCGCAACCGGCCTGGATGCGCGCGAGGTTGGCGGCGGTCTCCGGCAACATCCGCTCCATGAAGAAGCGGCCGGTGACGAGTTTTGTGGAGAGATAGGGCGTCGCCCCGCTCTCGGCAATCTTGGCATTCGTCACCTTGGCCATCCGCGCCCACATGTAGCCGAGCGCGACGAAGCCGAAGAGATGCAGGTAATCGGTTGCGGCCGCCCCCGCATTGTCGGGCTTCGCCATCGCGTTCTGCATCAGCCAGGTCGTCGCCTGCTGGAGATGGCCGAGCGAGGTCGAGAGCGGGGTGATGAAGGGCTTCAGCGCCTCGTCGCCGCCGTTCTCCTTGGCGAAGGCCATGACCTCGCCGAAGAAGGCCATGATGGCGCGGCCGCCGTCGCGCGGCAGCTTTCGGCCGACGAGGTCGAGCGCCTGGATGCCGTTGGCGCCTTCATAGATCATGGCGATGCGCGCATCGCGCACGAACTGCTCCATGCCCTGCTCGGCGATGTAGCCGTGCCCGCCATACATCTGCTGCGCCTGCACCGCGTTGGCGAAGCCATAGTCGGTGAGGAAGCCCTTCAGGACCGGGGTCATCAGGCCCATGTGGTCGTCGGCGGCCTGGCGGTCCTTGGGATCTTCGGAGCGGTGGGCGACGTCGCTCTTCAGCGCGGTCCACATCACGAAGGCGCGCGCGGCCTCGTTGAAAGCGCGGATCGAGAGCAGCGTGCGGCGCACGTCGGGATGCACGATGATCGGGTCAGCCTGCTTGTCCGGCGCCTTGGCGCCGGTGAGCGCGCGGCCCTGGATGCGCTCGCGGGCATAGGCGACCGCGTTCTGATAGGCGACCTCGGACTGCGCAAGGCCCTGCACGGCGACGCCGAGCCGGGCCTCATTCATCATCACGAACATGCCCTGCATGCCCTTGTTCTCTTCGCCGATCAGCCAGCCGGTGGCGTTGTCGTAGTTCATCACGCAGGTCGAATTGCCGTGGATGCCCATCTTGTGCTCGATCGAGCCGCAGACGACGCCGTTGCGCTGCCCCACCGAACCGTCGGCGTTGACGAGGAACTTCGGCACCACGAACAGCGACACGCCCTTGATGCCGGCCGGCGCGCCCTCGATGCGGGCGAGCACGAGATGGATGATGTTGTCGGCGAGATCGTGCTCACCGGCCGAGATGAAGATCTTGGTGCCCGTGATCTTGAAGCTGCCGTCCGCCTGCCGCACCGCCTTGGTGCGGAGCATGCCGAGGTCGGTGCCGCAATGCGGCTCGGTGAGGTTCATGGTGCCGGTCCATTCGCCGGCCACCATCTTCGGCACGTAGGTCTTCTTCTGCTCGGGCGTGCCGTGCACCAGAAGCGCCGCGGTCGCACCCATGGTGAGGCCGCCATACATCGAGAACGCCATGTTGGCGGAGATCTGGAATTCGTTGACGGCTTGCGAGAGCGTCACCGGCAGGCCCTGGCCGCCATATTCGGTCGGCGCCGACAGGCCGAGCCAGCCGCCCTCGGCGACCTGCTTGAAGGCCTCCTTGAAACCCTTGGGCGTGGCGACGCTGCCATCATCCGCGCGCTTGCAGCCTTCGAGATCGCCGACGCGGTTGAGCGGCTGCAGCACCTCTTCGGCGAGCTTGGCGGCTTCGCCGAGGATGGCCTCGCGCACGTCGCTCGACGCATCGGAGAAGCCGGCGAGATTGTCGTAGCGATCGATCTGGAAGACGTCGTTGAGCAGGAAGTTCACGTCTTCGACGGGGGCTTTATAGATCGGCATTGGGGGTCTCCCGGCGTGTCCTTGAAGTATTGGGGCTTGAAGGGGATGTTGGGCTTATGATTGGGCGGCTGCAAGCTGCTCCGCCATCAGGCGGTGCAGCATGTTGATCGCCTTGAGCGGACGTACCATCACCTTGAAGTGAGTGATGCGTCCCTCGTTATCGAAGCTGATGATGTCGACGCCGTTGATCTCGATGCCGTCGATGACATTCTTGAATTCGAGCACGGCGCCGTTGTCGCTGCGCCACTCTCCGACATAGGTGAAGCCGGGGCCGCCGAGCACCTTCTCGGCGCTGGAGAGGTATTTGAAGGTGATGTCGCGGCCGGCTTGCGGCGTGTGCACGACGGGGCTTTCGAACACGGCGTCGGGATGCAGGAGGTCCCAGAGCGCCGCGCGGTCGTGAGACTTCATGTAGGCGTACCAGGAATCGAGGCCGGTCATTCTCGGGTGCCTCCCTCAAGGCTAGGGCAAAAAGTGCGAAAACAACCCCATGCACAGTAGCGAGGAGATTGATTTCGCTTGATTATCCAGTCGGGTCATGGACCCGCCCGCACGCTGCCCCATATGCACATTGACGCATATGCGCCGATGCGCATAAAGTCAAGCAACTTGGTCAAGCCTAAGGAAGGGGGCCGGTCATGGCACTGGGCGACGCAATCCTCGCATGCCTGACGGAACGTCCGATGACGGGCTACGAGCTCGCCAAGACGTTCGATTCCTCGATCGGCTTCTTCTGGAAGGCCGACCATCAGCAGATCTACCGCGAGCTCTCCAAGCTGCGGGACCGCGGCTACATCCAGGGCCGCGAGGTCGTGCAGTCGGGCAAGCCGAACAAATTGATCTATACGCTGACTCCCGAGGGCCGAACAGCACTGCGGCACTGGGCCGCGCGGCCAAGCACGCCGCCCTCGATCAAGGACGACCTCCTGGTGCGGCTGCATGCGCTGGACAGCATCGACCTCGAGCCCATGCGCACCGACCTGATGGCCCGCCTGGAGCACCACCGCGACCGCCACGCCAATTACGAGCGCATCTTGAAGAAGCGCTTTCCCGACGGCACGGCGGAGGGCCGGCTCGATCTCGGCAATCTGCTGCTGCTTCAGCTCGGCGCCCGTCACGAGCAGATGGTGGCCGATTTCTGCGAGGAGGCGCTGGAAGCGCTGTCGGCGATGAGCGGCAAGGCCACGGTGGTGCCGCTGGAGGATGGCAAGCGCGAGGGGAAGGGCTGAGGGCGCCGACGTTACCCGAACCTTTCCGCCCCTCGCTGTCATCGCCCGGCTTGACCGGGCGATCCAGTACGCCGAGACATTTATGGTTCAATCGATATGCCGCGGCGTACTGGATGCATCGCCACAGCGTCCCAACCCCGAGTTCCGCCGCCCAACTTTAAGACCCCGGCGCCGCATTCCTTAACCCGTTATTTACCGTAACAGGAAAAAGTCGGTTTTCGAGGCAGACGACCCGCGCCAAATTCGATTGTGTTTGCAACCGGCACGCGTGGGAAAGCTGGAGGCGCCGGGTGGGGTGCCGAAGTCGGAACCGGACAGAGTCATGAATTCGCGCGTATCGTGGAGTGTCGACGGCATCGATCCATCCGTCCGGGAGCGGGCCGAGGCTGCCGCGCGCCGTGCCGGCATGTCGCTCAACGATTGGCTGAACTCCACGCTCGGCGATACTGCCCCGCCCAACTTTCGCGGATCGTATGATCAGCGGCCGCAAGCCATGCCGAGCCAGGAGAGCCGCGAAGTCGCCGACATCCACCAGCGGCTCGACGCGATCACCCAGCAGATCGAGCGGATCTCAAAACCCGCCCCGCGCCAAGACTCCTCAAGACAAGACGCCTCAAGACAAGACTCCTCACGACCGGACATCTCGCGCGAGCAGGGCGTCGCGCGCCAACTCAACGATGCGATCTCGCGGCTCGACGCGCGCCTGTCGCAGATCTCCCGCCCACAGCGGCAAGCGCCGCAGCCGCAGGCCCCTCGCCCCACCCCGGCCGAGACGCGCCAGCACCAGGCCGATGCCGTCGAGCGCGCCGCCGCGCAGGTCTATCGCGGCTCACCACCCCTGAGCCCGGCTTCGTTCGACGTCGCGGTCGCCGAGATCACCGCGCGCCAGAGCGAGCTCGACGGCTTTGCGCCGCGGCAGATGCCGCCGCGTGCCGCGCCGCCGCTTGCGCCAACGGCTGCTTACGCGCCGCCGATGGCGCCGCCCGCCCCTGCCTATGCGCCACCGCCCCCGCAGCCGGGGCCGGATTTTTCCTCGCTCGAGCGCCATCTGCTCAAGATCACGAGCCAGATCGAATCGCTGCAGCGGCCTGACAATACCGAGCAGGCCATCAACGCCTTCCGCAGCGAGCTGGCCGAAATCCGCGCCGCCATCACCGAGGCAATGCCGCGGCGCGCGATCGAGTCGATCGAGAACGAGATCCGCTCGCTGCATCGCCGGATCGACGAGACCCGCTCCAACGGCACTGACGGGCAGGTTCTTGCCGGCATCGAGCGCGCACTGTCCGACATCAAGCAGGTGCTGCGCACGCTGACGCCGGCCGAGCAGCTCACCGGCTACGACGAGGCGATCCGCAATCTCGGCGCCAAGCTCGACCTGATCCTGCGCGCCAACGACGATCCCTCGACCGTGCAGCAGCTCGAAGGCGCGATCTCAGCGTTGCGCGCCATCGTCTCCAACGTCGCCTCCAACGAGGCGCTGGCGCGGCTGTCCGAAGACGTCCAGCTGCTGTCGTCCAAGGTCGACCAGATCACCCGCGCCTCCGGTCCCAGCGACAGCTTTGCGGTGCTGGAGCAGCGCATCGCGGCGCTCACCGCGGCGCTGGAAACCCGCGAGCGGCCGCAGCCGTCCGAGAGCACCGAGCATCTGGACGCTGCGATCCGCGCGTTGTCGGACCGCTTCGACCGCATGCAGGTCGGCAACGATTCCGCATCGACCTTCGCCCATCTCGAGCAGCGTGTCTCCTATCTCCTGGAGCGGATCGAGGCCGCCGCCGATCCGCGCAACGGCAATTTGAGCCGCGTCGAGGACGGACTGCACGACATCCTCAGGCACCTGGAACGGCAGCAGGCGACCTATGCCGCGCTGGCCGAGAGCCGCAACGCCGCGCCGCCGCCCGAATCCGGCATGGTCGACCTCGTCAAGCGCGAGCTCTCCGACATCCGCTTCAGTCAGGCCGAGACCAACCGGCACACCCAGGACTCGCTCGAGGCCGTCCACAGCGCGCTCGGCCACGTCGTCGATCGCCTCTCGATGATCGAGGGCGATCTGCGCGCGGTGCGCACCGCGCCGCCTCCCCCCACCCCACAGCCGATGTCGATGCCGATGGCGGCGGCGATGGAGCCGGCGCCGATGGCGCGCGAGCCGCGGCCGCAAGCGCCAGCACAGCCGCCGAAATACGATTCGAAGCCCGAGCTGCCCAATCCGGCTGCCGCGCAGGCGCCGCCGGCTGCCTTCGTCGCCGCGCCGCGCGAATTCCACGCCGCCACCCCCGCCGCGCCGCCGCCCGTGCCGGCGGCCCCGCCGGTTCCCCCGCGCGCGATCAGCGAGATCCTGGAGCCGCACACGGCGCGCGCTGCACTCGCGCCGGAACTGCCGCCGGATCACCCGCTCGAGCCGGGCACCCGGCCGGGCGGGCGCGTCGCCACGCCGTCGGAACGCATCGCCGCCTCCGAAAGCGCGATCAGCGGAATCGCCGCCGCGCCGAAAGAGCCGGTGTCGTCGTCGAGCTTCATCGCGGCCGCGCGCCGCGCGGCGCAAGCTGCCGCCGCACAGCCGCCCGAGAAGCCGGCCCGCGGTGCCAAGGCCGCGATCGCCCGCGCCAAGGAGAAGGGCCAGGAAGGCGGCTCGACCATCACCTCCAAGATCCGCTCGCTGCTGGTCGGCGCGAGCGTGGTCGTGATCGTGCTCGGCACCTTCAAGATGGCGATGAACCTGCTCGACGGCGGCAGCTCGTCACCGACGCCGCAGGCGATGCAAAACGTCCCGAGCGAGCCGGCACCGCAGCCTGCGCCGCCGCCGGTCGAGACCAAGCCAGCCGCGCCCGAGCAGATCACGCCGTCGATGACGTCGCCGACACCGATCGGACGACAATCGCAGAACAATGCCGTGCCGGCGCCGAGTCCCAGTTCCGGCGGCTCGGCATCGGTTGAAATCCCGCAAGCGCCTGCCGCGCCGGTGCCGTCGGCCGCCAGCGACGTCACCGGCGCGCTGTCGGGCACCAGCCGCGCCAGGCTCGGCGCTGTCCAGGTGCCACCGAGCGAAAAGCTGCCCGACGGCATCGGCGGTCCCGCCTTGCGCAGCGCCGCGATGAAGGGCGATGCGACCGCGGCCTACGAGATCGGCGTGCGCTTTGCCGAAGGCAAGGGCGTCGCCACGAATTACGACGAAGCGGCGAAGTGGTACGACCGCGCGGCGCAGGCCGGGGTCGTCCCCGCAATCTTCCGCCTCGGCACGCTCTACGAAAAGGGCCTAGGGGTGAAGAAGGACGCCGACATCGCGCGCCGCTACTACACCCAGGCCGCCGAGCGCGGCAACGCCAAGGCGATGCACAATCTCGCCGTGCTCGATGCCGACGGCGGCGGTCGCGGCGCCAATTACAAGAGCGCGGCGCAGTGGTTCCGGAAAGCGGCCGATCGGGGCGTCGCCGACAGCCAGTTCAACCTCGGCATCCTCTATGCCCGCGGCATCGGCGTCGAGCAGAACCTCGCCGAATCCTACAAATGGTTCAGCTTGGCTGCCGCCCAGGGCGATGCGGATGCCGCCGGCAAGCGCGACGATGTCGCCAAGCGCCTCGACCCGCAATCGCTGGCGGCCGCCAAGCTCGCGATCCAGACCTTCAGCGCCGAGCCGCAGCCCGACGATGCCGTCAACGTTGCGGCCCCGAACGGCGGCTGGGACAGCGCACCGCAGGCCAGCGCGAAGCCGGCCCCCAAGCAAGTCGCGACCAAGCGCTCGGCCTCAGCGGCGCATTGAGCCGGATCGTATTCGATCCAACGCGGAGACACCGCCAACCCTCCTCAAGCGCAGGGCTACCGCATATGACCTGTGGCGGCGGCCTGCGCGCACGCCTCGTCCTTCGAGACGGCGCTGACGCGCCTCCTCAGGATGAGGCTAATCAGCATGAGCGCTCGCTGAACCTGCTGCCGCGCACTCCGCCCTCATCTTGAGGAGCCCGCCCCAAGCGGGCGTCTCGAAGGATGGCGGCAGGGAAGAAACTCCCAAATGCTATAGCCTCCCCGCAAGCGAGAGAGGGTTGGGGGTATCAGCCCGCAACTTTTGCATTCTGCGGGGAAATCGCTATTTTCCGCGGCCCGGAGGCCCCTGATGTCCGTTATTGATCTAGCCGCAAACCCGAGCGCGTTGCGTGCGCTCGCCGAACAATCCAACGCCTGGCCGTTCGAGCAGGCGAAGGCCATTGTCGCGCGGCTGAAGAAAAGCCCGAAGGACGAGGTGCTGTTCGAGACCGGCTATGGTCCGTCCGGCCTGCCGCATATCGGCACGTTCGGCGAGGTGGCGCGCACCTCGATGGTGCGCCACGCCTTCCGCGTGCTCACCGAGGACAAGGTCAAGACGCGCCTTTTGGCGTTCTCCGACGACATGGACGGCTTCCGCAAGGTGCCCGACAACGTTCCGAACAAGGAGATGCTGGCGGAGCATCTCGGCAAGCCGCTGACGCGGGTGCCGGATCCGTTCTCCAACGAGTACCCGTCGTTCGGCCACCACAACAATGCGCGGCTGCGCGCCTTCCTCGATCATTTCGGCTTCGACTACGAGTTCGCGAGCTCGACCGACTATTATACGTCGGGCCGCTTCGATGCGACGCTGCTGAAGATGCTCGCCGCCTACGATAAGATCATGGCGATCATCCTGCCGACGCTGGGGCCGGACCGCCGCGCGACCTATTCGCCGTTCCTGCCCATCAGCAAGACCACGGGCGTCGTGCTGCAGGTGCCGATGATCCGCCGCGACGTCGCGGCCGGCACGGTGACCTATGTCGATCCCGATACCAACCAGGAAGTCGAGACATCAGTCACCGGCGGCAACGTCAAGTGCCAGTGGAAGGCCGACTGGGCGATGCGCTGGGTCGCGCTCGGCGTCGACTACGAGATGGCCGGCAAGGACCTGATCGATTCCGTGAAGCTGTCCGGCGCGATCGCGAAGGCGCTCGGCAGCACGCCGCCCGAAGGTTTCAACTACGAGCTCTTCCTCGACGAGAAGGGCCAGAAGATCTCGAAGTCGAAGGGCAACGGCCTGACCATCGACGAATGGCTGCGCTACGCCTCGCCGGAATCGCTGTCGCTGTTCATGTATCGCGAGCCGAAGGCGGCCAAGCGGCTGTATTTCGACGTCATCCCGCGCAATGTCGACGACTACCAGCAATTCCTCGACGGCTTTCCGAAGCAGGACGGCAAGCAGCAGCTCGGCAATCCGGTCTGGCATATCCACTACGGCAAGCCGCCGACGGGCGACATGCCCGTCACCTTCCAGCTGCTCCTGACGCTGGTGTCGTCGTCGAACGCGGAGAACGCCGAGACGCTGTGGGGCTTCATCGGCCGCTATCGGCCCGGCGTGAGCCCGCAGACGC
Organism: Bradyrhizobium yuanmingense; assembly: GCF_029167105.1. Taxonomy (GTDB): domain Bacteria; phylum Pseudomonadota; class Alphaproteobacteria; order Rhizobiales; family Xanthobacteraceae; genus Bradyrhizobium; species Bradyrhizobium yuanmingense_A. Next base: position 10,625 of record NZ_JARFML010000017.1, on the reverse strand, counting down.
ATCCGAAGCTGGATGCGATGGTCGGCTATGCCATCAACTATTATCGCGACTTCGTCGCGCCGACGAAGCAGTTCCGCGTGCCTGATGACAGCGAGCGCGCGGCGCTGCAGGACCTGCGCGATGCGCTGTCGCAGCTTGCGCAGGACGCCTCGGCCGAGGACATCCAGAACGTCGTCTACGAGATCGGCCGCCGCGAGCCGTTCCTCGACCAGGTCAAGAAGGGCAAGGACGGCCGCCCCGGCGTGACGCTGGACTGGTTCAACATGCTCTACCAGGTGCTGCTCGGCCAGGAGAAGGGCCCGCGCTTCGGCTCCTTCGTCGCGGTCTACGGCGTGCAGAACGCGGTCAACATGATCGACGGCGCGCTGGCACGGAGTGCGTGAGCGGCGCCATCACTGGCTCGCCCAGAGGATGCGCGCAACCCAGGCGACATCGCTCGCCGCGACCGTTCGCGCCGCCTGTGACGCATCGAGGGGCGCCAAGTCCAGGGTCTTTGCCGTGCGGCGCTTCAAGATCGCGATCGTGATCTCGTCCGTCTTGATCTTGACCACCACGCGATCGCCCTTGCGGATCGGTGCGCCGGGCGAGACCAGGACGATGTCGCCGTCGCGATAGACCGGCGCGAGCGCGTCGCCGGAAATCTCCAACGCAAACGCATGACCGTCCTCGGCGATCGGAAGCGCGATATCGGTCCAGCCCCTGCCGGTTGGAAGACCGGCCTCATCGAAGGCGCCGCTCATCCCGGCCTGTGCAAAGCCGAGCAGCGGCACCGAGCGGCCATCGCTCGCGCCGTCGTCGTCGATCAATTTGGCAAAGCTGTCGATCGAGGCGTCGGCCGCGGCAAGCGCTTTTGCGATCGATTCGGTCGAGGGCCAGCGCTCGCGGCCGTCGGCGGTGACACGCTTGGACCTGTTGAAGGTGGTGGGGTCGAGCCCGGCACGCTTGGCAAGGCCGGACGGCGACAGTCCGGCGCGCGCCGCCAGCCGGTCCAGTGCGGTCCAGATCTGGCCGTGAGTCAGCATCCTCTGCGCTTTGGCCTGTCTGACCATGGAAGGTCCAGCCCGTCGCAACTCAGGAAAACTATCCTCAAATCAACCGGTTTTCCGTTTTCCGCGCAAGAGGCGGCGGCTTACTCTTGAGTTCGGAAGGGGCCGCCTTTACGGTCGCGCCCGGGTTTCGAGGACCCGCGAAAAGCGAAAAAACCCAAGAGACTCAAAGAACAAACAAGGCTGCGATAGCGGTGGTCAAGATCTACAAAATCTGTCCGGCCTCGGCCTGGCGCGAGGCGGAACGGCAGGGTGTCTACCGGGGCAGCGCAGATGACGCGCGCGACGGGTTCATCCATTTCTCGACCGCGGCCCAGGTTCCCGAGACCTTGCGCAAGCACTATTTCGGGCAGCGCGCGCTGTTCCTGGTCGAGGTCGACGGCGACGCGCTCGGCAGCGAGCTGCGCTGGGAACGCTCGCGCAATGACGAGCTCTTCCCGCATCTCTATGGCGAGCTCGATCTCGGCGCGGTCCTTGCGGTGATGAACCTCAACATGCGCTCCGACGGCAGTCACGATGTTCCGGAGCTGTTGCCGTGATCCGCGCGTTCGACGCCTTTTCGCTGCCGGTGCTGCGCTGGCTCGATCCCGAGGACGCGCATCGCCTCGCGATCCAGGGCCTGCGCTTCCTGCCGCCGGTCAAGCCGCGTGCCGATGATCCCAAGCTCGCGGTGCGCGCCTTCGGGCTGAACTTTCCCAATCCGATCGGCATGGCCGCGGGCTTCGACAAGAGCGCCGAGGTGCCGGACGCGCTGCTGCGGCTCGGCTTCGGTTTCGTCGAGATCGGCTCGGTGACGCCGAAGCCGCAAGCCGGCAATCCGCGGCCGCGGCTGTTCCGGCTCGAGCGCGACGAAGCGATCATCAACCGCATGGGCTTCAACAATGACGGCGCGGAGGCGGCTCTGCGCCGGCTTGCCGCCCGCGCGCAGCACGGCGGCATCGTCGGCGTCAATGTCGGCGCCAACAAGGATTCGCCCGATCGCGTCGGCGACTACGTCAAGCTGATCGAGACCTTCGCGCCGGTGGCGAGCTATTTCACCGTCAACGTCTCCTCGCCGAACACGCCGGGCCTGCGCAACCTTCAGGAAGGCGCGCTGCTCGACGATCTGCTCGCGCGCGTGATCGAGGCCCGCGAGCGTGTCAGGCAGAAGGCCGGCGACACGCCGGTGCTGCTCAAGATCGCGCCGGATCTGAGCCTCGCCCAGCTCGACGATGTCGTGCAGGTCGCGCGCTCGCGCCGGGTCGACGGCATGATCGTGTCGAACACCACGGTCGCGCGGCCGAGCACGTTGCGTGAAGAGACGCGGGCGAAGGAGCAAGGCGGCCTGTCCGGCCGGCCGCTGTTCCGCCTGTCGACGCGCATGGTCGCAGAGACCTATGTGCGCGTCGAGGGCGCATTCCCGCTGATCGGCGTCGGCGGCGTGGATTCGGGCGGCGCCGCGCTGACCAAGATCCGCGCCGGCGCCAGTTTGATCCAGCTCTATTCGTCGCTGGTCTACAAGGGCCTCGGCCTCGTCGACGAGATCAAGCGCGACCTGACCTCGACGCTGCTCCGCACGGGGCGGGATTCGCTGGCCGACATCGTCGGCGCCGATGCGGCGACGCTCACGGCGGAAGACTGGCCGGGGATGTAGGGCATCCTTCGCCTCTCCCCGCGTGCGGGGAGAGGCCGGAATTTGCGAAAGCAAATTCCGGGTGAGGGGGACTCTCCGCGAATCCAACTCTCACCGTCGTTGAGGAGACTCCCCCTCATCCCGACCTTCTCCCCGCAAGCGGGGAGAAGGAGAAGAAAACGTCGCCCGGTACAGCGCCGGATACCTTGCGCCCTGCAAGCCGCCGCGCGCGACGTAGAACGCGATCAGCGCACTCCACAGGCCGGCATTGCCGAACGATTGCAGCGCCAGCCAGGCGGCGAAGAAGATGGCGAGCGAGAGCAGCATCAGGTTGCGCATCTCCCGCGCCCAGGTCGCGCCGACATAGATGCCGTCGAAGCCGAAGGCGAACACGCCGGGGACCGGCGCCAGCACGATGAAGGGCAGGAACTCGCGCGCCGCGCGGCGGACGTCCTCGCTCGCCGTCATGACGTTGATGATGTCAGGGCCGAACGCCGCGAACAGCACGGCGACAACGATTGCGAAGCCGAGCCCCCAGAGCAGCACCAGCCTGGTCGAATCCGCAAATCCCTTGGCGTCGCGTCCGCCAAAGGCGCGGCCGCAGAGCTGCTGGGCCGCGTTGGCAAGGCCGTCGAGGAAGAAGGCGCTGACCAGGAGGAAATTGTTGAGCACGGAGTTCGCCGCCAGCGTGACGTCGCCGGCACGCGCGCCCTTGGCGGTGAAGAACAGGAACACGGCGATCAGCGCCGCGGTGCGGATCAGGATGTCGGTGTTGACAGCCAGGAGCCGCATCAGCTTGTCGCGATCGAACAGCGTTGCGCGTGGTATGGCAAAACCGCCGACCGCATGGCGCCTGCACACGATCACGCCGAGCATGAAGCCGATCGTCTCGGACAGAAGCGCGGCGATCGCCGCGCCGGCGATGCCGGTGTCGTAGACCAGCACCAGCAGGATGGTCGCGACCATGTTGACGAGGTTGATGACGACCTGGAGCGCAAGGGCCGGATTGGCGCGGGCCTGCCCGACCAGCCAGCCGAGGATGATGTAATTGGCGAAGGCGAAGGGCGAGGACCAGATCCGGATCATGAAATAGGTCTTCGCGGCGCGCGTCACGCCATCGCTGCCGCCCATCAGGTCGAACAGTGCGCCTGCCAGCGGCAGCTGCAGCACGATCAGCGTCGCGCCGATCAGGCCGGCGACGATGAAGCCGCGCACCAGGATCACGGTCTGCTCGCGCGTCTCGCCCGCGCCGAGCGCCTGCGCAGTGAAGGCCAGCGTGCTCATCCGCAGGAAGCCGAACAGCCAGAACAGGCAGTCGAAGATGACGGAGGCCATCGCGACGCCGCCGAGCAGCGCGGCATCGTCGAGCCGTCCGATCGCGGTGGTCGAGACCACGCCGATCAGCGGCGTCGTGAGGTTCGCGACCATCGCCGGACCTGCGATGGCGAAGACCTGCCGGCTGCCGACGCGGTGATGGACCGGTGCGTGCATCGTTCAGAACACGAGCACCATGCCGTCTTCGGCGGCGAGGTGCTCGATCTCGGCCAGGCGCGACAGCATGTCGTCGCTCATATGGGTGAGGACGAGACGTTTTGCGCCGATTGCTGGCAAGTGCTGTTCCAAGGTCTTCAGGCTGAGATGGTTCTTCACCACCTTCTCGTACATATAGGCCTCGGCGATGAAAAGGTCCGCGCCATGCGCCAGCGGAATGAGCGTCTCCGTCCATTCGGTATCGGCGCTGTAGGCGAGCGTGCGGCCCTCGGCCGCGACGCGATAGGCGAGGAAAGGCCCGCCGGATTCGCCGTGCACCACCGGATAGGGCGTCACATTCACCGCGCCGAAGCTTTGGCGTTGCCCGGGTACGAGCTCGACCACGTTGAGCTCGAAGCGCTGCTTGGTGTTCGAGGAATGCTCGAACAGCGCCTCCATCACCTCGCGCAGCCGCCGCTCGATGCCTTGCGGGCCCGCGATCGTCAGCGGCCGCGTTCGGCGCGAGAATTGCGCGTCGAGCAGAAAGAACGGCAGGCCGGCAAAATGGTCGCCGTGGAAATGCGTGATCAGGATCAGGTCGATGTCGCCCCGATCGATCTCGAGCCGCTTCAGCGCCGGCAGCGCCGACGCGCCGCAATCGATCAGGAAGTTCGCTTCGCGCCCCGAGACGTGGAAGCAGGTGTTGAGCCTGCCGCCGGAGCCGAAGGCATCACCGCAGCCGACGAAACGCAATTGCATCGGCTGCGCACTCCCTCAATCCGATCCTTACCTGCCGCGCGGCGCGCCGAACACGCGCGACAGCAGCCAGATCGGAATCACGATGACCGCACCGAGCAGGAAGTAGCGCCACAGCCAGTTCACCGCGTCGAAGCCGAGGTCCCACAGCCGCTGGAACAACAGGCGAATGCTGTGGATGATGTTCCAGGGATCGAAGCCGATCGTCGCCAGCACGACGCCGACCAGGATCGAGAGCAGCACCAGGCGGAACGCGACCGCCAGCGGCGAGCCGCCGAGAAAGCGGTGCAGGCCGTCGCTGCGGCCGGCCGGCAAATCTCTGACGTCTTGGACCATCGCAAACTCCTGAAGCGGATTCGAGCCCATTATAGGCACGGCGGGGGACATGGGGAACCCGCAAGGGGCCGTCAATCGGGTTACCGGAGTTTAATTCGGGCAAGACGCGCCGCGGGCTCGGTCACCTCTCCCGCTCGCGGGAGAGGTCGGCGCGTAGCGCCGGGTGAGCGCTTTCTGCTCTAGGGGATTCTCTTGACAATCCCATCGCGGAGACAGCCCTCTCCCCGACGCTCTCCCGCAAGCGGGAGAGGGAGCGCACCGCCTTCGTGGCAACAGTTCACACCTCGATCTCCGCCGGCTCGGCCTTCAACATCTTCTCCAGCGTTTCCAGCCGGTCGGCCTCGCGCGGCGGCTTGTCCCAGCGCAGGCGGCTGATGCGGGGGAAACGCATGGCGACGCCGGATTTGTGCCTGGGCGAGCGCTGCAATCCCTCGAAGGCGACCTCCAGCACCAGCCCCTTGTCCGCTTCGTGCACGACGTGGCGGACGGGACCGAATTTTTCCGTGGTGTTGCGGCGGACGAAGCGGTCGATCTGCAAGAGCTCCTCGTCGGTGAAGCCGAAATAGGCTTTTCCGACCGGCACCAGCTCCTCGCCATTCTCGGTCTCGGTCCAGACGCCGAAGGTGTAGTCGGAGTAGTAGGACGAACGCTTGCCGTGGCCGCGCTGCGCATACATCAGCACGGCGTCGATGATGTGCGGGTCGCGCTTCCACTTCCACCATTGCCCCTTTGGCCGTCCCGGCAGATAAGGCGCATCGCGCCGCTTCAGCATGACGCCTTCGACGGCGTCGGCATCCTCGCCGGCACCGGCGCTGGCGGGATCGCCGCGTGCGGCGGTGAGCGCCTCCCAGCTATCGAAGGGAACGGTGGGCGAGAGATCGATGCGGGGATCGTCGAGCTTTGCGATGAATCGCTCCAGCCGTTCGCGCCGCTCGGCGAAAGGCAGCTCGCGCAGATCGTTCTCGTCGTCGCCGAGCAGATCGTAGGCGCGCAGGTGAATCGGAAACTCCTTGATCAGCTTCGGCGACACGACCTTGCGGTTGAGCCGCTGCTGCAGAACGTTGAAGCTCTGGACGCGGCCTTCGCGCAGGATCAGGAGCTCGCCGTCGATCGCGCCAGGCAGGCGCAGCGACGGCACGAGATCCGGAAAGCTCCCCGTGATGTCCTCACCGGTGCGCGAATAGAGCCGCGCGGTGATATGGCCGCGCTCGTCGCGCCCCGCCACCGCCTGCACGCGGATGCCGTCCCATTTCCATTCGGCGATGTAGTCGGCGGGATCGAGCGCGGCGAAATCCGCATCCTCGATCGCATGCGCCAGCATCACAGGGCGGAACGGCGCGGGATCGCGGTTGACGGGCTTGTCATCGCGGCCTTCCAGCCAGGCGAACAGGTCGAGATAGGGCGGAACGAGCCCCGGCCAGATCAGCTCGACCTCGTGCGGGTCCTTGTCGCCGAGCGCTGCGGCCGCAGTCTTGGCAAGGCGCGCGGAGATGCCGATCCGAAGGGCGCCCGTGACGAGCTTCAGCAGCGCCCAGCGGCCGGTCTCATCGAGCTCGTCGAGCCAGCGCTCGAGCTGCCTGGGCAGCTCGGTCTTGCCGAGCGTGCGCAGCGTGGTGACGACTTCGGTGAGGCTGGGTGGCGGCGGGTTGTTGTGGGCGGCGAGCGCCGCCTTCGGCCACATCAGCGCCACCGTCTCGGAGAGATCGCCGACATAGTCGTAGCTCAGCCCGAACAGCACCTCATCGGTGCGTGCCGCGATGAGATCGCGGATCAGCGCCGGCTTGGCGTGCTTGAAGCTGAGTGCGCCGGTCAGCGCAGCCAGCGCATAGCCGCGGTCGGGATCGCCGACCTCGCGAAAATAACCGGTGATCAGCCGCAGCTTGTTGTTGCGGCCGGGCTCATAGGCGAGGCGGTCGAGCAGCTCGGCGAAGCGGTTCATGCTTCGGCCTCGCCCGGAATGGGCGTCTCGCTCTCCTCCTCGTCGCCATAGCCGACGAGGTCGAGCGGCTGCGCCTTCAGGCCTTTGCTCCGGCACCAATGCACCAGCGCATCTTCCTGGCCGTGGGTGACCCAGATCTCTCCGGCGCCGGTCGCCGCGATGGTCGCGGTGAGGCCGCCCCAATCGGCGTGGTCGGAGATCACCAGCGGCAGCTCGACGCCGCGCTGCCGCGCCCGGGCGCGCACGCGCATCCAGCCCGAGGCGAAGGCGGTGACCGGATCGGGAAAGCGTCGCGTCCAGAGATCGGAGGTGGCCGAGGGCGGCGCCAGCGTGATGGTGCCGGCCAGCGCCGCCTTCTTCATGCCCTTCACTGGTTTGAGCTCGCCGAGGTCGATCCCGCGGCTCTGATAGTAATGCGTGATCGTCTCCATCGCGCCATGCAGGTAGATCGGCGCATCATAGCCGGCCTGACGCAGCAGCTTGATCACGCGCTGCGCCTTGCCGAGCGAGTAGGCACCGACGAGATGCGCGCGTTCCGGAAACAGCGCGACGGAAGCGAGCAGCTTCTTGACCTCGTCGCTCGCATCGCCATGCCGGAACACCGGCAGGCCGAACGTCGCCTCGGTGATGAAGACGTCGCATGGCACCAGCTCGAATGGCGTGCAGGTCGGGTCCGGCGCGTCCTTGTAGTCGCCGGAGGCGACGATGCAGGTGTCCTTGCACGAGACGGCGATCTGCGCCGATCCGAGCACGTGGCCGGCCGGGTGAAACTTGACCTTGACGTCGCCGAGCCGGATCTCCTCGCCATAGCGGATGGCTTGCGTCGAGCCGGCAAAGTTCTCGCCATAACGCAGCCGCATCATGTCCAGCGTTTCCTGCGTCGCCAGCACCGCGCCATGGCCCGCACGGGCATGGTCGGAATGACCGTGGGTGATCACGGCCCGCTCCACGGGACGGACGGGGTCGATATGGAAGCCGCCGGGCTTGCAGCACAGGCCGGCAGCATTTGGCAGCAGGATGTCTTGCGGGCGCATGGTGGTGATATAGGAAGTGGGCGCTTCAAATGAAGCTGTCATGCGCGGGCTTGACCCGCGCATCCATCCTCTTAAACAGTTCTGTTTTTGATGGATTGCCGGGTCAAGCCCGGCAATGACGAGTAGTTCCATGCCGCTCCGCCTGTTCCTGACCTCCGGCGATCTCATGGCCGACCGCCGCTTCGAGTTCGCGCGCGACCTCCAGCTCAAGGGCGACCTGCCCGCCGCCGCGGACCTGCTGGAGCAGGCGATCGAGCTCGCGCCCAACTTCACCTCGGCCTGGTTCACGCTCGGCGAGATCCGTCAGCAGCTCGGCGAGCGCGACAAGGCCATCGCGGCCTTTCGTGAAGCGCGGCGATGCGACCCCGGGGATCAGCACGGCGCCGGCCTGCACCTGATGCGGCTCGGCGATACCGAGATGGCGGAGATGCCCAAGGCTTACGTGCAGGCGCTGTTCGACCAATACGCCCCGCGGTTCGAGCACGCGCTGATCAATGATCTCGGCTATCGTGCCCCGACGCTGATCTTCAAGGCGGTGCTGGCGGCGCGCGTCGCCGCCAAGAAGCCCGCCTACTTCAAGCGCACCATCGATCTCGGCTGCGGCACCGGGCTCGCGGCAGCTGCCTTCGCCAAGCAGGTCGATCATTTCATCGGCATCGATCTGTCGCCCGGCATGATCAAGGAGGCGCGGGCGACTAACCTCTATGCCGAGCTCGAAGTCGCCGACATGATCGAGGGCCTGTGCGGCAAGGCGGATGCCAGCGCGAACCTCGTCGTGGCTGCGGATGCGTTCGTCTACCTCTCCGATCTCGCACCGGTGCTGAGCGAAGTAAGGCGCGTGCTCGTATCGGGCGGCGTGCTCGCCTGCACCCTGGAGACGCATGAGGGCAACGGCATCGTACTCGGCGCCGGCCTGCGCTATGCCCATTCCGCGGAATATGTGCGCGGCGCCATCGCGAAGGCCGGGCTCAAACTTCTCACGCTTGAGCCGGCCTCGCCGCGCAACGAGAACAACGAGCCCGTGCGCGGCCTCGTCGTCGTCGCCGAGAAAACTTGAGTCTAGGCGCTAACGCCTGACGATTTGAGCGTCATTGCGTCGCAAAGCTGCGACTTCCCACTTGCGAGCCGAGCTGCGATGTCAGCACAATGCGCGCATCAGGGAGAAAACAACAATGACCAAGAATCCATCGCGGCGCGATTTCAGCGCCGCCGCGCTCGCCACCATCGCTGCATCGACATTGCCCGCGCCTTACGTTTGGGCCGCGGAGAAGAAATACGACGCGGGCGCCAGCGACACCGAGATCAAGATCGGTCAGACCGTGCCGCATTCCGGCCCCGGCTCGCTCTACGGCGTGCTCGGCCGCGTCGGCGAAGCCTATTTCCAGATGCTGAACGAGAAGGGCGGCATCAACGGGCGCAAGGTCAAGTTCCTTACCATGGACGACGCCTACAGCGCGCCGAAATGCGTCGAGGCGACGCGGCGCCTGGTCGAGCAGGAAGAAGTGCTCGCGCTGTACGGGTCGCTCGGCACCGCGCCGCAAACCGCCGTGCACAAATACCTGAACTCCAAGGGCGTGCCCCAGCTCCTGCTCAACACCGGCGCATCGAAGTGGAATAATCCGAAAGAGTTCAAGTGGACGATGGCAGGCCTGCCGCTCTATCCGACCGAGGCGCGCATCCTGGCGCGCCACGTCGTCAGCGTGAAGCCGAACGCGAAGATCGGCATCCTCTACCAGAACGACGATTTCGGCCGCGACTTCCTCGGTCCCTTCAAGAAAGTGCTGGCGGATGCCGGCGGCACCGCGCAAGTGATCATGGAGCAGACCTATGATCTCACCGAGCCGACCGTCGATTCCCAGCTCATCAATCTCTCCAAGTCCGGAGCCGACGTCTTCTACAACATCTCGACCGGCAAGGCCTCGTCGCAGTCGATCCGGAAAGTGGCCGAGCTCGGCTGGAAGCCGCTGCACCTGCTGTCCGCCGGCTCCACCGGCCGCTCGATCCTCAATGCCGCAGGCCTCGAGAACGCCACCGGCATCGTCGCGATCCGCTACAACAAGGAGGTCGGCCTGCCGAAATGGGAGAAGGACCCGGACGTGATTGCGTTCGAGGAGCTGCGCAAGAAGTACACGCCGGCGATCGACCCCGACAACACCATCGCCTTCGCCGGCTACGGCCAGGCCGCCACGATGGCCGAGATCCTGCGCCGCTGCGGCAACGAGCTCACCCGCGCCAACGTGCTGAAGCAGGCATCCAACCTCCAAGGTTTTCACTCGCCCTATTTCCTCGACGGCGTCACCTACAGCTACACGCCCGAGGACTACACGCCGATGAAGACGCTGTTCATCTCCACCTTTACCGGGAAAGACTGGGACATCTCCGACAAGCCGATGTCGGAGTAGGCTCGGAGCGGCTCGTTCACCTCTCCCGAT
>NZ_JARFML010000016.1 GCF_029167105.1 Bradyrhizobium yuanmingense | reverse complement strand
CGACACCACCGCCACGGTGCAGGATTCCACCAAGGACGCTGCGAGGGACTCCGCCAAGGCGGACGTCGCGCCAGCGCCGGACAAGGTCGAGACCAAGCCGTCCGACGTTGCCACCACCCCCGCGCCAGAAGCGCCAAAGAGCGAGACTGCGAAAACCGAGCCAGCAAAGACCGAGCCTGCCAAGGCCGCAACCGCCACGCCGACGGCTCCCGCAGCACCGGTCGAGCCGGTGAAGGCCGCAAACAACGTGCCCGCCGCCGACCAGCCGGTCGCGGACAAGCTCAAGGACATCATCGGCGCCAAGACCTCGCGCCATCTCGACCGCAAGAACGAGCGCGCCGCCGTCGAGAAGTTTTACGGCGCGCGCGACTTCGCGCCGATCTGGACGCAAGGCGGAAACCTGACTGCTGCAGCCAAGGGCGTGATCGCGCGGCTGAAGGACGCGGCCTCCGACGGCCTCAATCCCGCCGACTATCCGGTGCCGGACTTCGCCGCCGCCACGACGCCCGACGCGCTGGCTGATGCCGAGTTGAAGCTCACCGCCAGCATGTTCGACTATGCCCGCCACGCCCAGAGCGGCCGCATGCATTGGTCGCAGGTCGCCGGCGACATTCTCTATCCCGAACATCCGGTCGACCCCGGCGAGGTGCTCGCCAAGGTCGCGACGGCGGCGGACGCCTCCGCAGCGCTCGACGGCTACAACCCGCCGCACAAGCTCTACAAGGAGCTGAAGGCCAAGCTCGCCGAGCTGCGCGGCCAGGGCAGTGGTCCGGTGATCGAGATCGCCGACGGCCCTGCGCTGAAATACACCCCTGCCGGCAAGAAGCAGGCTGAGATCGTCGTGGAAGATCCGCGCGTGCCGCAACTGCGCGCCAAGCTCGGCCTCGCCGAGAATGCCGGCGACACCCGCTACGACGCTGCGGTCGCCGAAGCCGTGCGCAAGTTCCAGACCAGCGCCGAGATGAAGCCGACCGGCATCCTCGACGAGAAGACGGTCAAGGCGCTCAACACCCCCAAGCGCGACAAGCAGATCGACGTGGTGCTGGTGAACATGGAGCGCTGGCGCTGGCTGCCGCGCGACCTCGGCGCGCCGGCGCTGGGTGATGCCTATGTCATCCTCAACATTCCGGACTTCACGCTGAAGGTGATGCAGCGCGGCCAGCAGGTCTGGACCACGCGCGTCGTGACCGGTAAGCCGGGTTCGCATGCGACCCCGCTGCTCACCGAGACGATGAAGTACATCACGGTCAATCCGACCTGGAACGTGCCGCCGTCGATCGTCTACAACGAATATCTGCCGGCCTTGCAGCAGGATCCGACCGTGCTTCAGCGCATGGGCCTGAGGCTGGAACAGAACCGCGACGGCTCGGTGCACATCTCGCAGCCGCCCGGCGAAGCCAACGCGCTCGGCCGCATCCGCTTCAACTTCCCGAACAAGTTCCTGGTCTATCAGCACGACACGCCGGACAAGCATTTGTTCGCCAGGGACGAGCGCGCCTTCAGCCACGGCTGTATGCGCGTGCAGAACCCGGATCAGTACGCCTCCGTTCTGCTCAACATCGTCCTGCCGAACGAGAAGTACACGCCGGAGCGCGTGCGCAGCATGTACGGCAAGAGCGAGATCGATCTGAAATTCCCGACCCCGATCCCGGTCAACATCACCTATCAGACCGCCTTCGTCGACGACGCCGGCAAGCTGCAATTCCGCAAGGACATCTATGGCCGCGACGCGATCATGATCAACATCCTGAAGAACAACCGCGGCAAGGACCTCGAGGCCGTCGTGGCACATTCCCAGCCGAGCTATTCGCGTCCGGCGACGACGCTGCCCGCAGGGGTGGCCGTGGCCAACAACGGCAGCGGCTTCGGCTCGTCCGGGCCCAACTTCTTCGAGCGGCTGTTCGGGGCACCCACCCCGGCCGCGCCGCCGGCGCCGGTCGGCCGCCGTCCGCAACAGCAGCGGGTGTTTACCCGCTGACGCCCGTCCGGCACTCGTTTTCCTGAAATTCTGCAAGGAAATCAGCGACCCCGTCCCCAGGATGGGGTCGCTTGACGTTAACCATGCTGCGACCTGCGATGGGGCGGTGGGCGTTATTTTGCCACAGTCAACCGCTTAGGATCGTAATCTGACTTGGTTTGGGGGCGGGAAGGTCAACCTCAAATTAACCTTCTCGCTTTAAGAAAGCGTTCATCCTCTTTCGCACTGCTAACGGGGTTGGCGGGAGAGTCCATTTGAACGCTCGTCGACTGGGTGGGCTCATACGTGCTGACTTGTCTCGCACGCCAATTCGCTGTGCTGTCGTTGTCCCATGCGGGCGTGAAGGCCGGATCCCGGATCGGCCTTGCGGCTGCATTGCTGCTTGCGGCCGCCGGTTCGGTTCATGACGCCGCCGCCCTGAACGAGACCAAGACGCTCTCGTTCCACCACACCCATTCCGGCGAAGACCTCACCGTCACCTTCAAGCGCGACGGGCGCTATGACGAAGCGGCGCTGAAGCAGCTCAACCATTTCCTGCGCGACTGGCGCAGCCAGGAGCAGACGGTGATGGACCGTCGCTTGTTCGACATCCTCTGGGAAGTCTACAAGGACGTCGACGGCAAGCAGCCGATCCAGATCATCTCCGCCTACCGCTCTCCCGCCACCAACGCCATGCTCCGCCGCCGCTCCTCCGGCGTGGCGCGCTTCAGCCAGCACACGCTGGGCCATGCGATGGACTTCTACATCCCCGGCGTGCCGCTGGAGCAGATCCGCTTCGCCGGCCTGCGCCTGCAGCGCGGCGGTGTCGGTTTCTATCCGACCTCGGGCTCGCCCTTCGTGCATCTCGACACCGGCAGTGTCCGGCACTGGCCGCGCATGACGCATGACCAGCTCGCCCGTGTCTTCCCGGATGGAAAGACGGTGCATCTGCCGACCGACGGCACGCCGCTGAAGAACTATGAGCTCGCCAAGGCCGAGATCGAGCGACGCGGCAGCAGCGACGATGCCGGCAGCAAGCCGAATTTCTTCGCCGCCTTGTTCAAGAGCAAGCCGGCAGCCCCGGCCGCCAGCGACGAGGATGACGAGGGCGCGCCCGCCCCGGCCGCGAAGCCGGCGGCACCGACCGTCGTCGCAGCCGCCGCCAAGCCCGCCGAGCCGGTGCCGACGCCGCGCGCCAAGCCGCAGATCGCCGCAACCATCCAGCTCGCCTCTGCCGATGCGCAGATCGTCGCGCCGCCCAAGCCGAAGCCCGCCCCCGTGGCTGACAAGCCCGCTGCCGGCAAGCCGGAGACCCCGGCCGACATCATCAATGCGCGCGGCTTCTGGGATGACGTTCCGGCCACGCCGCAGCAGGCGACGCCGGCGCAGGTCGCCGCGCTGAAGGCGCGCCAGGCGCTGGCCGCGGCCACCGATCCGCAACCAACCGCGAGCGTGTCCAACGCGGCCCTCCAAGCCCTGGCTTTCGCGCCGGCGGCCTCCCCGGTCGACCGCGCTAATGTCGTCGCCGCCTCCGCGCCGGTCCCGCGCACCGCCCGCACCCGCAGCCTGGCTCAGGCAACGGAGATCAACACGGTGGTCGGCAAGAGCATCGACGGCAGGATCGCAACCGCGACCCGCCTCTCCGCGGCCAAGGGCGAGAGCATCTGGCTCAAGATCGTGATGCTGTCGCCGAGCGCCAGCCGCGCGATGTCGGTGACGCTGATGGGCGAGCTCGATACCGCGGCGCTGCGCGGCTATTTCGTCAAGCCGAAGGCCGTGCTCGCGATGGGCTTCTCCGACGACCCGATGCAGGGCCTGTCCTGTGACAATTTCTCGGGCAGCGCGACCGCAAAGCTCGAGACGACATCGTTCGTCGTGCGCACCGCCGCGCTGCGCTGAGTCCTGGGTACCAGCAAAGCTCTCTCTGTTCGTCCTTGCCCGGGGTCGATCAAGCCGGCAAGCCGGCCGCGATGAGGCCGGCCTCGTGACGCTGCCGGTCGGGCTCGCGCTTGTAGTGCAGCGTCGCAAGATAAGCTGCCACCGAGAATCCCGGTTCGCGCTTCAAGACCTCGGCGGCGTGAGCGCCAGCCGCGATCGCGTTCTTCATCTGCGCGAATGTCGCCGCCAGGAACGCATGATGGGTATAGTCGGGGCGCGTGATCCTTGAAAACGCCTCGGCGGCCTCGGCGTATTTCTCCGCGCAATAATAGGCGCGGCCCAGATGGCTCCAGAAGCGCTCGGGATGATAAGGGTTGAGACGCATCGCCTTCCTGATCCAGTCGATGCCTTCCTCCGGCAGGCCCAGCCAGGTCAGAAGCTCTCCCTGTTGCACGACGACGAGGTCGTAGTTCGGATTGAGGGCGAGTGCACGCTCCTGGTGATAGGTGGCCTTTTCGTAGTCGTGTCGCGTCAGATTGAGCGCGGAGAGAATTCGGTGCACGTCCGCGTCGTTGTCGTCGAGCGCCAACGCAATTTCCAGCTCCGAAGCAACCTGCTCGAAGGTCGCCTCGCGGTCGGCGCACCAGCCATAGGTCCAGCACTGACCGAGCACGCATGCCTTCCAGGCATGAGCGTGGGCATAGTTCGGATCCATCGCCAGCGCACGGTTGAGCAGCGTCTGCGCCTGAGCGTTGTCGTCGCGGGTTGATCGATGATGCAGGAGCTTTGCAGCCAGCACGCATTCGTAAGCGGGCATGTTGTCGGTCGGCTTGCGCTTGGTGCGGTCGTGCGTTGCGGCTTCTACCCGCCCCGGCAACGTCGCCACAATCGCGCGGGTCATCTCGTCCTGGATGGCGAAGATATCCCGGAGCTCGCGGTCGTAGCGTTCGGCCCAGATATGGCGGTCGGTCTCTGCATCGATCAGCTGCACGGTGACGCGGACGCGCTCGCCGGCCTTGCGAACGCTGCCCTCGATGACATAGTCGACTCCGAACTCACGGCCGATCTCCTGGACCTTTACGGCCTTGCCCTTGTAGACGAACGTCGAGTTGCGGGAGATGACGAGCAGGTCGTGGAAGCGCGAAAGCTCGGTGATGATGTCCTCGGTGAGACCGTCAGCGAAGAACTCCTGCTCCGGATCGCCGCTCATATTGGCGAACGGCAGCACGGCGATGGACGGCTTCTTCGAAACACCCGGCGGCGTCAAAGCACGATTGGACCCGTCAGGCAGGCTTGCGGGCCCGTCCGCCACCCGAATGCGGAAGATGCGGATCGGACGGGCGATGTTCTTGACGCTCTGTTCACCGAGATCGTCGAACTGAACGCCGTCGAGCCGGTCGCCGACCTGATCGCGCACCGCGCCGGAGACGCAGATTCCTCCGGGCTCGGCCAGCGTCTCCAGCCGCGCCGCGACGTTGACGCCATCGCCGAATATGTCGTTCTGATCGACGATGACGTCGCCGAGATTGATGCCGATGCGGAATTGGATCCACCGCGGCGGCGGGACGTCGGCATTGCGCCGCGCCATGCGGCGCTGAACCTCGGCAGCACATAGCACGGCATCGACGACGCTGTGGAATTCCGCGAGCATGCCGTCGCCGGTCGTCTTGATGATACGGCCGCGATTCTTGGCAATGGCGGGATCGATGAGCTCGACACGATGTGTCTTGAGGCGCGCAAGGGTGCCGGCCTCGTCGACCTCCATCAGCCGGCTGAAGCCGACCATGTCGGCGGCGAGAACCGCGGCAAGCCTGCGCTCTGGTCCCGGCACATCCATCGCTCGGTCCCTTCACCGAGCAACCTAGCAGATGCCGAGATTTTGCCCAAGCTTGGTGCGCTGCAACGGGCGGGGCGCCTCAGAGCATCCCCAGCGCCTGCATGTAGGTCTCGAGAATGGTCTCGGCCTCGGCGCGCTCGTTGGGGTCCTGCTTGCGCAGGCGCACGATGGTGCGTAGCGCCTTGACGTCGTAGCCGTTGCCCTTGCTTTCGGCATAGACGTCGCGGATGTCGTCGGAGATCGCCTTCTTCTCTTCCTCCAGCCGCTCGATGCGCTCGATGATGGATTTGAGCTGGTCCTTGGCAAATTTCGTCGCGGGCTCGTCGTCGCGGACGGCGGCGGAGGTGGCCATCTTGGTACTCCCAATGGAACTGGCAAAACGAGGTGACGCCGGCATCCCTCACCGCGCGTGCTGGCTAGACCCTTAGGGTCGGCGCTCCCAGCGTTCAAGCAAGCATCACGCTCGTCCACAGCGCGCCCACACCTTCCTGCGCCGACGCACAGAAAGCTGTTGTGTGGTGCGACTCAGGGCTTGGCGATGGGCCGTTCAATGCCCGTGGGGATGGACCTTCTTCATCGCCTCGAGCTGCTCGGGCGTGGCCGTGCCCTGGTGCTTCGCCTTCCAGGTCTCATAGGGCATGCCGTAGACGGCCTCCCGGCTCTCGTCCTTGCTCAAGGCGACGCCCTGGGCGTCCGCGGCGTCCTTGAGCCAGTTGGACAGGCAATTGCGGCAGAAGCCGGCCAGATTCATCAGGTCGATGTTCTGGACATCGGTGCGGCTCCGCAGATGCTCGACCAGGCGCCGAAAAGCGGCCGCCTCGAGCTCCGTTCTGGTTTTGTCGTCGATTGCCATGGCTGCTTTCCTCAAGGTCCGTTCCGGGGCAGGGTTACGGGATCAGGTGGGTCTTGTCACAGATTTTGCCATATCGCGGCGCAAAGGGGCCACTGCCCGGCTGCCCCCGGCCCAACGCCAAATCGTCAATGATCTGGTATAGCTTCCGCGACAATGACTGCCGAATCTCCCCGCTCCCCGCTTTACCTGCTCGCCCGGTTGGTCCCGGTGCTGGTGGTCGCCCTGGCGTGCCTCTACGCCGGCCCGGCCTCCGCCGATTTCCGCCTCTGCAACAACACGTCGAGCCGGGTCGGGATCGCGCTCGGCTACAAGGACGCCGAGGGCTGGACCACCGAGGGCTGGTGGAACATCTCGTCCCGCTCCTGCGAGACGCTGCTGCGCGGCACGCTGGTCGCCCGGTACTACTACATCTACGCCATCGACTACGACCGCGGCGGCGAATGGTCGGGCCAGGCCTTCATGTGCTCCCGCGACAAGGAGTTCACCATCCGCGGCACCGAGGATTGCCTGGCGCGCGGCTATGACCGCACCGGCTATTTCGAGGTCGACACCGGCGAGCAGCGCGCCTGGACGGTGCAGCTGACCGACGCCAACGAACAGCCGGCGCAGCAGCGCGTGCCTGGCCTGCCCGGCCCGGTGGGCCCGGGCGGCGTTCCGGGTTTGCCCAATAGCCCGCCCGGTGCTACGCCCCCGGGCTCGCCCGGCCTGCCACCCCCGTCTGGAAATAAGCCATGAGGCGCCTTCGCCGTATCAAGATTCTCGCGACCCTGGGACCAGCCTCTTCAGACCTCGCGATGATCCGCCGCCTGTTCGAGGCCGGCGCCGACCTGTTCCGCATCAACATGAGCCACACCCCGCATGACAAGATGCGGGAGCTGGTGGCGACGATCCGCAATGTCGAGAGCAGCTACGGCCGGCCGATCGGCATCCTGGTCGACCTGCAGGGCCCGAAGCTGAGACTGGGCGCCTTTGCCGAAGGGGCGATCCAGCTCCAGAACGGGCAGACCTTCACGCTGGATTCCGACAAGACGCCCGGCGATGCCACGCGCGTCCAGCTCCCGCATCCGGAGATCCTGGCGGCGCTCAGGCCCGGCCATGCGCTGCTGCTCGACGACGGCAAGGTGCGGCTGATCGCGGAGGAGACCTCGAAGGAGCATGCGGTGACGCGTGTCGTGGTCGGCGGCAAGATGAGCGACCGCAAGGGCGTCAGCCTGCCCGACACCGACCTGCCGGTCTCGGCGATGACGCCCAAGGACCGCGCCGACCTCGAGGCCGCCCTCGTCACCGGTGTCGACTGGATCGCGCTGTCCTTCGTGCAGCGCGCCGACGACGTGATCGAGGCCAAGAAGATGATCCGCGGCCGTGCCGCCGTGATGGCCAAGATCGAGAAGCCGCAGGCGATCGACCGCCTCGCCGACATCATCGAGGCTTCCGATGCGCTGATGGTGGCGCGCGGCGACCTCGGCGTCGAGCTGCCGCTGGAGCGGGTGCCGAGCCTGCAGAAGCAGATGACGCGGATGGCGCGCCGCGCCGGCAAGCCGGTGGTGATCGCGACCCAGATGCTGGAATCGATGATCCAGTCGCCGGTGCCGACCCGCGCCGAAGTCTCCGACGTCGCCACCGCGGTCTATGAGGGCGCCGACGCCATCATGCTGTCGGCGGAATCGGCGGCCGGCAAATTCCCGGTCGAGGCGGTCTCGACCATGAACCGCATCGGCGAGGAGGTCGAGCGCGATCCGACCTACCGTTCGGTGATCATGGCCCAGCGTCCGGCGCCGGAATCCACCGCGGGCGATGCCATCGCCGACGCCGCGCGGCAGATCGCCGAGACGCTCGACCTGCCGGCCTTGATCTGCTGGACTTCATCGGGCTCGACCGCCGTGCGCGTGGCGCGCGAGCGGCCGAAGCCGCCGATCGTGGCGATCACGCCGAACATCACCGCCGGCCGCCGGCTCGCGGTGACCTGGGGCGTGCATTGCGTGGTGGCGGAGGACGCGCGCGACCAGGACGACATGGTGAGCCGCGCCGGGCAGATCGCCTTCCGCGACGGCTTCGTCCGCGCCGGCCAGCGCGTCATCATCGTCGCCGGCGTGCCGCTCGGCATCCCCGGCACCACCAACATGGTGCGCATCGCCTCGGTCGGCCCCGAGGGCGACGCCAATATGTGAGGCCCGCCGGGGCGGCCAAACAAAAAGTCGAAAAACAACCCCATGCACAGTAGCTGGCCGCTTGGCCGGACCTTGCCCGGGTTTCGCGAAAAAACACGCTCGGGCAAGGGCCTGAGCGCAATCAGGTCGCCTCTTGGCTCGCGGCGCGATTTCTTCAGGTCCCAACCAGCGCCTTGTTCGCCGGCGGCAGCATCTGCCGCACCAGGCCGCTATCGCTAGGAACCCGTATATGGCCACCACCGTAGACTCCGAAGCCCGCGCGCGCCCGACGCTGGGCATCGTGCTCATGGCGGCCGCGATGCTTTCGATCCCGCTGGTCGACGGGATCGCCAAATTTCTGAGCGCCGACTATTCGCCGTTCTTCATCGCCTGGGCGCGCTACGCCGTGGCATGCGCCGTCGTCCTTCCAGTGGCTGCGATCAGGTTCAAAGGAGAGATCTTTCCCGCCGAACGGCGCGCCTCCCATATGCTGCGGACGGTGTTCCTCGTCAGCGGGATGACGCTTTACTTCCTGTCCATCGCGACCGTTCCGCTGGCCACAGCCGTCAGCGCCTATTTCGTGGGGCCGATCATCGCGGTTGCGCTCGCCGCCATCGTGCTGAAGGAGCGTTTGACGCACGGAAAGATCGCGAGCCTGGCGCTGGGTTTCACCGGCGCCATCGTCATTCTGCGCCCGGACGGCGACATCGAGCCCGGCATTCTGCTGGCGCTCGGCGCCGGGCTAACGTTCGCGCTCTATCTGATCGCAACGCGGCAGGCTTCTCTGGTTAGCGATCCCGTCAAAACGCTCGCCTTCCAGTGCGTCATCGGCATGGTGCTCCTGACGCCACAAGCCATTTTGACCTGGGCCACACCGGCCTGGGACGCGGTCATGTTCTTTCTGGCTTTAGGTGCGCTCTCTGCTTTCAGCCATGTCCTGTCCATCGCGGCATTCCGCTTCGCCGAAGCGTCCACCCTTTCGCCGCTGGTCTATCTCGAACTGCTCGGTTCCACAGTCATCGGCTATCTTGTCTTCAAGGACATCCCGCAAGGCTCCACGATCGCCGGAGCCGTCCTCATTGTGACCGCCGGGCTCATTCTTCTGAAGCGTCCCACCGGGGTTGATCAGTCCCGGCCGGGAAATGCTGACGCAGCAGGATAACAGGGGGCCCAGGCGAGATCCCGGTGGCGGTCGGCTCAGGCCCCGACCAGCGCCTTGGTCGTCGGCAGCAGCGTCTGCTGAACCACGAGGCCGCGGGCGCGGGCGTCCATGACGCCGACGGCGCGCAGCGCCAGCAGCGTCACGGTCTGCACCGCATCGCGCATCCTGGCTGGGTCGTCGAGATTGTCGGGTGCGAGCGGGCCGACGAGCGCCTCATGCAGCGCGCCGAGCAAGGCGGTGGCGGCGAGCGCGGTGTCCTGTGCCGGCAGATGGCCGGCGCGCACGGCGGCGTCGATCCGGCCAGCGATCTCGCCGGCGATCTCGCGCCGGCTGGCAAGGCGGGAGGCGCTGACATCGACATCGACAGGCTCGGCCAGGATGCCCCAGGCCAGCCTGCGCTGCGACAGCGTATGCACCGCCACGGTGGTCACCGCGGCCGCCAGCGCCGAGGACGGTCCTGGTGCCGCATCGGCCGCCCTTCGGATCGCCGCGAGCTCGTCGCGGGAGACCTCGGCGATGAGCTCGGAGATCAGCTCGGCCTTGGAGGGAAAATAGCGGTAGACGGTGCCGGCCGCGACATTGGCCCGGACCGCGACCGGCGCGATCTGCACCGCCGCCATCCCGCCTTCCGCCGCCGCCTCCCGCGCCGCCGCCAGTATAGCGCTGCGCCGCGCCGCAAGGCGCTTCACCACTTGATGCGTCCGCCGATAAACCATGGCGCGCTTCCTGTCCCACACGCCGGCCGCACGCCCTGCGGCCTGACGCTTCTCACGCAATAGATGCAAATCGCCCCGCAAGGACTGAACAACTATTCAGGCGGGATGACAAGATGCAAATGCGTGAAGCGCCATGGTGAGCGGACGGGCGCGCCAAGCTGCGTCAGCAGTATCCTGGTCGAGGCAGCCACGAGCGCGAGCGCATGGGCATCATCCCCAAGCACTGAACGCTTCAGGTGGGCCCGCACGGACCCATTCGACCTTCTCGACAATTCGCGACTTTTGCGTGCAACGTCCAATAATTCCCGCAAGGATTCATACAACCTTAACTGGCTATTCGTAGTCCTACGGTTGTAAATTGGAATTCGGAAATGCGTTTCACGAGCGGGCTTCCTGCGGTTCAGCGACCCGGCTCTGCTCGTGATGTTCCCGGCGCACATGGCGCCTTGATGCTGGAACGCGCGGCGATTTCCAGCGATCTGCGAGAAGTGATGTCCATATCCGCGGCCGGGAGGCTGCGGCGATCATGGACGGCGAAGCTGCGCGGCAACGCGCTTGCAGCCATCGCCGTTGTCGTCTGCTCGATGCTGGCAGGGGCGCTCTACACGCTGGCCATGGGCGAGGACGTCAACTGGGATTGGCAGAACTACCACGAATACAATGTCTGGGCCGTTCTCAACGGCCGCTATGGCGTCGATGTGGTCCCGCCGGGCTTTCAGACCTACTTCAATCCGCTCGTCTATTTTCCGGTCTACTATCTCCGCCCGGTCGTGCCGGCGCCCTACGGGCTGATGATCATCGGCGCCGTTCACGGCCTCAACCTCGCGCTGATCTGCCTGTTCGCACGTCTGGTGCTGCCTCAAACCGCGACCATCGCGTCGCTCGCAGCAGTGGTCGTCATCGCGGCCTCAGGTCCGATGACGCTCTCGGAAGTCGGCACGAGCTTTTCCGACGTGCTGCTGGCCTTGCCCGTGATCGGCGGCTGCCTTCTGATCCTGGTGGCGGATCGCCGACCTGCGATCAGTGTCCTGCTCGCGGGATTGCTGATCGGTGCCGCCGTCGGGTTGAAGCTGACCAATGTCGTCTACGCGGTCGGCGCAGTCGCGGCGCTGCTCGTCTCCGCGCGTCCGCTGCGGGCGACCGCGCTTCTTGGGATCGGCGGAATGGCCGGCGCGGCGCTCACCGGCGGCGCATGGTGCCTGATCACGTGGCGCGACACCGGCAATCCGATCTTCCCGCTGTTCAATGCCTTGTTCCAGTCGAGCGAGGTGGCCGGCGTCAACCTGATGGATGCGCAGTTCATGCCTCATGGCGTGCTCGACGCACTGGCCTACCCCTTCTACTGGCTGATCGGCGACCACCGAGGCGCGGAGCATCCGTTCCGCGACGCGCGCTTCGCGGTGGTGATGGTCCTGCTCGCGCTTGCCCTGTGGGTCCGCACGAGGCGAAAGCGCGCGATCCTCACCCGAGTTGACATGCAGCTGGTGGTGCTGTTTGCGGCCTCTTACCTCGCGTGGCTCGGCTTGTTCTCGATCCAGCGCTATGCGGTGGTTCTGGAGCTGTTGTGCGGCCCGCTCATCGTTCTGTTGCTCGCGCGCCTCGCCGGAAGCGTGGGGCCGACATGGCTGACGACGTCCCCTCGACCGCTCGCCGCGCTGACGTTGACGGTCGCAGTCGCGATCGCAGCGTGGTCACAGCCGGCGGACTGGTGGCACCGCCCCTGGTCCGACGTCTACCGGCCGAAGATCGCCCACGAGCTCGATCAGCCCGCGACCTATTTCATCCTCGGCAAGCCGCTCGCCTATATCGCGCCGCAGCTGCCCTCCCAATCGCGCTTCTACCTGCTCGCCGATATCGCCGTGCCAATCGTCCCCGGCGGCATCTTCGACCAGCGCATTCGCGCCGGGCTGAAGGCGCCGCTGCCCGGCGGCGTCCGCGAATTGCACATGCGCGGCGAACCGGACCGCAGCGCGCTCTTGGATCGCTACGAACTCACCATCGACCGCTCCCGGCCCTGCGTCACCATCGAGGGCGCCCGCCCCGGCACGGTGATCGAAAGCTGCCCGCTGATCGCGCGGGGCTCACTTTGAAAACCACCGCCCTTCCTTGAACAGAGGCTTTACCCCTTTGAGCTGTACAATGAATCATGGCGAGCTTGGCACAGGCAATTCCACATCAGTCAGGATTTACGCGGCCTTCACCGTGGTCGCTGCGGCCATTCTGCTGGCGGTCGTCATATTTGACTTCCAACTGGCAGCAGCCCAGTCGTTCCCATCGTTCGTACTTGACCCAGGCGGCTTTCCGGTTGGTCGAGATTTCATGAACACCTGGATGGGCGGCCGATCGGCTTTTTCCGGCGGCCCTGCTGACTGGTTTGATTCCGGCGTCTACATGGCTGCAATAGCGAAGGTGACCGGCATTCCCGATTTGGCACCTCTGTATTGGTCATATCCGCCGCATCTGCTGTTCTTCATTTGGCCCCTTGGCTCGCTTGGTTTTCTGCCGTCGTACATTTCGTGGTGCGTCGCCGGGCTCGCCCTGTATGTTTGGACGGCAACATCGTGTGGTGTCGAACGAAAATACTGGGTGTTTCTGGCCGTCGCACCTGCCGTCACGGTTAACGTATTCCTCGGTCAAAATGGTTTCTTGACCGCCGCGCTCTTGATCGGCGGTCTGGCAAACCTCGAGCGACGGCCGATACTCGCTGGAATTTTGTTTGGTATCCTGACCATCAAGCCGCAACTCGGACTCCTGCTTCCGATCGTGCTGGTGCTGGGTGGGCACTGGCGAGTCATTGGTTCAGCCGTCGTCACGACGGTGTTTCTTGTCGCCGCGACTGCAGCATGGTTTGGGCCAGAAATCTGGACAGCGTATTGGCATAAGGTTTTGCCGCAACAGAACGAACTGCTCGATGTGGCAGGTATCATGGGCTGGCCGATCGTCGCCTCAGCCTTGATCAACGCGCGCCTAGCGGGGCTTCCGGCTGATCTCGCCTGGGTGGTGCAAGGAGCGGCGTCGGCATGCGCCGTCGGTGCGGTGGTTTGGACGTTCTGGCGCAAGCGCGATCCGGTCCTCTCGCTTGCGCTCTTCGTTACCGCTACCTTCTTGTTTTCACCCTGGATCATGAACTACGACATGGTCGTATTCGGATGGATTGTCGCGCTCCTGCGTCAGCGCGGAAATGAAACGTTCACCGATCAAATTCTTTCGCTTGCGTTCTGGATGTTGCCTATTCTGATGTTTCCATTCGGCTTCGCGCAAATACCGATTGCTTTACTGATCCTCCCCTTGTTCGCCGCTCGTCTCCTGTGGCGGTTGTCCAATGACAAATCAAAGCAGGCCTCGTCAGTGACGTTGCCGGCTCTAGCTTGAGGCGACATTTCCTACATGTATGACCTTTGTCTTTCAGCGCCAGCAAATGCTTGATTGAGAATGTGCATCCTGCTGTCCACCGTTCAAAACCAAGCTGGCAAAGGCCGGTAAGAGCCACTGATGAAGGTCAAGCGTGCCATCGCAGCGTTCCTGGTTCTCGGCGTCGCCGTTCTCGGTTATGCTCATGTCCGCGACTCTCCGCTGTTCACCTCTCAATTTGTCCAGATCTGCGAAAAGGCAATTCAGGAGCGGCTGGCGGCTCCTTCCACCTATCAACGGATTGCGCTGGACGACTCCAGAAGAACGATCACGTGGGACGAATTTTTCGCCGAGCCTGAGCGCGCCGTATCGGAGTCAACCAGAAGATCCATGATAGGAGCTGCGCGCCACCCGCCGGTTCAGTATGTGGCGCTGATCGACTACCAAGCGCAGGACTCCACCGGTGCCATCGTTCGAGAAAGGGCCTCCTGTACTTTCAACTCGCTTGATGGGACCGATGCGCCTACGCGTACGTTCTGGGTGAAGATCGACGGCGAACGTAACCTGGACTGGGTCGCTCGGCAGCCCAATGCCGCAACGCTCCATCAGCGCTTGCTGAAAAATCTGTGATGCGAGGGCGAGTGGTCGGATGGCCCAAAGCGGATGAACGGCTCGCCGCCATACCAGCTGTCCGCGGGATACCGGACATTGCACCATGGTTGCAACGACCGTCACTGATGTGGTGCAACAGCCATCTATGCGCTGACCCGAACGCCTCACACCCCCGGCGTCTCACCCGACCCTGTGCCCGACCGCGCTTCTCAGCTCGTTCGTGTGAGAGCGAGCTGCGCCGATGCGGCCTCGGCCCTCCGCCAGGCTGCGCAGCGGCCGAGGACCAGCCAGAACACAATCAGGATCGCCGGGAAGCCGACCGGTTGCCCGAGAAACAGGAAGCTCGCAAGCAACGCGAAGACGAGCGCCAGCGCCATCACCTCGTGGCGTGCGAAACCTTCGTCGAGCCCGGCGCGGATGAGGAAGGCCACCGCGATGCCCAGCACGACCAGATCGTACATGAAGAGATAAGGCGTCGTCAGCAGCGCCGCGGTCGCGAGCATCGCTGCCTTGAGGGCGTAGGGCAGCCGGCTCCGCCACACCACGACCAGCGCCACGGCCACAGAAGCGGTCAACACCCACTGGAAGATCCATGCGAGCTGCTCGGTGCCGCCGAGATAGCGCACCAGCGCGAAGATGCTCTGCATCTTGAACCAGGGCGCCCGGCCCTCGGTCAGGAAGGCCTGGGAGAACATCGGAATCCAGTGGAAGAACGCCTGCCAGCTTTCGGTGCCGAAGGCGAGCCAGGATAGTGCAGCGATCGCAACGGTGACGATCCCGGCGCTGAACAGCACGGTCCATTCGGCGGCGGCGAGCAGCACCAGCGGAAACAACAATCCATATTGCGGCTTGTAGCTGAGAAGGCCGAGACAGATGCCGGCCAGCACCGGCCGCGTCGGCAGCCAATAGAGCATGCCGCCGATCAGCGAAGCCGTGAGGAAACCGTTCTGCCCGACCAGGATGTTGAGGAAGACGGCCGGAAATCCAACCGCAATCACCAGGCCCGCATTGCGTCCGATGATCGCGCGCATCACGGCAAGATACGGTACCATGCTGAACGCGGCCCAGCCGATGAACGCCACCGTATAGGGAAATTGCGCCAGGAAGGATGCGACGAACAGGAAGGGCGGCGGATAGTGCCAGGCGAAATGGCCGACGAAATCCTGCTTGAGCAGCGCAAGCTCGACCTGCTTCTGAATGTCCCAATCCCAGGCCTGCGCGGGATGGCCTTCGAGCGCCAGTCGTCCGGCCGCCCAGACGTTGACGAAGTCCGTGGGGATGCCGCGCCCGTCGGCGTCAAAGATCCAGAGATGGGCGAGATAGGCCGTCGGAAAATACGCCAGCGTGACGATCGCCAGCACGAAGGAGATGTTGACGAGGATCGCAGGGACCTCACCGCGAAGGCCGATTGCAGGCGGAACGGAGGAGGCTTCGGCCATGCGGCTTCCTTACGCAGTACGGTGAGCTAAAGCGCGATGCGATGTGGACAAGTCGTCCTCGCGCTTCAGATTGTTGTTGACGCATGATCTTTCCGGAGAACCGCTTCGCACTTTTCCGGATCATGCTTTAGAGCACCCAAGCCATACACCCGAGTGACTTGAAGGAGGCTTAAGCTCGATCGTCCAACGCCCCGCGCCGAATTCCCGGGCAAAGCAAAGAAGCCCCGTCGATGACGGGGCTCCTCGCTATTCCGCAGGTCGTCCGGCCTTACTTGAGGCTGGTCGAGATCGAGCTGAACTTGGCGTTCAGCGTGGTGCCGAGGTTGTTGACGACGGTGATGATCGCCAGCGCGATGCCGGCAGCGATCAGGCCGTATTCAATGGCGGTGGCGCCGGATTCATCCTTCATGAAACGCGCAACGAGGTTCTTCATAGAGTGCTCCAAATGAGTACACGAGGCTACAACTGATCTGGTCTCTTCGGCTTCCCAGCGCCGCCCGACCATGGCAACGGAACGTAGAGGCAAAGAATTGCACCGCAGTTAATTCGGCTGCGTAAACACCGAGCGGATTGCGTGTATCGGCCCATGGTAAATCCAAGTTCGAAACAATCCGTTAAATTGTAAGCATCTGACGCCGGCCTGGCGCGGCCGGTTTACCCGAAGTTATGACCGGCGTGGTCCAATGCCGCCCGCTCGGGCCGGCAAGAACAACCAGGACGACGAGACGGCATGTCCCTTTCCTTCGCCAACAGCATCGCGGTGCAGGGTCGCGCGCGTGCCCTGGTGCCGTTGTGCGTCGGCGCCGGCACCTATCTGTTTTTCCTGTTCCTGGGCGACACGCTGCTTCAGGATTCCGACTCGTTCTGGCAGATCAAGATCGGGCAATGGATCCTCGATCACCGTGCCATGCCCATGATCGACTTCTATTCCTTCACGCGGACGGGCGCGCCGTGGATCTCGACGTCCTGGCTGTCGCAGGTCGCGTTCGCCTTCTCGCATGCGCACTGGGGCTGGGCAGGTCCCGTCATCCTCACCGCGGCCGCCGTCGCGCTCACCGTCGCGATCTTCGTCCATCTGCTCGAGGCGCATATCGGAGCCCCGCGCGCGGTGCTGTTCGCGATGCTGGCGCTGCTGCTGTCGATCCATCACGTGCTGGCGCGGCCGCATATTCTGGCGCTGCCGGTGATGGTGGCGTGGGTCGGCTTGCTGATGGCGGCTGCGAGCCGCAGGAGCGCGCCGTCCTGGACCTGGCTGCCGCTGATGGCGCTGTGGGCGAACCTGCACGGAGGCTTCGTGCTCGGGCTCGCGCTGATCGGCCCGATCTCGCTCGAAGCGGTCGAGCATGCCGAGAAGGGAAGGCGGCTTGCCCTGTTCATGCGCTGGGTGCTGTTCGGAATCGGGGCGCTGATCGCGAGCTGCTGCACGCCGTACGGCTGGCGAACGCTGCAGGGCGCGACCAACATCCTCAGCCTCGGCGAGTTGCTGACACTGATCGTCGAATGGATGCCGGCGAACTTCGCCACGTTCACCCCGTTCGAAGGCGCCCTGCTCGCCCTGATCGCGTTCGGTTATTATCGCGGCCTGGTGCTGTCGGCGCCACGGATCTTCCTGATCCTGTTCCTGACCTGGAGCGCGCTGAGCCACGTCAGGAGCATCGACGCATTTGCATTCCTGGTGCCGCTGGTGCTGGCCAAGCCGCTCGGCGAGATGTTCCCGCAGCCACAGCCCGCGGCCGCCGCGGCCGAAAGCTGGCCGTCCCGCTATGTTACAGCGCTCGGCGCGCTGATGATCGTGGCGGCAAGCTGGACCTCGACCTCGCTCTATCTGGGGCAGCACCGCTTCACCTTCACCATGACGCAGACGCCGGTTGCGGCGGTCGACCTGCTCGAGCAGCGCAAGGTGCAGCGCGTCTTCAACGCCTACCAGTTCGGCGGCTATCTGATCTCGCGCGACATCCCCGTGTTCGTCGACGGCCGCGCCGAGCTCTACGGCGAGAAATTCATCATGGACTTCTTCAGGGCGACCGAGGGCAAGAAGCCCGAGCTGCTGCCACGCCTGCTCGACCAGCACAAGATCGACGCGACGCTGCTGGGCGCGGATGCGCCGGGCGCGCAGATCCTCGACCAGCTCAAGGGCTGGAAGCGGATCTATGCGGACGACATCGCCGTGATCCACGTGCGCGACGGCGCAGACGGCGCGACCGCGGCGCCTCCGAAGTGAGGACCCGCTCCAGCGCGCGTCTTCGGCCTCAGCGACTTCATCAGATGGTTCCTTCCAGCAAGCCGACCCTGACAGATCCGGCGCGTCCCGACCCGGACCGAGCCGTGGCGATGATCGTGCTTGCGATGCTGGCTGTGGTCTCGTTTGTTCCGGTGCTACTGACGCCCATTCCGGCGATGGTCGATTATCCCAATCACCTCGCCCGCATGTCTGTTCTGAGCCAGAACGGCACCGCGGGTGCAAATCCGTATTACGAGGTGAGGTGGGCCTTCTATCCCAACCTCGGAATGGACCTGCTGGTCCCGCAGCTGGCGCGGCTGATGAGCGTCGAGAACGCGACGCGGCTGTTTCTGTTGCTGAGCCAGGTCCTGATCGTCACCGGTGCGCTTCTGCTCGAATGGGTCAGGAAGGGACGCATCCATCTCGCCGGTTTCGCCGCGCTCGCTTTCCTCTATTGCCTGCCGTTCAGCTGGGGTTTCGTGAACTTCGAGTTCGGGCTCGGCCTCGCGCTCTGGGGCATCGCCATCTATCTGGTGCTGGCGGAAGGCCCCTGGCCGCTGCGCTTCATGGCCAATCTGATCTTCGTCGCCGCGCTCTATGTGGCGCATTTCTTTTCGCTCGGCATCTATGGCGCAACGCTCGGCCTTTTCGAGCTGTCTCGCATCCGCCAAGGGCGGGTCGCGTATCCCGTCGCGGCCGCGCGGCTTGGCGCGCTGGCCCTACCGGCGCTTGCGCTGCTTGCGATCATGCATGTCACGGCAGGCGCGATCGGAAGCCAAGGCAATGATTGGTTCCTCGCATTCAAGCCGGTCTGGCCGCTCCGCATCATGAACGGCTACAATCTGACGGTCGCGGCGGTGACCGGGCTGACCCTCATGACCGCGTTGCTGTTCGCCGCAAGGCGCGGCTTGCTCAGGCTCGAGCCGGCCGGGATTTGGATCGCGCTCGGTCTTGCGCTCCTGTACGTGGCCATTCCCTCGAGACTGTTCGGGACCTCTTTCGCCGACCTCCGCGTGTTTCCTGCTGCGGCGCTGATCCTGCCGGCGTTCTGCTCGCTGTCGCTGCCAAGCCGGGCTTGGCGGATGGCTGCACTCGCTGCGATCAGCGGCATCACGCTGATCAATCTCGCCGTTGTGTTCACGGTATGGCTGCCCTACCGCACTGACTACGCGGCCATTGTCGAGTCGTTCCGCAAGGTCGAACGTGGCTCGCGCGTCCTCGTCGGCAATGCGGACGAAGCTGGCGACCCGCCCTTCGCCGATCTCACCGCGTATCCGATGTATTATGCGCCAACGCTGGCGGTGCACTATGCCAACGCGTTCGTGCCCAATCTCTTCACGGAGGCGGGCAAGCAGCCTGTTCGGGCCGCCGAGGCCGTGCGCCATCTTGCCACTCCGGATGGCGGACTGGTGTCCTCAGGCCTGCTCACCGCGATCGCAGCGGGCCGCCCGCCGGCGGACTCGCCGCGCTTTGTCCGCACCTGGTACCGGGATTTCGACTATCTCTATGTGCTGGGACCGCGGGCCGCAAACCCGCTGCCGGATCTGCTGGAACTATTGCAGACCTCGGATCGGTTCGTCCTCTACAGGATTCGGCGCAAGTCCTGAGCGCAAGTCCTGAGAAAGGCGACCTTAACCACCTGCCCATAGACTTCCGCCCCTGCAACCCAGCTGGACTCCTTCGCATGGCGGCCAATTCCGGACCGATCCGCTACAGCCTCGTCATTCCCGTCTTCAACGAGGAAGCCGTCCTGCCGATTTTATTGCGCCGGCTGGACTTCCTGCTGTCCCGGCTCGACGGGCCGGCAGAGGCGATTTTCGTCGACGACGGCAGCAGCGATTCCAGCTCGATCGTGCTACAGGCACTCGCCGCGCGCGACGCCCGCTTTCGCTATATCGGCCTGTCGCGGAATTTCGGCCATCAAGTCGCCATCACCGCCGGCATGGACGCCGCGCAGGGTGAGGCGATCATCG
Organism: Bradyrhizobium yuanmingense; assembly: GCF_029167105.1. Taxonomy (GTDB): domain Bacteria; phylum Pseudomonadota; class Alphaproteobacteria; order Rhizobiales; family Xanthobacteraceae; genus Bradyrhizobium; species Bradyrhizobium yuanmingense_A. The sequence goes on along the minus strand of NZ_JARFML010000016.1, from coordinate 145,153 downwards.
TCATGGACGCCGATTTGCAGGATCCGCCCGAAGTGATCGAGCAATTGATCGCAAAATGGCACGAAGGCAATGACGTCGTCCACGCCCGCCGCCTGTCGCGCGAGGGCGAAAGCCGATTCAAGCGCGCGACCGCACACCTGTTCTACCGGCTGCTCGGCAAGATGTCCTCCGTCGGCATCCCCGCCGACGTCGGCGACTTCCGCCTGATCGATCGCAAGGTGCTGGACGCGCTCAGGCAGATGCCGGAGCAGGATCGCTTCGTACGCGGTATGATCGCGTGGCTCGGCTTCCGCCAGGCCGAGGTCACCTTCCATCGTCTCGAGCGCGCCGCGGGCGAGACCAAGTACCCCCTGTTCAAGATGATCCGACTCGCGATGAACGCCGCGCTCGGCTTTTCCGATCTGCCCTTGCGCCTGGCGATCTGGTGCGGATTGACCGTCTCGGCATTCGCACTGCTCTACGGCGGCTGGGTCGTCGTGATGTGGCTGAGCAACGACGCTCATCTCGTGACCGGCTGGTCCTCGACCATCGTCCTGCTCTCGCTATTGTGTGGAATGAACATGCTGATGACGGGGATCGTGGGCCTTTACGTCGGCCGCATCCATGCCGAAGTGAAGCGCCGTCCACTGTACGTGGTCCAGAAGCGAGCCGGCTTCGATCGCAACGAGGCGGCAACCGTACCCGCCAAGCACGCAATCAACGAGTGATCCGCCGCAATCATCTCGGACGTGAGGCCAACACCTCGTCTTCGATGCTGCTGCCGAGCTGGCTTTACTGCATCTGCCGGCGCTTGTGGACGACCGCCACATCGTCGCTGTACACGCGCTGCCAGTGCGGCAACCGGTCAAGCATCGCTGTGGCGGGCGTATTCGGTGCAAGCAGCGTCGCGTTGATCTTGTAGTCGTCGAGCAGCTTGAGAAAATCTCCGAGGTCAATCAGCGCCAGGGCACGATTGTAGCGTTCGATGAACGGTCCGCCGAACAGTTCCGCGCGGCCGTCGATGAAGGTGGGAATGCCGGCAAAGACCAAATAGCCGCCGAAGGAATAATCGTTGAGCAGCGGCCCCGCCTTGGCGAGGTCGGCACGGGCGACGGCCGCCTCGGGGGTGATGACGGCGGCCGGCCGGATGTCGCGCGCCAGCGCCAATCCACTCAGCGCGGCCAAGATGCCGAATGCCGCCAGGTTCAAGCCGCGCGAAGAGCCGTCGGTCTCGTTCCCGCTCGGCCCGCCGAACCTCCGGGCCAGCGGGGCCGCGAGGTAGAGCGGCGCCAGCATGGCCAGCAGATCCGCATTGCGCATCTGCGCCAGCGCGAAATGGAGCAAGCCGATCACCACCAGGGTCCGCACGACCGGCAGCGTGACGCCGCGCGAGAGCGCGAAGATGCCCCCCAGCAACAGCAGCTCGAAGCCGCCGATGCGACTGAAATCCTGCGGCCGCCATTCTGCGATCCAGGCGAGCGCGGGACCGAGGCCGAGTGTCGTGATGGGCATCAGCAGCGGTTCTGGCCCATGCGGCGTTAGGCAGGATGCGGCGACGGCAAGCAGTGTGAATGGCGCCCAGCGCAGCAGCACGCGTGGCCATTGGCTTCGCTCCTCACGCAGCAGCGCCTCGAGCACCACGGGTCCAATCAAGCCAAGCGCCAACACTCCGCTGCCGTGCAGATTGCCCCACACGACCAGCAGCGGCAGGGCCCAGTATGGTGGCGGCCTGCCATGATCCATGCAACGCACCAGGGCAGCCGCCCAGATCACCATGATGGGCATTACGAGCACGTGTGGCCGCGCCAGCATGTGCGGCGCCGTCAGGATGACGGCCGCGATCACCATGACCAGCGTCTGGGTCGGCGACAGCTCGCGCAGCAGGAAGTATGTGAGCAGACCAAAGGCGAGTGCGATCGCCGCTGCCGCGACGACGACGACGCCGGGCCAGCCGGACAGGACGTAGGCTCCGGCATAGACGACTTCCGACAGCCATTCGAACGTGATCCAGGGTGCGCCATGCTTCGAAAACGAAAATGGATCACTCGTCGGCAGGGTCCCATGCGCCAGGATCCAGCGCCCGAGCTCGACGTGAGAATAGCTGTCGGGATCTCCGAGCAGCTTCGGGCCGACGGCCAGCAACACAGCGTAGACGGCGAGCCCCACAGCCCAAGGGAGCACTGCACGCGCCGAAAGCGGTTGAGCCGCGCTGGAGACGACCTGATCAGTCATGGCGGGCCAAGCTAGGCCTTAATTGTTAAGGTGTTCTTTAATGTTTCGCCGATCGCGCGTGCGGAAGCGCGAGCGGGCGCTATCCCACGAGATCGATCAGGAGCAATGCGGCGCTTGTGAACAGTCCTGCGACCGGCACCCAAATGGGCACGAAGAACACGCCGGCGGGAGGCTTGGATTCTCTCGTCTTGATGCGAAGAAGCGCCAGGTTGACCAGGACGAAGATCCCGAGCGTCAAGCGTGAGGTCCATTCGGCCAGGCCGGTCAAGGGAACGCCGAGGGCGAGGAGCAGGATGGCGCCCACTCCGAAGAGGGTTGCAACCACCGGCGCGCCGGTTCTGGCGTTCACCCGGGCCAGAAAGGCCGGAAGGCTGCCTTGGTCCGCAAGCCCGTACAGCACACGTCCGATCATCAGCATGTGAACGATGATCCCGTTGACCGTCGCAACTATCGCGATGACGCTCAATACCGAGAGGGGAAGACCGGTCAACCGCTGAAAGACAAGTGCTAGCGGCGCCGAGGCGTGCGCGAGCTCGGCCGGGGGCACCGCGACCACCGCAACCCAGACGACGATCATGTAGAGGAGCGCCGTCACGCCGAGGGTGATGAAGAGCGCCCAAGGCAGCGTTTGGGACGGATTCTTCATTTCCTCGGAGATGTTCACGAGGTGCTCGAACCCGATGAACGCAAACACGGCGAGCAGCGACGTCTGTGCGATCCCGGTCCACGCCGCTTTATCGTTCAGGGGAGCCAACAGTTCGGGCAGCCGGGAGACCAGGGCGTCGCCCTCAAACAACCCGGCTCCGACAATGAGGACCAATCCTCCAATCTCCACGACCGTCATCAAGCCGGCGAAGCTGATGGACTGAACCGCGGACAGGCAGGCGATCGCTCCCATCGCGAGCACGACGCCGGCGATGATCCAGCTGGCAGGCAGCGGCAGGAACACGCTGATGTAGCCGGCGCTCCCCACGGTGATGGTCGCGCCCGAAATCGTCGCTGCAGCCACCACGAGCAGCCCTGTGACACCGCTGAGCCATTTTCGATGAAACGCGGCCTGGACATAGGCGGCCTCGCTCGCCGCGACCGGCAGTCGCGTGCCCAGTTCGGCAAAGCTCCCGGCCGTCACGCCCATCACGACCGCGGCAGCGAGGAACGCCAGAGGTGCATGCATTCCGCTCCGGGCAGCGGCCGCGCCCACCAGGACGTAGATTCCGGCGCCGATCGTCACGCCGAGCCCATAGAGGACCGCGTGCGTGAGCGTCAGCGATCTGACCAGTTTCGTAGACCCGAGCGGCGCCACCGCCTGCATCACCAAGCGTCAATGCGAAAACAGGATCGGGATCGGCGGCTTGGACAGCAGGCCCCTGGTCGCGCCGCCGAGCACGAATTCCCGCCACCTCGGCGTTCCGTACGCGCCCATCACGAGGACGTCGATGCCGTGGGACAACACGTAAGATGTGAGGACATCGTCGATCGGCTTGCCGTCGGCATCGATCTCGTCACACACGACCTCGATGCCATGACGAGCGAGGTTCTTCGCAAGCTCTCGGCCGGAATGTCTGGAATCCAGGGGCTTTTCATTGGTGACAGTCACGACGCGCACGCTTCTTGCGCTTTCGAGCAAAGGAAGTGCGTCGGAAACCGCTCGCGCAGCGGTGCGGCTGAAGTCCCAAGCGACGCAGATGGCATCGAGCCGCAACGGACGCGACCGCGGGCCGGTGGGAAGGATCAGCGTCGGCCTGCCGGATTCGAAGATCACCTCCTCGGCGTACCCCAGACCATGGAAGTCCGGCACCGCCATGATCGTGAGATCGCGAAGCCTTGCATAGTCAACCAGCAGTGCGGCCTCGCTGGCGGTTGCACATTGCTCGAAGATGGTCTCATGCCGGACGCCGGATTTGTCGGCGGAGGCTTCGAATGCGGCAAGCAGGGCTTTCGCATTCTCGCGGCTCTTGGCGGCCTCGCGCGCAACAAGCGCGGGTATGTCCAGGATGACATCCCCGAGCAGGCTTGCGCGCACCTCCGCATGGACCTCGCAGGAAATGGCTGCGAGGTGCGCACCCAGGGCGGCGGCCACCGAGACGGCATCGTCGATCACCGAAACCGGCGTCGGCTCCGGATAGCTCGCCAGGGTCAACAGAACATCCTTGAAACCCATGTGTGCCTCCTTTGACGAGTCGGAACCTAACGCCGTCGAGATGCTCCTTCTTGACCCACCGCAACCGATCCAGCCCGATGGCTGTGGCAAAACGGCCCACGGGAGGGGCCAGCGCAATGCCAGCTCGCGAAGGCGCGCTCGGACAACAAAAAAAACGCGGCGTTTCCGCCGCGTTTTTTGATTCTCAGCTGCCGCTTGGAATTACGCCTGCGGCTGCGGCTCGAGGCCGGGATCCGGATCGGGACGCGGGCGCGGCTTGCCGGCCGGGGGCACGGCGGAGGCGCGCGGGGTGGTCGGCTCGAGCACCGACTCGCGGTTCGGCTTCTTGCCCTTCAGCAGGTCGACGATCTCGTCGCCGGTCAGCGTCTCGAATTCGAGCAGGCCCTTGGCCAGCGTCTCGAGATCGGCGCGCTTCTCGGTGAGGATGCGGGTCGCCTCCTTGTAGCCTTCCTCGACCAGGCGCTTGATCTCGGAATCGATCTTCTGGACGGTGGCTTCGGAGGCGTTCTGCGTACGCGACACCGACATGCCGAGGAAGACCTCGTCCTGGTTCTCGCCATAGGAGACGGTGCCGAGCTCTTCCGACAGGCCCCAGCGCGTCACCATCATGCGGGCAAGCCGGGTGGCCTGCTCGATGTCGGAGGCCGCGCCCGAGGTCACCTTCTCGCGGCCGAAGATCAGCTCTTCGGCGACGCGGCCGCCCATCATGATGGCGAGGCGCGAGGTCATCTGCTCCAGCGACATCGACAGCTTGTCGCGCTCGGGCAGCTGCATGACCATGCCGAGCGCACGGCCACGCGGGATGATGGTCGCCTTGTGGATCGGATCGGTCGCGGGCACGTTGAGGCCGACGATGGCGTGGCCGCCCTCGTGGTAGGCCGTGAGCAACTTCTCTTCCTCGGTCATGACGAGCGACTTGCGCTCGGCGCCCATCATCACCTTGTCCTTGGCCTCCTCGAACTCGGCCTGCGTCACCATGCGCTTGTTGCGGCGGGCGGCGGTCAAAGCGGCCTCGTTGACGAGGTTCATCAGGTCGGCGCCGGAGAAGCCCGGGGTGCCGCGCGCGATGGTCTTGAGATTGATATCGGGCGCCAGCGGAACTTTGCGAACATGCACCTTCAGGATCTGCTCGCGGCCGACGACGTCGGGGTTCGGCACCACGACCTGGCGGTCGAAGCGGCCCGGACGCAAGAGCGCGGGATCGAGCACGTCGGGACGGTTGGTGGCGGCGATCAGGATCACGCCCTCGTTGGCCTCGAAGCCGTCCATCTCGACCAGCAGCTGGTTCAGCGTCTGCTCGCGCTCGTCATTGCCGCCGCCGAGACCGGCGCCACGGTGACGACCGACGGCGTCGATTTCGTCGATGAAGATGATGCAGGGCGCATTCTTCTTGGCCTGCTCGAACATGTCGCGGACGCGGCTCGCGCCGACGCCGACGAACATCTCGACGAAGTCGGAACCGGAGATGGTGAAGAACGGCACGTTGGCTTCGCCCGCGACCGCGCGCGCGATCAGGGTCTTACCGGTGCCGGGAGGGCCGACCAGCAGCACGCCGCGCGGAATGCGGCCGCCGAGGCGCTGGAATTTGCCGGGGTCGCGCAGGAACTCGACGATCTCCTGCAGGTCCTGCTTGGCCTCGTCGACGCCGGCGACGTCCTCGAAGGTGACGCGGCCATGGGCCTCCGTCAGCATCTTCGCACGCGACTTGCCGAAGCCCATCGCCTTGCCGGCGCCGCCCTGCATCTGCCGCGACAGGAAGATCCAGACGCCGATCAGCGCGATGAAGGGCAGCCAGGAGACCAGCAGCGAGACGAACCACGGCACGTTGTCGCCGGGCGGCTTCGCGGTGATCTGCACCTTGCTGTCATAGAGGCGCTTCACCAGCGTCGGGTCGTTCGGCGCGTAAGTCTGGAAGCTGGAGCCGTTGGTGAAGGTGCCGTGGATGTCCGGCCCCTGGATCACGACGTCGCGCACATTGCCGCGGTCAACTTCGCTCAGGAGCTGGGAGAAGGCGATGTCCTGCGAGGAGGTCCGCTGCCCCGGATTCTGGAACAGCGTGAACAACGCCAACAGCAGCAAGACAATGATGACCCAGAGGGCGAAATTGCGCAGATTGGCGTTCATCGATCTTCCTTCGTGGTCGCGCGGATCGCGGCCCTGATCCTTGGGTCGTTACATTCCGTCAATGCGAGGAAATCCCAAGGAATCCTCATCGTTAGACGCATACAATTTAGGTGCCGCCCCGGTCGCTGCCAAGGGAACGAGATGGGACTATTTATCCCATCTTAGCGCGATTCCCGCTGAAATCATGGCGTCCGAACCCGGGTTTTTCCTGCCTGGTTAAGGTGGCCTGACGGTACGGCCGCGAATTGACCGGTGTCATGATCCGCTCTTTTCGCGCTCACTGCCCTTGCGCCGCCGGGCCGGCGCCGGCGCGATCTGGATACGCCCGCCGGCGAGGCTGATCAAGGCTCCCGCGAGGGTCTGCTTCAGAACCGGCCGGCCATTTGCGGCTGCACCGGGGCCGGCGATCGCCCGATCAAGCACCGACATCAGGGTTTCGACCTTGCCGAGTTCCGCCGGCCCTTCATGGCCGAGCGCGTTGATGGCTCGCAGCAGGAGCCGCAGCCGCACCTCCTCCGGCAGGGCGGCAAAGGTCGAGGCCTCGAAGCTCCTGGCGCCCGCCTGCGGCGCATCGCCGCGATCCCGCAGGCGGAGGAAGCGCTCGGCGCCGTCGGCGAGCACCTCGACCGCCGCATTGGCCCGCGCCAGCCTTGCCGCGAGCCGCGCCAGATTTCTGGCGTCGCCGCCCTCGGCCGCGAGGAGCGGCAGCAGCGCGCGCAGCCGCGGCCGTGTGAAGGCGGTGTCCCGGTTGGTGGGATCCTCGGCAAAGCCGATCCTCGCCCGCCGCAAGGTCGCGATCAGCTGCGATTTCGGAACGTCGAGCAACGGACGCGCCAGCACGATTCCGTCGCGCTCGATGAATGGAGTCATGGCCGAGAGCCCGGCAAGTCCGCTGCCGCGGAACAGGCGCATCAACAGGGTCTCGGCCTGATCGTCGCGGGTGTGGGCCGTCAGGACATGGCTCGCGCCGGCGGCACGCGCGGCCTTTGCGAGCAGGCGATAGCGGGCCTCGCGCGCGGCGGCAGGCAGCCCCGCCTTCGGCTTTTCACCGCGCCAGCGCAGGGTCCGGTGCGGCAATCCGAGCGCCGCGGCGAGCCGCTTGACCTCGCGCGCCTCGCGGGCGGCCTCCGGGCGCAGGCCGTGATCAATGGTGACGACCGTGAGTTGCGGGCCTCGCGCGAGGCTGCGCTGCCAGCGCGCTGCAAGCCACATCAGGGCAACCGAGTCGGGCCCGCCGGAGACCGCGAGCACCAGCGCCGGGGCATCTCTCAGGCCCGCGAAGAGCCGCCTCGCTTCGCGCGCCGAGATCGGTGAATCGTCGTCGTCTGACATGACGCTGCAATCATCCGCGGATGGACCGAATGTTTAGCGCAACGCCATCCGCTTTGTCAGCGGATCAGCACTTCACCCGCTTCTGCTCGCGATCGACGGTGGCCTTGACGCCGGCGGAGGCGCGCGGATATTTGCGGCCGATCTCGCCGAAGGCGGCGCAGGCGGCCTCCTTCTCCTTCAGCGCGGCGAGCGACTGGCCGAGCCGCAGCAGCGCATCCGGCGCCTTGGCGGATTTCTCGTATTTGGTGGTGACGGCGAGGAACGCTTCGGCGGAATCGCGATATTGCTGGCGCTGGAAATAGCTCTCGCCGAGCCAGTATTGCGCGTCGCCGACCAGCGGGTCGCTCGGAAATTTCTGCGTGAAGTTCTTCATGGTCTGCTCGGCCAGCGCGTAGTCCTTGCGCTGCATGTAGCCGATGCCGAGGTCGAACTCATCGCGGGGCGTCGCCGACGGCGGCAGGGTGGCCAAAGCAGCGCCGCCGGCCGGTGCGGGATAACCCGATTGTGCCGGCGGATAGCCGGGCTGCGCGGCCGGCGGCACACCTTGTTGGTAGCGCGGGCTGGTGTTGGCGAGATCGAGCGGCTCGCCCGCATTGCGGCCGCCGCCAGGCGTGACCGCCGGCATCGGCTGCTGTCCGCCGCCGAGCGCACGCGGCGCACCGGGCGCATTCGGGTTCTGGCTCGGGTCGAAGGCATCGCCGCGGCGGCGCGTGCCGGGTGCGCCGGGCGCCGGCTGCTCCTGAACGATCGGCGCGGGCGCGGCGATCTGCGGCTGCTCGTAGTTCGGCGGCGCGACCTGGCTCGGCTGCGCGGCCTGCTGTTGCGGCGGCTGGCGATATCCGGGCGCGACCTGCCCCGGTGCAATCTGGCTCGGTGCGATCTGCGCGGGCGGCATCGCCGCGACGTTGGGTGCCTGCCCGGGCCCCCCTTGCGCGCCGCCCTCGAGCGCCCGCAGGCGCTCTTCGAGCTGGCGGTTGCGATATTGCAGCTCCTCGTTCTGGCCGGTGAGCTGGCGCAGCCGGTTCTCCAGCCGCTCGATCCGCATCTCCGGGTCGGCATCATCCGACTGCCCGTAGACCGATTGCGCAAGCGCGGGCGAGCACAAAGCCAGCAGCGCGGCGGTCGCCGCGGTACCGGTAAAAGCCTTAAATCTGGATGACATCTTGCCCTGACGACGAAAGCGAAATGGCCTGCGACGGAACCCTCGACGCGCCACACATTGAAGTGGAGTACGCCAAAAATGTGACTGATACCAAGGGGTTTTCAGTCACAGAATGCTGAAACGAAACCGGCGCCCAAGAGGGCGCCGGCATCATCCAATTGCAAAGCTGAACGGGGCCTGACTGATCGCTGGGGACCTGACCGATCGTCAGGAGCTGGCGTTCAGGACAGTGACGGCGCGGCGGTTCTGCGACCAGCAGGAGATGTCGTTACAGACGGCGACCGGCCGTTCCTTGCCGTAGGAGATCGTGCGCATGCGGTTCGGGTCGATGCCGCGCGAGGCGAGGAACGAACGCACCGACTGGGCACGGCGGGCGCCGAGCGCGATGTTGTATTCGCGGGTGCCGCGCTCGTCGGCATGACCTTCGATGGTGAAGGAGTAGCGCGGATAGGTCTGCAGCCACTGCGCCTGCTTCTCCAGGGTCACGATCGCCTGCGGGGTCAGATCGGTCTGGTCGCTTTCGAAGAACACGCGGTCGCCGACGTTGACGACGAAGTCCTGCTGGCTGCCGGGCGTCGCCGCATTGGCCATCGCATCCGTCGCGGCATTCTTGTTGGCGCAGGCGCCCATCGACAGCGCGACGGCGAGCACCGCGGCCAGCTTCAATCCCTGGAGGATACGCATAGGATGTCTCATTCCGGAGCCTCCACGCTCACGTTAGTCCACTGCTGTCCGGTCTACAGGGGGTTGGTTAAGCGAACGTTCCGTCAACCTTGACGGAACCTTGCCTCAGCCGGTCAAATGCCCCCAACCAGCGAAAAGCAACCGTCATGGTTAATGGGTTGTAAATGTGGCGCGAGGGTGAAGGCAAGCCGCGTCGGCCGGCAAAAGAGCCGGCACTTGCTGGAATTTTGGGCCGAATTGACCGGGAAGCGCCCGCCTAGACCGAACCGAGCGCTTGAGAGGCCACATCCAGGCTCCGCGGCGTGGTGAGCAGAATTGGCCGCGTGGCGGTCTGGCGGGGGATGCTGCGTTGAAACAGCATGCGCCGCTCGAACGCACTGGAGCGCATGATCGGAAAGCGCGCCAAGACCTTGTCCCGCTGCCGCCGGACGTCGGTCGCCATCAGGACCGCCTTCTTGGTGGGCCAGCCCGGAAAGCCCCGCGGCTCCGGCGAAATGGTCTCGTGCAGGAAGATGCGGCGGTAGAACGCCTGATGATCGGTCCGGATCATGGCAAGGCCGGTGTCGGCGTTGAAATGATCGCATGCGACAAAGGCGAGGCGGACGGTCAAATAGGGCAGCTCGGGAAAGCGATGGTGCTTGTCGGGATCCGCAACGAGCCGGCACGGATCGACAAAAACCTCGCCGCGATCGAGGCGGGGATGCAGGATGTCGCCGAACACCTCGGTGGTATAGGACATCCGCCATTCCGACGTCAGCAGATGGATGCGGACGGAGCTGCAAAGCTCTCCGTCAACATAGACCCCGAAATTCCAGGTGTTGGGCGTTTCGTCGAAACGATCGCTGACGCGCAGTGAGGGTGACGGCTCGATCAGACCGGCCTGCAGATAGGCGCGGTAGCGCATCAGATACAGGCTGTCCTTGTCCTCGGGCGTTTCGATGAGCCGATAATCGATGCGGTCAAATAACGCGGCGCCTCGTGGAAGGAGCGCCGTGTTCGGTTCGGCTCCGGACTTCATCTGCAACCTCTGACTCCAAGCAACTTCCACGAGTAGCCAGACCTTAATGGTTCCTTAACCGAATTGCAAAGCTATAGAATCGTTAGGGTTAACCTTTGCGAGCCCGCAAGACTACGGTGCAGATGGGAGCCGATTGCGAGAGCGGAGCTGCCGGGAAGGGATCGGGCCTATCGCGACGACACGAGGGCGAGCTGGTCGTCGGGCACGCGACGACCATGCGAGGCGTTGAGCAATTGCCGGATTCGCACCGCCGGTACGGGCCGGCTGAACAGGTAGCCCTGCCCTTCGGTCACGGTGCCGTCGGCGCTGATCAGCTCGAGCTGCTCGTTGGTCTCGATGCCTTCGACCACGACGGCCATGCCGAGGTCGGCGGACAGCCGCGCGACACCGCGCAGCAGCGTCAGCGGCCGGTCCGAATCGATGCCTTCGAGGAAGGAGCGATCGATCTTCACCTTCTGCATCGGGAAATTGTGCAGGTAGCTGAGGCTGGAGTAGCCGGTGCCGAAATCGTCGAGCGAGATGCGCACGCCGAGCGCATGCAATTGCGACAGGATGTCGTGGGTGAGCTGGGTGTTGCGCAGCAGCGAGGACTCGGTGATCTCGATCTCAAGACGATGCGCCGGCAGGCCCGACACTTCGAGCGCGTAGCGGATTTCGCTCAGGACGTCGCGCTGGTGGAATTGTTGCGGCGAGAAATTGACGGCGACGCTGACGCCTTCCGGCCACTTCATGCATTCCATGCAGGCGCGGCGCAGGATCCAGCGGCCGAGATCGACGATCAGGCCCATGTCCTCGGCGACCGGGATGATGTCGACCGGCGAGACCGTGCCGCGCACCGGATGATTCCAGCGCAGCAGCGCTTCGCAGGTGGTGATCTTGCCGGACCTCAGATTGACCAGCGGCTGGAAAAACAGCTCGAACTCCTCGTTGGCGAGCGCCTTGCGCAGGTCGAGCTCGAGGATGCGGCGCGCCTCGACGGTCGCGGCCATCTCGTCGCGGAAGAAACAATAGGTGCCGCGGCCGTCGGCCTTGGCGCGGTACAGCGCCATGTCGGCGTTCTTGAGCAGCGTGTCGGCGCTGGTGCCCTCCGGCGAGGTCAGCGCGATGCCGACGCTGGCGCCGATCTCGACCAGATGATTGTCGATGCGGTAACGCTCGCTCAACCGCTCGACGACGCGGCGGGCGAGCGCCGCGGCGTCCTCGGGCGCCGTGAGGTTCTGCTGGAACACGACGAACTCGTCGCCGCCGAACCGGGCGACGAAATCCTCGGGGCGCAGCATCTCGCGCAGGCGGTTGGCGACGGCGCACAGGAGCTGGTCGCCGCAGGGATGGCCCAGCGTGTCGTTGACCTGCTTGAACTGGTCGAGGTCGATGAACAGCAGCGCCGAGAGCTGCGCCGCGTCGTGGGAGACAGCCAGCAGATGCTCGATCTCGTCGCGGAAATTGACCCTGTTCGGCAGCGCCGTCAGGTCGTCGTATCGCGCAAGATGGCTGATCTTGGCTTCGGCGTTGCGCCGCTCGGTGATGTCCTCGAGCAGCAGCACCGCCCCTCCGTCCGCCATCGGCTGAACGGTCCAGCACAGCGACCGATTTCGCTCCAGGTTCGCATCGGCGGTGATGATCTCCTTCTCCCGCGAACTTTCGATGCCGGCGACGATATGCTCGCCGTCCGCGATCGAGACGGATCCGGCCTGCACGCACGCCGCGATGATGTCGCGCGCGCTGGCACCGCTCCGAGGCAGATGGTCCGGCAGGTTCATCATCGCCGCGAAGCGGTGATTCATCACCGCGAGCTGCCCGTCGCGATGGAACATGCAAAGGCCGTGCGGCATGTTGTTGAGGGCGGTATCGAACTGGCCCGCAAGTGCGGCTTCGCGTTCGCGCGCCACAACGGCGCGCATGAAGATCCGGTGCAAGTTGACCGAGAGCTGCATGATCGCCAGCAGGAAGGCCGCGCTCACAACGGCCATCGCGATGTAGTAGGGCGTGCCGCGCCACGCCAATGCCAACACCGCCGGGGCGAAGATGAGCAGCGCCTGCAGATGGAAGATCGAAGGTCGCCCGTACGCCCTTCCCGCTCCCCCTGCCGCAATGCCTGTCGTGACCGACAGGGCAATCATGTGCGCGACCGCGTCGTCGGTGGCGAGCAGCGTGGTGCCGCACCAGATGCCGATCGCTGCGGCCTGGATCTTCGCGCCGATCTGATACCGCGCCTGCCAGCGTTTGGCCGCCTCGGCGGTCACGCTCGACTTGCGTCCCTGATAGCGACGCAAATCGATCGCCCGCACCGTTCCGGCCAGGACGAGCAGCGCCACGCACGCCCAAATCAGGGGCTCACCCGTCTTCAGCGCGGTCAGTGCAGCACCGATCGACACGAAGATGAGACCGGCCAGCAGCGGACCCGGCGCTTCAAAGAGCGAATCGATCTGCGCCGCCGGATTGACCGGCGGCGGCTGCCCCTGCTCTCCGCTCTGGCTTGCGAACTGCATTTTGGTTTGTACGCGCGTCCTGTTCGGCGCGTAGTCTTACCCAGTCGAGATGAAGCTTTTCTGAGGGAACATCGTTAAAGTCGGGTTGTTTTTCGGCAATAGCGAAATGATTTCCGCTGAAATATCAATCAGGTAGGCAAGCCTTGCCGGGCGCAAGGTGAAGGAAGTGTTGCCGTTCACGGCGAACTCGGAAAAAATCGGCGCGGTTTTTCGAAAACATCGCGCGTCTGAACGCGCGATGTTTCAACTGCGCCGTGGTCAGCCCGAGGTCGAGGACAACAGCGGCGACCATGCCGGGTCCGAGGCAAAGCCCGGCGTCGGCACCTTCAATTCGTTGCGGCCGGAGATATCGACCGAGTACAGCGACGGCCCGCCATTGCCGCCTGGATCGCGGAAGAACATCAGCACGCGGCCGTTCGGCGAGAAGGTCGGGCCTTCGTTGTGGAAGCCGGAGGTGAGCAGCCGCTCGCCGGAGCCGTCGGGCTTCATGACGCCGATCGCGAACTGCCCGCCGCCCTGCCGGGTGAAGGCGATGTAGTCGCCCTTCGGCGACCACACCGGCGTCGAATAGCTGGCGTTGGTGTCGTCCTTGGAGAAGGAGATGCGCTGCGCCTGTCCGCCGCCCGCACTCATCACGTAGATCTGCGACCGGCCGCCACGATCGGACTCGAAGCAGATGCGGCTGCCGTCGGGCGAATAGGACGGCGAGGTGTCGATCGCAGGCGTGTCGGTGAGACGCGTGGTCGAACGCGAGCGCAGATCCATCACGAACAGGTTGGAATTGCCGCCCTGCTGCAGGCTCATGATGACGCGCTGGCCGTCCGGCGAGAAGCGCGGCGCAAAGGTCATGCCGGGGAAATTGCCGACAATCTCGCGCTGGCCGGTCTCGATGTTGTAGAGATAGACCTTCGGATCACCCTGGCCGAACTCCATATAGGTGATCTCTTGCGAGTTCGGCGAGAAGCGCGGCGTCAGCACGAGATCGGAGCCGCGGGTCAGATAACGCACATTGGCGCCGTCCTGGTCCATGATCGCGAGCCGCTTGACGCGGCGCTCCTTCGGGCCGGTCTCGTCCACGAACACGACGCGGCTGTCGAAATAGCCCTTCTCGCCGGTCATGCGCTCATAGATCTGGTCGGAGATGATGTGGGCGATGCGGCGCCAATATTCCGGCGAGGTGAAATATTGCTGGCCGGCGAGCTGCTGGCCGGAGATGACGTCCCACAGACGGAATTCGGCCTTGAGCCGGCCGTCGGGCTGCCGTGTCATGCGGCCGGTGACGAGCGCCTGCGCGTTGAGGGTCTTCCAATTCTGGAATTGCGGCGCGACGTCCATGTTGCTGATGCGCTCGATGAAGGCGGCCTGATCGATCGGCGCGAACAGACCCGAGCGCTTCAGATTGTTGGTGATGACCTGCGTGACGCCGTTGCCGACGTCGGCGTCGGAGGGCGAGCCGGGCAGGAAGTTGCTGATCGCGATCGGGATCGGCTGGAATTCGGTGGGATCGATGCGAAGGCGCCCCTGCTGGGCCTGGCCAAAAGCACGCCCGCCCCCGAGCATCGCGAGCGTCGAGCCGGTCAGGGTCATGAAGCGGCGGCGGTTCATCGATCGAGCGTCATTCATTGCAAAATTCTTATGTTCGGATGTCACAACATGTCTTTCAGACCGAAAGTCATCGGGATGAGCTTCCAGTTGTCGTATTGCTGCTTCGGCAGGAACGAATAAACCTGACACTGCACGATGGCGCGCTTGGCACTCTCCGCGACCGCCTGGGCGATCGAGCGCGACGGTCCTCGCACCGCGACGATGACCGGCTCGGACGCGAGCGATCCGTCGATCTTCATGGGAATGTCGATGTCGGCTTCGTACAGACTGGCGTCCTGCCCGTTATAGGTGGGCGTGAAGCAGCGCTTGACCGCGCCCTGGAATGCACCTTGCCAGGTCGCAACGTTGTTGGCGGCAGTCCCGGTCGCGGCTCCCAGCGACGCCGACGCATTCAGCGCCGAGCCGGTCTGCTCGTGCCGCGTCGCGGCGCGCTTGTCGAGATCGCGCTGGATCTGCGCGGGATCGAAGCTGCGCTCCTTGGGCTTCGGCTGCTGCTGCGGCTGCACCGCCGCGACCTTCTGCTCCACGGGTTTCGGCGGCGGCTTCTTGGTCTCCTGCTTCTTCATGAGCTCGGCAAGCGGATCTTCCTTGGCCGGATCAGGCTTCTTTTCCTGCGGCTTCGGCTCTTCCTTCGGCTTGGCCTCGGCGACGGGCTTCGGCGGCTCCGGCTTCTTCTCCACCGGCTTCTCGACGGGCTTCGGCGGCGGCTCGGGCTGCGAATTGGTCTTGATCAGCTCTTTCTTCTCGGTGACCTTGCCGACGGCGTCTTCCTCGGGCTTGGGCTCCGCGATCTTCTCGACCTTCGGCTTCGGCTCTTCCTTCTTGCCGGTCTTCTGCCCCGCCATCATCTTGGCGAGCTGGTCGGTGGAGATGATGTCGATCGGAAGCGACTCCTCCGGCGCGACATAGGCCTTGCTGCTGAAGGTGACGAGCCCCCATCCCAGCACGAGGACATGCAGGGCAATCGACGCAACGAGTGTCTTGTCGACGTTCACCTTCACCGGCTTATCCCTGATCCGCCTCGGTCACGAGCGCCAGCTTCTTGAATCCGGCGCCCGAGAGCTGGCCCATCACCTTGGCCACGGTGCCGTAATCCGCCTTCTTGTCGGCGCGCAGATAGATGCGTTCCTCGAGGCCGCCGCGCGCATCGGTGATCGCCTTCAGCTTGGGTATCAAGTCGTTGATCGGGATCTCGGTGTCGTTGATGAACACCTTGCCCTTGATATCGATCGACATCTGGATCGGCTTCTGGTCGTTGTTTTCGAGGCTCTTGGCCTGGGTCTGGGGCAGGTCGAGCGGCACGCCGACCGTCAACATCGGTGCCGACACCATGAAGATGATGAGCAGCACCAGCATGACGTCGACCATCGGCGTGACGTTGATCTCGGCCACGACCGGCTTGCGCCGGCCGCGGCGCCCGCCGCCGCCGGACGAACTCGCAACGTTCATGGCCATGATCGCGTGTCCAGATTGCCCTTCACACTATATATGCCGTCCGTCAGCCCCGCTCGTCGATCTGACGAGACAGAATGGCTGAAAATTCATCAGCAAAGCCCTCGAGCCGCTGGGCCTGCCGGTTCACCTCGGAGGTGAACTTATTGTAGAAAATAGTGGCAGGAATGGCGGCGATAAGGCCGACGGCGGTCGCAAACAGCGCCTCGGCGATACCGGGGGCGACCACCGCCAGAGAGGTATTTTTGGAGGCCGCGATCGACTGGAAGCTCGACATGATGCCCCAGACCGTGCCGAACAGGCCGACGAAGGGGCCGGCGGAGCCGACGGTCGCCAGCACCAGAAGGCGCCGTTCCAGCCGTTCGACCTCGCGCGCAATCGAGACGTTCATCACCTTGTCGATGCGCATCTGAAGCCCTGCGACCGAGCGGGCATGGCTCTCGAATGAGCGCTTCCACTCGCGCATCGCCGCCACAAAGCAGGCCGCCATGGAATGCGTCGGCTTGGCCGACAGCGTGCGATAGAGCTCCTCGATCGACTCGCCGGACCAGAACGCCTGCTCGAACCGGTCCATCGAGCGGCGGGTGCGCGCGTAGAGAAAGATCTTGTCGATGGCGATCGCCCAGACCCAGACCGAGCAGGCCAGAAGCCCCAGCATCACCGCTTTCACGATCCAGTGAGCCTGCCAGAACAGCGCGATCAGCGACACGTCGGCGGAGGCAGCAACCGGAAGGGCTGACTGAGCCAATTCGGCCGGATTCATAAGCAGTATCCTCTCAAGGCGATCGTTACCTAATGTCCCTCGGCCAGCAAATCGCGGCCGGTGTTCCCCAACAGCCGCGCTGGATCCGCGCGGCGGGCAAGCCCGCTCAAAGCCTTGTCTTTCTGGGGTGCAGGGCTCGTCCAAAGGCTCGTCAAAAGCCGGCCGCCTGCATTCCCCGCCAAGATGTCAAAACTAAGGGGCCTCGACCCCAGGCCTTGACGTCGGGCTCCGGGCACGCCTGTCCGCACATACCAGAGCCCGCCGATGGTTAATGCGGGGTTACCGGCGGCGCATTTGGTTGCAGGAAAGGCAGTCCGTGCAGGGGGATGGACCCGGATCCCGTGTTCCGGACGCTCCGGCCGGAGGAACCTGCTCTCGCGCCAAAATTGTCCGGAAAATCACTCTCAGCGAGGTCCTGCCATGTCCATCAACCCCAAGACGACCGCCGCGATCGGCGATCACCCGCTCCATCCCATGCTGATCCCGTTCCCCGTCGCGTTCCTGGTCGGCGCCCCCATCGCCGATCTCGCCTTCATCGGAACCGGCGACGGTTTTTGGGCGCGCGCCGCGATGTGGCTGATCGGCGCCGGCATCGTCATGGCGCTGGTTGCCGCCGTGGCCGGCTTCACCGACTTCTTCAGCGAGCCGCGCATCCGCCGCCTGAACGATGCCTGGTACCACCTGGTCGGCAATCTCGCGGCGGTGGTGCTGGCCCTGGTCAATTTCTATCTCCGCTACGCCCAAGGCGCGGAGGCGGCGATCAACCCCTGGGGCATCGTGCTGTCCCTGGTCGTGGTCGGCATCCTCCTGTTCACGGGATGGAAGGGCTGGGAAATGGTCTATCGCCACCACGTCGCGGTGCTGGATGCGCCGGGCCAGACCAGCTCGGAGCCGGTCAATCCGCAACATGGCGGCGAAAGCCACCGCCGCGCCGCCTGAGCGACAGTCAAGCGGACGAAGCGGCCGCAAGGCAATTGGTGAGCCGCGCGGGATTGCCGATTGCGGTGCAGCCGCCGGGCACGTCACCGGTCACGACAGTCCCGGCGCCGATCTTGGCGAAGTCGCCGATCTCGATGTCGCCGAGGATGGTCGCACCGGAGCCGATGAACACGCCGCGACCGATGCGAGGCGAGCGCATCGGCAGGTCGCCATGGCGTCCGATGCTGACATTCTGAAGGATGGTCACCTCGTCGCCGATGACGACATTGGCACCGATCACGATGCCGGTGGCATGGTCGAGATAGACCGACGAGCCGAGGCTCGCGGCCGGATGAATGCTGACCTGCAGGACGTTCGAAGCCTCGTTCTGCAACAGCAGCGCCGCATCACGATGGTCATGACGCCATAGCCAGTGCGAGACGCGCCAGGACTGCAGCGCGACATAGCCCTTGAAGTGCAGCAGCGGCGGCAACAATCCGGCGATGGCGGGATCACGGAGCACGATGGCGCGCAGGTCGCGGCCGGCCGCTTCGACCAGATCCGGTTGGCCGCGAAAGGCATCGCGGGAAAACGTCGTGAAGCGCTCGCGATCGGCGGCGCTGCCGCCCAGCCGACGCCCGATCAGATCGGCCAAGGCAGCGGCAAAATCGTCATGGGCAAGGATGGCATCGGCGACAGCCCTGCCGAAGACGGGATCCGCCGCTGCGGCGCGCCGCGCCTCGCCGCGTATCTCCTGCCAGAGGCTGTCGCTCGCCATGATTGCAGTCTCCGTCCGCATTGCCGCCTGCGGTGTTTTGACGCTTGCTTCTCGCTGTCGAATATAGGACGCAGGCCGCCTGCGCGCCAATTGGCGTCGGCAACACGCGCGGCCACCTGTGCGCCATGCTCCCCGTAAGGCTACGGGCTTGCTTGCCAGAGAGCTACGGCCAGCCTTCGGCCGAAGCCCGCGGTGGCATCCGCGGGTTTTGGTACCCGCCGGACGTCAAGCTGCCGAATCCAGTTCCGAATCCACGTCATCCGAGGTCACGCTCAAATATGTCGCCCAACGCCCCCGCCGACGACCAGCACGACGACATCATGTATCCATCCGCCCTGCCGTTCCTGCTGGTCCATCTCGGCTGCCTTGCGGCCATCTGGTCGGGCGTCACCTGGCAGGCGGTCGCGATCTGCGTCTCACTCTATTGCTTGCGGATGTTCGCGATTGGAGCCGGCTACCATCGCTATTTCTCGCATCGGGCGTTTGCGACCAGCCGGGTGTTTCAGTTCATCCTGGCCTGCCTTGCGCAAAGCAGCGCCCAGAAGAGCGTGTTGTGGTGGGCGGCCAAACATCGCCACCATCACCTGCATTCCGACACCGAAAACGACGTGCATTCACCGCGTCACCGCGGCTTCCTCTATAGCCATCTCGGTTGGATCTTTTACCGGCAGCACGACGCAACCGACCTCGTGAAGGTCGGCGATCTCGCCGCCTATCCCGAGCTGATGTGGCTGCATCGGCTGGAGCTGCTGCCGGCGTTTGTGCTGGCAGGGCTCTGCTTCCTGATCGCAGGATGGTCGGGCCTCGTCGTCGGCTTTCTCTGGAGCACGGTGCTGCTCTATCACGCGACCTTCTGCATCAACTCTCTCGCCCATGTGCATGGGCGCAAGCGCTACGTGACCGGCGATGATTCCCGCAACAACTGGCTGCTGGCGTTGTTCACGCTGGGTGAAGGCTGGCACAACAATCACCACGCCTACCAGAGCAGCGTGCGACAGGGCTTTCGCTGGTGGGAGGTCGACGTGACCTATTACATCCTGACGCTGCTGTCGTGGATCGGCGTCGTCTGGAGCATGAAGGCGCCGCCCGAACAGGTGCTGCGCAACGAGCAGCCGCTCGGCGCGCGGGTCATCCAGCGGGCGGCTCGCGAGCTCGCCGGACGGTTCGATGCGCAAACCCTGGCGCATGCGATCTCGTCGGCACGCCGCCGGGCCGATCTCGCCCAGTTGCAGCTGCCGACGCTGCACGACATCCTCAATCGCGCGCATGAAGGTGTCGACGCGCTGACGCATTTGCATCTGCCGAAGATCCCGACACGCGAGGAGTTTCTCGCGGAGGCCAAGGCGATGTTCGCGCGAACGCGATCGCTCAACGAGATCGTCGACCACGCCTACGACCACTTCCTGGCGTCGGTTCGCACGCAGCTTGCGGCGACGACCTGAACCATCGCGGCCGTCCGCTTACGCTCGCCCCCAAAACCAAACCGCCCGCCTGCGGGTTGCGCAGACGGGCGGCTCGGGGCCATCAGGACTTGGGGGCATGCGCCTGAAGGCTTTGAGACGTGCAATTCTTCGGATCAGCCCTGCTGCTGGTCGGTCGGCGGCGGGGTCGGACGCGTCTTGTGCTGCGCCATGAACTGATCGAACTCTTCCTTGTCCTTGGCGTGACGCAGGCGGTCGAGGAAGTTCTTGAACTCGACCTGCTCTTCCTCGAGCCGGCGCAGCGTCTCACTGCGATACTCGTCGAAGGCGCGGTTGCCGGAGGACGGCGGGCCGAAGCCAAAACCGAAGCCGCGGCGCTCCATGCGGTCGCGCATGCGATCCATCTTGTACTGCATCTTTTCCATCTTGTTCTGCCAGCGATCCTGATTGCTCCAGCACGACATTCTTCTGCTCCCAAGTGTGAAAAAGAGAAGGGCAAGTCCGATCGGCCACCAGATGATGAAGCCGAGAATGGTCACGGCGATCCAGCCGGGATGCCAGGGCGTGTCCAGCATGCGGGGGCGCTCGTAATATTGCTGTTGGTTCGACGGGCCGCGCCAGCGATTGACATCAGCGGTGTAGGCCATTTCCCTTCTCCATCACGGCACCAGCGCCGTTGTGAATGTAAATAACATTTACATAGCTAGACCATCCCGCGATTTTGTCAAGCTGGCAGCAAGACACGCCCGCGTGATTATTTGCGCAATCTTATTTCGGCTTACCCCAGGGGCTGCCGGGCGGCAGGCCCGAACCGGAGGGAGCCTCCGGCGGCACCGGCGGCGGCTCGGCGCCCTTGCCTGTGGGACGGCGGTCGGTCGGGAAGCCGAGGCCGCGCAGATAGATCAGCACCTCGGCCTCCAGCAGCTCGTCCGGCGACATCGGCAGCTTGCGGCGCGCGGCATCGCCGCGGGAAAACAGCGAGGCCACGCCGTGTGCCATCGACCAGATGTGCAAGGCCATCATCATCGCCGGCGGCCGCGGCGTGCCCGGCGGCGTCAGGGCCGCGAGCCGCTCGGCTGCGGCGCGAATAATGTTGAATGCGCGTTCGCTGGCGGCCTGAAGCGCAGGATTGGCATCCACCGGCACGCCCGATTCGAACATCGCGTTGTAGAAGGCCGGCTCCGCGCGGGCGAAAGCGAGATAGGCCTTGCCGACGCGTTCGAAGGCGGTGACCGTGTCGGGCCGCCCGTCGTCCCAGGCCGCCGACAGGCGCGCCTCGAACTGCTCGAAACCGCGCTGGGCGATCGAGGACAGCAGCTCGTCACGGTCGCGGAAATGCCGGTAGGGCGCGGCCGCACTGACCCCGGCCATGCGCGCGGCATCGGCGAAGGTGAAGCCGGCCGCCCCCTTCTCGGCGATCAGCCCGAGGGCCGCCTGCAACAGGGCTTCCTTCAGATTGCCGTGGTGATAGCCGCGCTCGGCGCGGCGCTGCTCCTTGCGCCAGCTCATGTGAACGAGCTTTACATGAGCCGGGCGTGAAGGTCACTAGCGGGAATCGCTCGTGATTAACCCCGTATTCTCCGCAGTCATTCCGGGCGGCTCATAGAGCCGAACTACGGTGCGCGCCTGCGCACCTGAGAATGTCGAGATTCCGGGTTCGGTCCTGCGGACCGCCCCGGAATGACGGCCCACTTGGCCGCCCGGATACCTATCCGCTCAGGGCTACATCTCCGGAATCGGCAGCACGGGCATGACTTCGATCGCCTCGCCCGGAAAGATCGCAAAATGCGGATGGTTCTCAAACAGCTTTGCAGCGTCCTCCTGCGAGGCGGCGCGCACCACCGTGAAACCGGTCAGCGCGTTGCTGACCTCGGTGATGCCGCTCCCGTCGATCCTGTGGGTCTTGCCGAGCGGCCCGCCCATCTCGACGATCACGGATTTGTGCTTCTCGACCCAGCCGTGCCAGGCGGCCATGCCCTCCTGCTCCTTCGCCTTCCGCTCGGCCTCGGGCAGCGCGCGCCACGCCGCCATTTTCGATCCGCTCGTGCTGCCGAGATAGATGGCGAGAAATTTGTGTCCGGTGCTCATTGATTTTCTCCTTCAGGTTGCTTGGGAAATCGTGCAGCGGCTGTTTCGTTTATGTCTTCAGGTCGCCAAACCCGGCGACGATCTCTTGCACTTCGGGCGAGTAGTCGGCCATCTCCTGCACCTGGCGGACCTCGATGATCTCGTTGGCTGAAGCGGGACATTTCTTGGCCCAGGCGATCGCCTCGGCGCGCGAGGCGACCTCGATCATCCAATAGCCGCCCAGGACTTCCTTGGCTTCCGCGAAGGGCCCGTCGGTGACGATGGGCTGGCCGGTCGCAAACGAGACGCGCGCCCCGGTCGACGGCGGGTGCAGCCCATCGAGCGTGATCAGCACGCCTGCGTCCTTCAGCGCCTCGTTGTAGCGCATCATCGCGGCGACGCGCTCGGGATCGAGTTGCACCTCCGGCGGCGCGTTCTCGTAGCCGAGCGGGATCATCAGCATCATGAATCGCATGGGATTTCCTCGCTGTCTCAGTCGCTCCGATATGTCCTGCGGGCGGAAACGGCTGGCCCGCGCTCACCTCCAAGACGAACGGCGTTCTGCCGGGCCGACAGCGGGACAGAAATTATTATTTCGAGCCCGCAGAGCGCAGCCGCGGCTGGCGCATTCTGGGCCGCATCGGGCTCGATCGGCTCGGCGAGGCCTTTCATGCCGGAACGAAAGCGCAGTAAAAGGGGCCGGCGCTCTCGCACGCCGCTCCCGGACGCAGGACAGACTAGCCAATGCCGCAAGCCCCGCAAAAAGTCGCCCTCGTCACCGGTGCCGCCCGCGGCATCGGGCTTGCGACCGCGAAGAAATTCTTGGCCGAGGGCTGGCGCGTGGCCCTGCTCGACATCGAGCACGAACTGCTCGGCCGCGCGGTCGCGGACATCGGCCAGAGCGAGGCGACGCTGGCGCTGACCTGCGATGTCGCCGACGCGGCCGCAGTCAGCACCGCAATGACGACGATCGCGCGGCGGTTCGGCCGGCTGGACGCGCTGGTCAACAATGCCGGCATCGCGGTGTTCGCGCCGCTGATGGAGACGTCGGATGCCGACTGGCGCCGCGTGCTCGAGGTCAACCTCACCGGACCGTTCCTCTGCACCAAGGCGGCGGTGCCCCTGATGCGCGACGGTGGTGGCGGCGCCATCGTCAACATCACCTCGATCTCGGCCGTGCGCGCTTCGACGCTGCGCTCGGCCTACGGCACCAGCAAAGCAGGCCTTGCACACCTCACCAAGCAGCTCGCGGTCGAGCTCGCCTCCCTCAACATCCGCGTCAACGCGGTCGCACCGGGGCCGGTCGACACCGCGATGGCGAAGCAGGTTCACACCAAGGAGATCCGCGCCGACTATCACGACGCCATTCCGCTCAACCGCTACGGCCTGGAAGAGGAACTCGCGGAAGCGATCTATTTCCTGTGCTCGAGCCGTGCGAGCTACATCACCGGCCAAATTTTGGCCGTGGACGGCGGCTTCGATGCGGCGGGCATCGGCCTGCCGACGCTGCGCGGGCAAAGGCGCAACTGGTAGAATCTTGTAGGGTGGGTTACGCCAACGGAATGCGCCTCGCGCATCCGTCGGCTAACCCACCCTACGAAAGCGAGTTGGTGGAGAGTTCATGCAACGCATCACCTTCCTCAAAGCCCTGATGCTTGCATCCGCGCTGCTCGCCGCCGCGCCCGCGGCGGCCGAGATCCGCATCATCCAGTCCCCGGGCGGACAGGTCGGGCCGTTCCTCGATCTGTTCGAAAAGGTCCGCGACAGTGGCGAGCGCGTGGTGATCGACGGCCCCTGCCTGTCCGCCTGCACGCTGGTGCTGAGCATCGTGCCGGGCGAGCGTATCTGCGTCACCAAGCGCGCCGTGCTCGGCTTCCATGCCGCACGCTCGGTTGACCGGCGCGGCCGCTTCTATGCCGAGCCGGAAGCATCGGTCGCGGTGCTTGCCGCCTATCCCGGCCCGGTGCGCGACTGGATCAGCCGACGTGGCGGTCTGACCTCGCGGTTGCTGCTGTTGAAGGGCCGCGATCTCGCCGCGATCTATCCGCGTTGCCGCTGATACAGCCGGCAGCCGCCAACCGCTTTCAAAACAGCGTCTGGATCACTGGCGCCAGCTTCGCGCTAGCGCAAATGAGCATTCCCCAAAGAGCAAAGTTGATCTGTAGCGCCGCCGCCATCGGTCGCTCCTTCCGCGTGACGTCCATCCCAAGTTTGTAGCTTTTATGACTCACCAATAACGATTCTGACGTGCAGAGCACAGCCCAATCTTGCGCCAATTGTTGTGCGATGCAGCTCGCTTCACGAAGCGGCCTCACTGCGTCCGCAAAGTGATGCGAAAGCACGACTCATATTCGGCCATGCCGGCAAGCTTGTTTTGCCTTGAGTTCCATTGACCCGACGGTGCGCGTGTCTCACGCAGATTCTGCGCGCCTCTTATGGAGGCAAAAGCCCGGCATGATTCGACACGGCTTGATCGTGCTCACTTTTTGCACAGCGCTGATCGGATGCGCAGAGGCGCCAGCGCAAGAACGCCGCGCCATTGCATGGGATGGCCTCGGCAAGGATCCGAACCGTCCGCATGTGGCCAAGCGGCGCGTCACGACCGGCGCGCCGGCTGCAAGTGATCCCAATCAGGAGCGCGAAAAAGTGCTCGGCACATTGCGCCCCTATTCCGAGGCGTGGTGGGCGGTCCAGGACGAGATACAGGCGGAGAACGACAGGAAGCTCGGCGCCAAGCTCGTGATCTGTCCTCGCTGCGTGGAATCGTCGCCGCCGCCCGAGGACGTCACCGGATCCATCCGGTGAGAAAACAAACGGCCGATCGGCCCGTGACGTAGCGTACGTCCCCTCTCCCGCAGCATTGGAGAGAGGGGATCGCATGCGACGGTCGCGCCCGTCACATGCCCTCGGCCGGGCAATTCACCATCCAGGGAATGCCGAACTTGTCGACGCACATGCCGAAGCCCTTGGCCCAGAACGTCTTGCTGAAGGGCATGGTGACGCTGCCGCCGTCTGCAAGCGCGTTGAACTTGCGCTCGCCATCTGCAGGGTCCTTGACCGTAACCGAGATCGAGAAGCCCTGCGGCTTTTGAAAGTGCTCGGCCGGCGCGTCGGACGCCATCAGCACGCTGCCGTCGGGGAGCGACATGCGCGCATGCATGATCATCTTCTCGCGGCCGGGCGTGGCCGGAACCTCCGGCGGAGCATCCGATGCGCGCATCATTGCGTCGATCTTTCCGCCGAGAACCTTGGCGTAATAGTTGAACGCTGCTTCGCAATTGTCCTGGTAGAACAGATAGGGATTGAGCATCGTTTCTCTCCTCTTCGTTTGCGCGAAGCCTATTGCTTCTCGGTGAGCTTCTTCAGGCCGGCGAGACCCGCCTCGAAATCCTTGCCGATCATGCTGTCCATGTTGAAGAACACCTGCATCAGCTTGGACAGGAACGGGGCCGGACCGTACATCGCCCATGTGACCAGTGTGGCATCGCCTTGCGGCACAAAGGTGAACTCGGCGGTGTTGTGGCCTTCGAACGGCCGCTCGAAATCGAGCTTGATGCGGAGCTTGGTGGGCCCGGTCGCCTCCAGGATCTCCATATGGCCGGCGCCGACCTTGTTGTTGCCCTCCCAGGCATAGGTCGCACCCTTCCCCGCCGCGGTTCCGCCGAACGTCCGCTTCATGGCGGGATCGCGGGTCTCATAGGGCGACCAGGCGGTCCAGCGATGGAAATCGGCAACCAGCGGATAGATCGCAGCCGCCGGCGCGTTGACGGCGAGCGAGCGCTCCACACGGAGGGTATCGGGTTTCGTCAGGGCGAAGACGAGGACCGCGGCAAGGCCGGCGGCGAGAACGATGGCGATGACGGCAATGGCTTTCAGCATGGATGGCTCCCCTGGTACGGGATTAAGACGAAGGGGAACGGCACGGGCCGACATGAGACGGAATGTTTTTTGGTCGTCATGCCGGGGCGATCCGCAGGACCGAACCCGGAATCTCGAGATTCTCAGGTGCGCAAACTGCGCACCAGAGTTCACCCTTCGGGTGCCCCGGAATGACGCGTCCGGGGTCACTTCGCCTTGGCGCTTTCCTTTGCCTTCGGCTGGCTGTCCCGGATCAGGCGATCGAGATGCATGCGGATGTGGGCGGCTTCGGCCGAGGTGTTGGCGAGCGCGATGGCGCGGTCGAAGGCGACGCGGGCTTCGTCGTTGCGGCCGAGCTGCATCAGGAAAGCGCCGCGCACGCCGTAGAAATGAAAATAATTGGCGAGCTTCGGCGCCAGCGGCTCGATCAGCTCGAGCGCGGCCTGCGGCCCGCGTACCTTGGAGACCGCGACCGCCCGGTTGAGCGTCACCACTGGCGAGGGCTGCACCACTTCGAGCGCGCCGTAGAGCAGGTCGATCTCGGTCCAGTCGGTCTCCTCGGGCGTCGCCGCGCGCGCATGCAGTGCGGCGATCGCGGCCTGGATCTGGTAGGGCCCGCTGCGGCGGTGGCGCATCGCCTTGTCGATCAGCGCGAGGCCCTCCGCGATCATGGTGCCGTTCCACAACGAACGATCCTGATCGTCCAGCAGGATCAGCGACCCGTCCGCGGCAAAGCGCGCCGCGCTGCGCGCGTGCTGCAACAGGATCAGCGCGGTCAGGCCCATGATCTCCGGCTCGCTCGGAAACAGCCGCAGCAGCAGCCGCGCCAGCCGGATCGCCTCCTCGCACAGCGGCTTCCTGATCTCCGCGGTGTCACCGCTCGCCGAATAGCCTTCATTGAAGATCAGGTAGATCATCGCCGCGACGCCGGCGAGCCGTTCAGAGCGCTCGACCGCGCCCGGCGCCTCGAACGGCGTCCCGGCCTCGGCCACCTTTGCCTTGGCGCGCGTTATGCGCTGCTCCATCGCCGCTTCCGAGACCAGGAACGCGCGGGCGATCTGCTTCACCGTGAGGCCCGAGACGATGCGCAGCGCCAGCGCGATCTGCTGCGTCGCCGGCAGTCCGGGATGGCAGCAGATGAACATCAGCCGCAAGATGTCGTCGCGATAGTGCGAGCCGTCGAGCCGCTCGGCCAGCTCGCCTTCGGCGTCGTCGAGATCGGAGATCGCCTGGTCGTCCTCAGGCAGCGGCTGCTGCCTGCGCGCGCGTCGCACTTCGTCGATCGCAACGTTGCGGCCGACCATGATCAGCCAGGCCGCGGGATCGCGCGGCGGCCCATTCTGCGGCCAGGTCTTGAGCGCGCGCAGGCAGGCGTTCTGAAACGCCTCCTCGGCGGTGTCGAGATCGCGGAAATAGCGCAGCAGCGCGCCGACCGCCTGGGGGCGCGCCGAAGTCAGCGCAGTCTCGATCCAGGCGGTATCGGCCTCGCTCACGTCAGGTTTCCTCCGGGCCGGAACACGCCGACGGGACGCACCTCATAGGCGCCGCCGGGATTGGCGGCACCCAGCTCGCGTGCAACGTCGAGCGCGTCGTCGAGATTCTTGCAGTCGACGATGTAGAAGCCAAGCAGCTGCTCCTTGGTCTCGGCATAGGGGCCGTCGAGCACCAGCGGCGGATCCTCCTTGCGCAGCGTCGCCGCCGCGGTCGTCGGCAACAGCCGCGCCACCGGCCCGAGCCGACCCTGCCTGATGAGCTTCTCCTGCACCACGGTGAGCTTCTTCATCACGGCCTCGTCCTGCTCCTTGCTCCAGGAGCCGACGAAATCCTCATCGTGATAGCAAAGTATGGCGTAGAGCATGGGCGGCACTTCCCTCGTCTGTTCTGAAGACGCGCCAATATGCCCCGCGCCGACAGCGCTGCGGAAAAAATTTGCAAGAAAAATCCGGCAGATCGTGCCAAGGAGGGCTTTCTCGAGCGGAACCAAAGAGGCACTTCGAATGACTATGGGCACACTGGCCGTCCTGATCAACAGCACGCAGCAGAACTGGCTGCCGGAGCGGTGGAAGGCCCGCTTCGACGCGGTCTGCGGCAACCGCCGCGTGGTGCTGCTGCCGGACGCCGGGCTCGATCCGGCGGAAGTGCATTATGCGGCGGTATGGAAGCCGGTGCCGGGCGATCTCGGGGCGTTCCCCAATCTGCGGGCGATCTTCAACCTCGGCGCCGGCGTCGACGCGCTGATGGCCGACAAGAGCCTGCCCGAGGTGCCGCTGGTGCGCGTCGCCGTGCCCGATCTCACCAATCGCATGACCGAATATGTCGTGCTGCACGTTCTGATGCATCACCGCCAGGAGCTTTACCTCCGGCAATCGCAGCGCGAGAAGCGCTGGGAGCCCAGATATCAGTGGGCGGCGAGCGCGATCACGGTCGGCGTCATGGGGCTGGGCACGCTCGGCGCCGATGCGGCCGACGTGCTGCGGCGGCTCGGCTTCCGCGTCGCCGGCTGGAGCCGCAGCCCGCGCACGATCGAAGGCGTTGAATGCTTCCATGGCGCCGCCGGAATGGACGCGTTCCTGCGCAAGACCGATCTCCTAGTCTGCCTGCTGCCGCTGACATCAGACACGCACGGCATCCTCAACCGCGAGGTCTTCAAAAAGCTCAATCGCACCAGCCCGCTCGGCGCGCCGGTGCTGATCAATGCCGGCCGTGGCGGCCTGCAGAACGAGGCCGATATTCTCGCCTGCCTCGACGACGGCACGCTCGGCGCCGCCTCGCTCGACGTCTTCGTGCAGGAGCCGCAGCCGAAGGACAGCCGGTTCTGGACCCACCCCAAGGTGGTGTTGACGCCGCACAATGCCGCCGACACCGACGCGGATGCGATCTCGGCCTATGTCGCCGAGCAGATCACCCGGTTCGAGGCGGGCGGCGCGCTGGAGAACGTGGTCGACCGCGCAAGGGGGTATTGAGGGTTCGCTTGCGGCCTAGCTCTTGGCGCCCACCATCACGTCGATCGCCCCCTTCACGATCGCCTCCAGCTCCTTGCGCGGCACGCGGGCGCGGGAGCGGATGGCGATGGTGTGGATGGTGGCCGATGCGATCTGCGCCAGCGCGAACGGATCGGCGCTCTCCGGCAGCTCGCCTTTCTCCTTGGCGCGGCGGAAGCAACTGGCAAACCCCTTGTCGAGCCCGGTGAGGCCGTCCAGCACCATGGCGCGGATCTCGGGATCGCCGACCGCCTCGGAGACCGCGGTGACGACCGTGAAGCAACCGCGCGGCCCGGTGTCGCCGGACAGATAGATGTCAAGCGCGGCTGCGTAGATGCGCTCCAGCCGCTGGCGCAGCGGCATCTCCTCGCGGAAGATCGCGACCATCGCCGCGCTCGCCTCGTCGCGATAGCGCTGGTAGCTCCTGATGTAGAGCTCGCGCTTGTCGCCGAAGGCGCCGTAGAGGCTCGGCCGATTCATGCCGGTTGCTGCGCTGAGATCGTCGAGCGAGGTGGCCGCGAAACCCTGCTTGCGGAACAGATCGAGCGCCTTGCCGAGCGCAACATCGGGCTCGTAGGCGCGCGGACGGCCGCGGCGCTTAGGCCCGCCGCGACGCTCGGGCTCGCCGCGGCGCTCGGGCTGATTGGCAGCAGCTGGCGGCTTCGATTTTTGTACCATTTCGCAAGATAATCCTTGACCGCACCCATATTATGCAAGATGGTACAATAATCAATCTGGCCAGGTTGAGCGACATCCCAAGAGAGGAATTGCCCAAGGAGGCTACAGATGGATCTCTATTTTTCGCCGCTTGCCTGCTCGATGGCGACACGCGTCGCGCTGTATGAAGCGGGCGCCGAGGCGAACTACCTCGAAGTCGATCCGCCGACCAAGAAGGTGCTGAACGACGGCTCCGACTTCCGCACCGTGAATCCGATCGGACTCGTGCCGACGCTGCGCACCGACGAGGGCATGGTGCTGACCGAGAACGCCGCGATCCTGCAATATGTCGCGGACCGTTTCCCGCAAGCCGGCCTCGGCGCGAGCGCCGGCATCGAACGCACCCGGCTGCATCAATGGCTCTGCTTCATCGGCACCGAGCTGCACAAGGGTCTGTTCATCCCCATGCTCGACCGCAAGGCGCCGCAGGAAGCGAAGACCTATGCCCTGGAGAAGAACCTGTCGCGGCTCGACTATCTCGACAATTACCTGAAAGGGCGCGAGTTCCTGCTCGACCATTTCAGCGTGGCCGATGCCTATCTCGTCACGGTCATCAACTGGACCATGGCGACGCCGCCGATCGAGCTTGCGAAATGGCCGAACCTGAAGGCGTATCACGAGCGGCTGCGTCAGCGACCTTCGATTGCCAAGGCGATCGCGGAGGAGTTCGAGCTGTACAAGGCCGAGCTCGCGCGGAAGAAGGCCGCAGCCTGAGGCCGCACGCGAGCTCCGTATTCGCGCGGCAGCGCGCTATCTCGGCGCCTGCAGCGCGATGCCATAGCGACGGTAGATCCGGTCGATCGTGCCGTCGCTGCGCAGCCGTTCCACGGCGGCGTCGATAGCTTCGCGCAACGCGTCGTCCGGGCGGACCATGCCGACGCCGACATTCCAGTTCAGATCGGCCGTGCTCTCGTCGCGATCGAGGATCCGGAGCGGATTGTCCGGATGGGTCAGATTGAAATAACTGGCGGCGGTGGGCGTGACCGCGGCGGCATCGATCTCGCGGTTCGACACCGCCTCCAGACTGTCGCTCTCGAAGCCGAAGGTCGATATCGGCACGCGCCGCTGAGCGATGATCATGGCTGCGATCGATCCAACCTGCACGCCCACCTTGGTCGACTCGTTGAGGCTGGCGAAGGACGTGAGCGTGCTGGATGACGGCACGGCGAGCGCGACGCCTGTGCGATAATACGGTTTGGAGATTCTCAGGCGGGTTTCGCCTTGCGCTTCGCGATCGGCGATGACGTCCAGAAGAATGTCGCAGCCGGCGCTGCGCATCTGGTACTGCGTGATGATCCAATCGAGCCTCAACGAGACACCGAGCTCGCGTGCCAGCACCCGACCGAGTTCGACCTGGAAGCCGGGCGGATCGCCGGTCTTGTGCGCGAAGGGCAGCGAATTGGGATGTGCGCAGAGCCCGATCACGCCGCTGGATCGGATCGCCTCCAAGGGTCGCGCCGCCGCCTGCCCCGACAGGACGATGGCGGCAGCGACGATGACCGGGACAAATGCCTTCATTCCGCGCTCCCTGCGGTTCAACCGTCGCGCGGTTTCAGGGCGCGGATGTACTTGACCATCTGGTCGATCTGGGCGTCGGTAAAGGCACCGTCGAACGCCGGCATCGCCCCTTGCTTGCCGAGCTTGATGCGATTGCGGATATAGTCGTCGTCGCGCGGCGAATTCATCAGTTGCGGCCCCTTGCCCGGGGCCCGGCCGCCGTCGGAGTGACAGAAGCCGCAAGTCCCCGCGAACACCTGCTCGACCTCGAACGCCGCGTTCTCCGGCGCGGGTGTGGCGGATTGCGCCTGGGCCATCGCTGCCCACAGCAACGAGGCGCCCAGCCCCGCCAAAATCGTCTTGCAAGGCAGTCTCAACAGCTACGCTCCATTCCTGAGTCACGCGGCCGCGACATCGATCGAGGAGCGGGCTTGCGCCCGCTCCATGATCAGAACATCTGCGGCAGACTATTTCAGGCTGAAGACGACCAAGGCGCCATCGTCGCGCGGCATGCTCTTGTAGACGCCGCCGAAGTTCGGCGCATATTCGTCCGCCAGCATCCCGCCGAAGCCTGCCGTCACGGCGATATATTGCTTGCCGCCGACGGAGTAGCTGACGATGCCGCCCTGATGGCCGGTGCCGTTGTTGTGCCTCCATAGCTCGGCGCCGGTTTCGGCATCATAGGCGTGCAGCACGCCACGCGAATCAGGCACGAAGACGAGGTTGCCCGCGGTCGACAGCACGCTTCCGAGCGGCGGCTCGGGATAGCGAACCTCCCATTTCTTCGCGCCCGTGATGGGATCGCGCGCGTCGAGATGTCCGTAGATCTCGCCACCCGGAGGAGGCACCATCTTGAAATCGGCACCGATGTTGAGCTGGACCTGCGGCGTGGTGACCGGCGTCGTCTTCTGGATATCCAGCGTCATGCACCATTCCTGTCCGATCTTGTAATAGAGACCGGTCTTGGGGCTGTAGGAGCCGGCGTTCCAGCTGATGCCGCCGCCGATGAACGGACACAGCGGCGGTTCGGTGACCTTGCCGACCGGGAAATCGCGGCGACCGATCAGGGCGCCGGTCTTGGGATCGATATCCTTGACGAAGTTGATGTTCTCGACCAGGCGCCAGACGTTCTTCACTTTGAGATTGCGGTCGTAGACGAAGACGAAGCCGCCCTTGTTCGGATGGACCACGTATTTCTGGCCGTCACGCTCGAGCATCACGAATTCGCCGACCGAGCTGTCGAAGTCCCAGGCATCGTGCGGCAGTTCCTGATGGTAGAATTTCAGCTTGCCGGTATCGATGTCGAGCCCGATCACCGAACTCGTGTAGAGGTTGTCGCCGGGACGCGCGCCCTGGGTCTTGTAGTCCGGACCCGACCAATCGTAGAGCGGCGCCGGGTTCGCAGTGCCCCACAGGATGGTGTTGGTCTCGGAATCGTAGGTGCCCGGCATCCAGCCGCCGCCACCGCCGGTGCGCCAGGACTCGTTGCCCCAGGTCTTCATGGCCTCTTCGGTGCCTGCGACCGTGAGGAACTCCCACTTCTTCTTTCCGGTCGCGGCATCGAGCGCGAAGATCGGGCCGCGGCCCGGCCATTCGCCGCCTTGCGCGCCGATGATCACGCTGCCCTTGGCGTAAAGCGGCGCGCCGGTGAAGCCGACCGTCAGCTTCTGCGAGTCGATCAGCCTGGTTTCCCAGAGAACCTTTCCGGTCTTGGCGTCCAGCCCGAAGACACGCCCATCCATCGTTCCGACGAAGACCTTGCCTTCGCCGAGAGCGACGCCGCGATTGTAAGGCGAGTGGGTCTGCCGGCTGATCAGCGCCTCATCCAGCTCCGGAAAGAACGACCAGATGACCTCGCCGCTGGCCCCGTTCAGCGCGAAGACGCGGCTGTAAGAGCCCGAATAGTACAGCACGCCGTCGGCGACGAGCGGCATCGACTGCAGGCCGCGCGTCGATCGCCCAGGAATGTGCATCCACGCCACGCTCAGATTGCCGACATTGCTCGAATTGATCTGCGCAAGCGGGCTGTAGTGATGGGATTTGTACGAACCGTGATAGGTGAGCCAATCGTTCTGGCCGGCGGCCTCGATACGGGCCGTATCCACGGACTGAGCCAATGCCGCCGTCGCTGCAAACGTCGCAACGACGACGACAGGCAAGACCGAGCTGAGCCATTGCTTCCTCATTTGCACTTCCTCCCGCTCTTGTGTTTGTTGATTGCGTCTCGTGAACGCGGCTTGCGAGGGGTATTTGCTGTTCAGTGTGCGTCGATCGTCCTCTATCGGACCGAATCGTCAACAGACGTCCCCTCCTCGGCGCATCGCGCCCAGGAGCCACGTTCACCGGAGTGGTTGCTGTTGTACTTCTGCTTGCCGTCACACTCTACGACGGATCACAGGGCGTGCAAATATGGAATGCGCGCCGAAGTCGATTCGATGTAGGGCGACTTGAAACGGCAGCGGCGCTGACCGTTTTTGCTTTCGATCCGCCGATCCCGGAACAAGTCGTCTTATCCGTAAAGCACTTTCGGCAGAATCGTGACGATGCCCGGCCACAGCGTCAGCAGCAGCACGAATCCGATCATGATCATGAGATACGGCATCGTGACGCGGGCGATATAGCCGAGACCGTCGTCGGTCAGCCCCTGGATGACGAACAGGTTGAAGCCGACCGGCGGCGTGATCTGCGCCATCTCCACGGCGAGCACAAGGAAGACGCCGAACCAGACCTCGTCGAAGCCTGCTCCCTTCACGATCGGCAGCACGATCGGCAGCGTCATCACGATCATCGAGAAGCCGTCGAGGAAACAGCCGAGCACGAGATAGAAGACGATCAGCACCACGATCAGCATGAAGGGCGACAGGCCGAGGCCCTTGACGAACGCGGCCACCGCCTGCGGGATGCCGAGGAAGGCCGCGGCATTGCCGAGGATCGAGGCCCCCAGCACGATCAGCGCGATCATCGAGCAAGTGACGACCGAGCCGATCAGCACGTCGCGGATCACCTGTTGCGACATTGCGCCTTGCGCCCAGGCAACCAGGCCAGCGCCGAGCACGCCGACCGCGGCGGCCTCCGAGGGCGTTGCGAGCCCGCCATACATCGAGCCGAGCACGCATGCGATCAGGAACAGCGCCGGCGCGAGATCCTTCAGTGCTGCAAAGCGCTCGCTCCACGGCACCTGCGAAAGCTTGGCTTCCGCCTCCGGCACCATCGCGGGCTTGAGGCGCGTATGCAGCATCACCCAGGCCATGAAGGTCACGGCCAGCAGGAAGCCCGGCAGCACGCCCGCCGTGAACAGCTTCAGGATCGAGACGTCGCCGAGCACGCCGTAGATGATCATGATGTTGGAGGGCGGGATCAGGAAGCCGAGCGTGCCGGCGCCGGCGAGCGAGCCGATCGCGATGTCGCGGGAATAACCGCGGCGCAACAGCTCGTTGAGCGACATGCGGCCGATCACTTGCGTCGTCGCCGCCGACGAGCCCGAGATCGCCGCGAAGATGGTGCAGCCGATCACGTTGACATGCAGCAGGCGGCCGGGCAGCAGCCCGGCCCAGGGCGCCAATCCCTGAAACAGCGAGCGCGACAGGCGGGTGCGGAAAAGCAACTCGCCCATCAAGATGAACAGCGGCAGCGCCAGCAGCTCCTGCGTGGTCAGGATGTTCCAGGCGTATT
Organism: Bradyrhizobium yuanmingense; assembly: GCF_029167105.1. Classification (GTDB taxonomy): domain Bacteria; phylum Pseudomonadota; class Alphaproteobacteria; order Rhizobiales; family Xanthobacteraceae; genus Bradyrhizobium; species Bradyrhizobium yuanmingense_A. The sequence continues at coordinate 110,243 of NZ_JARFML010000016.1, read as the reverse complement.
GCGGCAGCAGTTTGTCGAGCGGGACCGAACGGAACATCGCGAGCAGCAGCGTCGCGGTCAGCGCAAGCGTGAGGCCGATCCAGACGCCGCAAGCCAGCAGCACAAACAGGATCGCGAACAGGGCGACGACTTCGATGGTCATGCGATCTCGGATCCGGATGCGGGCAAGGCGGTCATTCGACGGGCGAGGCCTTCATGCGATGATCCTCCAGCGGCAGGCCGAGCGCAGCCTGGATCGCACGCGCCAGGAACTGCAGCGTCAGCAGCAACATGCCGAAGGTGACGATCGCTTGCGGAAACCACAGCGGCGTGTCGCTCGAGGTCGAGACCTGGCCGCGCAGGAAAGCGCTCCAGGCGAATTTCACCATGGCCATGGTCAGGAACGCCATGAAGGCGAAGCCGGCCGCCGCCGAGAGGATCTCGAGCGCGCGCTGCACCGGCACGGGTGCGTTCTTCAGGAGCAGCACGACGCGGATGTGGCCGCCGACGCGCAAGGTCATGGCGGCGCCGAAAGTGAAGGCCGCCGCCATCAGATAGGAGGAGTATTCCCACGCGATCGAGATGGTCGGCGGGAAGAACGGCAGGAAGTTCGAGAGGAAGCGGGTCGCGACCTCGCACAGCATCAACAGCGTCAGCATCAGGAGACAGGAGCCGCCGATCCAGCCGTCGAGCCGGCCGAGGCGATCGATGCCGTCGAGGACGATGCGCAGCGGCGCGGGCGCCGCTGCGTTGAGGCTTTGCGATGCTTCGGGCGAAAGGCTCTCCACGCCGCGCCCTCAGCCGCGCTTGATTTCGGCGAGATAGGCCCGCACCGGCTTGTCCGCTGCCGGCACGCGCTTGAGGAAAGCATCCAACTGCGGCGCAGTCTTGGCCCGGATGTCCTTCATCATGGCGTCCGAGACCGGCACCACCTCCATGCCGCCTTCCTTGAGGCGGTTGAGGCTGTCGACATCGGCCTTGAGCGAATTGGCCCAGAAGCCGGGCTCCATCTTCGCCGCGATGTCAGCGACCAGCTTCTGTTGATCGGCGCCGAGCGCCTTCCAGGCATCGAGATTGACGGTGAGCATCTGCGACGACCAGACATGGTTGGTCGGGTAGACGTATTTCAGGAACTCCCAGAACTTGCCGTCGACGCCGGACACCGACGAGGTGGAGACCCCGGCCACCGCGCCGGAGGCGAGTGCGGGGATCGTTTCGCCCCAGGGGATCATTACCGCCGCCATACCGATGGCATTGAGCATCTCGACCGCGTTCTTGTCGGGCACGCGGATCTTGATGTTCTTGAGACCCTCGACGTCGGCGACCTTCGTCTTCAGATGCAGATACTGCGTCGGCCACGGCACGATGTAGAGGATCTTCTGGTTGTTGCGCGCGGCGATCTTCTCATATTCGGGCCGCACATATTTGTGCAGCACCTTGAGCTCGTCCACGGAGCCGCAGAGGAAGGGGATGCTCTCGACGCCCATGAAGGGCTCGTCGCCGACCTGCTGGATGTTGAGGACGTCGGCGAGCGGCACGAGGCCGTCGCGCACGGCCCGCAGGTGCTCGGGCCCCTTGAAGCCGAGCTGGCCGCCGGCCTTCACGGTGATGGCGACCGCACCGCCGCTCTGCTTCTTCACTTCCTCCGCGAAGGCCATCGCGTTCTGGGTGTGGAAATTGCCGTCTGGCCAGACCGTCGACATGTCCCAGCTTGTCGCCGCCGCCCGGGCGCGGGTCGAGATGTGGCCGGCGGCGAGCAGCGTCGCTGCGCCCACAGTGAAGTTCCGTCGCGTAATCATTGCTCCCCTCCGTTTACCGAGCGCGCTGATGCATCAACGCGCGTATCCATAGACCTTGACTGCGTTCTCCGAAGACACGAGACCGCTTGCGACGTCGTCGTTGACGGCCGCGCGATCGCGCTTCCTGGGATCGCCAATGCCGGCACCGCCGGGCGTCAGCACGACCAGCCGGTCGTCCGGCGGCACCTGCTGAAAGCCCTTGCCGCGCAGCTTCTTGCCGGACTTCAGACCGACATAGCCGGCCTCGCCGTTCTGGCCGCCGTCCCGCCCGCGCGGCGGGTGGTCGATGCGGTCGAACGCGGCGAGGATGTCGAACGGCGCATCGACCCCGCTGCCGACTTCGATGATCTGGCCGAGGCCGCCGCGGGTGCGCCCTGCCCCACCGGAATCCGGACGCAGCTCCTTGCGCCAGAAGATCAGCGGCGTCTGCGTCTCCGCGATCTCGACCGGTGTACCGCGCACGCCGCTTGGGTAAGCGGTCGCCGACAGCCCGTCCTTGCCGAAGCGCGCACCGGTGCCGCCGTTGGAGGTGACTGCCATCGAGAACCCGTAATTGCCGCCGGCCCCGGAGCGGGTCTGGCCGCGCACGTTGAGATTCCACAGGCAGGAGGTGCCTTCCGCAGGCACGCGCTCGGGAATGATCTGGCGCAGGCAGCCGAACACGACGTCCGGCAGCATCTGGCCGATGACGTGGCGCGACGCCACGGGCGCCGGCTTTGGCGCATTGAGGATGGCACCAGCCGGCGCCGACACCGTCAGCGGCGAAAGCGAGCCGGCATTGTTCGGGATCTGCGAGGCGACGACGCAGCCGAGGCCGAACACGGTGTAGGCGGTGGTGTAGGACAGCGGCACGTTGATGCCGAACTTCGAGGCCGCCGAGGTGCCGTCGAAATCGACGTGGATGCCGGTATCCGAGATCGTCAGCGTCGCCGCCAGCGTCACCGGCGCATCATAGCCGTCGACCACCATGGTGTTGCGCCAGCTGCCCTTCGGCAGCTTGGCGATCTCGGCCAGCACCGCCTCGCGCGAGCGGTCGCAGATGTAGTCGCCGAGTTCGTCGAGCGTCTCGATGCCGAACTCGCTCATCATCTCGACCAGGCGCTCGCAGCCGACGTCGTTGCAGCCGGCGAGCGAATAGGTGTCGCCCTCGGTATCGATCGGAAGCCGCGTATTGGTGCGGATCATCGCCATCAGCGTCTCGTTGACGACGCCCTGGTCGATCAGCTTCAGCATGGGGATGTAGAGCCCCTCCATGAACACGTCGGTGGCATCGGGCCCGAAGCCGATGCCGCCGATGTCCATGAGATGGCTGGTGCAGGAGAACAGTGCGACGACCTTGCCGTCCTTGAAGCAGGGTGTGGTGACGACGAAATCGTTGAGATGACCGGTCCCCATCCAGGGATCGTTGGTGATGTAGGCATCGCCCTCCTTCATCGTCTCGATCGGGAAGTGAGCGATGAAGTGCTTGACCGATTCCGCCATCGAGTTGACGTGGCCGGGTGTGCCGGTCACCGCCTGCGCCAGCATCCGCCCCTTGAGGTCGAACACGCCGGCCGAGAGGTCGCCGCATTCGCGCACGATCGGGCTGAAGGCGGTGCGAAGCAGCACCTGGGCCTGCTCCTCCACCACGGCGATCAGCCGGTGCCACATGATCTGGAGGTCGATCAGGCTCGCGCCGTTAGCCTTGCTCATGATCAGGCCGCCTTTCGTTCCATGACGATGCTGCCGGCACCGTCGATATGGGCGTCGAAACTGGTGGAGACGAAGGTTGAGGTTTCGTCTTCCGCGATCACCGCGGGGCCCGCGATGGTCGCCCCCGGCGCCATGTCCTCGCGCCGATAGAGCGGGATCTCGATCACTTCGCCGGCCCGGCCGTCGAAGAATCTTCGGCTGCCGGACGCCTTGGCCGCAGGCTTGCGCGCGACCGCCGCAACGGCAGGCGGATTGCGCGCCTCGGTGGTCGCCAGCACCGACCAGCTCAACACCTCGATCGCCGCGCCCGGGATCGGACGCTCGAACATCGCCGAATAGTCGGCCTCGAACTGCTGACGCAGGGAGGCGAGATCGGCGGAGGTCAGCCGCCGGTTCGGCAGCTCGACGGTGATCTCGTGGCCCTGGCCGACATAGCGCATGAAAGCCGCGCGGCGCTCGCGCACCGGCGCGCCGGCAGCGCCAGGCTCGACCAGCGCGCGCGCTTCGGTCGCCATCTCCTGAAGCAAGTCAGAGACCGCCGCGGTATCGAAATCATCGAGCCGGACGTGACGGCTGCGCACCAATTCATACGCGATGGGAGCCGCCAGAAATCCGACCGCCGAGCCGACGCCGGCGTTTGAGGGCACGATCACACGGGAGACACCGATCTTCTCGGCGACACGGGCCGCATGCAGCGGCGCGGCGCCGCCGAAAGCGATCAGCGTGTGCTGGCCGACCACCGCGCCGCGCTCGACAGCGTGCACGCGCGCCGCGCTCGCCATGTTCTCGCAGACCACCTCGTGCACGGCATAAGCCGCTGTTTCCGCCGACAGGCCGAGCGGCGCACCGACATCGCGCAGCAGCGCCTGTTTCGACAGCTCCGGATCGAGCTTGATCGTTCCGGCCGCAAAGGCATCAGGATCGATCATGCCGAGCGCAACGTCGGCATCCGTCACCGCGGGGCGCTGACCGCCGCGGCCATAGCAGGCCGGCCCCGGCTCCGACGAGGCGCTCTCCGGGCCGACGGTGACGCGCTTCATCGCGTCGACATGGGCGATCGAACCGCCGCCGGCGCCAATCTCAACCATCTCGATCACGGGGATGCGCACCGGTAGGCCGGAGCCCTTGAGGAAGCGCGCCGCGCGATCGACCTCGAACACGCGCGAGGTCTCGGGCTGGAATTTCTCGATCAGGCAGATTTTTGCGGTGGTGCCGCCCATGTCGAAGGAGAGCACCTTGCTCTCCCCGAGTCTTGCTGCGATCTGCGCCGCGAAGATCGCCCCGCCGGCCGGACCGGATTCGACGAGACGCACCGGAAAGCGCCGCGCGGTCTCGATCGAGGTGACGCCGCCGCCGGACGTAACGAGGTAGATGGCGCCGCGAAACTGCTCGACCTGCAGGGCGTCGGCCATGCGGGCGAGATAACCGTCGATCAGCGGTTGCACATAGGCGTTCGCAACCGCAGTGGACGTGCGCTCATACTCGCGAATCTCCGGACACACCGCCGAAGACACGGTGACGGAGATGCCGGGCATCTCCTCGCTGATGATCGCGGCAGTGCGCCGCTCGTGCTCGGGATTGGCGTAGGAGTGCAGGAAAGCGATCGCGACGCTCTCGACGCCGAGCTCGCGCAATTTCGGCGCGAGTGCGCGCACTGCCGTCTCGTCGAGCGGGAGACGGACGGCGCCGTGCGCATCGATCCGCTCGGGCACAGTGAAGCGCAGGCTGCGCGGCGCCAGCGGCTTCGGCTTGTCGATGCTGAGATCATATTGGTCGTAGCGGCTCTCGGTGCCGATATCGAGCACGTCGCGAAAGCCTTCCGTTGCGATCAGCGCGGTCTTGGCGCCGCGGCGCTCTATGATCGCATTGGTCGCGAGCGTGGTGCCGTGAATGAAGACATCGATGTCGCTGATATGTGCACGTGCATCGGCGAGAATGAGGCGCATCCCGTCCAGCACTGCCTGCTCGGGGCGCTGCGGCGTCGTCAGGACCTTGCGGGTTTTGCGATCTCGCCCCACGTCCAGCACGATATCGGTGAACGTGCCACCGATATCGACGGCAAGCCGCACCTCGGCTCCCTCAAGCATTCCAATTTCTCCGTGCTGGTCGTCAGACTGGGTCCAAAAAGCGCAGCAATTCCCGTGCCATGAGGCATGCCTGTAACACTGCGCCCGGCTATTTTGCGCGGCACCTATGCAATAGGCAAGGCGTGTTCGCGCCTGAGCGATCAGAGCAGGAATGCAAGCGCCGCTTCACAGCGCTCCTCAACCTTCAGCGTCAGGAGATCGTCGGCGCGGGTGCGGCCGAGATTGACCGCGGCGATGGGGATATTGCGCCGCGCGGCGGCTTGGACGAAGCGGAAGCCGGAATAGACCATCAATGACGAGCCGACGATCAGCATGGCATCGGCCTCCGCCAGATGATCCTGCGCCGTGGCCACCACCTCGCGCGGCACGTTCTCACCGAAGAACACCACGTCGGGCTTGAGGATGCCGCCGCAGGCTTCGCAAGGCGGCACCTCGAAGGAGGAAAAATCCTCGTGCTCCAGATCGGCGTCGCCGTCGGGAGCATCGGCGGCATCGAGCGTCAGCCATGCCGCATTGGCGCGGCCAAGATCGTGCTGAAACTCCTCGCGCGGCGTCTTCGCCCCGCAGCCCATGCAGCGGACCAGATCGAGCCGGCCGTGCAGGTCGATCACCTGGCGGTGGCCGGCCGACTGATGCAGCCGGTCAACGTTCTGGGTCAGCAGCATCCCGCAGCGGCCGTTCGCCTCGAGCCGGGCCAAGGCGCGATGCGCATCGTTCGGCTTGGCCTGGCCGAACCGCCGCCAGCCGATCAGGCTGCGCGCCCAATAGCGCCGGCGCGTAGGCGCATCCGACATGAAGGCCTGGAAATTGACCGGCTGGGTCCGCTTCCAATTGCCCTGGCTATCGCGATAATCGGGGATGCCCGAATTGGTGCTGCAGCCGGCGCCGGTCAGCACGAACAGATTTTCATGCCGGCCGACGAATTCTTCGAGCTGACGGTTTGCCATGGCGCAGATGTAGGTCGTCCAGGGCAGATTGCCAGATCACTCCCGCGACGGCGTTTCAAAGCCCACGAGCAGCTTCACAAGCTCGCTCTGCCGTGCCGTGCCGGTCTTGCGAAAGAGATTGTGCAGGTGCGTCTTGACGGTGGCCTGCGTCAGCCCGAGCACATCGGCCAAGGCTTTCACGCCGCTCACCCTCCCGAGGGCATCGAGCACGCGGATTTCGCTCGCGGTGAGCTTGTAGAGCTTTGCGAGCGCGTGCAGTGGCGGCGGATCTGCCGGCGAAGTCTTGCCGACGAAAACCGCGGCAACGGCGGAATGCAGCATGCCCGTGCGCTGGCGGTCGCCCGAGGTCAGCGGCAGCACATTGGCAAACCAGCGGCCTTGCGGGGTTGCGAGCAAAATGGCATCCCCGGGCACCGCATTGCCGCTCTCGGCGGCCGCAAGTGCATCGCGCAACGCACGCTGCGCGTCGGGAGCGGAAACGAACAACATTCCGTTTCTTTCCGCGAGCAGCGCGGCCTCGTCCAGCATCAAGCGTCCGGGCGCGTTGGTGAAGATGAGGCGTCCGTTGGCACCCAGCAGGAAGACGGCGGCCGATACATTGTCGAGAGTCTCAGTCAGTACCGCCCGGGCCGCTTTGCTCTGATCGAACAACCGCCCGATCGAGACTGCGCGCTGGAAGTGCGGAACGATCAGCCCAAGCCGACGGCGATCATCGGGATCGGCGAGGCCGTCCTTCTCATGCATCCGAACGGCAAGCACAGAGGCGCTCGTCGCACTCTTCTCGAGATTCGCGCCAAGACCGTCGAGGATGCCCTGAGGCTTCATCCACTCCTGATAGAAGGTGGTTTCCACCATCTCCTCGAACGGAACGAGGTCGGCCGTTCCGTAGACCACACCGGCCTCGAAAAAGGTCGCGGCGGGAAAGACGGGATTCAAGGGAAGGTATTTCTCGAAATAGAGCTTGGTGTAGTGCGGCTCTTCGTTGAAGAGATGAAGCACTGCGGATTGCTCGGTGGCTGCATCGTGCCAGAACAGGTTCCCGGACGACCCGCCGACGAACAGGCACGCCTGTTCGAGCGCCCGCGGCCACAGGGCTGAATCGAGCGCGGCGTCGTAGACGAGACCGATCAGTTCCGACAGCGACTCGGCTTCAGACGTCACGACCGATTCTCATCATCTGCAACATGCATGGCATTGGCGCCTTCAGCAACGCTCTACCATAAGGTTCATGACAACTGCAAAACTTCCCGTGCACGATTGGATGGAAGCGCGTGCGCAAAGAGGCGGCATTCGACTGCCAATCGTCATCACGGATCATCGTCTTGCTGCTTCCGTGAGCAAGCAGCGTTAGCTTCGTTGCCGATCACGGTGTCGCAGAAGGTGCCGGCTGTTTGACCGGCGCATTCTGTTTCGGTGGCACGGATTGCTTCTGCGGGACGGCGGCCTTGCTCGGCGGAGCTTCGGGTGCGGGAGGCGCCACGGGCGCGGACTGACCGACGGACAGCGACACGCCGAACACGCGCCATTGTCCGTCGACCGGTGCAAACAACAGCTCGAAATTCACCTGCGAGGGCACCGACGGGAAAAATCCGGCCATGTGCAACAGGCCGTTCGGCTCGATCTGCGGCAGCAGCGACAATTGCGGATCGATCACGGCGACGCCCGAGAGATCGAGCTTCTCACCGCGCTGCTTGGCGAAGATCTCAGCGAGTCTGGCGGCGGTGTTCACCTGGAATCCCGGCGCACCGAGATCGCGCAGCACAGTGTAGTTACCGGTCTTGTTGGCGTGGTCGAGCGCGAGCAGCGTCGAGCGGATCAGCATCAGCACGCCGTTACGGTCGATATTGGCCGGCTTGGCGGCCGGCTGCTGCGCCTGAGGGGGCTGTGACGGCGTCTGCTGCGCAGAGGTCGTCACCGCTCCCAGAATGAGCAGACCCAGGAATGGAAACCCGAGGATCAGCCCGCTCGGAACGGAAGGCCGAAGGCCTGCGCCCAAGAACCGCAACTTCATTGCACCCAACTCCGAGCCGTCGAATGTGGCGCAGCGGGCAGAAGCTCACATCAACCGTTCGGTTGAGATCGCCGAGTTGCGGGCCCCCACCATCGGTTTCGGCCGCTCTGTTGCAGAAATGCACTGCTAACGGCGCGGCAATTCTGCAACAGGATTGGAAAACCCAACGCGCCGCAGCCGTGCATCAACCAAACGGTGGATGCGTCGAGCGTTCGCCTCCCACATCTTCGCGCAACTGATGAATGGGGCGCGAAACAATGTCGTTCAGGATACTTCGCCGAATCGAAAGTCTCCGATCAGGAGCGCGCCGCCCGATCTTCATCCGACGAGCGTTGTCAGCAAGCCTCGTACTCGCGGCTTTTGCGGTCCACTTAGTGGCGCCAAAAGAGGCGGCAGCAGCCGATTACGCCGCAGGCAACGCCACCATCAACGCTCCCTCAGGCGACGCAACGGCCGTCGGAAGCTTTGCGAACACGACAGGCGCTGCCGCATCCGCCTTCGGCGCACAAGCGACTGCAAATGGCGCGGCCGCCACCGCGATTGGTCAAACCAGTATAGCAACCGGCGCGATCGCGACTGCGATTGGCGGCAATGCAAACGCGACTGGGGTCGTTGCGACGGCGATCGGCTCCGGGGCCGGCGCGAACGGTGACAGAGCGACCGCAGTCGGCGCTGCCAGCGACGCAGTTGGCCGGCAGGCGACCGCAACCGGTTTTGCCAGCGTGGCGACCGGCGATAACGCAACTGCGACGGGCTTTGACAGCCGGGCGATCGGGCTTAATGCGACGGCCACGGGCGCAAACAGCTTCGCCAATGGCGCAACTGCAAGCGCCTTCGGAGCCGGGGCGCAGGCGCTCGGGGCAAACTCGGTCGCGATCGGCGCGAACTCGGTCGCGAGCGCCGCCAACACGGTGTCGTTCGGAACCGCCGGCAATGAACGACGGCTGACCAACGTTGCCGCCGGCATCAATCCGACCGATGCCGTCAACATGAGTCAGTTGAGCAGCATGTCCGCGGGCTTCCAGTCGCAGCTCTCCGGCTTGCAGTCCCAGGTCTGGAACAACCGCACCGAGGCGCGACGCGGCATTGCGGCGGCCGTTGCAACCGCAACCGCGCCGATGCCGTCGGCTCCCGGCAGGACCACCTGGCAGATGCGTGGTTCGGTCTATCATGGCGAAGGCGGTTTCGGTTTCGGCTTCGCTCATCGTCTCAACACCCTCATGCCGCTGAGCGTGGTCGGCGGCTATGGCAATGGCGGTGGCACCGAGCACACCGCCTATGTCGGCCTCGGCGGCGAATTCTAGCGCCGCACCTATCGCGGCGACCGGCGTCCCGTGAGATCGAGCGGACGAGCCTTCTCTTGTCCGGCGGTCCGCGCGGCTTGTTGCAGCGTCAGCCTGAATTCGTCCCGCTTCTCGTGTACCGTTGCGATCGCATGTCCGACCGCAACGCCGAGGCCAACCAGCGCGGCTTCGGAGAGCTGCAGGCTCGCCTCGATTGTTTCCGGCACCGCATCGGTCGCTCCGATCGCATAGAGGTGGCGGGCATGATCGGCGTCCCGCGCGCGCGAGACGATCAGCACGTCCGGCCGCACCGCGCGGATTCGCTCGACGACGGCGTCGATCGCCGGCCGCGACTGGATGGTAATGATCACGCCGGTCGTCTGCATCAGGCCGCAGGCTTCGAGGAAACCCGGCTCTGTCGCATCGCCAAAGTAGACCTTGTGACCGTCGCGGCGGTCTCGCGCCACGTCGACTGCCGCGTGATCGACCGCGATGTAGTCCAGGCCATGGCTGGTCAGCAGCGAGCAGACGACTTTTCCAACACGGCCGTAGCCGACCACAATGGCTTGCGCCCGGTCGCCGGGCGGCCGAACCGCGAGCTCGGGATCGGGCGTGCGTTCGCTGCCCAGCTTCGCGGCCAATCGTCGCCCGAGCATGCCCAGAAGCGGTGTCAACGCCATCGTCACGGCGGTGACGGCCACGGCAAAGCTCGACACGCGGGGCTCGATCATGCCTCCGGCCGCCGCCATTCCGATGCTAACGAAGGCGAATTCGCCGACGGGCCCCAGCAGGAAGCCGATCTCGATCGCGGCCGGCCATGGCAGCCTGAAGAGGCGGGCCAGGATGATGAGCACGATCGCCTTGCCGACGAGAATGCCGACAACGGCGGCCAGCAGCCAGCCGGGCTCGCGCAGGAACACGCGGACGTCGATGGCCATGCCGACGGTGAAGAAGAAGATGCCGAGCAGCAGGCCCTTGAACGGCTCGACGGTAGCCTCGATGGCTTTGCCATACTCGGTCTCCGCCAGCATCAGTCCTGCAACGAATGCTCCGAGCGCCATCGACAGGCCGGCCTGGTGCGCGGCAAGCCCTGCGCCGACGATGACGAACAGGGTCGCGGCAACGAACAACTCCGTCGAATGGGTGCCTGCAACCATCTGGAAGAGCGGACGCATCAATAGCCGTCCGACCAGCGTGAGGAAGGCTACCGCCAGCACCGCCTTCAGGACCGCACTGGAGATATGCGCCACGACCGAGCCACCGCTTCCCGCGCCGAGCACCGAGACGAAAACCAGAATGGGGACGACTGCGAGGTCTTGAGCCAGCAGCACCGAGAAGCTGGCGCGCCCAGCCGAGGTGGAAAGCCGCCTCTCGGCGGACAGGAGCTCGAGCACGATCGCCGTCGAGGACAGCGCAAGGCTCGCGCCGAGGATCACGGCCGTATCGGAGCTCTGCCCGAAGAGAAGCGCCACGCCGAAAATCATCGCCGACGTCGCGAGGACTTGCAGGCCGCCGAGCCCGAACACCAGACGCCGCATCGTCATCAGCCGTCTGAAAGACAGCTCGAGCCCGATCAGGAATAGCAGGAACACAATGCCGAGATTGGCGATACCCTCGACGTTCTTCGCGTCCGTCACGGTGAACCAGTACAGGAACGGGAGGTCCTTGACGAGCGAGCCGAGCCCGAGCGGACCGAGAATGGCGCCGGCCCCGAGATAGCCCAGCACCGGATTGATGCCCCAATGCCGGACGATCGGCACCACGACGCCGGCGGTGCCGAGGACCACCAGCGCGTCACTATAGGCATTGATGTTGATGGTTGTGGTCACGGGCCCTTCACGTGTCGGCGCTCGCCAATAGCGGCAGCGCCATCCACGGTCGATAGCACACGGCGCCGCAGACTCCCAACCGGTCGCGCCCCTCTATCCCACGCGAGGCGCGCGCAACCCCAAGCCGGTTTTCAGCTTGCCCAGTTCTCCCGAAACTCTGGAAACAGCGTCAGGCCCCCGCAGGCATAGATGGTCTGCCCGGTGATGTAGCTGGCGTCCTCCGAGGCGAGGAAGGCGAACACCGCGGCGATCTCTTCCGGCGTGCCGACGCGCCCCATCGGAATGTGGGAGGTGACGACGCCGCGCTTCTCCGGATCGCCGGTCCAGGCCGCATTGATCGGCGTGTCGATCGCGCCGGGACCAACCGCATTGACGCGGATGCGCTGGCCGGCGAATTCCAGCGCCAGCGTGCGCGTGAGATTGGCCATGCCGCCCTTGCTGATCGAGTAAGCGAGATAGCCGGGTTTGGGGATGATCTGGTGGACGCTGGAGCAGTTGATGATGCTGCCGCCTGCCCCGCGCGCGACGAAATGCGCCAGCGCCTTCTGCGCGCAGAGCACCGCGCCGTTGAGATTGACGTCGATGATGCGGCGATAGGTTTCGACGTCGAGCGCCTCGCTCGGCGATTCCCGCTGGAAGCCGGCATTGTTGACGAGACAATCGAGGCGCTTGTAGCGCGCCAGGACCGTCTCGAACATCGCGGCGATGTCCTGCTCATTGCCGATATCGGCCTTGACGACGATATGGTCGGGCCTGCCGTGGCCGCGATCGCTCGATGCGGTTTGCGCAAGAGCGAGCGTCTCCTCGGCATTGCCGGCGTGATCGAGATAGTTGATGGCGACGGTTGCGCCTTCCTGCGCCAGCCGGATGGCGACGGCGCGGCCGATGCCTTGCGAGGCGCCGGTCACCAGCGCGTACTGGCCGACGAGGCGTGAGGGAAACGGGGTCGAGCGTTCGGTTTGCGGCATGTGTTTTCTCCGGGATGCATCATCATGGATGGAACCGCCGTTTTGTTCCATCCCTCGCAGGATGCCGGGATCTAGTCGGCTCGCTGCGCGCGCGGCGAGGTCAGGATCTGATAGAGGATGATCGCGCCGAAGGTCGCGGTGCCGATGCCGCCGATCGTGAATGCACCGAATTTGAGCGTGAGATCGCCGGCCCCTGCGATCAGCGCCACCGCGACGGTGATGAGGTTCGCGGGATTGGCGAAGTCGACCTTGTTCTCGACCCAGATTCGTCCGGCCATCGCCGCGATCAATCCGAACAACACGATCGAAAGTCCTCCGATGACGGGACCCGGGATGGACAAGATGAGCGCGCCGAATTTCGGCGAGAAGCCGAGCAGGATCGACACCAAGGCTGCGAACGCAAACAGCAGGGTCGAATAGACCTTGGTCGCCGCCATCACGCCGATGTTCTCGGCATAGGTGGTGACGCCGGTACCACCGCCGCACGCCGCCACGATGGTAGCCAAGCTGTCGGCGAACAGGGCGCGGCCGAGATAGGCATCGAGGCTCCGGCCCGTCATGGCGCCCACGGCCTTGATGTGCCCGAGGTTCTCGGCAACGAGAATGACCGCAACTGGCGCGATGAGAAAGATGGCATCGGCATGGAAGCTAGGCGCCGTGAAGTTCGGCAGCCCGAGCCAGGGCGCGGCCGACAATTGCGTGAAGTCGATCGGCTTGCCGAAGCCGAGGCCGTTCGCGAACAGCAGGTACAAGACATAGCCGCCGACCGCTCCGAGGATGATCGGCAGGCGGCGCCACAGGCCTGGCGCCGCAACAGCCACCACGCCGATGATCAGGACGGTGGCGAGGCCGATCCAGGTGTCGAATGCATTGGCGCTCACGGCCTTGACCGCCACCGGCGCGAGATTGAGGCCGATCGCAGCGACGACGGCGCCGGTGACGGCCGGCGGCAGCAGCCGCTCGATCCAGCCGACGCCGGACCAGATCACGACCAGCGAAATCAGGCCATACAGCACTCCGGCACCGACGATGCCGCCGAGCGCAACCGACAGATTCGGATTCGGCCCCTGCCCGGCATAGCCGGTGGCGGCGATGACGACGGCGATGAAGGCGAAGCTCGAGCCGAGATAGCTCGGCACGCGCCCGGCGACGATGACGAAGAAGATCAGCGTGCCGACGCCGGAGAACAGAACTGCAACGTTGGGGTCGAACCCCATCAACAGCGGCGCGATGATCGTCGCACCTGACATCGCGACGCAATGCTGAAGACTCGAGACGATGGTCTGGCCCCAGGACAGCCGCTCCTCCGGCATGACCACGCCCGAGGTCTTGAGCTTCCAACGTGGAAAATAGCTCTGCTCGTCCGAGCCTGTTGCGATCGTCATGTTTCCACCCAAGTTCGGCGCAACGACCGATGGTCGTGCCAACAGATAAAAATGTGATTGTCGCTTCTGCGGCGCCCATCACATGATGCAAATCATGCACGATCAATCCGTTCCCGAGCCTACATTATGACACAGATTGCGATCCCGTCAGCCTTCCAGCGCCGGCACCAGCCCTGGTACAAGATCCTCTACATCCAGGTGCTGATCGCGATCGCACTCGGCGTGCTCATCGGCTATGTCTATCCCGATCTCGGCAAGGCCTTGAAGCCGCTCGGCGACGGCTTCATCGCGCTGATCAAGATGATGATCGCGCCCGTGATCTTCTGCACCGTGGTGCACGGCATCTCCTCGATGGGCGATCTGAAGCGGGTCGGCCGGGTCGGGCTGAAATCGCTGATCTATTTCGAGACGGTCTCGACCGTGGCCCTTGCGATCGGCCTTCTGGTCGGCGAGATTCTCCAGCCCGGGCACGGCTTCAACATCAATCCGGCGACGATCGACCCCAAGTCGGTGGCGACCTACGTCACCAAGGCCCACGAAGAGGGCATCGTCGCCCACCTGATGGCGATCATTCCCGACAGCTATCTCGGGGCGATCGCGCGCGGCGACCTCTTGCAGGTGCTGCTGATCTCGATCCTGTCCGGCTTCGCCATCGCCTTCCTCGGCAAGGCCGGCGAGCCCATTGCGGACGCGATCGACAAGGCGGCGAAGATGTTCTTCGGCATCATCCGCATCATCGTGCGCGTCGCGCCGATCGGCGCCTTCGGCGCGATGGCGTTCACCGTCGGCGCCTACGGCCTCGGCTCGCTGCTCAATCTCGCCGCGCTGATCGGCACGTTCTATCTGACCAGCATCATGTTCGTGCTGATCGTGCTCGGTTCGATCGCCCGGCTCGCCGGCTTCTCGATCCTGCGCTTCATCGCCTATATCAAGGACGAGCTCTTGATCGTGCTCGGCACCTCCTCCTCCGAGACCGTGCTGCCGCAGATGATCCAGAAGATGGAGCATCTCGGCGCCTCACGCTCGGTGGTCGGCCTCGTGATCCCGACCGGCTACAGCTTCAACCTCGATGGGACCAACATCTACATGACGCTGGCGACGCTGTTCCTGGCGCAGGCGACCAACACCCATCTGACCATCTGGCAGGAGCTCGGCATCCTCGGCATCGCCATGATCACCTCCAAGGGCGCCTCGGGCGTAACCGGCGCCGGCTTCATCACGCTCGCCGCGACATTGTCGATCGTGCCTGATATCCCGATCCAGTCGATCGCGATCCTGGTCGGCATCGACAAGTTCATGAGTGAATGCCGCGCGCTCACCAACCTGATCGGCAATGGCGTTGCCTGCGTGGTCATCAGCATCTCCGAAGGCGAGCTCGACCGCGACGCGCTGCACGAGACCATGGCGCATCCGCTGGAGATCGGTGAGGCGCTGGAGCCGGGTGGAGGCGCGGCGTCCTAGGGCCGCGCAGTCGGTGGGCAGACGGCGCCTGGTTCCGACGCGGTAGTTTCCCGGAGTAGAAAATCGATGCGGCCCGCGTCACAACAATGGCGTTGGGATCACGGATTTATACTCATTTTTTCCGCCCGACGCGCTGGGGGCAGGGCGTCGGGCTTTTGAAAATCACAGCCAGATCCAGAGCGCCAGGCGGGATCAGACGATCCCGCCATCGATGCGCGGCAGATTGGCGGCAAGTTCGATCCGCTGCGTGATCCCGATCGACTGCAGGAACGCCTCGTCATGGCTGACGACCAGCAGTGCGCCGTCATAGGCCCGCAAGCCGGCCTCGACGGCTTCGATGGACTCGAAGTCGAGATGATTGGTCGGCTCGTCCAGAATCAGCAGCGACGGCGGCGGCTGCCCGCCCAGCACGCAAGCGAGGCCCGCGCGGAACATTTGCCCGCCACTCAGGCTCCCGGCGATTTGCAAGGCGGCATCGGCGCGAAACATGAACCGGGCCAGCGCGGCATGGCACTCGTTCGCACCGGCCTTCGGATTGAGACGCCGAAAATTGTCCAGGATGGAGCGCGCCGGGTCGAGCAGGCTGACCTTCTGGTCGAACAACGCGAAATCCGGCCTGACCCGCACGATGCCCGCAAGCGGACGCAGCTCGCCCACGATGAGCTTCAGCAGCGTCGTCTTGCCGGAGCCATTGGGCCCGACCAGCGCGACGCGCTCCGGCCCGACCACCGCAAATGAGAGGTCGCGCACGACAGGCTGCTCCGGCCAAAAGCCAGCGCTGACACCGTCAAGCCAAAGCACCTCCCTCCCCGCCGGCAGGTCGGTTGCGGGCAACTTGACCGAGAGCGGCTGGAGAACCTCGATGCGCCGGCGCGCCGTGTCGATGGCTTGAAGCGCTTCCGCGCGCTGCCGCTCGGCGATTTGCGCATTCTTGCCGCCGGTGTCCTCGCTGCGATCCTTGCGGGCGCCGGCCAGGATGCGCGGCATGTCGCCCTTGGCGCGCTTCTTTCTGCCGCCGCTGTCCTTGCGCGCTTTCTTCTCCGCGGCCTGCTGCGCCCTCCCGTCGATCTCGGACAGGCGGTTCTCGGCATGCGCGAGATCGTGCCTCACAGCCTCGAGCTCGATGGCCTTCTGCGTTCGAAAGCTGCTCCAATTGCCACCATATCGCGTCGCGCCGAGCGACGTCAGCTCGACGATCGCATCCATGGTGTCGAGCAGTGTCCGGTCGTGGCTGACGATAATCGCGCCGCCGCGCCAGGCAGCCAGCAGATCGGTGACGGCCTTGCGTCCGTCCTGGTCGAGATTGTTGGTGGGCTCGTCCAGCAGCAGGAAGTCAGGCGCGGCGAACACCAGCGCGGCGAGACGAACCCGCGTGATCTGGCCACCGGACAGGCACGACAACTCCGTATCGGGAGACGGATCGAACCCGAGGCGCGCCAGCGCGGCCTCAAGCCGCGTCTCGAGCGTCCAGTCGACCGCAGCAACCTCGTCGGCGGAGGCGTCGCCCCGCTCGGCACGGCGCAGCAACTCGAGCGCCGGCCGCACGCCGAACAGATCCGCAACGGTCGCGTCGGCAAGAACCTGCACGTCCTGGCGTAACAAGCCGATAGTGCCGTTGATCAGAACGCGTCCCGACTGAGGAATATGTTCGCCGAGCATCGACGCAAGCAGCGTCGTCTTGCCAACGCCGTTACGGCCGACGAGACCAGTTCGCTCGGCGCCGAATGTCAGATCGAGGTTTGAGAAGAGAGAGCGCCCGTCAGGCGTGGACAGCGACAGGTTCGACAGGATGATTGAAGCAGGCATGGAATTCCCCGTGAGCAAGGCGGATGGGCGTTGCGGTCGGGGTGAAATCCATGGCTGCGAAGATCCTGATTGAGGAACTCTCTAACTAGTCCCATCAAAGGGCGAGATCAAGGCGCGGCACGAGGAGACAACAGCGTGATGGGCGCTGTCGTCCTTCCTCGCCGCGCGCCATCAGCCCTTGAGCGCGGTCACCACCACCTCAATTAGCGCGCCACCGCCGAGATCGGCGACGCCGACGGTGGCGCGGGTCGGCAGGTTGTCGCCGAAGAATTCGGTCCAGGCCGCATCCATCTCCTTCTTCTTGGAGAGATCGGTGACGAAGATCGAGGCGCTGACCACGCGCGACTTGTCAGTTCCCGCTTCCTTCAGATAGCCGGCGATCTTGCCGAGGATGTTGCGGGTCTGGTCACCCATGGAAACCGAGGTGTCGTCGGCAATGGTGCCGCCGAGAAAGACGAAGCCATTGGCTTCGACAGCGCGATGCATGATGGGCGTGCGGATGTTGCGGGTGATGCTCATGATGTTCTCTTGTTCCTTTGTTTGAGCATGATCTTTTCGGAAAACCGATACACACTTTTCCGGATCATGCTAGAGCGTGGAAGGGTGGAAGCGGCCGATGCCGAGTTCGCTGACGCGGGTCTGGGTGCCGCCGTTGACGATCAACTCCGCCATCACGGCGCCGGCGCCGGGGCCGAGCTGAAAGCCGTGCAGCGAGAAGCCGAACTGGTGATAAAGCCCCTTGTGACGCGAGCTCGGCCCGAACACGGGGATGTCATCCTTCATCTTGGCCTCGATGCCGGCCCAGGCCCGGACGATGGTGGCGCTACGCATCACCGGAAACAGCTCGAACACGGTCTGCGCGCTGGTCGCAAGGCTCTTCCAGTCCAGCACCGTCTCGTTGCGGTCCTGGTAGGGCGTCGCCAGATGGCCGCCGCCAATCAGCACGGTGCCGTTCTTGAACTGCTTGAAGGAGAGCTTTCGTCCGCGCAGGATCACGACGGGATCGATGAAGTGCGGAACGCGCGAGGTGATCATCAGCATCGGCGCCACGGTCTCGACCGGCACCGGCTCGCCGAGATCAGCCGCGATCCTGCCCGCCCAGGCGCCGGCCGCATTGACCAGCACCGGCGCGGCAAAGCTCTCCGAACCCGCATCGACGTGCCAGAGACCGTCGTTGTGGCGGATGTTGCCGGCCGCTACGCCTTCGCGCACGGTCGCACCTAACTGCTCGGCCTTGCGGCGGAACGCCGTCGTCGTCTGGGCCGGATTGGCCGCGCCGTCGCGGCGGGAAACCAGGCCGCCGGGACAGGTCTCGGCCACCGCAGGAACCAGTCGGCGCAATTCGGTGGCGTCGATCAGTTCTTCGTGGGTAAAGCCCAGCGCATTGAGTTCGGCGACGCGCGCGCGGCAGAGGGCGAGTTCGTCCTCGTTCTCGGCCACCAGCACCTGTCCGTAGCTCTCGAAGCTGCAATCGTCGTCGAGGAGATCCGTGATCTTCTCCCAGATGCCCATCGAGCGGATCGAGAGCGGAATCTCCGGGATGTGCCGGGCGAGCTGACGGACACCACCGGCATTGACGCCCGAGGCGTGGCGGCCGGCATAGTCCTTTTCGATCAGCACCGGCTTCAGGCCCGCGAGACACAGATGCAGCGTTGTCGAGCATCCGTGGATGCCGCCGCCAATGACGATCGCATCCACGTTTGTGCTCATCCGCGCACCACGGCCTTGACGTCGGTCTCGCTCTTCGGAACGGCGGCGAGCTCGGCCAGCGTGATCGGCTTCACCGGCGCGCGCAGCCGGTAATAGCCGATCTCCTGCGGGGTCTTGCCGCGCGCCTGCGCCATCAGCTCGGTGACGGTGAGGCCGCAGAGCCGGCCCTGGCACGGGCCCATGCCAGTGCGGCGATAGGCCTTGAGCTGGTTCGGGCCGGTCGCGCCGATCGCGACGGAATCGAGAACGTCCTTCGCGGTCACCTCCTCGCAACGGCAGACGATGGTGTCGCCCGATGGAATCCGGAACTGCGGCGCGGGGCGGAACAGTGTGTCGAGAAACAGGCGGCCACGCTCGGCCTTGGCGAGATCGGCGCGGAGCGCTGCCATTGCGGGAAGCTTTGCAGCTTCCGCAGGCGACAGCGCTTCCACCGCCGCGCGCGCCGCAATGCGACCGCGAACCACGGCGGCATTCGCTCCGCCAATTCCTGCCCCATCGCCGGCGATCGCGATGCCGGCCACCGACGAATTGCCGCTCGCGTCCAGCACCGGCGACCAGCAGAGCTGCAGGTCATCCCAGCTATGCTCGATGCCGGCGGACATCGCCAGATTGACGTTGGGCACGACACCCTGATGCAGCAGCAACAGATCGGCGGGAATGGTCTCGCGCTTGCTGCCCGCGACATAGCTCACACTCGCAAGCTGGCCGTCACCGGCTGCAGAGAGTTCGGTCACGCCAGAGACGACCTGCACCTTCGCCTTCACCTCGCGCATCATCGACAGGCCCTTGGCGAAATAGGGCGAGGTCAGGAAGGCGAAAGCGTGCGGGAGCGCGGCGAAATAATTGCCGCGCTCGGTGGTGTCAAGGATGCGATCGATGCGGCCGCCAAGCCGCAGGATCTGCGCGGCGAGCAGCCAGAGCAGCGGCCCCTGCCCTGCGATCACCGTGCGTCCGTCGGGCACCAGGGCCGACGATTTCAGCATGGTCTG
Organism: Bradyrhizobium yuanmingense; assembly: GCF_029167105.1. Taxonomy (GTDB): domain Bacteria; phylum Pseudomonadota; class Alphaproteobacteria; order Rhizobiales; family Xanthobacteraceae; genus Bradyrhizobium; species Bradyrhizobium yuanmingense_A. Next base: position 90,297 of record NZ_JARFML010000016.1, on the reverse strand, counting down.
CGCCGCGCCCGCGGTCATCACGCCCGGCAGCGTCCAGCCGGGAATCGGGAACGGCCGTTCCAGCGCGCCGGTCGCGAGGATCACGCGCTTGGCCCTGACGAAAGCGGACGCGCCGCCGATCGAGACAGCGATATCGAGATTGCGGTCGAGGCTCCAGACCGTCGCACGCTGGATCACCTCCGCATTGCTCGCGCGCAGTGACTGCACGAGATCGGCCCCGACCCAATAATCGGCGCCGAGCTGATTGCGCTCTGTGACCGGCGTCGAGGAAATCGCGCGGAACACCTGGCCACCGGGGCCGATGTTTTCGTCGAGCAGCAGCGTCGAGAGGCCGGCCTCGGCGGATGTTGCGGCAGCAGCAAGGCCGGCAGGGCCGGCGCCGATCACCACAACGTCATAGGCTTCGCGCTTGGGAGCCACGCTCATTTTCCGATCTCCCGCTTGCCCTTCTGGATTTCGATCTGCATGCCCTCTGCGACCGGCACGAGGCACCCTTGCCGGTTGCCAACGCCGTCGATGGTGACGAGGCAGTCGAAGCAGACGCCCATCATGCAATAAGGTAGACGCCGCGCGCCGCTGACAGCGGTGGAACGCCGTGCGTCGCAGCCGGAGGCTAGTAGCGCGGCAGAAACGGTGTCGCCCTGGCGCGCCGCGACGGCGACGCCGTCGACGAAGATCTGCACCTGTGGCCGCTTGTCCTGTTCGGATCGCTTGAACATGGGGATGCCTCTTGGCTCCTTCTCAGAATCTCTAGTAGCCGCTGCTGTTCGCAGCACCGGCGCCGCCAAAACGGCTGGCCGAGAACGCGCCGACCAGCTCCGGCTCGAGCGCGCCCTGCGCCACCATGCGTGCGATCTCGAAGGCGTGGTTGGAGGCGAGCGTCACGCCGGAATGGCAGCAGGCGACGAAGGCGCCGGGATGCGTCTCCGACTGGTCGTAGATCGGAAAACCGTCCTGCGGCATGACGCGAATGCCGGACCAGCTCCTGACCACGTTGAGCCGCCCCAGATGCGGAAACATGCGTTGCGCGCGATCGGCCATGACACCGCTGATCGACGGCTTCAGCGTGCGGTCGTCCAGCTCGTCCTCCTTGCTGTCGCCGATCATCACCGTGCCCTCGTCGGTCTGGCGGATCGTGGTCAGCGGATGCGGCAGGAACGGCATGGTGCGCTCGGTCACGACGACCTGGCCGCGGGTCGGGCCCATCGGCGCAAAGAGGCCGACCATCGGCGCCAGCGTCTGGTTGGCGTTGCCGGCGGCGAGCACGATCTTGGCGGCACGCAGCTCGCCCTGCGGCGTCGTCAGGCGAAATTCGCCACCGCTCTTGCTGATCGCCGAGACCGGGCGCTCCGGAAAATAGTCGATGCCGAACGCAATGAAGCCGGTGTGAAACGCGCGGAACGTGCGCAGCGAATTGACGTGGCCGTCGAGCGGGCAATAGCTGCCGCCGGAGACCTCGGGGCCTATCAGCGGCAGCGCCTCCTTCACCTCGGACGACCGCAGCATCTCCATCTTGTAGTCGGCCGCGCCGACCTGGTTGTGCATGCGCTTGACCAGCTCGGTGCGCTGGCCGAATTCGTCCTCACCGAGCGTGAGATGAAAGCCGCCATTCTGCTGCAGGGCAACGTCGAGGCCGGTCTGCTGCTTCAGCTCGGAAGCAAGCCGGCTCCATGCCTGCGAGGCCTGCACGGTCCACACCGTATAGGCGGGCATGCCGAGCCCCTTGCTCTGCACCCACACCAGCGCGAAGTTCGCGCGCGAGGCGCGCTTGGTGATGTCGCCTTCGTCGAGCACGGCGACCTTCTTGCCGAGCCGGCCGAGGCCCCAGGCAATAGCGGAGCCGAGCAGTCCGCCGCCGACGACGGCGACGTCGTATTCTCCTGGCATGAGTTCTCCTATCGTCCCGTATCGCCCTTGCCGGCGAGCACACGGTCGAGCCCGTAGAAGCGGTCGAGCAGAATGAGGGCGGCCATGGTGATTGCGATCACGCAGGCGGAGACCGACGTCACAAGCGGATCGATGTTGTCCTGGATGTAGAGAAACATGCGGACCGGCAACGTCTCGGTCCCTGGCGCCGCAAGGAAGACGGTCATGGTGAGATCGTCGAAGGACTGGATGAAGGCGAGCGCCCAGCCGCTGATCACGCCGGGCAGGATCAGCGGCAAGGTCACGCGGCGGAACAGCGTCCAGCCGCCGGCGCCGAGCGAGACCGCCGCCATCTCGACCGTGCGGTCCATGCCGGTCGCCGCCGCCAGCGTCAGCCGCAGCGCGAACGGAAACACGATGATGACATGCGCGACGATCAGCGCCGCGAAGCTGCCGCCGAGACCGGCCGAAGTGAAGAAGCGCAGGAAGGCGATGCCGAGCACGACGTGCGGGATCATCAGCGGCGACAAGAACAGCGCCGCCAGCACATCACGACCACGGAAGCGATAGCGTGCGATCGCCAGCGCCGCCGGCACCGCGAACAGCAGCGCCACGAGGGAGGACAACGCGCCAAGGCCGAGGCTGACCCAGAAGGCGTGGATGAATTCGGGGTAGTTCGCAATGGTCCTGAACCAGCGCAGCGAGAAGCCGTTGGTCGGCAGCGACAGGTATCCTTCGGGCGTGAAGGCGACGAGGCAGACCACCAGGATCGGCGCCACCATGACAATGACGAAGACGGTGTGGAAGATCAGCGCGAGCGGGCCGTTCCGGCTCATCGGAACACCTCCGCATAGCGCCGCTCGATCAGTGCGTTGCTGCCGACGACGATCAGCACCAGCGCGACCAGCAGCAGCGTTGCGACCGCAGCGCCCAGCGGCCAATTCAGGGTGTTGAGGAACTCGTCATAGGCAAGCGTCGCGGCGACCTTGAGCCGGCGGCCGCCAATGATCGCCGGCGTCGCGAAGGCGCTGGCCGAGAGCGAGAACACGATGATGGCGCCCGACAGCACGCCCGGCATGATCTGGGGCATGATGATGCGGCGGATGATGGTCGCAGGGCCCGCGCCGAGCGACATCGCAGCATTCTCGATCTGCGGATCGAGCCGCTGGAGGGCGGCCCATACCGACAGCACCATGAACGGCATCATCACATGCGCGAGCGCGATCACCACGCCTGTTTCGGTGAACATGAAGGGAATGGGGGAGCCGATCAGCCCGAGCGACATCAGGAGCTTGTTGACCAGCCCGTTGTTGCCGCCAAACAGCAGGGCCCAGCCCAGCGTGCGCGCCACCACGGAGATGAGAAGCGGCCCCAGAATGACCAGCAGGAAAAAGCTCTTCCAGCGGCCGCTCATGCGGTTGAGGATATAGGCTTCGGGCGCGCCGAGCAGTGCGGTGAGCAGCGTGGTCAGGATCGCGATGCGGAAGGTCCGCCAGAACATCTCGGCGTAATAGGGATCGGTCGCGATCTCGTGCCAGTTCTTGAGAATGAAGACCGGCTCGATGCCCTTGTACTGGCCCCAATCGTGGAACGACAGCATCACCGTCATCGCCAGCGGAATCAGCAGCACGCCGACGAACAGCATCAAGGCGGGCGCGGTCAGCACCCACGGCGCGCGCAGGCTGCGCTCCTCGGCCGCCATGCTCATGCGTCGGCCCTCGCGCGCACGCTCATGTCCTCGGCCCGCCAGGTGAGGCGAACCGCGTCGCCCTCGGCCGGCTGCGCTTTGCCGTCGTTCTGGCGGATCACGATCGCCGGGCCGCATTCACTGTCGCATTGGAACAGCCAGTGATTGCCCTGGAAGATGCGCGTGATGATTTTTGCGCCGAGCCCCGTATCGCCAAAGCCGATTCTTTCGGGCCGAACGCTCACGGTGACGGGACCGCCCAGCCCGGCCGGCGCCGGTGCGCGCCAGGAGCCGGCCACCAACTGCGTTGGCGCCACGGTCCGGTCGATCGTTCCGGCAAAGTCGTTGGTCTTGCCGAGGAATTGCGAGACGAAGGCCGAGGCCGGCTTCTCATAGGTTTGCTGCGGCGTGCCGATCTGCTCGATCTTGCCCTGGCTCATCACCACGATGCGGTCGGACAGCGACATCGCCTCGTTCTGGTCGTGCGTGACCAGGATCGTGGTGGTGCCGACGGTGCGCTGGATCTGACGCAGCTCGATCTGCATCTCCTCGCGCAGCTTGGCGTCGAGGTTGGACAAGGGCTCGTCGAGCAGCAGCACGCTGGGCTTGATCACCAGCGCACGCGCCAGCGCCACGCGCTGCTGCTGGCCGCCGGACATGCGACGGGGGTGACGGTCCTCGTATCCGGCGAGGCCCACCATCGCGAGCGCGGCACGGACGCGCTCGGCTCGCTCATTGCGCGGTACGCCACGCATCTCCAGCCCAAAAGCGACGTTCTCCGCCGCGGTCATGTGCGGAAACAGCGCGTAGCTCTGGAACACGATGCCGAGGCCGCGCTTGGCCGGATGGATCGCGGTCAGGTCCTTGCCCTCGAGGCGGATCGCGCCGCGCGTCGGATCGAGGAAGCCCGCGATCATCTGCAGCGTCGTGGTCTTGCCGCAGCCGGACGGGCCGAGGAAGGAGATGAACTCCCCCTTTCCCACCGACAGGCTGAAGTCGTCGACCACGGTCTGCGTGCCGAACTGCTTTGCGACCCGATCGAGCTCGAGATAGGCCATGACGCTGTCTCCGCGGCGACCGATCAGCGCTCGACCTCGCGATTCCAGCGCTTGGTCCACTCCTCGCGCTTCTCGTTGATGACGGTCCAGTCCGGATTGTAGAGCTTGGCCGCGCGCTCGCCGATCGGCGCCATCTTGCCGAGCTCCGGCGGGATCACCAGCGATTTCAGCACCGGGCCGTAGCCGTAATCCTTCAGCATCACGAGCTGGGTTTTCGGATCGAGCAGCATCTTGACGAAGCTCGCGGCCAGCGGCGAGGCGTTCGGCTTGTTGATCGGGCACGCCGTGGTCAGCAGCGTCGCTGCGCCTTCCTTGGGATAGACGAAGTCGACAGGGAAGCCGGTATTGGCGAAGCTCTGCACGCGGCCAGTGCCCCACACCGCGATCACGGCCTGGCCGGACTGGAACAGCTCGGTCATCTTGCCCGGCGACGGCTCATAGGCCAGCACGTTCGGATTGATCTGCTCCTTGAAGATCTTGAAGCCGGACTCGACGTTGGTCTCGCCGCCGCCGTTCATCTTCGACAGCATCACCAGTGCTTCGAGACCGTAGGTATTGTTGATCGGCGGAATCACGAGCTGTTTCGCGTATTTCGTGTCCTTCAGGTCGTTCCACGAGGTCGGCGGCGCCCAGCCTTTCTCCTTGAACACCTTGGTGTTGTACATCAGCCCGGTGGCGACGATGCCGATCGCGACGGCGCGATCGTCCTTGAAGCGCGCAGTGTCGTAGAGATCGGCGGGCAAGCCGTCGAGCTTGCCGCAGAAGCCGAGCTGGATGGCCTGGTACATCGGGCCGTCGTCGACGATGGCGACGTCGATCTGCTGGTTGCCTTTCTGCGCCTGGAGCTTGGCCAGAGTGTCGGTGGAGTTGCCGGCGACGTATTCGACCTTGACGCCGTTCTCCTTCTCGAAGGCCGGGATCACCTCGTCGCGGATGGTCTTCTCGAACGAGCCGCCATAGCCGGCGACATAGAGCGTTTTCTGCTGGGCCGAGGCGACCGAGGGGGCGGCAATGAGCGCTGCGATGCTGACCGCGGTCAGAAGGCGAAAAGTCTTCATGTGGACCGATCTCCAATACCGGAATGAGGCGACGTGCCGACGAGTCTCGCTGGCTGAAGCGCGTTGCCGCATTTCCTTCCGCGCGAATCCCTCCCGATCAGGGCTCCGGCCCCCATTCGGTGGGTTTTGGCGCGATCTGGAGGGTTGAACACCTCCAATCTGCCGAAAAAGCGGGCTGTCTCCAGTCCTGATGAAAAAGATCGCAGACCAATACTTCCATCGTCCAATGAATAATGGCACCCTCTGCATGCCGAAATGTTATGATTGGATGGTGGAATGGCGCGGATCAATTCGCGGCAGGTGGAGGCCTTCCGGGCGACGATGCTGACGGGCAGCGTGACCGAGGCGGCGGCGCTGATGAAGGTGACGCAGCCGGCCGTCAGCCGGTTGCTGCGCGACCTCCAGGCCCTGCTGAAAATGGAGCTGTTCGAGCGGCGCGGCACCGGTCTGGTGCCGACCGCCGCGGCGATGGCGCTCTACACCGAGGTCGAGCGCTCCTTCGTCGGCCTGGAACGCATCACTGCGGCGGCGGAAGAAATCCGCGGCCGGCGCACGGGCTCGCTACGCATCGCAGCACTGCCGGCGCTGTCGAACGGCTATCTGCCGCGGCTCACCGGTCACTTCCTGAAGGAGCGGCCAAACCTCAACCTGGCATTCTTCGGTGTCATCTCGCCGATCGTGGTCGACTGGGTGCTGAACAATCAATGTGACGTCGGCTTTGCCGAGGTGCCGATCGCGCATTCCGGTCTGCCGAGCCAGAGGCTGCCAGCGCCGGCGCGCGTCGCAGTGCTGCCGACCGGTCATCGCCTCGCGGAGAAGGAAGTGCTGGAGCCGCGCGATTTCGAGGGCGAGACCTTCATCTCGCTGTCCGCGGGATCGTCGAGCCGGCACCTCGTCGACCAGGTCTTCCACCGCCACGACGTCCGCCGCGTGCTGCGCGTCGAGACCACGCTTTCGGAGATCATGTGCGGCATGGTGTCGTCGGGCCTTGGCGTCGCGATCTGCGATCCTTTCACGGCGCAGGAATTTGCAACGCGCGGCGTCGTCGTACGCCGCTTCCTGCCGCGCATCGACTTCGAATTCTCCGCGGTGTTTCCGGCGCAGCGCAGTCCGTCGCCGGTGGCGCTGGATTTCGTCGAGACCGTACGCAAGGCGCTCGCCGAATTCGACGATCTGCCGGAGGCCGCGATCAGCCGTTGAACGCGGCCTGCGCCTCCGGCAGATCCCAGATCTTGCCGATTGCGGCGGTGCCCGCCGCCATGATCGCCGCCTCGTCCGCGCCGAGATAGTGTCCCTCATCGACCAGCACCCGGCCGTCGACCATGACCTGATCGATATTGGCGCGGTTGGCGAGTGCGATCAGCGCGCGACGCGGGTCGAACAGCGGCTGCAGATGCGGATGGGTGAGATCGACGACGGTGAGATCGGCGGTCGCGCCCGGCTCGATGCGGCCGAGATCGGGCCGCTTGATGACGTCGGCGGCCACGGCCGTGTTCGCCTCGATCAGCTCTGGCGAGTTCGCCACGTCAGGGCGCGCCGAAATGATCTTGGAGATCAGCGACGCTGCATTGAGCTCGCCGAGCAGGTCCATGTTGTAGCCGTCGGTGCCGACCACGGTGCGCACGCCGTGCGCGGCGAAGCGGCTGAACGCGGCGGTGATGCCGGCGCGGGCAAACACGCGCGGACAATTCAGCACGGTCATGCCGCGCGCGGCCATCAGCTTGAGATCGTCATCGCTGCTGAACATGCAATGCGCCGCCATCAGGTCGGGCGCGAGCAGGCCGAGCCAGTCCAGATATTCCGCCGGAGTGCGACCCCCGTAGCGCTTGCCGATGGTCTCGACCTCGGCGCGGCTCTGCGCCATGTGCGTGGTGATGGGCACGCCGAGCTCGCGCGCCCGGGTGGCGCAGGCCTTCAGCAGATCGGGGCCGCAGGTGTCGGTGGCATGCGGGCTCATGGCGAGGCTGATGCGGCCGTCGCCGCGATTGTTCCAGCGCTGATAGAGCGCGTCCCACGTCGCCATGTCCGCAGCGCCGTCATCGCCGGAATATTGGACCACACCGTCGGGACCGGCCTTGGCGTCGGACGTCGAGAACAGATAGGGCGCGCCGTAGAAGCGGATGCCCATCTCTTCCGCGGCGTCGAACATCTCGGGGATCGAGTTGCGGAACGGCTCCATCACCGTGGTGGCGCCGCCCTTGAGCAGTTGGAGGATGCCGAGCCGCGCCACCGCAAGGCGCTCTTCCGCCGACAGGATATCGGCGCCGCGCTTGGTCAGCGGCAGCAGCACCGTGTAGACGATGCTCTGGTTGTTCTTGCGGCCGTTGCCGTCCTCGGTGTGGCTGCGCGCCACCGCTTCCGAAAAGCAGTGATTGTGCAGGTTGAGCAGGCCCGGCAGGACGAAGCGGCCTGGGCGATCATGGACCTGATCGGCGCGCGGCTTGTCGCGCGTGATCGCTGCAATCTTCTTGCCCTCGACCAGAACCCAGTGGTCGCGCAAGACATCCTGCGCGCCGTCTTTGCGTGACAGCACATAGCTGCCGAAGATGGCTGTGGTGCTCATGCGGGGCGCACGTTCCAGAACACGGCGGTGCCGTCGAGAATGCCGGTGATCGCCTTGCGATAGGCGGTCGGCTGCTTGTACAGGCCGATCGGAATATAGGGGATTTCCTCGAACGCCACTCTCTGGACCTCGCGGCAGATGCGCTGCTGCTCCGCGAGTTCGGAGGCCGCCAGCCATTGGCTCCGCAAGGGTCCCATCTTCTCACTCGCATACCAGCCGGCGACCTTGCCTTCGCCCCGGATATTGGTGTTGCCGGCCGGATTGAGCCAGTCGATGCCCTGCCAGTTGCCCACCGCAGCGCTCCAGCCGCCCTGCCCGATCGGGTCTTTCTTGAGTTGGCGCTGCAGCACGACGGCGAAATCGAGTCCGGCATATTCGACGTTCATGCCGGCCCTGCGCAACGAGTCCACCGCGATCTCGCCGAGCGGCTTCTGCGCCAGGGAATTGGTGGGAACCAGCACCACGATCTTCTCGCCGTTGTAGCCGGCGGCTTTCAGGTCGGCTTTCACCTTGGCGTAGTCGCGCGGGCCGCGGAACACGTCGAGCCCGACCTCGTTCGCCATCGGCGTACCGGGTGCGAAATAGCCGATCGGTGAGACCTGGAAGGCGGGATCGGTGCCGGCGACAGCGGTCATGAACGCAGACTGGTCGATCGCCCCCAGGAGCGCGCGGCGGATGGCGGGATTGTCGAACGGCGGCTGCAGGTGGTTGAGGCGCAGCATGCAGGCGTAGCCTCTGGGATCGAGGATGCGCGTCTCGATGTCGCCGGCGGCCTTGATCACCGGCAAGAGATCGTGCGGCGTGGTCTCCTGCCAATCCTGCTCGCCGGTCTGCAGCGCGGCGACGCCGGTGCCGGCATCGGGCGTGGTGGTCCAGACCACGCGATCGTAATGCACGATCTTCGGCCCCGCGGTCCAATCCGGCTTGCCGTCGGTGCGCGGCTGGTAGCGCTCGAACTTGGCATAGGCGTTGCGCGCGCCCTGCACGCGCTCGTCGGCGAGGTAGCGGAATGGGCCGCTGCCGATCACCTCGGTGAGCGGCTTGAACGGATCCTGGCTCGCCAGCCGCTCCGGCATCATGAAGCAGGCGTTGATCGCGGCCTTGCCGAGCGCCTGCGGCAGCAGCGGAAAAGGACGCTTCAGACGGAAGCGGATGGTACGGTCGTCGGCGGCCGAGAGCTCGGCGGTCGCCTCCATCAGCTCGCCGCCAAAGCCGTCGCGCGCAGCCCAGCGGCGGATGCTGGCGACGCAGTCGCGCGCCAGCACGCGCTCGCCGTCGTGCCAGAACAGACCATCACGAAGCGTGAGGTCCCACTGCAGCAAGTCACCGGAGATCGTGTGACCAGACAGCATCTGTGGCGAGACCTTGAGCGAGGAGCTCATGCCGTAGAGCGTGTCGTAGACCATGAAGCCGTGGTTTCGCGATACCTGCGCGGTCGAATAGATGGGATCGACGAAGGCGAGGTCGATCACCGGAATGAAGCGCAGCGTGGATTGCGATTCAGCGCGGACGATGCCCGGCAGCGACAGCGCCGGCAGCGCCGCGCCAGCCTTGAGGAGCGAACGGCGGGAGATGGACATTATCGGGTACCGGCTTCGTGACGCAGGAAGTTTTTCGCGATGTTCTCGCCGGTGGTGATCCAGACATCCGGGCACGACTTTGCGTAGGTCAGGAACTCGCGCAGCAGGCGCAGCCGCATCGGGCGGCCGCTGCATTGCGGGTGCAGCACGGTCGTCACCATCGCGCCCCAGTCGCGGACCTCATCCAGCTCGTCCTTCCACATCGAGAGCACATGCTCCCTGGGGAAGATCGAGCGCGGACTGAAGCGCGCGGACAGGCCGTGCATCCAGTCGTCATAGCTCGCGGTGACCGGCAGTTCGATCGTGCCGGGCCTGCCGTCGGCGAGACGATGGCGATAGGGCCTGACGTCGTCGCGGAACGACGACGTGTAGACGATGCCGTGACGCACCAGCGCGACGCGCAGTTCCTCCGTGAACTCGCCATAGGGCGCGCGATAGCCGGTCGGCTTGACGCCGAGCCGGCGCTTCAGCGCCTCGAAGCCGCGCTCCAGCTCCTCCTCGATCCAGGGATCGCCGGGATCCGGCAGCAGATGGTGATAGCCGTGATGGCCGATCTCGTGACCGGCCTTGAGGATGGACTCCGCCATCGCCGGATGCGCGTCGACCGACCACCCCGTGACGAAGAACGTCGCCTTGAGATCGAGCTGGCCGAGCAGCTCCAGCAGCTTCGGCGTGCCGACGCGCGCCTCATAGCCGCCATAGCTCATCGTGATCAGGCGCTGCGCATGCAACGCGTCCTTGCTGGTCCAGGCGCTCTCGGCGTCCACGTCGAACGACAGGAACATCGCGGATGTGTACGGCTTCGGCCAGGGATAGTCGGGCGCGGGATCCGCGGTGTTGGCCGGAACGAGCGGGATGCTCTGGAGTGCCTTACTGTCCAGCATTGATGGTCGCCTTCTCGATTGCGTTGTCGCTCAATTTCCACTTCGCCAGCAGCGTCTTGTAGGTGCCGTCCGCGATCAGCGCGTCGACGGCTTCCAGCATTGCCTGCTGCAATGCCTTCTCCTTCACCGGCAGAGCAATGCCGGTGAATTGCTGTGCGATGGGCTCGCCCACGGTCGCATAGGTGTTGGGCTCGAGGTCCATGATGTAGGGCAGCGTCTCGTTACCCTGGGCGGCGGCATCGATGCGGCCCTGCCGCAGCTGGGTGCGCGCATCCGCCGAGCCGTCGGTGCCGACGACCTGGATCGGATTGCTGCCGCAGTTCTTCTCGCTCCAGGCCGCAATCTGCGCCGGGAACATGGTGCGGCGGCTGGATCCGACCTTCTTGCCGCACAGTGACGTCGCATCCTTGAATTCCGCCTTGCGCGACGCATGCACGAAGAACTGCGGGCCGCTGCGCAAATAATCCACGAAGGTCGCGACCTCGTGCCGGCTCGCATAGTCGGTGAAGCCGGACAGGATGGCGTCCACCCGCCCCGTCGAGATCGAGGGCATGAACTCGGCAAAGCTGGTCTCGGTCCATTCCATCTTGAGGCCGAGCTTGCGGCCGATGGCCTCGCCGAGATCGACGTCGAAACCGGAAAGCGCGTTGGTGGCGGGATCGCGGAACTCCATCGGCGGATAGTTCGGCACGATCGCCACTTTGAGGCTGCCGCGCTTGGCGATGTCAGGCGGCAATTCAGCCGCCGTCGCCGACGCGCTCATGGCGCCAAGGAACGCCGCCGCAAGCAAAAATCTCTTCATCTCCATACCCCCAATGTCAGATCACTGCCGAAAGAAATGCCTTGGTGCGCTCCTCGCGCGGTGCGCCCAACACGTCGGAGGCGCGGCCCTGCTCGACGATCGCACCCTGGTCCATGTAGACGACGCGGTCGGCGACCTCGCGGGCGAAGCCGAGCTCGTGCGTCACCACCATCATGGTCATGCCGCTTCGCGCCAGCTCCTTCATCACCGCGAGCACCTCGCCGACGAGCTCGGGATCGAGCGCGCTGGTGGGCTCGTCGAACAGCATCAGCATCGGCTTCATGGCCAGCGCCCGCGCGATCGCGACGCGCTGCTGCTGGCCGCCGGAGAGCTGCGCCGGATAGGAATCCGCCTTGGCCGCCAGCCCGACGCGGCGTACCAGTTCGGTCGCTTCAGTGCGCACCTCGTCCGGCTTGCGCCCCTGCACCTGGGTCGGACCTTCCGTGATGTTCTCCAGTGCGGTCTTGTGCGGGAACAGGTTGAAGCGCTGGAACACCATGCCGGTCTTGAGCCGCTGCCGCCCGATCTCGCGCTCGCTCAGGCGATGGAGTTTTCCGCCTTGCTCGCGCACCCCGAGCAGCTCGCCGTCGAGCCAGATGCCGCCGGCATCGATCGTGGCGAGCTGATTGATGCAGCGGAGCAGTGTGGTCTTGCCGGAACCCGAGGCGCCGATCAGGCACATCACCTCGCCGGGCCAGACGTCGAGCGAGACGTTCCTGAGAGCTTGAAACTCTCCAAAGTTCTTGGCTACGGAGCGGATCGCGACGAGCGGCTTTGTCATCGCGCCAGCCGCAATGTGCCGCGCGCAAAGCGGCGTTCGAGCAACATCTGGAGCGGTGTCAGGATCGAGACCGCGAGCAGGTACCAGAGCCCGGCGACGATCAAGAGCTCGATGACGCGGGAGTTGGCGTAGTAGATGTTCTCGGCATTGTGCAGCAGCTCCGGATACTGGATCACGCTGGCGAGCGAGGTCGCCTTCACCATGCCGATGAACTCGTTGCCGAGCGGCGGGATCACCACGCGCATCGCCTGCGGCAGCACGATGCGGCGCAGCGCGCGCAGTCGTCCCATGCCGATCGCCTGCGCCGCCTCATATTGCCCGATATCGACCGACAACATGCCGGCGCGCATCACTTCGGAGGTGTAGGCGCCCTGGTTGATACCAAGCCCGAGCAGCGCGGCAAGGAACGGCGTCATGACGTCGACGGCGCGCGCGGACCACAGACCGGGAATACCGATGGTCGGAAACACCAGCGCGAGGTTGAACCACAGCAGCAGCTGCAGGATCAGCGGCGTGCCGCGGAACAGCCAAGTGTAGCCGGCGGCGACCGACTTCAGCACCGGATTGGCCGACAGCCGCATGATCGCGACGACGATGCCGAGAAAGATGCCGAGCATCATCGCCAGCACCGCCATCACCATGGTGTTGACGATGCCTTCGAGTATGACCTTTGCGGTCAGGAAACGGCTGACATAGGACCATTCGATCTGGCCATTCGCAAAGGCGCGCGCGATCGCCGCCAGCACGAGAAGGATCAGGGCCGCGCTGATCCAGCGGAACCAGTGCGGCTCGCGCGCGATCCGCAGTCCCGACAGATCGGGAAATCCTTGCGCGAGTGCCGGCGCCGGCTTCATTGCGGCGCCGCGTTCAGCATGGGCTGGGCGACTGCATTGGTCCCCAAGCCCCATTTGTCGAGAATGGCCTTGTACGAGCCGTCAGCGATCATCGCCGCGAGCTTCTCCGTCACGACCTCGCGCAAGGCCGCATCGTCCTTGCGGAACATGATGCCCTGATAGCCCCTGGCAAAGGGCTCGCCGACGACACGGTATTTGCCGGGCTCCTGTTGCTGCGCATAAGGCAACGTCTCGCTGCCCTGCACGGCAGCGTCGATGCGGCCCTGCTTGAGCTGGTTGCGGACGTCGATGGAATTCTCGCCCGGAACGTACTGGATCGCGGGCTTGCCGGCCGGCTCGCAATTTTGCTTGCTCCACTTCTCGATCTCGACCGGGAAGCTGGTGCTGCGAGTGGTGCCGACCTTCCTGCCGCAGAGATCGGTGGCGTCCTTGGCTACGCTCTCCGCCATCACGAAGAACTGCGGGCCGGTCGCGAGGTAATCGACGAAATCGGCGGTCTCACGCCGCGAGGCACGATCGGAGATGCCGGAAATGATGAAGTCGGCCCGCTTGGTCGTGAGCGACGGGATCAGCTCGGCGAACGGCGTCTCGCTCCAGACGATCTTCAGCCCTCCGAGCCGCTTGGCGAGCTCCTTCGCCAGATCGATGTCGAGCCCAACCAGCTCGTTGGTTGCGGGGTCGCGATATTCCATCGGCGCGTAGGTGGAATTGACTGTCAGCTTCAGCGTGCCGGCCTGCTTGATCTCCGCCGGCAGCTCGGCGGCTCGCGCCGACGTCACAGCGGCCAGCGCTGCGCAGGTAAGCAAATACGAGAGGCGTGTCATGTCAGCTCCTTTTGCCAACGCCGCGACCGGCCGTTGATCAATCCGCGTCGAGAACGGCCGGCTCGATGATGCCGGCACGCTCGGTGATCACCCTGTATTGCTCGGGCCGCCGGTGGGCGGCGAAGTTGAACATCTTGTCCTTGCCCTGGCGGCAGAGGTCGAGATCGAGGTCGGCGACGATCACCTCGTCGGCCAGCGTCTGCGCCTGCGCGACGATGCGGCCATTGGGATCGACGATGCAGGAGCCGCCGATCAGGCCGGAGCCGTCCTCCTCGCCCGCCTTCGCCACCGAAATCGCCCAGGTCGCGTTCATGTAGGCGTTGGCCTGCGTCACCAGCGTCGAGTGGAAGGTGCGCAAGGCTCCGTCTTCGGTCGTGCCGCCGTTGGGATCATAGGCCGCCGAATTGTAGCCGATGCAGACGAGCTCGACGCCTTGCAGACCGAGCACGCGCCAGGATTCCGGCCAGCGCCGATCGTTGCAGATCATCATGCCCATGATGGCATGGGCCCATGACGAGCCGGCGCGGAAGGCGGGAAAGCCGAGGTCGCCATATTCGAAGTAGCGCTTCTCGAGTTGCTGGTAGCGCGCGCCCGGACGCGGCTCGACCGAGCCCGGCAGGTGCACCTTGCGATAGCGGCCGAGAACCTCGCCGTCGCGATCGACCAGGATGGAGCAATTGTAGCGCCGGCCCTCCGGCGTCAGCTCGGCATAGCCGACATAAAAGCCGACGCGGAGCGCACGTGCGCGATCGAACAGCTTTGCCACCGCGGGGTTCGGCATGCTGCGCTCGAAATACCCGTCGAGGGCCTCGCCTTCGAGCAGCCAGCGCGGGAAGAAAGTGGTGAAGGCGAGCTCCGGAAACACCACGAGGCTCGCACCCCGACCGGCCGCCTCCTCCAGCATGTCGAGCATCCGCGACAACGTGTGCTCGCGCGTATCGGCTTTTTGCGTCGGCCCCATCTGAGCGGCGGCGGCGCGAAGGACACGAACCAAGATTGCCTCCAATCTGTGCGCGTTGCTGCCTCAATGGGCGAACGAACCCTTTGATGCGACGTGCAAATCCGCGGCTATTACGGACAAGCACTGCTGCAAAATCAATTCGCGTTGCTATGATGTTTTGGCCCTGACTATAATCGGCAGTGATATGAACCTGCGTCAGCTCGAGATCCTGCGCGCCGTGATCCGCCACCGCACCACGGTGGCGGCGGCGGACGAGCTGGCGCTGTCGCAGCCGGCGGTCAGCAACGCGCTGAAGACGATGGAGGCGCAGGCGGGCTTTGCGCTGTTCGAGCGTGTCAACAACCGGCTGTTTCCAACCGCCGAAGCGATGGCGCTCTACAAGGAGAGCGAGGCAATCTTTGCGCTGCACGCCAAGCTCGAGAACCGCATGCGCGATTTGCGCGAGAACCGCGCCGGGCATCTCGCCATCGTGGCGACGCCGCCGCTCGCCTACAGCATCATTCCGTCCGCGCTCTCGGGCTTCCTGCGCCGCCGCCCGGAGACGCGGGTGTTCTTCGACGTACGGCGCTATGAGGGCATCATCGAGGGTGTGCTGAGCCGCGTCGCCGAGCTCGGCTTCGCGCTCGGATTGACGCATCATCCCGGGATCGCGCACGAGGTGGTGCACACCGGCGAGATGGTCTGCGTGCTGCCGCCGCAGCATCCGCTCGCAGAACGACCGGTGATCTCCGCCGCTGATCTCTCCGGCCTGCCCTTCATCGGGCTCGAACGCGGCACGCGGCTCGGCGAAGCCGTGCGCGACAGCTTTGCCCGTGCCGGCGCGCCGTTCCAGCCGACGGTCGAGGTGCGCTACTGCAACACGGCCTGCGTGCTGGCCGCCGCCGGCGTCGGTGCGGCGGTGGTCGATCCCTTCTCGCCGCGGCAGAACGGCGGCAGCGGCCTCGTCGTCCGTCCGTTCACGCCGACGACGCAGGCGGTCGCCTATATGCTATGGTCGGAAGCCGAGCCACTGTCGCGTCTGGCCAAGGCCTTTCTCAACGAGATCCGCAAGGAGAGCGCTCTGCTCGAGCGCACAGCGCCGCACCAGCAACATGGGGCAGAAAGCGGCTGAGCTTCGCAACCTTTTGACCGGGAGGCCCATGGCGCGCATCACCATCATCGAGACCGGAGCGGTGCCGCAAAAATACCGCGAGCGCCACGGTTCATTTCCGGACATGTTCGCGCGCATGATCCGCGCCGAGGAGCCGGCGGCGACGATCGAGGTCGTCAGCATTCCCAACGGCGATGCGCTTCCCGATCCGAGCAAGCTCGAGGCCGTCCTGATCACCGGCGCGGCGGTCGGGGTCTATGACAGGCTCGACTGGATCGCGCCGCTGGAAGATTTCGTGCGGACCGCTTACGCCAACAAGACGCCGATGGTCGGCGTCTGCTTCGGCCACCAGCTGATTGCGCAGGCGCTCGGCGGCACCGTGCGCAAATCGGAGCATGGCTGGGGCATCGGCCGGCATGTCTATCAGGTGCTGCCGGAGAACGGCGTCATCGACGGTGAAGCGGTCGCAATCGCCGCCTCGCATCAGGACCAGGTGATCGAGCCGCCAAGCGATGCGCTGACCATCCTCTCGTCCGACTTCACCCCGCATGCCGGCCTGCTCTATGCCAACGGCGCAACGTTGACCGTGCAGCCCCATCCGGAATTCGACGTGGGGTTTGCGCAAGTGTGCTGCGATCTGCGTGACGGCAAGGCGCCTGATGAAGTTGTCGCGACGGCACGAGCGTCGCTGGCGGAGCCGATGGATAATGCGAAGCTCGGCGGGGCGATTGCGCGGTTTCTGACGAGACGGTGATTTCACCTCGCCCCGCTTGCGGGGAGAGGTCCGATTGCATCCAAGATGCAATCCGGGTGAGAGGAATTCTCCGCGAGTCCAGCTGTCACCGAATCTGCTGAGGCAGCCCCTCACCCCAACCCTCTCCCCGTAAGAACGGGGAGAGGGAGAGGAAGCAGTTCAGAACGGTTCGCTCCCCAGCCCCGGCACATCAGCCGGCCGCGGGCCCGGCGCCGCCCAGTGGAAGCGGCGGTCCTTTTCCGCGATGGCGATGTCGTTAATCGAGGCCTCGCGCCGCTTCATCAGGCCGTGCTCGTCGAACTCCCATTGCTCGTTGCCGTAGGAGCGATACCACTGGCCGCCGGCATCGTGCCACTCGTACTGGAAGCGCACCGCGATCCGGTTGCCGTCGAAGGCCCAGAGATCCTTGATCAGGCGGTAATCCTGCTCCTTCTCCCATTTGCGGGTGAGGAAGGCGATGATGGCCTCACGGCCCTGAAAAACTTCCGAACGGTTGCGCCAGCGGCTGTCCTCGGTATAGGCGAGCGACACGCGGACCGGATCGCGTGAATTCCAGGCGTCCTCGGCCATACGGGCCTTTTGCGCAGCGGTCTCGCGGGTGAAGGGTGGAAGCGGCGGGCGCGACATGATGGCCTCATCGGTTGATCGGGCCGTGAATGTATCGGCCCGATTGGTGGAGTCGATAGGCCATCCGCTATCGAACGATCACGAAACCAGATCGGCCTTCATCAGCTGGCGGATCGATTTCGGGATCGGCTGGGCGCGGCCGCCGCTGATGAAGGCGACGCGGACCTCGGCTTTCACCAGCACGTCGTCACCGCGCCGCACCTCCTGCGCCAGCATGATGGACGCCCCTTTCACCGCGACCGGCCAGGTCACGACGTCGAGCACGTCATCCATCCGCGCGGGCTTAAGGAAGTCCAGATGCATCGAACGCACCACGAAGGCGAAGCCCGCGCCCTCTGTCTCGGTCTGCTCGAACAGCACCTGCTGCTCGGCACCCATCAGCCTGAGATGATTGGTGCGTCCGCGCTCCATGTAGCGCAGGTAATTGGCATGATAGACGATGCCGGAAAAGTCCGTGTCCTCGTAGTAGACCCGGACCTGCATGTGGTGGCGGCCGTCGCGGATCTCGCCGTCGAGATGAGCTGTCACGTCGCGAGCCTCTTCGCTGGTCGGTAACCGGCACGTTTTGCGCAAAAACAGCCGGACGCGCAAGCGTGTTAGGACACAACCAGCCCTGACCTTCCCAGCGTCACCTCGACGATCTCGGGCGGCACGCCGACGCGGAGCGGCATGATGCTGCAACCGAGGCCGCCGGAAACAATGAGATCGCATTTCAGGCGGAAGTGGCCATAGGCGAGCCGCAGGCCGTTCTTGGGCGCGACGGCCGGCGACCAGCCGAGCAGGCGGACCTGGCCGCCATGGGTATGGCCGGACAATTGCAGCGCGACGCGCGCGGGCACGAGCGGCGCAATGTTGGGCTCGTGCGCGAGCAGGATGATCGGCGCATCGTCAGTGATCTTCGCCAGCGTAGCATTGAGATCGTCGGCACCGAAGCGCACCACGTTCCGGAAGCGCCGCGCCGGCAGGAAGGCGAGCTGATCGCCGAGACCGGCAAGCCAGAACGGACGTCCGTCCTTGGTGAGGCGCACAGCATCGTTCTCGTAGACGGGGATGCCGGCCGCCTCCAGCGCCCGATGCGCGATGGTCGGTCCGTGCCCGGCCCGCTGCACGGTCCTGTCGTCCCAATAATCGTGATTGCCCATGACGGCATGGACGCCGAGCGGCGCCTTCAGGCGCGCCAGCACCCTCGCCCATTCGCTCGACGGAATGAAGCGCGTGACATGGTGAAGGCCGGCGACATAGTCGCCGAGCAGCACGATGAGATCGGCGTTGAGCGCGTTGGTCCGGTCGACGATGTCCTCGATGCGCTCCAGCGACATCCAGGGATCGCAGGCATGGATGTCAGCGATGGCGGCAATCTTCAGCGGAAAATCCGCCGGCCACTGCCGCGGCATCGGATGATAGCGCGTGACGCGGAGGCGCAGCACCGGCTCGACACCGACACCGTAGGCGGCGGTCGAGACGCCGAGGGCGGACAGACCGCCGATGGAACGGATGAGATGACGGCGCGTGATCATGGAAGCCCGATGATGATGCGGCGTCTTGATGATATCCGATTGGAGCGGAATTGGGGTGCGTTCGTGCAGATCGTCTGCACGAGGTTAACGGAAATTCATCAAAGCCGGGACGGCGCGAGGTTCAGCAGATCACTCGTCGCTGTCATCCGTGCCGAACAGGCCGAACTGCGCCGCCGCATCGCGCGAGGGCTCGGCGAGGCCGAGATGGCGGAAGGCGTGCGAGGTCAGCAGCCGGCCGCGCGGAGTGCGCTGCAGATAGCCGCACTGGATGAGATAGGGCTCGATGATGTCCTCGATGGCATCGCGCGGCTCCGACAAGGCCGCAGCCATGGTCTCGACGCCGACCGGGCCGCCGCCATAGTTGAGCGCGATGGTCGTGAGATAGCGGCGATCCATCGCGTCCAGGCCGGCAGCATCGACCTCGAGCGCGCTCAGCGCGTGGTCGGCAATCTTGCGGTCGATCTTGTCGGCATCGGCCGCGGAGGCGAAATCGCGCACGCGGCGGAGCAGGCGGCCGGCGATGCGCGGGGTGCCGCGGGCGCGGCGCGCGATCTCGTTGGCCCCGTCAGCGCTCATGCCGACGTTGAGCACGCGCGCGCCGCGGCTGACGATGCTCTCCAACTCCTCGATCGTGTAGAAGTTGAGCCGGACCGGAATGCCGAAGCGGTCGCGCAGAGGATTGGTCAGCAGGCCGGCGCGCGTGGTGGCGCCGACCAGGGTGAATTTCGACAGCTCGATCTTCACCGAGCGCGCCGCCGGGCCCTCGCCGATGATGAGGTCGAGCTGAAAGTCCTCCATCGCGGGATAGAGCACCTCTTCCACCGCGGGGCTGAGGCGATGGATCTCGTCGATGAAGAGCACGTCGCGCTCTTCGAGATTGGTCAGCAGCGCCGCGAGGTCGCCGGCCTTGGCGATCACAGGGCCCGAGGTGGCACGGAAACCGACGCCGAGCTCTTTCGCCACGATCTGCGCCAGCGTGGTCTTGCCGAGCCCCGGGGGACCTACGAACAGCACGTGGTCCAGCGCCTCGCCGCGCTTGCGCGCCGCTTCGATGAAGATCGAGAGATTCTTGCGCGCCTGCGCCTGGCCGACGAAGTCGGACAGCGATTGCGGCCGCAGTGCAGTATCGCCGACATCATCGCTGCGGCGCTCGGGCGAGACCATGCGGCTGGCCTTGGGGTCGCTCACTTCGCGAGCTCCTTCAACCCGAGCCGGATCAGCTGCGCCGTCTCGGCGCCCTCACCCGCGTTGCGCGAGGCCGAGGCAATCGCCGCGGCGGCTTGCGGCTGGCCGTAGCCGAGATTGACCAGCGCGGAGATCGCATCCGCCACGGGCCGCGGCGCGCGCTGGTCGTCGACGGCACCTGCAAGATGCACCACGGCGGGATCGACATTGGCGAAGGCCGGCGCCTTGTCCTTCAACTCGGTGACGATGCGCTCGGCGACCTTCGGGCCGACGCCGGGCGTGCGCGCCACCGCGGCCTTGTCGCGCAGCGCGATCGCATTGGCGAGATCGGCCGGCGAGAGCGTGCCGAGCACGGCCAGCGCGACCTTGGCGCCGACGCCCTGCACGGTCTGGAGCAGGCGAAACCATTCGCGCTCCTGATCGGTGCGGAAGCCAAACAGCTTGATCTGGTCCTCGCGGACATAGGTCTCGATCGACAGCACAGCGGCCTCGCCCGGCGAGGGCAGATGCTGCAAGGTGCGCGAGGAGCAGTGCACCTGATAGCCGACGCCGCCGACGTCGAGGATGACGAAATCCTCGCCGTAGGAATCGATCAAGCCCTTGAGCTTGCCGATCATATCCCCACCACCTTCAGCCGCAGCGCCGTGCTCTGGCGGTGATGGGCGTGGGTGATGGCGATGGCGAGCGCGTCGGCGGCGTCCGCGGACGGCGGCTCGGCCTTGGGCAGCAGGATCTTTAGCATCATCGCGATCTGTTGCTTGTCGGCGTGGCCGGCACCGACGACGGTCTTCTTGACCTGGTTCGGCGCATATTCGGCGACAGAGATGCCGAACATTGCGGGCGCCAGCATGGCGACGCCGCGGGCCTGGCCGAGCTTCAGCGTCGCAACGCCGTCCTTGTTCACGAAGGTCTGCTCGACCGCGGCTTCCATCGGCTGGTGGTTGGAGAGAACGGCAGCAAGCCCTTCATGGATCGCGAGCAGCCGGCTCGACAGCGGCAAATCGTCCGGCGGTTCCACCGAGCCGCAGGCGACGTAGGCCAAGCGATTGCCCTCGGCCTCGATCACGCCCCAGCCGGTGCGGCGCAGGCCGGGGTCGATGCCGATGATGCGAACGGGGCCACGAATCGGGAGCGCGGTCATGCGCCAGTGATAGCGGCTGGCTGCCCTGGAGGAAACAGAAACAGAACGGAAGTAACAGGGGAAGTAGGGCCGTGAGCCCTACCCGCCCATCTTCGCAACAAGCGCGTCCGACACCTCGAAATTGGCGTAGACGTTCTGGACGTCGTCGTGCTCGTTGAGCAGGTCCATCAGCTTCAAGAGCTTCTCGCCGGTCTCGTCGTCGACCGTAACCGTGTTCTGCGGCTTCCAGATCAGCGCGGCCTTGCGCGGCTCGCCGAACTTGGCTTCCAGCGCCTTGGCGACGTCGCGATAGCTTTCGGTCGAGGCGTAGATCTCGTGACCGTTCTCGCCCGAGACCACATCGTCGGCGCCGGCCTCGATTGCGGCGTCCAGCACCGCATCGTCGGAGGCGACGCTGCGGTCGTATTCGATGATGCCGGTGCGGTCGAACATGAAGGAGACCGAGCCGGTTTCGCCGAGATTGCCGCCGGACTTGGTGAAGAAGGAGCGGATGTCGGAGGCAGCGCGGTTGCGGTTGTCGGTCAGCGCCTCGACTATGACGGCGACCCCGCCAGGGCCGTAGCCCTCGTAGCGGATCTCGTCATAGTTCTCGCCGTCGCTGCCGAGTGCCTTCTTGATGGCGCGCTCGATATTGTCCTTCGGCATGTTCTCCTGTCGCGCCGCGATCACGGCGGCACGCAGGCGCGGGTTCATCGCGGGGTCAGGGGTGCCCAGCTTGGCGGCGACGGTGATTTCACGCGCCAGCTTGCCGAACAGCTTCGACTTCTGGGCATCCTGCCGCCCCTTGCGGTGCATGATGTTCTTGAATTGGGAATGTCCGGCCATGCGTGGTCTCGTGAAGGAAGCGTGCGTCAAGATGAGTGCGGGAAGCGCGGCCTTATAGGCCGCCAACCCACCGGAATCAAAGGGCTCGGCTTGTCCTGAGGTAGCCCTGTAAAGGTAGCCGCCGCAACGGCGCCTGCCTAGATGTCGGGCACCGTTAACCCTGATTTCATTCCGTTTTGCGAAAATAGCGCCCGACCGTCCCCCGACAAGAGAGACCCGATGGCCTTCGGACTATTTCGGAAGCGTCTGCCGGACACGGCCGCGCCCGCGGCAGCCCCGGAGGCTGCGCAGCCGGCGGCCCCTGCCGCACCCGCCCCGACCGCCGACAGTGATTCGGCCCGGGAAATCCTGGAATTGCTGGAACTCGAGCTCGGCGCCATGATCCGCCAGCTCGAGCGCGCCGCCAATTCGGTGGCCGGCGGCGCCGAGGCGACCGCGGCGACCCTCGCCGCCATTCGCGACCGCACCGACGCCCTGACCGGCCGGACCAACGCGGCGCAATCCACCGCCTCCACCTTCGCCCATGCCGCCGACAAGTTCACCCAGTCGGCGCAAGGGATCGGCGCACAGGTCCGCGAGGCCGGCAAGCTCGCCGACGAGGCCAGCGCCGCCGCGCAGGAAGCCCGCGCCAATGTCGACCGCCTGCGCGAATCCTCCGCCGCGATCGGCAACGTCGTCAATCTGATCGCGCAGATCGCGCGGCAGACCACGCTGCTCGCGCTCAACTCGACGATCGAGGCCGCGCGCGCGGGCGCGGCCGGAAAAGGCTTTGCCGTCGTCGCCACCGAGGTCAAGGCGCTCGCGGTGCAGACCCAGAGTGCGACCGAGGAGATCACGAAGAAGATCGACGCATTGCAGCGCGACGCCGCCGGCTCGGCGGATGCGGTGCACCGCATCTCGCAGGCGATCGAGGCGATCCGTCCGGTGTTCGACACCGTCAACGGCGCGGTTGCCGAGCAGAATGCCACGACCAGCGAAGTCTCCGGCAATGCCGCCAGCGCCTCGGAGTTCATCATCTCGGTCGGCGAGAGCGCGGCCGAGATCGACGCGGCGACCAAAGCGGCCGAGTCCCATGGCGAGAGCGTCGCCAGCGCCGGCAAGGCCGTCACCACTTTCGCCCGCAAGCTGAAATCGCGTTGCGCGGTGCTGCTGCGCCAGACCGAGCACGACGACCGCCGCAAGACCGAGCGGCTGCCGTGCCACCTCAAATTCGAGACCGCGCGCGGCGTGATGCCGGTCTATGAAATCGCGATGGAGGGCGTGCTGATCGGCGGCGCGGACGCAAGCCGGCTCGCCGCGCAGTCTACGATCGAAGGCAGCCTGGAGGACATCGGCGCCTGCCGCCTGCGCGTGCTCGAGCAATCCAAGGCCGGCGCCCGCGCGCAATTCGTCGGCGCCAATCCCGCACTCAGCGAGAAGATCGAGGACAAGCTCTGGTCGATCCATGAGGAGAACACCGAGTTCGTCACCCGCGCCATGGAGGCGGGCAATGCGCTGACGCAGATATTCGAGCAGGCGGTTGCGCGCGGCGAGGTCAAGCTCGATGACCTCTTCGACACGGACTATCTGGAAATCGCCGGCACCAATCCGCAGCAATACCGCACCAAATATCTCGACTGGGCCGATCGCGCCCTGCCGCCGTTCCAGGAAGCCTTTTTGGCGCGGGAGTCGCGGATGGCGTTCTGCGCCATGGTCGACCGCAACGGCTTCTTGCCGGTGCACAACAAGATCTATTCGCATCCGCAGCGGCCGGGCGACGTCGCCTGGAACACGGCCAACAGCCGCAACCGGCGCATCTTCAACGATCCGGCGGGGTTAGCTGCCGCACGCAACCTGCGATCGTACCTGGTCCAGAGCTATGCGCGCGACATGGGCAACGGGAACACGGTGATGATGCGGGAGATCGACGTCCCTATCCGCGTGCAGGGCCGGCACTGGGGTGGCTTCCGCACGGCCTACAAGCTGTAGCGCATCCCGTGCACGCGCCTGCACTCCTGGGCAAGACGCCGGGCGCGAATCATCCTCTAAGGTCGGGCCTGGAATCGGAATGCCGCCGAGGAGCCGATCAACGGCTCCGACTGGAGAGAGCCCGTACATGTCCTTTGCACAACTTGCCGTATTGGACACTGCCTCCAACCGGACGCTCGCCGAACGCCTGATCGACCAGCTCGCCGACCGCATCGGCGGTCTCGGCGTCGAGCTCGCCGACATCGCCGGCAACGTCCAGGACGTCGCAAACCGCGTCGCGAGCCAGTCGGAACGGTTTCACCATTTGCAGAAGACGGCCGAGACGATGGTCTCGGCCAACCACGACATCGCCAACGCCTCGCAGGCGGTGCAAACCACGACGTCGGCCGCGGTCGGCGAGATCGCGCAGTCGCGCAGCGCCGTCGACACCGCGGTCAGCCACATCTCCGAGCTCGTCGCCGCGGTGGAGCGAATCGAGGCGCGCCTGTCCGCCGTCGGCGCGGCGCTGGCGCAGGTGGCGAAGGTCTCCGGCTCGATCGAGGCGATCGCCAAGCAGACCAACCTGCTCGCGCTCAACGCCACCATCGAAGCCGCGCGCGCCGGCAATGCCGGCCGCGGCTTCGCCGTGGTCGCAAGCGAGGTCAAGAACCTCGCGGAGGCCACGCGCCAGGCCACGCATGAGATCTCCGACACCGTGCGCGATCTCGACGGCCAGATCGAGGGCCTGATCGGCGAGAGCAGCGACGCCTCGCAGCGCGCCAAGACCGCCGGCGAAGGCGCGCAAGCGATCTCCGGCATCATCTCGCGCGTCCAGCAGGGCTTCGCCTCGGTCGAAGCCGAGATCGACGGCGTCGCGCGCGCGGCGACCTCCAACCTCGGCCATTGCGACACCGTGATCAGCGAGCTGAGCGAGCTCGCCAAGGGCGTCGACCTCTCCTCGCGCGACCTCAGAAGCGCCGACGAACGGGTGGCGAAGCTGCTCGACGCCTCCGAAGGCCTGATCGCGCTGATCGCCGACAGCGGCGTGGAGACATCGGACGCGCCGCTGATCCGCATCGTCGTCGACACCGCGAAGCGGATCTCGGCCGAGTTCGAAGCTGCGATCGAGCGCGGCGAGATCACGCTCGACCAGCTCATGGACGAGGATTACCGCGAGATATCAGGCACCGATCCGAAGCAGTACAACACCGCCTACGTCGACTTCACCGACCGCGTGCTGCCCGCGATCCAGGACCCGATCCAGAAGTCCGATCCACGCATCGTGTTCTGCGTCGCCTGGGCGAGGGGCGGATACCTGCCGACCCACAATCCGAACTACCGCCTGCCGCAGGGCAAGGACCCGGTCTGGAACAACGCCAATTGCCGCAACCGCCGCCTGTTCACCGACCGCGCAGTGAAGAAGGTCGCGGCCAACACAAAACCCTTCCTGCTGCAAACCTATCGCCGAGACATGGGCGGCGGGCAGTTCGTGCTGATGAAGGACCTGTCCTCGCCGATCATGATCCGCGGCAAGCACTGGGGCGCCTTCCGGATGGGCTTTCGCCAGGGCTGACGAGGACGCTCCGGCACCCCCCCAAAACAAAAACTCGAAAACAACCCCATGCACAGTAGCGGGGGTGTGCGGAATCAATGGCTTGCGCCGGCAGGCCGTGGCGCGCGTTGACTCGTCGGGCAAAACAGGGGTAGATTGCTAATATTCCGAAAATGCGAGAGGCGTGCCTGCGGTCTCCCCGCGGGCTGCACTGGTGCGGCGGCCGACGTTGCCGTAGAAATGCCGCCGCGCATTCGGGGCGCAAACCCGACACAGCAAGCTGGTTTTTTGATGTCCTGTCCACCTGCCCAAATCGGCGCGCCGTTTTCCGAGATCGATACACCGGCGCTGATCATCGACCTCGATGCCTTCGAGCGCAATCTCGATACGATGGCGGCACAGGTCGGCAAGCTCGGCGTTCGCTTGCGTCCGCATGCGAAGACCCACAAATCGCCGATCATTGCGGCCAAGCAGATCGCGCGCGGCGCAATCGGCATGTGCTGCCAGAAGGTCGCCGAGGCCGAGATCCTGGTTGCGGGCGGGGTGAGCGACGTGCTCGTCAGCAATGAGGTGGTGGGCCCGCGGAAGCTGGAACGGCTCGCAGGCCTCGCGCGCCACGCACGCATCAGCGTTTGCGTGGACGATGCGATCATGGTCGAGCAACTGTCGCACGCCGCGGAGCGGGCAGGATCGCACATCGAAGTCCTGGTCGAAATCGACGTCGGTGCCGGTCGCTGCGGCGTCAGGCCGGGGCCGGCGGCGGCCATTCTGGCGCGGCAGGTGGCGGGGTCGCGCTTCCTGTCGTTCGGCGGCTTGCAGGCCTATCACGGCTCCGCCCAGCATTTGCGCACGCCGGAGGAGCGGCGCGCTGCCATCGCCGGTGCCGCGAACGCGACCGCGGAGACACTGCGCGTCCTCAAGGACGCGGGCTTTCAGTGCCGGACGATTGGCGGCGCGGGCACCGGCACGTTCGAGCTCGAAGGCGCGAGCGGCATCTGGAACGAATTGCAGGCGGGCTCCTATATTTTCATGGACGCCGACTACGCCAAGAACCTCGCCGACGGGGCGCGCAACGCCAATCCGTTCGAGCATGCGCTGTTCGTGATCGCGACCGTGATGAGCACCGGCGCCGGCGAACGCGCCGTTATCGATGCCGGTCACAAGGCGCTGTCGAACGACAGCGGATTTCCGGTCGTGCTCGGCCGGCCCGACCTGCGCTATCATCGCCCCTCCGACGAGCACGGCCTGCTCGATTTCGACAGCGCTTCGTCGCGACCGGCGATCGGCGACAAGGTGACGCTGATCCCCGGCCATTGCGACCCGACCGTCAATCTCTACGACTGGTATGTCGGCGTGCGCGGCTTCAACACGCCGGGTGCCCGCGTGGAGGCACTTTGGCCAGTCGCGGCGCGGGGCGCGATCACCTGAGATTGCGTGATTGCGCGCGCCGATCTCCGCCGTCGTCCCGGACAAGCGAAACGCGGATCCGAGACGGATACGCCGCAGCATTGGTTTGGCGAAGACGCGGAGTGACAACCTTCGCGAAGCAACTGCGCCTTGGGGTTATGGGTTCTGGCCCCTCGTTCGCAATTGCGGGCCAAGGCGTACACTCATAATTCGGGACTGCCCGTTTCCAAGGGACGAGCAGACGTGGCCTGCCCCGACTGGGAACGACTGCAATGACCCATTTCAGACCTAACAGGTGTTTCGAAGAATGGCTAAACTCCGCGGCGACCAAGGCTTCCTTTTCGCGGGTAGGGGGCGACGTATGCGAAGACGAGAGTTCTTCAGCGTTGTCGGCGGAGCGGCGGCTTGGCCGTTGGCTGCGCGCGCTCAGCAAACGGTTCTGCCTCTAATCGGCGTACTCAGCAGCCGAGGCGCGAGCGACTCTGCGATGTTGATGGGAGCGTTCAGGAAGGGACTGAATGAGCTTGGATTCAGTGACGGAAAGACTGTTTCGACAAAATACAATTTTGCAGACGGAAATCTCGATAAGTTGCCCGATTTGGCTACCGATCTTGTTCGGCAGAACGTAAGCGTCCTTGTAGCTGTTGGTGGTTCGAACTCGGCGCTCGCGGCCAGGAGAGCGAGTTCAACGGTACGGCATTCTCGAACGAGTACGCAAAACTCCTGTTGTTGATCGGAAGCGAAGTCGACGTAATTGCAAAGATGCTCTGTAACCGAGAGGCTGCTGGTCAGAACGCCAGCAACATCATCCACTATCAGGCCATTCTCACGGCGCGGTTCGCCGGTCTACACCAGATTGGGATCGACATTCCGAGGTACAGGCGGAAAGTTCAACCGTGGCTGTCATGGGACCCGGCCAACCCGATACCGCCCATCTGGTGGACCGCTCACAACAAGGTCAAGCATGAGCGCGACACTAACTTCTGGCGAGCCAATCAGCAGAACACACTTGAAGCTATCTGCGGGCTGCTCGCTCTCCTACTGTATTGGTTCAAAGATGAGGGACATCTTCAACCATATCCAGAGCTGCTGAATTTCGGATTTCCTGAGTTTCTTGTGAGCCATGGAGGCCAGAAGCCTCCTGGCGCATGAACAACGCCTCCCTGAGAGGAGCGACGACGAGTTAACGACGGTCTATTGGCCCATCTGCGACATTCGGCCATGTCCGAGTCAATTCTGAGTTGCGCCAGATAACGGACATTCGCGCCCAGCGGAGCGATCCTCCCAAATTGAATCCGAGAGCTGAACCATCAAGCCTGTACCCGCTCGCGCCCAATCTGTGCCTGGTCACTTGCGGCGCCACTCCACACCGGAAGCTCCTACTTGATCTCCCATGTGACCGTGTGGTGGTTGACGAGCGCTCTCGCTCCGCCTGGCAGATCGTGAAGCCGGGTCCTCGTAACGTTGCCCTCCCCGCTGATCCCTTTGTATTTTCCTGTGCCGGCGACCAGCTTGAAATTGGTGCCTTCGAAAACATCAAATATGCTGTCCCCATCCGGGTCCGTCAGCACGCAGCTACCGGAAATTCGGAACTGCTCGGCGATCGTCGTCCAGTTTTGCAGGCACCGCACGACGGTGTTGTTGAACGGTCCATCGCCCTTTACGTTCTGCATCACGCCGCCGTAGTCCCACACACCGCCATTTCCTGCGCCGCTGTCGATGCTTTCGAGCGTGCGCACGGTAGCATAGGTATTGAACTCGGCTTGGCCGCGCTTCGGAAAGTCAGCAGCTGCTGCGTAGAGCGGGACCAAAGTCGTCGCGACGAGCACAGCGGCGTGGAACATAAATGTCGCTTTCATGACCGAACCTCCCGGAAGAATGAAGCCTGTTGGCCTTTGACAAAGCCAATGTAGCGGAGCGCTGAAAGACCGGAATCCCGCAAAGATGGAAATCCATGCCGCGTAGATGGGATGGCTTCCATACGGTACACGGCTCCGCGTGCTATTACGGCGATTCAGGAAGCTGGCAGCAGCAGATTGAGCGTCGTGCCCGCGGCGGACGGCTGGATATCGAGGCGGCCGCCGATGATTTTCGCGCGATGTCTCATGCTGGCGATACCTCGACCGCTGCGTTCGCCGCAGAAACCTGTGCCGTTGTCGCGCACCTGGATGTAGACGTGTTCGCCAGTCGTGTCCAATCCGATCTCCACCTGTATGCTGGTCGCGTGGGCGTGCTTCACGATATTGGTGAACGCCTCCTGCAGGATGCGCAGGATGTGCAAGACGTTCTGCGGAGTCAGGCAGGAGAGCTCCGGCACTTCGCTCACTCGCCAGTCGAGATTAATGCCCTGTTTGCGCAGTCGTTCGTCGAGCCGATAGCGCAGGTTTCCCAACACCGGGAGGAGATCGTTTTCGGTCGGCTCCAGCGAGTCGATGGTGAGTCGAAGATCAGCGAGACATTCGCGCAACGCGGCCGCGACCTCCGTTGCCGAATAATCGCCGTGCTCCACCAGGCTCAAGGTCGAGATCAACTGCGCGCCGATTCCGTCGTGCATATCACGCATGATCCGGCTGCGCTCTTCCACGACAGCCTGATGGCGTTCCATGATGTGCATACGCTCGTAGGTACGAGCCAGCTCGGCGTGCTTCTCTGTGACGCGCTTCTCCAATTCTGCGCTGAGCTTTTCGAATTCAGTGAGTGACCTTGCGAAGCGGTCGATGAGCATCCAGCCAATCACGATGAACATCGGCAGATAGGCATAGGGTTGATAGTGTGGCAGGTCGATCGGATAGGCCAAAAGGTATTCGTTGGCGGAGATGACGAGCTTGAAGGATCCAGCGATTGCCAGGCATAGCGTCTCCACGGTCTTTCGTTGCAAGCCGATGGTCCAGAAGATGGCGACATAGATGACGGTGACGACAAAGCTCATGAGCCACCATTTCTGGATGACCCATCCTCCGATGCCTGCGAGGGCGGCGTAGTCGAGCAACGGCGAGACGATCAGATAAGCCCACAACCAACGCTCCAGGCGTGGTCGGCGCCATCCGCCATAGCGCAGCGCGAAAAGGCACATGAGCACGATGTAGGCTACCAACGCACTGCGGACCGCCAGGTCCCAGTGCGGAAAGGGAAACACCGGTTCGCTGACGACGTATCTGCCAGCGACGTACAAGGCGAACGCGAGCGCTGCCAATCCGGCGTAGCCGTACACGGTCTCGTGACGGCGGCGCAGCCATAGCAACAATAAGAAAAGCCCGAAACCGGCTGTAAGGACAACGATCACCCGCGGGCCGGTCACGGCAACTAAGACGCGCTGCTCGTAGGCAGCACGCACTCGCCGTTCCGGCCCAATCGTCATGCCTGATAATGCACCCCGCGTGCCGCTTTTGACCCATAACCGCAGATGGAGGGTGTTGGTGCCCGCGCGCAGCAGGTCGGGACGAATGGAAAATAGCCGGGGCGGAAATCCGACAAAGGCCGGCGGAGCATTCGGTACAAATGGTTCGGATTGGCGTGCGGTGCGCGAGATGCGTTCGACGGCCCCCGCTTGGCCAACGAGAGTCCAGTTCACGTACAAGGTTCCAGATGTCTCAAGCAACGGCAAGTAGGCGGCGAAGAACTCGTCAGGCGCGGCAGGCAGGACGATCTGCAGCCGGTACCATCCGTAGCCCCAGTCTCCGGGATGCGAAACACGCCAGTTGTCCGGCAAAATTTGAGGCCGCCAGGCTGCCGAATCCGCCGGTGGCTCAGGGGAATCGCTCAAGATGAAACCGGCGCGATCGAGTTGCACCAGCGTTTCGCGAGCGGCGCCGAAGGATGGCATTGATAGCGGCATAAGGGCAATTGCGACTGCAAGGACAGCGGCTCCCAACAACCAACGCAGGTTCGGTGACGACCGCCCAATCGCTCCCCCGACGAGCCTAGATAAGCCCCATCCTGCCGGCCTCATAGACCGCCTCCCCACGGGAATGCACCGCGAGCTTCTGATAAATTTTCTTCACATGGGAAATAACTGTGTGTTGTGAGACGCCGAGCAACCGGGCGATCTCGGCGAAGCTGAACCCCTTGGCGATGAAACTGAGAATCTCCGATTCCCGCGCCGAAAGCGGAGTTTCCTCAGTCGGGCCGGTCGCCGCAATGCCGTGAGGCTTGAGACGCTTGAGCAGCTGCCGGGCGATCACCGGGCTGATCGGAGATCCGCCGGCGCGCAGTTGTTTGATCAACTCGACGAACTCCTGCGGCAAGCTGTCTTTGAGAATGTAGCCTGTCGCCCCGGCCTCGATGCTGGCGAGCACATGGTCTTCGTCGCCGAAGACGGTGATGACCATAATGTCCGTGTCGGGGTGGCGGCGCGCTGTCTCACGGATCAGGTCGATGCCGCTGCCGTCAGGGAGACCGAGGTCCGTCAGCAATACGTCCGGCGTCGCTCTGCTCATTGCCTGCCGCGCGGAAGCGAGGTCGCTCACTGCGGCGAACAGTTCAAGGTCGGCGTGAGAGGCCACAATCCTGCAAAACCGCGTGAGAAACGCTGGATCGTCCTCGACCACCATTACCGTCGTCACGATACCCTCCCAACAACCGCAGCTTGCGAGGATAGCGACTAATTCGCATTTTGAGCATACCGCAAACGCGGGATGGCTGCCAGTGCACTTAGTAAGGGCGTGAGGAATCGAGAGGCCGCATGACAACGTTGATAACGACCAAATACTTTAGAATTGACCACTTTTTGGCCCGTGGCTGACGTTAGCCCAGAGCGCAAGCGCGTCCGCTTCGGACGGGTAAGCGGAAGAAGTTATGCTGGCCACGAGGGCAGCCTTTGACCCTAAGCGGCCTTCGCGGCCGTGGCATCACTCTGGTTTCCCCAGTTTGGCCGGTACCTACGGGTAGGCGGCAGTCAAGCCCGTCAAAGTCCCACTAGCCTGACGCGGAATGTGATACGACACTCGCAGCGTGGTTTGTCGCGCAGTAGGCCAACATGGCTGACATCCCGACCACTCACTACGTCAAAAGCGATGACGTCCATATTGCCTATCAGGTGATTGGCGACGGCCCACGCGACCTGCTGTTCGTCCCCGGTTTTGTCTCCAATGTTGAAGCGCTTTGGCAATCGCCGGGCCGCGCCTATTTTTTCCGCAGGCTTGCAACGTTTGCGCGAGTCATCATTTTCGACAAGCGCGGCACCGGAATGTCTGATCGCGGTTCCCAGGTCTTCACACTTGAACAGCGGATGCACGATGTGCAGGCGGTGCTGGACAAAGTCGGTTCCCAGCGGGCCACCTTGTTTGGCGTATCCGAGGGCGGTCCGATGTCGCTGCTCTATGCCGCGACGTATCCCGAACGCACGTCCGCTCTGGTTCTTTGTGGCACTTATGCGCGACGCGCGTGGGCTCCTGACTACACATTCGGATGGACTGATGCGCAGTGGAGCACTTTCCTCGATGACATTGAGCACCACTGGGGCACGACAGATGCAATGAGTTTGCTGATGTGGGGGCCCAGCCTTGCCGGCAATACGCAGGCACTTGAGCAACTTGCTGCCTACTTCAGGGCCTCAGCAAGCCCAGGCGCGGCATCCGCGATCATGCGCATGAACCGGGAAATTGATGTCAGAAATATCCTCCCCGTCACGCGTGTACCGACCTTAATTTTGCATCGCACCGATGAGCGCGTCATCGACGTGAAGCATGCGCGCTACATGGCACAGATGATTCCTTCCGCCAAACTGATTGAGCTCAGTGGTCAGGACCATGTGGTCTGGGTCGGCAATCAGGACGCAATCCTTGATGAGGTCGAAGAATTCGTCACTGGGCATCGGCAGGCAGCCGAGCCGGATAGAGTGCTTGCGACTGTGCTGTTTGTCGACATTGCGGGATCGACGGAACGCGCCGCCATGCTCGGCGACGGCGCCTGGCACGTACTGCTCGACGCATTCTATGCCAAAGCGCGGGGCGTGCTCGGCCAGTATCGCGGGCGCGAAATCAACACCGCCGGCGACGGTTTCCTTGCTACGTTCGACGGACCTGCGCGCGCCGTACGTTGCGCCAGCGCAATCCGCGATGCGGTGCGCTCGCTCGATCTGAAGGTCCGTTGCGGTTTGCATACCGGTGAGTGCGAATTCGTCGCGCACGATATCGTTGGCATTGCCGTGCATATTGGCGCGCGCGTGGCGGCGCTAGCTGCGCCGGGTGAAGTTCTGGTCTCACAGACGGTTCGCGACCTCGTAGCAGGCTCCGGATTGACGTTTGAAGAGCGCGGCCGTCACACTCTCAAAGGCGTGCCTGACGAATGGCGTCTGTTCCGTGCGGTGATTACCTAGCCTGCTTTCACCCCGCCATGTGGTCAGAGCACCGAAGGACCGCTTTTGGGCGGACGTCCCTTGGTTGCCCGCCGATGTCCGCTGCTGAGGGCAAAGTTGATATAATCGTCCGGGGACGACACCGGGTGATTTGACTTCGCGCTTCAGCTCAACCAGAACTTCGGCGTCGCCGGCTCCAGCCTCCCGCCCATGCGCACCGGCGCAATCTTCAGCGCGAGCCCGGTCTTGTCATCCGTCTCCACAGCGACGCCGCTGAGCGTTGCCGCACCCGCCGCCGGCTCGAACCTGCCGGACGGAATCCCCGACGTGAACCTCCGCAGCGGCTCTTCCTTCTGCATGCCGATGATGGAATCGTAATCGCCGGTCATGCCGGCATCGGTCATATAGGCGGTGCCGCCCGAGAGGATCTGGTGGTCGGCGGTCGGCACATGGGTGTGCGTGCCGACGACGAGGCTGGCGCGGCCGTCGCAGAAGAAGCCGATGCCCTGCTTCTCGCTTGAAGCCTCGCAATGGAAGTCGACGACGATGGCGTCGGCGGCAACGCCGAGCGGACAGGCCCCTAGCTCGCGCTCGAGCGCGGCGAAGGGATCGTCGAACGGGGTCATGAAGACGCGGCCCAGCGCGTTGACGACGAGGGCGTGCTTGCCGTTCTTGGCCTCCACCAAGGCGGCGCCGCGGCCGGGCGTGCCGCGCGGATAGTTTGCGGGGCGCACCAGGCGGTCGGCGCGCTCGATGAAGACGAGGGCCTCGCGCTGGTCCCAGGAGTGATTGCCGAGCGTCACCGCATCGGCGCCGGCCTCGAGAAACTCCTGGTAGATCGCTTCCGTGATGCCGAAGCCGCCGGCCGAATTCTCGCCGTTGACCACGACGAGATCGAGCGACCAGTCCTTGACCATGCCGGGCAGATATTCGGCAATCGCTTCGCGCCCGCTGCGGCCGACGACATCACCCACGAAGAGAATGCGCAACTTCAGAACTCCGGAAATCGAACACGTCCGATTCCGTTAGCACATAATCCAGCGCCACGTCGTGGGATAGTGCCGGAACCGCCTCGATCTCCTGCGCCGCGAATGCGAGCCCGATGCCGACGATCTGCTTGGTTTTTCGCAAATGCGCAAAGGTGAAATCGTAATGCCCGGCGCCGTAGCCGATGCGATGGCCGAGGCGGTCGAAGGCGGCGAGCGGCGTCAGCATGATGTCGGGAATGACTTCGGCCGCAGCAGGCGACGGCTCGGGAATGCCGAGCGGGCCGAGCATGAGGCGGTCGTTCGGATGGAAGATGCGGAAGATCAGCGACTGGCCGCGCGCAGTGACGCAAGGCAGCGCCAGTCGCGCGCCCTGCTCCGCGAGCACCTTCAACAGCGGCATCGGATCGATCTCGCTGCGGATCGGCGAATACCCCGAGACGATGCTGCCGGGCAGCAGCTTGAACGGCAGGCCACGCTTGGCGAGCTTTGCGGCGGCCGCGATGCGTTTCTTCTCGCTCAGCGCGTCGCGCTTGGCGAGGGCCTTGGCACGGAGCTCGGCTT
Organism: Bradyrhizobium yuanmingense; assembly: GCF_029167105.1. GTDB lineage: Bacteria > Pseudomonadota > Alphaproteobacteria > Rhizobiales > Xanthobacteraceae > Bradyrhizobium > Bradyrhizobium yuanmingense_A. The sequence continues at coordinate 55,489 of NZ_JARFML010000016.1, read as the reverse complement.
TGGTGTTGGGCATGTGCTTTGGTCCCCCACGTCATCACCCGCCTTGTGCGCCCCTTGCGCACTGGTGCGGGTGATCCAGTATTCCAGAGGCGGTGGTGATTCACACAAAGGCCGCGGCGTACTGGATTCCACGCTTCCGCGGGGAATGACGCCTACTGAATTGGCCGCGGTCGTTTCGACAGGCACAACCAAGCAAACAAAAGTGCGAAGCCGCGAACGCCGTTGAAGCACTCGATCCCGGAGTTCCCTACGAAAGTAGGTGGGCACCATATGTCCGAGCCCACGGGCCCGGCCAGGGACAGTTCCCTAAAGGATCGATAAGGCCCCGGGGATATATGGCTCCTGACGCACGTCGCAGCCTCGCCCGGGCAATGTAACAACGATGCTGACGAATCGCCAGTGCGGCGAATGTGCCGGGCTTCGGTGAGGGCTCTCACCTCTTGACGGTTCTCGCCCAGCGGAGACACGCTCTCCCCAACCCTCCCCCGCAAGCGGGGGAGGGAGCGCACTGGCCGCGTGGCTACTATCGAGCTTCAGCCGATCGCGATCCCATTCCCGACGGTGCGGTTCAGCACCTGCGTCGACTTCTCGATGCGTTCGGCGGCGGCGTTCAGCGCGTTGACCACGGCGGTCTGCGTCATGCGGGCGCGCTCGACGGCGGCGTTGCGGAAATCCCTGAGCTCGGTCAATTCCTGCTCCAGGGTGCGGACGCGGTTGCTGGTGTCGATCAGCTCATCACAGACGGTCAGCGCGGCCATGACGGTGAGGCGCGCATCGCCGATCTCGCCGAATTTTCCGCGCAGCGACTGGATGCGGGTCTCCAGCGTTTCGGCGAGCTTGAGCAGCCGCACCTCCTGGCCTTCCTCGCAGGCCATGCGGTATTGCCGGCCGTTGATGGTGACGTTGATGTGGCTCATCCGTCTTCTCCGGTATCGAGCACCGAGCGTATCGTGACGATCGCGGAATCCAGCCGGTCCGAAATCTCGCGATTGGTGCGCTCGAGCTTGCGTGCCTTCACCAGCGCGCCGTCGAGCTCGTCGGCCAGACGCGAGCGATCGGCGCCGAGCGCCTGGATTCGCGCCGCAAGCTCGTTCTCGTCGCGATCGGCGTCGCGCCGCCGCTCCACCGCACTTTCGAGCGCGTCGAGCGCCGCCATGAGTCTGCGGGTCGCAATCTCGATCTCGACGGCGGACGACTCCGTCATGGCGGAACTGTTGGATACGCGATCGTTCATGCAGTCAGCGGCGGAACCTGGCGGCCTTTGCCCAGTGGCCTTTCCCTGGAGCTTGCCGTCCGGCAAAAGACTCGGTTCGGCAAGCGGTTAGAAGCAGAAATTTACAAAGCAAGCTAGCCAAGCGCAACGCCGCCGCAAAACTATGCACCGATCAATCGGGACGACGTGCCCGCTGCGTCGATTCCGCCCGGCGCGATGCCAGCGGAAAACCGATGTCCACACAGGCAACTTTTGCGGCCAAACCAGCGTTCGATTGCCTTGGACTCCCGGAACCGAGGTGCTATCCCAGCGCCAACCTTCAGTGGCCGCCAGGCTTCTCCCCGCGCGGGCAACCATCGCCAAGCGCTTCATTTCAGACGGATTTCAGACATGACGCAGGTCGATCACACCCGTATGGCCAACGCGATCCGCGGCCTTTCGATGGACGCTGTCGAGAAGGCGAAATCGGGCCATCCCGGCCTGCCGATGGGCGCCGCCGACATCGCCACCGTGCTGTTCACGCAGTTCCTGAAATTCGATGCCGCCGCGCCCGCCTGGCCGGACCGCGACCGCTTCGTGCTCTCGGCCGGCCACGGCTCGATGCTGCTCTATTCGCTGCTGTATCTGACCGGCAATGCCGAGATGACGCTGGACCAGATCAAGCAGTTCCGCCAGGTCGACTCGCTCACCCCCGGCCACCCCGAGAACTTCCGCACCAGGGGCATCGAGACCACCACCGGCCCGCTCGGCCAGGGCATCTCGACTGCGGTCGGCATGGCGCTGGCCGAGAAGATGCTCGCCGCCGAATTCGGCAAGAAGATCGTCGACCACCACACCTATGTGCTCGCCTCCGACGGCGACCTGATGGAAGGCGTGTCGCAGGAAGCGATCGCGATGGCCGGGCACTGGAAGCTCAACAAGCTGATCGTGCTCTACGACGACAACGGCATCTCGATCGACGGCCCGACCTCGATCTCCGATTCCGTCGACCAGGTGAAGCGCTTCAAGTCGGCGGGCTGGGCCGCCGAGAAGATCGACGGCCACGACCAGGCCGCGATCGCCGATGCGATCACGCGCGCGAAGAAATCGGGCAAGCCCACGCTGATCGCCTGCCGCACCACCATCGGCTTCGGCGCGCCGCACAAGCAAGGCACATCGAAGGTGCACGGCGAAGCACTCGGCGCCGACGAGCTCAAGGCTGCCAAGGAAAATCTCGGCATTTCGCTCGAGCCGTTCGCGGTCGCCGACGACGTGCTGAAGGCATGGCGCGCTGCCGGCAGCCGCGGCGCCGCGGCGCGCCAGGAATGGGAAGCGCGACTCGGCGAGCTCGGCAGCCGCAAGCGCGCCGAGTTCGAGCGCCGCCTGCGTCACGAGCGTCCCGCTTCGCTCGCCAAGGCCGTGCGCGCTTACAAGAAGGAGCTGCTGGAAAAGCCGATGATTGCGGCCACCCGCAAATCCTCGGAAGCCGTGATCGAAGTCATCGCCGGCGCGATGCCGATGGAATTCCTCGCAGGCTCGGCCGATCTCACCGGCTCCAACAACAACAAGGCGAAGTCGGCGACCGCCTTCTCGGCCAAGACGCCGAAGGGCCGCTTCATCCATTACGGCATCCGCGAGCACGGCATGGCCGCCGCGATGAACGGCATTTTCCTGCACGGCGGCTTCGCGCCGAACGGCGCGACGTTTCTGGTGTTCACCGATTATGCGCGTCCGGCGATGCGCCTGGCCGCGCTGATGGGCGCCGGCGTCGTCTACGTGATGACCCACGATTCCATCGGTCTCGGCGAAGACGGCCCGACCCATCAGCCGGTCGAGCATCTCGCAGCGCTCAGAGCCATTCCCAACATGCGTGTGTTCCGTCCCTGCGATGCGATGGAAGTCGCTGAGTGCTGGGAGCTCGCGCTCAACCGCGTCGACGGCCCGACCGTGCTGGCGCTGACGCGGCAGAACCTGCCGCAGCTGCGGACCACGGCACCGAACGACAATCCTTGCGCGGCCGGTGCCTATGAACTGGTCGCCGCCCAGGGCGAAGCCAAGGCGACGCTGTTCGCCTCCGGCTCGGAGGTCGAGATCGCGGTCGCGGCCCAGAAGCAGCTCGCGGAACGCGGCGTCGCCTCGCGCGTTGTCTCCGTTCCCTCGCTCGAGCTGTTGTTAGCGCAACCAGAGGCTAAGCGCGCCGCCATCATCGGCAACGCGCCGGTGAAGATTGCGATCGAGGCTGCGGTGCGCTGGGGCTGGGATGCCGTGATCGGCCAGGATGGCGAATTCGTCGGCATGCATTCGTTCGGCGAAAGCGGCCCTGCCAAGGAGCTTTACAAGCATTTCGGCATTACCGCCGAGGCCGCGGTTAACGCTGTGCTGAAGCGCGTTTCCTGAGAGTTGAGCTTGCCGCAAAAAAGGACTACCTAATCTCCCATATGATCAAGCACCGCCCGGCCGAACCGGGCGTCCGCCCCTAAAAAACCCTCGCAGGCGCGTATAGCGCGTTGTGCGGGATGACAACGGTCATTGAAGGAGACGAAACATGGCAGTCCGCGTCGGAATTAACGGTTTTGGCCGCATCGGCCGCAACATCCTGCGGGCTATCGCCGAGTCCGGCCGCAAGGACATCGAGGTCGTCGGCATCAACGACCTCGGCCCGGTCGAGACCAACGCCCATCTCCTCCGCTTCGACAGCGTCCATGGCCGCTTTCCCGGCACCGTCACCGTCGACGGCGACACGATCAATCTCGGCGGCGGCAAGATCAAGGTGACCGCCGAGCGCGATCCCTCGAAGCTGCCCTGGAAGGATCTCGGCGTCGACATCGCGATGGAATGCACCGGCATCTTCACCTCGAAGGACAAGGCTAGCGCGCATCTGACCGCCGGCGCCAAGCGCGTGCTGGTCTCCGCGCCCGCCGACGGCGCCGATGCCACCATCGTCTACGGCGTCAACCACGAGACGCTGACCAAGGATCACCTCGTCGTCTCCAACGGCAGCTGCACCACCAACTGCCTCGCCCCGGTCGCCAAGGTGCTGAACGATCTCGTCGGCATCGAGACCGGCTTCATGACCACGATCCACGCCTATACCGGCGACCAGCCGACGCTCGATACGATGCACAAGGACCTCTACCGCGGCCGCGCCGCTGCGATGTCGATGATCCCGACCTCGACCGGCGCTGCGAAGGCGATCGGCCTCGTACTGCCCGAGCTGAAAGGCAAGCTCGACGGCGTCGCGATCCGCGTGCCGACCCCGAACGTCTCGGTGGTCGACCTCAAGATCGTCGCGAAGCGCTCAACCGATGCCAAGGAGATCAACGCGGCGATGAAGCGCGCCAGCGAGCAGCAGCTCAAGGGCATCCTCGGCTATACCAGCGCGCCCAACGTCTCCATCGACTTCAACCACGATCCGCACTCCTCGACCTTCCACGAGGACCAGACCAAGGTGCAGAACGGCACGCTGGTGCGCGTGATGTCCTGGTACGACAACGAGTGGGGCTTCTCGAACCGCATGGCGGACACCGCCGCCGCCATGGCGAAGGTGATCTGACGTCGCAGATCGTCATTCCGGGATGGTCCGAAGACCAGACCCGGAATCTCGAGTTTCCGGGTTCGGTGCTGCGCACCGCCCCGGAATGACCTCCCCGAGGCCCGGGACAAGAGAGCCCAGAAATGACCAACAAATTCCGCACCCTCGACGACGTCGACGTGAAGGGCAAGCGCGTGCTGCTGCGCGTCGACCTCAACGTGCCCATGGAGAACGGGCGCGTCACCGACGCCACCCGGCTCGAGCGCGTGGCGCCGACCATCACCGAGATCGCGGACAAGGGCGGCAAGGTCATCCTGCTCGCGCATTTCGGCCGGCCGAAGGGGCGCGACGCCAAGGACTCGCTCAAGCCCGTCGCGGAGGCGCTGGCGAAGGTGGTGAAGAAGCCCGTGGCATTTGCCGACGATTGCATCGGCGAGCCCGCGGCCAAAGCCGTTGCCGGCCTGAAGGACGGCGACATCCTGTGCCTGGAAAACACCCGCTTCCACAAGGAAGAGGAAAAGAACGATCCGGCCTTCGTGGCGGAATTGGCAAAGCTCGGCGACATCTGGGTCAATGACGCGTTCTCGGCCGCGCACCGCGCCCACGCCTCGACCGAAGGCCTCGGCCACAAGTTGCCGGCCTATGCCGGCCGCACCATGCAGGCCGAGCTGGACGCGCTGGAGAAGGCGCTGGGCTCGCCGAGCAAGCCGGTTATCGCCATCATCGGCGGCGCAAAAGTCTCGACCAAGATCGACCTGTTGGAAAACCTCGTCACCAAGGTCGACGCGCTCGTGATCGGCGGCGGCATGGCCAACACCTTCCTGCACGCGCAGGGCGTTGCGGTCGGCAAGTCGCTGGCCGAGAAGGATCTCGCCGCCACTGCGCTGCGCATCATGGAGAAGGCGGAAGCCGCCAATTGCGCCATCATCCTCCCGGTCGACGCCACCGTCGCCTATCACTTCGCCGCGAATGCGCCCTCGCACGCCTATGGGCTCGATGCGATCCCGGCCGACGGCATGATCCTCGACGTCGGCCCGCAATCGATCGCGCGCGTTCATGCCGCGATCGACGACGCGGCGACGCTGGTCTGGAACGGCCCCCTGGGCGCCTTCGAGATGCAGCCGTTCGACCGCGGCACGGTCGCGGCCGCCAAGCACGCCGCCGAGCGCACCAAGGCCAAGAAGCTGATCTCGATCGCGGGCGGCGGCGACACCGTCGCGGCGCTCAACCAGGCCCATGTGGCCAGTGACTTCACCTATGTGTCGACGGCCGGTGGCGCGTTCCTTGAATGGATGGAAGGCAAGCCCCTGCCCGGCGTTGAAGTTCTGCGTAGCAAGTAATCAAGCGGCCTTTCAAGTCAGCCTTGGAGGCCCCCAACGGGAGACAAAGACAGATGGCTCGGATCACGTTACGTCAATTGCTCGACCACGCGGCGGAGAACGATTACGGCGTACCGGCCTTCAACATCAACAATATGGAGCAGGCGCTGGCGATCATGGACGCGGCCAACCAGGTCGATGCGCCCGTCATCATCCAGGCCTCGCGCGGCGCGCGCTCCTACGCCAACGACGTCATGCTCAAGCACATGATGGACGCGGTGACCGAGATCTATCCGCACATTCCGGTCTGCGTGCATCTCGACCACGGCAACGAGCCGGCGACCTGCATGACCGCGATCCAGGCCGGCTTCACCTCGGTGATGATGGACGGCTCGCTCAAGGCCGACGGCAAGACCCCCGGGGACTGGGGCTACAATGTCGGCGTCACCAAGACCGTCACCGACATGGCCCATCTCGGCGGCATCTCCGTCGAGGGCGAGCTCGGGGTGCTCGGCTCGCTCGAAACCGGCATGGGCGACAAGGAAGACGGCCACGGCGCCGAAGGCAAGCTCAGCCACGACCAGCTCCTGACCAATCCGGACGAGGCCGTGAAGTTCGTGCAGGAGACCAAGGTCGACGCGCTCGCGATCGCGATGGGCACCTCGCACGGCGCTTACAAATTCACCCGCAAGCCCGACGGCGACATCCTCGCCATGAACGTGATCGAGGAGATCCACCGCAAGCTGCCGAACACCCATCTCGTCATGCACGGCTCCTCCTCGGTGCCGCAGGATTTGCAGGACATCATCAACGCCTATGGCGGCAAGATGAAGCCGACCTGGGGCGTGCCAGTGGCCGAGATCCAGCGCGGCATCAAGAACGGCGTGCGCAAGATCAACATCGACACCGACAACCGCATGGCGATGACCGGCCAGATCCGCAAGGTGCTGAAGGACAACCCGGAAGAGTTCGACCCGCGCAAGTACCTGAAGCCGGCGATGGAAGCCATGACCAAGCTGTGCAAGCAGCGGCTGCAGGAGTTCAACACCGCAGGCCAGGCCTCCAAGATCAAGAAGGTGCTGACCACCGCCGAGATGGCCAAGCGCTACGCCAAGGGCGAGCTCGATCCCCGCGTCGCGTAAGGCCTCCGTTACATCCTCCTGTCATTCCGGGACACGCGAAGCGTGGGCCCGGAATCCATAACCACAGCCTGGGGTTATGGATTCCGGGCCTGCGCCTTTCGGCGCATCCCGGAATGACAGAAGACCCTTTACCCTGCGACGAACGATAACTCGGCAATTGCCCGAGAACGGTCTATTTTCACGGGCAAGGGCAGAATCGTTTTGGGAGGACCTCTCGATGAATCTGACTGAGCTCAACAAAGTCGCGACCGCCATGGTCGCGCCGGGCAAGGGCATCCTTGCCGCCGACGAATCCTCCGGCACCATCAAGAAGCGCTTCGATGCCATCGGCGTGGAATCCACCGAAGAGAACCGCCGCGACTATCGCGAGATGCTGTTTCGCGCCAAGGACGCCATGAGCCAGTACATCTCCGGCGTGATCCTCTATGACGAGACGATCTGGCAGAATGCGAAGGACGGCACGCCGCTGGTGAAGCTGATCGAGCAGAGCGGCGCCATTCCCGGCATCAAGGTCGACGAAGGCACGCAGGGCTTGCCGATGTGCCCGGGTGAAACAGTCACGGTCGGGCTCGACAAGCTGGCCGAGCGCCTAAAGAAATATTACGAGCGCGGCGCGCGCTTTGCCAAATGGCGCGCGGTGATCGACATCGGCAGCGGCATTCCCTCGATGACGGCGATCAGCGTCAACGCCCACGCGCTGGCGCGCTATGCCGCGCTGTGCCAGGCCGCGCAGATCGTGCCGATCGTCGAGCCGGAGGTGCTGATGGACGGCGACCACGACATCGAGCGCTGCTATGAGGTGACGGAACGCGTGCTCAACAAGACCTTCCAGGAATTGCGCGTGCAGCGCGTGGCGCTGGAAGGCATGGTGCTGAAGCCGAACATGGCGATCGCCGGCAAGAAATGCGCAAAGCAGGCCTCGGTCGAGCAGGTCGCGGAGAAGACGATACGGCTGCTGAAGGCCTGCGTGCCGGCGGCGGTGCCCGGCATCGCCTTCCTGTCCGGCGGCCAGTCCGACGAGGAGGCGACCGCGCATCTCAACGCCATGCACAAGCTCGGTCCGCTGCCCTGGGGCCTGACCTTCTCCTACGGCCGCGCGCTGCAGGCCGCGCCGCAGAAGGCCTGGTCCGGGAGGCCTGAGAACGTCGCGGCCGGCCAGCGCGCCTTCAGTCATCGCGCCCGCATGAACGGCCTCGCCTCCAAGGGCGAATGGCAAAGCAGCCTGGAACAGAAGGCAGCCTAGACCTTGTCGAACAAACCGCCTCCGCCGCGCCCGGCGCCGCGTCTCTATCTCGCGACGCCCGTCGTCGATGATCCCGCGACGCTGGTCACCCAGCTGCCCGAGCTGATCGCGTCCGCCGACGTCGCCGCCGTGCTGCTGCGGCTGAAGGAGACCGATCAGCGCACCATGACCTCGCGCGTCAAGGCAATGGCGCCGCCGGTGCAGAAGGCGGGCGCGGCACTCCTCGTCGACGGCCACCCTGATATCGTCGCGCGCGGCGGCGCCGACGGCGCGCACCTGCCCGGCATCGCCGCGCTGAAGGAGGCGCTGCCGTCGCTCAAGCCCGATCGCATCGCCGGTGTCGGCGGGCTGACGACGCGGCACCATTCCATGGATGCGGGCGAGATGGGCGCGGATTACGTGCTGTTCGGCGAGCCCGATGCGAAAGGCCAGCGGCCGTCGTCGCAGGCGATCGCGGAGCGGCTGGACTGGTGGGCCGAGCTGTTCGAGCCGCCCTGCGTCGGCTTTGCCACCACGCTGGACGAGGCCTACGATTTCGCCGCCAGCGGCGCCGATTTCGTACTGGTCGGCGACTTCATCTGGGCCGATCCGCGCGGGCCCAAGGCCGCGCTGATCGAGGTCGATGCCGCGATCAAGAAGGCCCATGCGACGGTGCTGGCCGGCCAGGATCCTGCGGGCCAAAATCCTGCGAGTCAGGAGCACGGCCAGCGCCCGACATGAAGCTCCCGTGCATCACCATGCTGGCCACGCTGCTGCTGACAATGCCCGCGGCCGCGCAGCTGCAGATCACCCCGCCGGCGGCAACGCCGAGCGCACCGGCAGAGAAGCAGAAGCCAAAGCCGCCGGCGCCGGCCAAGAAGGACGCAGCGCCGGCGCCGAAGCCCTCTTCATCTCCCAAGCCGTCTCCCTCGCCAAAGCCGGCAACCGTGATCCCGGCGCCGCCGTCCGACGATCCCAACGTCGATCTCGTGTTCGGCGCCTATCAGCGCGGCCAATACAAAACGGCGTTCGAGCTCGCCACGGTGCGCGCACAAGCCGGCGATCCCAAGGCGATGACCATGCTCGGCGAGCTCTATTCCAACGCCATGGGCATCCGGCGCGATTACGTCAAGGCGGCCGAATGGTACAAGCGCGCCGCCGATGCCGGCGATCGCGAGGCGATGTTCGCACTCGCCATGCTGCGCATCTCCGGCCGCGGCGGCCCGGTCGACAAAAGCGAGGCGGTCAGGCTGATGGCCTCCGCCGCCAAGCTCGGCGAGCCCAAGGCGGCCTATAACCTCGCCCTGCTCTACCTGGACGGCCAGACGCTGCCGCAGGACGTCCGGCGTTCGGCGGAACTGTTGCGCCAGGCCGCCGATGCAGGCCTGCCCGAAGCGCAATACGCGCTCGCGACCTTCTACAAGGAAGGCACCGGCGTGCCGAAGGACCCCGAACGCGCGGTGCGGCTACTGCAGGCCGCCTCGCTCGCCGACAATGTCGATGCCGAGGTCGAATATGCCATCGCGATGTTCAACGGCACCGGCACGCCGAAGAACCAGCCGGCGGCTGTCGCCCTGCTTCGCAAGGCCTCCCGCCAGGGCAGCGCGATCGCGCAGAACCGGCTGGCCTGGGTGCTGATCAACGGCGTCGGCACGCCCGTGGACAAGATCGAGGGCTTCAAATGGCACCTTGTGGCCAAGACAGCCGGCAAGGGCGACCCCGAACTCGACAAGCAGCTCTCCGAGCTGCCGGCCGATGACCGCGCCAAGGCCGAGGCCGCCGCCAGGAAGTGGCTCGGGTCCAAATGACTTGACGCGGGCCCCCTCACGGGGCACCCAATCCCCAACAGGCGCGTTTCCGCGCCCCTCCCCCCGATCAAGACCAGAAGCACATGCTGTATTCCGCCACTATCAACGTCATGGTCAAGGCGGCGCGCCGCGCCGGCCGCAGCCTCAAGCGCGATCTCGGCGAGATCGAGCATCTGCAGGTCTCGCTGAAGGGACCCGCCAATTTCGTCTCGCTCGCCGACAAGCGCGCCGAGGAGATCCTCTACCAGGACCTCGCCAAGGCCCGGCCCGGCTACGGCTTCATCGGCGAGGAAGGCGGACAGCGCGAGGGCACCGACAAGAGCCACACCTGGATCGTCGATCCCTTGGACGGCACCACCAACTTCCTGCACGGCATCCCGCAATTCGCGATCTCGATCGGGCTCGCCCGCGAGGGCACCGTAATCGCGGGCGTGATCTACAATCCCGCCAATGACGAGCTCTACATCGCCGAGCGCGGGAAGGGCGCCTTCCTCAACGACCAGCGCCTGCGCGTCGCCGGCCGCCGCCAGCTCAGCGAATGCGTGGTGGCCTGCGGCCTGCCCCATATCGGCCGCGGCGACCACGAGGAATTTCGCCGCGAGATGACCGCGATCCAGGACCGCGTCGCGGGCCTCCGCCGTTTCGGCGCCGCCTCGCTCGACCTCGCCTTCGTCGCCGCCGGCCGGCTCGACGGCTATTGGGAGCGCGATCTGCAATCCTGGGACATCGCCGCCGGTATGCTGATGGTGCGCGAAGCCGGCGGCACCGTGAGCGATATCGCGACCCCGGGCGACCCGCTGGTCACGGGGCACGTCGTGTGCGGCAACGAGTACGTGCACGGGGAGCTCGTGAAGATCTTGCGGAAGCCGGCGTAAGCCGAGCTCGCACCCCCACATTCCGCCGTCATTCCGGGACGCGCCACTTGGCGCGGACCCGGAATCCATTTGTCAGCATCGACGGTGGCGCGATGGATTCTCAGATGCGCAATTGCGCATCATAGCTCGTGCTTCGCACGCTCCGGAATGACGGGTACGTCAGTGGCCTGTGTGCGCCCGCGCCGGCCGGCCGTGCGCTTCAGCTTCCTTCGCCGTCGGCTCCCTGTCCCCGCCCAGCACGCGCTGCACCGAGACGAAGAACACCGGCACCATCAAGAGCGCCAGGATCACCACCGCGATCATGCCGCCCATCACCACGCTGCCGAGCGCCTGCTGACTGGCGCCGCCGGCGCCATGGGCGATGGCCATCGGCAGCACGCCGCAGATGAAGGCAAGGCCCGTCATCAGGATCGGGCGGAAGCGCAGGCGGCAGGCTTCGATGGTGGCTTCGACCAGCGGCTTGCCTTCTTTCCGCAAGTCTTTCGCGAACTCGATGATCAGGATCGCGTCCTTTGCGGCCAGGCCGATGATCGTGATCAGGCCGACGGTGAAGTAGACGTCGTTGGGCAGGCCGCGCAGCATAGCGGCAGCGACCGCGCCGACGATGCCGAGCGGCACGGTGAGCAGCACCGCGAGCGGAATGGTCCAGCTCTCGTAGAGCGCGGCGAGGCACAGGAACACCACGAACACCGACAGGGCGAGCAGGAACGGCGCCTGCGAGCCCGACAGCTTTTCCTGCAGCGACTGTCCGGTCCATTCATAGCCGAAGCCGCGCGGCAATCGGTCGGCGAGCCGCTCCATCTCGGCGATCGCATCGCCCGAGGTGAAGCCGGGCCTGGCCTCGCCGGAGATGCGCACCGCCGGATAATAGTTGAAGCCGGCGATCTGCGTCGGGCCGCGCGCCCATTCGATCGTGGTGAAGGACGAGAACGGCACCAGCTGGCCGCGGCTGTTCTTGACGTTGTAGTTGAGGATGTCCTCGGCCCGCATGCGGTCGCGCGCGTCCGCCTGCACCACGACGCGCTGCATGCGGCCGCGGTTCGGGAAGTCGTTGATGTAGTTCGAGCCGAGATTGGTCGAGATGGTGTTGTTGATGTCCTCGAAGGTGACGCCGAACGCGCCGGCCTTCTCGCGGTCGATCATGAGATTGACCACGCCCGCCTCGGGCAGGCCTTCGATATAGACCTTCTGCAGCACCGGGCTGGCATTGGCCTCCGCGATCAGCTGGTCGGCGGCGCGCATCAATTGCTGATAGCCCTTCTGGCCGCGATCCTGGAGGCGAAACGAGAAGCCGGACGAGTTGCCGAGATTGTCGATCGGCGGCGGCTGCAGCGCCGAGATTTTTGCGTCGCGGATCGACGAGCCCAGGTCGCGGTTGACGTCGTTGACGATCGCGGCAGCGGAGTCCTTCGGCCCGCGCTCCGACCAGTCCTTCAGCGTGATGAAGGCCTGGGCGGTGTTCATGCCCTGACCGGAGAAGCTGAAGCCGGTGAGGAAGGTGACGTTGTCGACGCCCGGCCGCGCGGCGAGATATTTTTCGACCTTCTCGATCACGGCCTCGGTGCGGGCATAGGACGAATCCGACGGCGTCTGCACGTCGGTGGTGATGAAGCCCTGGTCGTCGACGGGCAGGAAGCCGCCGGGCAGGTTGACAAAGGCCCAGGACAGGCCGACCAGCAGCGCGGCATAGACCAGCATCAAGCGGCCGGTGCGATTCAGCGAAAAGCCGACGGTGCGCGAATAGCGTTCCTTGACGCCTTCGAGCATGCGGTTGAACCAGCCGAACACGAAGTTGGTCGAATGACCGTGCCCCTTTGCCACAGGCTTCAACAGCGTCGCGCACAGCGCCGGCGTCAACGACAGCGCCAGGAAGGCGGAGAAGCCGATCGCGGCGACCATGGTGACGGAGAACTGGCGGTAGATGATGCCGACCGAGCCCGGGAAGAACGCCATCGGCACGAACACCGCCATCAGCACCAGCGTGATGCCGATGATGGCGCCGGTGATCTGCGACATGGCTTTCCGCGTCGCTTCCTTCGGCGGCAGGCCTTCCTCGGCCATGATGCGCTCGACGTTCTCGACCACGACGATGGCGTCGTCGACGAGGATGCCGACCGCGAGCACCATGCCGAACATCGAGAGCATGTTGATGGAATAGCCGGCGAGCAGCAGCGTGGAGCAGGCGCCCAGCAGCGCCACCGGGACCACGATGGTCGGAATGATGGTGTAGCGGATGTTCTGCAGGAACAAGAACATCACCACGAACACCAGCACCACGGCTTCGACCAGCGTCGTCAGCACCTTCTCGATCGAGGCCTCGACCACGGGCGTGATGTTGTAGGGGATTTCGTAGGTGATGTTGCCCGGGAAGAAGCGTGACAGCTCCTTCATCTTGGCTTCGACCGCGCTCGCGGTCGCCAGCGCATTGCCGGTCGGCGACATCAGCACCGACAGGCCCGCCGTCGGCTTGCCGTCGAGGCGCGTGTTGAACTGATAGCTGAGGCCGCCGACCTCGACGCGCGCGACGTCGCGCAGGCGCACGGTCGAGCCGTCGGCATTGGCGCGCAGGATGATGGCGCCGAACTCGTCCGGCGAGGAGAGCTGACCCTTGACCAGCACCAGTGCCGAGGTGCGCTGGTTCGAGGTCGACGGCTCGGCGCCGATGCTGCCGGAAGCGACCTGCGCGTTCTGCGCGGTGATGGCCTTGTTGACGTCGTCGGCGGTCAGACCATAGCCGACCAGCTTGGCCGGATCGACCCAGACACGAAGCGAGCGCTCGGTCGAGTACAGCGTGGCGCGGCCGACGCCGGGAATGCGGCGGATCTCGCCGAGCACGTTGCGGATCATGAAGTCGCCGAGGCCGACTTCATCCAGGCTGCCGTCGGTCGAGTTCAGCGTGATGATTTGAAGCACTGCGCTCGAGGCTTCCTCGATCAGGATGCCCTGCTGCATCACCGCGCGCGGCAGGCGCGCCTCGACGCGCTTGATGCGGTTCTGGACCTCGACCGAGGCGGCGCTGGTGTCGGTGCCCGGCTGGAAGTTGGCGATGATCTCGACCTGGCCGAGCGAGTCGCTGGTCGATTCGAAATTGAGGATGTTGGCGGCGCCGTTGAGCTCCTCCTCGATCAGCCGCGTGACGCTGTTGTAGAGGTTTTCCGGCGAGGCGCCGGGATAGCTGGTCGAGACCGAGATCGAGGGCGGCGCGATGATCGGATATTGCGCGATCGGCAGCAGCGGCACCGCGATCGCTCCGATCAAGCAAATGAACAGTGCGACCACCCAGGCGAAGATCGGCCTGTCGATGAAGAAACTCGGCATTGGCCGTTCTATCCTCGTTGTTCCGTTAGACCCTCATGACGAGGAGCGCGGAACGCGCGCTCCGGACGATGCTGCGCATCGCCGCGAGAACCATGAAGGCCCGGCTCTCTCCCGCGGCCATCCTTCGAGACGCCCGCTTCCAGCGGGCTCCTCAGGTTAAGGACGACACGTGCTGCGCGGAGCGTTACCGCGTGAGCTGCTGAGCGTGCCGGTTGTCTGCGGTCGCGTCCGCCTCCGACCAGGATTGCGGCTTGACCTTGTCGCCGGCCGCGAATTTCTGGAAGCCTTCGACCACGACCTTGTCGCCGGACTTCAGGCCTTCGGTGACGAACCAGAGGCCGTCCTGCACCGAGCCGGTGCGCACCGGCTGCACCGCGATGTGATTGTCGTCCTTGACGACGAACACCTCGCTGCCGCCGCCGCCGTTGCGCTGGATCGCCTGCTGCGGCACCGCGATCGCGTCGGAATCGAGACCCTGGTCGATGCGGACCCGGACATACATGCCCGGGAGCAGCTCGCGCTTGGGATTGGGGAACTCGCCGCGCAACGTCACCTGCCCGGTATGGGCGTCGACCTTGGCGTCGGAGAACAGCAGCTTGCCGTCGAGCGAATAGATGGTGTTGTCGTCGAGCACGAGGCGCACCTTGGCGGCATCGGCGGCGATGCGATCGAGGTCGCCGGTCTCGAAGGCGCGGCGGAGCTGGTTGAGCTCGGTCACCGACTGGGTGAAGTCGGCATAGATCGGATCGAGCTGCTGGATGGTGGCGAGATTGGTCTCGTTCTGCACGGCGAGCGCGCCCTCGCTGACGAGGGCCGCGCCGACCACGCCATCGATCGGCGCGCGCACGGTAGCGTAGTCGAGATTGAGCCTGGCCCGCGCGAGCTCGGCCTTGCGGCCCTCGACCTCGGCATGGGCCTGACGTTCGGCCGCAATCGCCTTCTCGTTCTCGGCTTCGGGGGCGGCGCGATCCCTGGTCAGGGTGGCGATACGATGCGCCTGCTGCTTGGCCTGCGCCAATGCCGCTTCGGCCTTGGCCAGCGCGGCCTCGTTGGCCATGACCTCGACCTCGAACGGGCGCGGATCGATGCGGTAGAGCGGATCGCCGGCCCTGACCTCGCTGCCCTGGCGGAACAGGCGCTCGACCACGATGCCGGACACGCGCGGCCGGACGTCGGAGACTCGGGTCGGGGCGATGCGGCCCGGCAGCTCGCGCACCACGGCGCGCGGCTGCGGCTTGACGATAACGATGCTGACGTCAGGGGCAGGCGGTTGGGCGGCGGACACCGCGGAACTGGATTCCTCGCAAGCACCCAGCAGCGGCGCAAGGGCCGCGAGCATCATTGCAACGCATGCCGATCGCGCTCGAAGTCCAAACATGAAATGGGATGCCCCGATTGTTGACACTGATCATGCTCGCGCGAAGCCCGTTCTGGGCCTTTTGCACGCGGCTGATGCCGCCAAGATAGAATGCATCTGCTGCGATGCAACGCATGGCGCGGGCGGCTCATTGTCACACAGCCTATCATATTGAAATCAGAAGGCTTTTGTGGTGTCACTTGATTGTGAATCGAGGTTCCACCGGCGCGTGCTGCGGCCGAACATCGCAATCACTCGGCGGCCTTCATCCGGTAATGGCTGACGCCCCATTCCGTTCCGTCGGCATAACCGAACAGGCCCGAGGTCGCGAGCAGGAACCAGCGCCAGCGACGCATCCAGAGCGCGGTCTCCTCGCCGTGGACCCGGTGCAAGGAGGCTTCGATGGCCTCGCGATGGGCATCGAAATTGGCCAGCCAGTCGTTGGCGGTGCGTTGGTAGTGCGTGCCGCTCCAGCACCATTCCTTCTCGATGGCAAAGATATCGTCGAACTGCCTGACGAGGTGATGGCTCGGCATCAGCCCGCCCGTGTAGACGTATTGCGCGATCCAGTCGCCACGATCGGCCGGATCAGGCAGATGCGAGCCGGACCGGTGGGTGACGACGTGCATGAAGAACCGCCCCTCCGGCGCGAGCCATGACCGCGCGCGCGTCATCAGCTTGCGCCAGTTGCTCATCTGCTCGAACAGCTCGACCGAGACGATGCGGTCGAACTGGCCCTCGGGCGCGAACACGTTCATGTCGGCCGTGACCACGCGCAGATTCAGCAGCCCGCGCAGCCGCGCCTCCTCCTCGACGTAAGCGCGCTGCGCCTGCGAGGCCGCGACCGCCGTCACGGTCGCGCGCGGAAACTGCCGCGCCATCCACAGCGACAGCGAGCCCCAGCCACAGCCGAGCTCCAGGATGGCCTGGCCGTCGGCCAGGCCGGCATGCTCGACGGTCTGGCGCAGCGCCTCCTCCTCCGCCTCCCGCAAGGTGGTCGCGTCGGTCTTGTAGAAGCAGGAGGAGAATTTACGGTTGGGGCCGAGAAAGTCGGCGAAGAAGGATGCAGGCGCCGCGTCAAACCCCGCTGCTGCGCCCTCGGCGATCGGCCGCAGCATCATTCGCCCGGCGAAGGCGGCATCGTCGCCGGGGCCCAGCCCGGACAGGCGCGTCGCCATGCGGGAGCACAGGCGCTGGATCGCGGTGCGGATCACCACGTCCGGCAGCGGCACGCGCTCGGCAGTCCCGATGATCGCGGAAACGACGCTCATGCGCCCCCCGAATAGCGAACTTCTGCAGAGACCTGCGTATCAAAGCGCCGCTTCCGGTCCGGGTTCCCCGAGGTGTCCCCGAAATCGGCTCATCCGGCGCTTTTTTTGGGCCGGCGCTGTGCCATAGTGCGCGCCGCAAGCAAGCTTTACGTAACGGATGATACCGGCATGCGGTCTGGCACTTCCCGATCCACCATGGACATCGAGTACACCAAACTGTCCTCGCCCAGCGTCTTCCTGGTGCGGATGCTGGTCTTCCTGGTGCTGTGCACGCTGGTGAGCGTGGTGCTCTACAAGCAGATCGTCCAGGCCTTCTTCGCCAATCCCGGGCTCAACGCCCTGATCGGGGGGGTGCTGTTCATCGGCATCATCCTGGCCTTCCGCCAGGTCATCCGGCTCTATCCCGAAGTCTCCTGGGTCAACAATTTCCGCGTCGCCGATCCCGGCCTGGCGCCGGCCCGCCACCCCAAGCTGCTGGCGCCGATGGCGGCGATCCTCGGCGGGGAGCGCTCGGGGCGGATGACCATCACCCAGACCACGATGCGGCACCTGCTCGATTCGATCGCGACCCGCCTGGACGAGGCCCGCGACATCTCCCGCTACATGACCGGCCTCTTGGTCTTCCTCGGCCTGCTCGGCACCTTCTGGGGCCTGATCGAGACGGTGGGCTCGGTGGGCAAGGTGATCGACGGGCTCAAGGTCGGGAGCGATTCCGGGGCGCTGTTCGACACGCTGAAGGAAGGCCTCGCCGCCCCGCTCGGCGGCATGGGCATCTCCTTCTCCAGCTCGCTGTTCGGCCTCGCCGGCTCGCTGATCCTCGGCTTCCTCGATCTGCAATCGAGCCAGGCGCAGAACCGCTTCTACACCGATCTCGAAGACTGGCTCGCCACCACCGTGCGCGAATATGGCAACGGCGAGGCGCCTGTCGCTTCAGGTGGCGGCGTCGCCAGCGGCGAGCTTCAGGCGGCGGTCGAGCGCTTGCGTTCGGTGCTCGAGGAAGGCAGCGCCGGCCGCGGCACCACGGCGGCGATGGCGAGCCTGGCCGAAGCGATCCAGGCGCTGGTCTCGCACATGCGCACCGAGCAGCAGATGATCCGCGAATGGGCCGACGGCCAGGGCGAGCAGAACCGCGAGATCCGCCGCCTGCTGGAGCGGATCGCGCGCCAGCCCGAGAAGAGTTGAGACGGTGTTGTGCCCGGGACGCGACGCAGCATGAAATGATGCATCGCTGAGCCGGGGCCCAGCGTCAGGGACAAGATGGATCCCGGCTCTGCGCAGCAGCGTTGCACGCTGCTAGCCGCGTCCGGGACACAAGAGTGGAGACGGATGACATGGCTCTTGCCCGCGCCCGCCGCAGCGAAGGCGGTCTCAACTACTGGCCCGGCTTCGTCGACGCGCTGTCGACGCTGGTGCTGTCAATCGTGTTCCTGCTGTCGGTATTCCTGGTCGTGCAGTTCTTTCTCTCACAGGAGGTCACCGGCAAGGACAAGGCGCTGGAGCAGCTCAATGCCAAGATCGCCCAGCTCAACGAGCTGTTGTCGCTGGAGAAGCTCGGCAAGCTCACCCTGGACGACCAGGTCTCGTCGCTGAAAGCGGGGCTCGCCTCGGCCGAGTCCGAGCGCGACCGCATCAAGGGTCTCTATGACGGCTTGGCGGCCGCCGGCAACGATGCGCAAGGCAAGACCGCCGAGCTCGGCAAGGCATTGGACTCGGAGAAGGCGGTCTCGGCGCGGGCGCTGGCGCAGATCGAGGTGCTGAACCAGCAGATCAGCGCGCTGCGCCGGCAGTTGGCCGCGCTGGAGGAGGCGCTCGATGCCTCCGAGAAGCGCGACAAGGAATCGCAGAACCGCATCGCCGACCTCGGCTCCCGCCTGAACGTGGCACTGGCGCAGCGCGTGCAGGAATTGTCGCGCTACCGCTCGGAATTCTTCGGCCGGCTGCGCGCCATCCTCGGCAACCGCCCCGACATCCGCATCGTCGGCGACCGCTTCGTGTTCCAGTCCGAAGTGTTCTTCGACACCGGCCAGGCGGTGCTGCTGCCCGAGGGCCGTGCCGAGCTCGACACCTTGGCAGCGGCGCTGATCGAGCTCGACAAGAAGATCCCGAGCGACATCCCCTGGGTGCTGCGCGTCGACGGCCATACCGACGTGCGGCCGGTGAGCGGCGCGAACTTCAAGTCGAACTGGGACCTGTCCGCGGCGCGCTCGATCTCAGTGGTGCAATATCTGGTCTCGCTCGGCGTGCCCGCCCAGCGCCTCGTCGCGGCCGGCTTCGGCGAATTCCAGCCGCTCGATACCGGCAACACGGACGAAGCCTACAAGCGCAATCGCCGCATCGAGCTGAAGCTGACGGAGCGGTAGTGGTGAGGGATGCACAGCTCGTCATTGCCGGGCTTGACCCGGCAATCCATCAGGAAGATTCCTGCGAGGTGGATGGATGGCCGGGTCAAGCCCGGCCATGACGAGAGTAAACCGATGATCCACCTCCGCCCCTATCGGCCCGAGGACGAGGCCGCGGCGATCGATCTCTGGCATCGCACCTGGCAGCAGGCCTATCCGCAGATCGACTTCGCGGCACGGCTGGAATGGTGGCGCGAGCGCTGGCGCAAGGATCTGGTGCCGAAGGCCCAGATCGTGGTGGCGGAGCAGGACGGCGCGCTGGTCGGTTTCGTCACCATCGACGGCGAAGGCTATCTCGACCAGCTCGTCGTCGATCCCGCGCATTGGGGCTCCGACGCGGCAAGGCTGCTGGTGGACGAGGCCAAGCGCCTGTCGCCCTCGGGCGTCACGCTGCTCGTCAACAAGGACAATGCCCGGGCGATCCGTTTCTACGAGCGCAACGGCTTTGCCCATGCGGGCGACGACGTGAACCCGACCTCGGGCCGGCCGGTGCTGAAGATGTTGTGGAAGGCCTGAGTTCCCCGGTACATTCCGCCGTGTGAGGCGTCTACGCGCCCTCGAACTGCAGCCGCGCCAGCCGCGCATAGAGCCCGTTCGCCGCGACGAGCTCGGCATGCGTGCCCTGCTCGACGATCCGGCCCTGGTCCATCACCAGGATGCGGTCGCAGGAGAGCACGGTGGCGAGGCGGTGGGCGATGACGAGCGTGGTGCGGTGGCGCATCAGCTCTTCCAGCGCGGTCTGCACCAGCGTCTCGCTTTCGGCGTCGAGCGCGGAGGTGGCTTCGTCCAGCAGCAACAATGGCGCGTCGCGCAAGATGGCGCGTGCGATCGCAATGCGCTGGCGCTGGCCGCCGGACAGCGTCACGCCGCGCTCGCCGAGCGCGGTCTCGAAACCTTCGGGCAGGCGGCGGATGAATTCGGCGGCATGAGCGAGCTCGGCGGCGCGCTCGACCTCGGCATCGGTCGCATCGGGCCGGCCGAAACGGATGTTCTCGCGGGCGCTCGCGGCGAACACCACGGATTCCTGCGGCACCAGAGCGATGCGCGCGCGGAAATCGCCGGGGTCGGCGGACCTGACCGGCACGCCGTCAAGCGAGATCGTCCCGCTGCGCGGATCGTAGAAGCGCAGCAGCAGATGAAAGATGGTGCTCTTGCCGGCGCCGGAGGGACCGACGATCGCGACCTTCTCGCCGGGGCGCACGGTGAACGACACCGCATCGAGCACCTTGACATCGGACCGCGCCGGATAGGCGAAGCTGACCCGATCGAAGCCGACCTCGCCGCGCGCCGGCACCGGCAGCGCAAGTGGCGCTGCGGGCGCGGTGATCTCGGGCTCGACGTGGAGGATCTCGAACAGGCGCTCGGCCGCGCCCGACGCCGCCGAGACCTCGCCCCAGACCTCGCTGAGCTGGCCGAGGCCCGCTGCGGCGAACACGGCATACAGCACGAACTGGCCGAGCCGGCCCGGCGTGATCGCGCCGGTGAGCACGTCATGCGAACCGATCCAGAGGATGGCGACCACGCTTGCGAACACGATGAAGATGATGATCGCCGTCAGCACGGCGCGGGCCTGGGTCGAGGTGCGCGCCGCTTCATAGGCCTGCTCGACCTCGCCGCCGAAGCGCTTCTCGGCAAATCGCTCGCTGGTATAGGCCTGCACGGTGCGGATCGCGCCGACCAGCTCGCCCGCATAGGCGGAGGCGTCGGCGAGCGTGTCCTGCGCATTGCGCGACAGGCGCCGCACCCAGCGCCCGAACGCCACCAGCGGCAGCACGATCAGGGGGATGGCGAGCAGCACGAAGCCCGACAGCTTCGGGCTCGTGATCACCATCATCGCCGTCGCGCCCAGGAACATCATCAGGTTGCGCAGCGCGATCGAGACGGAGGCGCCGACGGCCGATTTCAGCTGGGTGGTGTCGGCAGTGAGGCGCGAGATCAATTCGCCGCTGCGGGCGGAATCGAAGAAGGCGGGAGAGAGCGACAATAGATGGGCGAAGACGTCGCGCCGGAGATCGGCGACGATGCGTTCGCCGATCGTCATCACGAGGTAGTAGCGCGCGGCGCTGGCGATCGCGAGCACGGCGACGACCGCGAGCATCACCGAGAAGTAGCTGTTGATCAGCTCGATGCCCTCGGGCGTCAGGCCGAAATCGATCATCCTGCGCACCGCGACCGGCACCAGCAGCGTGGTCAACGCTGCGATCGTGAGCGCGACGAAGGCCAACGCCGCCCGGCCGCGATAGCGGATCACATAAGGCGCGAGCGCGAGCAGCGGCCGCAACTTGGCGCGGCCCTTGGCCGGCGCTTCGATCAGCTCGGCCTCGATCGAGGGAGTGTCTGCGGCGTTCATTGCGGGCCGTTCGACATCGTGGTCATCCAGCCGTTCCACTGCGCTCATGAGATCCGACCCGTTGCATTGATCTGCTCCCAATAGGCCGGTGCAGGAGTAGTGGCAAATCCGGGAAGTCCCTTAGGGGCAAACCCGGTCCAGCGCGCCGGCATGGCTTGTTTTGCGGGGTTTCGTGAGGTATAGAGCCGCCCAAATCCGTCATTCGCGAGCCACCCAAGAAGGCGCCGGAGCGCCGAGGAATTGCCATGAAAGCCGAAATTCATCCGAATTATCATACGATTAAGGTCGTCA
Source organism: Bradyrhizobium yuanmingense (assembly GCF_029167105.1). Taxonomy (GTDB): domain Bacteria; phylum Pseudomonadota; class Alphaproteobacteria; order Rhizobiales; family Xanthobacteraceae; genus Bradyrhizobium; species Bradyrhizobium yuanmingense_A. The sequence goes on along the minus strand of NZ_JARFML010000016.1, from coordinate 33,413 downwards.
TGACCGACGGAACCGAGTACCTGACCCGCTCGACCTGGGGCAAGGAAGGCGACACGCTGAACCTCGACATCGACCCGAAGTCGCACCCGGCCTGGACCGGCGGCTCCGCCCAGATCATGGACCGCGGCGGCCGCGTCTCGCGCTTCCAGAAGAAGTTTTCGGGCTTCCTCAAGAAGGATTGAGCCGGTCGCAAGGCTGGACACGAAAACGCCCCCGGGAGACCGGGGGCGTTTTTGTTTTGGGCCACCGTCATTGCGAGGAGCGCTTGCGACGAAGCAATCCAGACTGCCTCTGCGGGGGATTCTGGATTGCTTCGCTTCGCTCGCAATGACGGCAGATAGACCTTACCGCTCGAACGCGGCCTTCAGTGCGTTGAGGTGCGGCACCAGCGGGTTGCCAATCGCGGCCTGCTCGGCCGGCGGGGTGTGGATCGTGCTGTCGAGGCGGCGGACGCGGGTCTGCAGGCTCATCGAGCGATGGATCAGGTCCTGAAGCTGGGAGGGCAGCTTCTCGATGGTGTCGGCGGGACCGGGATCGGCGGCGGTGAGCTTGACCTTGGTCTTCTCGCGATTGGCCTGGCTCAGCGTCATCTCGCCTTCCTTGACCGCACGGTGCAGCAGCAGCCAGGAGGCAAGCTGCATCAGGCGCGTGGTGAGGCGCATGCTCTCGGTCGCATAGGTGAGGCTGACGGCGCGGTCGAGCGCCTTGGCCTCGACGCGGCCGGCGCCGTCGAGATAGGCGGCGGTCTCCTCGACGAGGTCCATGCCCTCACGGAACAAATTCCCGAACGCCGCAGAATTGGTGAATCGCTCGCTGAGCTGAACGAGCGCGCCGTCTGCCTGCAAACGTTCCATGGTTAACGCCTCTTACGCAACTGTTTGACTGTCCGGCTTTGGCGCCGGCTTATGATGAACAAATCATTGCGCGGGGAAGACGCGGAGTCCAGTGACAAGCGCGGATATGGTTTCCGCGGGTCAATCCTTTCGAATGCAACCGGGATGAGACGCCGAAAGCAGGCAGTGAACGCAAAAAAAGAGCCGCCGGAGACCGGCGGCTTTGAAAGTTGATAACAGGGAGGCGTCAAACAGAGTGGACAGGAGCCACTCGGTGTCCAAACGAGGACAGTTCCAGTCATAAACCCGAAAGCTTAATCCGGAGTAAACGAGCTAATTTTTTGGGATTTCGTTAGCCATGTCGGCCAGTGGCCGAGTGGGAGTGCGGAACAAAACTCTGGCCGTCATTCCGGGGCGCGATGAAGTCGCGAGCTCGGATTCGCATTGCGCATCCGAGAATCCATGACCACAGGCGGATGGAGTAGCCGGCCACAATCAGCGTGCCCGTCTCAGCGGCCTGTGGCTATGGATTCCGGGCTCGGCGCTGACGCGCCGCCCCGGAATGACGAGGCGGAGAAAGTTCGGCCCACGCGTCCGGGACGACAGTCGCTTGTGGCGATCACTACGACTTGAAAATACTGTTCGCCGCATCGCGCGAGGCGCGTTTCTTGCTGGCGGCTTCTTCCAGTCTTGCGATCTCGGTCTTGAGCAGCGCCACGCGCTCGGTCAGTTCCTCCACTGACAAAAGTGAGAGGTCCTGCCCAATTTCATGACTGATCTTCTTGCGCGGACGGTCGTCGTCTTCGATCGGCATCGTCGTTCCTCCTCTCCGTCCGCGGGTCGGACCACATGGCTGAGGCGGTTGCCAGCCTGCACCGCGCTGGCTAAGCAAGGGCCTCGTTTCCTCCCGCACCTTTGCTCAAGGACACATCATGGACAAGCTGCCCGCGCAAATGACCGTGGTCGCCATCTCCAAGCCCGGCGGACCGGAGGTGCTGGTTCCGGAGCAACGCAGCGTTCCTCAGCCCGGTCCCGACGAGATCCTGGTCAAGGTCAAAGCTGCCGGCGTCAACCGGCCCGACGTGGCGCAGCGCTCCGGCGCCTATCCGCCGCCGCCCGGCGCCAGCGACCTGCCCGGCCTCGAGATATCGGGCGAAGTCGTCGCGGTCGGCAGCAACGCCAAGCGGCACAAGGTCGGCGACAAGGTGATGTCGCTGGTCGCCGGCGGCGGCTATGCGCAGTACTGCATCGCCCAGGACGCCCAGGCGATGAGTGTGCCGCCGGCACTGTCGATGAAGGAAGCCGGCGCGCTGCCGGAAACCCTGATGACGGTCTGGCACAATGTGTTCGAGCGCGGAGGCCTCAAGGCCGGCGAGACGCTGCTGATCCATGGCGGCTCCTCCGGCATCGGCACCATGGCCATTCAGCTTGCCAAAGCCTTCGGTGCGAAAGTGTTCGTCACCGTGGGATCGCAGGACAAGTGTGATGCCTGCCTCAAACTGGGAGCCGACCGCGCCATCAACTACAAGACCGAAGATTTCGTCGCCGTGGTCAAGGCGGAGACCAACAACGTTGGCGTCAACCTGATCCTCGACATGGTCGCCGGCGACTATGTCGACCGCAACTATGATGCCGCCGCGGTCGACGGCCGCATCGTCCAGATCGCGACCCTCAACGGCCCCAAGGTCAGCGTCAACATCGCCAAGGTCATGGTCAAGCGCCTGACCCATACCGGCTCGACCTTGCGCCCCCGTAGTAATGCGGACAAGGCGGCGATGGTGGCCGCGATCGAGCAGAAAGTGATGCCGCTTTTGCGCGAAGGCCGCGTCAAGCCGGTAATGGACAGCACTTTCCCGCTGGAAAAGGCGGCAGACGCGCACCGGCGCATGGAAACGAGCGCACATATTGGCAAAATTGTGTTGGAGGCGTAGGCCAGCGGCCCACAGGTCAAGCCGGAAACCCTTTGATTTTCCTCGCTTTCGTGGCATCTATCGCGACGCACCGAACCGCATCGGTCCGGTCTGAAATCGCCTTCTAGATTTGCCTTGCACTGACGAGTTTGCGTCGAACGCGGAGAACTGACCTTGCGTCTGATCAGGTGCCTCGCGCCCATCGCGCTGGGCCTCATGATTCTTGTCGCCGCGTATCCCGCGCGCGCGCTCGACGCCGTCAGCGTCCGTAGCGACGCGCCCGCGATCGACCTCACCGGCGTGCTCGAGCATCAGCGCAGCGATGCCGATCGTATCCAGGTCTCCACCGCACCCGGCACCGACGGCATCGTCCGCCGGATCGAGGTGCGGGCCCGCGAGGGCGGACAGAACTGGGTGGTGTTCGCGCTCGCCAACAACACCGACGACCAGCTCGACCGCCTGATCGTCGCTCCGCATTACCGCATCGTCTCCTCGGGACTGCTGTGGCCCGACCTCGGCCTGTCGCGCATCGCGACCATCACGCCCTCGATCGGCGACCGGCCGGAACGGCAGGAAAGCGCCACGGCAGACGTGTTCCGCATCACGCTCGACCCCGGCGCCGTCGTCACCTTCGTCGCGGAGCTGCGCACCGACAAGCTGCCGCAGCTCTATCTGTGGGAGCCGGAAGCCTACAAGGACAAGGTCAACTCCTTCACGCTCTACCAGGGCATCGTGATCGGCATCTCCGGCTTGCTTGCCTTGGTGCTGACCATCCTGTTCGTGGTCAAGGGCAGCATCATGTTCCCGGCCGCAGCGGCGCTGGCCTGGGCGGTGCTGGTTTATATCGGCGTCGATTTCGGCTTCTGGGGCAAGGTGCTCGACATGTCGAACAACGCCGAGCGCATCTGGCGCGCGGCGGGCGAAGCGATCCTGGCGGCGACACTCCTGGTGTTCCTGTTCGCCTATCTCAATCTCAGCCGCTGGCACGTGCGCTATTCGCACATCACGGTCGGCTGGCTCGCCTTCCTCGGCTCACTGGTCGCGCTCGCGCTGTTCGACCCGGCGGTGGCTTCCGGCATCGCACGCATCTCGCTGGTGCTGATCGCCTTCGCCGGCTTCGCGCTGATCGTCTATCTCTCCACTCACGGCTTCGATCGCGCTGTGCTCTTGATCCCGACCTGGTTCCTCCTCGTGGTCTGGGTGGTCGCGGCCGGCATGACGGTGGCGGGCTCGGTCACCAACGACATCGTCGGCCCGGCCCTGCTCGGCGGCCTCGTGCTGATCGTGATGCTGATCGGCTTTACGGTGATGCAGCACGCCTTTGCCGGCGGCGGTGCCAGCACGGGCGTCGTCTCCGACATCGAGCGGCGCGCTTTGGCGCTGGCCGGCTCCGGCGACCTGATCTGGGACTGGGACGTCTCCGCCGACAAGGTGTTCACCAGCCCGGAGACCGAAGCCCTGCTCGGGCTGAAGCGCGGCACGCTGGAAGGCCCGGCGGCGTCCTGGTTGGAGGTGCTGCATCCGCTCGACCAGGACCGTTTCCGCGCCGCGCTCGACAGCGTGCTCGACCAGCGCCGCGGCCGCCTGGTGCAGGATTTCCGTCTGCGCACGCCGGACGGTCATTTCATGTGGTTCGCGCTCAAGGCGCGCCCGGTGGTCGGCTCGGACGGCGAGGTCTCGCGCGTGGTCGGCACGCTGACCGACGTCACCGAGCTGCGCAACGCGGAAGAGCGCCTGCTGCACGATTCCGTGCATGACAATCTCACCGGCCTGCCCAACCGGAAACTGTTCATGGACCGGCTGGGCGCGGTCGCGCATTTCGCCAAGACCATGCCGACGCTGCGGCCGACGCTGATGGTGATCGACCTCGACCGCTTCAAGCAGGTCAACGATTCCGTCGGGATCGCGGTCGGCGATTCCATCCTGCTCACGCTGGCGCGCCGCCTCACCCGCATCCTGAAGCCGCAGGACACGCTGGCCCGGATGGCCGGCGACCAGTTCGGCCTGATCCTGCTCTCGGAGCAGGACCCGGCCCGCATCACCGCTTTCGCCGAGACCATCCGCAAGACCATCCGCGCGCCGATCGCCTTCAACGACCGCGAGATCTTCCTCACGGCCTCGATCGGTCTCGCGCTGTCCGATCCGCAAACCCAGCTCACGGACGAGATCATCAAGGACGCCGAGCTGGCGATGTATCACTCCAAGCGGATCGGCGGCGACCGCATCGACGTCTACAAGCCGGCGATGCGGGCGCGCAAGACCGACCGCCTGACGCTGGAGAGCGAACTGCGCCGCGCCATCGAGCGGCAGGAGATCACGATCCTGTACCAGCCGATCGTGCGGCTGGAGGATCGCTCCATCGCCGGCTTCGAGGCCCTGGCGCGCTGGGACCACCCGAAGCTCGGGCGCATGGCGCCCTCCGAATTCATCACCATCGCCGAAGAGACCGGCTTGATCGTCGACCTCGGCATGTTCGTGCTCGACCAGACCGCCAAGCAGCTGTCGGTGTGGCAGCGGGCGATGCGCTCGCGCGAGCCGATCTTCGCCTCCGTCAACGTCTCGTCACGGCAGCTGCTGCGCCACGATTTGATCCACGACATCCGCACCGTGCTGTCGCGCTCCTCGGTGGCGCGCGGCACGCTGAAGCTCGAGCTGACGGAATCGCTGGTGATGGAGAATCCGGAGCACGCAGCCCAGATGCTGACCCGGATCCGTGAGCTCGGCACCGGGCTGTCGCTCGACGATTTCGGCACAGGCCACTCCTCGCTGGCCTATCTGCAGCGCTTCCCGTTCGACACCATCAAGATCGACCAGTCGTTCGTGCGCACCAGCAGCCGCGGCACCCGCCCCGTGATCCTGAAGTCGATCATCGCGCTCGCCCACGATCTCGGCATGGACGTCGTCGCCGAAGGCGCCGAGACCGATTCCGACGCCGTCGAGCTCTACCAGATGGGCTGCGAATACGCGCAAGGCTTTGCCTTCGGCGAGCCGATGGACGCCGACGCGGCGATGCGGCTGCTCACGGAAGTGCGGCTGGAAGCGGCGAGCTAGGCTCTCTTACCCTCCCTTGGAGGGCAGGGTGGACGGCGTGCCCTATGATACTATCGCCGCCGCTCGCCCTTCTGCTTCCTGAACCGCACGCTCTGACCACCCGGCATGCGCGTTGCCACGAAGCCGGCGGCGAGGCAGGCTTCGCGTTGCGGCATCTGGATGTCGGGGCTGCGCAGGCTGTCCCACCATGAAGCACGCTGGGCGGCGCGCGGCAGCGCCGCGCCGATGATCTCCTCGATCTGCTCGAAGCTCAGCACGAGCTCCTCCTGCTTCTGCCGCAGCAGATAATCGCGCAACGCGTCGTAGTCGTTCACACTCGTCCTCTCGTCCGGGGCCGAAGATCAGGCCTGCTCAAAACCGTCAGCCGCTTAAACCGATTCTTAACTCATTGCAGCAGCGCCGTCGCGGCTTAAACACTACGCAAGCTTTCGGGCGCATCCACTATGGACAGGAGCGAACAATGTTCTCTGGATGGCGCGACGCTGCGGCCCGCCGGCCGTGGCGGATTTCGGCGAAGCTGCTGATCATCTCGTCCGTGGTGACGGTGATCGGCTTTTCCGCCATTTGCGTCAACGTCATGCTCGACATGCGCCGCGGCGAGGAGGCACTCGCCCGCCAGACGCTCGAGAACCTCGCGACCACGATCGAGTCCGACGTCAGCCGCAACGTCGAGATCTACGATTTGTCGCTGAAGGCGGTCGCCAGCAACATGCTGCTGCCCGAGCTGGCGACGGTCTCCAAGTCGATCCGTCACCTGATCCTGTTCGACCACGCGACCACCGCCAAGCATTTCGGCGCCATCCAGGTGTTCGACGCCGAGGGCCGGCTGACCATCGATGCCTCCACGCTCGATCCCCTGCCCGAGGACCGCCGCGAGGAGGATTATTTCAGGGTTCACCGGGACAGTCCCGGCGCAGGGCTGTTCATCAGCCGTCCCATGCTGTTTCGCGGCGCCTACTCGATCGTGCTGAGCCGGCGCATCAGTGACGCTGACGGCGGCTTCATGGGCGTCGTCGCCGGCTCGATCCGCTTCAGCTATTTCCACGAGCTGTTCGATCGGCTCCACCTCGACCCTGAGGACACCATCACCGTGCTCAAGCGCGACCGCACCATCATCATGCGGCGACCGTTCGATCTCGACATCATCGGCACGAACCTGAACGACCGTCAGAACTGGAAGGCCGACAATCTCAGGGTCGGCGCCGCCTATTCGGGACAGGGTCCGGTCGATCCGACGCCGCGGCTCTATGTCCGCAGCAAGAACAATGGTCCGCTGTTCGTGGTCGCCGGCAAGCCTTTGGCCGCGGTGTTCGCGCTCTGGCAAAGGGAGGCGCTCCGCATCGGCGCCGTGGTGCTGGTGCTCATCCTGTTCGTGCTGGGATCGACCCTCGTGCTCGCGCGCGAGATCGGCCGGCGCGCCGAGGCCGAGCGCAAGCTCGAGGAGTTGGCGACGACGGACGCACTCACGGGCCTGAAGAACCGCCGCAAGTTCGATTCCGTCATCGACGTCGAATGGCGGCGCGCCATGCGCCAGAAGGCGCCGATCGCGCTGCTCATGATCGATACCGATCACTTCAAGGCCTACAACGACACGTTCGGTCATCAGGCCGGCGACCAGGTGCTGGTCGGCATCGCCATCTGCATTTCCGATTCGGTGAGCCGCGCCGGGGATTGCGCGGCGCGCTATGGCGGCGAGGAATTCGCCGTGCTGCTGCCGAACACCTCCGCCGCCGATGCCTTCAAGGTGGCGGAGACGATCCGCCGCAAGGTGCAGGGCTGGTCCGACGATCAAGCGATGTCGACGGTGTCCTGCGGCATCGCCAGCCTGGTCCCGGATGCCGGCATGGATTGGCCGTTGCTGGTTGCCGCCGCCGACAAGGCGCTCTACGCCGCCAAGGCCGGCGGGCGCAACCAGTCGGTGGTGGCGAGCGTGCCGCAGCTGTCGCTGGTGGCCTAACGAACTCTCTCGCCGCCGTCATTGCGAGCGAAGCGAAGCAATCTAGACTGTCCCCGCAGAGCTAGCATGGATTGCTTCGTCGCTTCGCTCCTCGCAATGACGAGTGGAGAGATCGCGCCTGCTACTGCCCCAGATACTTCTTCATCTCCGCGATCAGGCCGTCGCGCAATTCCGGGCGCTTCAAGCCATAGGCGATGTTGGCGCGCAGGAAGCCGGGCTTGGAGCCGCAATCATGGCGCTCGCCTTCGAATTCGACGCCGTAGAATTTCTGCGTCTTGGCAAGCCCGATCATGGCGTCGGTGAGCTGGATCTCGCCGCCGGCGCCGCGCTCCTGGGTCTCCAGGATCTTGAAGATCTCCGGCTGCAGGATGTAGCGGCCGGTGATCGAGAGGTTGGAGGGCGCGGTGCCCTTGGCCGGCTTCTCGACCATGCCGTCGACCTCGAACATCTTGCCGTTGCGCTTGCCGACGCCGCAGATGCCGTATTGATGGGTCAGGTGATCGGGCACCGCCTCGACCGCGATCAGATTGGATTTCTCGCCGAGCGAGGACGCCATCTCGATCATCTGCTTCAGGCAGCCGGGCGTGTTGAGCACGAGCTCGTCCGGCAGCACCACGGCGAACGGCTCGTTGCCGACGATGTCGCGCGCGCACCAGACCGCGTGGCCGAGGCCGAGCGGCGCCTGCTGGCGGGTGAAGCTGACCGCGCCGGCCTCGGGCTGGTTCTGCGCCAGGATGTCCTGCTCGGCTTTCTTGCCGCGCGCGGCCAGCGTCGTGTCGAGCTCGAACATCCGGTCGAAATGATCCTCGATGACATTTTTGTTGCGGCCGGTGACGAAGACGAAGTGCTCGATGCCAGCTTCCTTCGCTTCGTCATAGACGTATTGGATCAGCGGCTTGTCGACGATGGTCAGCATTTCCTTCGGCATCGCCTTGGTGGCAGGCAGGACGCGGGTGCCGAGGCCGGCGACGGGGAATACGGCTTTGCGAATCTTCATGGGATCGATCGAATACCTTGGGGCACATGGGACGGGAGCAATGGCATCCTTGCTAGCCTGTTTGCAGCTGCCAACAAAGGCGGATGTGGGGCCTCGCCCCGACAGAGTTAAGAAAAAGGCCGCCACCAAAATTTCACCTTTGTTAAGCTATTGGCAACGCTAACCAGGCCTCCTGTGGCGGGTTTTTCAGGCCGACGGGTGGAACATGATGCAATCAATGGCAGGACTGGCGAGACGGGCTGGCGGCGCGGTCGTTGCGGCCGCTTTGCTGCTGCCGGCTGACGCGCACGCTCAGGCGCAGAACGGCCTGTCGAACCTGTTCGGCGGCATCTTCTCCGGATCGAACCCGGCACCGGCGCAGCCCTCGCCGGGCCCAAGCGGCGCGCCGACGGGTCCATTGCCGTGGAGCGGCGAGGACGGCGCCTCCGGCCATCCCTTGATGACGGCCGCCGCGATCCGCGAGGCTGCCGGCAATTTCAGCAATTGCGTCGCTGCGATGTGGCCCGATGCCGCACGACGCGGCGTCACGCAGGAGAACTTTCAGCGCTTCACGGCCGGACTCTCGCCCGACCTGCGCATCATGGACCTCATGGATTCGCAGCCGGAATTCACCAAGTCGATCTGGGCCTATCTCGACATTCTGGTGAACGACAACCGCCTCGCCAAGGGCCGCGAGGTCCTCGCCAAATACAAGGCGCAGTTCGACGCCACTGAGAAGGCCACCGGTGTCGACCGCTACATCATCGCCTCGATCTGGGGCATCGAGTCCAATTACTCGACGCAGATCGGCGATCGCAGCGTGCTGCAATCGACCGCGACGCTCGCCTGCATCGGCCGCCGCCAGGCCTATTTCAAGGACGAATTCCTCTCCGCGCTGGAGATCCTCAACCGCGGCGATTTGCGTCCGGAGCAGTTGCGCGGCTCCTGGGCCGGCGCGTTCGGCCCGACCCAGTTCATGCCGACCGCGTTCAAGCGCTTCGCGGTGGACGGCGACGGCGACGGCCGGCGCGACGTCGTCGACAATCCGACCGACCTGATCGCCTCGACCGCCAACAATCTGAAGAAGGACGGCTGGCAGCCCGGCCAGACCTGGGGCTACGAGGTCGTGGTGCCGCAAGGCTTCAACTACATGCTGGCTGACCGCGCCAAGGCGATGCCGATCGCGCAATGGGAGAAGCTCGGGCTCAAGCGTCCGAACAACCAGCCCTTCCCGCAGCCGTCGGAGAAAGCTTACCTGCTGGCACCCGCCGGCGCCCAAGGGCCCGGCTTCCTGATGCTGCAGAATTATCGCGTCATCATGAAGTACAACCCGGCCGAAGCCTATGCGCTGGCGATCGGCCATTTCGCCGACCGCCTGCGCGGGGGACAGCCCTTCGTGCAGCCCTGGCCGCGGCAGGAGCGCGAGCTGTCCCGCACCGAACGGCTGGAGCTGCAGCAGCTGCTGGCCCAGCGCGGCTACTACAAGGGCACCCCGGACGGCCAGTTCGGCGGCATGACCAGGGAGGCCCTGCGCAACTTCCAGGCCTCGATCGGCGCGCCCGCCGACGGTTTTGCCTCCTCCGACGTGCTGGACCGGTTGCGCGGGCGGTAAAAATCGCCCCTGAAGTAACCTTGAACGGGGATTTTGGCTGATAGCCTTGACGCCGGCGGTTGTTCCCCGGTCTATGGACAAGAATCTGCGATGGAATTTGCCCGTTTGGCGCCCGATTCCGTTATTATATCGAGCTAGCTCCGATCCCCCATTGCGCGTGCCCGAGATCGCATGTCGAAGAAGTCCCTGTTCAAGGCGCTGACCGAGACCGGCCCGTTGATCGCGCTGGGGACGGCGCTTGCGATCCTGGTGTCGGTGGCTGCACCCGCTTCGGCGCAGTTCTTCAACTTCCCCGGCTTCGGCGGTCCGCCGCAGCGTTCGGCCCCACCACCGCCACCACGGGGCGGCGGCGGAGGTGGCGGATGGTTCGGCGGCGACTTCTTCGCACCATTCCAGCCGCCGCCGCAGGCGCCGCGCCAGGATTTTTCGCGTGCGCCGGCACCGGCCAAGCGCGACACCATTCCTGAGAAGAACGTGCTGGTGATCGGCGATGCCATGGCCGACTGGCTCGCCTATGGCCTCGAAGACGCCTACGCCGAGCAGCCCGACATGGGCGTGATCCGCAAGCACAAGACCACGTCCGGCCTGATCAGGTATCAGCCCAAGGGCGAGCCCGCGGACTGGGCCGCGGCGGCCAAGGGCATTCTCGAGACCGAAAAGCCCGACGTGATCGTCGTCATGCTCGGCCTCAACGACCGCGTCGCGATCCGCGAGCCGGCCGCCGACAAACCCGACAAGCCGGCCGCGGAAAAGGACAAGGACAAGAAGAACGACAAGGGTGCGCGCGCCAAGCCGCCGGCCAAGCCGGGCGATGCCAAACCCGGCGAGAGCAAGCCCGGCGACAGCGCCGCCAAGCCGGACGACAAGCCTGCCGACGCCGATCTGCCGCAGGACGACGCCGACAATGCCGACACACCGGCGGCCGCGCCGGAAAAGACCGCGCGCAATCCGAACGGCCTCTACGAATTCCGTGACGAGCGCTGGGTCGAGCTCTACGGCAAGAAGATCGAGGAGCTTGCGGCCGTCCTCAAAACCAAGGGCGTGCCGGTGCTCTGGGTCGGCCTGCCCGCAGTCCGGGGACCGAAGGGCACCGCGGACACGCTGTTCCTGGACTCGCTGTACCGTGAGGGCGCGGCCAAGGCCGGCATCACCTATGTCGACGTGTGGGACGGCTTCGTCGACGAAGCCGGCCGCTTCCTGCAGAAGGGCCCGGACTTCGAAGGCCAGATCCGCCAGCTGCGCAGCTCCGACGGCATCTATTTCACCAAGGCCGGCGCGCGCAAGCTCGCGCATTATGTCGAGCGCGAGATCACGCGCCTGCTTGCCGGACGCTCCGGCCCGATCGCGCTGCCGAGCGAGCCCGCGACGCCCGACACCAGCGCCGAGCCGGGCAAGCCCGCGCCGCGGCCGCTGGCCGGGCCGATCGTGCCGCTCGTTGCAGCCTCGATCTCGGCCGATCAATTGCTGGGCGGACCGGGCACCCGTCCCGCCGCCGTCGATGCGCTCGCCGCCAAGACAATGGTGAAGGGTGAGCCGCTGGCAGCCCCGGCCGGGCGCGCCGACGATTATGCCTGGCCGCGCCGGGAAGTCGGCCGCGAGCAGGCCAAGGGCGACACGCCGATGGCGGCAACGACGCCGGACGGCGGGGCGGCTCAAGGCGCACCGGGCGCGGCCGCCGCGATCGCGCCGCCAAGGCTCGCGCCGAAGAAGCCGCAGCTCCCGCCACAACTGCCGGCCCAGGCAACGCCCTCGTTCCGTGATTTCTTCGGCTTCGGCTCGCCGCAGCCCCCGCCGGCCCCGCGCCAGCTGGCGCCGGCGCCGGGACCGCGCAATCCGAATCCCAATCCTGGGATCCCGCGTCCGCCGGCTAACGTCGGCCGCTCCGCCGAGATGTTCCGCTAATCTTTCGTTGTCATTCCCGGGCGCGCGTAGCGCGAACCGGGAATCCATCGCGCATCAACAACGCTGATGAATGGATTCCGGGCTCGCGCCAAGAGGCGCGCCCCGGAATGACCTAGGACGTGGCTCAGCTGTAATAGCGCCAGCGTGACGGCGGGCGGCGGGCGGGACGCGACATCAGCAGCGCCAGCGCGAAGCCGATGCCGCCGGCAACCAGCAGCGCGCCGAGCGGATTGTCCTGCACCTTCTGCGCAATGGCCTTCGAGCCGTCGCGGAAAGTCTCACCACTGTTCTCGTAGGCATCCTTGGCATAGCCCGCGGCGGTGTCCGTGGCGTCGCGCACGGCATCCTTGGCCTGGCCGTAGAGATTCTGCACCGTGCCCGCGGCTTCCCGCGCCTTGCCCGACGCCTGCGTCTTGGCATCGCCTGCCATGTCTCCGATCGCGCCTTCCGCGCGTCCGGCATATTCCTTCGCCGATCCAACAATCCGATCCGTGTCCATGATGATCCTCCTCGGTGGTCAGCCGAAGTAACCGATCAGACGCAGCGCGGTTCCTCAGGTTCTCCTATAGAATCAGGCCGCCATCGACGACCAGCGTCTGGCCGATGATGTAGGACGACAGCGGCGAGGCCAGGAACAGCGCCGCGCCCGCCATGTCGGCCGGCGTGCCCAATCGCCGCAGCGGGATGCGGGCGAGCGCGCTTTCGAGCCGCTTCGGGTTGTCAGTCGTCACCTTCGTCATCTTGGTGTCAACGAGCCCTGGCGCGATGCCGTTGACGCGGATGCCGTCCTCGGCCCAGGCTTCGCCCAGCGTGCGCGTCAATCCGACCGCACCGGTCTTCGAGGCATTGTAGGCGGGATTGCCCATGGTGGAATGATAGGCCGCGGTCGAGGACACGATGATCAGCGCGCCCTTCGCGTCCCGCAACATGGAATGAAAGCGCGTCGCGCAGGCCATCAGGCTCATCAGATTGACCTCGACGACCTTGCGGAAACCCGCCATCTCGAATTCGCCGCGGCGGTAGATCACCGCGCCCTGCGCGAGCACCAGGATGTCGAGACGGTCGAACGACGGCCTGAATGCTTCGATGGCATTGGGATTGCCGACATCGAGCTGCGCGTAAGCGAGACCTTCGAGATCGGAGCCTTCGTCGGCTGAATATTCCGTTGCGCGAGCACGCGTGCCGCAGACGGCAACAGCCGCGCCCTTGGCGCGAAAGGCCTGTGCGATGCCGTTGCCGATGCCGCTGGAACCGCCGACCACCAGCACCTGCTTGCCTGAGAAATCGAGCTCGTTTGCCATTGTCGGCCTCCCCTTTTGTTTTCTGCTTGTTTGACCTGTCTGCGGATCGATGCCAGCCTTGTCAATCACAACAAGAACCAGCTCGACGCGAGGAAGCAGCATGTCCGACGTCAAGGAGCTCAGCCGGTCCGTGAAGGGCCTCACCGTGCTCGTCACCGGCGCGGCCAGCGGCATGGGGCGCGCCACCGCGCGCGTGTTCGGAAACGAAGGTGCGAACGTCGCCGTCACGGATTTCGACGAGCAAGGCGCGCAGGACGTCGCCAGGGAGATTGCGGCAAGCGGAGGCGCGGCAAGGGCGTGGAGGCTCGACGTCGCCGACGGCGGCGAGATCAAGCGCGTGGTCGGCGATGTCGCCGCGCATTTCGGCGGCCTCGACATCGTGGTCAACAATGCCGGCATCTCGTTGCGCGTCGCGATCGACGATGAGGCCTACGAGGACGCCTGGGCGAAGGGCATCGCCGTGATGCTGACGGCGCACCCTCGCATCATCCGCGCCGCGCTGCCCTACTTGCGCAAGTCGAAGAGCCCGCGCATCGTCAACATCGCCTCGACCGAGGCGCTCGGCGCCACCGCGTTGCACAGCCCCTATTCGGCCGCGAAGGGTGGCGTTGCGAGCCTCACGCGCTCGCTGGCCGTGGAGCTCGGCCGCGAGGGCATCACCGTCAACTGCATCTGCCCCGGACCGATCCGCACAAAAATCACCGACCGCATTCCCGAGGAGCACAAGACCATCTACGCCAAGCGCCGCACCGCACTCGGCCGTTACGGCGACCCTGAAGAGGTCGCGCATATGACGCTGAGCCTATGCCTGCCGGCGGCGTCCTTCCTCACCGGCGCGGTGATCCCGGTCGATGGCGGGCTGATGGCGCGGAACGCGTGAGAGCCATGCGCGCGGCGCGTTGACATCGCCGGATGCGGGAGTCATTTTTTCAACAAACAGAGCGGGGAAACCGCTCGTCAATGCGGGAGGAACGCCATGACCATCGCCATCCGGCAGCTTCAGAAACATTTCGTCGGCGAGGTGTCCGGCCTCGACTTGCGCAATCCGCTCACGCCGGATCAGGCGCGCGAGATCGAGGCCGCCATGGACAAATACGCGGTGCTCGTCTTCCACGATCAGGACATCACCGACGAGCAGCAGATGGCCTTCGCGCTGAACTTCGGCCAGCGCGAGGACGCGCGCGGCGGCACGGTAACGAAGGAAAAGGATTACCGGCTGCAATCAGGCCTGAACGATGTGTCCAATCTCGGCAAGGACGGCAAGCCGCTGGCGAAGGACAGCCGCGCGCATCTGTTCAATCTTGGCAATTGCCTGTGGCATTCCGACAGCTCGTTCCGTCCCATCCCGGCAAAATTCTCGCTGCTGTCGGCGCGGGTGGTGAACCCGAAGGGTGGCAATACCGAGTTCGCCGACATGCGCGCGGCCTATGACGCGCTCGACGATGAGACCAAGGCGGAGATAGAGGATCTCGTCTGCGAGCACTCGTTGATGTATTCGCGGGGATCGCTCGGCTTCACCGAATACACCGACGAAGAGAAGGAGATGTTCAAGCCGGTGCTGCAACGGCTGGTGCGCACGCATCCCGTGCATCGCCGCAAGTCGCTGTATCTGTCATCGCATGCCGGCAAGGTCGTCGGCATGAGCATGCCCGAGGGGCGGCTGCTGCTGCGCGATCTGACCGAGCACGCCACGCAGCCTGAGTTTGTCTACGTGCACAAATGGAAGCTGCATGACCTCGTGATGTGGGACAACCGCCAGACCATGCACCGCGTCCGCCGCTACGACCAGTCCCAGCCCCGCGACATGCGCCGCGCGACGGTGGCGGGAACGGAGCCGACGGTGCAGCAGCAGGCGGCGGAGTAGACGCCAGTCCACCGCCGTCGTCCCGAGCAAGAGGGACGATACGGAAGCAGGTACGACGATATTGAGGGCGACAGCGTCTCGACAAATTCCGTCATTGCGAGCGAAGCGAAGCAATCCAGAGCGTCTCCGCGGAGGGATTCTGGATTGCTTCGTCGCTTCGCTCCTCGCAATGACGGCGTGAGCGTCATGCTACGCTCGCTAGCAGCTACGCGTGCCCGGCCTCGTTCGAGAGCATGCCGGGGTCGATGCCGATCTTCTGCAAGGCGCGATTGTACTTGTCGTCGACGTCGTCGCCGAAAATCAGATCCGCATCCGCGTCGCAATGCAGCCAGCCGTTGCTCTGGATCTCCGTCTCGAGCTGGCCCGGCGCCCAGCCGGCATAGCCGAGCGCGAGGATGGCGTGCTTGGGGCCGGAGCCATTGGCGATGGCGCGCAGAATGTCGACCGTCGCGGTCAGGCAGACGCCGTCATCGATCCGCAGCGTGGCGTTCTCGATGTAGAAGTCGCTGGAATGCAGCACGAAGCCGCGCCCGGTGTCGACCGGCCCGCCCCGCAGCACCTTCATACTTTCGGCATTCTCCGGCAGCTTGATGTGCTCGCCCTTCTTGATGATGCCGAGCTGCTGCAAGAGCTCGGGGAAATCGATGCTGCCGGCGGGGTGGTTCACGATGATGCCCATCGCCCCCTCCGCCGAATGGGCGCAAAGATAGATCACCGAGCGCTCGAAGCGGGAATCGCCCATCACGGGCATTGCGATCAGGAGCCGGCCGTCGAGATAGCCGCCGGAACTGGGCAGCGCGGCGCCCGAGCTGCCGGTGCTTTCGCCCGTCCTCTTGCCTGTGGGAGCCATCGCTCGAGCACTCCGGTTTCGATTCCTATCCTGATGTCGGGCCGGGCGGCTGTCAAATCAAGGCTTGCGGCGAGTTGATTCGAGTGCATCCATCACAAGCAATTCAATGGTTTGGCCCTGGGTGACCCTGTAAAGACGTGAAATGTCCAGCATTGTTCCCCTGCGTGCGGCGATTGGCGTCGCGACCACCCTGTTCGCGTCGTCGTTGGCCATCGCGGCCCGTGCCGATGACGCATCGCCTTGGCAGCGCGATGGACATTCCGCGGTGCGGCTCCTGGCGGGATCGCGCAGCGGCGCGGTGCTGCTCGGCGGTATCGCCTTCCAGCTGCAGCCCGGCTGGAAGACCTACTGGCGGTCGCCCGGCGATTCCGGCGTTCCACCCCGGTTCGATTTCTCCAAGTCCGACAATGTCGAGGCGGTGACGGTGATGTGGCCGGCGCCGCTGAAGTTCGACGACGGCGCGGGCGGCCAGTCGATCGGCTATCGCGACCAGGTCGTGCTGCCCCTGCGCATCGTCGCGAAGGCTGCGGACAAGCCAGTGACCTTGAGGGCCGAGATCAACTACGCGGTGTGCGAGAAGCTCTGCATTCCCGTAGAGGCCAGCGCCGAGCTCGGCTTCAACAGCGTCGCCTCGACCGAGGACGCGAACTTGCGTGCCGCGCTCGACACCGTGCCGAAGCCCGCCAATATCGGCGACCCCAATCCGCTCACCATTCGCGACGTCAAGCGGGACGGGCCCAAGAACGTAGTGGTCGATGTGGTGGCGCCGGACAGCCGCACCGTCAATCTGTTCGTGGAAGGCCCGACGCCCGATTGGGCGCTGCCGATTCCGGCGCCGGTGCAGCACAGCCCGCCCGGGGTCGTGCGCTTCTCGTTCGAGCTCGACGGATTGCCGCCGGGCGCCAAGCCCGAGGGCGCCGCGCTGAAGTTCACGCTGGTCGGGCCGGAGAAGGCGTACGAGTTCAACACGAATTTGGAGTGAGGCGCGGTTAGCGCGAGTGAGCTGCACTGCCGGCGCCCACATTCAGCTGTCGTCCCGGGGCGCGCGAAGCGCGAGCCCGGGACCCATAACCACAGGAATGGTTTGGCGAAGACTCGGAGTTGCCAGCTCATGCAACAACTTCTCTCGGGGGTTATGGGTCCCCGCCTTCGCGGGGACGACCCCGAGGATGGAGCGCCTACCCAACCGAATCTTAACGAATGGTTGCTAATCCCTCGCCTGCCGCTGCAGGTCGCTGGGGATTGTTCGAATTGGCCGTGATGGATGCACCACCCGCAACGACCGGACCGGCCGGGCTGGTCGCGCGGCTGCGCGCCAAGCTCGCGGGCGGATCGAGCGAGGCGTCGCTGACCCGGCGACTCGCCGGCACCATCTTCGTCATCCGCGTCATCAGCGCCGGCCTCGCTTATGTGTCGCAGGTGCTGCTGGCGCGCTGGATGGGCACGTCCGATTACGGCATCTACGTCTATGTCTGGACCTGGGTGCTGCTGCTCGGCAGCATGATGGATTTCGGCATCTCGGCCTCCGCCCAAAAAATCATTCCGGAGTACCGCGCCAACGGCGCGCACGCGCTGCTGCGCGGCTTCCTCGCCGGCAGCCGCTGGCTGACCTTTGCCGTGTCCACGCTGGTCTCGCTCGGCCTTGCCGGCATCGTCAAATTGCTGTCGCCCTGGATCGATCCGGCCGAGGTGCTGCCGCTCTATATCGGCTGCATGACGCTGCCCGCTTTCGTGGTCGCCAACACCCAGGACGGCATCGCGCGCTCGCACGACTGGATGCAGCTCGGCCTGATGCCGCAATTCATCATCCGCCAGGCGTTGATCATCGGCATCACGGCGCTCGCCTTCCTGCTCGGCTATCACCTCGGCGCGGTCGCCGCGATGGTGGCGAGCCTTTGCGCGGTATGGATCGCAATGGCCGGGCAGATGGTGGTGCTGAACCGCAAGCTCGCCGATCACATCACACCCGGACCGAAGGCCTATGACGTCAGGGGCTGGCTCGCCGTCTCGCTGCCGATCCTGCTGGTCGAGAGCTTCTACCTGCTCTTGTCCTACACCGACGTGCTGGTGCTGCAGCAATTCCGTCCCTCGGACGAGGTCGGCGTCTATTTCGCCGTGGTGAAGACGCTGGCGCTGGTCTCGTTCATCCATTACGCGATGTCGGCGACGACGGCACACCGCTTCGCCGAATACAATGCCAGCGGCGACAAGGCGCGCCTGTCGGCCTATGTCGCGCATGCCATCACCTGGACGTTCTGGCCGTCGCTGGCCGCAACCATCGTGCTGCTCGCGCTCGGCAAGCCGCTGCTCTGGCTGTTCGGACCACAATTCGTGATCGGCTACGACATCATGTTCGTGGCCGCGATCGGCCTCGTCGTGCGCGCCGCGATCGGTCCGGTGGAGCGCCTGCTCAACATGCTCGGCCAGCAGAAGATCTGCGCGCTCGCCTACGCGCTGGCCTTCGTGATGAACCTCGTGCTCTGCATCGCGCTGGTGCCGCGCTACGGCGGCCATGGCGCGGCGGCTGCAACCTCGATCTCGCTCACCTTCGAGACGGTGCTGCTGTTCTGGATCGTGCGGCAGCGGCTGGGGCTGCACGTGCTGGCGTTCGGCAAATAGGCGACGATCGAAAATGCCGCCCCACTTCCATCGCCCGGCTCGACCGGGCGATCCAGTATCCCAGAGACGGCTGTGATTGAGCCGAGACGCCGCGGCGTACTGGATGCCCCGGTCAAGCCGGGGCATGACGCAGCGTGAATTACTCCGCGGTCCAGCCGCCGTCGATCGAGAGATTGGTGCCGGTGATCTGGGCGGCGTCGTCGCTGCACAGGAACAGGGCGAGCGCGGCAACCTGCTCGGAGGTGACGAACTCCTTGGTCGGCTGCGCATCGAGCAGCACGTCGTTGATGACCTGCTCGCGCGTCAGATTGCGCGCCTTCATCGTGTCGGGGATCTGCTTCTCGACCAGCGGGGTCCAGACGTAGCCGGGGCTGATGCAGTTGCAGGTGATCTTGTGGGTCGCGACTTCCAGCGCCACGGTCTTGGTGAGGCCGGCGATGCCGTGCTTGGCCGAGACGTAGGCCGACTTGAATGGCGAGGCCACCAGCGAGTGCGCCGACGCCGTGTTGATGATGCGGCCCCAGCCTTTCTTCTTCATGCCGGGCACCGCGGCGCGGATGGCGTGGAAGGCCGAGGACAGATTGATCGCGATGATCTGGTCCCACTTCTCCGGCGGGAATTCCTCGATCGGCGAGACGAACTGGATGCCGGCATTGTTGACGAGGACGTCGACCGAGCCGAACGTCTTCTCGCCGAGCGCGATCATGCCGGCGATCTCGGCGGGCTTGGTCATGTCGGCGGGCGAGTAGATCGCCTTGACGCCGAAATCGGATTCGATCTTGGCGCGCTCCTTCTCGATGTCCTCCGGCGAGCCGAAACCATTGATGACGACGTTGGCACCGGCGCCGGCGAAGGCGCGTGCGTAAGCGAGCCCGATGCCGCTGGTCGATCCGGTCACGACGGCGTTCTTGCCTGACAGAGTACCCATTCTATTCGCTCCTTTTTGCCGGGGGCGCGGTGACGTCCCCCGTGAGATCGTAGGTCACCATGGTCTCGCCGGACTGCGGCCGCTCCAGCCAGTCCTTGTGGCGCATCGAGAGGTGCACATCACGCACGCCGGCCTCCCAATGCTCGACCATGGCAATGTGCGAGAAATCGTAATCCTTGGACGAGGATTCGTAGTTCTTGCTGCGATAGATCAGATGCACCACCGTGACGGTGCTTTCGCGCGACACTTTCGCCAGGAATTCGACGGAAGGATCGTTCTTGAGATAGTCCGGCAATTTGCCGATCAGATCGCGCACGGCCCTGCGGGCGTTGTGCAGCTGCTTGTTCTTGTCGGTGTTCATCCGCGTGCGGCTGGAATAGCGGATGTCCTTCTCGCGCTCGGCCGCCTCCAGCAGCGAGTTCGGCAGGTCGCCCCGCGCGGAAAACAAATCGACCTGGAAGATCAGCATGTCGCGTTCGACCTCGGCATCGAGCACGTAGTCGAGCGGGGTGTTGGAGGCAATGCCACCGTCCCAATAATGCTCGCCGTCGATGACGACGGAGGGAAAGCCCGGCGGCAGCGCACCGGAGGCCATGATGTGCTCGGGGCCGATCTTCTTGCCGAGCTTCTTGAACGCGTAATTGTCGAAATATCTGAAATTGCCCGAGGTGACGCCGACTGCGCCAACCGACAGGCGTGTCTTCAGGTCGTTGATGCGGTCGAAATCGACGAGACGCTCCAGCGTCTTCTTCAGCGGCGAGGTATCGTAATAGCTTTCGGCCTCGGGATGCCCCGGCGGCCACAGCGGCGCCGGCGGAATGCGTGGCGTGAAGAAGCCGGGCACGCCGAACGTCGCAATCAGCGCGGCGCTGGTGGAATTGAACAGCTCGCGGCTGTGATCGCTCTTGCCAACCGGTTTCCACGGCACCGGAGCCGACACCATTTCCCAGAATTCCTTGAGCCGCTCGACGCGGGTGTGCCCCTCGTTGCCGGCGATGATGGCGGCATTGACCGCGCCGATCGAGATGCCGGCGACCCATTCCGGATCGAAGCCGTAGCCGCATAGCGCCTGGAAGGCGCCAGCTTGGTACGAGCCGAGCGCGCCGCCGCCCTGGAGGACCAGGACGCGCTGCGCATTCACCGGGAGTGTTGCGATTTGCGGACTATGATCGGTCATGCGGGAACAATAGCAAAGGGCGAGCCACCGTGGCGACACTCCGCCGCGACGTCAATGCATTCCCGGGATCAAGTCTGGCTTATCGAGGCTCCGTGGAGGCCAGGATCATGGTCCAGAACACCTTGTATTTGGTGCCTGGAGCATAGCTCGCCGCGATGCCCAATTTTGTGACACCGCTCTTGAGCATGTTCGCGCGGTGCGGAGGCGAGTCGCGCCAGCCGGAAAACGCTTCCGCCAGCGTATGATAGCCGGCCGAGATGTTCTCGACCGCCACGGTGGCCGGATAACCGCCAGAGGCCAGACGCTTGGCCAGCGGCGCGCGGACGTCGTGGTCCATCTTGTTGGCCGCCGCCATCGCGCCGGACTGGGATTCGGCGAGCCGAGTCAGATCCGGGTCGACCACGACCGTACCGAGCCCATTGTTCTGGCGGTATTGCGAGATCATGATCGCAGCTGCCTGGACGTCGAGCTTGGAGCCCGGGACCGCCATGTCGGCATACATCGACGGCTGCTGGACCGGAGCTTCGTTGCCGGCACAGCCGGCGAGCAGCAACATGATGAGAATTGCGGCCGCAGCGCGCATGAATCGGGGCCCCCAAATGAGGGGCTGTTGTTGCATACCAACAATGGCTGAAAGGTGAATTTTGAAGAGAATTTGAGCCGTCATTCCGCGGCGGAATGACGGCGGGGCTTAGCCCGCGAAAATCCGGTAGCGACGCGGATTGAGGCCGATCGTGTCGCCGGCGCGCAGTTCCTTGTCCCGGGGGGCGTCGATTTCGATGGTCTCGCCGCCGGACAGGGCTACTTCCGCCCGCTGCACCGGACCGAAATTGCGGACGTGCTGGACCGCGCCCTCGAAGGCGCCGCTGCCGGGCGGGCCAACCAGCATGTCATGTCGCCGCACGAACAGCTTCGACGCGCCAGGCGCAAGCCCATCGGCCGCCAGATCGAGCTGCCGGTCGCCGAGCCGGATCGCACCATCGCCGATCTGGATCGGCAGCACGATGGATTCGCCGATGAAGCCGTGCACGAACGCCGTCGCCGGATTGTCGTAGACATCGTCGGGCGAGCCGATCTGCTCGATCCGTCCCTTATCCATCACCACGACGCGGTTGGCGACTTCCAGCGCTTCCTCCTGGTCGTGCGTGACGAAGATCGAGGTGACATGGATCTCGTGATGCAGCGAGCGCAGCCATTTGCGCAGCTCCTTGCGCACCTTGGCGTCGAGCGCGCCGAAGGGTTCATCGAGCAGCAGAATGCGCGGCTCGATCGCAAGCGCACGGGCGAGCGCGATGCGCTGACGCTGGCCGCCGGAGAGCTGGCTCGGATAGCGGTCGGCGAGCCAGTCGAGCTGCACCAGATCGAGCAGCTCCTTGACGCGCGAGCGGATCGCAGCCTCATCCTTTCGGACCGCGCGCGGCTGCACGCGGAGGCCAAAGGCAACGTTCTCGAACACCGTCATGTGGCGGAACAGCGCATAGTGCTGGAACACGAAGCCGACGTGGCGCTCGCGGGCTCCTTGCGCCAGCGCGTCCTCACCGTTGAAGGAGACTTCGCCCGAGTCCGGCCAGTCGAGGCCGGCGATGATCCGCAGCAAGGTAGTCTTGCCGGAGCCGGACGGGCCGAGCAGCGCCAGCAGCTCACCGTCATTGACCTTGAGATCGACGCCGTCGAGGGCTGCAAAACTGCCGAATTTCTTGACGAGATTCTTGACTTCAATGGTCACTGGCGTCTTGTCCTTCGTCGAGCTGACGTTCGAGAACGGTTTTTGCGATCAGCGTGATCAGCGCCAGCATTGCGAGCAGCGAGGCAATCGCGAAAGCGGCGACGAACTGGTATTCGTTGTAGAGGATCTCGACCAAGAGCGGCATGGTGTTGGTCTCGCCGCGGATGTGGCCGGAGACGACGGAGACCGCACCGAACTCGCCCATCGCGCGCGCGTTGCAGAGCAGGACGCCGTAGAGCACGCCCCATTTGATGTTGGGCAGGGTGACGCGGAAGAAGGTCTGCAGGCCGGAGGCGCCGAGCGAGATCGCGGCCTCCTCCTCCTGTGTGCCCTGCTCCTGCATCAGGGGGATCAGCGCGCGCGCCACGAAGGGGAAGGTTACGAAGGTGGTGGCGAGCGCGATGCCGGGGACCGCGAACAGGATCTGGATGTCGTGCTCGCGCAGCCAGCTGCCGAAATAGCCTTGCGCGCCGAACAATAGCACGAAGACGAGGCCCGAGATCACCGGGCTGACCGAGAACGGCAGGTCGATCAGCGTGATCAGAAAGGTCTTGCCCGGAAACTCGAATTTTGCAATCGCCCAGGCGGCGACGAGGCCGAACACCAGATTGAGCCCGACCGAGATCGCCGCGACGATCAACGTCAGCTTGATCGCCGCCATCGCCTCCGGCTCGGCGAGCGCGGCGAAATAGGCGAGGATGCCGCGCGAAAATGCCTGCGCGAACACGACGACCAGCGGCAGCACGACGAAGACGGTGAGAAACAGCAACGCCAGCGTGATGATGATGATGCGGACGGCGCGCGGCTCGGTGCGCAAATTGTTCCGCGCCGCCGCCGCGTGCGCGCGTGCCTTCGAGTCGGAGGCCGAGAGCGACACGGAATCTGCGATCTGCATCGTCATGGTCCGCCCTCAGCGCGCCGGAATCCGGCTCTGCGCCCAGCGCTGGAGCCGATTGACCGCGAAGATGATGACGAAGGAGACGACCAGCATGACCACCGCAATCGCGGTTGCATCGGCGTAACGGAATTCGGACAGGCGTATCACGATCAAGAGCGGCGCGATCTCGGAGACGTTGGGCAGATTGCCGGCGATGAAGATCACCGAGCCATATTCACCGACCGCGCGGGCGAAGGCGAGCGCGAGGCCCGTGAGCAGCGCCGGCGCGAGCGAGGGCAGGATCACGCGGACGATGGTCTGCCAGCGGCTGGCCCCCAGGCTGCCCGCGGCCTCCTCGATTTCAGGGTCGAGATCCTGCAGCACCGGCTGCACGGTGCGGACAACGAAGGGAATGCCGATGAAGATCATGGCGACGAAGATGCCGACCGGCGTGAACGCCACCTTGAGGCCGAGCGCGGCAAGCGGCGCCCCCAGCCAGCCCTTCTCGGCGAACAGCGCCGTCAGCGCGACGCCGGCCACCGCCGTCGGCAGCGCAAACGGCACGTCGACGATGGCATCGAAGATGCGGCGACCGGGGAAGCGATACCGCACCAGCGCCCAGACGATGATGCTGCCCATCACCAGATTGACGCAGGCCGCCGCAAAGGCGAGGCCGAACGAGACGCGGAGCGCGTTCAGGGTGCGGCGGCTGGAGAGGATGTTCCAGAACTGCTCGGGGCTGAGCTCGAGCGATCTCAGGAAGAGGCCGGCGAGTGGAATCAGGATGATCACGGACAGCCAGGAAAGCGTCAGTCCCATGGTGAGACCGAAGCCCGGCAATGTCCGGCGTCGTGCTGCGAGTGCGCTCACCAGGCCCCCTGCTAAAGCCCCCTACGACAGCGCCCGATCAGTTCTTGTAAATCTGATCGAAAACGCCGCCGTCTGCAAAATGTTCCTTCTGTGCCTTGGTCCAGCCGCCGAAGACGTCGTCGATCGTGAACAACTCGACCTTGGCAAAGGAGTTTTCATACTTTTTGGCGGTCTCGGCATCGCGCGGACGGTAGAAATTGCGCGCGGCGATCTCCTGCCCTTCCTTGGTGTACCAGTATTGAAGGTAGGCGTCAGCCGCATTGCGGGTGCGCTTTTTGTCGGCAACCTTGTCCACGATCGCGACCGGCGGCTCGGCGAGGATCGACTGCGGCGGTGCCACGATCTCGAACTTGTTCGCACCGAACTCCTTCAGGGCGAGGAACGCCTCGTTCTCCCAGGCGAGCAGCACGTCGCCGACGCCGCGCTCGACAAAGGTCACAGTGGCGCCCCGCGCGCCGGTATCGAGCACCGGCACCTGCTGGAAGAGTTTCCCGACGAAGTCCTTGGCCTTGTCGGTCGAGCCGTACTTCTTCTGCGCAAAGCCCCAGGCGGCCAGATAATTCCAGCGCGCGCCGCCCGACGTCTTCGGGTTCGGCGTAATGACGGCAACGCCCGGCTTGATCAGATCGTCCCAGTCCTTGATGCCCTTGGGATTGCCCTTGCGCACCAGGAAAACGATGGTCGAGGTATAGGGTGATGAATTCTGCGGCAGCCGCTTCTGCCAATCCGCCGCGGTAAGGCCCTTGTTCGCGATGGCGTCGATGTCATAGGCGAGCGCAAGCGTCACCACATCGGCCTGCAGGCCGTCGATCACCGCGCGTGCCTGGGAGCCGCTGCCGCCGTGCGACTGCTTGATCTCGACGCTCTTGCCGGTTTCCTTCTGGTAGGCGCTCGCGAACGCCTTGTTGAACTCGACGTAGAGCTCGCGCGTCGGATCGTACGACACATTCAGCAAATTGATGTCGGCGGCCAGAGCCGAGCCTGCCCAGAACCCCATCGCGAGCAATCCTGCGGCGAGCGGAACGATACGGCGCATCATGTCCATCTCCATTCACGTCGACGACATCGGCGTCGTCGACGGCAGGCATAACTCGTGGCGAAACGCTCTTGTGTCAACGGAACCCGATTTTCTTGTTCGCAGCGCGGCAGCGTGGCTGTGCTACGAAGTCTTCATCGTATGGATGCCGCATTCTGTCTTGGCCCGGCCGCGCCATCGGCCGGCGCGTGCATCCTCGCCTCCAGTCGTTCTGCTGGTGCAAGGCATACACCCAACCGACAGGAATCCTGACACAACCAGAGGGTGCCGCGGCAATTTGGCGCGGATGAAGATCGCCTCGATCTCCTCGCGCGAGACGTTGGCGAAGGGATTGAACTTCAGCCGCGCGCCGTCGTCCTCGACGACCGGAATGTCGGCGCGCGCATTGCCCTGAAAGCGCTTGCGGCCGTTGAGCCAGGCGTCGAACGGCTTCAGCGCACGCGCCAGCGGCTCGACCTTGCGGATGCGGCAGCAGGCGTCGGGATCGGAGAACCAGAGGTCGCGGTCGGGATCTTCGCGCAACAGCGTCTCCTCGGCCGGCTTGATCGAGCGAACGTCCTTCAGGCCCAGCGTCGCAATCAGCGTATCGCGATAGGCCAGCGTCTCCTCGAACAACCAGCCGGTGTCCAGGAAGATCACGGGGATCGCGGGATCGACGTCCGCCATGACCTTCAACAGCGTCGCCGATTCCGTGCCGAAGGACGACACCAGCGCGAGCTTGTCGCGCCCCACCGTCCTCAGCGCCGCGGCAATGACCTCCGCGGGCGAGGCATCGCGCAAGGCGCGATCGAACTCGGCCACCGAAGGTAGCGCAGACACGGGCGAAACCTGAGGCGCGATCGCGTTCACGTGCCGACCCCTTCGGAGTGGCGCAATTGCATGCGCCGGTGCAGCGCGGTGATGCGGCCATCGCCGGTCGGCTGGTAGAATACCGAATAGCGCTTCGCGGTCTGCATGAAGGCCTCGGCGTCGGCCTGCTTCTTGACCTCGAAGGCATCGAAGCCGGCACGCAGCATGAACACGAACTGATCGCGCAGCACCTGACCGGTCGCGCGCAATTCGCCGCGATAATTGTAACGTTCGCGCAGCAGCCGCGCCTGGCTGTAGGCGCGTCCGTCACGGAACGTCGGGAACACCAGCGCGACGGCGGCGATCTGGCCGAGATGTGGCACGAGCTCGGCGATGTCGCGATTGTTGGGCCAGATCACCCCGACCTTTCCGGCGCGCTTGAGCAGGCCCTCGGCCTCGCCGAGGAAGCGCTCGGCGGGCACCAGGATGTCGCCGCCCGCAGGGACCGGGGTGTCGACGGCGAGCTTGACGAAGCGGTCGTCCGTGATCTTTCCGCCATTAACGAGTGGCATAGACGCGCTCCTTGAAGGGTTCGACGCCGAGGCGCTTCACCGTGTCCATGAACAGCTCTTCGGGCCGCTCGCGCAGCGCCAGATAGGCTTCCACGATATCCTCGACCACGTCGGCGACCTCGTCGAACTTGACGCCGGGGCCGATCAGGGTGCCGAGCGCGGCGTTCTCGTCGGCACGGCCGCCGATGGTGATCTGGTAGACCTCCTCGCCGTTCTTCTCGACGCCGAGAATGCCGATATGGCCGACATGGTGATGGCCGCAGGCATTGATGCAGCCGGAGATGTTGATGTGCAGACGGCCGATCAGGTTGGCGAGCTCGTGATTGGCGAAGCGCCGCGTCAGCTCCTGCGCGATCGGGATCGAGCGCGCATTCGCCAGCGAGCAATAATCGAGCCCGGGGCAAGCGATGATGTCGGTGATCAGGTTGACGTTGGGCGTCGCCAGCCCGAGCTTGTCGAGCGCCTTCCACAGCGCCGGCAAATCGCGCTTGGCGACGTGCGGCAGCGCCAGGTTCTGCTCGTGACCGACGCGGATCTCGCCGAAGGAATATTTGTCGGCAAGATCTGCCAGCGCGTCCATCTGCTCGGCGGTGGCATCGCCCGGAGGCCCGCCGGTTGGCTTCAGCGAGATCGTGACGATGGAGTAACCCTGCACCTTGTGCGGGGCCACCGAGTTCTTGCGCCATGCCTCGAAATCAGGGTCGGCCGCGGCCTGGCGCAGCTCGTCCGGCATGTGCGGCAGCTTCTCGTAGGCCGGGTAGGTGAAGCGCGAGCGGATGTCCTCGATCACCTCCTCGTCGATCTGGAGCGAGGAGTTGCGAATGTGCTGCCACTCGTCCTCGACCTCGCGCGAGAACTTTTCGATGCCGAGCTCGTGCACCAGGATCTTGATACGCGCCTTGTAGATGTTGTCGCGGCGGCCGTACTGATTGTAGACGCGTAAGATCGCCTCGATGTAGCTGAGGATGTCGCGGCCGTGCACGAAGTGCTTGATGGTCTTGGCGATGAACGGCGTGCGGCCGAGACCGCCGCCGACCAGCACCTCGAAGCCGGTCTCGCCCTTCTCGTTCTTGATCAAGCGCAGGCCGATGTCGTGGATCTTGATCGCGGCGCGGTCGTGGTCCGAGGCGGTGATCGCGATCTTGAACTTGCGCGGCAGGAACGAGAATTCCGGATGCAGCGTGGTGTGCTGGCGGATCAGCTCCGACCAGATGCGGGGGTCCTCGATCTCGCCCGGCGCGACGCCGGCCCACTGATCCGAGGTGACGTTGCGCATGTTGTTGCCGGAGGTCTGCATCGCGTGGATGCCGACCTTGGCGAGGTCTTCGAGTGCATCCGGCAGTTCGGCGAGCTTGATCCAGTTGAACTGGATGTTCTGCCGCGTGGTGAAGTGGCCGTAGCCGCGATCGTATTTGCGCGCGACATGGGCGAGCGCCCGCATCTGGTTCGTCGCCAGCGTGCCATAGGGAATCGCGACGCGGAACATGTAGGCGTGCAATTGCAGATAGACGCCGTTCTGCAAACGCAGGATCTTGAACTCGTCCTCGGTGAGCTCGCCGGACAGGCGCCGCTTCACCTGGTCGCGGAACTCCGAGACGCGCTCGTTGACGAGCGTGCGGTCGATTTCGTCGTAAGCGTACATATGTGCGTGCCTTAAACCTGGGCCGGCTGTCCGATGGTGACGCCGGTGCGGCGAATCTGCTCGCGCAGATTGCCGGGCAGGACCTTGCCATCGTCGCCGATCTGCACCGGCGCGATATAGGGGCCGATGGCGCCGACGTCATCGGCCACGGCTTCCGCAAGCAACGCCCTGGCCTCGTCGGAGTTGCGCACGATCGCGGCTTCCGACAGCTCGGCGGACCAGCTCTTGGCGGCGGTGCGGTAGACCACGATGCCGTCCCAGGTGCGGTTGGCGGTCACGACCGAGGGGCCGGCGATACGGATCTTCTTTTGTTCGAGCGGAGAGGTCATTCGGCTG
The DNA here is from genome assembly GCF_029167105.1 of Bradyrhizobium yuanmingense. Classification (GTDB taxonomy): domain Bacteria; phylum Pseudomonadota; class Alphaproteobacteria; order Rhizobiales; family Xanthobacteraceae; genus Bradyrhizobium; species Bradyrhizobium yuanmingense_A. The sequence continues at coordinate 4,585 of NZ_JARFML010000016.1, read as the reverse complement.
CATCCAATAGGTCAGAGATGATTTGTTTGGGTGTCTTGCGGCGAAGCGAGCCGGCATGCCGGACCACGTCGCCGATGATGAGGATGGCGGGACCGCCATGGATCCGCCGCACCAGTTCCGGCAGATCGCGCAGCGTGCCGATCGCGCCTTGCGCATCCGGCCGCGTGACGCGGGCGAACACGCCAACCGGCGTCTCCGGCGAGCGACCGGCCGCGAACAGGCCGGCGCGCACGGCGGGCGCTGCGGTCATGCCCATGTAGACCACGACCGTCATTCTGGCGTCGGTCAGCGTCGACCAATCCACGTTCTCGGCATCGCGCGCTTTGTGTGCGGTGAGGAAGGTGATGCGGGTCGCTTCGTGACGGTAAGTGAGCGGCACCTCGAAATCGGCGGCGGCGCCGAGCCCTGCGGTAATGCCGGGAATGATCGAATAGGCGACGCCGGCAGCGCGCAGCGCTTCCACCTCTTCGCCGCCGCGGCCGAACACGAAGGGATCGCCGCCCTTCAGCCGCACGACGCGCTGGCCGGATTGCGCGGCCTCGATCATACGTCTGTTGATGGCGTCTTGGCCGATGCCGGGCTTGCCGACGCGGCGGCCGACCGCAACGCGCGTGGTGTCGCGGCGAATGCGGTCGAGAATCTCGGGCGAGACCAGCTCGTCATGGAAGACGATGTCGGCGTCCTGCAGCGCGCGCAGCGCCTTGATGGTGAGCAGATCGGGATCGCCGGGGCCGGCGCCGACCAGTGCGACGGAGCCTTCCGGCTTGTCGGCGCGCGCGAATGCGGAAGGGTCGGCAATCGCCTCGAGCGATGCATCGGCCTCGCTGTTGCGGCCGGCGAGCACGGCGGCGCCGATCGGACCGTCGATGACGCGCTCCCAGAAGCGGCGGCGCAGCGGAAACTCGGCGATGCGCTCGTTGATCGACTTGCGGAAGGTGCCAATGAACTCGGCGAGCTCGCCGATGCGCGCCGGCAGCAACGCCTCGATCTTCTCGCGCACACGCCGCGCCACCACCGGGGATGTGCCGCCCGTGCCGACCGCGACCACGACATCGCCGCGATCGACGATGGCCGGAAAGATGAAGCTGGAATGCTCGAGATCGTCCATGACGTTGACGGGCAGGCCAGCCGCCTTGGCGCGAGCCGACATGGCCACACCGACATCGCCTGCGCCCGCGCAGACGACGGCGATGACGCCCGAAAGATCCGCCGTGAGCGGATCGCCCGCCGCGATCTCGATGCGCGCCAAGTCTTCGGAGCCGAGGCCAAGGTCATGATTGCCGTCGATCGCATGCACGCGCAGGCGCGCGCCGGCAGCGGCGAGCACGCGCAGCTTGGCGCGCAAAAGCTCGCCCGCGCCGATCAGGACCACCGGGCCGGCCTTGAGATCGAGAAACACCGGCAAGAACCGCATGTGATACTCGCTTCCCCACAAACGGGGTTGACTGGAATTATTTTCTATATATGTCTCGTTTCGAGCGCGCAAAGAGAAAATTTTTTCTTCTCTTCTGCACCGCAACTATAGAATTTTCGCCTCCAAACGCAAAGTGGCAGAGATGCATCTTCTCAAGGACGATTCCGCTGCTGATCGACTGAGCAATCCGGCGCTGGCTGAGCGCGTGCGCGCGCAAGAATTTTCTGCCGAACTTGCCCCGAGCATGGACCATCTCGACCAGCTCGAAGCGCAGAGCATCTACATCTTCCGTGAGGCCTTTGCCCGGCTGAAGAAGATCGCCCTGTTGTGGTCGCTCGGCAAGGACTCCAACGTCATGATCTGGCTGGCGCGGAAAGCCTTCTTCGGCAAGATGCCGTTCCCGGCCCTTCACGTCGATACCGGCAAGAAGTTTCCGGAGATGTATCGCTTCCGCGATCATTACGGCAAGGAATGGGATCTCGATCTGCGCGTCGAGCCCTGCCCGCCGATCGATGCCGTCGACCCAACGCTGCCGCCGGCCGCCCGTTCCGCCGCGCGCAAGACCGAGGGCCTCAAGATGGCGCTCGCAAAATATGGCTTCGACGGCCTGATCGCCGGCATCCGCCGCGACGAGGAAGCAACGCGCGCCAAGGAGCGCGTGTTCTCCCCGCGCGGCCTGGAGGGCAATTGGGACGTGCGCGACCAGCCGCCGGAATTCTGGGATCATTTCAACGCCTCGCCGCCGCAAGGCGCGCATTTGCGCATCCATCCCATCCTGCATTGGACCGAGGCCGACATCTGGGCCTACACCAAGCGCGAGAACATCCCGATCATTCCGCTGTACCTCGCCAAGGACGGCAAGCGTTATCGCTCGCTGGGTGACCAGGACATCACCAATCCGGTTGCCTCAAACGCTGCGAGCATCGACGAGATCCTGATCGAGCTCGAGCAGACCAAGGTGCCGGAGCGCTCGGGCCGCGCGCTCGACCACGAGACCGAGGACGCCTTCGAGCGCCTTCGCGTCGCCGGCTATCTCTGATCAAGGACGCGGCCATGAACATGATCGTCACGTCAGCCTCGCCCGGCACGCCGAACGGCACCACGCGTCCCCAGGTCCGCATCGTCATTGTCGGCCATGTCGACCACGGCAAGTCGACGCTGGTCGGTCGCCTCCTGCATGAGACCGGCAGCCTGCCCGAGGGCAAGCTCGAAATGCTGAAAGCCGTCAGCGCGCGGCGCGGCATGCCGTTCGAATGGTCGTTCCTGCTCGACGCGCTGCAGACCGAGCGCGACCAGGGCATCACCATCGACACCACCCAGATCCGCTTCCGTACCAATTCGCGCGATATCGTGCTGATCGATGCGCCCGGCCACGCCGAATTCCTGCGCAACATGATCACGGGCGCTTCGCAGGCCGACGGTGCGGTGCTGATCATCGACGCGCTGGAGGGCGTGCGCGACCAGACCAGGCGGCACGGTTATCTCCTGCACCTGCTCGGCGTGAAGCAGGTCGCAATCGTCGTCAACAAGATGGACCGCGTCGATTTCTCCGCCGCGCGCTTCAAGGACATCAGCGACGAGATTTCCGCGCATCTGAACGGCCTCGGCGTGACACCCACGGCTGTGATCCCGATTTCCGCGCGTGACGGCGACGGCGTTGCGATGCGCACCGACCGCATCTCTTGGTACAAGGGACCGACCGTGGTCGAGGCGCTTGATCGCCTCGAGCCGGCGCGTCCGCTGGAAGCGCTGGCGCTGCGGCTGCCGGTGCAGGCGATCTACAAGTTCGACGACCGCCGCATCGTCGCCGGCCGCATCGAATCCGGCAGCCTGATTGCAGGCGACGAGATCGTGATCATGCCCGCGGGCAAGATCGCCAAGATCAAGACGGTCGAGAGCTGGCCGATGACGCCGGTCGCGGGACGGCAGGGCGCGGGCCGCTCGCTCGGCATCACGCTCGACCGCGAATTGTTCATCGAGCGCGGCGACATCATCGCGCATGCGGGCACTGCCCCGCGCGAGACGCGGCGCCTGCGCGCGCGCATTTTCTGGCTGCACGACAAGCCACTCACGAAAGGCGATCAGCTTTTGGTGCGGTCGGGGCCGAAGGAAAGCCGCGCAACCGTCGTCGCCATCGAGAAGGCGGTCGATCCCGGCGAGCTCTCGAGCAGCGAGAACAAGGCGATCGGCCGCAACCATGTCGGCGAGATCGACATCTCCCTGTCCAATCCGATCGCGACCGATCCCTACACCGAAAATCCGCGCACCGGCCGTCTCGTGATCGAGGTGTCCGGGCGCATCGCCGGCGGTGGCCTGGTGCTGTCGGTCGATGCCGGTCAGCGTGCCGTGCCTGTCGACATCGTGCCGGTGGAATCGGCGCTGCGGCCCGACGAGCGCTCGGCCCGCTACCGCCACAACGGCGCCGTGGTCTGGCTCACCGGCCTGCCGGCTTCCGGCAAGTCGACGCTGGCGCGGGCGCTGGAGCGGCGCCTCTTCACCAATGGCGGCTCGCCGATCCTGCTCGATGGCGACACGCTGCGCGCCGGGCTCAACAGCGATCTCGGCTTCTCCGCCACTGATCGCAGCGAGAACATCCGCCGCCTCGCCGAGGTCGCGACGCATCTCGCCCGCAACGGCCACATCGCCATCGTCGCGGCAGTCTCGCCCGCGCGCGAAGATCGCGCCGCCGCGCGTCGCATCGCCGACACCGCGTTTCGCGAAATCCATATCGCGACGCCGGCCGAGGTGTGCGAGGAGCGCGATCCCAAGGGCCATTACAAGAAAGCCCGCGCCGGCGCGCTCGCCTCGTTCACTGGCATTGGCAACGACTACGAGAAGCCTGAGGCCGCCGAGCTCGTGATCGATACGTCGAAGCGGACGGTTGCGGAAGCCGCCGACGAGATCGAGCAGATGCTGAAGGCGACCGGCGTGCTGTTCGACGAGCTCGTGGACCTCGCCGCGAATATTTGAGGCCGCCTAGACGATCGATTCCAAGAAGCCTGCGCTGGAACTGATTGAGTGTTGGCGGATTCCTCGGTTGCGGTTGGCGCAACGAGGAGCGGTTTCATGGCAGGATGGCGGCAAGCGGTCGAATTGGCGATGACCGACGATGAGATTGAAGCGCTGGCGGCTCTTTCGCGGTCGAGAACCGAACCATCGAGCCGGGTCTCG
>NZ_JARFML010000015.1 GCF_029167105.1 Bradyrhizobium yuanmingense | reverse complement strand
GGCTCAACCTGATCGAGGGCTTCTTCTCCAAATTTGCTCGCTCGGTGTTGCGCCACATCCGGGTGACATCAAAACACGAGCTGAAGCAACGCATCATGGCCGGCATCGACGACGTGAACCGCCATCCGGTCATCCACACCTGGTCCTATAAACTCGCCGAGGCCGCCTGATATGATTCGAACCAAGGAAACGCTCGACTAGACCTTCGACCCAGCCGAGTGTGAGGCCGAGATAGCCCGAGAGCGAGGCATAGAAGCCGGTGCGCGAGGCCGTGAGGCCGATCCATCGCCCCGAATAGGGGTAATCCTTGCCGATGGCCGTGGGCGGCAAAACCGCGTGAAGCTCCGGCACGGCATCCAAAGCGGCCTGGACGAAGGTGTTCGAATTCGGACCCGGCCAGGCGCTGTAATCGCCATAGGTCCGAAATCTGTAGTTCTCGACGACATATCGGATCTTGGGGATCAGCGCTTCGGCCTTGGCGCCGTCGATGGCGACGACCGTCTCCGGCAAGGCGCCAAACCAGCGACCGTCGGGGATGAAACCATTGCTCCGGATCGGTTCCCCCCAGGCCGTATAGTCGTAGCGGCTGTAGCTCGCCGCGTCCTTCTCCTTGACGACGATCCAGGTGTGGACCGCGAAGATGCTGCGCCACCGCACCGTTCGCGCAGCGTAGACCCGGATCAGGGCTTCCGGATGCGAGGCGGCGGGCAGCAGCAGGCCGGCGCTGGACCGGTCCGCGGTCTGCCAATTACCGCGGCCATCTCCGACCCAGAAATAGCGGGCGGCCGAAATCGCGATCGGCACGAAGGCCAGCAGCAGAAATATGAGCACGGATTTTCTCAAGGGAGATCAGGTTCGGCAGGGCACCTCGACGATATAGGTCTCGCAAGCGCTTTCACAATGATGTTGGAAAGTCCCGCGATCAGCGTGTCAATCCCGACTTGACCGCGAGGTCGCGGGATAGCTGAGCTCGGTGCGACCGCGGTCGCACTCGATTCCAAGCCGTTCGCGGCCTACATCGCCACGAAGACGGCGCGATGGAAGAAGGTGATCAAGGCTGCGAACATCGAGCTGGACTACGGGCGAGGTCGTCTCACAATCATAGCGTGCACATTAGATGTGCATCGATTAACACAATCTTGAGTTGATCTTTCCTTGAGCGGGCCCTATAGATCGGAAGTCGCCACTTTGGAGCGACGTTCTCAGACAGGAGCACGCAATGGGAAAACGTTCTGAACGGAGGCCCTCAAATCCGATGAGAGCTACGGTCGGTATGGGCTACGGCGGAAATATGCCCGTCAGGATCGCCAAGCATCTGAAGAAGAGTGCGACAACGAAGCAGCAAAAATCAACCAGATAAGTTCGGAGCACCGTGGGACGCAGCCTGGATAATCTAGACATGTCGTAGCTGGGCTGCGTCACCCCAGTGGGCGAGGGTGAGAAGATGGACACTGAAGCGCCGAGCAGAAGGCCTGTTGTGGTCTTTCGAAAGGCTCTGCTGAGTTCACCCGGGCCACTGCGCGCAGATGCCTCGGCTCTGGGGACGCTGCCAACGGCAGCCTTTCAGTATTGCGAGGCAATTCGGACGGCGTCCTCGTTCGGCTGGTACATCTTTCCTCCCTGCGATATCCGGGCGCTTTGGGACGGGACCCAGATCTTGCTGGCCAGGAACGGAGAATGGTACCCGCTGGACGCGGTACCCTACGATGTCGTGAGCGATATTGACCCGACATTCATCGACTATTGGGGCAAGTTCGCACCTCCGGATATGAAGAAGAATTGGCCCCCGCTGGTCACGGGGCTATTTCATCCGGGCATCTTGCAAATATGGTCGGGTTTGCTGGTAACGACAGCAAAGGGTTGGGGTCTGAGTGTCGGCCCGACATGCAATTTGCGTAGCTCGAGTGACTACGTCCCGTATGAAGCGATCGTCGAAGCGAACTATTGTCGGCCCCTTTTCATCAACGTGCAGCTGATCACGACCGGTAGGGAGATATTCATTTCCAGGAGCCGGCCATTGTTTCAGGTCAAGCCGGTGCACGAAAGCTGCTTCTCGGACGAGACAATGCGCTGCGACGAGCTGGACGGTATCGCACCGGTTGGCGATGCGGAAACGGGGATGAAGGAAGCCGACTGGAACGGATATCGTGCGTCAGTCAGCTTGTTGTATGAGCCCGAGGCATTTTCGCCGGGGCGCTACGCGGTCGAACGACGGAAAAACCGGAAACGAAGTCAACACAAGCACGTTCGGTAGCGGGTTGCCAGCCTGACCGCGGAATGGCTTCCGAGCACGAGTACCCAGCCGTATCTCGTCCTTCATTTGGCGGGCGGGGCCGTCCACCGGAGCGCTTGCCAGCCTAGGGCCGAGCGGGTAGAACGCTGCCACGCCTGAGCCGTGATTTGCGCCAAACGCGCTGCCGGCCACAGTCGAGCAAATCGGCAAGTCATTGAATTTGTTCGACGATTCTTGGGGAATGGTGTAACGGTAGCACAACAGACTCTGACTCTGTTTGTCTTGGTTCGAATCCAGGTTCCCCAGCCAGTCCCCGACGATAGCCATTCGACGGCCTTGCCGTCTGCTCCCTTGTTGGCGCCGCCGATATGGCCGATCTGCCCTCGGCGACACATTTGCGCGACGTCGAAGTATCGTGCCGAGCCTGCGACCGGTCGATTGATCAAGCTCCCGTCCCCTCCTCGCAGCACACTCCGTAAATACCTTGACATTCTGCATATATCGCGCGGCGGCTGCGCCCGAGCCGATGTAGGCCTTGATCGCCTTCCAGAGATTTCCGCCTTGCGTGGTCAATTTGCTGTCGAGCTCCTCGACGACGCGGACATGCGATTTGGCCGCACTGCCGGTCGCGACCGTTTGCCTCATCCCAGAACCGCATTTTCGTGTCGGATCGCCGCGTACTCCATCGTCCTTGGGTCACACAACAAGGAGATCCGTGATGCCCTATGTCGATGGTTTCGTGCTCGCCGTGCCCAAGGCCAACATCGAGGCCTACAAGGCGATGGCGGCGAGCGCTTGCGCGATCTGGATGGAGCACGGCGCGCTCGACTATGTCGAATGCATCGGCGACGACGTTCCCTATGGCGAGCTCACCTCGTTCCCGCGCGCGGTGATCGCGAAGGAGGACGAGATCGTGGTGTTCGCCTGGATCGTCTATCGGGACCGCGAGAGCCGCGATGCCATCAACAAGAAGGTGATGGCGGATCCGCGGCTGAAAATGGATGGCATGCCGTTCGACGGCAAGCGCATGATCTATGGCGGCTTCACGACGCTGCTCCGGGCGAGCGACATCGCGACGTGAGGCGCGCCCGCTACTTGATCTTGTCGTAGGCCGCCGCGAAATCGCCGAGCGGCATCGGGATCGCGATGGTCTCCTTGGCCATGTTCTGGAACGAGACCCTCAGCTGCTTGCCCGACCGCAAGGCGGCGAGCAGGTCCGGCGCAACCGGGGTCGAGGCGTAGCAGCCGCGATTCTCGCAGGTCTGGATCTGGAGATCGAACGTCTTGCCTTCGTCGACCTGGAGCTTGGCCCCGACGGGAAGATTGAGGCCGAGCGGCAATTGCAGAAGCGCGATCGGCGTGCGGGTGTCGGGCGCGATGCGGATGTTGATCAGGACGACGGTCTGGCCCGTCTTGGTCAGCACCGCGTTCTGCTCCATCGCGCATTCGAGCGGCGCGTCGCGGCTTGCGCTGGTGCAGCGGACGATCCAGCCGGGCTGTCCGGAAGCACCGTCAGCCTGCGCCTGGGTCGGGGCAGGCGCGGGCTGCGCGGCCGGGGCGGGCGCGGCGTTCTTCTTGGCGCCCTGCTGGGCGTGCGCTGCGCCCGCTGACAACAGGACAGCAGCGACAAGGGCGACAAGTCTGGATTGCACAGGCATGGGAAACCGCATTTGCGAACCGGGGTTTCGCTGTAGCGTCGCGGCAGGCGCGGTGCAAGCCTACTCGGCGGCTTCCTTGACGCTGCCGTGCTCGGGCGTCTCCTCGCCTTCGTCGTCCGAACGGCCCCAGGTCGAGAACCAGTTATTGAGCTTGTCGAGGTAGAGATAGACGACCGGCGTGGTGAACAGCGTCAGCGCCTGGCTGACGATCAGGCCGCCGACCATGGCGTAGCCGAGCGGCTGGCGGATTTCGGCGCCGGTGCCGTGGCCGAGCATGAGGGGCACACCGCCGAGCAGGGCCGCCATCGTGGTCATCATGATCGGACGGAAGCGCAGCAGTGCGGCCTGGCGGATCGATTCCTCCGGCGTCTTGTGCTCGTCGCGCTCGGCGGCAATCGCGAAGTCCACCATCATGATGCCGTTCTTCTTCACTATGCCGATCAGGAGGATGATGCCGATCAGCGCGATCAGGCTGAAGTCGAATCCGGCCGCCATCAGGATCGCGAGCGCGCCGACGCCGGCAGAGGGTAGCGTCGACAGAATCGTGATCGGATGGATGTAGCTCTCGTAGAGAATGCCGAGGATCAGATAGACCACGACCAGCGCGGCGAGGATCAAGAGCGGCACGGTGCCGAGCGACTGCTGGAACGCCTGCGCGGTGCCCTGGAAGCTCGAATTCAGCGTCGGGGGCGTGCCGAGCTCCGCCATCGCCTTCTGCACGGCCTCGGTGGCCTGGCCGAGCGCGACGCCTTGCGCAAGATTGAAGCTGATCGTGATCGACGGGAACTGGCCCTGATGGCTGATCGAGAGCGGGCGGACCGGATCGGTGGTCCAGCTCGCGAAGGTCGACAGCGGCACCTGGTCGCCGGTCAGCGGCGATTTCACGTAGAGCTTGTTCAGCGTCTCGAGATCGCCCTGCATCTCCGGCAGCACTTCCAGGATCACCTTGTAGGTGTTGAGCTGCGTGAAATATTGCGTGACCTGCCGCTGTCCGAAGGAATCATAGAGCGTGTCGTCGATCAGCTGGGGCTGGATGCCGTAGCGGGCGGCGGTGTCGCGGTTGATCTTGAGCTGGACCGTCGTGCCCTGCGTCTGCTGGTCGGTCGCAACGTCGCGCAGCTCCGGCAGCGTCTGCATCTTGGTGAGGATCTTCGGTGCCCATTCGTTGAGCTCGTCCAGATTGGCGTCTTGCAGCGTGAATTCGAACTGCGTGCGCGTCGGTCGGCCGCCGAGCCGGACATCCTGGGCCGCCTGCATGTAGAGGCGGGCGCCCTGGACCTTGTCGAACTGCGGACGCAGACGCGCGATGATCTGCTGGGCCGATGCGTCGCGCTCATTGCGCGGCTTCAGCGTGATGAACAGGTTGCCGTTGTTGCCGGCACGGCCGCTGCCGCCGATCGACATGGCAACGCTGGCAACGTCGGGATCGGCCAGGATGATCTTGCCGAGTTGCTCCTGGCGCCTCACCATCTCCTTGAACGAAATGTCCTGCGAGGCTTCAGAAGTGGCCGTGATCAGGCCGACGTCCTGCTGCGGGAAAAAGCCCTTGGGGATCAGCACGAACAGGTAGATCGACAGACCGAGCGTGACGAAGAAGATCGCAAGCGTGGTGCGCCGCCAGGCGAGGGCGTGATCGAGCACATATTCGTAGCCGCGCAGCATCGCGTCGAAGGCGCGCTCGCTCCATTGATAGAAGCGGCCGTGCTGCACCTCGCCATGGGCGCGCAGGAAGCGGGAGGCCATCATCGGCGTCAGTGTCAGCGACACGAACATCGAAACGAAGATGGTCATCGCTAGCACCACGGCGAATTCGCGGAACAGGCGCCCGATGATGCCGCCCATCAGGAGCAGCGGGATCAGCACCGCGACCAGCGAGATGCTGATCGAGACGATGGTGAAGCCGATTTCCTTCGATCCCTTGAAGGCCGCCTCCATCGGCGAGTCGCCTTGCTCGATGTAGCGCGTGATGTTCTCGAGCATCACGATCGCGTCGTCGACCACGAAGCCGACCGCGATGGTGAGCGCCATCAGCGACAGATTGTCGAGTGAATAGCCGACCGGCCACATCATGGCGCACGCGCCCAGCAGCGCCAGCGGAACTGTGACCGTAGGAATGACCGTCGCCCAAAAGCTGCGCAGGAAGATGAAGATGACCATGACCACGAGCACAATGGTCAGGAGCAGCGTGAACTGGACGTCCTCGACCGCGGCACGGATGGTCGCGGTGCGGTCGCTGATCAGCTCGATCTTGATCGCGGGCGGTATCGCGGCAACGAGGCGGGGCAGGGTCGCCTTGATCCTGTCGACGGTTTCGATGACGTTGGCGCCCGGCTGCTTGAAGATCACGAGGAACACGCCGCGCTTGCCGTTCGCCCAGGCCGCCTGCTTGGCGTCTTCGGCGGCACTGACGGCCCGGCCGATATCGCGGATTCGCAACGGAGCACCGTTGCGATAGGCGATGATGACGTCGTTCCAGTCCTTCGCGTTGGTGAGCTGGTCGTTGGCGTAGATCGTATAGGCCCGCTTCTCGCCGTCGATGTTGCCCTTGGGGCTGTCGACCGTGGTGATCGCGATCTGGCTGCGGATGTCCTCCATCGACAGGCCCTTGGCGACCAGCTTTGCGGGATCGACCTGAATGCGGATGGAGGGCTTCTGCTGGCCGCCGATGAAGACCTGGGCAACGCCCGAGAGCTGGCTGATCTGCTGGGCGAGCTGGGCGTCGACCGCGTCGCTGACGCTGGTCAGCGGCAGCGTCTCCGATGTCGCCGACAGCAGCAGGATCGGCGCGTCGGCGGGGTTGACCTTGCGGTAGGTCGGGGGCGACGGCAGGTTCTTCGGCAACTGGCCGCTGGCCGCGTTGATGGCGCCCTGCACGTCGTTGGCGGCGCCGTCGATGTTGCGGTTGAGGTCGAATTGGATGGTGATGGACGCCGTGCCCAGATAGCTCGTCGAGGTCATCTGCGCGATGCCGGGAATCTGGGCGAATTGCCGCTCGAGCGGCTGCGCCACCGACGAAGCCATCGTTTCTGGGCTGCCGCCCGGCAGGTTGGCGGTGACCTGGATGGTCGGAAAGTCCACCTGCGGCAGCGGCGCGACCGGAAGCAGGGGGTAGGCGACGAGGCCGACGAAGAGAATGCCGGCCATCAGCAGCGAGGTGCCGATGGGATATCGGATGAAAGGTGCCGAAATCCCGCCCCCGGTCATTGCTGCCGTACCTTGTTCTGGGCCGGATCCGAGCTTGCCACCGCCGTCGACACCAGGCTTCCGGGCTGGACCTTGAACTGTCCGCCGACGATCACCTGCTGGCCGGGGGTCAATCCTTCCTCGATGACCGAACGCCCGTCGATGCCATAGCTCACCTTGACCTTGTGCAGCTCGGCCTTGTTGTCCTGGTTGACCGTATAGGCGTAGAGCCCGTTGGTGGAGTGCTGGACCGCATCATCCGGAACGACGGTCGCATCCTTCAGCGTTCGCACCAGGAGCCGCGTCGAGACCGATTGGCCCGGCCACAGCGTTCTTTCCTTGTTGTCGAACACCGCCTTGAGCCGGATCGTGCCGCTGCTCGTGTCGACCTGGTTGTTGATCACAGCGAGCTTGCCTTCGGCCAGCGTCTTCTTGCCGTCGGTGGTGAAGGCGATCACCTTGAGCGCGCCGGCCTTGTGGCCCTCGCTGATATAGGGGAGCTGGTCTTCCGGCGCGGTGAAGATCACCGCGATCGGCTCGACCTGCGAGATCGTGACGATGGCGGTCTGCGACGAAGCGTTGACGATGTTGCCGATGTCGACCTGACGCAGGCCTGCAACGCCGGTGATCGGCGCCTTGATCTGGGTGTAATCGAGCTGGGTCTGGGCGTTGGAGATCGCGGCATCATCGGCGGCGATCTGCGCGGTGAGCTGAGCGACAGTGGACCGCTGCGTGTCGACGCGCTGGGCGGTGGCGAATTCGCCGAGCTTCGTGGCGCGCTGGAGCTCGAGATTGGCGTTGGCGAGACTGGCCTCGTCCTGCGCCTTCTTGGCCTTGGCCTGGTCAAGCGCGGCCTGATAGGGGCGGGGATCGATCGAAACCAGGAGATCGCCCTGCTTGACGATCTGGCCTTCCCTGAATTCGAGCTTGTCGATCTGGCCATCCACACGGGTTCGGACCTGGACCGTGTTGAAGCCCTGAACCGTGCCAAGACCGGTGAGATAGACCGGAAAGTCGGTCTTCTGGACCGGTGCAACGCTGACGGGGACGGCGGAGGGGCGAGGCGGGCCCTTTTGTGCGGTCTGGGTTTTTCCAGCCTCGGACGCGCCGAATTTCTGCCAACCATAATAGCCCGCGGAAGCCACGGCCGCGCTGATCAGAAGCCAAAGGATCGGCCGGGACTTGTTCATGTCGTCTCGTGTCGGCTCGTATGCTCTCGGCTACGAATATCGGGGCAATCGTACGGTTCCAGCATGATGTATAATACACGCCAACTTCCAGAGTAAACAGCACTATCGGGTGAGAATCCTAAACAATTGGAAAGCTTTGCACCGTGTAGGCAGCTTGCTGGCGCGGCGACGTGCAATGCCGCGTTTTCCCGCCGCGACCGGCCGGCGTGCAAGTCTTGCGCAGCACGCGGAGCAGTGTGCTCGGGACCGATCGGCCCCGCGCCGCGGCGCCTTTCGGATCTGCCGCAAGAACGGTGCTAAGTCGCGTCGAGGCCGTTTCGGTTGTCCTGGATTTCGGCATTGTCCATATCGGCGCCGCAGCGACGGAGCAAAGCATGGACGAGCTGAACGGCAAGCTGATCGCGTGCCAGATTCTGATCATGGGATTGATTGCTTGGGGCGCCAACGAGCAGCGCGATCCCTTGTGCTTCCTCGCCGACTTTCGCGACGAGATCAAAGCCGTCGTCAACGGCGCCAACATCGCCGGCACGGACAAGACCGTTCGCGTGCGCGCCATCTCGCAGAAGTCGGCCGACGAGTTGCTCTGGCTGATGAATCCGCGAGTGTCAGCAATCGATTTGCGTCTAGGACGCATCCTTCGCTCAGAGAGCGGGCAGTTTAGAATCGTTTTGATCTTGATCTATTCAAGGGTTCTGGCGGACGGCACGCATTGACCCGCAATTGAGTGGCCGATACCAACAGCCGACATTCGTTCGACGTGTGAACGACGGGAATTGGAGGGCCTTGTGCTCTATCCTCCAGCACCTCATCACCCCGTGACCAGGGGGACGCGGGTTGCGTCTTTCTTCTGGCTTCAGAGCATGATACGGGACGATCAAGCCCGGAGCATGATCTTTGACCTCGACACCGCGATTCAGGCGCTGGTGGAACGGCTCGGGCGCGACGATCCCGAAACGGTCAAATTGACGGGTATCTATCACAACCTCATTCGTTACTGGGCCGAAGTATGAAGACCATGTCCTTCCAAGCAAGCCTTGCCGCAGCCTTGATGCTGGCGTCCGCCTGGCTCGCGTCCCCCGTTTCCGCCCAGACACAGAGCGCGCCGGCACCGGCCCCATCGACGGCTCAGCCGTCCGCTGCCGGAACCGTCCCCCCGGCAGCTGCGCCTGCGGCCTCGACGGCTCCCGCCGTCGTGGGTGCCGCCCCGGTGGCCGCCAATCCCGCGAGTGCGAAGCCCGAGGCGGCGGTTATGAAGGAATTGTCGCCCTGGGTGATGTTCAAGTCGGCGGACGTCATCGTGCAGGCGGTGATGATCGGGCTCGCCTTCGCTTCGCTGGTGACCTGGACCGTCTTCATTGCCAAGTCGATCGAGCTGTCGGTCGCCTCCGGCAAGCTGCGTTCGGCGTTGAAGAAGATTGCGGAGGCGCGCTCGCTTGCCGAAGCGCAGATGGCGCTCGGCACCAAGGAGGGTATCCTGCCGTCGTTCCTTGCGGCGGCGTTGCGCGAAGCGCGGATGTCGGCTGGCCTGTCCAGCGATGCCGGCATCAAGGAGCGCGCGGCCTCGAGCTTTTCAGAGATCGTGCGTGCGGAGCAGCGGCGCATCCGGATCGGCATGGGCGTGCTCGCGACCATCGGCTCGACCTCGCCCTTCGTCGGCCTGTTCGGCACGGTCTGGGGCATCATGAACAGCTTCATCGGCATCTCGAAGTCGCAGACCACGAACCTCGCCGTGGTCGCGCCCGGCATCGCCGAGGCGCTGCTCGCCACCGCGATCGGCCTCGTCGCCGCCATTCCCGCCGTCATCATCTACAACCACTTCTCGCGCGTGACGAAGGGCTATCTCGAGCTCGTCAGCCGCGCCTCGGGTGCTGCGGGGCGGCTGCTGTCGCGCGATCTCGACCGCAGCCACGGCAGCGTGCATTCGCGCGCGGCGGAGTGAGCCATGGGTGTTTCGCTTGCAGACAATGAAGGCGAAGACGACGATTTCGGCGAAACGCATGACATCAACGTCACGCCGTTCATCGACGTCATCCTGGTGCTGCTGATCATCTTCATGGTCGCCGCGCCGCTGTCCACCGTCGATCTGCCGATCGATCTGCCGACGTCGAGTGCGACGCCGCAGAAGAAGCCGGAAAAGCCGACCTATCTCAGTATCAAGCCCGATCTGACGCTCGCGATCGGGGAGAACCCCGTTCACCGGGGCGAGTTGATCGGCACCCTCGACGGCCTTTCCGACATGAGCAAGGACAAGTATGTTTTCCTGCGCGCCGATCGCTCGGTGCCCTATGGCGAATTGATGGGCGTGATGGAGCTCTTGCGCTCGGGCGGCTATACGCGGGTGAAGCTGGTCGCGCTGGAAGGCGCACCGGGGGCGCCTGTGGCAGGCGCCGCCCAGCCTTAAGAAGACGGAACGATGGCGGACGAACCGAGACCATCCCGGAAGCTCTGGATCCTCGCGGCGGCGGCCGCGCTCGCCCTGCATCTCGGCGGTGCTGCGCTCGCGCTGGCGCATTTGCACGGCGACGACGACGGCGATGGTCTCGGCGCGGCCGGAGCCGAGTTCGCCGTCGAGATGGCTTCGCCGGAAGTTCAAGATTCCAACGTGCCCGTTGGACCAAACGACTCTGTGGCGCAGGAGGAGCGCCCGGAACTTCCGGAGCAGAAGGCCGAAATAAAGGAGACGGAGCTTCCGCAGGATCGGCCGCAAGAAGTTGAGGAGCCCGATCGTATCGTCAGCGAAAACAAAGCGAAGAAGGAGCAGGACGACGATCCGAAAGTGGCTGCCGTGGAAACTCCAGCCGCGGAAGCAGCGCCTAGGCAGATCGACCAGACGCGGCAGACTTTCGAGGAGGCAACGCGCGAGGCTGATAAGGCGATGGCTCCTGTGGTCGGTGCGGGCAAGGACATCCTGAAGATCACAACGGACTGGAACAAGAAGATCAGTGCGCGCATCAAGCAGCACGAGATCACCCCGGAAGGCAGAGTGAATACCAACCAGAAAGTTAAGGTGAATTTTGCGCTCAACCGGAAGGGAAATGTGCTCTCGGTTGAGTTGGTCGAGTCGTCCGGTGACGCCGCCTACGATGCAGCCGCGGTATCGATGATCCGCAAGGCAGATCCTTTCGAGCCACCTCCGGTTCAACTGACCGAGGAGCGTTTCGAGCGCACCCTCGAGATCAGCTTCGCCCCTGAGAAATCGAAGAAGACCGCCAACAAGAAGTCGGCTCAACGCCAGTAGAGCCGGATCCCGACATAGACCACCACCAGGCAGGCGAAGATCAGCGCCACGGGCAGGGGCCGTTTCTGGGCTCCGCTGGCCGCGCCTGTCCCGAAGTAACCAGCGCTTTTCGGCTTCGGGGCCGGGCGCCGGAAAGCGGTAACATTGTCCGCTGCCGGCTCGGCCTCGCGCGGACGGACGTCGGGCGGCGTTCCAGCGCCGCCCATCTCGACGTAATAGGCCTTGTAGATCGCACCGATGGTGGCCTCGGTGGCTTCGCCTTCGCTCATCTGCGCCAGCAGGTTCCTGTAGCTGCTCAGGAACTCCTGGGCCTCCGGAGGCAGCGCGGACGCCCCGTTGAGCTTGGCCATCATCTTCCAGGTGGCGAAATCGGCGCGGGCGCGGGTGTCGGCGCGTCGCGCGATCAGCATATCGGCAGCTTTGACCAAGTCGGCCTCTGGCCTTTCGGCTCGTGTTCGGGTGTTCCGGTTCAACTACGCATTGCCGGTCAGGAAGAGAACAGCCTGAATCACATAACCGGTCAACGTCCGCAGTATTGCTGAAATAACATCAAGATTTAGACCTAACTGCGAGCCCGCCAGCGGCAGCAGGATTAAGAGCCCGATCAGGATCAACATACCGAACGGCTCGAGCCGGGCCAGCGGCAAGGCGAGGGCCCGCGGCAGCAGCCCGACCGCAACTCGGCCGCCGTCCAGCGGCGGGATCGGCATCATGTTGAAGACGGCGAGGATGGCGTTGAGCCGGATCGCATTCCAGATGTTGTCGAAGATCCATCGTGCCGAACTGGCTGGAGCCCAAGGCAGGGCGTGGAGCGCGAGGGCCGCGATCAGCGCCAGCAGGATGTTGGTCGCGGGGCCGGCGAGGGCCACCCAAACCATGTCGAGCCTGGGGTGGTGGAGCTTGCGGTAATTGACGGGCACCGGCTTGGCATAACCGAACAAAAACGGCGAATGCGCGAACACGAGCATCGCCGGCAGGATGACGGTGCCGAACGGGTCGATATGACGGAACGGGTTGAAGCTGACACGGCCGAGTTGCCAGGCTGTGTTGTCGCCAAGGCGGTACGCGACGAAGGCGTGCGCGGCTTCATGAAAGGTGATGGCGATCAGGATCGGGAAGACCCAGACGGAGACGTCATAGAAGGAAATGTTCACTGCTCGTCCGTTCGGTTGCCTGCGGCCTTGCAGCCATCCGAGCCGGGCCTGCGGCGCAGCGACGCTGCTGCAGCCCAACATAGGGGGACCCGTCCCGAAATGCTATGTTACAAATGGGCCGCCAATACGCCGCCGTGCTATCAAACAATTAGGCTGGGATCGTCCCTGGATATTGCACCAGACCGTCGTCGAGCTTCACCCAGGCGAGCTTTTCCGACACCCAGATGTGTTCGGTCGGGGCAAAGGCATTGCGGTCGTCGAACGTGGCGAGCGCGACGCCCGCCAGCGTGCCGTTGCGCCGCCAGGCGAACAGGCGCGTGCCGCACTTCTTGCAGAACACGCGGTCGATGTTCTCGGACGATGCATAGCGTGAAGTCTCGCCCTCGACGCTGAGCGCGCGCTGGTCGAACTGCGCGCGTGCGAAGTAGGGCGATCCCATTGCCTTCTGGCAGATGCGGCAATGGCAGATGCGGACGTTGAGCGGCTCGCCCTCCGCCTTGAACCGCACCGCGCCGCACAGGCATCCGCCTTCCCGGATCATGATGTCCTCAATAGGTCGCGCGCCCGCCCGAGATGTCGAACACCGCACCGGTCGAGAAGGCGCAATCCTCGGATGCCAGCCAGGCCACCATCGCGGCGAGCTCTTCCACCAGCACGAAGCGTGCCTTCGGGATTTTCGAGAGCATGAAGTCGATATGCTGCTGCGTCATCTGGTCGAAGATCGCAGTCTTCGCCGCCGCCGGTGTCACCGCGTTGACGAGGATGTCATGGGCGGCGAGCTCCTTGCCGAGCGACTTCGTCAGCGCGATCAGGCCTGCCTTGGACGCTGAATAATGCGCCGCGTTCGGGTTGCCTTCCTTGCCGGCGATCGAGGCGATGTTCACGATCCGCCCGTATTTCTGCTTGAGCATTTCGGGCACGATCGCCTTGGAGACGATGAAGGGGCCGTCGAGGTTGATGCGCAGCACCTTGCGCCATTCCTCGAGCTCGGTCTCCCAGACCGGCTTGTTGACGCCGGCGATACCGGCGTTGTTGACGAGAATGTCGATCTTGCCAAAGGCCTTGAGCGTCGCATCGCGGGCCTGCTCCACGGCCGCCGTGTCGGTGACGTCGACCTTGAAGACTTTCGTTTCGCCGCCGATCTCTTTTGCGGTCTTCTCGGCCAAGGCTGAGTCAAAGTCCCAGATCGCGACCTTGGCACCGGAGGCGACGAAGCGCTCGGTGATGGCACGGCCAAACCCTTGCGCGCCGCCGGTGACGATGGCAATGCGGCCGTTGAGATCGATCTTGTTCATGCCGTAGGCCTTCTTGCGTCAGAGCATGTAGCCGCCGTCGACGACGAGATCGACGCCGGTGGTGAAGGCGCTCTCGTCGCTGCCGAGATAGACGGCCATCGCCGCGATCTCCTCGGCGGTGCCGAGCCGGCCCATCTTCTGGCGCGAGATGAACATCTCCTTGCCCTGCGGGCCCTGGGCTGCCGCGCGATCGAGCATCGAAGGCGTCTCGACGGTGCCGGGGCAGATCGAGTTGCAGCGGATGCCCTTGGTGATGAAGTCGAGCGCGACAGCACGGGACAGCAGCGATACCGCCGCCTTCGACGAGCTGTAGACGTAGCGGTTCGCCGGCGGCCTCAAGGCTGCGCAGGACGAGATGTTGACGATGCTGCCGCCGCCGCCGGCGATCATGTCGGGCAGGAAGGCCTTGATGGTCCGGTGCATCGACTTGACGTTGAGGTCGAACGAGAAGTCAAAGTCCTCTTCCGAACATTCCAGGATGGTGCCGTGGTGCACGAAGCCGGCGGCGTTGAGCAGGATGTCGATCCTGCCGACGCGCTTGGCGAAGGCGTTGACGTCGGCGGTGTTGCGGACGTCGAGCTTTGCGACTTCGGCGATGCCTTCCTTGGTCAGGCTCGCGATGCCGGCTTCGTTGATGTCGGTGGCGATGACGGTTGCGCCTTCACGCGCGAATGCGATCGCGCAAGCGCGCCCAATGCCTGCCGCGGCAGCCGTGACGACGGCGCGCTTTCCCTTGAGGCGGTCTGCCATTTTCTCTCCTCTGAATTTTCTTTCGTCATTCCGGGGCGCGCCTCTTGGCGCGAACCCGGAATCCATCGAGCAACAGCATCGGTGGATGAATGGATTCCGGGCTCGCGACTGCGTCGCGCCCCGGAATGACAGCGTCAGTGATTGTCCCGCGCCACACCGTACGTGCCGGCGACGTTCTGGTACCTTGTGGCGAGCTCCATGCAGGCGCCGGTCGATTGCTGGCCGACGGTGTTGCGATAGATCTCCTGCCACGGCGTCTGGTTCGGCGGATGCTTGAAGCCGCCGCTCGCCTTGAGCTCGGCGTGGCGCTTCTTCAGCTCCTCGTCCGAGATCAGGATGTTGGCGCTGCCATTGTTGAGGTCGATGCGGACCTTGTCGCCGGTCTTGAGGACGGCAAGCCCGCCATTGGCAGCCGCTTCAGGCGAAGCGTTGAGGATCGAGGGCGAGCCGGAAGTGCCGGACTGGCGGCCGTCGCCGATGCAGGGCAGGGACAGGATGCCGCGTTTGATCAGCGCCGCCGGCGGCTGCATGTTCACAACCTCGGCGCCACCGGGGTAGCCGATCGGGCCTGTGCCGCGGATGAACAGCACGCAGCGCTCGTCGATGTCGAGCGAGGGGTCGTCGATCCGCTCGTGATAATCCTCCGGCCCCTCGAACACGATGGCGCGGCCCTCGAAGGCATTGAGGTCCTTCGGATTGCTGAGATAGCGGTCGCGGAATTCCTTCGAGATCACGCTGGTCTTCATGATCGCGGAATCGAACAGATTGCCCTGCAGCACCAGGAAGCCGGCGTCCTTCACCAGCGGCTTGTCGTAAGCCCAGATCACGTCGTTGTCGGGTGCGGGCGCGTTCTTGCAGTTCTCGCCGATGCCGCGGCCGTTGACGGTGATCGCGTCCTCATGGATGCGGTTGTGCTTCATCAATTCGCGCACCACGGCGGGCACGCCGCCGGCGCGGTGAAATTCCTCGCCGAGATAGAAGCCGGCCGGCTGCATGTTGACCAGGAGCGGCACGTCGTGGCCGAACTTCTGCCAGTCCTCGATCGACAGCTCGACGCCGATATGGCGGGCGAGCGCGTTGATGTGGATCGGCGCGTTGGTCGAGCCGCCGATCGCCGAATTGATCACGATGCAGTTCTCGAATGCCTTGCGGGTCAGGATGTCCGAGGGCTTCAGGTCCTCCCAGACCATCTCGACGATGCGTTTTCCGGTCTCGTAGGCGATCTGGCCGCGCTCGCGATAGGGGGCCGGGATCGCCGCGCAGCCCGGCAGCGAGAAGCCGAGCGCTTCGGCAAGCCCGTTCATGGTCGAGGCCGTGCCCATGGTGTTGCAATGGCCGACCGAGGGCGCCGAGGAGGCCACGATCTCCATGAACTCTTCATAGTCGATCTCGCCGGCCGCGAGCCGCTCGCGCGATTTCCAGACGATGGTGCCGGAGCCGGTGCGCTCGCCATTATGCCAGCCGTTCAGCATCGGGCCGCCCGACAGCACGATCGCAGGCAGGTTCACCGTCGCTGCAGCCATCATGCAGGCCGGCGTGGTCTTGTCGCAGCCGGTGGTCAGCACCACCCCGTCGAGCGGATAGCCGTAGAGAATCTCGACGAGGCCGAGATAAGCGAGGTTACGATCGAGCGCCGCGGTCGGGCGCTTGCCGGTCTCTTGAATGGGATGGGTCGGGAACTCCATCGCGATGCCGCCGGCCTCGCGGATGCCTTCGCGGACGCGGTGCGCGAGCTCGAGATGATGGCGGTTGCAGGGGGACAGATCGTTGCCGGTCTGGGCGATGCCGATGATCGGCTTGCCGGATTGCAGCTCGGCGCGGGTGAGGCCGTAATTCAGGTAACGCTCCATATAGAGCGCGGTCATGCCCGGATTGTGCGGATTGTTGAACCATTCCTGCGAGCGAAGATGGCGGCGGGTACCGTTGCTGCCGGCGGCATGCCCGTTGGTTGGTTTCTTTGTCATTGGTTTCTCCTGCAATGCAAACGCACTGGCGTCCGTCTCATGGTGTCCGGCATGTGCGGTGCCCAACGGCGCGCGCGATGATCTGCCTTCCCGCTGGCGGGTCGTTTCCTCACGATTCCGATACTAGTCGTGGCTGCTTGGTAACGCTATCATTTTGTTCGCCGCGGCCGCGCCTGATACGGCTGGCCTGCTGTCCGAACGTCGCGCCGACGAGCTTTGCCGCTCGATCACCTTGAAGCCAAGATCGAGCACCGGCTGCTCCGGGCGCCGACCCTCGATCGCGTCGATCAGCATGGTGGCGGCCGTCTTGCCCATCTCGTAGCGGTTGGTGCGAACGCTGGTGAGGGTGGGGACGGCGGAGGCCATGAATTCGAGGTCGTTGAAGCCGACGATCGCGATCTGCCCGGGGACTGCGATCTCCCGGCGCCGGCATTCGAACAGCACGCCGAGCGCGAGGTCGTCATTGGCGCAGAACACCGCGTCGATGTCGGGCCCGCGCGCCAGCAGATCGGCGAACAGGGCGCCGCCGAGCGTCACCGAGGTCGGCGTCGCCGTCGTGACCACCAGGCGCTGATCGAACGATCCGGCGTCCTTCATGGCCGAGACATATCCGTCCAGCCGCCGCTGCACCCTGGGATCCATCCGCGCGCCGACGAAGCCGACCTTGCGGTGACCTTGCTCGAACAGATGCGCGATTGCCGCGCGGGCCGCATCATAGTGCGAAAAGCCGATCATCATGTCGACCGGGTCCGGGCCGATCTCCATGATCTGCACGATCGGGCAGTCCGCCGCCTGAAGCATCGCGCGCGACTCCGCGGTCTGGTCGATGCCGGTGACGATCAGCCCGGCCGGCTTCTGCGCCAGAAACAGACGCAGCAACTTCTCTTCCTGGAGAATGCTGTAGCGCGTGTTGGACAACTGGATCGAGTAGCGGCTGCCTTCGGAGGCGTCATAGATGCCGCGCAGCACGTCCGAGAACACGTTGTTGGTGAGCGATGGGATCAGGACACCGATGACCTCAGTGCGTTGCGAGGCGAGGGCGCGTGCGGCAAGATTGGGCACATAGCCGAGCTCCTTGGCGGCGCTCTCGACCCGCGTCCGCTTGGCGACCGACAGGGCCTCCGGATTGCGGAAAAAGCGCGACGCGGTAATCGGGCTGACGCCGGCGAGCTCGGCCACTTCGGCAAGCCGGATCTTGCCTGACTTGGTGCGTTTTCGACCCATTTGCTGCTCTTAACACAGTCAGTCCCGCAAACAAAGGAACGTTGACAGCGCTACCAGCAACGACTAACCAAAGACAAATTGCCAAAACCGCACAAACTACCGACAATGTCGCCCGCTAAGCTCGGGCTTCGTTCGGTGAAGTCCGAAAAACAAGACGGTCGCGGCGCGAGAGGCGCCGTGGACTTTCGAGGAGGGAGCTAGATGTCGTCTGTGCAAATCCGCGACGTGCGGAAATCGTTCGGCAATTTTGAAGTCCTGCACGGCGTCACGATTCCGATCGAGGACGGTCAGTTCGTCGTCCTGGTCGGCCCCTCCGGCTGCGGCAAGTCGACGCTTCTGCGCATGCTCGCCGGCCTCGAGAACATCACCTCCGGCACGATCTCGATCGGCGACCGCGTCGTCAACAATGTCCAGCCCAAGGAGCGGGACATTGCGATGGTCTTCCAGAACTACGCACTCTATCCGCACATGACGGTCGCCGACAACATGGGCTTCTCGCTCAAGCTGCGTAATGCCAGTTCGGACGAGATCAACAAGCGCGTCAAGCGCGCCGCCGAGATCCTCGCGCTGTCGCCGCTGCTCGACCGCTATCCGCGACAGCTCTCCGGCGGCCAGCGCCAGCGCGTCGCCATGGGCCGCGCCATCGTGCGCGATCCCCAGGTCTTCCTGTTCGACGAGCCGTTGTCGAACCTGGACGCCAAGCTGCGCGTCGCCATGCGCACCGAGATCAAGGAGCTGCACCAGCGGCTGAAGACCACGACGGTCTACGTCACCCATGACCAGATCGAGGCCATGACCATGGCCGACAAGATCGTCGTCATGCATGACGGCATCGTCGAGCAGATGGGCACGCCGCTCGAGCTCTACGACAAGCCCGACAACCAGTTCGTCGCCGGCTTCATCGGCTCGCCTGCCATGAACTTCCTGAAGGGCCATGTGCGCGTCAACGGCGTTGCGACCTTCGAAGGGCCGAACGGTGTCAAGCTGCCGCTCAAGACCGCGCCGGCCGGCTCCGACGGCCGTCCTGCGGTGTATGGCGTGCGGCCCGAGCACTTCACCATCGCCGATGATGGCGCCGAGGCCGAGATCATCGTGGTCGAGCCGACCGGCTCGGAGACGCAGGTGTTTGCCAAGCTCGGCGGCGAGCAGGTCGTCGCGGTCTTCCGCGAGCGCCACCAGTTCAATCCGGGTGACAAGGTGCGGCTGAAGCCCGAGCCGTCGCTGGTCCATCTGTTCGATGATGCGACGGGCAAGCGCATGAACGCCTAGCGCATCAGACGGCAAGGCATAAGACGACAAGCCATAAGACGAAAAAAAGCATCACAGGGAGGATAACATGCAAGACTTTACCCGCCGGTCTCTGCTCCAAGGCGGCACCGCTTTGGCTGCGACCGGCATGCTGACGGGGCCGGCACTGTTCGACTTCGCCAAGGCCTGGGCGCAGAGCGCGCCCTGGAAGGCCGAACCCGGCGCCAAGCTGACGGTGATGCGCTGGAAGCGCTTCGTGCCGGCGGAGGACGATGCGTTCAACGCGATGGTGGCGGCGTTCAAGGCCGCGACCGGCACCGAGATGAATACGTTCAGCGAGTCTTTCGAGGACGTGCAGCCGAAGGCCTCGGTTGCGGCCAACACCGGCTCCGGCCTCGATCTCGCCTGGGGCCTGCACACGCTGCCGCAGCTGTTCCCGACCAAAGTGCTGAAGATGAACGACGTCGCCGATTATCTTGGCAACAAATACGGCGGCTGGACCGATGCGGCCGCCAAGACCTGCAAGCTCGGCAACGATTGGCTCGGCATTCCCGTCGCCACCAACGGCGGTTACATGACCTACCGCAAGTCGGCGCTCGACAAGGCCGGCTTCAAGGAATTCCCGAAGGACTTCCCCGGCTTCCTCGAGATGTGCAAGGCGCTCAAGGCCAACAACACGCCGGCCGGCTTCGCGCTCGGTCACGCCTCCGGCGACGGCAATTCCTGGCTGCACTGGGTGCTGTGGGGCCACGGTGCCTACACGGTCGACCAGAACGACAAGATCGTCATCAATTCGCCGGAGACGGCGAAGGCGCTGGAATATTGCAAGGCGCTGTACGACAGCTTCATTCCGGGCACGGCGTCCTGGAACGATTCCTCCAACAACAAGGCGTATCTCGCCGGCGAGCTCTATTGCACGGCGAACGGCATCTCGATCTACGTCGCCGCCAAGAACGATGCCAGCAAGAAGGAGCTCACCGAGGACACCTATCACGCGCTCTGGCCGGTCGGTCCGGTCGGCAAGCCGACCGAGCTGCAGCTGGCGCTGCCGATCCTCGCCTTCAACTTTACCAAATATCCCAATGCGGCAAAGGCCTTCGTCGCCTTCATGCTGGAGAAGGAGAACTACGAGAAGTGGCTGGCCGGCGCGCAGGGCTATCTGACGCAAACCCTGAACGCCTACGAATCGGCGCCGATCTGGACGGCCGATCCGAAGAACGCCGTGTTCTCGCAGGCCTCCAAGCGCACGCTGCCGGCGTCCGGCATCGGCACCGTGGGTGAGAAGGCTGCAACCGCGATCGCCGACTTCATCGTCGTCGACATGTTCGCCAATTACTGCACCGGCGCCAAGGATGTGAAGGGCGCGATGGCGGAAGCCGAGCGCCAGCTGAAGCGCATCTATCGCTGAACAGTCACGGGGCGGGCGGCTCTCGGGCCGCCCGCTCGTCAACATTTCGATCAGGGATATCGGGCATGGCTGATGTCGCAATTCCCCGGGCCAAGCCTCAGATGACCGAGGCTGGTGCCTGGGCCCAGCTCAAACACAATCGCAACTGGCTCGGCTTCTGGTTCATGGTGCCGGCCATGGTGTTCCTGATCTTCTTCCTGGCCTATCCGCTAGGGCTCGGCATCTGGCTGTCCTTCACGGACACGCGCATCGGCAGGGTCGGACACTTCATCGCCTTCGAGAACTACGAGTGGCTGTGGGACGATTCCATCTTCTGGCTGTCGGTGTTCAACACGCTGCTCTACACCTTCGTCGCCAGCGCCTTCAAATTCGGCATCGGCCTCTACCTTGCGCTGCTGCTCAACGAGCACATGCCGTTCAAGGCGATGCTGCGCGCGATGGTGCTCATCCCCTTCATCGTTCCGACGGTGCTCTCCGCGCTCGCCTTCTGGTGGATCTTCGACTCGCAATTCTCGATCATCTCCTGGTCGCTGAAGCAGCTCGGCCTGATCAACCAGAACATCAACTTTCTCGGCGACACGACCTGGGCACGCATTTGCGTGATCTTCGCCAACATCTGGCGCGGCGTGCCCTTCGTGGCGATCACGCTGCTGGCAGGGCTGCAAACCGTCTCGCCCTCGCTCTATGAAGCGGCGACGCTCGACGGCGCCACGCGCTGGCAGAATTTCCGCTACATCACCTATCCGCTGCTGACACCGATCATCGCCGTCGTGATGACCTTCTCGGTGCTCTTCACCTTCACCGACTTCCAGCTGATCTGGGCGATGACGCGTGGCGGCCCGGTCAACGCCACCCACCTGATGGCGACCCTGTCCTATCAGCGCGCGATCATCGCCGGGCAGCTCGGCGAGGGGGCCGCGATCTCCAGTGCGATGATCCCGTTCCTGCTCGCCGCGATCATGGTCTCGTGGTTCGGATTGCAGCGCCGGAAGTGGCAGCAGGGAGAGAGCAATGACTGATCTTCCCGCCGCGAAAGTCGACCTTAAGAGCGTGCTGTCGGCGCCACCGCGCGTCGACAACAGCGAGGGCATGAGCTATCTGCAGTCGGTGCCGCGCAGGCTGGTGACGCTGTATCTGCCGCTCACGATCATCGTCGTCGTCCTGCTGTTCCCGTTCTACTGGATGGCGCTGACCTCGGTGAAGCCCGACGAGCAACTGCTCGATCTCGACAAGTACAATCCGTTCTGGACCTGGAACCCGACCTTCAAGCACTTCCACAAGCTGCTGTTCGAGAGCTACTATCCCTACTGGCTCTGGAACACGATGTATGTGGCGATCTGCGCCACGGTGCTCTCGATCGTCGCCTCGGTGTTCGCCGCCTACGCCATCGTGCGCTTGCGTTACAAGGGCGCCAATCTCGTCGGCGGCCTGATCTTCCTCGCCTATCTGGTGCCGCCGTCGATCCTGTTCATTCCGCTCGCCACGGTCGTGTATCAGTACGGCCTGTTCGATTCGCCGCTGGCGCTGATCCTGACCTATCCGACCATCCTGATCCCGTTCTCGACCTGGCTGTTGATGGGCTATTTCAAGACCATCCCCTTCGAGCTCGAGGAATGCGCGCTGATCGACGGGGCGAGCCGCTGGCAGATCCTGGTCAAGATCGTCGTGCCGCTGGCCATTCCCGGCCTGATCTCGGCCTTCATCTTCTGCTTCACGCTGTGCTGGAACGAGTTCATCTACGCCCTGACGTTCCTGCAATCGACCAGCAACAAGACGGTGCCGGTCGCGATCGTCAACGAGTTCGTGGACGGCGACATCTACCGCTGGGGCTCGCTGATGGCGGGAGCGCTGGCCGGCTCGCTGCCGCTCGTGATCCTTTACGCCTTCTTCGTGGAGCATTATGTGTCGGCGATGACCGGCGCCGTGAAGGAATGATCGCGGGGTTTGCCGAGGGCGCGCCAATGGGTTTCAAGAGCGGCGCGCTCCAGTCAATGAGAAGGAGTTGAGCTCTTGCACATTCTGGTTCTCGGCGCCGCCGGCATGGTCGGCCGCAAACTCTGTGAACGGCTGCTGCGCGATGGCCGGCTCGGCAAGAGCGACATCACGAAATTGACCATGCACGACGTGATCGAGCCCAAGAAGCCGGAGAAGGCCGGCTTCCCGGTCGAGACCGTTTCGGGCGATTTCGCCGTGCCGGGCGCCGCCGAGAAGCTGATCGCAGGCCGCCCCGACGTGATCTTCCATCTCGCCGCGATCGTCTCCGGCGAGGCCGAGCTCGACTTCGACAAGGGCTATCGCATCAATCTCGACGGCACGCGGATGCTGCTCGATGCGATCCGCCTTGCGGGCGGCGGCTACAAGCCCCGCGTGGTGTTCACATCCTCGATCGCAGTGTTCGGCGCGCCGTTTCCCGATGCGATCGGCGACGAGTTCTTCCATACCCCGCTGCTCAGCTACGGCACCCAGAAGGCGATCGGCGAACTCCTGCTCGCCGATTATTCCCGTCGCGGCTTCCTCGACGGCATCGGAATCCGCCTGCCGACCATCTGCATCCGCCCCGGCCTGCCCAACAAGGCGGCCTCGGGCTTCTTCTCCAGCATCCTGCGCGAGCCGCTCGCCGGCAAGGAAGCGATCCTCCCGGTCTCCGAGGACGTCCGCCACTGGCACGCGACGCCACGCTCGGCCGTCGGCTTCCTGCTCCACGCCGGCACCATGGATCTCGCGGCCGTCGGCCCGCGCCGCAACCTGACCATGCCGGGCCTGTCGGCCACGGTCGGCGAGCAGATAGCCGCCTTGAAACGGGTCGCCGGCGAGAAGGTCGCCGCGCGCATCAAGCGTGAGCCCGATCCCTTCATCGTCGGCATCGTCGGCGGCTGGCCGCGCAATTTCGACGCCAGGCGGTCGCGCGAGCTCGGCTTCACCACCGCCGAGAAGACGTTCGACGATATCATCCGCATTCACATCGAAGACGAGCTCGGCGGCAATTTCGTCGCCTGACCTCGGACTGAGCGGGCCCTGATGATGGCGAGCGTTGCTTGCATCGGCGAATGCATGGTCGAGCTGCGGCAGGCCCAGGGCGGCGCGTCCGCCGGGCAGGGGCAGGGCGGTGGCCTGTACTCACGCGGCTTCGGCGGCGACACCCTCAACACGGCCGTGTATCTGGCGCGGCTGGACGTCAAGGTCGATTATCTCACCGCGCTCGGCGATGACGCCCTGAGCGACGAGATGGTCGCGGCCTGGAATGCGGAAGGCGTCGGCACGCGCCGTGTCGTGCGGCTCGCGGGCAAGCTGCCCGGCCTCTACATGATCCAGACGGACGGCAAGGGCGAGCGCCAGTTCTTCCATTGGCGCGACAGTGCGGCCGCGCGCCAACTGATGAGCCTGCCGGAGACGGACGAGCTGCTCAACTCGCTGATGAGCTACGACGTCGTCTATCTCTCCGCGATCACGCTCTCGATCTACGACGCGGCCGGGCGCGAGCGCCTGTTCGGCGCGATCAAGCGTGCGCGCCTGCTCGGCACCCGCTTCGTGTTCGACACCAATTTTCGCGCGCGCGGCTGGCCGGACCGCGACGTCGCACGCGAGGTATTTGCTGCGGCGTTCGCGGCGGCCGACATCGTGCTGACCTCGACCGAGGATCTGCTCGCGCTCTGGCCCGGCGAAAGTCACGACCAGCTGATGGCGCGGATCCCGACCCCGGAGCTGGTGTTCCGACTGCCCGAGCCGGTGAGCCTGTTGCGCTATCCCGGTGGCGCCAGCGAGGTCCGCGCCGAGCCCATGACCAAGCCGGTAGTCGATACCACCGCCGCTGGCGACAGCTTCGCCGCGGCTTATATCGCGGCCCGACTTGCCGGCGCCGAGCCGGCCGAGGCGGCCCTATCAGGACATCGGCTCGCCAGCCTCGTGATCTGCTATCCCGGCGCCATCATTCCGGGCTATGCCATGCCGCCGAAGAAGCGGCACCGGCCGGCGGCGTCCCGCCAGGCCAACAAGTAGACAGCGACCAAATGAATCGAGACCCATGACCACGGCTGCCCAACAGAACCACCTCGTCGCGCTGTTCAAGGCCGCGACCGTCATTCCCGTCCTCACCATCGAGCGCATCCAGGATGCGGTGCCGCTGGCGCGCGCGCTGGTTGCCGGCGGGGTCCGCACGCTGGAGGTGACCCTGCGCACCCCCGTTGCGATCGAGGCGGCGCGTGCGGTGATGACCGAGGTCCCCGAGGCCGTCGTCGGCATCGGCACCATTCTCAACCCGTCCGACTTCAGCCGGGTCGAGAAGCTCGGCGTCGCGTTCGGCATCAGCCCGGGCCTGACCCCCGATCTGCTCAAGGCCGCGACCGACAGCTCCTTGCCGTTCGCGCCGGGCATTGCCACGGCCTCGGAGCTGATGATGGCGCTGTCCTACGGTTTTGATGTCGCAAAGTTCTTCCCGGCGGAGCAGGCCGGCGGCATCAAGGGCCTGCGCGCCCTCGGCGGGCCGTTCCCGAACGTGCGGTTTTGCCCGACCGGCGGGGTGGGCGAGGCCAATGCCGCGACCTGGCTGGCCGAACCCAATGTCGTTGCGGTCGGCGGATCCTGGCTGTGCCCGACGGCGGAGATCCGGGCCGGGAACTGGGCCGGCATAACTGCCATCTGCGAGCGGACCCTCAAGGCGTTGAAAGCCGCGTGAAGTCTTGCCATCCCTGGGCTAAGACTTAGCTCAGGACAAGACCTCAGGGAGAGACGACCATGACCGCCAGCATCGTCGGATGGGCGCATACGCCGTTCGGCAAGTTCGATACCGAAACCGTCGAAAGCCTCGTCACCCGCGTCGCAAACGAGGCGCTCGCTGACGCCGGGATTTCGGCCTCCGATGTCGACGAAATCGTGCTCGGTCATTTCAACGCCGGCTTCTCGCCGCAGGATTTCACGGCGTCGCTGGTGCTGCAGGCCGATCCCAAGCTGCGCTTCAAGCCGGCGACCCGTGTCGAGAACGCCTGCGCCACTGGATCTGCCGCCGTGCATCAGGGCCTGCGCGCGATTGCCGCAGGGGCGGCCAAGATTGTGCTGGTCGTCGGCGTCGAGCAGATGACGCGCACGCCGAGCGCCGAAATCGGCAAGAACCTGCTCAAGGCCTCCTACCTGCCCGAGGACGGCGACACGGTCGGCGGCTTCGCCGGCGTGTTCGGCAAGATCGCCAGCTCCTATTTCCAGAAATACGGCGACCAGTCCGATGCGCTGGCGCTGATCGCGGCCAAGAACCACAAGAACGGCGTCGCCAATCCCTTCGCCCAGATGCGCAAGGACTTCGGCTTCGACTTCTGCCGCGCCGAGAGCGAGAAGAACCCCTACGTCGCCGGTCCCCTGAAGCGCACTGACTGCTCGCTGGTCTCGGACGGTGCCGCCGCCCTGGTGCTGGCCGATGCCGAGACGGCCAAGGGCATGACCAAATCGATCGGCTTCCGCGCGACTGCGCACGCCCAGGACTTCCTGCCGATGAGTAAGCGCGACATCCTGCAGTTCGAAGGCTGCACGGTCGCCTGGCAGCGGGCGCTGGAGAAGGCCGGTGTCACGCTGTCCGATCTCTCCTTCGTCGAGACCCATGACTGCTTCACCGTCGCCGAGCTGATCGAGTACGAAGCGATGGGCCTGACGCCGAAGGGGCAGGGCGCCCGCGCCATCAAAGAGGGCTGGACGCTGAAGGACGGCAAGCTGCCGGTCAATCCGTCAGGCGGCCTGAAGGCCAAGGGCCATCCGATCGGCGCCACCGGCGTCTCCATGCACGTGATGACCGCGATGCAGCTCGCGGGCCAGGCGCCCGAGGGCATGCAGCTCAAGAACGCCAAGCTCGGCGGCATCTTCAACATGGGTGGCGCGGCTGTCGCCAACTACGTTTCGGTGCTCGAGCCGCTCAAGTAAGCTCTCGTAGGTGGGCAAAGGCGCGAAAGCGCCGTGCCCACCATCTTTCCTTGCGCCAGATCATGGTGGGCACGCTTCGCTTTGCCCACCCTACGGCTCCTGATTGATTTACGGAAAAGCATCATGAGCACCAACTACGAAGATTCACTCTCGATGGACGCACTCAACGATCGTATCGCGATCCTCGAAGACAACATCCGCCAGCTCATCGAGCAGGCCGCTGCCGCCTCCGGCGAGCAGAACGAGTCGCGCATCGCCGACCGGATCAGCCAGCAGAACGACGAACTCGACCGGCTCCTGAAGATCCGGGAATCCCGTCAGAAGAAATAGCGGCGGTCGTCGCCCCGCGGCGCATGCCGCCATACGCCGCCCGCCCTTGCGCGAGCGGCGGCACTGCCGTTAGCTGGACCGAAATCGCGAGGCAATTGAGCCCCGCGCGATCGGGAGCGAACGATGGGGCCGCTGAAAGGCATCAAGGTCGTCGACATGACCACCGTGCTGATGGGCCCTTACGCGACCCAGATGCTCGGCGATTACGGTGCCGACGTCATCAAGGTGGAATCGCTGGACGGCGACGTCACCCGCCTGATCGGCCCGATGCGTCACGCCGGGATGGGGCCGGTGTTCCTCAACACCAACCGCAGCAAGCGCTCGATCTGCCTCGACCTCAAGAAACCGGCGGGGCGCGAAGCCGTGCTGCGGCTTTTGAAGGACGCGGACGTCTTGGTCTACAACGTCCGCCCGCAGGCCATGGCGCGGCTTCAGCTCGGCTACGACGTCGTCTCTGCCATCAACCCGCGCCTGGTCTATGCCGGCGTGTTCGGTTTCGGCCAGGATGGGCCCTATGCCGCAAAACCCGCTTACGACGACCTGATCCAGGGCGCCACGGCCCTGCCGGCTCTGATGGCGCAGACCGGCGACGGCGTGCCGCGCTATGTGCCGAACGCCCTCGTGGATCGTATCGTCGGCCTCACCGCGGTCGGCGCGATCTGCGCCAGCCTCGTGCACCGCGACCGCACCGGCCGCGGCCAGCGTCTGGACATTCCGATGTTCGAGACCATGGCCGGCTTCGTCATGGGCGACCACATGGGAGGGCTCACCTTCGAGCCGCCGCTCGACAAGGGCGGCTATGCCCGCCATCTCTCGCGCGACCGCAGGCCCTACAAGACCTCGGACGGCTATCTCAGCGTCATCGTCTACAACGACAAGCAATGGGAGAACTTCTTCAAGGCCACGGGGCGCGATGACCTCCGCGCCGATCCCAAATTCGCGACCTTCGCCGGCCGGGCCGCCAATATCAATGTGGTCTACGCCGAACTCGCGCGCATCTTCGAGACGCGGACCACGGCCGAATGGATCGACCTGCTGACGAAAGCGGACGTGCCTGTCATGCCGATGCACGATCTCGCCTCGATCCTGCACGATCCGCATCTGGAGGCGACCGGCTTCTTCCCGGTGGTGACCCATCCGACCGAAGGTCCGATCCGCAGCATGAAGGTGACCGCGACCTGGTCCGAGACCGAAGCCGAGCCGGTACGCCTGGCGCCGCGGCTCAACGAGCACGGCGCCCAGATTCTTCGCGAGATCGGCTATTCCCAGGATGAGATTGCGGCCATGGTTCGCGATGGCGTCACGCGCACGGCGCCGGAGTAGGGACGAAGGTATGGCGCAAACTCTCTCATCCGTCATTCCGGGGCGCGCCCACCTGGGCGCGAGCCCGGAATCCATAACCACGATCGGGAGTATGGATTCTCAGGTGCGCAATTGCGCACCAGGGCTCGCGCCTAACGGCGCGCCCCGGAATGACGGTGGAGAAAGCCCGCCATGAGCTTCATCACCGGCGTCGGCCTCACGTCGTTCGGCAAGCACGAGGACTCCTCCTCGCTCGACCTGATGAGCCAAGCGGCGCAAGCCGCGCTCGACGATGCTGGCCTGAAGCGAGCCGACATCGACGGCATCCTCTGCGGCTACTCCACGGTCTCGCCGCACATCATGCTCGCCACCGTCTTCGCCGAGCATTTTGGCATCCGCCCGTCCTACGCCCATGCCGTGCAGGTCGGCGGCGCCACGGGTCTTGCGATGACGATGCTTGCACATCATCTCGTCGCGTCAGATGTCTGCCGGAACGTTCTCGTGGTCGCCGGCGAGAACCGGCTCACCGGGCAGAGCCGCGATGCCTCGATCCAGGCGCTGGCGCAGGTCGGCCATCCCGACTACGAGGTGCCGTTAGGACCGACCATTCCCGCTTATTACGGCCTCATTGCCAACCGATACATGCACGAATTCGGCGTGACCGAAGAGGATCTCGCCGAATTCGCGGTGCTGATGCGTGCCCACGCCTGCACCCATCCCGGCGCGCAATTCCACGATCCGATCAGTGTCGCCGATGTCATGGCCTCCAAGCCAGTGGCGCTCCCGCTCAAGCTGCTCGATTGCTGCCCGGTCTCCGACGGCGGCGCGGCGTTCGTCGTCAGCCGCGAGCGAACCGGGGAAGCGGGCGTGCGCATCCGCGGCTGCGCCCAGGCCCACACGCATCAGCATGTCACGGCAGCGCCCGCCCTCAGCGAGCTTGGCGCCGAGATCTCCATCGCCCGCGCGAAGCAGGCCACGGGTCTGGCGATCTCTGATGTGCGCTACGCCGCGATCTACGACAGCTTTACGATCACGCTTGCGATGCTGCTGGAAGACCTCGGGCTTGCCGGCCGTGGCGAGGCGGCCGCGCGCGTGCGCGCCGGCCATTTCAGCCGTGACGGCGCGATGCCGCTGAATACCCATGGCGGCCTGCTCAGCTACGGCCATTGCGGCGTCGGCGGCGCCATGGCGCATCTCGTCGAGACGCATTTGCAGATGACGGGACGGGCGGCCACCCGCCAGGTGCGCGATGCCTCGATTGCACTGCTGCACGGCGACGGCGGCGTGCTGTCGTCTCACGTCAGCATGTTCCTGGAGCGGGTCAGATGAGCGAGCGTCTGGCGGACTGGACCGAGGGCGAAGCGGCCATCACCTACCAGACCTGCACCTCATGCGGGCATGTGCAGTATTTTCATCGGGCCTTCTGCGCAGCTTGTGGCGAATCGGACCCGCGCGAGCAGCGCACCAGCGGCAAGGGCAGGGTGTACGCGACCTCGTTGGTCTGCCGCGCGGCAACGCCCGAGACGCGCGCCCACGTGCCCTACAACATCCTGCTGGTCGATTGCGCCGAAGGTTTTCGCATGATGGCCCATGGCGAGAACGACCTCGCCATCGGCGATTCGGTCATTGCGAGCTTCAAGCCCTTTGCCGGCAAGCTGGTGCCGTTCTTTGCCAGACTGAAATAGTGTGGATCCGTCATTCGGGGGCGGTCATGTGACCGAGCCTGGAACGGGAATTCTGGGCTTGGCTTGTGCGAGAGCCACCCCGGAATGACGAAAACGCTCAAACTCGAACTCAACGCCCGTAGAACAAGATGCTGGCGATGACGAGCATCGCCGTCACCGCCAGCATATGCGCGAGCGCTCCCGAGGCTGCCCCCTTGGTGGCTTCCTTCATGCCGTTTTCTCCCTAGACTTGGGCGTGACTCATCGTTGCGCGGTGAGCGCATACGACGGCCAATTGTTTTTACTCGGAACACCCCTTGCGAGTATCCGCCGCGATTTGTCCCCCCGCGGCGAATATCGACTGTGTCAGGGTCGATCAGCAATGCGGCGGCAATTTGACTCGATGATGTTGCTCCTGCGTCCCCGCGCGAATAGAGTCTTCGGGAACCTTCGCCGATGGCGACAAAAAGCATCAAAAGATCAGGGAAAACTTCAGGAAAATCATGGCCCGCATTCAGTACAGCGACCCGTCCAAGGCATCCGACCGCACCCGTGAAATCCTCGACAAGAACCGTCATGCCAACATCTTCCGGATGATGGCGCATTCGCCGAGTTACTTTGAGCAATATTGCCGCCTCGGGGGCGCAATCAGGCACAAGGGCGAGCTCGACCCTATCGTGCGCGAGCTTGCGATCACCCGTACCGGCATCCTGTGCGAGGCACCCTATGAGATCGTCGCGCACAAGCGCATCGGCAAGAATGTCGGCGTCACCGACGAGCAGAACGAGGCGCTCGAGAATTGGCAGGCCGCATCTTGCTTCAATGAGGTGCAGCGCGCCGCGCTCGCCTTCACCGACGAGATCGTGAAGCTGAAGAAGCCGACGGATGCGACCTTCAAGGCGATCGCATCGAAGCTGACACCGGCCGCGCTGGTCGAGCTGCAGCTCTCGGTCGGCTTCTACATCATGACGTCGAAGTTCCTGGAGACATTCGAGATCGATCTTCAACCGGTCACCGAAGTGGTGGGCTGAATCGACGCAAGCGCGAGGGATGCCGATGACGATCGACGAATATGCGGCCTGGGCCGCAACCATTGCGAAAGTCGAAGAGCATCCGTCCAACGAGCGGCTGTCCTATCTCGGCCTCGGCCTTGCCGGTGAGGCCGGCGAAGTCGCCGAGCACATCAAGAAGCTCTTGCGCGACGATTGGCTCGACAAGGCGGGTCTCGTCGAAGAGCTCGGCGATGTCGTCTACTACTGGGCCTGCCTGTGCGCCGCCACCGGCCAGCAGCCATCCGCGCTGCTCGATGCCAGTGCCGCCAAGATCAGGCGACGCATCAGCGAAGCGGCGAGCCGATAGGCCGCGGCTCACGTCGCCGTCAGAATATCCACCTTGGCGTTGGCGACGATCAGGCGGTCGGCCAGGAGCTGGGCCAGGTTGCGCATGATGCATTCGCTGGCGCGGGGGTGCTGCTTGCGGAAGCGCTCGAAATCCTTCAGCGGGACCTCGCATGCCGTCGCTGCCATGTCGGCAAACACGTCGGCGGAGCGGGTCTGCTCCAGCAGCGCCATCTCGCCGAACGCCATGCCGGCGGTGAGCGTCGCCAGCCTGACGCCGTCGGGCAAGGTGACGTGCACGGCGCCGCTGCGCAGGAAGTACAGGGCATCGGCGGGGTCGCCGGCCGTGAGGATCTTCGCGCCGGATTGATAGGTCCTGATGGTGCAGAGCGAAGCGAGATCCGTCAGCTCTTCCTCGCTCAGCCCGGTCAGCAGCGGCTGTTCGGCAAGCTCGGTGGTCTCGTGAAAATCGATCGAGCCGCCGTAGCGATAGACGATCTGGTCTTCGGCCCATTCGATCGCGGTATCGAGCAGATAGAAGTCGCGCACGTTCTTCAGCTCGGCGGTCCATTCGCGCAACGTATTCCATTCCTTGGAGGCGCGCCGGACGCCCGACAAGACCACCGTGACATTCAGCGCGGCCAATTCCTCGAACGCTTCGGCCACAAGCCGTGCGCCGGCCCGCGTAGTCGAGGTCACGCGGTGCAGATCGAAGATCACGAATTGCGGCCGCGGTCGTCCCGCGAGCCGGCGCGAGACGTAATCGACCGCCGACAGCGACAGCGTGCCGACCAGCTCGATGATGCGCACCTCCTGCTCGTGGGCCGCCAGGATCTCGCGCTCCTGCGGGCGGCGCACGCGGCGCGACGGGCTCTTGCCGATGTCGTAGTCGGCGATGACGGCGTTGCGCGCGTCGTCGCTGCGGTTGAGCATGTGCAGGTCGTAATGCGAGGACAGCGCCTCGCAGACCCTGATGCCGCGCACGCTGTTGCCGTGCTTGTCGAGTTTGGGCGAATAGCTGCCGAGGCCGAGGCGGGCAGGGAGCGCGGCCAGGATGCCGCCGCCGACGCCGCTCTTGGCGGGGATGCCGATCCGGTAGATCCACTCGCCGGCATAGTCGTACATGCCCGACGACGTCATCACCGACAGCGTGCGCGAGATCGCGTAAGGACTCAGCACCTGCTCGCCGGTGACCGGATTGATGCCGCGATTGGCGAGCGTTGCCGCCATCACCGCGATGTCGCGCGCGGTCACCAGCACGGCGCATTGCCGGAAATAGACGTCGAGCACGCCGGCGACGTTGTCCGAGATTACCGCGTTGGTCTTGAGCAGATAGCCGATGGCGCGGTTGCGGTCGCCGGTCTGGCTTTCGGAAGCAAAGACCGCCTCGTCAACGGAAAGGTCGCGTCCTGCAAAACGGCTGAGCGCAAGGCGGATCTGCTCGAACGCCTCCGCGCCCTTGCTGTCGTAGATCAGCCCGGTGCAGGCGATCGCGCCGGCATTGACCATCGGGTTGAACGGATGATTCTCGGAATTGAGCCGGATCGAGTTAAAGGGATCGCCGGAGGGCTCGACGCCGATCGCGCCTTCGACCTTGCTGGCGCCGAGCAGGTCCAGCGCCAGCGCGAACACGAAGGGTTTCGACATCGACTGGATGGTGAAGGGCACTCTGGAGTCGCCGACTTCATAGACATGGCCGTCCAGCGTCGCCAGGCTGATGCCGAAATAGGCAGGGTCGGCCTTGCTGAGCTCGGGAATGTAGTCGGCGACATGGCCTGACGTTTCGGCGGAGAATTCGCTGAGGCAATTGTCCAGGAACCGCAGCAAGGGCGGCTTCGAGCGGGTCCAGGCAGTGGCGAGAGGCGAGAGCGGTTTCATCGCCTCCCTTGTGCAACGCAATCAGGGTACGCGCAACCCGTCCGGCATCGCAGGCTGGCGCCGGACCAGCAGAAGCGCGATCAGAGTCGTCGGCAGCAGGATGCCAAGGCCCGCCAACGTCACCTGCATCTGCGACAACGGCATGATGCCGCCGCCGGGGGTCGCCACCACGAAGCCGCCGATCACCAGCAGCACGCGAATGGGCCATTCCAGGCTGCCTGTGCCGCGCAAGTCGCCGACGAACGGCTGGTAGCCCTGGATGCCGCCGCAGATGAACAGCGTGCCGAAGGCGGCGAGACCCATCAGGCCGAGCCCGGCGAGGTATGGACTCGAACCCTGCAGCACCAGCGCCGGATTGAGCACGAAGAAGAACGGCAGGAAATAGATGATGCTGCCGACCCACATCGATTCCCAGCCGGTCTTCATTGCCGGCGAGCCGGCGATGCCGGCAGCTGCGAAGGAGGCGATCGCGACCGGCGGGGTGATCGACGACAGCATGCCCCAATAGAAGATGAACATGTGCACGGCCATGCGGTTGAGCCCGAGCTTCTCCAGCGCCGGCGCGACCAGGATGGCGAGGAAGATGTAGCAGGCTGTCGTCGTCAGGCCGAGGCCGAGAATGAGGCTGGTGAGCGCGCACATGCCAAGCAGCAGGAAGGCGTTGTCGCCGGCGATGTGCAGGAGGTCGTTGGCAAGGCTCGACACCACGCCCGTCATCGAGAACGCGCCGATCAGCAGGCCGCAGCCGGCGAGGATGCCGACCAGCTCGACGAAGGTGCGGCCGTTGACCTCCAGGAACTTGCCGATCGTCGCAAATGTCCAGCGCGTGTCCTTGGAGAAGAACTGGTTGAGCACCAGCAGCAGCGCGGTGGCGTAAAACGGCGCGTGGCTCTCACGCTTGAAGTAGAGCAGCATCACGATCAGAAGCGCGATGACGAAGACGTAGTACCAGCCGTCCTTGATCGTGTCCATGATCCGCGGCAGCTCGGCGCGCGGAATGCCCTTCAGCTTGTGGCGGGCGGCATAGGCATCGACCTGCATGAACAGGCCGACATAGTAGAGCACTGCGGGAATGATCGCGGCGACCGCGACGTCGGCGTAGCTGACGTTGAGGAATTGCGCGATGACGAAGGCGGTCGCGCCCATCACCGGTGGCGCCAGCACCGCGCCGGTCGAGGCGCAGGCCTCGATCGCGGCGGCATAGGACGCGCGGAAGCCGCTCTTTTTCATCACGGGGATGGTCATGGTTCCCGCGGTGAGCACGTTGGAGATGATCGAGCCGGACATCATGCCGAGCAGGCCGCTGGCAAAGATGCAGACTTTTGCCGCGCCGCCGCGGAAGGTGCCGCACAGCGCGAAGGCGAGATTGATGAAGAATTTTCCCGCCCCCGTCATCATCAGCGCGGTGCCGAATACCAAAAAGCCGATCACGGTGTCGGCGAAGGCCTGGATGGGAATGCCGAGCAGGCTCTCGCCCGAGAGCACATGATAGGCGGTGGCCTGCTCCAGCGTCGACTGTGTGCCGCGGAACGGCCCGAGCCAGCCGGCCTCGGCGAACAGCGGATAGACGGTGAAGGGCAGCACGCTGAGGAGCAGGCTCCAGCCGCCGGTGCGGCGCAACGCTTCCATCAGCATCACCCACATCACGAGGCCTGCGGCGATCACCGTGTTGGGCGCGCCGCCGAATTCCCAGCCGGCCTCCGCCGCCTTGCGGACATTCGACATCAGCATGAGGGATGCCGCGAAGGTCGCGACGAACAAGACGAGGTCATACCAGGGAACGCGGTCGAGCGGCGCGCGTCCGGTGCCCGGAAAGATCAGGAACGTGAACGGCAGCATCAATGCGATCAGGAGATAGAAATACTCCGTGTTGAGCTGGGTGTATCCGACGAAGAAGCGCAGCGAGAATTGCTGGTTGATGCAGAGCAGGATCGTCGCGGCGGTCGCAACAATCAGCGTCCAGCGCCACGCGCCGCGCAACGTGCGCACCCGCGTCACCTCCGCCTCCTGCATGTTGCCGGCCGCGCCATGCGGATCGTCGAACACGACCCGCTTGGCCGAGGCGGTGGAGGTGGAAGAAGGCATCATCGATCCCGCGCGTGGGCTGGTAACTAAACTAGGCGAATGGGTGTTGGTTGGCTCGATAGGGCCGCGGGCTCCTTAACCTCTCCCGCTTGCGGGAGAGGTCGCCGCAACGCGGCGGGTGAGGGCTCTCTCCTCTGGGGGACTCCCACTGCAGAGACACCCTCTCCCCAACCCTCTCCCGCAAGTGGGAGAGGGAGCGCCTCTCGTACCTGGTAACGGAAGAGCTCATCCCGCTCTATTCCTCGAACCCGTTCGGCATGCCCGCTTTCGCCAGCGCCGCGGCACGCGCCTTCGTCCAGCCTTCGAGGAACGCCTTGTCGTCCGACGGCGGATTGGACTTGCCGTAATCGGCCCAGGCGGCCGCCAGCACCTCCTGCCGCTTGATCAGCTGGTTGTTGTGTGCCTCCTGAGCGTCGCTCCATTGGCCGGCCTCTTTCAACGCCTTCACCGCGCCGGGATGCACCGGCACCACCCAGTTCTTGGTCTGGCGGTTGGCCGCGAGTCCGCCGGCGCCGGGCGCGGAGTCCTTATAAGCGTCGTAGTTGACGATCATCGCCTTGGTGATCGCATAGACCTGGTCGGCCGGTTGCGAGGCGTAGGCGACGAAGATCGGGTAGGGATAATTGCCGAGCTCGATCGGCTTCTCCGGCGAGATGCCGGCGCCGCAGGTCGCAAGCTGCGGGAAGAAGAACGAGCCGACCTTCTGCATCCGCGCCCAACCCTCCTTGTCCTTGGCGGGCAGCGGCGGCCAGATCAACCCGCGCGGCGAAGCCTCGGCCTCCTTGGCGGGACCGGTGATGGTGGTGCCGAAGGCGGCATCGACGTCGTTGTTGATCAGCCCTTTCCACATCGCGCCGTAGCTGGCGAACTCGACGGCCTTGACGTCCTTTTGCGTCAGCCCGGCGAAGGCGAGCACCGCGAGCGAGTTCTGGTTCAGCGCGGGCGAGCCGACCACGAAGCCGACGCGCTTGCCCTTGAGGTCCTTCAGCTCCTTCACGCCGGTGTCGGCGGCCACCGCAAGCGAGGCGCAATTGCAGTCGACGGTCGAGAGCAGGGTCTGCAGCGGCTGCGGACCCCATTCCTTCGAGCCGAACTCGAACACGCCTTCCTGCGCGAAGTAGGTGCCCGACCCCATTGCCGCGGAAACCGCGCGCTTGGCGCGCAGCGGCGCGAGGCGCGCGACGTCGTTGCCTGCGGGGAGCACGCGCACGTCGGTGCCGTACTTGTCCTTCATCATCTTGCCGACGCCGACCGCGATGTTGAAGCCGGCGGTGCCGGTGTCATAGGCGGTGAACGTCAATGTCGCCGGCAGCTTGATGTCTTCGGCGAACGAATAGCGTGTAGACGCAAAAGAAATGCCCGCCACCAGAGCAGGCGCGAGCACGAGCAGCCCACGAAGCATGTTTCCCTCCAATGATCCTCGCTTTGGCGCGAAGATTTTCATTCTTTGTTTGAAACAACGTTTGTTTGAAACCGATCATGTCACCGCGATGAAGCGATGGCAACGCCGTAACGAGCATGCACGAACGCGGCTGACAGATTGTCGCGGAAAAGACCGGATAAGACGCTCAACTCGCAACGATCGCGATCGCCTGTCCCTCTGCAACGACGTCATCGACCTTCACGAGAAGCGATGTAATCGTGCCGGTTGCGGGCGAGGGCACCGGGATCTCCATCTTCATCGCTTCGACCACCACAACGTCATCGCCATCCGCGACGGTTCCTCCAACTTGCACGGGAGTTGCGCAGATGCGTCCCGCGACCTCCGTGACGATCTTAATTTCTGGCATGCCATCGCCTTTTTGTTGTCGTCGCAAAATGCCTGAGGTAGCGTCGTCTGCAAGTGGAATTTAATTCCGCACAGCGGAACACAACGGTAGGGATCATGGGACGACGTTCGGAGCGGTTGAGCAGGCAAGGTGCGCTCGCTGGCGAAGCCGGTGAGGGTGATGTGATCCAGGTGGTGTCGCGCGCGTTCGACGTGTTGCGATGCTTCGAGGGCCACGAGGCGCGACTCGGCAATCTCGAGATTTCAAATCGCTGCGGTCTGCCGCGCTCGACGGTGTCGCGGCTCACGCATACGCTGACCCGCATGGGCCAGCTCGTGTATCTCCCGCGCGATCAGAAGTATCGCATCGGCCCGAGCGCGGTCGCGATGAGCGCCTCGATGATGAAGGGCGCGCAGCTGCGCAGCATGATTCGCCAACGGCTGCAGGAAGTCGCCGAACAGCTGCCGGGCACCGTCGGGTTCGTCGTCCCCGACCGCTTCCATCTCGTCTATCTCCAGTTCGCGCGCTCGCCGAACGCGCTCGGTTTGCACGAGGGCACCGGCAGCCGCATCTCGATGGCCTCGACCGCTGCGGGTGCGGCCTACACCGCGGCGCTCGCGCCGGAAATCGGAGACGCCTTCGTCGCAGACATGGAGCGCGAAGCCCCCGAGGCTGCGAAGATTCTCAAGCCCCGCATCGAGGCCAACCGGCAGATGCTGCGCGAGCGCGGCTATGTCGTCGCCTGCGGCCTCTG
Source organism: Bradyrhizobium yuanmingense (assembly GCF_029167105.1). Taxonomy (GTDB): domain Bacteria; phylum Pseudomonadota; class Alphaproteobacteria; order Rhizobiales; family Xanthobacteraceae; genus Bradyrhizobium; species Bradyrhizobium yuanmingense_A. The sequence continues at coordinate 162,322 of NZ_JARFML010000015.1, read as the reverse complement.
GAGCCCGCACATCAACGGCCTCGCGGTGCCGATCTGGTCGCCGCAGTACCAGACCTTCGTCGTCATCACGATCGGTCTTCTGTCGGCGATGTATGACGAGCAGCGTCTGCACGACGAAGTCGCACCGCGGATGCTCCAGCTTGGCCGCTCGCTCGGAAGCCTGATGGAAGGCGCGGAAGGCGACGCCTTCAACAACCGTATCTCGCGTAAGCCGGTCGCCATGGCCGTGCACAACAATAACAAGCCGATCCATTCGGAGGGAGTGAATGAACTGGAAGCCGGAACTCGACGAGCTCGCCCGGCGCGAAGCCTTCGCGCGGGAGATGGGCGGCGTTGACAAGGTCAAGCGACAGCATGACCAGGGCCGGCTGACTGTTCGGGAGCGTATCGACAAGCTGATCGACAAGGGCAGCTTTCACGAGATCGGTGCCGTCTCCGGCATCGGTGAGTACGATTCCAGCGGCGATCTGAAGAAGCTCACGCCGGCCAATTGCGTGTTCGGCCGCGCGCGCGTCGACGGCCGCACATTGGTCGTGGTCGGTGATGATTTCACCGTGCGCGGCGGCTCGGCGGATGCGTCGATCTCGGCCAAGCCGCTGATGGCGGAGGAGATGGCGCACGATTTCCGGCTGCCCATCGTCCGCATCATCGAAGGCTCCGGCGGCGGCGGCTCGGTCAAGACCATCGAGACCAAGGGCGCGGCCAATCTGCCCGGCGGCATCGGCGGCACGCGCTGGTATCGCTTCACGACGGAGAACCTGTCGCGCGTGCCGGTGGTCGCGCTCGGCCTCGGCTCGGTGGCCGGCCTGGGCGCCGCGCGTCTTGCCGCCAGCCACTATTCCATCATGACGCGGAAGTCCGCGATGTTCGTCGCGGGTCCGCCGGTGGTGAAGGCGCTGGGGCAGGATCTTACCAAGGAGGAGCTTGGCGGCGCCGACATCCAGACCCGCGCCGGGGCGGTCGATCACGCCGTCGACACCGAGGAGGAGGCGTTAGCCTGCGCGCGGCGCTTCCTCTCCTACCTGCCGTCATCGGTCTACGAGCTGCCGCCGACCTTGCCCTGCACGGACAGCCCGGAGCGCAGCGACGAAGCGCTGATGAACGCGGTGCCGCGCAACCGCAAGCAGGTCTACAAGATGCGGCCCATCATCGAGTCCGTCGTCGACAAGGGCTCGTTCTTCGAGGTCGCCAAGAATTTCGGCAAGCCGATCATTGTCGGTCTCGCGCGGCTCGAGGGCAGGGCGGTGCTGCTGCTCGCCAGCGACAGCTTCCACTATGGCGGATCCTGGACCGCGGATGCCTGCCAGAAGGTGGTGCGCTGGGTCGACTTCGCCGAGACCTTCCACCTGCCGGTCGTCTATCTCATGGATTGCCCCGGCTTCATGATCGGCCTCGATGCGGAGAAGGCCGCCACCATCCGCCACGGCGTGCGCGCCATGGCGGCGGTGAACCAGACCACCGTGCCGTGGTGCACGGTGATCCTGCGCAATGCGTTCGGCGTCGCCGGTGTCGTGCACCAGCCGGCCGACCGCTTCTCGATTCGCTATGCCTGGCCCTCGGCCTATTGGGGCTCGCTGCCGCTCGAAGGCGGCATCGAAGCCGCCTACCGCGCCGACATCGACGCGGCGGAAGACAAGGCGGCGAAGCTGAAGGAGATCGAGGAGCGGCTCAACAAGCTCCGCTCGCCGTTCCGCTCGGCCGAAAAGTTCTGGGTCGAGGAGATCATCGATCCCAGGAAGACGCGCTCGCTCCTGTGCGAGTTTGCCCGGCTCGCGGAGCCGCTGCGAAAGCCGGGGCCGCCGGAGAACATGACGATCAGGCCGTAGCATTGTGCCAAGTCATGACGCTCGTGCCCCGGACGCAGCGCAGCGCTGCCGAAGATGCGAAGCATCGTCCGGCGGTGGTGCGCTGCAGAGCGTCCGGGACACTCAAAGCCCTTCCAGCAGAAAACAATAACGCGCTAAGCTCCCCCAACAAGAACAAGAGGAAGCGCCAATCGTGTACGACTTCATCATCGTGGGTGGCGGCTCGGCGGGCTCCGTGCTGGCCCACCGGCTCTCCGCCAGGAGTGCCAACAAGGTCCTGCTGTGCGAAGCCGGTCAGGACACCCCGCCCGGCAACGAGCCGGCCGAGATCAGGGACAGCTATCCCGGCACAGCCTATTTCGATCCGCGCTTTCACTGGACCGAGCTCAAGGTCACGACGCAGGTCGTCAGCCACAACAATCCGAACGAAGCGCGTCCGCCTCTGCGCAAATACGAGCAGGCACGCGTGCTGGGCGGCGGCTCGTCGATCAACGGGCAGATGGCCAACCGCGGCGCCCCAACCGACTACGACGAATGGGAGGCGCGCGGCGCCGAAGGGTGGTCGTGGGCCGACGTGCTGCCGTTCTTCAAGAAGGTGGAGCGCGACCTCGATTTCGACGGACCCTATCACGGCAAGGACGGCCGGATCCCGGTCCGCCGCATCCCGCGTGAGCACTGGACGCGGCATTCGGAGGCGTTCGCGCAGGCCTTCCAGCAGGCCGGCCATCAATTCCTGCCGGACCAGAATGGCGAATTCGTCGACGGCTTTTTCCCGGTGACGCATTCCAACCAGGCCGAGCAGCGCGTCTCGGCCGCGATGGGTTATCTCGATCGCGACACCCGCGCGCGTTCGAACCTTGCGATCTCGACCAACACGGTCGTCCGCGAGCTGCTGTTCGAAGGCACGCGCTGCGTCGGCGTGAAGGCGATGGTCGACGGACGCGAGCAGGAATTCCGCGGACGCGAGATCATCCTCTCCAGCGGCGCCATCCATTCGCCGGCGCATCTGCTCCGCGCCGGCATCGGCCCCATCGGCCACCTCAAGGACCTGGGCATTCCCGTGCTGGCGGCCTTGCCGGGGGTCGGCCAGCGCCTGATGGATCATCCGTCGATCTCGCTGTCGTCCTTTGTCCGCCGCGGCGCGCGCATGAACGAGCACACCAGGCGTCACATGCAGCTCGGCCTGCGTTACTCCTCCGGGCTGCCTGATGTGCCCAAGGGCGACATGTTCGTCGTCGTCATCAGCAAATCGGCATGGCACGCCGTCGGCGCGCAGATCGGCTCGCTCCTGACCTTCGTCAACAAGACCTATTCCGAGACCGGACAGGTCAAGCTCGCCTCGCGCGATCCCTCGGCAGAGCCGATCGTCGAGTTCAACCTGCTGTCCGACCGCCGCGATCTCGATCGCCTGATGAGCGGTTTCCGCAAGATGGCGGCGATCCAGATGAGCGAGGCGGTCAGGAAGGTGACGGACAAGCCGTTTCCGGCCGCCTATACCGATCGCGTCCGCAAGATCGGCGTGGTCAACACCAGGAACAAAATTCTCACCACGATCGCCGCGACCCTGATGGACGGGCCGGCGGCGCTGCGTCACTACATGATCGACAATTTCGTCGTCGAAGGCTTCACCTTCGATCAGGTGATGAACGACGACGAGGCGCTGGAAGCCTTCGTGCGCAAGGCGACGATCGGCGTCTGGCACGCCTCGTGCTCATGCCGAATGGGCCGCACTGAGGATCCAATGACGGTGGTCGACAATCAGGGCCGCGTCAAAGGCGTGCAGGGCCTGCGCGTCGTCGATGCCTCGATCTTCCCGGTGGTGCCATGTGCCAACACCAACTTTCCCGCGTTGATGTCGGCGGAGAAGATCGCGGCCGCGATCATGCAATGAGCGGCAACGAGTTCTGGCGATCCGGGCAGTGCGGGGAGGAGGAGCGCTGATGGATACTTGCCTCGCCGGTCCGACTTGGTTGCATGCCGCGAGCTTGACGCGCTGATCGAGCATTCGAGCGCTGCGAGTTAATCGTCTCAGGCGCTACGTGTAGGCTATGAGACCGTGCAGTCGTGGCGCACGATCGCAGCCATTTTCAGCCGCGCTTTAGGCCCATTTCAGCCAAACTGTTATTGGTCTGTTTGCCCGGGGCAGGGTCTCTCATTTGGAGTCCTGCAATGTTCAAGCGAGTATTTTCTGCGTGCGTCCTCGTTATCCTGGGTTCTATCGCTTCGGAAGCGCGCCCTTATCGCCTTCATCAAGCTCCTGAATGCAACGTCACCATGCCCTGCGACTTCTCGTATTCGCAGACGCGACGCGAGCGGGTTTCCAGGCCCTCACTGGCCTCAAGATCTTCGCTGATCTCCAGGCCCACACTGCAAGCATACCGCTCGACACAACTGACAGTGACTGATGCTGGGAGCACGACAACGCCGGCTGCTGGGAGCACGGCAACGCCGGCGACCGTCTCCGGTGCCCACGGCACTCGCATTGTCGGTGGCCGTCCGGCCGGTTGCCCTTCGTCGTTCTGCGGCTGCGGAGCGGCTCTGCGCGTGTTCGGCCGTATCGTGCCGGAATTGAATCTTGCGTCCAATTGGCTCCGCTTTCCGCGGACGTCACCCGCACCGGGAATGGTTGCCGCGCGACGAGGACACGTTTTTGTCCTTGAGCAGCACCTCGGAGGCGACGTCTGGATGGCCTATGACGCCAACTCGGGTGGGCGCGCGACGCGAATCCACGCGCGTTCGCTGCGAGGGTATACGATTGTCAACCCGCGCGGCGGCTCGGTGGCTTGAGGACAGCGCACTCTAAGAACCGCGGACGGGTCGCAACATCTTTGCGGCCCGCCAACGCTGAATAAATTATTGGCGTCGGCGCCCAGCCGATCACAGCCGGAGCACCTTGCCGGGATTCATGATGTTCTGCGGATCGAGCGCGCGTTTGATGGTGCGCATGATGTCGAGCTCGGTCTTCGAGCGGTAGTGGCTGAGCTCGTCGAGCTTGTCGATGCCGATGCCGTGCTCCGCCGAGATCGAGCCGCCCATCGAGGTGACGAGATCGTTCACGGCGCGCGTGATGGCGGCCGTGTACTGGTTCAGCGTCTGCTGGTCCATGCCCTTCGGCCCCATGAACGAAAAGTGCAGATTGCCGTCGCCGATGTGCCCGAGCGGATAGGGCCGGATGGTCGGGAGAATGTCGAGCACGGCCTTGAGGCCCTTGTCGATGAACTCCGGAATCCCCGAGATCGCCACCGACACGTCGAAGCTGATCCCCGGTCCCTCGGCGCGGGAGGCTTCCGCCATGGCTTCGCGGATGCGCCACATGTTGCGCGATTGACCGAATGTGTGCGCGATCGCCGCATCCAGCACGCGGCCGGCTTCGAGTTGATCGGCGAGAAACTGCTCCATCTTGCCGGACATGCCCTCGGTTCCGTCCTGGCGCGCCCGCGCCGACGACCATTCCAGCAGCAGATACCAGGGCGTGTCCGCCTTCAGCGGATCCTGCGTGCCGGGAATGTGGCGCAGGGAAAGGTCGATTGCCGCCCGGCTGAGCAGCTCGCAGGAGCTGACATTGTCCTCGGACGCCGCGTGCGCCTCGGACAGGATTTCCAGCGCCGCGCGGGGATCGCGGACCGCCAGCCACGCCGTACAGACGTCTTTCGGCGCCGGCCACAGCTTGAGCACGGCCTTGGTGATGATGCCCAGCGTCCCCTCGGCGCCCATGAACAAATGCTTGAGGTCGTAGCCGGTGTTGTCCTTCTTGAGCGCGCGCAATCCGTTCCAGATCTCGCCATTCGGCAGCACGACCTCGAGCCCCAGCACGAGATTGCGCGCATTGCCGTAGCGCAGCACCTGCACGCCGCCGGCGTTGGTGGAGAGATTGCCGCCGATCATGCAGGAGCCCTGGGCACCGAGGCTGAGCGGCAGGAAGCGGTCGTGCTCGCTTGCGGTCTCCTGAAGCGTCTGCAACACGCATCCGGCCTCGACCGTCATCGAATAGCCGACGGGATCGACATCCAGCACGCGGTTCATGCGGCCGAGCGACAGCACGATGCCGGTGTGGGCAGGCCAGGGCGTCGCCCCGCCCATCAGGCCGGTGTTGCCGCCCTGCGGCACGATCGCGACGCCCTGCTCATGGCAGAGCCGGACCACTTTCGAGACCTCCTCGGTGCTCCCAGGGCGAATGACCGCGCCGGCGCTGCCGACCAGCAATCCGCGCCAATCCGTCACGAACGGCTGCTTGCCGTGCTCGTCCTCGATCAGGCCTTTCTCGCCGACGATCGCGCGCAACGCATCGCGCATCTCGGCGGTCACGGGGGCGGTTGGGATGATGGGCGGGGACGATGGGAAGGCAGCCGGCATTGTTTCCTCTGGCGCATCTTGGTGTGCACTGCGCACGATGACGTGCGGAGGGCATTGTCCACGTTTGGCGCGAGGAGTCTAATGGGAATGTGGCCGAGCGCGACTTGCGGATGGTGACGCCGCCGGGTCCGGCGTCACCATTGCGATCGGGTCGTAAGCCGGCTTCAGGCCGCCGCCGGCTGCAGTTTCGGCTGCCGCGACAGCGCCAGCACGATCAAGGCCGCGAACATGCAGAGCGCGCCGGCGATGAAGAAGGCGGGCAGATAGCTCTGGTAGACCGTCCGCGAGAACCCGGCGCCGAACGCCGCGGCACCAGCGCCGAGCTGGTGGCCGGCGAAGATCCAGCCGAACACCAGATTGGCGCGCTCGGGTCCGAACTTTTGCGCGGTGAGCCGTACCGTCGGCGGCACCGTCGCGATCCAGTCGAGGCCATAGAACATCGCGAACAACGAGAGCCCGTAGAACGAGAAATCGCTGAAGGGGAGGAAGATCAGCGAGAGCCCGCGCAAACCGTAGTACCAGAACAGCAGCCAGCGATTGTCGTAGCGGTCCGACAGCCAGCCCGACATGATCGTGCCGAAGAAGTCGAAGATGCCCATCGCCGCGAGCAGGCTCGCCGCCTGCACCTGCGGGATGCCGAAATCCAGGCACATCGGGATCAGGTGCACCTGCACGAGCCCGTTGGTGGAGGCGCCGCAGACGAAGAAGGTCGCGAACAGGATCCAGAACGCCATCGACGTCGAGGCGTCGCGTAGCGTCCCAAGCGCAACGCCCGTGATCGAGCCGTGGCTGACTGGCGGCGCGGGCAGGGGCTCGGTGCCCTCGTCACCGAACGGCCGCAGGCCGACATCGCTCGGCCGGTCGCGCATCGCGAGCAGCACCGCGAGCGACGAAATAACGAGCATGATGCAGACCAGGCCGAGCGCGAGACGCCAGCCGTAGCGTTCGGTGAGGCTCGCCAGCAGCGGCAGGAACACGAGCTGCCCGGTGGCAACGCTTGCGGTCATGATGCCGACGACGAGGCCGCGCCTTGCCGCGAACCAGCGCGTGGCGATGGTCGCGCCGAGCACCAAGGCAGTCATGCCGGTTCCGATCCCGATCACCACGCCCCAGAGGGCGATGAGCTGCCAGACCTCCGTCATGCCGAGCGAGAGCACGAGCGCCGAGACCACGATCAGCTGTGCTGCCAGCGTGACGTTGCGCAGGCCATAGCGGTTGAGCAGGGCGGCCGCGAACGGCGCCATCAGCCCGAACAGGATGAAGCGGATCGACAGCGCGGACGAAATCTCCGCCGTGCTCCAGCCAAATTCCTTCTGAAGGGGCACGATGAACACGCCGGGCGCGCCGACCGTGCCGGCGCTGATCAGCGCGGTGAGGAAGGTCACGCCGACCATCACCCAGCCGTAGTGGATGTTGCGGCGGGAGAGTGCTGCCGCGAGCCAGTTCGAGATCATCGGGCCTCAACGTGGATGGGCAGGCCGCAACAGACCTGCGTCAGTGTAGAGAATGACACGGGATGTGTCTGTCGCAAATGACAGAGTTCCCTCGTTTTCGGACGTCTGCGTCAGCGGGCGCGGCGCTCCACCGCAATCGCGGTCGCTTCTCCGCCGCCGATGCAGAGCGACGCAACCCCGCGCTTGAGGTTGTTCGCCTCGAGCGCATGCAGCAGCGTCACGATCAGCCGCGCACCTGTGGCGCCGATGGGATGGCCCAGCGCGCAGGCGCCGCCGTGGATGTTCAGCTTCTCCCTGGGAATGCCGAGATCGCGCTGCGCGGCCATCGCCACCACCGCGAAGGCCTCGTTGATCTCGAACAGGTCGACGTCGGAGGCAGCCCAGCCGACTTTGTCCAGCAGCTTGCGGATCGCCGGGATCGGCGCCGTGGTGAACCATTGCGGCTCCTGGCTGTGGGTGGCGTGGCCCTTGATCTCGGCGAGGATTGGCAATCCGCTCCGATCGGCCAGCGAGCGCTTCGTCAGCACCAGCGCAGCGGCGCCGTCGGCATTGGCGGAGGAGGCCGCGGGCGTGATGGTGCCGTTAGCGCGGAACGCTGGCTTCAATCCGGGAATCTTGGCCGGATCGACTTTCAGCGGATGCTCGTCATTGGCGATGATGCGGGGACCTGCTTTCTCGGTCAGCGTGATCGGCGCGATCTCGGCCTTGAACGCGCCGCCTTCGACCGCCTTGCGCGCGCGACTGAGCGTCTCCATCGCATAGGCGTCCTGGTCCTTGCGGGTGAATTGATAGGCTTCCGCGGTCGCTTCGCCGAAATCGCCCATGGAACGGCCGGTCTCATAGGCGTCCTCCAGCCCGTCCATCATCATGTGGTCGATGATGCGGTCATGGCCGGCGCGATAGCCGCCGCGCGCCTTGGCGAGCAGATAGGGCGCGTTGCTCATGCTCTCCATGCCGCCGGAGACGACGATCTCGGCCGAGCCGGCGCGGATGATGTCGTGCGCCAGCATGGTCGCCTTCATGCCGGAACCGCAGACCTTGTTGACGGTGGTGGCACCGGTCGCATCGGGCAGACCGGCGCTCCGCGCTGCCTGCCGCGCCGGCGCCTGGCCTGCCGGCAGCACGCAGCCCATCAAGACCTCGTCGACCTTCTCGGGCGCGAGCTTGGCGCGCTCCAGCGCCGCCCCGATCACGTGCGAGCCGAGCTTGTGCGCAGCAAGCGGCGACAATTCGCCCATGAAGCGGCCGAGCGGAGTGCGGGCGGCGGAGACGATGACGACGGGATCGGCGGCTTCGGCCATGACGGGACTCCCTGGCGATGGCTTGTAGGATTATGATCATCATATGATGCGGCGCAAAAAATGCAACGGCGGCAGGGATGAGAAAATGTCGTGGGTCGGATGAGATTTGGTCGTGCGATTGGGGGGAGGTTGTGCGGGATGGGATCAAGCGCTGGTCGTTCCACACACACCGTTGTCATCGCCCGGCTTGACCGGGCGATCCAGTATTCCAGAGGCGGCTATGACTGAGCCGAGAGGCTGCGGCGTACTGGATGCCCCGGTCAAGCCGGGGCATGACACCTTTGAAATGGAAAGAGTCTAACCCATCACAGCGCGCCTATCGCTTCCGGTTCACAAACGCGCCCATCAGCCGCGTCGGCTCGTCCGTCAGGAACGACTCGCCGAACACTTTCACGCTGAGGTTCACCGACTCCGTCAGCGGAAGTTCCTCCCATTGCCGCAGCAGTGCCTTCTGCGATCGCAGCGCCTCAGGGCCGCAATCGAGCAGCGCCTTCACTAGATGCTCGACCTCGGCATCCAGCTCGCCGGGCGTGGCGACCTTGTCGACCAGCCCCCACGCCAGCGCCGTGGGGGCGTCGATGTTCTCCGCCGTCATCACCAGCCAGCGCGCGCGGGCCCAGCCGATCAGACGCGGCAGCAGCGCGGCGTGAATCACCGAGGGGATGCCGACGCGTACCTCGGGCATGCCGAAATGGGCATCGTGCGCGGCGATGCGGAAGTCGCAGGCCGCCGCCACTTCGAGCCCGCCGCCGAGGCACCAGCCCGGCATGCGTGCGATGACCGGGGCAGGGAAGGCGCGCACCGCCTCGCAGAGATCGCGCAGGCGGCTGATGAAGGCCTCCGCGGATTTTTGGTCGAGCCCGGCCATCTCCTTGATGTCGGCCCCGCCGATCAGGCTCTTCTCGCTCTGTCCGCGCAGCACCACGACGCGGATGCTGCGGTCGGATGCGAGCTGCTGCAGGCCTTCGCGCACGGCGTCGGTCACGGGCGAGCCGAGAATGTTGAGCGGGCCGGCGTTGCAGATCGCGACGTGAACGACGCCGCGAGCATCCCGCGTCACGCCGCAATGATTGTTGAGCATTTCCATCGTGAGATCTCGAGAGGTTTCGTGGACCTGCGCGAGGCGCGCCGGTCGGGATCACTTCCGGGCCGAAACGCTTTCCTTGTCAAGCGGCCAGGGCAGCGGAGTTGCAAGCGTGAAGTCCGTGGCATAGTATGATATATATCATTTAAAGAGGCTGCCATGACCGATAACGATCAACCCGACCTGTTCTCGCCCATGCAACGGCGCGAGCGCGTGGTGGACTGGCAGGCGCCTGCGCCGGTCGCGCGGGCGGCGATGGGCCTGTCGGGCATGGATGCCATGCTTGGCATCCGCGACGGCCGGCTGCCGCCGCCGCCCTTCGCCAAGCTCATCGGGTTCATCATGGCGGTGGTCGAGCCCGGCCGGATCGTCATGGAACTGGAGCCGCGCGAGGATCTCGAAAACACCATCGGTCTTCTCCACGGCGCGACCGCCGCGGCGCTGCTCGATACGGCCATGGGATGTGCCATCTCGACGCGGCTCGAGGCCGGGCAAGGCGCGGTGACCCTCGATCTGAAGCTGACCTATCTCCGCCCGCTGTCGGTCCGCTCGGGGCTGATCTCGGCCGAGGGCAAGGTGATCAAGCTGGGGCGTCAGACCAGCTACACCGAAGGCTTCGTCCGGGACGGGAAGGGGTCCCTCGCGGTGCACGCAACTGCAACGTTTTCCATGATCGGAAGCAACTTAACATGAATTAATGCACCCATTTCGTCATTTGCGTGTTATGAGATGATCTCCGACATCCAATGAGCTCCGCATGCGCTATTCCCGGGAACACAAGCAGGAAACCCACGATCGCATCGTGAAGAAGGCCTCGGTGCGGCTGCGGGAGAAGGGTGCCCACGGTATCGGCGTCGCCGACCTCATGAAGGAGGCCGGCCTGACCCACGGCGGCTTTTACGCGCATTTCGATTCCCGCGAGGCGCTGGTGATCGAGGCCTTTGCCTACGCCATGGATCGTTCGATGGAACACTGGCGCAAGCTCACCGGCGAGGCCGCTCCCGAAAAACGGCTGGCGCTGATCGCGGAAAGCTATTTGTCCACGCTGCATCGCGACAATCCCGGTCACGGCTGCTCGATTCCCGCGCTGGGAGCCGAGATCGCGCGCGAGAGCCCGAAGACACGCAAGGCCTTTGCCGGCAAGCTGGACGAGATGATCGAGGCCCTGACCGACACCATCCCGAACATGCCGCGCAAGGCGGCACGCAAGCAGGCGATCGCGACGCTGGCGACGATGGCGGGCACCATGCTGCTCGCGCGCATCGCCGGCTCGAGCGAATTGTCCGACGAGATGCTGAAGGCGGGCCGGGACCACGCGCTCGAGGGAGCGAAGCGTGAGCCGAAGGTTGCCGTCGCGAAGAAGGCGAAGAACTAGACGCTAGCGCCCTGCAAACAACGCCCGCTCGCGCTCCACGATCTCGCTGATGTAATCCGCCACGGCCCTGATCCGCGCCAGGTCCTTGCTGTCGGCGTGCATCAGCATCCAGAATGTCCGCGTGATCGAGATCTCGTTGGGCAGCACGGCCACGAGCTGCGGATAGTCGCTCGCCATGAAATGCGGCAGCACCGCGATGCCGAAGCCTGAAAGCGTGGCGTTGAGCTGGGCGATCAGATTGGCGCTGCGGAAGCGCGCCGAGATCCGCGGCGACACCTGCGGCAGATAGTCGAGCTCCGGCGTGAACAGGAGTTCCTCGATGTAGCCGACGAAGCGGTGCTGCGTCAGGTCCTGCCGCGCGGTGATCTCAGGGAAGCGGTCGAGATAGGTGGGGGCTGCGTAGAGCCCGAGGCGGTAGTCGAGCAGCTTGCGGCCGACGATGCGGCCTTCCTTGGGCATGGTCAGGCTGATGGCGATGTCGGCCTCGCGCTTGGAGAGGCTGAACAGCCGCGCGGTGGCCACAAGTTGCAAATCGAGATCGGGATAGCGATCCGCGAACGGCGCCAGCCGCGGCGCCAGGAAGGCGGTACCGAAGCCGTCAGGGGCACCGATCCGCACCGTCCCGGTCAGCCGCGCCACGGAGCCGCCGACCTGCTCCTGATTGGCGACGATGGTCGATTCCATGGTTTCGGCGCTGTCGGCGACGCGCTGGCCGGCCTCGGTGAGGAGGTAGCCGGTCTTGCGCCGGTCGAACAGCTTGGCCGAGAGGTGCTTCTCCAGCCGGTCCACGCGGCGGATCACGGTGGCATGGTCGACCCCCAGCTGTTTTGCCGCAGCCGACACCGAGCCGCCCCGCACGATGGCCAGCACGAAGCGAAAGTCGTCCCAATCGATAGCGCCTTGATCCAGCATTTTCGCACATCTATGGTGCATTATCTCAGACTTGAATCCTATAAAATGCAGGTCAATAGGTTTTGTCAAAGCGACCACGCTCGGCCTGAAGGAGACCATTCCATGCGTTCAATCGGACATTTCATCGGTGGCAAGGAGGTCAAGGGCACCTCTGGCCGCACCGCCGACGTTTTCGAGCCGATGACCGGTGACGTTCAGGCCAAGGTGGCGCTGGCGTCCAAGGCCGAGGTCCGCGCCGCCGTCGAGAACGCGCGCGCCGCACAGCCCGAATGGGCCGCGACCAACCCGCAGCGCCGCGCCCGCGTCATGATGAAATTCTTGGAGCTGATCCAGCGCGATTACGACAAGCTCGCCGAGCTGCTCGCGCGCGAGCACGGCAAGACCGTGCCCGATGCCAAGGGCGACATCCAGCGCGGCCTCGAGGTCGTCGAGTTCGCCTGCGGCATCCCGCATCTGATGAAGGGCGAGTACACCGAAGGCGCCGGCCCCGGCATCGACATCTATTCGATGCGCCAGCCGCTCGGTGTCGTCGCCGGCATCACGCCGTTCAATTTCCCGGCGATGATCCCGATGTGGAAGTTCGCGCCCGCGATCGCCTGCGGCAACGCTTTCATCCTCAAGCCCTCCGAGCGCGATCCCGGCGTGCCGATGAAGCTCGCCGAATTGATGATGGAGGCCGGGCTGCCGGCCGGCATCCTCAACGTCGTCAACGGCGACAAGGAAGCCGTGGACGCCATCCTCGACGATCCCGATATCAAGGCCATCGGTTTCGTCGGCTCGACGCCGATCGCGCAGTACATCTATGAGCGCGCCGCCCAGACCGGCAAGCGCTGCCAGTGCTTCGGCGGCGCCAAGAACCACGCCATCGTCATGCCCGACGCCGACATGGACCAGGCCGTCGACGCGCTGATCGGCGCCGGCTACGGCTCCGCCGGTGAGCGCTGCATGGCCGTCTCCGTCGCGGTCCCCGTCGGCAAGTCCACCGCCGACCGCCTGATGGAAAAGCTGATCCCGCGCGTCGAATCCTTGAAGATCGGCACGTCGATCGATCCGTCCGCCGATTACGGTCCGCTGGTCACGCGCGAGGCCGTCGAGAAGGTCAAGAACTACATCGATATCGGCATCAAGGAAGGTGCGACGCTGGCAGTCGACGGCCGCGGCTTCAAGATGCAGGGCTACGAGAACGGCTTCTATCTCGGCGGTTCGCTGTTCGACAACGTCACCAAGGACATGCGGATCTACAAGGAAGAGATCTTCGGCCCCGTGCTCTCGGTCGTGCGTGCGCACGACTACAAGGAGGCGCTGGCGCTACCGTCCGAGCACGACTACGGCAACGGCGTTGCCATCTTCACCCGCGACGGCGATGCCGCGCGCGACTTCGCGGCCAGGGTCAACGTCGGTATGGTCGGCATCAACGTTCCGATCCCGGTGCCGATCGCTTATTACACCTTCGGCGGCTGGAAGAAGTCGGGCTTCGGCGATCTCAACCAGCACGGCCCCGACTCGATCCGCTTCTACACCAAGACCAAGACGGTGACCTCGCGCTGGCCGTCGGGCGTCAAGGAAGGCGCGGAGTTCTCGATCCCGCTGATGAAGTAAGGCTGTAGCCCAGCCCGTCCTTGCGAGCGCAGCGAAGCAATCCAGACTTTCTCCGGACATACTGGATTGCTTCGTCGCTTCGCTCCTCGCAATGACGAGAACAGTGAGCAGCCGGCATGCAGTTCGCTCTGAACGAGGATCAGGTCGTCCTTCGCGATATGGCGCTGGCGTTTGCGGCGGAAAAGATCGCGCCGCACGCGCTGCGCTGGGACGAGGAGAAGCATTTCCCCGTCGACGTCATGCGCGAAGCCGCAGCGCTCGGCATGGGCGGCATCTACATTCGCGAGGATGTTGGCGGCTCCGCCATGACGCGGTTCGACGCGGCGCTGATCTTCGAGGCGCTGGCGACGGGCTGCCCGACGACCTCGGCCTTCATCTCGATCCACAACATGGCGAGCTGGATGATCGATGCCTTCGGCAGCGACACCCAGCGCCACCAATGGCTGCCGAAGCTCTGCACCATGGAGCTGATCGCGAGCTACTGCCTGACCGAGCCGGGTGCCGGCTCGGATGCGGCAGCGCTCCGCACCCGCGCGGTGCGCGACGGCGATCATTATGTGCTCAACGGCCAGAAGCAGTTCATCTCCGGCGCCGGCGGCACCGACGTTCTGGTCGCGATGGTGCGTACCGGTGGCGACGGGCCGAGCGGCATCTCGACCCTTGTCATCGACGGCAAGACACCCGGCGTCTCCTTTGGCGCCAATGAGCGCAAGATGGGCTGGAACGCACAGCCGACCCGCGCTGTGATGTTCGAGAACGCCCGCGTGCCTGTGGCCAATCGCCTGAGCGAGGAGGGCACAGGCTTCAAGATCGCGATGGCGGGTCTCGACGGCGGCCGCCTCAACATCACGGCATGCTCGCTCGGCGGTGCTCAGACCGCGCTCGACAAGGCGCGCGCCTACATGAAGGAGCGCAAGGCGTTCGGCAAACGTCTCGACGAATTCCAGGCCCTGCAATTCCGCCTCGCCGACATGGCGATCGAGCTCGAGGCCGCGCGCACCTTCCTGTGGCGTGCCGCGGCAGCGCTGGACCGCAAGGACCCCGACGCCACCATGCTGTGCGCGATGGCCAAGCGTTTCGGCACCGATGTCGGCTTCGAGGTCGCCAACCACGCGCTGCAGCTTCACGGCGGCTACGGTTACCTCAGTGAATATGGCATCGAGAAGATCGTGCGCGACTTGCGCGTGCATCAGATCCTCGAAGGCACCAATGAAATCATGCGGCTCATCGTGGCGCGCAAACTGATCGAGGGCGCACGATGAGCGGAGTGGAAGCGGGCGATCTCGTCGCCCGTGTCGAGGGCGCGGCCGGCATCATCAGGCTCAATCGTCCCAAGGCGATCAATGCGGTGACGCTCGAGATGTTTCGCGACATCGAGAAGGCGCTCGACCGGTTCGAGGCCGATCCCGCCGTCGCCGTGATCCTGCTCGAAGGCGCCGGCGAGCGCGGCCTCTGCGCCGGTGGCGACATCCGCACGCTCTGGGAAAGCTCGAAGGTCAAGGGCGACCTCGGCAAGATCCTGTGGCGCGAGGAATATATCCTCAATGCCCGGATCAAGAAGTTTCCAAAACCCTATGTGGCCTTCATGGACGGCATCGTGATGGGCGGCGGCGTCGGTTTGTCGGCCCATGCCAGCCATCGTGTCGTCACGGATCGCACCAAGCTTGCGATGCCCGAAGTCGGCCTCGGCTTCTTCCCCGATGTCGGCGGCACCTATCTGCTATCGCATTCACCTGGCGAGATCGGCACCTATTTCGGGCTGACCGGCCAGACCATGAACGGGCCGGATGCGATCCATGCGAAGTTTGCCGATTGGGTCGTGCCGTCGGCAAGATTGCCGGAGCTGCGCGAGGCGCTGATGAAGGTGCGCTCGGGTGCGACCGCTGCCGATGTCAGCAAGCTCATCGAAGGCTTCGCCACCGGCGAGACTGCGGGGCCGGTCGCCGCCAGGGAACCCGTCATCGACGTGTTGTTCGGCTTCGACCGCATGGAGGACATCTTCGCTGCGCTGAAGCGCGATGGTTCCGAGTTCGCGCTGGCCACGCTGAAGACGCTGAACGAAAAATCGCCGCGCGGCATGGTGGTGACGCTCAAGCTGCTGCGGCTGGCGCGCGGATCGAGCCTGGAAGAGTGCCTGGTGCGCGAATACCGCGCCGCGCTGGAAGTGTTTCGCAGCGACGATTTCCGCGAGGGCGTGCGCGCCGCCGTGATCGACAAGGACCGCAACCCCACCTGGTCGCCGCCGCGGATCGAGGATGTGACGCCGAACATGCTTGCGCCGTATCTCGCCGAGATCGGCGCGGACGAGCTGAAGTTCAACTAACAACGCGACAGCGGAGGAAACGACAATGGCCACGATCGCATTCATCGGTCTCGGCAACATGGGCGGCCCGATGGCTGCCAACCTCGTCAAGGCCGGCCACAAGGTGGTGGCGTTCGATCTCGTCGAAGCCTCGCGCAATCAGGCCAAGGCCGATGGCGCCAGCATCGCCGACAGCGCCCCCGCCGCGGTGAAGGGCGCCGATGTCGTCGTCACCATGCTGCCCGCAGGCAAGCATGTGCTCGGCGTCTGGAACGAGGTCGTGCCCGCCATGACCAAGGGTGCGCTGATCATCGACAGCTCCACCATCGACGTTGAAAGCGCGCGGGCCGCGCACGCGCTCGCCGCCAAGCACGGTGTGCTCTCGGTCGATGCGCCGGTCTCCGGCGGCACGGGCGGTGCCAAGGGCGCGACGCTCACCTTCATGTGCGGCGGCGAGGAAAAGGCATTTGCCGCGGCAAAGCCCGTGCTCGAGAACATGGGCAAGAAGATCGTGCATTGCGGCGGCGGCGGAGCGGGCCAGGCCGCAAAGATCTGCAACAACATGATCCTCGGCATTTCCATGATCGCGGTGAGCGAAGCCTTCGCGCTCGGTGAGAAGCTCGGGCTCTCGCATCAGGCGCTGTTCGATGTCGCTTCGACCTCGTCCGGCCAGTGCTGGTCGCTCACGACCTATTGCCCGGTGCCGGGCCCGGTGCCGACCTCGCCGGCCAACAACGATTACAAGCCGGGCTTTGCCTCGGCGCTGATGGTGAAGGACCTCACCCTGGCGCAGGATGCGGCCAAGGCCGCGGGGGCGGCGACGCCGCTCGGCAAGCATGCGCAGGAGATCTATCAGTCTTTCGACGCAGCCGGCCAGGGCGGGGTGGATTTTTCCGGAATTATCCAGCACGTTAGGAGTTTAGCCGGGAAAGCTTGATGACCACATTCCAGGAAGCACGCGCGTTCCTTCTGCAACACCGTACGGACTACGAGGCAGCGGTCAAAGGTTTCCGCTGGCCGGATCCGGTTCATTTCAACTGGGCGCTCGACTGGTTCGACGCCGAGCTCGCGGCCGATGCGGACAGCAAGGATCGGCCCGCGCTCTGGATCGTCGATGCCGCGCAGGACAAGCAGACGAAGCTGTCCTTCGCGGCGCTGTCGCGCCGCTCCAACCAGGTCGCGAACTTCCTCCGCGCGCAGGGCCTCCGGCGCGGCGATCATCTCCTGCTGCTGCTCGGCAATGTGGTTCCGCTGTGGGAGACGATGCTTGCGGCGATGAAGCTCGGCGTGGTCGTCATTCCCGCCACGACGCTGCTCACCGCCGACGAGTTGCGCGACCGGCTCGAGCGCGGCAAGGCGAGGGCGGTGGTCGCCGCGCAGGACCAGGTCGCGAAATTCACGAGCCTAGGCGCCGAGAATGTCGTTCGCATCGTCGTCGGCGCGGGCTCCGACGGTTGGCTTGCATATGACGAAGCAGCAAAAGCTTCCGAAAGCTTCGCGCCCGACGGTCCGACCAATGCCGACGATCCGATGCTGCTGTATTTTACCTCGGGCACCACGGCAAAACCAAAGCTCGTTCGGCACAGCCAGCGCAGCTATCCGGTCGGCCATCTCTCGACGATGTACTGGATCGGGCTGAAGCCCGGCGACGTCCATCTCAACATCTCCTCGCCCGGCTGGGCCAAGCACGCCTGGAGCTGCTTCTTCGCGCCGTGGAATGCCGGTGCGACCGTGTTCGTGGTGAACCAGCCGCGCTTCGACGCCAAGGCGCTGCTCGCCACCATCGGCCGCTGCGGCGTCACTACGCTGTGCGCGCCGCCAACGGTGTGGCGGCTGTTCATCCAGGAGAACCTGGCCTCCTTCAAGGTGGCGCTTCGCGAGGTCTGCGGCGCCGGCGAGCCGCTCAATCCCGAAGTGATCGACCAGGTGCAGGCCGCCTGGGGCATCACCATCCGCGACGGCTACGGCCAGACCGAAACCACTGCGCTCGCCGGCAATTCGCCGGGGCAGCCGATCAAGATCGGCTCGATGGGCCGGCCACTGCCGGGCTATCGCGTGCAGATCAGCGATGCCGACGGCCATCCCGCAAAGGAGGGCGAGGTGACGCTGGTGCTCGGCGCCGACCGCCCCGCGGGCCTGATGCAGGGCTATCAGGGCGACGACGGCAAATTGTCCGGCGCCGCAGGCGCGCTCTATCGCAGTGGCGACGTCGTTTTCGCGGACGAGGACGGCTACTTGACCTTCGTCGGCCGCTCCGACGACGTCTTCAAATCCTCCGACTATCGCATCAGCCCGTTCGAGCTGGAGAGCGTGTTGCTCGAGCACGAGCTCGTCGCGGAAGCTGCGGTGGTGCCGAGCCCGGATCCAATCCGGCTCGCGATCCCCAAGGCGTTCGTGCTGCTGACCGCGGGTGCAGAACGCTCGCCGGAAACCGCGCTGTCAATCTTCAGGCACCTGCACGCGCGCCTGGCGCCGTTCAAGCGCATCCGCCGCCTCGAAATCGTCACCGAGCTGCCGAAGACCATCTCTGGCAAGATCCGCCGCGTCCAGCTACGACGGCTCGAACGCGACGATGATCGGGGCGATCCCTTGCGCGGCCGGGAATTCCGCGAGGAGGATTTTCCGGAGCTGGCGAAGACACGGAGTGAGACCTAAGTGAACGAAGTCTGGAAGAAGCCGCCTGTTACGCTCGAGGCCTATCAGGCCATGGTCGGCAAGGAGATCGGCGTATCGTCGTGGCATCTGATCGACCAGCCGCGGATCGACAGCTATGCCGACGTGATCGAGGATCACCAGTTCATCCACGTCGATCCGGACCGCGCGAAGAAGGAGACCGCCTTCGGCACCACCATCGCGCACGGTTTTCTCACGATGTCGCTGCTGTCGATCATGTCCTACGAGGTGATGCCCGTGATCGCGGGCACCACGATGGGCGTGAATTACGGCTTCGACAGGCTGCGCTTCATCTCGCCGGTGCGCTCAGGCAAGCGCGTGCGCGGCCGCTTCGTGCTGGCGGAAGCCAAGCTCCGCAAGCCGAACGAATTGCAGTCCCGCACCAACGTCACGGTCGAGATCGAGGGCGAGGACAAGCCGGCGCTGGTCGCCGACTGGCTTGGGTTGATCTATTTCGCTTGATCTGAGGCGTCGTTGCCGGGCTTGACCCGGCAACCCATCGCTGCTCAAAAGCCTGACGAATTTACGCGAATATCACCCTCTCCCCCTGTGGGAGAGGGTGGCCTCGCGGAACGCGAAGCCGGGTGAGGGGTCTCTCTCCGCGGACTCGCCTGCCGAAGCAACCCCTCATCCGGCGCTTCGCGCCACCTTCTCCCACAAGGGGAGAAGGAAGGAAGAACAAGGACTTTACTCATGGCAATCAGGTTCGACGGACGCGTCGCCATCGTCACCGGCGCGGGCAATGGTCTCGGCAAGGCGCATGCGCTGGGGCTGGCGAGCCGCGGCGCCAAGGTCGTGGTCAACGATTTCGGCGGCGCGCGCGACGGCAGCGGCGGCTCGCTGTCGCCGGCCGAGGCCGTGGTCGAGGAGATCCGCAAAGCCGGCGGCACCGCGATGGCCGACGGCGCCGACGTCTCCAATTTCGAGCAGGTTACCGCCATGGTCGAGCGCGCCACCAAGGAGTGGGGCAGCGTCGACCTCTTGTGCGCCAATGCCGGCATCCTGCGCGACAAGTCGTTCGGCAAGATGGAGGTGGCCGATTTCCAGAAGGTGCTCGACGTGCATCTCGTCGGCACCTTCTATTGCTGCAAGGCAGCCTGGGCCGGCATGCGCGACCGCAATTACGGCCGCATCGTGCTGACGACGTCGTCCTCCGGTCTCTACGGCAATTTCGGCCAGGCCAATTACGGCGCCGCGAAATCCGGCATGGTCGGCCTGATGAACGTGCTCGCCGAGGAGGGCCGCAAGAACGACATCCGCGTCAACATCATCTCACCGACCGCGGCGACGCGCATGACCGAGGAGCTGCTGCCGCCGCAGGCGCTGCAACTGATGAAGCCGAACGCGATCACGCCCGCGGTCGAGTACATGCTGAGCGAGGATGCGCCGACCCGCACCATCATGGGCGCCGGCGCCGGCTCGTTTGCGGTGATCAAGATCCTGGAGAGCGAAGGCATCAACTTGCCGGAGAGCGAGTGGACGCCGGATGCGATCGCCGCCCATTTCGCCGAGATCAGCGACATGTCGAAGGCCAGGGCGCTGGCGGGCGCATTCGAGCAGACGCAGAAATACGTCGCGCAGGCCGCGGCGCGGGCGGGGATCAAGCTCTGACCGACGTCGCCGTCATCGGTGCCGGCCCCGCCGGGCTGATGGCGGCGGAGGTGCTGGCGCAAGGCGGCGCCCGCGTCACCGTCTACGATGCGATGCCGTCCGCGGGACGCAAATTCCTGATGGCCGGCCGAGGCGGGCTCAATCTCACCCACAGCGAGCCGCTGCCGCAGTTCATGACGCGATACCGCGAGGCCGCACCGAAGCTGCAAGCGGCGGTCGAGGCATTTTCGCCGGATGCGCTGCGCGCCTGGAGCGAGGCGCTGGGCGAGCCGACCTTTGTCGGCAGCAGCGGACGCGTGTTTCCCAAGGCGTTCAAGGCCTCGCCCTTGTTGCGCGCCTGGCTGCGGCGGCTCGACGCCGCCGGCGTCCGCTTTGCGTTTCGCCATCGCTGGATCGGCTGGGATGGCGAAGGCCGGCTGGTCTTTCGGACGCCGGAAGGTGTCTCCGCGATCGAAGCGAACTCCACTCTGCTCGCCCTCGGCGGCGCGAGCTGGCCGCGGCTCGGCTCGGACGGACGCTGGGTCGACATTCTCGCCGCAAAGGGCATTGCCATCTCGAAGCTGCGGCCGGCCAATTCCGGCTTCACGGCCGCTTGGTCCAAACTGTTCCGCGACCGTTTCGAAGGCCAGCCGCTGAAGGGCGTGGCGCTGACGATTGGCGCGCACACGGTGCGCGGAGAGGCGATGATCACCCGCAGCGGCATCGAAGGCGGCGCGATCTACGCGTTGTCGGCGGAACTGCGCGAGGCCGTGCTGAATCTCGGGCAGGCGACGCTGATGATCGCGTTGCGGCCCGATCTCGACGCCGCTGCGCTGACCACGCGGCTGTCAGGCGTGCGCGGCAAGCAATCGCTGGCGAACTTCCTGCGCAAGGCGGCGCAATTGTCGCCGGTCGGCATCGGCCTGATGCAGGAAGCCGCCATTGCCGCCGGCCGCCCGCTGGCCGCGTTCTCGCCGGCGGAGCTCGCAGATCTGGTCAACGCCGTTCCGGTTCAGCTCACCGGCGTAGCGCCGATCGATCGCGCGATCTCGACGGCAGGCGGAATCTCGTTCGACGAGCTCGACGAGCACTTCATGCTGCGCAAGCTGCCGGGCGTGTTTGTCGCCGGCGAGATGCTGGATTGGGAGGCGCCAACCGGCGGCTATCTCTTGCAGGCGTCGTTCGCGACCGGGGCTGCGGCGGGCAGAGGCGTGCTGGAGTGGGTCAAACGCTAAACCCTCGTCATTGCGAGCGCAGCGAAGCAATCCAGAAACCCTCCTCGGAGCTCGTCTGGATTGCTTCGTCGCAAGAGCTCCTCGCAAAGACGGCCGTGGGAACGGCGCGCGAACCGCCTACCGCAGCTTGCCCCGCGCCGCCACCGGCAGCGTGCCGATGATCTCCTCGCCGCGCACCATCACCACCTCGTCCATCATGTTGACGACGACGCAGACATGGTTCGGCACGATGCGGACGACGTCGCCGACATTGGGCCTTGTGTTGCTGCGGGAGAGATCGAGGAAGCCGTGCTCCTCAGCGAACTTCGCGATCCTCGCCTCGGGATGCTCCAGGATCAGGCCGTGGCCGTCGAGCCCGCCGGTGTCGGTGGTCAGCGTCTTCGAGCCGGCGTCCAGAATGCCGCGCTCGGGCGCGGCGCGGCTCACCACCGTCGAATAGATGTGCAGTGCGCAATCATCCCAGGTCGCCGAACCTGCGGCGACCTGCATGCGATCGTTGTAGATGTAGGTGCCGAAGCGGTGCTCGGTACCGCCCTTAAGCTTGCCGATGTTGACGAGGTTCGGCGTGCCGCCGGTCGAGACGATCTTGGCGTCGAGCCCGTGCGCGCGCACGCCGGCCAGCGCCTCGTCGTAGAATTTCTGCGCCTCAGCCCAGCCGGTCTCGGTCGGATACAGCATGAAGCCGGCGAACGCGAGTCCCTTGGAGGCCGCGATCTCGCGCGCCAGCGCAATGGCCTCGGCCGGGGTCTCGACGCCTGCGCGCTTGCGCCCGGTATCGCACTCGACCACGACCGAGAGCGGGCGGCCTGACGCCGCAGCCGCCTTGGGCAGGCCGGCGACGACGGTTGAATTGTCGGCAGCCACCGTCATGTTGGCCTTCGCCTGCAACGCGCCGAGGCGCGCCATCTTCTCGTCGCCCAGCAGATTGTAGCTGATCAGGATGTCGTCGATGCCGGCATTGGCCATGATCTCGGCTTCGCCCAGTTTCTGGCAGGTGATGCCCTTGGCGCCGGCCGCGACCTGCATCTTGGCGATGGTCGGGTTCTTGTGCGTCTTGATGTGGGGGCGATTGGCGATCCCGGCATCGTCGCAGGCCTTCTGGATCCGCGCGATGTTGCGCTCGACCCTGTCCATGTCGATGACGGCACAGGGCGTGCCGTATTCGCGGGCGATTTTGGCGGCGAGGGGAGTAGTCATGTGATCTCTCTATTTTCGGTCCTGTAGGATGGGTAGAGCGAAGCGAAACCCATCAGAACCATTTCTCGTTACGCGATGGGTTTCGCTGCGCTCTACCCATCCTACAAGTCAAGCCTGTTCAATTTCTTCACGGAGCATTTCGAGTTCGAGCCAGCGCTCTTCGGCGGCAGACAGTTCTTCGTGCGCCCTGGCGATCGCGGCCGACGTGTCGTCGAACTTTTTGCGATCTTTCGCATAGAGATTGGGATCGTCGAGCACGCGCTGCAATCTTGCAATATCGGCGTGGAGCGTTTCCATTTTCTTCGGCAGCGTTTCCAGCGCGTGCTTCTCGTTGAAGCTCAGCTTCCGCTTGGGCGCGGAGGAGGGAGCGGCGGCGCGCTCCTCTTTCTTCTCCACGGGAGCTTGCGCCTTCGCCGCCTCGCGCTTGAGGTCCGCACCGCGCTGGCTCAGCATGTCGCTGTAGCCGCCGGCATATTCGATCCACTTGCCGCTCCCCTCCGGCGCAATCACCGAGGTGACGACGCGGTCGAGGAAGTCGCGGTCGTGGCTGATGAGGATCACCGTGCCTTCGTAGTCGCCGAGCATCTCCTCGAGCACGTCGAGCGTCTCGAGATCGAGGTCGTTGGTCGGCTCGTCCAGCACCAGGAGGTTCGACGGCTTTGCCAGCGCGCGCGCCAGCATCAGCCGGCCGCGCTCGCCACCCGAGAGCACTTCCACCGGGGTGCCGCGCTGCTCCTGCGCGAACAGGAAGTCCTTCATGTAACCGACGACGTGCTTCGGCTTGCCGCCGACCATGATCTGGTCGCCGCGGCCGCCGGTGAGTGCTTCGGCCAGCGTCGATTTAGGATCGAGGCTTTCGCGGTGCTGATCGAGCGTCGCTATCTCCAAATTGGCCCCGAGGCGCACCGTTCCGGAATCCGGCTCTGCGCCGCCGGTTAGAAGATTGACCAGCGTGGTCTTGCCGGCGCCGTTGGGCCCGATGATGCCAAGCCGGTCGCTGCGCTGAATGCGGGTCGAGAAATTCTCAACGATCTTGCGCTCGCCGAAGGCCTTGGTGATGCCCTTGGCCTCGATCACCAGCTTGCCGGACTGCTCGGCTTCGCTGGCTGCGAGGTTGGCGCTGCCGGCCGTGCCGCGATAGTTGCGGCGCTGGGCGCGCAGCGCATGTAGATTGGCGAGCCGCTTGACGTTGCGCTTGCGGCGGCCGGAGACGCCGTGGCGCAGCCAGTGCTCCTCGTCGACGATCTTGCGGTCGAGCTTGTGCTGGTCGCGCTCCTCTTCCGCGAGCACCTCGTCGCGCCAGGCCTCGAACGAGGCAAAGCCGCGGTCGATCTGCTTGATCCGGCCGCGGTCGAGCCAGGCGGTGGAGCGCGACAGATTGGTGAGGAAGCGGCGGTCATGGCTGATGATGACGAGCGCGCTGCGGCGGCCGTCGAGCTCCTGCTCGAGCCACTCGATGGTGGCGAGATCGAGATGGTTGGTCGGCTCGTCCAGCAGCAGAATGTCGGGCGAGGGCGCCAGCACGAAGGCCAGCGCGGCGCGGCGCGCCTCGCCACCGGAGAGGTCGTGCGGGTTCTCCTCGCCGGTGAGGCTGAGCTGCTCCAGGAGATAGCG
Organism: Bradyrhizobium yuanmingense; assembly: GCF_029167105.1. Classification (GTDB taxonomy): domain Bacteria; phylum Pseudomonadota; class Alphaproteobacteria; order Rhizobiales; family Xanthobacteraceae; genus Bradyrhizobium; species Bradyrhizobium yuanmingense_A. The sequence goes on along the minus strand of NZ_JARFML010000015.1, from coordinate 137,828 downwards.
CGCCTGGTGCTGGTCGTCCCCCGGCGCGAGCCCGGACTCGACATAGGCCAGCGTGGTCTTGTGCGCGCCGAAATCCGGCTCCTGCGGCAGGTAGCGCACCGTTGCGCCCGGCTGCACGAACCGCGTGCCGGAGTCCGGCTCGACAATGCCGGCCGCGATCTTCAGCAGCGTCGACTTGCCGGAGCCGTTGCGGCCGATCAGGCAGACCCGTTCGGATGGCGCGACGTTGAGCTCGACGCCCGACAGCAGCGGCGTGCCGCCGAAGGTCAGCCTGATATCTTTGAGTTGGATCAGCGGCGGGGCCATGGCTAACCTTGGCCCGTTGCGGCCTGATCTGCGCGGCGGCGCTGGATCCGGCGCAGCGTCTGGTCGAGCGCCGAGAGGAACGCGGAGCGGTCTCGCGGCGAGAACGAGCGCGGGCCGCCGGTGACTTCGCCCGCCGAACGCAGATCCGTCATCAGATTGCGCACCGCCAGCGTCATGCCGATCGACTCCTCGGTGAAAGGCTTGCCGTTCGGGGCGATCACGTCGGCGCCCGCCTTGACGCAGCGGCTGGCCAGCGGAATGTCCGACGTCACGACGACGTCGCCGGGCCTGACGCGCTCCACGATCCAGTCGTCCGCGGCGTCCATGCCGGCGCCTGCGGCGATGCGCTCGATCAAGGGGTCCTGCGGGACGCGAATGAAATTGCCGGCAACGACGCTCACGGGCACACCGTGCCGGAGCGCGACACGGTAGATCTCGTCCTTCACCGGACAGGCGTCGGCATCGACATAGATGCGGGTGGGAGTGTCGGTCATTCGCCGCGTGGTACCCCATTCGGGCCGCAAAGGCGAGGGGATTGACCCCAGTTCCTCAGGCCCTACGATCGCTCCTGAAACAATAAGAATATGGGAAGCCAAGCCATGCCGAACCGGCTCGAAACCTACCGCGTCGAGGCCTACAACACCGCCAAGCAATCCGAAAACAAGATGCACGATGACAATGTGGCGCGCCGCTTCGGCTTTTCCGGCGGGCTGGTCCCCGGCGTCGACGTCTTCGCCTACATGATGCACGTGCCGATCGCGCGCTGGGGCCGTGATTTCCTGTCTCGCGGGCTGGTCGAGGCCCGCTTCATCAAGCCGGTCTATGACGGCGAGACCGCCGATGTCGATGCGACCGAGCACGAGGGCCTGCTGACCATCGAGGTGTTCAGTCGCACCGAGCTGTGCGCCACCGGGACGGCTTCGCTGCCGGCGGCAGCGCCCGCGGTGTCGTTGAGCGACTATGTCGAGGTCCCCGCGATTGCCGAGCGAAAGCCGGTCAGCCCGGCGACGTTCGAGACCGGAAAATGGCTGGGCACGACGCCGCGCCGCTGGGCGGGTCAGGATGCGGCCGATTATCTCACTGACGTCAGGGAGACCGATCCGATTTTTGCGCGCGAGGGGCTCGGCCATCCCGGCCTGATCCAGCGCGTCATGAACCGCGTGCTGGTCGACAACACCATCCTGGGTCCCTGGATCCACGTCGGCAGCCGCATGCAGCTGCTATCCGCCGCCCGGGCCGGCGACGAGATCACCGCGCGCGCAAAAGTCGCTGCGAACTACGAGAAGAAGGGCCACCGCTTCGTCGAGCTCGATGCGCTTGTTGTCGCCAACGGCACGACGCCGCTCGCGCATTGCCAGCACACCGCGATCTACCAGCCGCGCGAGCAGGCGGCGGCGTAGGTCGCGGGCAAGCCTGTCACCACAAACGCGGTGTCATGCCCCGGCTTGACCGGGGCATCCAGTACGCCGCGGCCCATCCATGAATCACGACTGCCTCGGAGTACTGGATCGCCCGATCAAGTCGGGCGATGACAGCTGTGCGTGTGGACGCGGCGAACAACCGTCTGCGGAAGAGCCCCCCTTACGCCGCCTTGGCCTTCGCATCCTGGATCGCGCGCCACACCCGCTCGGGGGTCAGCGGCATGTCGATGTGCTTGATGCCGTACTCCGACAGCGCGTCGAGCACCGCGTTCACCACCGTCGACAGGCTGCCGGCGCAGCCGGCTTCGCCGCAGCCCTTGCTGCCGAGGGGATTGGTGGTGGCGGGCACCGGGTGATCGCCGACCGTCATGTTGGGAACGTCCTCCGCACGAGGCAGGGCGTAGTCCATCAGCGAGCCCGTGATCGGCTGGCCGCTCTCGTCGTAGCGGATATGCTCCATCAGCGCCTGGCCGATGCCCTGGACCACGCCGCCATGGAGCTGGCCCGCGACCAGCATCGGGTTGATCACCGTGCCGAAATCGTTGACCGCGCTGTAGCGCACGATCTGCACCACACCGGTGTCCGGGTCGATCTCGACCTCGGCGACGTGGCAGCCGTTCGGGAACGCCGAGGCGACTGGATCGCTGGTGTGGTCGACATCGAGGCTGTCAGGCACGCCCTCCGGCACCTTGCCGTCATGCAGGCGCTTGGCGAGCTCCATGATGTCGATGCTGCGATCGGTGCCGGCGATCGTAAAGCTGCCGTCGGCAAACTCGATATCGGCCTCGGATGCTTCCAGCATATGTGCAGCGGCGCGCTTGCCTTTCTCGATGACGAGCTTTGCGGCCCCCACAATGGCCTGGCCGCTCGCGGTGATCGAGCGCGAGCCGCCGGTGCCGTTGCCGGTATGGACGATGTCGCTGTCGCCCTGCACGAGCTTCACGCTCTCGAAGGGGACGCCGAGCTGCTCGCACAGCACCTGCGCGAACGGCGTGGCATGGCCCTGGCCGTAGTCGAGCGTGCCGGTGATGAGCTGCACGGTGCCGTCAGGGTCGAACACGATCTTGCCGAGCTCGGGGCTCGGCGGCGCGGTGACCTCGAGATAGGAGCCGACCGCGATGCCGCGCAGCTTGCCGGCCTTCTTGCTCTCCTTCTTGCGCTTGGCGAAGTTCTCGTGGTCGGAGATTTCGAGCGCCTTGTTGAACACGGCCTGGAAGTCGCCGCTATCATAGGTGACGCCGGAGGACGCCGCGAACGGGATCTGGTTCGGCTTGATGAAGTTGCGCTTGCGCAAGGTCAGCCGGTTGATGCCCATCTCGTCGGCGGCGCGGTCGATCAGGCGCTCCATGTAATAGTTTGCCTCGGGCCGGCCGGCGCCGCGATAGGCCCCCATCAGCGTGGTGTTGGTGAGCACCACCTTGATGTCGACCGCCATCAGCGGCGTGCGGTAGACGCTGGAGAAGTTCTTGCCGGTGTTGAGCGAAAGCGGCCCAGGCGCGACGCCGGTGATGTAGGCGCCGAGATTGCCGTAGCCGGACAGCTTTGCCGCGAGGAAGTGCCCCTCGGCATCGAGCGCGAGCTCGGCGTGGATCTTCTGTGCGCGGCCGTGGCTGTCGGAGAGGAAGCTGGTCGAGCGCTCGTCCAGCCACTTCACCGGGCGTCCCAATGCCTTCGCCGCATACAGAATGCACATGTACTCTGGATAGTTGATGTTCTTCATGCCGAAGGAGCCGCCGACATTGGCGGTGAGGATGCGCACCTTCTCGTTCGGCACCTTCAGGTTCTTCGCGAGATTGGCGCGATTGCCGGCGACGCCCTGCGTCGGCACCTGAAGCGTGTAGCGCTCGGTCTTCTTGTCGTAGGAGGCAAGCCCCACGCGCGGCTCCATCGAGACCACGGCGACACGGGTGTTCTCGATGTCGAGCTTGGTGACATGGGCGGCGTTGGCGAAGGCCGCGTTCACCTTGTCCATGTCTCCGTAATGGTAGTCGAGCGCGACATTGTTCGGGATGTGGTCATAGAGCTGCGGCGCGCCGGGCTTGGCGGCTGCCTCGGGGTCGGTCACCGCCGGCAGCGGTTCGATGTCGAGCTCGACCGCCTCGGCCGCGTCGCGCGCCTGGGCCAGCGTTTCCGCCACCACGAACGCGACGGGATCGCCGACGAAGCGGACCTTGTCGGTCGCCAGCGGCTGGCGGTTGGTCTGGAGCAGGGGCGAGCCATCGCGGCTCTTCAGCGGCAGGCCGCAGGTGAAGGGGCCGTAGCCGGCGGCATCGAGATCCTTCCCGGTCCACGCCCCCACCACGCCCGGCATCGCCTTGGCGGCATCGAGGCCGATGCCGCGGATGATGCCATGGGCATGGGTCGAGCGGACGACCACGGCATAGGCCTGGTTCGGCAGGTTGAAATCGTCGGTGTAGCGGCCCTTGCCGCGCACCAGCGTGTCGTCCTCCTTGCGGCGGACCGGTTGCCCGACGCCATACTTTTGCAGTGCAATAGCGTTCTCAAGCGTCGACGATTTGGTGTGTTCTTGCATGGGAATTGACCTGAAAAGCCGGTATTTGCGCATTTTCGCGGCAGCGGAGCACCGGACTCCCTCAGATAACCCACCACCCCCGTTCACGACAACGCACGATTGGACATGGTCCCATGTGATGCGTTGTTGCGCAGGCCTGCCGCGCTGCTAATGTTTCAGGCGAATAATCAATTCCAGACCGGCCCGACCGGCCGCGGAAAGACAGTTTGTATGAATGACCACACGCGGCTCCGCGACGGCCATGCGCCGCATAGCGAGCTCGAGGGGTCGATGGCGGCGGTGGCGTTGGCCACCGATCCGGCCGTCGGCGCGCAGGCGCCGGGAACCGGCGTCTATGCGGCGCTGGACCTCGGCACCAACAATTGCAGGCTGCTGATCGCCTGTCCGACCCAGGACGGCTTTCGCGTGGTCGATTCCTTCTCGCGCATCATCCGGCTCGGTGAGGGCGTCTCGGCCACGGGCTGCATCAGCGAAGCCGCGATCGAGCGCGCCATCGCCGCGCTCAGCATCTGCCGCGACAAGATCAATTTGCGGAAGGCGCGGCGGCTGCGGCTGATCGCGACCGAAGCCTGCCGCGCGGCTTCGAACGCGGAAGGTTTCCGCAGCCGCGTTGCGGCCGAGACCGGCATCGAGCTCGAGGTGATCGACCGCGAGACCGAGGCCGCACTCGCCGTGCTCGGCTGCTCGCCGCTGGTCGATCCCAGGGGACGCGGCGCGATCCTGTTCGACATCGGCGGCGGCTCCACCGAGCTGGTGCGCATCGAGCGCGACCCGGAAAACCCGGACCCGCGTATAAGAGCCTGGATGTCGATCCCCTATGGTGTGGTCACGCTCGCCGAGCAGTTCGGCGGGCGTGACGTCACGCCGGAGATCTATGCGGCGATGGAGCAGGAGGTCGCAAACCACGTCGCGCCGTTCGCCGAGGAGCACGGCCGCGATCTCGCCGACATGCACCTGCTCGGCACGTCGGGCACGGTGACGACGCTGGCCGGCATCCATCTCAATCTGGCGCGCTACGACCGCCGCCGCATCGACAGCATCTGGATGAACGATGCCGACATAACCGCGACCATCAACAAGCTGCTCGGCATGAGCTACGAGGAGCGTGCCGCCAACAGCTGCATCAGCGTCGAGCGTGCCGATCTCGTGCTGGCAGGCTGCGCCATCCTCGACGCTATCCGCCGCGCCTTTCCGCTGCCGCGCCTGCGCGTCGCCGACCGCGGCTTGCGCGAGGGCATGCTGGTCGAGATGATGCGCGAGGACGGCGCGCTCAGGAGCTGGTGAGTATGGCCAAGGACACCACCGGCCGCTTGCACGTCCAAGTCAAGACCAAGGTCAAGACCGGCGGCAAGCGCAAATTGTCGTCGAAGCTGTGGCTGGAGCGGCAGCTCAACGATCCCTATGTCGCCAAGGCCAAGGCGGCGGGCTATCGCTCGCGCGCCGCGTTCAAGCTGCTGGAGATGGACGACAAGTTCCGGCTTCTCAAGCCCGGCATGGCCGTGGTCGATCTCGGCGCGGCGCCCGGCGGCTGGAGCCAGATCGCCGCCAAGCGCGTCGGCTCCACGGAAGGCAAGGGCAAGGTCGTCGCGATCGACTTGCTGGAGATGCCGGAGATTCCCGGCGTCGATTTCGCGCAGCTCGACTTCATGGACAACGACGCGCCGGAGAAGCTGACCGCGATGCTCGGCGGCAAGGCCGACGTCGTGATGTCCGATATGGCCGCCAACACCACCGGCCATCGCAAGACCGACCAGCTCCGCATTGTCGGCCTGGTCGAGACCGCGGCCGCGTTCGCCTGCGACGTGCTCAAACCCGGCGGCAGTTTCCTGGCAAAGACGTTCCAGAGCGGCGCCGACGCCGAGCTGCTGGCCCAGCTCAAGCGCGATTTTGCCACCGTGCGTCACGTCAAGCCGGCGGCGAGCCGGCAGGATTCCTCGGAGCGCTACGTGCTCGCGACGGGATTTCGCGGCGGAGAAACGGCGTAGCCGCCGTCATTGCGAGGAGCGAAGCGACGAAGCAATCCAGAATCCCTCCGCGGAAACGGTCTGGATTGCTTCGCTGCGCTCGCAATGACGAGACCGATACTACCCCAGCCGTTGATCCCGCACGTCCTGCGTATCCTCGGACGCCGCCTTGACCGCGGCCTTCTCTGCGCCCTTGCCGGCACCCTTGCGGCTCGCGATCTCCACCGCCTTGCGTCCCGAAATCTCGTGGCCGGCGTCCGCGGGCATCTGCCAGAAGAACCAGCTCGATGCCGCCGAGGTCAGCGCCACCACGACGAAGGCGGGCGCGAACACGGTGGCGTTGAGCTCGCTGACATGGCTGAACCACATCGTGGTCTCGACGCAGGCCGCGCCGACGGCGACGCCGGCCGAGATCGCGAGCTGCTGGTTGACGCTGACGAGGGTGGTGGCGCGGCTCATCTGCGCGGTCTCGACGTCGGCATAGGCGACCGTGTTGATCGCGGTAAACTCCAGCGAGCGGAAGAAGCCGCCGACCACCAGGATGACCATGATGATGAGCAGCGGCGTCGTCACCGTGAACAGCGCGCAGACGCCGAGGAAGAACGCGCTGATGATCGCGTTCACCGTCATCAAATTGCGGAAGCCGAACGTGCGGATGATCCGCGCAGCCAGCGTCTTCATGCCCATCGCCCCGAGCGAGGAGGCGAAGGTCACGAGGCCGGAATGGAACGGCGACAGGCCGAAGCCGATCTGCATCAGGAGCGGCAGCAGGAACGGCAGTGCGCCGATGCCGAGCCGGAACAGGAAGCCGCCGAACACGGCTGCGCGCAGCGTCGGCAGCTTCAGGAGTGAGAAGTCCAGCACCGGCGATCCGGTTCGCCGCGCGTGGATGACGTAGAGCGTCATCGAGATCGCTCCGCCCACGACCAGCGCTGCCACCGTGCTCCATGGCAGCAGATTGAGCCCGGCGACGGAAAGGCCGAAGGCGATGCCTGCGAGCCCCAGCCCAGAGAGCACCATGCCATAGAGATCGAACGGCTCCCGCGTCTCGCTCTTGATGGGATCGATGAAGCGCAGCGCCATGAAGATGCCGAGCAGCCCGATCGGGATGTTGATCAGGAAGATCCAGTGCCAGGACGCATAGGTCGTGATGAAGCCGCCAAGCGGCGGGCCGATCACCGGGCCGATCAGGGCAGGGACCGTCACCCAGGCCATGGCATTGACCAGCGCTCTCTTGTCGACCGAGCGCAGCAGCACGAGGCGCCCGACCGGCGTCATCATCGCGCCGCCCATGCCTTGCAGGATGCGCGCGAACACGAAATCGGTGACCGAGGTCGAGAGCGCGCAGCCGACCGAGCCGACCATGAACACACCGACCGCGATCGCGAACACCATCCGCGCGCCGAACCGGTCGGCGGTCCAGCCGCTCGCGGGAATGAATACCGCGAGCGACAGCAGATAGGAGGTGATCGCGAGCTTCAGCGTCAGCGGGCTGGTGCCGATGTCGGCCGCGATCGCCGGCAGCGAGGTGGCGATCACGGTCGAATCCATGTTCTCCATGAACAGAGCCGTGGCCACGATCAGCGGAATGACGCGTTGCTTGTCGACCATAAGGATAATGAAATCGGAAGGAGGGGTGGAGTTGCGGCTTATCACCGCCGTCCGCCGCCGACCATTGCGGATCCACGCATGGCACCCAAATCCCGCGTAACAACGGTGTGACCGTCTTCCGTCATTCCGGGGGCGTCCCTTCTCCCTCCGCCGTCATTCCGGCGCGCGCCCCTTGGCGCGAGCCCGGAATCCATTGGGCCGCAGCGCTGCTGCGAGATGGATTCCGGGTTCGCGACTTCGTCGCGCCCCGGAATGACGGGTCGGGGTTGGGCTGGCGCATGGGGCTGTCCCCGCCTGGAGGCCCAAAAACCCCTGTGCATGGCTGGCCAGCGGCCCGAATTGCTTTGATTCGTCACGCGGCCGTGCTATCGACCCGCGTCAACCCCACCGATGGGCTCCGATTCTCAAGGCGTTGCCGCAAGGGACGCCGAGGGCGGCGCTCATCCATTAGCATTTGCGGCAAGGCCGCAGGAAGGAGTTGGCAGATGGCCACGGTGCAACTTCAGGGCATCCGCGAAGCCTTTACGTTCGATGACGTGCTGTTGAAGCCGGGCCTGTCCGACGTCATGCCCGGCGAGGTCGACATCCGCTCCCGGGTCACCCGCGCCATTCCGCTCAACATCCCGATCATGGCCTCGGCCATGGACACCGTCACCGAGGCCCGCATGGCGATCGCCATGGCGCAGGCCGGCGGCCTCGGCGTCATCCACCGCAATTTCGATCCCGAAGGGCAGGCCGCCCAGGTGCGGCAGGTCAAGCGTTACGAGTCCGGCATGGTGGTGAACCCGCTCACCATCAGCCCCGACGCCACGCTCGACGACGCGCTCAAGCTGATGAGCGATCACGGCATCTCCGGCATTCCCGTCGTCACCGGCGCCGGCAAGAACACGCCCGGCAAGCTGGTCGGCATCCTCACCAACCGCGACGTGCGCTTTGCCACCGACCGCCGGCAAAAAGTCTCCGAGCTGATGACCCGCGAAGGGCTCGTCACGGTCCGTGAGAACGTCAACCAGGACGAGGCGCGGCGGATGCTGCACCAGCACCGCATCGAGAAGCTGCTGGTCGTCGACGATCAATATCGCTGCGTCGGGCTCATCACCGTGAAGGACATGGAGAAGGCGGTTGCCCATCCGCTCGCCTGCAAGGACGGGCAGGGGCGTCTTCGCGTCGCTGCCGCCACCACGGTCGGCGATACCGGCTTCGAGCGCACCGAGCGGCTGATCGATGCCGGCGTCGACCTCGTCGTCGTCGACACCGCGCACGGTCATTCCCGTCACGTGCTGCAGGCGGTGAACCGCATCAAGCGCCTGTCCAATTCGGTGCAGGTGGTCGCCGGCAACGTCGCGACCACGGAAGGCGCGCAGGCGCTGATAGACGCGGGCGCGGATTGCATCAAGGTCGGCATCGGCCCGGGCTCGATCTGCACCACGCGCATCGTCGCCGGCGTCGGTGTGCCCCAGCTCACCGCGATCATGGATGCGGTCGACGCGGCGAAGAAGGCCGACATCCCCGTCATCGCTGACGGTGGCATCAAATATTCCGGCGACCTTGCGAAAGCGCTCGCGGCCGGCGCCGACATTGCCATGGTCGGCTCGCTGCTCGCCGGCACCGACGAGACACCCGGCGAAGTATTCCTGTGGCAGGGCCGTTCCTACAAGGCCTATCGCGGCATGGGCTCGGTCGGCGCGATGGCGCGTGGATCGGCCGATCGTTACTTCCAGCAGGACATCAAGGACACGCTCAAGCTCGTGCCTGAAGGCATCGAGGGCCAGGTGCCCTACAAGGGCCCGGTCGGCAACGTCATGCACCAGCTCGCCGGCGGCTTGCGCGCCGCGATGGGCTATGTCGGCGCACGCGACATGAAGGAGCTGCACGACAAGGCCCAGTTCGTCCGCATCACCGGCGCGGGCCTGCGCGAAAGCCACGTCCACGACGTCACCATCACGCGCGAGAGCCCGAACTATCCGGGCGGGGGCTAGGCGCTTCGGTCGCGCGCGCGTTTTGCGCGCGATAAGATATTGCCGTGCTTGGTTCGACCGGAGCGGCCCGCGACCGGATTTCGGATAAGCTTGTCGTCGCGGTCGCTCAGGTGGGGTTGAGATGCAATCCTACTCGGCGAATGGCGCTGCATCCACCAGATCAACCACCGAAGGCGCCCTGTATCCTTCGACAAAGCGCTCGCCGAAATCTCGGATGAAATTGTCGTAGCTTGTTTCCGGCCTGGTGCTTGCGATATGGCAGAAGCAGCGGCGAAATTGCCGTTTGATCTGCATTCGTGGGAATTCGGCGACGATCCGCGACACTTCGGCGGCGGGAATGACGTCGTATTGCAGCCCGATCACGTCGAAGCAGATGCCGGCTGTGGCGAGTGCAACCTCGCTCTCCTTGTAGAGAGCGATCGACGGGGTCGAGTTCAGCGCGACGCTGTCCCAGATCAGCTGGGCGCGGCGTTGGTCGAAGCCGCGCTCGGCGGCAAAGTGCCGCGCCAGGTCCGCGCCTTCGACTTCGAACCGGCGCGGTCCGGCGAAGCTTTCATTCAGCGTGATGTCGTGCAGCAGGGTGCCGACCGCGAGCACCTCCTCATCGTGCGCCACGTTCTGCAATTGTCCGAGCCTTGCCGCGAACAGCCACGAGCGGACGACGTGGTTGAACAGATACGGCGCGCAGTGCTGCCGCGCATGTTCGATTGCGGCATCAACTATGGGAGTGTCGGGAACGACGACGCCCGCGAGGGTGCGGTGGGCAGGTTTGTCCATGCTGCTGTCTTTCTCGCTTAGATCTGCGATTCAGGTGAACGAGATCGCTAGCTCCGGATGAATCTCAGCAGCTCGGCGTTGATCTGATCCTGATGGGTGGCGGTCAGGCCGTGCGGGGCCCCCGGGTAGTAGACGTCCTTGGCGCCCTTGATCAGCTTCGCCGATTTGCGCGCGGAGTCCTTGACCGGCACGATCTGGTCGTCTTCGCCGTGCAGCACCAGGGTCGGCACGTCGAACTTCTTCAGGTCCTCGGTGAAATCGGTTGCCGAAAAAGCTTTGACACATTCATAGGCGTTCTTGGCACCTGCCTGCATGCTCCACAGCCAGAACTGGTCAAGCGTGCCCTGCGAGATTTTTGCACCCGGCCGGTTTGCGCCGTAGAAGGCAATCGCCAGATCCTTGTAGTATTGCGAACGGTCGCCCGCGACGCCTGCACGAATGGCATCGAACACCTCGATCGGAAGGCCCTCCGGGTTGGCTTCGGTCTTCAGCATGATCGGCGGCACCGCCGCGATCAGCACCGCCCTGGCGACGCGACCGGTACCATGGCGGCCGATATAGCGCGCGACCTCGCCACCGCCGGTGGAATGGCCGATCAGCGTGGCGTCCCGTAAATCAAGCGCTTCGATCACCGCGGCGAGATCGTCCGCATAGCCGTTCATGTCGTTGTGCTCCGAGGCCTGGCTGGAGCGGCCATGACCGCGCCGGTCGTGCGCGACGACGCGAAAGCCGTGCTGGGCAAGGAACAGCATCTGGCCGTCCCAAGCGTCTGCATTCAGCGGCCAGCCGTGCGAGAAGGTCACGACGGGGCCTTGGCCCCAGTCCTTGTAATAGATCTCGGTGCCGTCCTTGGTGGTGATCGTGCTCATCGTTTTGCGTCCTTTGGGGTGAGGAGAGAGTTGTGGAGCCAGTCGGCGAGCCGGGTCTGCCCGAGCTGCGGCTCGTCGCCCGGCGTCAGTGACTGATCGTTCAGGATCAGGCCGAAATAGTCGGCATGGATATCGGGGATCACTCGGCGCGTGTCGCCCCTGGCGGCCAGAACCTGCTGCGCGAAGTCATCGAGGCCGCGCCTTTCGGGTCCGGCGATCTCGACTATGCGGTTGCGGGGCGGACCGAGCGCCAATTCGGTCAGTGCGGCCGCGACGTCGTCGGCAGCGACCGGCTGGAGATGCGCGGGCGACAGCCGGATCACATCGCTCTCGGTGCCGCCCGCGATGATCGCGTCGATGAATTCGAAGAACTGCGTCGCGCGCAGGATGGTGTATGGAAGGCTTGATGCTTGGACGAGCTCTTCCTGTACGAGCTTTGCGCGAAAATAGCCGCTCGTCGGCAGTCGGTCGGTGCCCACCACCGACAGCGCGAGATGATGCTTCACCCCGGCGGCGGTTTCGGCCGCCAGCAGGTTGCGGCCGGAGGTCCGGAAAAAATCCATCGCGGTCTTGTCGTCGAAGGCCGGCGAGTTCGCTACGTCAATCACGACTTGTGCGCCGTCGACTGCTTCGGCGAGGCCCTCGCGGGTCAGCGTGTTGACGCCGGAGGAGGGCGAGGCCGCGACCACCTCGTGGCCTTTGGCCTGAAGCCTGCGCACCACATTGCTACCGATCAGGCCGCTGCCGCCGATCACCACGATCTTCATTGTGCCCTCGCGTCTCGTTCGCTGCAGAGGCGGCAGGATGCGCCAGAATCCGGCCCAAGACCTTGGTATGGACGTGCAGCGCCCTTGGTTTTCGCTTGAAATCTGCTTGCAGTTTCGTCCAAACAGGGCGCAGCAGCCTCGGCTGGGGTGCGCCGAGAGCGGGATGCCGCTCGGGTTTCAATCAGGGTCTTTGTGGTGCAGTTCACCTTCGAAGCCTATGTCCTCGATGAGGACCGGCGGGAGTTGCGGCGGGACTCCGGGGCGGTCAGCCTCACGCCGCAGGCTTTCGATCTGCTGCTGTATCTGGTGCGCAACCGCGACCACGTCGTCAGCAAGAACGATCTGTTCGACACGGTCTGGGGCGGGCGGATCGTCTCGGAATCGACGCTGGCCAGCCACATCAACGCTGTGCGCAAAGCGCTGGAAGACAGTGGAGAGGGGCAGCGGCTGATTCGAACCGTTCCGCGCAAGGGGTTCCGCTTTGTCGGCGAGGTGCACGTAGCGGTCGATCAGCGCATCGCGATCGTGCCGTCGGCGGAGAAGCCGGTTGCTGCGCTCGATCTACCCGACCGGCCCTCGATCGCAGTGCTGCCGTTTCTGAACCTGAGCGGGGACCCCGCTCAGGACTATTTCGCTGACGGGGTCGTCGAGGACATCATCTTCGGTCTGTCGCGAATCCGTTGGCTGTTTGTGATCGCCCGCAATTCCAGCTTCACGTACAAGGGCCGCGCGGTCGATGTGAAGCAAATCGGCCGCGAACTGGGCGTGCGCTACGTGCTGGAAGGCAGCGTGCGCCGCTCCGCTGGCCGTGTGCGCATCACCGGGCAATTGATCGACGCATCCACCGGCGCTCATCTGTGGGCTGAGCGATTCGAGAGCGCGATGGACGACATCTTCGAGCTGCAGGACCAGATCACCGCCAGCGTCGTCGGCGCGATTGCGCCGCAGCTCGAGCTCGCCGAAATCGAACGCGCCAAGCGCAAACCGACCGAAAGCCTCGATGCCTACGACTATTATCTCCGCGGGCTGGCGCAATTCCACACCGCGACCCGCGACGGAATCGATGCGGCGTTGCCGCTGTTCTACGGGGCGATCGATCGCGATCCGGACTTTGCTGCGGCCTATGGCATGGCGGCGTGGTGCTTCTACTGGCGCAAGATGAATCGCTGGCTCGCAGACCGCGCCGCCGATGGCGCCGAGGCGGCGCGGTTGTGCCAGCGCGCGGTGACGCTGAACAAGAACGACGCAGTTGCATTGTGCCGTGGCGGCCACGCATGGCCCCATTTCGGCGGCGATCTGGACACCTGCGTCGCCCATGTAGACCGCGCGCTGGTGCTCAATCCGAATTCGTCGACGATCTGGTATCTCGGCGGGTATCAACGAATCTCGATGGGCGAACACGACAGCGCGATCGACTATTTCAGTCGAGCCATGCGGCTCAGCCCGCTCGACCCCGAGATATTTCAGATGCAGACCGGGATCGCGATGGGACATCTGTATTGCCGCCGCTTCGACGAGGCGGTGGCGTCACTGCAGCGGGCGTCGCGGCAGATGCCGAACGTCCTGCGGGTGGCCGCCTTCATGGCGGCGAGCCACGCGCTGGCCGGGCGGATGGACGACGCCCGTGAAGCGATGGCCCACGTCCGCAGGCTGGATCGGACTTTACGGGTCGGCGTTTTGGAGGATTGGCTGCTTGTCCGCCGTCCGCAGGATTTCGCGCTCGCCTCGGAGGGCATGCGGATGGCCGGGCTACCCGAATGAAGGGAGCCGTGTCGGACAAAATGCTGGAAACGGCAACAACGGATCTGAACAAGCTTGATCGGCGATAGGCCTTGATTGGACGCCGACGCGCCCTCGGCGCCGAGGAGCCAACCGCTCCACCGCTTTTGTGTTGACGCAGCTACCTGCCTCCGCTTCCGTCCATATCGAACGACAAAAGGAGGAAGCCATGGCCCAAGGTCAACATAGCGCCAAACGCATCGTTCTCGCCGCGCGTCCCGTCGGCGAACCCAAGCCGTCTGATTTTCGCCTGGAGGAATTCGCCGTTCCGACGCCAGGGCAGGGCGAAGTCCTGCTGCGCACGATCTGGCTGTCGCTCGATCCCTATATGCGCGGGCGCATGAGCGAAGGGCCGTCCTACGCAGCTCCGGTGCCGGTCGGCGGCGTGATGGAAGGCGAGGCGGTCAGCGAGGTCGCGGCCTCAAACAATCCCGATTTCGCGGTCGGCGAGATCGTGCGCATCCGCTCGGGCTGGCAGACCCATGCGATCTCGAACGGCAAGGGCCTGATCAAGGTCGATCCCAAGCTCGGGCCGATCTCGACCTCGATCGGTGTGCTCGGCATGCCCGGCATGACCGCCTATACGGGCCTGCTCGACATCGGCAAGCCGCAACCGGGCGAGACGGTCGTCGTTGCCGGTGCGTCCGGCGCGGTCGGTTCGGCAGTGGGGCAGATCGCCAAGATCAAGGGCGCCCGCGCGGTCGGCATCGCCGGCGGCAAGGACAAGTGCGACTACGTTGTGAAGGAGCTCGGCTTCGATGCCTGCATCGATCACCGCGATCCCGATCTCGGCGCCAGGTTGAAGGGCGCCTGCCCTGGGGGTATCGACGTCTATTTCGAGAATGTGGGCGGTGCGGTGTTCGAGGCGGTATTCCCGCTGCTTAACCCGTTTGCACGCGTGCCGGTTTGCGGCCTGATCGCCCATTACAACGACACCGAGGCCAAGCCGCCGAAATGGGCGGCCAGCCTGATGCGCGCGACGCTGACCAAGCGGCTGACCTTCCGCGGCTTCATCGTCTCAGACTTCGCAGCCCGCCACGGCGACTTCCTGCGCGACATGTCCACTTGGGTTCGCGACGGCAAGGTCAAGTACAAGGAGTTCGTCACCGAGGGCCTGGAAAGCGCCCCCGGCGCCTTCATGGGCCTGCTGAAGGGGGCCAATTTCGGCAAGCAGCTGGTCCGGGTCGGGCCGGACAAGGCCTAGGTATGATCCGGAAAAGTGCGAAGCGGTTTTCCGGAAAGATCATGCCCAAACGACGACCTAAAGCGCGATAGCATTCATCGCGCTTTAGGCGACAGGGAATGGGACTCACGTGGCCCCGCGGCCACACGCCGCGTGGAGATAGTTAAGAAAGAGTCACCAAATGGTCACACCTGCCCGCAAAAGCCGCGGGTGTGACCGCCTGTTCATTGACGGCCGGACGAAGGCATTGAATCATCGCGCATATTTTAGGTGCTGCGATGTTAGAGATTGGTATTTTCTGCGTCATCCTCCTGGCCGTCGGCTATTGGGCGACCATGTTCATCATGGGCCGTCGCGACGACGTCATCCATGGCAAGTTCGTTCACGCCGAGGACGAGGGCGAATTCGCCCCGGCCGCAATGCCTGCGCCACCGCCATTCCCGAAGCGTCCCGTGAAAGCTGCGCAGCGCCCCGCTGCTCAGCCAGCCGGCACCGAGGCCAAGCCGGTGAACAGCGCTGCGCTGCAATCGCTGCTCGCGGCCATCCAGCAGGATCTCAAGAGCGTCGCGTAAGCCGCAACGCTCAGACGCTGCCGCGCTCGACCAGGAACAGATCGACCGCGAGCCGCTGCTCGGCGCGCGGCGTGCCCGAGAGCCGCCCCAAAAGCAGTTCGCCCGCGATACGTCCCACGGCCGCCGCATCGAACGAGATGGTCGTGAGGCCGGGCGTGATCTGATCGGCGACGTCGTTGTCACCGAAGCCGAGCACGGCCAGATCGTGCGGCACCGACAGGCCGCGGGCGCGAGCCTCGATCAGCGCACCGGTCGCGAGCAGGTCGTTGGCGCAGAACACGGCATCGATGTTGCCGCCGCGCGCGAGCAGGGCGGTGAAGGCGGCACGGCCGTCGACCAGCCCCGTCACCTCTCCAACGAGGATTTCGTGAACGATCGTGAGGCCGAGCTCTGCGGCCGCCGCGCGAAAGCCGTCGCGGCGGAGCGCGCCGCGGCCGCTGCTGCGGCCGATGAAGGCGACGCGGCGATGTCCCGCCTGCGCCAGCCGGCGAGCGGCCGTCGCGCCGGCGTCCGCATTGGGCAGGCCGACCAGCATGTCGATGGGATCGCGCGGAAACGCCCAGGTCTCGATCACGGGAATACCGAGTTCGGCCAGCGCCGTGCGGTTCTCCTCGAGCTCGATGACGCCGGTGAACATCACCGCCGCGGGGCGGATGCCGCGCAGCGACTGGATCATCGCGACCTCCTTGGCATAGGAGTAGGAGGTCTGGCCGACCAGCACCTCAAAACCTTCCGGCTCGAGCGTCGCGGCAAAGCTGCGCACCGCAAGGCCAAACTGCTGGCTGAGGATGTTGGAGACGAAGGCCACGACCACGTTGGACCGGCCCGAGCGCAGCGCGCGGGCGTGCGGGTTGGAAGCATAGCCCGTCGCCTCGATCACCTCGAGGATGCGCTCGCGGGTCTTGCGATTGACTTTCTCGGGATGGCGCAGCACCCGCGACACCGTGATCGGTGCCACGCCGGCGCGTTCTGCGACTTCCTCGATGCGCGGCGGCCGCCCGGTCGCGTTGCTGCGGCCGGGCGGCGCCGGAATGCGCACGACATCGTCATAGCTCGGCTTGGCCGGATCGGTCATCGATTCCCGAGGGTAGTCGAAGTCGCGTCCGCTCCAAAGCTCACCGTCCCAGCACCTCGTCCCGCTCCAACGCGCGGCCGACCTGCACCAGGCAGTCGCCGCTCTGGCTGTCGGTGTGCAGGCGCTGCGAGATCACGATCCCGTCGGCGGGAAAGCGCAGCACCTCTTCGGCAAGCTCCGGGCGCTCGAAGTCGTGATACCAGCCGGCGATATCGCCCGCCTTGACCCGCGCACCCACGGTGACAGCGGGCTCGAACCAGCCGCGGCGCGTGGCGAACACCGCCTGGGCATGGCTCTGCAACGCCAACAGCTCGGTGGCACGCTCGACCGGCGCATGCGGCCCAAGCACGGGCGCCTGGACGAGGCCGAGAGCGAGCAGCAATCGGTCGACGGCACGCGCGGTGAACGCCATCGTCTGCGGCGTCACCGTGCCGCCGCCGCCGAATTCGCCGGAGAGTCCGATCGCGCCGGCGCGCGCGGCCGCCGCCATCGAGGTCGGCGCCGTGGCGCCGTTCTCGGCGACGAAGGCGAAGGGCATGCCCAGCCCTTCCATCAGGCGCAACGCGTGGCCGAACATCTCGGGCGGTCCCTGCCGCTCTATCAACGCGCAAGGCACGTGCGCCATCGACGTGCCGCCGGAATGGATGTCGAAGACGACGTCGTGGCGCGGAAACAGCTCGTGCTCGAGAAAATGCGCCAGGCGGAATGTCGGCGTCCCCGCGGCATCGCCCGGGAACGCGCGATTGAGATTGCCTTCATCGAGCGGCGAGCGGCGGCGCGCCGCCATCACGGCCGGCCAATTGGCGAAGGGCAGGATGGTGATCTCGCCCTTGATGTCCTTCGCAACCAACCGGCGATACAGCCGCGTCAGCGTGATTTCGCCCTCATATTCGTCGCCGTGATTGCCGGCCATCAGCAGCAGCTTCGGCCCGGCGCCGTTCTTGATCCGGAAGATCGGGATCTTGAGCTGGTAGTAGGGCGAGCGATCGATCGAGAACGGAATGCCGAGATGGCCGGACCATTTCTGGTCCTTCTCGAAATCGATCTCGTGGAAAAGTCCGGTATGCATGGCTTGCCTCGAGGCCGCGTCGTCGCCGACGCCGGCCGAAGTTTGAAGAAAGGCGTCGTTACAGCAAGGCGACCGCGGTCATCTCGACGCGCAGATCGGGATCGGCGAGACGGGCTTCGACGCAGGCGCGCGCCGGCGGATTGGCTGGATCGATCCAGGCATCATAAACCGAGTTCATGGTGTCGAAGTCGGTGATGTGCGGCAGGAAGACGTTGACCGCGATCAGCTTGGAGCGGTCGGAGCCGGCCTCCTTGAGCAGCGCGTCGATCTTGGCGAGCACCTGCTCCGTCTGCGACACGATGCCGGCCTTGCGGTCATCGGCGACCTGGCCGGCGATGTGCACCATGCCGCCGGCGGCGACGGCCTGGCTCATGCGCGATCCCACGACGTAACGTTTGATCATCTCAATTCTCCTCGGGAAGGTCGGCTCCCGCATGACGCGGGAGCCGCGGCTGAATTCACAGCGTCGGCAATGACTGCTCTTCCTTGAACCATTTCAGCTGAAGTGCGGCGAGCTTGCCGTTGAGCTTATTGAAGAAGATGTCGGTGTTGATCCAGTTGAGCAGGTTCTGCTCGCCCTGACGAACTCCGACATGGGCCGGCGACTGGCGGATCAGAAACTTCAGCTCGACCTCCTTGGTCGGGTTCTGGTCCTGCACCTTCAGCGCGATGGCGCTGTTCTCCGCGAACGTGTCGGCCTGTCCGGCGAGATAGGCCGCAATCGCGGCCGGCGTGTCCTCGAAGCGCACCAGCTTCACCTTCGGCGCATTGTCGGTGAGCCAGACGTCGAGCGTCGAGCCCTTGGCCACCGCAACGCTGCGGCCGTCGAGATTGTCCGGCTTCTTGCCGGCGGCGGAGGGCAGCGACTTTGCGCCGTAGACGCCGAGATTCACCACCGCATAGGGCTGCGAGAACATCACCTGTTGGGCGCGCTCGGGCGTGGCGCCGAGCCCTGCGATCAAGATGTCGATCTTGTCCGAGAGCAGGCTCGGGATGCGCGCGGCTCCCGTCACCGGGACGAGCTCCAGCTTCACGCCCATGTCGGCGGCGATCAGCTTGGCAAGGTCGGCGTCGAGGCCGGCGATCTCGCCCTTGTCGTCCTTGAAGCCCCACGGCGCGGCATCGGTGAGAATGCCGACGCGAATCTTGCCGGCGCCGAGCACGTCCTGGAGCTTGTCGGCCTTGGCCAGGCTCGGTGCGGCGAGGACGGCGAGGGCCGCCGCCGCAATGGTGAAGAGGGACTTCAACGTTCTCATGACTCTCTCCTTGAAGGGGAAGGTTCTCACTTGGAAGGTTCTCACTTGGAAGGTTTCACTTGGAAGGTTTCATTTGGCAGATGCGATGAAGCTTGCGAGCTCGGGGGTTTCAGGGTTGGCGAACAGTTTTGCCGGTGGGCCCTGTTCCCAGACGCGGCCCTGATGCATGAAGACGATGCGGTCGGCGACGTTACGGGCGAACCCCATTTCGTGGGTGACCAGGATCATGGTCATGCCCTGTTCTGCCATGGCTTCCATCACCTTCAGGACTTCGCCGACGAGCTCGGGGTCGAGCGCCGAGGTCACCTCGTCGAACAGCATCAGGTGAGGCGCCATGGCGAGGCAGCGGGCGATGGCGACGCGCTGCTGCTGGCCGCCGGAGAGCTGCTCGGGCCAGGCGTCGATCTTGTCGGCGAGCCCGACGCGGGTCAGCACGTCCGCGGCTAGCGCGCGCGCTTTGGCTTTTTCGATCCTGCCGGTGAGCAGCGGAGCGAGCGTGATGTTGCGCTCGACCTTCAAATGCGGAAACAAATTGAAGGCCTGGAACACGATGCCGACGCGCTGACGGAATTTCTTCAGGTCAGCCATTCTGGTGTGGACCTTCTGGCCCTCGACCCGGATCTCGCCGGAATCGACGCTCTCCAGCGCGTTGATGCAGCGGAGCAGCGTCGACTTGCCCGAGCCGGAGCGGCCGATGATGGTGACGATCTCGCCTTCCTCGACGTCGAGCGAGACGCCCTTGAGCACCTCGACCTTGCCGAATGTCTTGCGCACGTCGCGGATTTCAACGAGAGCCATCGAGGCGGGCCTCCAGGGAGCGGGACCAGAGCGTGAGCGGCAGGCACAGCGCGAAATAGATCGCGGCCACCAGCGAGTAGGTAAGCAGCGGCTGGAACGTCGCCGCGCTCACCACTTGGCCGGCGCGGGCGAGCTCGACGAAGCCGAGGATCGAGGCGAGCGATGTGCCCTTGATGAGCTGCACCAGGAAGCCGACGGTCGGCGGCAGCGACAGCCGCAGCGCCTGCGGCGCGATGATGTGGCGGAACTGCTGCCAAGCAGAGAGGCCGAGGCAGGCGCCGGCCTCCCATTGCGCCTGCTTTACGGCCTCTAAGCCACCTCGCCAGATCTCGCCGAGGAAGGCGGCGGTGTAGAGCGTGTAGGCGACGGTCACGGCGACGAGCGCCGGCACCTGGATGCCGAGGAAAACCGGCATGCCGAAATAGAAGAAGAACAACAGCCCGAGCAGCGGCACGCTCTGGATCACCTGGATGCACGCCGCCATGGCCCAGCGCAGCCCTGCGAACCGGCTGATGCGCCCCAGCGCGAGCCCGAGCGCCAGCGGCGCACCGAAGAGAAGCGCGAGCACGACGAGGGCGACGGTCCAGCGCAGCGCCGCGAACAGCGAGACGAAGTCGATGAGGGAGAAGGATCGCATCGCTTGTCCCTCAGCGCCGCCGCGGCCAGCGGAAGGCCGCCAGGGCGATCACGGCGAACAGCGCCTTGAACGACATCGCCATCGCGAAATAGACCGCGCAGATCACGGCATAGACCTCGAAGCTGCGATAGGTCCGGCTCTCGATGAAGCCGGCAACGTGAAACAGCTCGTCGGCGGCGACCTGCGAGGCGAGCGAGGTGCCGAGCAGCAAAAGCACGAACTGGCTGGTCACGGCCGGATAGGCGTTGCGCAGCGCCGGCGGTAGAATGATGTGGCGAAATACCTGCCAGCCCGACAACCCCAGGCACTGGCCGGCCTCAACCTGGCTGCGCGGAATGGAATCGAGACCGGCGCGGATGATCTCGACGGAATAAGCGCCGAAATAGAGCGACAGCGCGACGGCGGCGGCCTCGAAGGCGGGCAGCTTCAGGCCGAAGTTCGGCAGCACGAAGAAGACGATGAAGATCTGGATCAGCGAGGGCGTGTTGCGGAATAGCTCGATGTAACCGCGCACCAGCCAGCGTAGCGGCGTGATGCGTCCCTTCAGCGCGACCGCACCGGCAATGCCGATCACCAGCCCGGCCAGCGCCGAGATCACCGTCAGCTCCAGCGTGACGATGGCGCCATCGATGAGCTGGTTCTGGTAGCGCCAGAGCGGCAGGAAGTTCATCGCCGCTCTCAGCCGAACTGGGTGGGGAGGGCGCGCGTCACGATCCCGTCGGCATCGAGACCGAAGATGACGCGCCAGCGGTCGAGGCAGGTGCAGGGATGCGAGATGCCGAAGGCGATGATGTCGCCGACCGCGAGCGCAGCCTCGGGCCCGACCGAGAGGAACGCATGCTGGTCGTTGAGGCGGGTCACTGTGAGCGCTGTGGCAAGGCCTTGCTGCTCGACGCCGTCGCGGACCACGCGCAACGGCACGGGCAGTCCCTGGTCGAAGGAGGCATCGCGCATGCCGAAGCCTGCGATCGCAAGTCCGTCTTCGGGCCGCGACAGCACCTCGGCCCAGAGCGTCAGCGCCGGGCGAAAGCTCTGCACGGCGGAGTGGTGCAGGCCGTCGATGACGAGGCCGCCACGCCGGTCAATTTCAGCGAATGCGCGGGCATAGACGCCGTGATCGGCGAAGAACAGCGCGCCCGAGCGCAGGATCACGCTCGCATTGCCGTCGGCCTGAGCCGCGGGCGCAAATGCGCGCGCGACGATATCGAAATAGGCCGAGCCGCCGGCACTCATGATCAACGGCCGCTTCGGGGCGGCGGCGCGCACCAGCGTAAATGTCTCGATGGTGCGCTCCAGCAGCGCCCCGATCGCGCGCATCGTCTCGTTGGTATCGGACGTTGCGGCGGCGCCTTCGTAAGTGGCGACGCCGCCGAGCGCGAGCCGGTCGGCGGCGAGCACGGCTGCGATCGTTGCCTCGACCGCGGCGCGGTCGCGCGCGCCGGCGCGGCCGGCGCCGAACTCGACCAGCACCGACAAATCCCGGCGGCTGGCGATCCGCACGGCCTCGGCGAGAGCTGCCACCGCAGCCGGTGAATCCGCGAAGGCGTGAAATTCGACGTCGGGATAGGCGCTCAGGAGCGCGCCGAGCCGCCGGCCGGCGGCGAGCCCGCCGATCTCGTTGGCCAGCAGCAGGCGCCGCTCGCCGCTCGCGAGCAGCACGGCGGCCTGCTGGACGTTGGCAACCGTCGTGCCCCAGGCGCCGGCGGCGCGCAGCGAGCGGGCGAGCTCGGGCGACATCGGCGTCTTGGCGTGGGGCGCGACTGCAACGCCAGCGCTCGCGCACCATTTCAGGAAGAGGTCACGGTTGGCCGCGAAGGCGGCTTCATCCAGGGTGAGGGCGGGTAGGGCGAGATCGCCGCGCGCAGGTGACCAGCGCTGGCTGCCGATGTCTTCGATGGTCGCGCCCTCGACCAGGGGAATGCCCCTTATCGTCGTCGAAAGGCGTTGGCGATCCCACCGGGACAAGAACTGCATCATCGCTCCCTCAGCGGCTCTCGACCGCGGCCAGAAAACGATACGTTCTAATGACAACGTTGTCATTAGTGGATTTTAGCCATTCTGAGGCCGAATTCGATGCAACGAGGTATCAAGGTAAAGTTATTTGCCCGTGGCGTAGGCTAATGTCTGTCGCCGATCTGGATGAGCAGCTCCTCGATGTCGACATCGACCTGGCCGGCCGCCCTGATGTGGCGGACCTCGAGACTGTCGGGCTGGAAGCGGTATTCGACCAGGCCGACTTCCTTGATCGCGATCCGGTCCTGGCGCTGATCGTTGATGACGAAGCCCGCTGACGGCGCCCAGACGTGGCGGGTGTGGCGGAAGGTGAAGTCGCGGCGCTGGTGCACGTGCCCGCTGGCGACGAGACGCAGGTCGACCTTGCCGAACATCTCGATCAGCCGCGCCCGCGCCGGCTGCGGCACGTAGCGGATCGACGTCTCAGGCGTCTCGGCGTCGTCGGGCAGATTGAGGAACAGCGGCTTGTGCAGGAACAGCGCGACCGGCCTGCCGTTCACGCGCGAGATTTCCTGAGACAACCAGTCGAACTGCTCGGCCTCGAAGGCGAGGCCCGAATTCATCACCAGCGAATTGAGGCCGATGAAGCGCCAGCCCACGGCGTCAAACGCCCAATGATCTTCGCCGATGATGTCGCAGAACTGCCGGCGGTGCGTCTCGCTGACCGGCGGCTTTGGCGCCGGCCCGATCGCGGTCGGATTGTCCCCGACATCGTGATTGCCGGGGAGATAGCGGCAGGTGACGGGCAGCGCATCGTGCAGGCTCTTCGCGAATTCGACGTCGTCGCTGCTGGTCGGCCCGTCGAACGAGACGTCGCCAGTGTTGACGACGAGGTCGGGCCTGCCGGCGTCGATGTGCTCGCTGACGCGGTGGAAGTTGGCGATCAGGCCGGGAAAGCGCCGGCCGAGATGGGTATCGGAAATCTGCGTGAGACGAAATTCGGACATGCGATCATCCTACCCGTCGCCGCGCGTCGGAACGATGACGGGGCGGGCATGGATCACAGCGAACAAAGTTTAAAGCACGCGGTAGCGGATGGTGTAGCCGTCCTGCGGGGCGACGGCACCGGCGAGCGGAGCGGCAATGCGGTCGGCGAGGTGCCAGGGGCCGAACTGGGTGGAGCGATGCGGCTCGGCCGGCAGGCGGAGGCGGAACTCGAAGACGCCCTTGCCTGAGAGGTTCACGACCAGCACGCGATCGGCCGTGCGGTGGTTGAGCACCACTGCGCCGCGCAGCACGGCCCGGCCGTCCGAGAGGTCGCGCACGCCGTCTACCAGCGCCAATGTCTGGTTGCGGTCGGTGTGCAGCTCGATCTGGCTGTCGCTCACCGCCGTCAGCATCTCCCGGGGCATGCGGATCTCGAACTCGACGGCGGGCTTGGAGGGATTGAGGCCGAGATAGGCGAGCGCCGCGTGGCGCATGTCGTAGGCCGCAAAGGCGAACAGCGCGAGCGCGGCCAAGGCGGCCAGGCCATGCCGGGCGACGTCGCGCCAGGTCCTGTAACTCAGGCGGAAGTAGACCGTCATGGCCAGCGCGACCGCGAGCGCTGCCGCGATCCCAGACAGCGCCGACATCAGGAGGCCGAGTTGGCCCGCGGCGGCTTCGCTGAACAAGCTGGACAAGGAATTCATGGCTGGCTCGCCTCGGCGCCCAAGGGGGCGAAATCGCTTTAACAATCTGGGGTTGGTCGCCAGAGCGGGAACACCGGTTCAAGTCGTTCATTGTCAGCGCCAAAGGTCGCGGCTAATGACGTCGGCGGCATTTCGCCTTTACGGGAAAGTTCCGATGTCCGTTCAAATGGTCCTGCTGCCGGTCTTCGTGCAGGTCGCTCTCACCTTCGCGCTGCTGATCGGCATGGTCCTGGCGCGCCGCAAGACCCTGGTCTCGGGCGAGACCAAGATCCGCGACATTGCGCTCGGCGAGCCGAACTGGCCGAAGGGCGCCACACAAATCGCCAATTGCTACCGCAACCAGTTCGAGCTGCCGGTGCTGTTCTACGTCCTGATCGCGCTGGCATTGCCCTTGCGCCGGGCCGATCTCTTCATCGTGCTGATGTCCTGGGTGTTCGTGGTGACGCGCTTTGCCCATGCCGGCGTGTTCGTCTCCTCCAACGATCTCGGCCGCCGCTCCACGGTCTGGCTCGCCGGCGTGCTGGTGCTGCTCGCGATGTGGATCTACTTCGCACTGAAGCTCTTGCTGCTGATCTAGGCGCTGCGCACCACTTGAAAGAACGCGAATGACCCCTGCTGCCCGGCTGTCCGCAGCCATCGAACTGATCGACACCATCGAGAGGGACCGCGTGCCCGCGGCGAAGGCGCTGAAGGAGTGGGGCACCGCGCACCGCTTCGCCGGTTCCGGCGACCGCGCCGCCATCGCCGGCCTCGTCTGGGATGTGCTGCGCCGCTACGCCTCGAGCGCCTGGCTGATGGATTCCGATACCGCGCGGGCCCGGCTGATCGGCATGCTCCGCCTCGAGCGCAACATGGACACGGCGACCATGGGCGCCTTGTTCGACGGCAGCCGCTTTGCGCCGTCGCCGCTGACTGAGGCCGAGCAGGCTGCGCTCGCCTCGCGCTCCCTCCAGGACGCCCCGGCGGCCGTCGCCGGCGATTACCCGGAGTGGCTCGACCCGCACCTTGCAAAAGTGTTCGGGGAGGACCGCGCCGCGGAGGCGGCCGCGATGGCCAGCCGGGCGCCGCTGGACCTGCGCGTCAACACGCTAAAATCCAACCGCGACAAGGTGCTGAAGGCGATTTCTCATCTTCATGCAAAACCGACGCCCTGGTCCGCAACCGGCCTCCGCATCGAGCTTTCGGCCGATGCGCGCAACCCCGGCATCCAGGCGGAAGAGGATTTCATCAAGGGCGCAATTGAAGTGCAGGATGAGGGATCGCAGCTTGCGGCCCAGTTCACCGCGGCAAAACCCGGCGAGCAGGTGATCGATCTCTGCGCCGGCGCCGGCGGCAAGACGCTGGCGCTGGCAGCCCTGATGCAGGGCAAGGGCCGGCTGATCGCGACCGACAGCGACAAGCGCCAGCTCGCGCCGATCCACGAGCGGCTATCGCGCGCCGGCGTCCACAATACCGAAATCCGCACGCCCAAGGGCGAGGCCGATCCGCTTGCCGACATCCGCAGCACCGCCGATCTCGTCGTGATCGACGCGCCCTGCACCGGAACCGGCACCTGGCGCCGCAACCCCGATGCCAAATGGCGCATGCGGCCCGGTGCGCTGGAGATCCGTCTGCGTGACCAGGCCGAGGTGCTGGAGCGCGCAGTTCCCCTGGTCAAGCCGGGCGGCCGCATCGCCTACATCACCTGCTCGGTGCTGGCGGAGGAGAACGGCGAGCAGGTGAGGGCGTTCGTCGGCCGACATGGCGAGTTCTCGGTCGTCCCGCCTGAGCAGACCGCAAGCGTGCTCTGGGACAAGGCGGAAGCCTTTGGCGAGGCCGCGCTGCAATCCGCCGAGGGCTGGCTGCTGACGCCGCGGCGGACCGGGACGGATGGGTTTTTCGTGTCGGTGCTGATGAAGAAGCCGTAGCTCTCGTAAGGTGGATTAGCCGGCGGCTGCGTCAATGATCGACGTTGTCATTCCGCCCGAAAACAAAAGCCCCGCAGACCGATCCCGGTCGCGGGGCTTTCGAGTTCCAACGTTCTGCCGGTACGTCCGCGGTCAGAACGGTGCGAGGGCGTTAGCCGACGCGGAGATTGTCAGCCGACGACTTGCCGCTGCGGCGGTCGGCGACGATGTCGAACGAGACCTTCTGACCCTCGTTGAGGGAGGAGAGGCCAGCGCGCTCGACAGCGCTGATGTGAACGAACACGTCCTTCTGGCCGTCATCCGGCTGGATGAAACCATAACCCTTTTGGGTGTTGAACCACTTCACGGTGCCCATAGCCATGGGAATTTCCTTGTTTAGTTAGAGAGGTACGCACGCAGACCGGTACGCAGCATTGCGCCCATAGTCCCTGATGAGTCGATGTTTGGAGAATTCATCTGAAGCGTGCGCGCCCGTCAGCAACGAAGCGAAGCGGCCCAGTCGTTCGGCCAAGTATCGATGATCACAATATAGCGAGAATTTGGGGCCACTTCAAGGCACCACCCGTGGCCCGAAACGTCGCGCCACTTTGCTATTTTGCGGTGCAAATCAACCGTCGGGCGCGCCTTAGTCGACGATGAAGAGCGTGGCGCCCTTCGTCGTCGAGGACCGGTGCGCGGCGTCGCCGAAGTCCGATACCTGGTAGCTCATCCCCGCCGTGAGCTTGAATTTGCGCCCGTCGCGCAGCTCGGAGTCGAGCTCGCCCTTCAGCACGTAGAGCACGTGGCCGCGATCGCACCAATGATCGGCGAGATAGCCCGGCGAGTACTCCACCATCCGCACGCGGAGTTCGCCGATGTTGAGCGTGCGCCATGTGGCCTCGCCGCTCTCGCCGGGATGCTTGGTCGGCTCAACCTTGCTCCAGTCGGTGACAGTGAAGGGGGAGGTGGGGAGTTTCATGCGGAGTGTTCCTGTCTCGGAGCCGGCGGGCGCAGTGTTAGCGCACGCGGTTGCCCCAGTCTCCGTCATTGCGAGCGTAGCGAAGCAATCCAGAAATGTATCCGCGGAGGCAGCCGGGATTGCTTCGCAACGCTTGCAATGACGCTTGGGGCGCTCGCGGGGAATCACAGCGGTAGGAGCCGCATTCTCCCTGATCGGCACCAGATTTAAGCAATGGCACAATAAGTCAATATTACTTACCTATATCGCTTTGTCCATGCCCAAAGAAGCATGTGGGCGCTCCACCACCGCGGTTGCGGCCCGCGCTCGGCCAGCGTATTGGCTGGCCATGACAGCAGCACAGAACGACCGCTCCGCGTCGACGCCCTCGGTGGCCTCGGCGCACGACAAGATTCTCATCGTCGACTTCGGCAGCCAGGTGACGCAGCTGATCGCGCGTCGCGTGCGCGAGGACGGCGTCTATTGCGAGATCGTGCCGTTCAACAAGGCCGAACAAGCCTTCAACGAGATGAAGCCGAAGGCGGTGATCCTGTCCGGCGGCCCGGAATCGGTGCATGAGGCCGGCTCGCCCCGCGCCCCGCAATTGATCTTCGATTCCGGTGTGCCGGTGATGGGCATCTGCTACGGCCAGATGACCATGGCGGCCCAACTCGGGGGCGAGGTCGAGGGCGGCCATCACCGCGAATTCGGCCGCGCCGATGTCGAGGTGAAGGCCGAGAGCCAGCTGTTCGCGGACGTCTGGTCGTCAGGCAGCAAGAACCAGGTCTGGATGAGCCATGGCGATCGCATCACCAAAATGCCGCCCGGCTTCTCCGTCGCCGGCACCTCGCCGAACGCGCCGTTTGCGATCATCCAGGACGAGACGCGTAAATATTACGGCCTGATGTTCCACCCCGAAGTGGTGCACACGCCCGACGGCGCCAAGCTCATCCGCAATTTCGTGCGCAAGATCGCCGGCCTCACCGGCGACTGGACCATGCGCGCTTTCCGCGAGGAGGAGATCGCCAAGATCCGCGCGCAGGTCGGCAAGGGCAGGGTGATCTGCGGCCTCTCCGGCGGCGTCGATTCGGCCGTCGCGGCCGTCCTGATCCACGAGGCCATCGGCGATCAGCTCACCTGCGTGTTCGTCGATCACGGCCTGATGCGCCTCAACGAGGCCGAGCAGGTCGTCGACCTCTTCCGCCACCACTACAACATCCCGCTCGTGCACGTGGATGCCTCCAAGCAATTTCTCGGCGAGCTGGAGGGCGTCACCGATCCCGAAGCCAAGCGCAAGACCATCGGCCGCCTCTTCATCGAGGTGTTCGAGGCCGAGGCCAAGAAGATCGGCGGCGCCGACTTCCTGGCGCAGGGCACGCTCTATCCCGACGTGATCGAGAGCGTCTCCTTCACCGGCGGCCCCTCCGTCACCATCAAGTCGCACCACAATGTCGGCGGCCTGCCCGAGCGCATGAACATGAAGCTCGTCGAGCCCCTGCGCGAGCTGTTCAAGGACGAGGTGCGCAAGCTAGGTCGCGAGCTCGGCCTGCCCGAAATCTTCGTCGGCCGCCACCCGTTCCCGGGCCCGGGCCTCGCCATCCGCTGCCCCGGCGACATCACCAGGGATAAGCTCGACATCCTGCGCAAAGCCGACGCCGTCTACATCGACCAGATCAGGAAGCACGGCCTCTATGACGAGATCTGGCAAGCCTTTGCCGTGCTGCTCCCGGTGAAGACCGTCGGCGTCATGGGCGACGGCCGCACGTATGACTATGTGGTCGGCCTCCGCGCCGTCACCTCCACCGACGGCATGACTGCCGACTTTTACCAGTTCGACATGAAGTTTCTGGGCGAGACCGCGACGCGCATCATCAACGAGGTGAAGGGCGTGAACCGGGTGGTGTATGACGTGACGAGCAAGCCGCCCGGGACGATTGAGTGGGAGTAGGGGGATCGGCTGTTCGATCTCTAGCGTTTCGGAGAGGCGGCGCCGCTTAAGTCATGGGATTCGGGGTATTCATCCATCGATCGGACTCGATCTACGATGACAGCCCCGCTGAACGGTATCAATTTCCCAGTCAATACCTTCGTCGCGTTGAGGCGTGCGTTGGTGATTGGATAATCTACTACGAACCGACCAAAGTGGCCGATACGCGTGGCTACTTTGCGATTGCTCGGGTTCAGCAAGTTATTCCAGACCCCGGTACTTCAGGAATGTATCTGGCCCTGATTGAGCCCGGAAGTTATCTCGACTTCGCCAATCCGGTCCCTTTCAACGGGCCGACTGGTCTCCTAGAGCGCGGCGTCCTGAATGAGCAGGGACGTGTTTCAGGACGTGCTCAGTCTGCAGTCCGCCCAATCTCTCCCGACGACTTCAAGAGGATATGTAACGTTGGTTTGGCGGAGAATGGGCCGCTGCTGCCGCGCCGCGATGATGACGTCCGGCTGCTCGATCTTAGCGAGGAGCAGGTGTCGTTCAGCTTCGAGCAGCGGCGCGACCGCGTTCGCCTGACGGTCTCGAGAGTCTTGCGCGATCGGGTTTTCCGCCGCATCGTGCTCCGAGCCTATGATGAGCGTTGCGCCATCACCGGGCTGAAGCTCATCAACGGAATGGGACGTGCGGAAGTCGCAGCCGCTCACATACGACCAGTCGAGGCACATGGGCCAGACATCATTAGCAATGGCATCGCTCTTTCTGGTACCGCGCATTGGATGTTCGACCGCGGCCTCATTAGCCTAGGGGACGATTTGGAGATAATGATCTCGCGCCACACTAACGATCGGGACGGAGTGCGATCGATCATCAATAAGACGGGCCGCGCGCTTGCGCCGCGCCGTATATCGGATCGCCCACATCCGCATTTTCTAAGGTGGCACCGCGAGCATTGCTTCAAACAATAGCAGCCGGTCGGATGGGTCGTGCCATCCCGCTCATTCGCGCACCGGATTGAAGACCTTGATCCCGGCAAAATCCTTTTCGTTATCCGTCACCACCACACACTCATTCACAGCGGCGATCGCTGCGATAATCATGTCGAGCGCGCTGCGCGGTTTGCCCGCCGCTTTGCCTTCGGCCATCAGTCGCGCCCAGACGAGTCCCGCGTTGTCGTCGAAAAACAGGATGCGGCCCGCAAACAGCGCCTGCGGTCCTTCAGACCCGGAAAACCAATTGTCGAGGATATCGCGCTTCTTGCCGCGCGGCTTCTCCAAAATGCCGCGGCGGATTTCTGCAATGGTCAAGGAGGCGATGAACAGGTCCTCGTCGTGCTGCATCGACATCCATGACAGCAGCGATTCCGATGGTCGAGGTTTGACGACGTTGCTGATGATGTTGGTGTCGAGGAGATAGCGCGTCACAGGTTGACCTTGCGTCCCTTTTCGCGAGGCCGCGACAGCTCGAGATCGGCCCCTACGAGCGGTGAACGACGCAAGGCGGCGAGAATCCCGCCCGGCTGAGGCGGCTCGCCTGCGATCGACTTGCTAACGGCAGCGCGAAGCTCCGACGCCTCGGGCGTATCCTCCGACAGGCGTTTGGCGAACGAACGAATGAGATCGCGATCGGCATCGCGGCCGAGCACCTCGAAACGTGCCAAGCCGCGCTTGCCGAGGCGCGATCGATACTTCTGGATGGCGCGCTTCTGTGAATTTCCCATGCCGCCTCGGCTATTTCCAGTAATATAGCCGGAAATAGCTCGCTTTACAACTGCCGTGAGCCGGCGCTGCCGTCGCAATCGGCGCGCAGCACCCCAGCACAAACGCGAGATGTTCCTTGCGACATCGCATGATACGACATCCGGGTACTTGTTCCGGAGCCACCGTTCATGTCCGTCTCGACTGCCACTCAGCCCGCCACCACCACCGACCCCGAAACCCTCGGCTATATGCGCGGCTTCCCGCCGTCGCCCGATCGCACCATCACCTTCCAGGACGGCTCCTTCCGCAGCTTCCCCGAACTGCGCTGGGCCTGGAGCAACATCCGCCAACTCGTGCCGACCGTAAACGTCTGGCGCGGGGCGGGGCCGGCGTCGCCTCTGCCGCGTACGGAGCAGGACATCGGCGCGGTGGCCTCGACCACGATGGACGGGCGGCCGATGACCTTCGCAAAAATGCTGGAGGAGACCTACACCGACGGCATCGCGGTGCTGCATCGGGGCAGGCTGATCTGTGAGCGCTACTTCGGCGCGTTGAAGCCGCACAAGCCGCATATTGCGATGTCGGTGACGAAGTCGTTCACCGGCGTGCTCGCAGGGATTCTGGTCGGCGAGGGCAAGATCGATCCGCAGGCGCCCGTCACGGACTATGTGCCGGAGCTGAAGCCAAGCGCGTTCGGCGATGCGCGTGTGCACGAGGTCATGGATATGACCACGGCGCTGCTCTACACAGAGGTCTATACCGACAAGAATTCGGACGTGTGGGGCCTGCGGCGCGCCAACGGCATGGCGCCGATCCCTCCGGGCTATGACGGCCCCACCACCATCTTCGATTTCCTCATCGCGCAGAAGAAGCAGGGCGAGCACGGCAAGGCCTTTGCCTACAAGACCGTCAACACCGACGTGCTTGCGTGGATCTGTCGGCGTGCCAGCGGCCTGACGCTGTCCGACCTCCTGTCCGAGCGGATCTGGCAGCCGATGGGCGCGGAGGAGGATGCGCATTATCACGTCGACCGCGTCGGCACCGAGAGCGGCGGCGGCGGTCTCTCCACGACCTTGCGCGATCTCGCCCGCTTCGGCGAGACCATGCGCAATCACGGCCGCTTCAACGGCCGCCAGATCGTGGCGTCGCAGGTGGTCGAGGACATCGCGCGCGGCGGCGATCCCGAAAAATTCAAGCCGGCCGGCTACACCACGCTGCCGGGCGCCTCCTACCGCAATCAATGGTGGGTCACGCACAACGAGCACGGCGCCTACATGGCGCGGGGCGTCTACGGCCAGGGCATCTACATCGATCCCAAGGCCGAGATGGTGATCGCGCGCTACGCCTCGCATCCCATGGCAGGCAACGCCGCCAACGATCCCGTGACGCTGCCGGCCTACATGGCGCTGGCGAAGGCGCTGATGGCGGGCGGGTAGCTGTCAGCGGCTCAGTGGAGCCGTCACCGCTCCTGCCAATGCGGATAGGTGACGTAGGCGGTGACGGCGCCTTGCTCGTGCGAGCGGATCGTGACCGTCTCGCCCTTCGGCATATGGACGATCTCGCCGGGCCCCGCGGTCACGGTGCTGCCGTCGCTCGTGACCGACAGCTTCCCTTCGAGGACGATCATGACATCGTCGACCTTCATCGTCTCCTCGAGAATCTGGTTCGGCGCGTAGCGGCCGAAGCCGATCGTGATAGGTCCGCCGTGGCGCTGGTCGACCATGTTGGCGACGAAGATATCGCCGTCCTGTCCGGGTGAACGCTCGAGCGAGGCGTCGGCGATGGCGAATTTGCGAACTTTCATGAGTTCCTTCCGTTCTGGCGGCTTGGTGGGAAGAGGCACCGATAGACGCCGTGGCCGTTGTTTGGTTCCGCCTCGCGGGGCGGTTTGACGCAGCGGGAACGTCGCGAAATATAAGTATTGACTTATATTAGTGACGATCAATATTTGTCGGCGGATGAACGACAGGGAGAACCGAAAATGCAGATCGACGTCGCCAGGGTCTTGGGGCTTGTGACGCGCTCGGTGAGGAGCTTCGAGAGAGACGGCAAGCCGGCGAGCGCGGTGACGCTGACGCGGCTCTACGACACCGGCGTCGACGATCTCTGGGATGCCGTGACCAGCAGGGACCGCATTCAGCGCTGGTTTGCGCCGGTCGAGGGGGACCTCCGGCTCGGTGGGCGCTACCAGGTCAAGGGCAATGCGGGCGGCACCATCACGGCCTGCACGCCGCCGACCCATTTCGCCGCAACCTGGGAGTTCGGCGGCGCCACGAGCTGGATCGACGTCAGCCTGACAACCGAGCGAAGCCAGGCGCGCTTGACGCTTGAGCACACCGCGATCATCGAGGATCATTGGAATCAGTTCGGTCCGGGCGCGGTCGGCATCGGCTGGGACCTCGCGCTAGCGGGACTGGAGCGATATCTTGCGACCGGGGCATCGGTCGATCATGAAACGGCCGAGGCCTGGATGGTCTCGCCCGAGGGCAAGGAGTTCATGACGACGAGCGGCGAGCATTGGCGTGCGGCGCATGTCGCAAGCGGGGTCGATCCTGACGAGGCGAAGCAGCGCTCTGACCGCACCATCGCGTTCTACCGCGGCGAGATGCCACCCGACATCGTTCATCCCGGCACCGGAAGCTGATGCACGCCTTCGAAGTCCTCGCCGATCCCGTCCGCCGCCGCATCCTCGAGCTGCTGGCGCCCGGTGAGTTGGCATCCGGCGAGGTCGTCGAAGTCATCGGTGCCGAGTTCGGCATCACCCAGGCGGCGGTCTCGCAGCACCTCAAGGTGCTGCGTGAGAGCGGCTTTGCGCGCGTCCGGGCCGAGGCGCAAAGGCGCCTCTATTCGGTCGACGCCGCCGGGCTGCAAGCGGTCGATGCCTGGGTCGGCCAGTTCAGGATTTTCTGGGAGCCGAAGCTGGACGCGCTCGCCACCGAGATCGCGCGCGGCAAGCGAGAGCGTCGCAATGCGCCGATCACCAAGCGGGGTGGGAAGAGGGCTTGAGTGCGTGGATGAGATGCGTAGGGTGGATTAGCCGGCGGCTGCGCAAAGCGCAGTCGGCGGCGTAATCCACCACTCGCTAGGCCGTGCTCAGATTGGTGGATTACGCTTCGCTAATCCACCCTACGAGTTCCGCGACATCTTCTCATACTTCTTCACCAGTCGCTCCCGCTTCAGCCGGGACAATCGCTGAATCCAGAACATGCCGTCGAGCTGGTCGATCTCGTGCTGATGGCACACTGCGCGCAAGGCCTCCGATTCCTCGGTGTGCATGCTGCCGTCGAGATCCCGGTAGCTGATCCGGACCCGCGCGTGTCGCTGCACCTCGTCATTTACCCCCGGCATCGAGACGCTGCCTTCGCGATGCATGATCATCTCGGGGGAAGCCCATGTGATCTCCGGATTGACGTAGGTCTGCGGGCCGTTCTTGGCGTCGAGCTCCAGCACCACGACGCGCAAGGGCACGCCGATATGCGGCGCGGTGATGCCGATGCCGGGCGCGGCGCGCATCGTGTCGAGCAGATCCTGCGCGAGCTGGCGTAAGCCATCGTCGAACGCGGTGACGGGGCGGGCAGGGCTCGCGAGCCGGCGGTCGGGGTAGCGGACGATCGGCCGAATGGTCATGCAGGCTCCTACCACTCACTCACGGATCATTGAAGTATCCCCGCTTGACCACCTACCTACTGGAAGGTAGCTAGGCGTCATGAGCAACGCTTCCTCGACCGCCGACGACATTCTTGCCTGTGCGCGCTCGCTGATCATCGCCGGCGGCTACAACGGCTTCAGTTACGCCGACATCGCCGATGTCGTCGGCATCCGCAAGCCGAGCATCCACCACCATTTCGCCAGCAAGGTCGATCTGGTCCGCACCCTCGTGGCGCGCTACCGCGAGGAGGCCCAGGCGGGACTGGCGGCGCTCGAGCGCAATGTGGCCGACCCCGCCGAGCAGCTCAAAAGCTACATCGCCTATTGGGAGGCGTGCATCAAGGATGCGACGGCTCCCTTCTGCGTCTGCGCGCTCCTTGCCAGCGAGCTTCCGATCCTGCCCGAGGAGGTGGCGCTCGAAGTCCGCGCGCACTTCCGCTCCGTGTCGTCGTGGCTGGCTTCGGTGATGGAGCGCGGCAGGCGGCAAGGCCGGCTCCATCTCTCCGGCACGGCGCGGACCGAGGCGGAGGGATTCCTGGCGACCGTTCACGGCGCGATGCTGTCGGCGCGCGCTTATGGCGATCCAAAAATCTTCGGGACCATCACCCGGCCGCTGCTGGACCGGCTTTCCACCAGGCACTGACGAGATCGGCACAGACCCCGGCAGGGCGGTGCTTCGGCGTCACATGGAAACTACCAACTAGTAGGTAAGGAACAGACAATGAGAAACAACGAGATGGCCTTGGGCGCGGACCAGGCGCAATGGCTAAAACAGTACTACTTCGTGCGTGCCGCGTTTTCCGTCGCTTGGGTCATTGCGGCCTTCGCGATTGCGCCGTCGTCGTCGGCGATCGCAGCGACGTTGCTCGTTGCCTATCCGGCCTGGGACGCTGCCGCCAATTATCTCGACGCGCTCAGGAGTGGCGGCTTGAACCAGAACCGCACGCAGGGCCTGAACGTACTGGTCAGCCTCGCCACCACCATTGCGGTCATCCTGGCCTTGCAGGTCAGCATGAACTGGGTGCTCGGAATCTTCGGAGCCTGGGCGATCCTGTCCGGACTGCTCCAGCTCGGCACGGCCGTGCGGCGTTGGAAGCGTTTCGGCGCGCAATGGGCCATGGTGCTCAGCGGTGGCCAATCGGCCTTGGCGGGCGGCTTCTTCATCTTCCAGGCCGCGACGCCTGCGGTGCCGTCGATTGCGAATGTCGCGGGCTATGCTGCCGTCGGCGCGATCTACTTCCTGGTCTCGGCGGTCTGGCTCACCGTCGGCACCTGGCGCCGCAGCGCGGCCCTGTGAGCCGCGACGTCACTTACGGATAGGGCGTGCCGTCCTTGTGCAGGAAGCGGCCGTCCGATGCGGGGCTCATCATGTCGATGTCGGAGCAGGTGATGAGGTCGGCTGGCGAGCGCGAGCCGACTTCGAGATAGACCGCCGTCACGCGCGACCTGTTGATCACGTGATGGCCGTTGCCGCTCGCCTTGGGGAAGGCTGCGCAATCGCCCGCGCGCAGCACGGTTTCGCCGCCGTCTTCGATCAGCGTCACCTCGCCTTCGAGAATGTAGACGAACTCGTCCTCGTGCGAATGCCAGTGCCGCTGGCTCGACCCTCCTGGTAGGTAAGTCATTGATCCCGCTAGCGCCGGCTACTGTGCATGGGGTTGTTTTTCGAGTTCTGCTGGCAGGTCACGAAAGCGTGCGGCAAAAATGACGTCGGTCTGTCGGCCGGCGCAGTTCCCATTCGTCTTCCACGCGAGACAGACCTGACGGGAGACTGAAATGACTTCGTCCAACTATCGCTGGGTGATCGTCGCCGCCGGCGGCGTGCTTGGCTGCGTCGCGATCGGCGGCATGTTTTCGCTGCCGGTGTTCCTGCAGCCGATCACCAAGGACACCGGCTGGTCGGTGACCGGCATCTCCAGCGCGATGACGATCGGCTTTCTGGCGATGGCCTTCACCAGCATGGCCTGGGGCACGCTGACGGACCGGTTCGGGCCGCTGCCGGTGGTGTTGACCGGATCGATCGTGCTCACGCTCAGCCTGTTCGCGGCGAGCCACGCCACCTCGCTTCTGGTGTTCCAGATCGTGTTCGGCCTGTTGGTCGGCGCGGCCTGCGCGGCGATCTTCGCGCCGATGATGGCGACCGTCACCGGCTGGTTCGACACCAATCGCGGCCTTGCGGTGTCGCTGGTCTCGGCCGGCATGGGCATGGCGCCGATGACGATGTCTCCGCTGGCGGCCTGGCTCGTCTCCGGCCACGACTGGCGCACCTCGATGCAGATCATCGCACTCGTGGTCGGCGCCATCATGATCCCGGTCTCGTTCCTGGTGCGCCGTCCGCCGGCGCTCGCGCAAGGTCCGGCCGCGCCCGCCGGCGGAGACGCCGGACAAAACGAGATGTCGATGGGCGAGGCGCTGCGCTCGCCGCAATTCCTGATCCTGCTCGCCACCAACTTCTTCTGCTGCGCGACGCATTCCGGCCCAATCATTCACACTGTCAGCTATGCGGTGAGCTGCGGCATCCCGCTGGTCGCGGCGGTGACGATCTACAGCATCGAGGGGTTTGCCGGCCTCGGCGGGCGCATCGCCTTCGGCCTGATGGGCGACCGCTTCGGCGCCAAGCGCGTGCTGGTCTCGGGACTGCTGCTGCAGGCCTTCGGCGCGCTCGCCTATGTCTTCGCGCAACAGTTGACGACGTTCTATGCGGTCGGCGCGATCTTCGGCTTCATCTATGCCGGCACCATGCCGCTCTACGCCGTTCTGATCCGCGAGAACTTCCCGCTCAAGATGATGGGCACGGTGATCGGCGGCACGGCGATGGCCGGCAGCCTCGGCATGGCGACCGGCCCGCTCGCCGGCGGCCTGATCTACGACGCCTTCTCCAGCTATGCCTGGCTCTACATTGCATCCTGGGCGATGGGCCTCGGTGCCTTCCTGATGGCGATGACGTTCCGGCCTTTTGCGAAGCCGCAAGGAGAGGTGGCGCCGGCGGCGGCGTGAATTCGAGATCGAGGCGCGGCGTCAAAGCTGCGCCTCGATCGCGACCTTGTCGATCACCGACCAGACCTGCCGGATCTTGCCGTCTTGAAATTCGTAGAATGCGTTTTCGCAGAAGGACACGCGCCGCCCGTTGACGGCAAGACCGAGGAATGTCCCGGCTGGCGTGCAGTCAAACTTCAACCGGGCGGCGATGCGGGGAGGATCGCAGATCAGCATCTCGATCTGGAACTGCAGATCGGGGATCTCCCGAACATCCTGTTCCAGCATCGCGCGATAGCCCTCAAGCCCGAGCGGCCGCGCGTTGTGGGCGGCATCATCATGCACGAATTGTCCGAGCGCCGGCCAATCCCGCCCATTCAGGCAGGTGATGTAGGCGCGGTAGATGTCGGCGAGGTCGTCTCTTGTCATATCGAAGCTCCCACGGCTTCGACCTAACGCGCGAGCATCGCGAACCGGTCCGGCATCAGAGCCGCTTTTCGAAAAAGAGGTCCGGATAGGGATCGTCGTTGAAGCGCGGGATCTCGCGCCAGCCCGTGCTGCGATAAAGCCGACCGGCTTCAGGCAGTGCGCTGTTGGTGTCGAGCCGCAACAGGGCGATACCCAGCTCGCGCGCGGCGCTCTCGGCGCCATCCATCAGGCGTCGGCCGAGCTGCAACCCGCGCGCGGCGGGAGCGACCCACAGCCGCTTGATCTCGGCATAGCCGTGATCGGTACCCTTCAAGCCGACGCAGCCGATCGGCAGCGTGTCCGACATCGCAACGAGGAATGTGCCGCGGGGGCGGCGCATGTCCTTGGCGTCGGGGCCG
This sequence comes from Bradyrhizobium yuanmingense, assembly GCF_029167105.1. Lineage (GTDB taxonomy): Bacteria > Pseudomonadota > Alphaproteobacteria > Rhizobiales > Xanthobacteraceae > Bradyrhizobium > Bradyrhizobium yuanmingense_A. Next base: position 99,660 of record NZ_JARFML010000015.1, on the reverse strand, counting down.
CGCGACAGCGAGACGTCGAAGCCCTGGCTGAAGCGGCGGCCGAGCTCGGCATAGTACTCGCCGAGGCAGTAGCGCGCTTGTTCGCAGCGCGGATCCATCTCCTCCAGCGTGACGCGCTCGCGTGTCAGCGCGGAGGCGATCAGGTCCATCGCAGCCAGCAACGCCTCGCGTTGCGAATGTTGCGCGAGGAGGCCTTCGGCCTGCGCGTTGGACAGCGCCTCGTAGGCTGTGAACTCGCGCCGGCCCGCCCGTGTGAGCGTTGCCATGCGCCGACGCGCATCGTCCTCGCGTGCGGTGGTCTCGATCAGCCCTTCGTCCTCGAGACTGCGGAGCAGCCGGCTCATCAGCCCGGAATCGAGACCGAGATAGTCCCGGATCTCCGCCACGTCCGAGCGCCCGTGCCCGATCGCATTGAGCACGCGCGCCGCCCCGAGCGGCCGGCCGCGACCAAGGAACGAGCTATCGAGTGCTCCGACCGCAGAGGTGACGGCGCGGTTGAAGCGGCGGACGCGGGAGGCGGGATCGAGCATGATGTCTGACTTTAGTCAGGTATCGCGGCTTGTCAATCGAGCGAGAGCTGATCGAGTTGCAGTTGCGCGCCTCTTTGTGAGTTGTTCCCGTGTCGCGAGCCGTTACCATGCGGCCGCTCGGGGAGTCTGGGTTCACAACGAGCGGAGGCGGCATTGGGCGGGATGGAACGCAAAGCGAAGGGATCGGACCTGTTCGTCGCGGCGCTGGAGAATGAAGGTGTCGACCGCATCTTCGGCATTCCCGGCGAAGAGAATCTCGATCTTGTCGAATCGCTGCGCGCTTCCAGGATCGAGCTGGTCCTGACCCGTCACGAGCAGGCCGCCGCCTTCATGGCCGCCACGCATGGGCGGCTGACGGGCAAGCCCGGTGTTTGCCTGTCGACGCTCGGCCCCGGTGCTCTCAACCTGTCGACGGGCGCCGCCTATGCGCATCTCGGTGCTATGCCGATGATCCTGATCACCGGCCAGAAGCCGATCATGAGCAGCCGGCAGGCCCGCTTCCAGATCGTGGACGTGGTCGCGACCATGAAGCCGCTGACGAAGCTGTCGCGACAGATCGTCAGCGCCTCCAGCATTCCGACCGTGGTGCGCGACGCCTTTCGCGTCGCGATGGAGGAGCGGCCCGGGCCGGTGCATCTCGAGCTGCCCGAAGACGTTGCCGGCGACGAGGTGCCTGATGTCCCGGTGATCCCCGTTCACCCGATCGAAATCCCGATTGCTCATCGCGCCGCGCTCGACCGCGCCGCCGAGATGATCATGGCCGCAAGGCGTCCGCTGGTGATGATGGGCGCGGCGACCAGCCGGCCGCGGTCGACACACGGCATCGCAAGCTTCGTGCGGCGGACCGGCATTCCGTTCTTCACGACGCAGATGGGCAAGGGCACCGTGCCCGGTGGCACCAATCTCTATATGGGCACTGCCGCCTTGTCCGAGCGCGACTATGTGCACGACGCCATTGACGCTGCCGACCTGATCGTTGCGATCGGCCACGACCCCATCGAGAAACCGCCTTTCATCATGGGGCCCTCAGGGCCAAAGGTCATTCACGTCAGCTACACGCCGGCAAGCGTCGAACAGGTTTATTTCCCCGACGCCGAGGTCGTAGGCGACGTCGGCCCGAGCCTGGAGCTGCTGGCGGATCGGCTCGAAAGCAAGTTGCCGCAGGCCGCGGCATTGCTGCCGCTGCGCGAACAGATCCTCAAGCACATCGCCGACCGCGCGAGCGAGGCACGCTGGCCGCCGACGCCGCAACGCATCGTGCACGACATCCGCCAGGTCATGCCGGAGAACGGCATCGTCGCGCTCGACAACGGCATGTACAAGATCTGGTTTGCGCGCAACTACCGCACCCGCCTCGCCAACACGCTGCTGCTTGACAACGCGCTGGCGACCATGGGCGCCGGCCTGCCGTCGGCGATGATGGCGGCGATGCTCTATCCCGACCGCCGCGTGCTTGCGGTTGCCGGCGACGGTGGCTTCATGATGAACAGCCAGGAGATGGAGACGGCGGTCCGCCTCAAGCTCAACCTGGTCGTGCTGGTTCTGGAGGACAACGCCTACGGCATGATCCGCTGGAAGCAAGCCGTCGACCACTTTGCCGATTACGGCATGACGTTTGGCAATCCGGATTTTGCGCTGTACGCCAAGGCTTATGGCGCCAACGGTCATCGCATCGAGAGCATCGACAGTTTTGCTCCGACGCTCGACGCCGCCTTCAAGGAAGGCGGCGTGCATCTGATCTCGATCCCGATCGACTATTCCGAGAACGTGCGCGTACTAGTCGACGAGCTCCGGGCGCATGAGAAGGCGAAGGGGTGAGTTTGTTCGACGCTCTCATCGTTCGTCATTGCGAGGAGCCCTTGCGACGAAGCAATCCAGACTGTCTCCGCGGAAAGATCCTGGATTGCTTCGCTGCGCTCGCAATGACGGAGCCTGTGGCGGACGCCTCGTTCCAATTGACAACCGCACTTGTGTCGCGCTCTCCGATCGCCGACACTCCGAACCGCTCGATCAACTTACAGGAATGAAAATATGACCCGCGTTCGTTGTGTCACCGAGATGGGCATGGGCGTCGACGTCCACGGCCGGGACGCTACCAAGGCGGCCAAGCGCGCGGTCTCAGATGCCATCAGGCATTCCAGCCTCGGCTTCTTCCGGATGATCGGTAAGACCGCGAACGACATGTTCGTCGACGTCACGATCGGCGTGCCCAACCCCGAAGCGGTGGACAAGGAAGCCGTCGCCAAGGAGCTGCCTTACGGCACCGTGACCGTCACCGCGGTCAAGGGCGGGCTGGAGATCCCATCGGCCACGGAAGTGGCCAACGATCCCATCCTCATCGCCAATGCCGCCGTCATCGTCAGCTTCGACAAGGATTAGGCCGATGTCCGCGAGCGATGAGGCGCTGCTGGATCGTCCGATCTGGAGCGCGTTGACGACGAGCCAGAAGCATCTCGCCGAGGGCGGCCCGCGGGCTCTGCGCTATCCCGTGGACATGACGCCGTTTGCCGACATGGCCGACATGTCCGCGGCAAGTTTTGCGGCGCTCGGCGATCTCATGTCGGGATCGCAAGTCGCGGTGCTGTTCACGCCCGAGCCGGTCGAAATTCCCGCCGGCTTCAAGGTGCTGCTCGCGGAGCCCGGCGAGCAGTTGATCGGCTCGCCCGCCGACACGTCGCTGCGCGATGCCGAGATCGTCCGCCTGGGCGCGACTGACGTTCCTGCCATGATGGCGCTGACCGAGCTGACCAAGCCCGGGCCGTTCGCGGCGCGGACGCACGAGCTCGGCACCTTCCTCGGCATCCGTGCCCGCGGCGAGCTGGTCGCCATGGCCGGCGAGCGGATGAAGCCGGGCAATTTCACCGAGATGACGGCAGTCTGCGTACATCCCGATCATCGCGGTCGCGGCTATGCTCAGGCGTTGCTCGCCGCCATCGCGCGGCAGATCGAGGCGCGCGGGGAGGTTCCGTTCCTGCACGTGTTCTCAAGCAATACGTCTGCCATCGCGCTGTACCAGCGGCAGGGCATGCGGATTCGGCGCCGGCTGCAGGTCACCGTGCTGACGAAGCAGGGATGAGCTGCACCGTGGGCTTCATATCCCGAGAAATCGCGCTATATCGATTCCAACCACAATTGGGGGGAGCACATGGACGCCAGAACGCCTGATTTTTCCGCCGTACGGACGGCGATGCAGCGCTACGTCGATCAGGAGATCATTCCCGGCGTATCCTGGGCCGTGCTGCGCGGCCGCGAGGTGGTCGATCAGCAATGCGTCGGCTTTGCCGACCGCGAGGCCAACACTGCGCTGCGGCCCGACCACATCTTCCGCGCGTTCTCCAACACCAAGATCTTCGTCACCTGCGCGATCATGCTGCTGGTTGAGCAAGGCCGCATCGGCCTCGATGACGCAGTCGAAAAATTCCTGCCGCAGCTCGGCAATCGCAAGGTGCTGAAGCAGGGCGCTTCGAGCCTTGCCGATGTCGAGCCGGCGAAGAGCCCGATCACGATCCGCCAGCTGCTGACCCACACCTCCGGCCTCAGCTACGGCATCTTCGATCCCGGCACGGTGCTGTTCAAGGGTTACAACGAGGCGCGCGTGCTCAATCCGCTGACGCCGCTCAGCGACATGATCGACAAGCTCGCCGACCTGCCGCTGTCCTATCACCCTGGCACGGCCTGGGAATATTCCGTGGCGACCGACGTGCTCGGCCGTGTGGTCGAGGTCGTCTCGGGCCAGCCGCTCGATGCCTTCCTGAACGCGAGCATCTTCGATTCCCTCGGGATGACCGACACCGGCTTCCATGTCCCCGAGGCCCAGCAGGGCAGGCTGGTCGCGCTCTACAACGGCGCCGACGTGCTCGACCCCATGAAGCCCGGCCTCACGCGGGCCGACCATCTGCCTTACCCGCAAGCCTATCGGCGGCCGCTGCCGCGGCTCTCGGGCGGCGGCGGTCTGGTTTCGACCTTGCCGGACATGCTCGCACTGCTGCGTGCGCTGCTGCCCGGGTCAGATGCGCTGCTGAAGCCGGAGACGCTGCGGCAGATGATGACGAACCAGCTGCCCGCAGGCCAGACCATCCGATTCGCCAATCTCGGGCCGATTCCCGGCAAGGGCTTTGGCCTCGGCGGCGCCGTCACCTTCGCGCCGACACCGTTCGATCCGCCGAACTCGACCGGCGAATTCCAATGGGGCGGCCTGGCTGGGACCCATTGGTGGATCTGTCCGGAAGCCAATACGGCGGGCGTCCTGATGGCCCAGCGCTATATGGGCTTCTGGAATCCGTTCTTCTTCGAGTTCAAGCGCCTAGGCTATCAGGCGGTCGGAGCCTGATCGCAAAAAATCTTCCGTCAGCGCGAATCCTTCCTGGCCGTCGCGTCCTCTTGTTGGTCGAGGCAATCGGTCTCGGCCCATATCGGAGGATGTGATGGGATTCTATAGGAAGAACATCGGCGGACTGCATCAGGTGGTGCGGGTCGTCCTGGGGATTGCGGTCGCGGCTGCGGCGTTCGTCTATCTTGTCGGCGCGACGGCATGGCTGGTCGCGCTCGGTGGCGCCGGTTTCGCACTGACCGGTCTCGTCGGTTATTGCCCGATGTGCGCGATGGCGGGCATCGGCAAGGGAGGGGCGTCGTGAGCGCGGCGGCGATCTCGCCAATTCTTTTCGAGGCCGCGCGGCTCGGCGATGCCGAGGCGATTGCGCGTCTGCTCGAGACGACACAGCCGGATATCCGCCGCTATGCGCGCGCGACCTGCCGCAGCTCTGCGGACGCCGAGGATGCGACGCAGGAGGCCCTATGGATCCTGTTCCGCCACGTCGGCACGATCCGTTCGCTGCTGGCATTGTCGGCTTGGTTGTTCAGCGTGGTCCGGCGCGAATGCCTGCGGCTCGCGCGCCGGGCCGGCCTTGTGCCGGCTGTCGATGGCGGCGAGGCGGAGGCCGCGCTGCTGTTGCGCCCCGAGGCCGATCTGCGGCTCGACGTCGCCGCGGCGTTCGAGGCCCTGCCGCCGCACTATCGCGATGTCGCGCTGATGCGCGACGTCAAGGAGATGACGATCCATGAGATTGCCGCCGCGCTCGGCGCGAGCAGGCAGACCGTCAAGGCGCGGCTGCATCGCGCCCGCGCCTTGATGCGCGAATATCTGACGAGATGAGAGACGATCGGATTCAAAGGAAAAGAATGGAGTGGCGTGGGCGGGAGACATCGCCTCCCGCCCACGCCTTCGCTTTAGTCCTTCCACGGATCGAACTCGCCTTCGCCGGCCATGGCGACGGCGAACGGCCGTAGCGTGTGCAGCACCCGCACGGTGCCGGCATGCTGTGCCAGCACGTCCGGCAGGCGGCGATAGGCCATCGGGCTCTCGTCGAGGTCGGCACCGATCAAGGTGACGCCGCGCTCGTTCAGCCAGCTGTCCATCTCCTCGCGCGAGAAGCGCCGCTTCGCCTCACGCCGTCCGAACAGGCGGCCGGCGCCGTGCACGGTCGAGTAGAGCGAGGCCTTGGCTTCCGGGCTGTCGACGCCTTCGAGAATGACGGCGTCGTCGCCCATCGAGCCGCCGACGAACCCCTTCTGGCCGGGAAACGCCGGCGTCGCGCCCTTGCGCACCACCCACAAATCCTTGCCGTCGTGGGTCTCACGCCAGGCATAATTGTGGTGGTTGTGCACGCTCTCGGTCACGCTGCCGCCGATGATCCGGCGGACGCGCTCGACCACCCACTCGCGGCCAGCATAGGCGTAACGCCCGGCGAGCTGCATCGCAGCGATGTAGCGGCGGCCGAGCTCGCTGTCCTCGTCGACCACGGCGGGCGGGACGTTCATGCCGTCCTTGCCGCCGGCGGCCTTGAGGTAGCGCGTCGCGGAGGTGTGTCCCAGGCCGCGGCTTCCGAAGTGGACGCCGATCCAGACGAAGCCTTCCTCGTCGCGCATGAGGTCGACATAGTGGTTGCCCGATCCGACCGTGCCGAGCTGCTTCACCGCCTTCTGACGGTAGTCCTCCATGTCGCTTTCGCGCCAGGCGTCGCCGTCGTCGAACAGGTCGTGCTCGGCCCGTTCCGCGTTGGCACGGCCGACGCCGAACGAGATCACCTTGGCGACGTCGCGGATGATCGTGGGAGCGATTCCCGCGATGTCGTCGAAGCGCGTGTCGAGCCGAGCCGCCATGTTGCCGCAGCCGATGTCGAAGCCGACGCCGGAGATGCTGATCTGCTTCTCATAGGCGATGACCCCGCCGACCGGCTGCGCATAGCCGAGATGGCCGTCGGCGCAGATCACGCCGGAGACGACGTTGCCGATGGCCATGCAGTTGCGCATCTGCGCGATCGTGGCGTCCTCGTGCGGGCCGAACACCTTCAGCGGCGCATTCTGGAAACGGGCGTCCTGCGTCCGGAATTCGGCGATCGAGCTCGCGGTCGCATTGGCCTCGCGGGCAAGATGCTCCTTGCGCGCGGCGTCCTTGTACAGGCACCAAGCCGGCTGGCCGCGTCCTTCGCCGACGCGCGAGTCGGGATCGACACCGGCGGCGAGGCAGAGCTCGCGGGCGCGTTCCATGTAGGGATCGGGTCGTCGCATTGTCGCAGGTCCTTGCCATTTCCGCGCGCACCATAACGGGGCGGGCGGATCATTTCAGAGATTTCGGAAGGCCCCGGGCGCAGCTCGCGTCCGGGGCCGTTGTCGTTGCGCATCAGTTCAACGCCGTCTCCGACGCCGCGATCCACGCGACCACGGCCTCGGAGAAGCCGTTGACGCGGGTCCAGGCGCCGTGACCGACACCGTGCTGATACGAGGCCACGTTGACCATGGTGCCGCGCGCCTTCGGCTCGGGCACCTGGTCGTGGCTCTGCTCGTCGGTGAAGACGATCAGGCGATCGCCTTTGCGATCGATCTCAGTCACGGCCTTGCCGAGATAGGTTCCGCCATGCGGCTGCGAGTTGATGATCGCATCCCTCAGCGCGAAGCCGCGGCGGGGCGGGACCTTCACGACTTCATTGCTGAAGGTGAAGATCTCGACCTCGTCGCAGATCTCGCGCGCGAGAATGGCAAGGCCACACGCCGCCTCCGCGCGCGTCATTTCAGACTGCGCGGAGAGGGTCGCGAACATCGAGCCCGACACGTCGATCAGGAGCCGGGTGCGGCCGGGAAGCCGCACATGGTCCTTGACCGACTTGAGCATCGCAGCCTCGAGCTCGGGCTCGAAGTCCGGCGCATAGCGCGCCGCCGTGATGAAGCGGTAGGGAAGGATACGATCCGTCCGCATTGCCTCGATCGCGCCTGCGATGGTCTCGCGCGGGACCTGCGCAGCCTGCATCAGGCGCAGATTGCGCAGCAGCGCCAGGCCGCCGAGCTTTCGCTCGGCAATCAGCCGCTCGAAGGTCTCGCGCTTGTTCTTGCCGGCCGAGAGCGAAACCTCCCAGGTGTCGGGGGAGGCGAGCTCGCCATCGACGAGCTGCTTCCACACCTTCGCCTGCTCGGCGTTTTTCGGCTTGGCGTGCACAAGGAACAAGACGTCCCTGATCCGCACCGCGCCGTCGCGGTCCCACTTCGCGAGCTGATAGGCGTCGAACTTGGTCAGCGCGCGGGCAAGACCCTTCTTCACCTGTGCCGAGACCGGCTGGCGCTTGCGCTGCTGCATCGGCCCCAGCGCATCCGCCCAGTAGATCGCGAGCAGCTCCGTCATCTCGTCGGGGCGCTGGATTACCTGAGCGAGCGTGTCAGCGACGAGGGCGCGGTGCTTCTCGTTCCGGGCCATCTCGCGGATGACGAGCAGCGGTGCGTGCCGCAGCTTCATTACCTCGCGGGCTTCGATCGCGAGCTGCGCAACGCGCTTCGGCGCGACCTTGGGCACGAGGGCCTTGATGCGGTCGGCGATCGCAATGCCGTCCTCATAGAACTGGTCCTCCCACAGGAGGCAGTTCATCAGCGCGCGCTTCAGCTCCATCTCAGGGGTGAAGCGGATGGCGCGGGCACCCTCACGCGTGAAGGCGCGAACGATCTTGTTGAGCCTGACCATGACGGCCTCCTCTGTGGTGATTGGGGGAATGGAAACGGTGCCGGGGAACAGGCGAGGCTGTACTGCCCACGAGGGGCTCCACATGCTCTACCGCTGAGCTACGGACTTTCGTCCGGAAGGAGTCGAACCTTCGACAGTGTGATCACGAAGTAACAGCACTCTTCACCACCGGCGGTGGCTAAAGGGGACACGATCCGGGAACGGGCGATTGCTGTACCCGGCGAGCCGAAGCTTGCCGGAAAGCGCTCTATCCTCTGAGCTACCGGTGCATGGAACACCGGGCGGGATTCGAACCCGCGACCTCTCGCGTTGCAGGCGAAGTAACAGAAATCTTCACCACGGATCGTGATGGGTTGGCGGGGAACGGTCGATGCTGTTGCTGCCCTTGCGGGCGATCCGCCTTTCGGCGCGCAGGAGTCGAACCTGCTCGGCGCTTTCGCGCCTTTACCATGAAGTAACAGAGACCTTCACCACCGCCGGGCCGATGCTTTCGCACCGGCCGTTGAGGGATACGCTGGGGAACGGGCGATATCGGCTTCAGTGACGACAACGCAGGACCGTCCTTGCGGATGGACCTGCGCCGGGCCGCGTGCGTACCTTTTCCGAGGCCGCATCCCGGTGCGTGGGTCAAAGGCGGGAGGCATACCCGCTTTGCCGTGTGGGGAAGTATCCGACATCTTCACCACCAGCGTCGGTTGATCTTAAGAAAATTCTATCGCGGCGCTGTCGACGCGCCGCATGTTGCGAACCCTTCGGGTTCGCTCTGCCATCGGTGTCCGGCTCATCGCCTCGTTCCCTCCGGCAGGCCCCGCGCGCTTGGGCACGCGCCTTCTCAGCGCGAGCCCCGGGATCCGGGTCTCCCGTTCCGGCCGATGCCGGGTTGTTCTGTAGGGCCGCGCGGCGGGCAACAAAAAACCCTCCGGAGCGGCAGGCTCGGGAGGGTCCGTGAGAAGCGGACTGTCGATCTTTGCGGTCAGGCAAGATCGCTCCCATGAGCCGGGCATGCGCAATCGAATAGCTTGGGGCTATTCGGCATGCGGACAATTCTTTCGTAGCGGTGCGACATCGCTAGGTTCATGGTGTCTGTCGCAAACGGAAGTGCTTGCGAGGGCGCGGGACATACGCCCGCAACTTGCGGATGTCAAGTGAGACGCGCGCGGAAACTGAAATTGACGGACGCATGACTTGCAAAAACTATTTGGGGCTCGACGGATTTCGCTTTGGCTGGGTCGCAGCGTGGATCGATGAGCGCGGCGATCAAGGCTTCGATTATTCGCCTGGCTTGACGCGTCTGCTCGCAATGCCGCACGCCCGCGCGATGATCGACATGCCGATCGGACTAAACGCGAGCGGCTACCGCGCCTGTGATTTGCGCGCACGCGAGCTGATCGGCCCTGCCGTGTTTCTCGGCGCACGCCGCGACCTCTGGAGATTTCCTGACATGGCGGCGGCCAATCGCCATTACTGGACGCACGAAGGCGAGGGCAGGGGCGTATCGGCGCAACTCTGGAATATCAGGGACAAGATGAGGCAGGTCGACGAGGCCATGACGCCGGCGCGGCAGGCGACGATCGGCGAAGCGCATCCGGAATTGATCTTCTGGAATCTGGCAGGGCGCGTGCGGCTCGAACCGAAGACCTCGCCGCGCGGGCGAGAGCAGCGTATCGCGCTTTTGAGAGACCGCGGCTTCACTGCGGTCGAGAGATGGCTCACGCTGCGCCACGGCACAGGGATCGGCCGCGATGATCTCATCGACGCCTGCGCCTGCGCCGTCGCAGCGCGCGACAGCACGCAATCCGTTGGTGACGGCACGGCCGATACGCGCGGACTACGGATGGAGATCAACTTCTGAAGGCGATCAGCCTTGCCGCTCGCCTTTACCTTCCAGCTGGCGGCGACTCTTGCGGCTTGGCGTCGAGCGGACGTCTTCGTCCAGTCTTGTTGCTCGCGCTTCGTACTCGTCGGCCATCGCCCGCAACCGCTGCGCGGCTTTGCTGTGCGTGAGATCGTTCGCGACGCGGCGACAGCGTTCGGCGTGGTCGAGCAGGGCGCGTTTCTCGATGTTCATCGAGCGACAACGCGCGAGGCGGCCATTGGTCCCGTTGGGAGCCGCCGGAACAGAGCGATGCCGTCGCAGCGAGATCGGGAAAAAATAGCAATATTTTGTTGCCGCCTGGAACGTGGCGCCTGAGCCGACGTTCTACGCCCGAGGCTGTCGAGGGATATTAAATACCATGTACGACGTGTGCCAATTGGCGACCGCGATGCTCGCGATTGCCTTTACGGCCCTGCTGCTGATCACGGGTCAACGGTTCATCGAGTCTCGGCTGCAGTATGAAGCAATGCCCCCGTTCGTGGCGATGGCGACACTGCCGCCTTAGCACAGCCGGAAGTGACTTGCGCGGTGCGGTATCTTGCCTAGATTGAGCACGCCTCAGTCCATGCACCCAAGGTCCCGATGTCCGATCTGACCGCCACTCCTGTCCCCAACTGGGACCGTCTGTCAGTCTTTCCGATCACCCGGCGCTGGCCAGCCAAGCACCCGGAATTACTCCAGCTCTATTCCTTGCCGACGCCGAACGGCGTCAAGGTTTCGATCATGCTGGAGGAGATCGGGCTTCCGTACGAACCGCATCTCGTCGACTTCGGCAAGGACGACCAGAAGACGCCGGAGTTTCTCTCGCTCAATCCCAACGGCAAGATTCCGGCAATCCTCGATCCCAACGGCCCCCGCGACAGGAAGCCATTGGCGCTGTTTGAGTCCGGGGCGATCCTGCAATATCTCGCGGAGAAGACCGGCAAGCTGCTGCCACAGGATGCCGCGCGGCGTTATCAGACGCTGCAATGGTTGCACTTCCAGATGGGCGGCGTCGGGCCGATGTTCGGCCAGGTCGGCTTCTTCCACAAATTCGCCGGCAAGGACTACGAGGACAAGCGGCCGCTCGAACGCTACGTCAACGAGTCCAGGCGCCTGCTCGGCGTGATGGATGCGCATCTCGCCGGCCGGCAATGGTTCATGGACGAGGACTACACCATCGCCGACATCTCCATGCTCGGCTGGGTGCGCAATCTCATCGGCTTCTACGGCGCCGGCGATCTTGTCGGGTTCACCCAGTTCAAGTCGGTCGGCGCCTGGCTCGAGCGCGGGCTTGCGCGCCCGGCGGTGCAGCGCGGATTGACCATTCCGCAGCGGCCGTAAGCCATCCCTAGAACAGCCGTCCGCCGTTCGGCACCGGCTTGCTCGGCTGCACCAGCACGACCTTGCCGTCGGCATCGGGAAAGCCGAGCGTCAGCACTTCGGAGACGGCCGGGCCGATCTGGCGCGGCGGGAAATTGACGACGGCCGCGACCTGTTGGCCCACGAGACTTTCGAGCGGGTGGTTTTCGGTGATCTGGGCCGAGCTCTTGCGCACGCCGATGGCGGGGCCGAAATCGATCCACAGCCGCCAGGCCGGCTTGCGCGCCTCCGGAAACGGTTTGGCGTCGACGATGGTGCCGACCCGGACATCGACCGCGAGGAAAGTGTCGAAGTCGATGGTCGGTGCGGCCGCCGCTGCGGGATCGTGGGTGACGTGCATGGGATGTCCGTTCGGTGGGGTGACGCGTCTCGCGACATTGTCGCGCGACGCGGAGTTTCGTACAACGCCACGCACATCACCGCTACGCCATGCGCGAGGACCGTCTTGCCCACCATCATCTACGGCATCAAGAACTGCGACACCATGAAGAAGGCCCGCGCCTGGCTCGATGGCCATGGCGTGGCTTACGCGTTTCACGACTACAAGGCGGCGGGTGTCGAGAAGGACAGGCTGAAGCAGTGGAGCGACAAGGTCGGTTGGGAGACCCTGCTCAATCGCGCCGGGACGACCTTCAAGAAGCTGCCCGACTCCGACAAGGAAGGCCTCACCGAGAAGAAGGCGCTGGCCTTGATGCTAGCGCAACCATCGATGATCAAGCGGCCGGTGCTCGAAATCGGCGGCAAGCTGTTGGTCGGCTTCAAGCCGGATATCTATGCCAAGGAGGTCGGCGGCAAAGCGCGCTGACGGCTAGTTCAGCTCAATGATCTCGTTGGAGATGGCGGGGCCCGGCTGGTCCGAGAACTCGACCGGGTCGGCGGGTGCGATGCGGCCGGGGGCGCGATGAAACAGCTCGCGATCGATCACGGCCCGCAGCTTCGGGCGCGGCAGCGCGTCATTTCCGCGCATCAGATTCTTGATCTCGAAGCCGCCGTCCTCGCAGAAGGTCTTTACTGACGCGATGACGTGGCTGACCTTGCCGTCGGTCAGGAACGGCAGCAGCAGCCGCTCATACGCGACGATGCGGCCATAGGTGTCGTCGACGTGGGCAACGCTGTAGACCGGAAGGCCGCGCGCGACGCATTCATGATAGATCGGCACCACGTGCGGTGCGAGCCGCGGCCCGACGTAATCATCGAGCGAAACGCCCTTGCCGGTATGCCCATAGGCGCGCGAGATGCGCGTGCCCTCGCTCTGGATGACCAGACGCGGCGTCGGCGTCGAAAGCTCCACCGTATAATAGATGAGATCCGACAGCTCCTCCTCGAGCCGCGCGGGCTGATACTCCCAGATCGCCGGAGCGATCTGCTGGCGCGCATAAAGTCGCAGCCACGTGTTGAGGAGATCACGCTGCCGGATCGACTTGACGACGGAGGGAGCCGCGCTTGCAAAATCCAAGACAATATTCTCCGCGCGTGAAAACCCCGGGATGATCGGGCTTGCGGGAAAATTTTCGATGAAGGCTGGCGCGGGAGACGAAAGACCGTTAACGACAGCTTGATGGCCGGTGCCTTGCGAACCGGAAAGGCCGGGCAGGCACGACATCGACCTCTGCGACTAAGGGAGCATTTGGACCCCGGCCGGAGGCCTGACCTGCTCAGCTTTCCGCCTTGCCTAACCCCCGTCACCTCCGGCATATTCCGCGCCCGGAGGCGGCGCCCCGGTGGGCTGCAAGTCCTCCGGACAGCCGAAGCAACAAGGACAGCCACGCGCCGCGCGGGCAGGGGGAAAACTGTTTGGCCGATGAGTTCATTCTCGAAACGGAAGGCTTGACCAAGGAGTTCGCGGGCTTCTTCGCCGTCCGCGACGTTGCGCTCAAGGTTCGCCGTGGGAGCATTCATGCGTTGATCGGCCCGAACGGGGCCGGCAAGACGACCTGCTTCAATCTCCTGACCAAGTTCCTCAAGCCATCGGCCGGGAAAATCCTGTACAAGGGGCAGGACATCACCGCGATGGCGCCGGCGGATGTGGCCCGCATGGGGCTGGTCCGTTCGTTCCAGATTTCGGCGGTGTTTCCCCATCTCACTGCGCTCGAGAACGTCCGTGTCGCGCTGCAGCGCCAGCATGGCTCCTCGTTCGATTTCTGGCGCTCCAAGACCGTGCTCAACCGCTTCAACGATCGCGCCCGCGAGCTTTTGAGCGACGTCGGCCTCAGCGAGTTCGCCAACACGCCCGCGGTCGAGATGCCCTATGGGCGCAAGCGCGCGCTCGAGATCGCGACCACGCTGGCGCTCGACCCGGAGATGATGCTGCTCGACGAGCCGATGGCCGGCATGGGCCACGAGGACATCGACAAGATCGCGGCGCTGATCAAGCGTATCTCCGCGAAATACACCATCCTGATGGTCGAGCATAACTTAAGCGTCGTGGCCAACCTCTCCGACATCATCACCGTGCTGACGCGCGGGCAGGTGCTCGCGCAGGGCCATTACTCCGAGCTCACCAAGGACGAGCGCGTCAAGGAAGCTTACCTGGGAGCCGGTCATGCCTGATCCAGCGATCGCCGAGGCTCCGGCCAGGGCTGCGACCGGCGGGAACATCCTGCAAGTCCGCAACTTGGAAGCCTGGTACGGCGAGTCCCACATCCTGCACGGGATCAACTTCGACGTGAACGCGGGCGAGGTCGTCACCCTGCTCGGGCGCAACGGCGCCGGCAAGACGACGACGCTGAAGTCGATCATGGGCATCATCGGCAAGCGCACCGGCTCGGTGAAGTTCAACAACCAGGAGATCATCCGCGCGACCTCCGACAGAATCGCGCGCATGGGCGTCGCCTTCTGTCCGGAAGAGCGGGGCATATTCTCCAGCCTCGACGTCCGCGAGAATTTGATGCTGCCGCCGGTTGTCCGCGAAGGCGGTTTGCCGCTCGACCAGATCTTCGAGCTGTTCCCGAACCTGAAGGAGCGGCTGAACAGCCAGGGCACCAAGCTGTCGGGCGGCGAGCAGCAGATGCTGGCGATCGCGCGCATCCTGCGCACCGGTGCGAGCTTCCTGATGCTGGACGAGCCGACCGAGGGTCTTGCACCCGTCATCATCCAGCAGATCGGCCATACCATTACGCGGCTCAAGAAGGAGGGCTTCACCATCCTCCTGGTCGAGCAGAACTTCCGCTTCGCCTCCACCGTCGCCGACCGCTACTACGTGGTCGAGCACGGCAAGATCATTGACGGGTTTTCCAATTCGGAGCTTGCCGCCAACATGGACAAGCTCCACACCTATCTCGGCGTCTGAGCGCCGGGTGGGCGAATTTTACTGATGAGCATAACGAGAGAGTATTGGGAGCGATCATGAGACGGATCATTTCGACGATGTTGCTCGGCACCGCCATCGCACTGGCGGGTGCGAGCGCGGCGATGGCGCAAGACAAGACCATCAAGATCGGCGTGCTCACCGACAATTCCGGCCTCTATGCCGATCTCGGCGGGCCGGGCTCGACATTGGCAGCGCAGATGGCCATCGAGGATTCCGGCCTGACCGCGAAGGGGTGGAAGGTCGACCTGGTTTCGGCCGACCACCAGAACAAGCCGGATATCGGGACTGCGATTGCGCGGCAATGGATCGATGTCGAGAAGGTCGACGTCTTCATGGACGTGCTGAACTCGGGCGTGGCGCTCGCGGTCAACAATGTCGTCAAGGAGAAGAATTCGATTCTGATCGACACGGGCGCGGCGACGTCCGACCTGACCAATGCGCAGTGTTCGCCGAACACGATCCACTGGGTCTACGACACCTACATGCTGGCCAACAGCACGGGACAGGCGCTGGTGAAGGCCGGCGGCGACACCTGGTACTTTCTGACCGCGGACTACGCCTTTGGCCACGCGCTCGAGCGTGACACCACCGCCGTGGTCCTGAAATCGGGCGGCAAGGTGATCGGCACGGTCAAGCATCCGCTCAACACGGCGGATTTCTCCTCCTTCCTGCTCCAGGCGCAAGCGTCGAAGGCCAAGATCGTGGGCATGGCGAATGCCGGCGGCGACACCACCAACACGATCAAGCAGGCGGCGGAGTTCGGCATCGTCTCGGGCGGCCAGAAGCTCGCGGGTCTGCTGCTGTTCATCACCGACGTCCATGCGCTCGGATTGAAGGTCGCCCAGGGGCTGAACTTCACCGAGACCTTCTACTGGGACCTGAATGACGGCACGCGCGCCTTTTCCAAGCGCTTTTCCGAGCGCATGAAGAACAAGGCGATGCCTTCGATGGTGCAGGCCGGCGTCTATTCGGGCCTGCTGCACTATTTCAAGGCGCTGGAGGCGATGGGCGGCAACCCGCATGACGGGGCCAAGGTGGTCGCCAAGATGAAGGAGATGCCGACCGACGATGCGCTGTTCGGCAAGGGAACGATCCGCGCCGACGGCCGCAAGCTGCATCCGGCCTATCTGTTCGAGGTCAAGAAGCCCGAGGAATCCAAGGGGCCCTGGGACTATTACAAGCTGATCGGCACGACGGCCGCGGATCAGGCGTTCCGACCGCTGTCCGAGAGCGTCTGTCCGCTCGTGAAGAAGTAAGTGTGACGATGCGAGCCGGCGCAACGGCGCCGGCTTGCTTTTGGGGAACGACGAGAAGGGACCGGGTGCGGGATCGATGCAGGCTCTTTACGCTCAGCTACTGGTGGGACTGATCAACGGCTCGTTCTACGCGCTGCTCAGTCTCGGGCTTGCCGTCATCTTCGGCATGCTCAACATCATCAATTTCGCCCATGGCGCGCTCTACATGATGGGCGCCTTCGTCGCCTATTTCCTGTTGAACCTCGGCGGCATCAACTATTGGTGGGCGCTGCTGCTGGCGCCGATCATCGTCGGCATCTTCGGCATGATCCTGGAACGGACCATGCTGCAATGGCTGACCGGGCTCGATCATCTCTACGGCCTGCTCCTGACCTTCGGCATCGCGCTGATCGTGCAGGGCGTGTTCCAGAACTATTTCGGCTCCTCGGGTCTGCCTTATGCCATTCCCGACCAGCTCAGGGGCGGCATGAATCTCGGCTTCATGTTCCTGCCGATCTACCGCGGCTGGGTCGTCGTGTTCTCGCTGGCGGTGTGCCTTGCGACCTGGTTTTTGATCGAGAAGACGCAGCTCGGCGCCTACCTGCGCGCCGCCACCGAAAATCCGACGCTGGTGCGTGCCTTCGGCATCAACGTGCCGCGCATGATCACGCTCACTTACGGTCTCGGCGTCGGCCTTGCCGCGCTCGCCGGCGTGCTGTCGGCGCCGATCAACCAGGTGCGGCCGCTGATGGGCGCCGACCTCATCATCGTCGTGTTCGCGGTGGTGGTGATCGGCGGCATGGGCTCGATCATGGGCTCCATCATCACCGGCTTTGCGCTCGGCGTGATCGAGGGCCTGACCAAGTATTTCTACCCCGAGGCGTCCAACACCGTCGTGTTCGTGCTGATGGTGCTGGTGCTGCTGGTGAAGCCGACGGGATTGACGGGAAGGGCGGCCTGAGATGACAACCCTGACGGACGACACGCTTCCTGTGACCCCGCGTGCCATGCGCGACGAGATGATTGTATTCGCAGTGATGGCGCTGCTGCTCGCAGCGGTGCCGTTCACGGGCGTCTACCCCTTCTTCGTAATGCAGGCGCTGTGCTTTGCGCTGCTCGCCTGCGCCTTCAATCTGCTGGTCGGCTATGGCGGCTTGCTGTCGTTCGGCCACGCGATGTTCTTAGGCACGGCCGGCTATTGCAGCGCGCATGCGCTGAAGGTCTGGGCACTGCCGCCCGAGCTCGGCATTCTCGTCGGCGTCGCCGCGGCGTTCGTGCTGTCGATCGTCACCGGCTACATCTCGATCCGCCGCCAGGGCATCTATTTCTCGATGATCACGCTGGCGCTGTCGCAGCTCCTGTACTTCATCTATCTCCAGGCCCCGTTCACCCATGGTGAGGACGGCATCCAGGGCATCCCGCAGGGACGCATGTTCGGCGTGCTCGATCTGTCCAAGCCGACGGTGCTGTATTATGTCGTGCTGGTCGGCTTCCTCGCCGGCTTCCTCCTGATCTTCCGCATCATCAACTCGCCGTTCGGCGAGGTGCTGAAGTCGATCCGCGAGAACGAGCAGCGCGCGATCTCGCTCGGCTACCGCACCGACCAATACAAGTTCCTGGCCTTCGTGCTGTCGGGGACGCTCGCCGGCTTTGCCGGTGCGCTGAAGGTATTCGTGGCGCAAAACGCCTCGCTCACCGACGTGCACTGGACGATGTCGGGCGAGGTCGTGCTGATGACGCTGGTCGGCGGGCTCGGCACCGTTTTCGGTCCCGTGGTCGGCGCCTTCGTGATCATCGCCATGCAGCAATATCTGGCGGGCTTCGGCCAATGGGTGACGGTGATCCAGGGCGCGATCTTCGTGGTCTGCGTGCTCACCTTCCGCCGCGGCGTCGTCGGCGAAATCGCGCATTACTTCCGTCGCTCGCTCTAAGTGACTGATATTGCATCAATTTCATTGATGCATGAAAGCGGTGGATGACCGGGGTCCGCGGGCGTGAGGCGACACGCGCGCGGATCGAAAATGGTCTATGACAGTTTTATGACAGCCCTCACGGGCCTGACCATTTTCCAACCGGTAGCCTACCCCCATGATGCGATGGTTTCGTGCGTTCCTGCCCAGGGAAGAGCGGTTCTTCGACCTGTTCGACCGGCATGCCCAGACCGTGATCCAGGGCGCGCTCGCGCTCCAGGGCATGCTCAACGGGGGCGAGGAGACGCCGGTCTATTGCCAGCGCGTCAACCAGTTCGAGAACGACGCCGACAACGTCACCCGCGAGGTGCTGACGGCGGTACGCCGCACCTTCATCACCCCGTTCGACCGCGGCGACATCAAGAACCTGATCACGTCGCTGGACGATGCCATCGACCAGATGCAGCAGACGGCCAAGGCCGTGATGCTGTTCGAGGTGCGCAGCTTCGAGCCGCCGATGCGCGAGATCGGCGGACTCTTGATCGAATGCGCCAATCTGGTCGGCCGTGCGCTGCCGCTGATGCAGGAGATCGGCAAGAACGTCGCCATGCTGACCGCGATCACCGAGGAGCTTGGCAAGCTCGAGGGCCGGGTCGACGATCTCCACGATATCGGCCTGAAGGAGCTGTTCCTCAAGCATCGCGACGGCAATGCGATGGATTTCATCGTCGGGGTCGAGATCTACGACCATCTCGAGAAGGTGGCCGACCGTTTCGATGACGTTGCGAACGAAATCAACAGCATCGTCATTGAGCAAGTTTAGCGCATGATCCGGAAAAGTGTGCAGCGGTTTTCCTTCGCGACAAACGCGGAACGCGTTTGCGCGGCGATCATGCGCAAAGCGTAGGGGCCTCGCCGTGGATGCCGCATTGGGTCTTCCCGTCCTGGTCGGCTTGATCGCTGTCGCGCTGCTGTTCGATTTCCTGAACGGCCTGCACGACGCCGCCAATTCGATCGCGACCATCGTCTCCACCCGCGTGCTGCGGCCGCAATTCGCGGTGTTCTGGGCCGCGTTCTTCAATTTCATCGCCTTCCTGGTGTTCGGGCTGCACGTCGCCCAGACCATCGGCACCGGTATCATCGATCCCGCGGTCGTCGACGCCCAGGTGATCTTCGCAGCCCTCGTCGGCGCCATCGTCTGGAACCTCGTGACCTGGGCGCTCGGCATTCCATCGTCGTCGTCGCACGCGCTGATCGGCGGGCTCGTCGGCGGCGGCTTGGCCAAGGCCGGTATTTCGGCCACGGTGTGGAGCGGCCTGTCCAAGACAGTGCTGGCGATCGTGCTGTCGCCGCTGGTTGGCTTCCTGCTCGCAATGGCGCTGGTTGCGATCGTGTCCTGGGCCTCGGTGCGCTCGACGCCGTTCGCGGTCGACCGCGCCTTCCGCATCCTGCAATTCGTCTCCGCGTCGCTCTATTCGCTCGGCCATGGCGGCAACGACGCGCAGAAAACCATGGGCATCATCGCGGTGTTGCTCTATTCGCAGGGCCATCTCGGCAGCGAGTTCTCGGTGCCGTTCTGGGTGGTGCTGTCCTGCCAGGCGGCGATGGCGCTGGGTACGCTGATGGGCGGCTGGCGCATCGTCCGCACCATGGGCCTGCGGATCACGAAATTGACCCCGATGCAGGGCTTTTGCGCCGAGACGGGAGGCGCGGTGACCCTGTTCATGGCGACCTATCTCGGGGTTCCCGTCTCGACCACCCACACCATCACCGGCGCTATCGTCGGCGTCGGTGCCGCCCGCCGCGTCTCGGCCGTGCGCTGGAACGTCGCCAGCTCGATCGTCTATGCCTGGGTGATCACGATCCCGGCGTCAGCCATCGTGGCCGCGCTGACCTGGTGGGTGGTCCAGCTCGTCAATTGACGAGCTTCAGTCCGATGATGCCGGCGACGATCAGGCCGATGCTGGCGAGGCGGAAGGCCGTCGCCGGCTCGCCGAACAGGATGATGCCGAGCGTCGCGGTGCCGACCGCGCCGATGCCGGTCCAGACCGCATAGGCGGTTCCCACGGGCAGGGATTTGAGCGCAAATCCGAGCAGGATGACGCTGCCGGCCATGGCCGCGAGCGTGACCGCGGACGGAACAAGCCTGGTAAAACCCTCGGTGTATTTCAGGCCGATCGCCCAGGTGATCTCGAGAAGACCGGCGACGAACAGGATGCTCCAGGCCATGACGACCCCCCCATTCAAGGCAGGGTCGTCCCCGCGGCTGAGGTGCTGATGGGCAGGGGAGGCCGTCCTCCCCCAAGTCTGATTTATCCAAGTCTGATATATCCAAGTCTGATATATCCAGGACTGATATATCCAAGCGCCGATATGGGGCTGGCCGGAAGTCTCCGCAATCACCAAATGAGGCTTGATCAGGCCCGTTTTCCCTGCCACACGCTCCCGCCATGTCCGACATCGCCACCACCACAGCCGAATCGCCGGCCCGTTCCCCGCTTGCCGCCGAGGTGGCGCGGCGGCGGACCTTCGCGATCATCTCCCACCCCGACGCCGGCAAGACCACGCTGACCGAAAAGCTGCTGCTGTTCGGCGGCGCCATCAACCTCGCCGGCCAGGTCAAGGCCAAGGGCGAGCGTCGCAACACCCGATCTGACTGGATGAAGATCGAGCGCGAACGCGGCATCTCGGTGGTGACCTCGGTGATGACCTTCGAGTTCGAGGGCCTCGTCTTCAACCTCTTGGACACGCCGGGCCACGAGGACTTTTCGGAAGACACCTATCGCACGCTGACGGCGGTCGATTCCGCCGTGATGGTGATCGACGCGGCCAAGGGTATCGAGGCGCGCACCCGAAAGTTGTTCGAGGTGTGCCGCCTGCGCGACATCCCGATCATCACCTTCATCAACAAGATGGACCGCGAGAGCCGCGACGTGTTCGAGCTGCTCGACGAAATCGAGAAGACGCTGGCGCTCGACACCACGCCGATGACCTGGCCGGTCGGCCGCGGCCGCGACTTCCTCGGCACCTATGACGTCGTCGATGGCGGCGTGCGCCTGCTCGAAGGCGGCGGCGCCAAGACCGGCGCGGCGCAACAGATCGCGATCGAGGAGCTCGCCAAACTCAACGCCAATCTCGACGTCTCCGCCGTGAAGGACGAGCTCGAGCTCGTCACCGAGGCGTCGAAGCCGTTCGAGCTGGACGCGTTTCGCGAAGGCCATCTGACGCCGGTCTATTTCGGCAGCGCGCTGCGCAATTTCGGCGTCGGCGACCTCCTGGAGGGTCTCGGCAAGTTCGCGCCCGAGCCGCGCGCGCAGGACAGCGACCAGCGCAAGGTCGAGGCCACCGATCCCAGGATGAGCGCCTTCGTGTTCAAGATCCAGGCCAACATGGATCCCAACCACCGCGACCGCATCGCGTTTGCGCGCCTGTGCTCGGGCAAGCTCAGCCGCGGCATGAAAGCCAAGCTCGTGCGCACCGGCAAGAGCATGCCGCTGTCGAGCCCGCAATTCTTCTTCGCGCAGGACCGCTCGGTCGCGGACGAAGCCTTCGCCGGCGACGTCGTCGGCATTCCCAACCACGGCACGCTGCGCATCGGCGACACGCTGACGGAAGGGGAGGATTTCAACTTCGTCGGCGTGCCGAGCTTTGCGCCGGAAATCGTCCGCCGCGTCCGCCTCACCGACGCGATGAAGGCGAAGAAGCTGAAGGAAGCGCTGCAGCAGATGTCGGAAGAGGGCGTGGTGCAGGTGTTCCGCCCCCGCGACGGCGCCCCGGCGCTGGTCGGCGTGGTCGGCGCGCTGCAGCTCGATGTGCTCAAGGCGCGGCTCGAGGCGGAATACTCGCTGCCGGTCGAGTTCGAGGTCAGCGAGTTCCAGCTGGCGCGCTGGGTCTCCTCGGAGGACCGCAAGAAGCTCGACAGCTTCATCGCCGCCAATAATTCGAGCATTGCCGACGATGTCGACGGCGATCCCGTCTATCTCGCCCGGAACGAGTTCTACCTCGGCTACACCCGGGAGCGCGCCGAGGGCATCGAGTTCAGCAACGTCAAGGACGTCAAGAAGAAGGGGTAATGTTTCCCGGACGTTCTCCGTGATGCAGGACGGCAACGCATAGCGAGGTCGACGGTCATGAGGCGGCGCGAATTCATCATGCTCGCTGCAGGCGCGGCGGCATACCCGTGTGGCGCATCCGCGCAAGGTCATGTGCGGCGAATCTGTGCGCTGGCGGGAGGTCGGGCCAGCGATTCGGAGAGCCAGGCGGGCTACCAGAAGCTGAGACAGCGTCTCGGTGAACTCGGTTGGGAGCAGGGACGCAATATCCATATCGAATATCGCTGGTGGGCCGGCGATCCGAATCTGGCGGATACTCTGGCGGCCGAGCTGGTGGAGATGCGGCCGGACGTGCTTCTGGCAATCGGCACTCCGTCCGTGGAAGCCTTGAGGCGACGCGCACCGACCTTGCCGATTGTATTCTCGGTCGTGGCCGATCCAGTGGGTGCCGGTTTCGTTCAAAGCCTGGGCAAGCCGGGCGGAAACATTACAGGCTTCACGACTTTCGAGCCTGAAATGGCCGGCAAGTGGCTGCAATTGCTCAAGCAGGCGGCACCGACGATACGAAGGGTCGCCGCGGTCTTCAATCCGCGAACAGCACCCATGATCTTGATGCCGTCCGTGGAGGCGGCCATTCCGGCGGTCCAGCTCCAGCTCGTTCCGGCACCCGCGCACAATGCCGCCGAGCTCGAACAGGCGATCTCCCGCTTTGCAGAGCAGCCAGACGGCGGGCTGCTGATATTTCCCGACGCATTTCCACTCGTTCACCGTCGATTGATTCTCGACTTGGCGGCCGCGCGCCGTCTGCCGGCAATGTATCCATTTTCCTTCTTCGTCACGGACGGCGGGCTGATGTCCTATGGAGTCTCGGTTTCGCAGCTGGTCGGTCGATCGGCGGACTATGTCGACCGCGTCTTGAGAGGAGCTCGGCCCGCCGATTTGCCAGTCCAGCAGCCGAATGAATTCCAGTTCCTGCTCAATCTCAAGACAGCCAATGCGCTGGGACTGAGTGTACCGCCCACGCTGGTGGCGCAAGCGGATCAGATTGTCGAGTGAAGCGAATTTGCGGTCTCGACGGGCCTGCTCCGTCTCGAAAGGGGGTTTTGGCTCAGGAGTATCTTCCGGCAGGGCCGTCGTCGCATCGCGGCCAGCCTTGAACCTTTCATAGCCATCGCCACCTGTTGCAAATGCCATTGCGGTCCCGGTACATGTGGCGCTGCATTCTTGTTCTTGCCTTGCTGGCAATGACCTCGATCGCCGCCGACGCGCAGCGACGCCAGATCAATCCGATTCCGTTCGCGCACGAGCCATGCAGCGTGCTCGACGGCGAGCCCTGCACGCCGTCCTATTGCAGTCCGCTCGAGCCCGGCCCCTGCATTCCCGAGATCGACTATCCTTACGGTCAGAACCTCCAGCTCACGATCGAGAGCGCGCCTGCCGAGGCCGACCGCGCCAAATACCGGAAGCCCGATCACGATCTCGACACGATCGGCGACCTCTTCGCCGCGCTGCGCAGCTGCTGGTCGCCGCCATCGGACCATGCGCGGGCGGGCATGCAGATGTCGGTGCGTTTCAGCTTCAACAAGAACGGCAGCCTGATCGGTCCGCCGCGCCTCACATACGCGACTGCGGGTGTGCCGGCGGACACCCGGACGACCTATCTGAACGCCATCAATGCATCGCTGAAGGCCTGTCTGCCGTTGAAGTTTACCAGCGGTCTCGGCGGGGCGTTGGCCGGTCGACCCATCGCAATCCGTTATGTCGACAATCGGGAGCCCGGCAAATAGCGCGCGAGTTGCGACCATCGGCCAATCGATGATACCTCAGTGATGGGGGCTGCTTTGTGGGGAGGATGTCGTGGGTCTGCTGGTCATGATCCTGGGGCTGGTGCTGTTTTTTGCGTCCCATATTTTCACAACCAAACGAGAGGCGCGCGCGCAGGCGATCGCGAGACTGGGCGAGGGGACCTACAAGATCATCTATTCGCTGGTCTCGCTGGCGGGGCTGGCGCTGATCATCTGGGGCTATGCCCATTACCGCAGCTCCGGCTGGATCGACGTCTGGTATCCGCCGAAGGCGATGAAGCACATCACGTTGGCCTTGATGCTGCCTGCAGTCATCCTCGTGGTGGCGTCCTACATGCGTGGCCGCATCTATGCGACGCTGAAGCATCCGATGCTGGCCGGCATCAAGCTGTGGGCGGCGGCGCATCTGCTCGCCAATGGCGATCTCGGCTCCATCATCCTGTTCGGCTCGTTCCTCGCCTGGGCGGTCTTTGACCGCATCTCGCTGAAAGCTCGCACCGACGCCGGTGCCCCGCCGATTCCGGTCGGCGGCCCGACCAACGATCTGATCGCCGTCGCGGTCGGCGTGGTCGCCTATCTGGCCCTGGCCTTCGCGTTCCATCCGGTGGTGATCGGCGTGCCCGTGATCGGGGTCTAGCCGGTCAGCACAAGACGAAACCCGCATGTCCATGCGGGGAAGATAACAAGAGCAACAAGCCGAGGGCATCCCCATGGACTGGTCGCGAGCTCAGATCCCGCCGATGCGGCTCGAGGCGCGGTTTGGCGATCGGGTTGTGCCGGCATTTCTTGATCGGCCATCGAGCCTCTGGGCGATGATCGCGGAGGCATGCGGCCGCAATGCCGATGGCGAAGCGTTGATTTGCGGCAATGTCCGCCTGAGCTGGCGGCAAACAATGGAGCAAGCCGCGCGGATCGCTGCCGGATTTCGCAAGCTGGGATTGCAGCGTGGCGATCGCGTTGCCATCCTGCTCGGCAATCGCATCGAATTTCCGCTGCTGCTGTTTGCCGCCGCGCATGAAGGGCTCGTCACCGTGCTGCTCAGCACGCGCCAGCAGAAGCCGGAGATCGCCTATGTGCTCGCGGATTGCGGTGCCAAGATCCTGATCCACGAAGCCGCGCTCGCCGAGCGGCTGCCCGATGCGCATGATGTGCCCGACGTGATCCACCGCATCGCAGTCGCCGATGATCCGGCTCTGTCGCGTTTCGCAGTGCTCGCCGACAACCCGCCGGCATCGGCGCCGATCGAGGTGAGCGAAGAGGACACCGCGATGATCCTCTACACCTCCGGCACCACGGGCAAGCCGAAGGGCGCGATGCTGGCCCATTGCAACATCGTCCATTCCTCGATGGTGTTCGTGTCCTGCCTGCAATTGACGCAAACCGATCGCTCGATCGCAGCGGTGCCGCTCGGCCATGTCACGGGCGTCGTCGCCAACATCACCACCATGATCCGCTGCGGCGGCGCGCTGATCATCATGCCGGAGTTCAAGGCCGCCGATTACCTCAAGCTCGCCGCGCGCGAGCGCGTCACCTACACGGTGATGGTGCCGGCGATGTACAATCTCTGCCTGCTCCAGCCCGATTTCGACGGCTATGATCTCTCGAGCTGGCGCATCGGCGGCTTCGGCGGCGCGCCGATGCCGGTCGCCACCATCGAGAAGCTCAAGGCGAAGATTCCCGGCCTGAAGCTGATGAACTGCTACGGCGCGACCGAGACGACCTCGCCCTCGACCATCATGCCGGGCGAGCTGACCGAGAGCCACATCGACAGCGTCGGTCTGCCGTGTCCCGGCGCGCGCATCGCTGTGATGGGCCCGGACGGGCGCGAGCTGCCTCCCGGCGAGATCGGCGAGCTCTGGATCCAGGGCGCCTCCGTGATCAAGGGCTACTGGAATAACCCGAAGGCCACCGCCGAAAGCTTTACGGGCGGATTCTGGCATTCCGGCGATCTCGGCTCGGTCGATGCGGAAGGATTCGTTCGCGTGTTCGACCGGCAGAAGGACATGATCAATCGCGGAGGCCTGAAGATCTATTCGGCCGAGGTCGAATCCGTGCTGGCCGGCCATCCCGCCGTGGTCGAGAGCGCGATCATTGCCAGGCCTTGCCCGGTGCTGGGCGAGCGCGTCCATGCCGTGGTGGTGACGCGACAGCCGGTGACCGATACGGACCTGCGCGCCTGGTGCGCCGAGCGCCTGTCCGACTACAAGGTTCCCGAAACCATGGCGATCACGGCAGACCCGCTGCCGCGCAACGCCAACGGCAAGGTGCTGAAGCGCCAGCTGCGGGAGCTGCTGGGAGCTTGAGCCGGGCAGGGGCATCCGGGGATGTCCCGGGTGGTTAACGCCTTGATCGGGCTCGCTTTGCCTTGCCACCGCCATATCGTTAGGCTACCTCGCCGCCACACGGGGACGGGATTCCTGACGCGAACGCTTTGGCGCGCGCACCCGGATGGGCATGGGATTGGCATAAGTGTCTGAATTATTTGACGAAGTAAACGAGGAAGTACGTCGCGAACAGTTCAAGAAGCTGTGGGACAAGTATTCGATCTACTTCATCGCGTTGATGGTGCTGATCGTCGCCGGCGCAGGTGGCTGGCAGGGTTATAGGTACCTGGAGGCCAAGAAGGCCGCCGAGGCGGGCGCCGCTTTCGAGAAGGCCGCCGAGCTGTCCGAGCAGGGCAAGCACGAGGACGCCGAGAAGGCCTTCACCGAGCTCGCCGCCAAGGCGCCGTCCGGCTATCGCACCCTGGCGCGGCTGCGTGCTGCGGCCGAGGCCGCGAGCCGCGATCCCAAGGCGGCCGCGAAGATGTATGACGACATCGCCGCCGACCGCAGCATTGGCGGCGAGTGGCAGGATCTGGCCAAGATCCGCGCCGCGGGGCTCCTGCTCGACAGCGCCGGCTATGCCGACATCCAGCAGCGGCTGGAAGCTTCCGCCGCGCCGAAATCGACCTTCCGCCACACCGCCCGCGAGATGCTGGCGCTGTCGGCCTGGCGTAACAACGACATGACTGCAGCCCGCAAATGGCTCGAGGCGATTGACGGAGACGGCGAAACACCGCCCGGCCTGCGCTCTCGCGCCGAGGCGCTTCAGGCTTTGTTGCCACCCGTCGCCAAAAGCTGACGACGGTTCTCTGACGTAACGAGACACCAAGATGCGCCGCACGCCACGCTTGATCGCAGCCGCCGTCCTGATCGCCTTCACCGGCGTCCTGGGCGGCTGCTCCAGCTTCGATCCGAGCGATCTGCTCGACTTCCTCGACACCAAGAAGAAGCTGCCGGGCGACCGCAAGCCGGTCTTCCCCGAGGGCGTGCCGGGGCTCGAGCAGGGCGTGCCGAGGGACCTGTACAAAGGCGCACAGCAGCAGCAGCCCGATCCCAACGCACCTGCCGTCGCGGCATTGCCTGCCGAGCCCGAGCCGGCCAAGCCGGCGAAGGGGGCCAAGGCAAAGCAGACCAGGCAGCCCGCCACGGCCGCCGCGCCGGGCGAAGCACCCGCCGGTGAGGTCGATGGCGAGGCGCAGCCGGAGGCAGCGCCCGCGACGTCCGCTCCGCCGCCCAAGCACAAGATCGTCCGCAGGCGCACCACCGCGCCGCCGCCGGATCAGCCGGCCCAGCAGGCGCAGCCGACCCAGCAGGCGCAGCCGACCAAGCCCCCCCAGCAGCAATCGCAGAGCGCCTTCCCGGCACCGCTGCCGAGCGGCAGCTTCTCGCGCTGATATTTCCCGTTGCATTGACAGGCGCAGCCCCGGCAGCGCACGAATGACCGATGTCCTTCACGATCGCCATCATCGGCCGGCCCAATGTCGGCAAGTCGACGCTGTTCAACCGCCTGGTTGGGCAGAAGCTCGCGCTGGTCGATGATCTGCCGGGCGTCACCCGCGACCGCCGCGAAGGCGAGGCCAGGCTGGGTGACCTCCGCTTCACCATCATCGACACCGCCGGCCTCGACGAGGGCGCCAGGGGCTCGCTGACCGCGCGCATGCAGGAGCAGACCGAGACCGCGATCGCGCAGGCCGACGCGCTGTTCTTTGTCATCGACGCCCGCATCGGCCTGACACCGACCGATCGCGCCTTCGCCGATTTCGCCCGCAAGGCCGACAAGCCGGTGCTGCTGGTCGCCAACAAGAGCGAAGGCAAGCATGGCGATGCCGGCGCGATGGAATCCTTTGCGCTCGGCCTCGGCGATCCCATCCAGATCTCGGCCGAGCACGGCGAGGGCATGGGCGAGCTCTACGATGCCCTGGCCAAGCTGATGCCCGAACCCGTCGAGGAAGATGACGATGAGGACGACGCGCCGATCTCGGAGGAAGAGGCGGCGACGCGCCCGATCCGGGTCGCGATCGTCGGCCGGCCCAATGCCGGCAAGTCGACCCTGATCAACCATCTGCTCGGCGAGGAGCGCCTGCTGACGAGCCCGGAGGCCGGCACCACGCGCGATTCCATAGCGGTCGAGATCAACTGGAAGGGCCGCGATTTCCGCGTCTTCGACACCGCGGGCCTGCGCCGGCGCTCGCGCATCGAGGAGAAGCTGGAAAAGCTGTCGGTTGCGGACGCACTGCGCGCGGTGCGCTTTGCCGAGGTCGTCGTGCTGATGATGGATTCGCAGAACCGCTTCGAGGAGCAGGACCTGCGCATTGCCGACCTGATCGAGCGCGAGGGACGGGCGGTCGTGCTCGCCGTCAACAAATGGGATCTGATGGAGACCAAGGGCGGCGGCGCGATCTCGGGCCTGCGCCGCGATGCCGATCATTGGCTGCCGCAGCTCAAGGGCGTGCCCATCGTCGCCGTCTCGGGTCTGATGGGCGAGGGCATCGATCGCCTGATGCAGGCGATCCAGGATGCCTATGCGATCTGGAACAGGCGCGTGCCGACCTCGGCGCTCAATCGCTGGTTCGAGCAGGCGATCCAGGCCAACCCGCCGCCCGCTGTCTCCGGCCGCAGGCTGAAGCTGAACTACATCACCCAGACCAAGGCGCGCCCGCCGAGCTTCGTGCTGTTCTGCTCGCGCGCGGACGCCGTGCCGCAATCCTACTTGCGCTATCTCACCAATTCCATGCGCGAGACCTTCGAGCTGCCGGGTACGCCGGTGCGCATCACGCTGCGCGAGAAGGCCAATCCGTTCGCGCACAAGCGCAAGCGGCCGTCGTGAGCGACGGCGAGGCGGTGGTGCAGCACGCAGCGCCGGCCCGCCGTGGCGCGGTCGTCTTCATCTTCGTCACCATCCTGCTCGACATGGTCGCGCTCGGCGTGATCATGCCGGTCCTGCCGAAGCTGATCGAGAGCTTCGTCGACAACGACACCGCACGTGCGGCGCGGATCTTCGGCCTGTTCGGCACCGCCTGGGCCTTGATGCAGTTCGTGTTCTCGCCGGTGCTTGGTGCGCTGTCCGACCGTTTCGGACGGCGGCCAGTGGTGCTGCTGTCGAATTTCGGGCTCGCGGCCGATTACGTCTTGATGGCGCTGGCGCCGTCGCTTGCGTGGCTGTTCATCGGCCGCGTGGTCTCCGGCATCACCTCGGCGAGCATCTCGACCGCCTTCGCCTATATCGCCGACATCACGCCGCCGGAACGGCGTGCGGCGGTCTTCGGCCGGATCGGTGCGGCCTTCGGCGCCGGCTTCATCTTGGGGCCGGCGCTCGGCGGCCTGCTCGGCGATATCGATCCGCGCCTGCCGTTCTGGGCCGCGGCGGCCCTGAGCTTCGCCAACGCGCTCTATGGCCTGTTCGTGCTGCCG
Organism: Bradyrhizobium yuanmingense; assembly: GCF_029167105.1. Classification (GTDB taxonomy): domain Bacteria; phylum Pseudomonadota; class Alphaproteobacteria; order Rhizobiales; family Xanthobacteraceae; genus Bradyrhizobium; species Bradyrhizobium yuanmingense_A. The sequence continues at coordinate 69,840 of NZ_JARFML010000015.1, read as the reverse complement.
GAGTCGCTTGCGCCCGACAAGCGCGCGGCGCTGCGCTGGCGCAGCGCCAATCCGCTCGGCGCGCTGCATCTGCTGCGCTCCAACGCGGTGCTGGCCGCGTTGTCGATCGTCAATTTCATCGCGCAGGTCGCGCACGTCGTGCTGCCCTCGACCTTTGTGCTCTACGCGACCTATCGCTACGGCTGGGATGCCAAGACGGTGGGCCTGACGCTCGCCATGGTCGGCATCTGCGCCATGGTGGTGCAGGGCTTTGCGATCGGCCCCATCGTGCGCGCGCTTGGCGAGCGCAACGCGCTCCTGCTCGGCCTCTGCTGTGGCGCGGTCGGCTTCGTGGTCCTCGGCGCCGCGCCGACCGGACCGCTATCCTGGCTCGGGATTCCCATTCTGGCTCTGTGGGGCATCTCCGGTGCCGCCTCGCAAGCGCTGATGACGCGGCTCGTCGCGCCGGATCAGCAGGGCCAGCTGCAGGGCGCGACCGCGAGCGTGCAGAGCGTGTCGCAGCTCGTCGGCCCGTTCCTGTTCACGCTGACATTTTCCTATTTCATCGGCGCCAGCGCGCCGCTGCATCTGCCCGGCGCACCGTTCCTGCTCGCCGCGGTGCTGATGGTGGTGTGCGTGGCGATCGCGGTGCGGTCGCTGGGTGCGACCAGGAATACGTGATTGTTCGTCATGGCCGGGCTTGTCCCGGCCATCCACGTTCTTTCTCGTTGGCCAAACGTGGATGCCCGGGACAAGCCCGGGCATGACGTCGTCAACACTATTTGTACGACCGCTACGCGGTCACTTCTTCACCAGCGGGCAGTCGCTGTCCTTGAGCGGCTTGGCCGCATCTTCCGGCGCGATGGTGGCGACCAGCTTGTAATAATCCCACGGTCCCTTCGACTCCTCGGGCTTCTTCACCTCGAACAGATAGGCGGGGATGAGGCGGCGTCCGTCCTGGCGCAGCGGGCCCTTGCCGAACAGCGGATCGTCGGTCGGCAGCTCCTTCATCTTGGCGACGACCTTGGCGCCGTCACGCGGATTGCTGCCGAGCGCTTCCATCGCCTTCAGGTAATGCAGGATCTCGGCGTAGAGGCCCGCAACCGTCATCGAGGGCATCGAGCCCTTGGGCGAGACCTTCTGGAAACGCTTCGACCATTCGCGGGTCTGGTCGTTGAGGTCCCAGTAGAACGACTCGGTGAAGGTCAGGCCCTGCGCGGTCTTCAGGCCGAGCGAGTGCACGTCGTTGATGAACAGCAGCAGCGCGGCGAGCTTCTGGCCGCCCTGGACGATGCCGAACTCGGCGGCCTGCTTGATCGCGTTGGTGGTGTCGCCGCCCGCATTGGCAAGGCCGATGATCTTGGCCTTGGAGGACTGCGCCTGCAGCAGGAACGAGGAGAAGTCCGCCGTGTTGAGCGGGTGCTTGACGCCGCCGAGCACCTTGCCGCCGGTCGCGGTGACGACCGCGCCGGTGTCACGCTCCAGCGCATGGCCGAAGGCATAATCCGCGGTGAGGAAGAACCAGCTGTCGCCGCCCGCCTTGGTCAGCGCCTTGCCGGTGCCGTTGGCGAGCATGTAGGTGTCGTAGGTGAAGGACACGGTGTTGGGCGTGCAGGCCTTGCCGGTGAGGTCGGCGGTCGCGGCGCCCGAATTGAGCAGCACCGCGTTCTTTTCCTTGACGAGGTTGCTGACCGCGAGCGCGACGCCGGAGCTCGGCGTGTCGGCGATGGCGTCGACCTTGTCGGAATCGATCCATTGCCGGGCGATGTTGACGCCGATGTCGGGCTTGTTCTGGTGATCGCCGGAGAGCACCTCGATGGTCCAGCCCTTGGCCTTCAGGCCGGAATCCTCGACCGCCATCTTCACTGCCGCCACCGAGTTGGGGCCGCCGATGTCGGCATAGAGGCTCGACATGTCGTTGAGCACGCCGATCTTGATGGTCTTGTCTTGCGCGAATGCGGATGTGGCAAAGCCGAAAGCGGCACAGGCCAGAAGAGCCGCGGCGCGGCGTGCGGGCATCGTCATAAAGGCTTCCTCCATTGTCAAATATGCGGACGGCTCTCTTCGGGAGCCTTGTTCCAATTGACGCTCTACCGTGTCCCATGGCCGACGGCAATGCACCTAAAGCCGGATGACGCTGCGTCGTAGCGTCATCCATCGGTTAACTTTTGGGCAAAATGCGTTGAGACGCTATTTTCAGTGCGTTCGATGTCGGCTTGAATTTCTAAATGCGCTTTCCGGTATCGAGCTCGGCGGTACGGTCATTACCGCCGGCATGACGTCCAAGGCGTCGGAGGGCAATCAGGCCGGCGCGCGGAAGCTCATCAGGGTGCGGGTCTTGTAATCGTAGAATTTGCCGGTCTCGGTCCAGTCGGGCGTGCACAGCGGCACGATGAATTCTGCGACCTGCTCGGGCGTGTCGAGCGTCGCCGGATCCTCGCCGGGCATCAGGGTGGCGCGCATGCGGGTGCGCACCGGGCCCGGATTGAACAGATTGACGCGCAGCTTGGTGTTCGCGGTTTCCTGCGCCCAGGCACGCGCCAGCGTCTCCAGTGCGGCCTTGGACGCGGCGTAGGGGCTGACGTAAGCGGTGGCCTTGTTGGCGGCACCCGAGGTGATGAACACGGCGCGGCCGGCATCGGATTGCCTGAGCAGCGGTTCCATGCAGCGGATCAGCTGGAAGTTCGCGGAGACGTTCACCGCCATCACGTCGTTGAAGGTCTTCAGCTCAATATGGCCGATCGGCGAGGAGGGGCCGAGCACGCCGGCATTGCCGACCAGGATGTCGAGCTTGCCATAGCGCTCGTGCAGGCCGGCGCCGAGACGCGCGATGCCATCGGAATCGGTGAGGTTGAGCGGCACCAGGGTGGCGCTGCCGCCGTCTTTGCGGATCTCGTCGTCGAGCTCTTCCAGCCCTCCTTGCGTACGCGCCGTCGCCACGATATGCGCGCCGGCCTTGGCCAGCGCGATTGCGGTGGCATAGCCGATGCCGCGCGAGGCGCCGGTGACGAGAGCGATGCGGTTGGCGAGAGGTTTGATCATCGTCGATACTTCCGTCATGCCCGGGGCTCGTCCCGGGCATCCACGTTCTTTGCGGCGGGTATTACAGACGAAGATGGCCGGGACAAGCCCGGCCGTGACGAAAAGAAGTCTCCGATGAGCCCTCGGGGACGATCCTTGGTCAGCTCGCCTCCGCCAGCAGCGACAATTGCCGCGGCTGCGGCTCGGTTTGGGTCTGGTCAGTGAGGTGGGTCGGATAGACGCCGGTGAAGCAGTGATCCGCAAACTTCGGATTGGCGGGGTCGCGGCCTGGCTCCCCCATGGCGCGGTACATGCCGTCGATCGACAGGAAGGCGAGCGAGTCGGCGCCGATGAGCTCGCGCATCTCCTCCAGCGAATGCGTCGCCGCCAGGAGGCCGCCACGGTCGGGCAGGTCGATGCCGTAATAATCGGGATAGAGGATCGGGGGCGAAGCGAGGCGGAAGTGCACTTCCTTGGCACCGGCATCGCGCATCATGCGCACGATCTTCTTGGAGGTGGTGCCGCGCACCAGGGAGTCGTCGATCAGGATGATGCGCTTGCCTTCGATCGCGGCGCGGTTGGCCGAGTGCTTCATGCGCACGCCGGATTCGCGGATCGCCTGCGTCGGCTGGATGAAGGTGCGGCCGACATAATGGTTACGGATGATTCCGAGCTCGAACGGCACTCCGGAATACTGGCTGTAGCCGACCGCGGCGGGCACGCCGGAATCCGGCACCGGCACCACGACGTCGACCGGCACGTGGCTCTCGCGCGCTAGCTGCGCGCCGAAATTCTTGCGCACCTCGTAGACCGAGCGGCCGTGCACGATGGAATCCGGCCGCGAGAAGTAGATGTATTCGAAGATGCAGGGGCGCGGCGCCATCGGCGGGAACGGCTTGTGGATGTCCTGGCCGTTCTCGTCGAACACGATGACTTCGCCGGGCTCGATGTCGCGCACGAAGCGGGCGCCGATGATGTCAAGCGCGCAGGTCTCGGAAGTCAGGATCGGACAGCCGTCGAGCTCGCCGAGCACCAGCGGGCGGATGCCGCGCGGATCGCGCGCGCCGACCAGCTTCTTGTTGGTCAGCGAAACCAGCGCATAGGCGCCCTCGATCTCGCGCAGCGCGTCGATGTAGCGCTCGATAAAGCGGACGCGCTTGGAGCGGGCCACCAGGTGCAGGATCACCTCGGTGTCGGAGGTCGATTGCATCATGGCGCCGTTCTTGACGAGCTCGCGGCGCAACGTCAGGCCGTTGGAGAGGTTGCCGTTGTGAGCGACCGCGAGACCGCCGGCATTGAGCTCGGCGAACAGCGGCTGCACGTTGCGCAGGATGGTGGCGCCGGTCGTGGCGTAGCGGACATGGCCAACCGCCACACTGCCGGGCAGGCGGTCGATCACCTCGCGGCGGGAGAAGGTGTCGCCGACGAGGCCGAGGCGGCGTTCGGAGTGGAAGCGGCTGCCGTCATAGGAGACGATGCCGGCGGCCTCCTGGCCGCGGTGCTGGAGCGCGTGAAGGCCGAGCGCGGTGATGGCGGCTGCATCAGGGTGGCCGTAGATGCCGAAGACGCCGCATTCCTCGCGAAGCGTATCGCCTTCCAGATCGTCCTGGAGCTCGAGCGCGGCCGGACCTGGACCGGCGTTTGGATCGAGATCAAGCAGGGCGTCCTGGTCAGGGTGTCGCATCTCGTTCTCGCCTCTCTTTTGGGGCCTATCAACGCGCCGCAGGTTTCTCGATCAGCTTTTTCATGCCGTCACGAGCCGACTTACTGTACCCGTCGCCACTGCCCGAAGGCTGCTGCTCGGATTCAGCTTGATCATCATCTGGTTTGTTTTTCTTGAATCTCTTCAAGATGGTGTTCTCGGGGTCGTCAGGCAAGAGGGCCATCAGCCAATCCCCGGTTCCCTGCAGCACCACGCGGGACTTGGCCCCGCTGACCCAATCCGGACGCTGCTTGTCCGGCACCAGCCAGGTGAAGAACAGGAACGCGACCACGACGATCAAAAGCCCGCGAGCCAGCCCAAACAGGAAGCCGAGGGTCCGATCCAGCGCGCCGATCCGCGAATCCAGGATCATGTCGGAGATCCGGACCGTGATGACGGAGACCACGACCAAGGTGCCGATGAACACGCCGGCCACCACGACGACGCTCGCGACCGTGTCGTTGTTGAAATAGGTCTTGGCGGTCGGCAGCAGCTTCGAGAACGAGTACAGCGTCACGATCGCCGCGGCGCCCCAGGCCGCGATCGACAGGATTTCGCGCATGAAGCCGCGAACCATCGCGAGCAGGCCCGAGATCAGCATCACACCGAGCAGGATCAGGTCGAGGATGGTTACTGGCATCGGCTGGTCTGGTCCGCTCGTACTTCAAAGGTGCTCTAGCGAATCGGTGCTTGGCCGCTGCCCTAAAAGAAGGGCAGACGGCGTTCCCGGCAAGGCCGCAACCACGCAATCCCATGCTGCTTTTGTGACGGCTGTATAGCGGCGGAGGCCTCCGGCGTCACCTCCACCTAACCCTCTCCACGGCGGAATCTGGCCGGTGTGGCATTTTTCTCTGGCTGTGCACTGGATTCGCCCCGACGGGAGCCCCTGGCTGCGATCTCGGCCACCAATGTCGTCAGGCTGTTCACCGCGTTCAGGGACAGTCCGGCATCGCCGCCGGCATCGCCGCGCGCCGATTCGGGCAGCACGGCGCGCTGGAAGCCGAGCTTTGCCGCCTCCTTGAGCCGGGCCGGGGTCTGCGCCACCGGCCGCACCACGCCCGACAACGAGATTTCGCCGAAATAGACGGCATCGGTGGGTAACTGCGCATTAACCAGCGATGACACCAAGGCTGCGGCGGCGGCGAGGTCCGCCGCCGGCTCGTGGATGCGCAGGCCGCCGGCAACGTTCAGATAGACGTCGTGGCCGGACAGCTTGACCCCGCAATGGGCCTCCAGCACCGCCAGCACCATTGAGAGCCGGCTCGGATCCCAGCCGACCACGGCCCGGCGCGGGGTGCCGAGCGAGGTCGGGGCCACCAGTGCCTGCAATTCGACCAGCACGGGCCTCGTGCCCTCGATGCCGGCAAAGACCGCAGTGCCGGGCGTGCCGAGATCGCGCTCCGACAGGAACAGCTCGGAGGGGTTGGTGACCTCGCGCAGGCCGAGGCCCGTCATCTCGAACACGCCGATCTCGTCGGTCGGCCCGAAGCGGTTCTTCACGGCGCGCAGGATGCGGAATTGCTGCGAGCCTTCGCCCTCGAACGACATCACCGCGTCGACCATATGCTCGACCACGCGGGGGCCGGCGATCTGGCCGTCCTTGGTGACGTGGCCGACCAGGATAATGGCGGCCCCGGTCTTCTTGGCGAAGCGGATCAGCGCCTGCGCCGAGGCGCGCACCTGCGTCACCGTGCCGGGCGCCGATTCCACCGTGTCGGTCCACATGGTCTGGATCGAGTCGATCACGATCAGCCGGGGCACCGCGCCCTCCGACAGCGTCGAGACGATGTCCTCGACCGAGGTTTCGGCCGCGAGCTGCACCGGCGCGTCCGACAGCCCGAGCCGCTCGGCGCGCAGGCGCACCTGGGCGACCGCCTCTTCGCCGGAGATGTAGACGACGCGGTGGCCGGCGCGCGCGAGCAGGCTGGTCGCCTGCGTCAGCAGCGTCGACTTGCCGATGCCGGGATCGCCGCCGACCAGCAGCACCGAGCCGCGCACGAAGCCGCCGCCAGTGACGCGGTCGAGCTCGGTCATCCCCGAGGACAGGCGCGGCGCATCCGGGCTCCTGCCCGCAAGACTCTCCAGCGCGAACGTCCTTCCCTTGCGCTTGGAGCGGATCGACACCGGCACGCTGCCGCTGGTGTCCTCTTCGGCGAGCGTATTCCACTCGCCGCAGGACTCGCACTTGCCCTGCCAGCGGTTATACGCCGCGCCGCAGTTCTGGCAGACGAAGGAGAGGGTTGATTTTGCCATCGAATGTCGAGTCGTTGCTCCGTTCGGGATGCTTAGCACGATCACAGATGGGGGTGCGAAGTGTTCCGCGCTACCGCGCTCTCGGCAGTTCATCCTTGTGCTTGCAGAATACGTATGGCTTCCCGTCGATCCTGATCGTGCCGTTCGCGCCGGGGGCCAGTTTGATCGTCGTCTTTTGGCCGTTCACGCCCTTGTTGTAGTCGTCCCAGAACTCGAAGCAGGTGGCGGACAGCACAAGGCCATCGCCGGCCGGCGTCTTGCGGTCGATGCGGCAATGGTTCTCGTAGCGGTCGACCAGCGGGGCCGGCTTGCCCTTGATGACGTTGTCGAGGTCGATCATCGTTTTGCTGTCGGGGCCGTCCTTGTCGCGGCAATCCTTCTTCGTCGAGGCCCACAGGCCGTCGAACGGCTGCGCGGCGAATGCCGGCTGCGTGGCCAGGAGCGCGATGCCGGCGGCGGCGATCAGGGAAACGGTGCGCATGCATTGGACCTTTTGCTCGGCGGTATGTCTCTTCGAGGTCAGAATGCGTTCAACAACATCGTCAAGCCTGCCGCCAGCATGATGCCGTCCATCAGCAGCCGAAACTGCTCCGGCCTCAGGTGCAGCACGAAGCGCTTGGCGATGAAGGCGCCAAGCATCAGCGATGAGCCCGCGATCAGGCCCTTGATGAAGACCTCTCCGGTCAGCGCGCCGAACCGCTCGAAGGTCACCGACTTCGCGAAATAGAGCCCGAGCGAGGAGGCCGCCTCGGTGGCGAGGAAGGCGCCCCTGGACAAGCCGTAGAACAGGAACAGCGGCACGCTGAGCGGGCCGGTCGAGACCACGATGCCGGTGAGGTACCCGATGATGGCGCCGCCGGCGGCGAGGTGCCAGAGATCGGCCTTCAGGTCATGCCGCGCCAACCAGTGCCGCGCCGGCACCATCGCGATCAGGAACAGGCCGATGGTGAGATCGACGGCATGCGCGGGCAGCGCCAGTAAGGTCCGCGCGCCGAGCGCCGCCGCCGGAATGCCCGTCGCCGAATAGGCCGCACAGGCCCGCCAATCGACCTCGCGCCACCAGGCCAGGATCCGGGAGAAGTTCGCCATCACGGAGGCCACCGCCATGATCGGCACGGCCTCTTTCGGCCCATAGGCATAGACCAGCACCGGCATCAGCATGATCGATGAGCCGGTGCCGACGATGCCGGAAATGGTGCCGGCGATCAGGCCGACAATGAGGACGAAGAGAAAGGCCAAAACAGCCTCCAGGAATCGGGAGAGTTTAGCCGCGGGCAGCGATGCGGGCGATCAGTCCTACGCGAGGGAGCCCATCGCGCTGCGCATGGGCATGCCGGTCTGGGCGCCGGCCTCGAGGCATTTCAAAGCCGCCGCTTCGCAACTCACTTCGAGCGCGCGTTGCAGCGACATTCCTTCGCTGATCATCGCCGCAAAGGCGCCGACGAAGGTGTCGCCGGCGCCGGTCGTGTCCACCGGCGTGATGCGCGGGGCGGGCGCCCGCAGGCGGGTGCCTTCCGCCGTCACGGCGAGCGCGCCTTGTGCGCCGGCGGTGACAATGCAGGTGAGGTTGCCGGACTTCGCGAGTCCGGCGCTTGCGGCTTCGTGGTCGGCGGACGCCAGGCCGATGGCGGTGGCGGTGTCGCGCGCCTCGTGCTCGTTGACGAGGAGATAGTCGGTGACGGCGAGAAGCTCCGTGACCATCTCACGCGTCATCTGCTCCGGAACGGGTGCAAGGTTCCAGATGACGGTGCCGGAGGCTGCGGCGGTTCTTCGGGCAGCTTCCAGCGCGTGCGCAAAGGGCACCTCCATCTGAAGCACTAGCACGGTGTTGAAATTGAACAGCTCGCTCGCAAGATCGCCGGCACGCGCCGTCATGTTGGCGCCGCTCGCCACCGTGATTGCGTTCTCGCCGGCCTGATCGACGGTGATGAAGGCACATCCGGTCGGCTCGTCGGCTCTGATGACGCGGTCGGCGTCGACGCCGTTGGCTCTGAGGTTCTCGATCGCGCTGTCGCCAAATCCGTCCCGGCCGACGCGGCCGGCCATGCTCACGCGTCCAGGCCCGGCGATCCGCGCGGCGGCAACGGCCTGATTGGCACCCTTGCCGCCGAAATGCGTCCGGTAGGACGGCGCCAGCACCGTTCGGCCGGGACCTGGAATCACCGGGACCTGCGCGACCAGATCGATGTTGAGCGATCCGAACACCAGGATCATGGCGGAGGGCCCTCAGCCTTCCTCGTCCATGACGCGCAGCTTCTCGACGCGGCGGCGGAAATCCTCGTCGGTGGAGAATTCGGCGGACAGGTACGACGACACGAGATCGACAGCGAGCCAGGCGCCGACGATCTGCGCGCCGATGCACATGACGTTGACGTCGTCATGCTCGACGCTCTGATGCGCGGAGTGGACGTCGTGGCAGACCGCGGCGCGGATGCCCTTCATCTTGTTGGCGGCGATCGAGGCGCCGACGCCGGTGCCGCACACCATGATGCCGCGCGCGGCTTCGCCCGACGTCACCTTCGCCGCCACGGCGCGGGCGATGTCGGGGAAATCCACCGGCTTGTCGTCATAGGAGCCGACGTCGATGACCTCGTGGCCGAGCTTGCGGATGTGGTCGATGACGGTCTGTTTGAGCGGCCAGCCGGCGTGGTCGGATCCGATGACGAGACGCATTCTTTGTCCTTCTTGATCTTTGCATTGACCGTGACAGCCGCGCGCGGCTGTCACGATGTCTTTCCCCGTGGTTCAGCTGCGCATGTCCGCCGGCAAATCAACCCCGTGGAACTTCTTGTAGATGGCATTGAGCTTGCCGTTCTTGACGTTCTCGGTGATCCAGGCGTTGAGCTTGTCCATCAAAGGCTGCTCGCCCTTCTTTAAGCCGATCGCGAGGTCGAAGGTCGCCAGCGGAATCCGCGACTCGAACACGCGCGAGGGATTCTTCACGCCGATCTGGTTGATGATTGTCGCGGACGAGCCGACGCAGTCGACCTGGCCCGACACCGCCGCCGTCACCATGGTGGCATCGTCGTCATAGCGCGCGATCTTGAGGTCCTTGTCCTTCATGTTGGACAAGGTTGTGTCCTGCGTGGTGCCGCGCGAGACGCCGATCGACTTGTCCTTCAGGTCCGGCCAGTCCTTCACGGTCGACGATTTCAGGCAGCCGACGTCGGATTGCAGCGTCGCATAGCGCTTGGTGAAGTCGATCACCTTGGCACGCTCGGCCGTCACCGACAGGGTCGAGATGATGATGTCGGCCTTGCCGGTCAGGACGTTCGGGATGCGGGTCGCACCGGTGGTCTGGATGAATTCCAGCTCGAGGCCCCAATCCTTGGCGAGCATCTGCGCCACTTCGACATCGGATCCCGTCGGCTTCATGGTGGAATCCATCATGCCCGAGGGCGGGATGGCGAGGTCGGTCGATATGCGGATCTTCTTCGCCTTCATGATGTCGTCGAGCAGATCGGCCGACGCGGGCGTTGCCGCCATCATGATGAGGCCGCACAACGCGGCGGCAGTCCCCAGCACCATTCTGTTGGTCATCCCTTGGTTCTCCTCTCCCTGTTATGATTTTAGGTTCCCCGTCCCCACGAATTGCGTGAGTTCGGGCGTGGTCGGCGACGTCAGGATCGAGGCAGGTCCGGTCTCGTGGACCTTGCCTCGATGCATGAACACGATCCGGTCGGCGATGCCCTTTGCGAAGCCCATTTCGTGGGTAACCATCACCATGGTCATGCCGTCAGCCGCGAGCTGTTCGATCACCTTCAGCACTTCGCCGGTGAGCTCGGGATCGAGCGCGGAGGTGACCTCGTCGAACAGCATCACCTTCGGCTGCATGGCGAGCGAGCGGGCGATTGCGGCGCGCTGCTGCTGGCCGCCCGAGAGCTGCTCGGGATAGGCGTGCAGCTTCTCCTCCAGCCCGACCTGCACCAGAACTTTTCGTGCGAGATCCTTGGCCTGCGACGTCGCCATGCCCTTCACCGCGCAGGGCGCGAGCGTGATGTTCTGCTCGATGGTGAGGTGCGGAAACAGATTGTAGCTCTGGAACACGATGCCGACGTCCTGGCGTAGCGCACGCAAGTTCACGTCGGGACGGTCGACGCGATGTCCGCAGACCACGATCTCGCCGCCGTCGACCTTCTCGAAGCGGTCGATGCAGCGCAGCGCCGTGCTCTTGCCGGAGCCGGAGCGGCCGATCAGGGCGAGCACCTCGCCACGTGCAACGGCAAAGGAGACGCCGTCGAGCACGCGGAGCGCGCCAAAGCTCTTCTGCACGTTGTGGAGCGACACGATCGGTTCGGAGGAGGAGGAGTTCTGCTGCATGTCAGGCTGGCGCGAGGTTGGACCGGCCACGCCCCATCCGCCGTTCCAGCCTCTGGCTGAACAGCGACAGCGGATAGCACATGGCGAAGTAGGTGGCGGCGATGATGGCGTAGATGGCGAACGGTTCGAACAGCGAGTTGTTGACGATCTGGCCCGAGCGCATCAGCTCGACGAAGCCGACCACGGACGCGAGCGAGGTGTTCTTGATGATCTGCACCATGAAGCCGACGGTCGGCGGCGTCGCGATGCGGACCGCCTGCGGCAGGATCACCTTGACCATGCGCTGGGTGCGGCTCAGCGCCAGGCCTTCGGCGGCTTCCCATTGCGGCTTCGGCACAGACTCGATGCAGCCGCGCCAGATCTCACCGAGATAGGCCGCGACGTAGAGCGTCAGCGAGGCGCCGGCCGCGACCAGCGGCGAGACCTTCAGGCCGATCGCGGCAAGACCGAAATAGCCGAGGAACAGGATGACGAGCAGCGGCGTGCCCTGGATCAACTGGACATAGATCGCGCCGGCGAGCCGCACCGATTTCAGCGGCGAGATGCGCGCCAGTGCGATCACGAAGCCGACGATGCCGCCGCCGATCAGCGCGATCAGCGACAGACCAATGGTCCACAGCGCGCCCTGGCCGAGGAACATCAGGTGATTGATGTTGAGATGTCCGCCCATGGTCATCTCACAACGGCGTGCCGAGCCGGCGCCGGCGCGGAAACAGGAGGAGGCCGAGGCCCCAGAAGCCTGCACGCATCACCAGCGACAGGATGACGTAGAGCACGGCGACGATGATGTAGGTCTCGAACGCGCGATAGGTGTCCGACTGGATGTAGTTGGCGACCGCGGTGAGCTCCTCGGCCGAGATTTGCGAGCAGACCGAGGAGGCCAGCATCAGGAGCACGAACTGGCTGGTGAGCGCCGGATAGACCTTCTCGACCGCCGGCAGCAGGATGATGTGCCAGTAGATCTGGAAGCGCGACAGCGCCAGCCCCTCGGCGGCCTCGATCTGCCCGCGCGGGATCGCCTCGAAGCCGGCCCGCATGATCTCAGCGGTATAGGCGCCGACATTGATGGTCAGCGCCGCCACCGCCACCGTGAAGGCGGAGTATTTCAGGCCGAGGCTGGCGAGGCCGAAATAGACCAGGAAGATCTGCACCAGCAGGGGGGTGTTACGGATGGTCTCGACATAGACTTTGCAGGCACCTGCGATCAGCGAATTGTGCGTGCCGCGTCCGACCGCCGCGAGCGTGCCGAGCAAAGCGCCCAGCACGGTCGCGAAGAATGCCAACTCAAGCGTGAGGACGGCGCCGGCCAGAAAGCTCGGCCAACGCTCCAGCACTGCGGGAAAGTCGAGTTGGAGGCTCATCGTTCCAGGGTCAGCCGGTGGTCTGGTTGGTCATGCGGTCATAGACGCGGAACAGCGCCTGGTTGCCGTTGCTGCCTTCGCCATGGGCGCGCGCATCGACATATTGGCTGGTGACGAGCGCGGTGCCGGGCAGGGGCACGTTCAGGGCCTGTGCGTGCTCCTGCACCAGGCGAAGGTCTTTGAGCTGCAGATCGATCCGGAAGCCCGCGGAGACGTCGCCGGCGATCATCGCGGGGCCGAGCTTGTCCAGCATCCAGGAAGCGGCGGAGCCGCCGAGCAGCACCCGGCGCAGCAGGTTGAGATCGAGGCCCGAAGCGCGGCCGAGCGCGAGCGCCTCGCAGATCGCCTGGATGTTGATGCCGCAGATCAGCTGATTGCAGAGCTTGACGGTCTGGCCGGCGCCGGATGCGCCGACATGGGTGATGGTCGTGCCCATCGCGCGGAAGAACGGCTCGGCCTTGGCGAACGTGTCCGCATCGCCGCCGGCCATGATCGAGAGCGCGGCGTTCCTGGCGCCCACCGGCCCGCCGGAGACCGGCGCGTCGATGAAGCCGACGCCTGTCTTCTGCAGGTCCGAATGGATGCGGCGGACGGCAACCGGCGAGATCGTGCTCATGTCGACGATCAGCTTGCCCGGCGGCGGGGAAGTCAGCAGGCCCTGCTCGCCGTAGATCGTCGCCTCGACATGGGGCGTGTCGGGCAGCATGGTGATGACGATATCGGTCCCTTGCGCGGCATCGGCAGGACTTTTGGCACGTGTCGCGCCTTCCTTGACGCTGTCGGCCAGCGCGGCTTCGTTCAGATCGAAGACGCGGACCGCGTGGCCCGCCGCCTGCAGGTTGCGCACCATCTCCCGGCCCATCGTGCCGATGCCGATGAAGCCGACCTTGCCCTTGTCGTTCCGTCCCATGTCGTCAGTCCGTTTCTTGTTTAATTGGCGTCTTGATTGAAGGGCTGTGCGCGATCAGCCCGAGGCACTGGTCTTGTCGATGTCGCCGACGACGGCGCGTCTGCGGTATTCGTCGCCGATGGCGAAATGCTTGCGCAGCGTCGCATCCGCGCGCTCGGGATCGCGCGCAATGAGGGCTTCGAAGATGCGGCGGTGATCGTCGACAAGGTAGGTCTTCATCGACGGGAAGGCCTGCACCAGCTCGCGGCGGCTGCGATGCGAATGTGTCAACAGGCCCGCCATGGAGGCGTGCAGCACGCTCAGCGTCTCCGAATGCGAGGCGACGACGATCGCGCGGTGGAAGTCGAAATCGGCCATGCCGCCGGCATCGGCTTCGTCGATGGTCTCGCCGATCTTCGTCAGCGCGCGCTGCAGCCGTTCGAAATCGGCGATGTTGGCGCGCTCGCAGGCGAGCCGGATCGCCTGGCATTCGATCGCGACGCGCGCCTGCATGACGTCCTCGAGCATGTCGGCCTGCTGGGCGAGGGCGAAGGTGAAGAAGTCGTTCAGCACCGAGACATCTGGCCGCGTCACGACGGTGCCGATGCGGTCGCGGATCTCGACGATCCCAAGGACGGTGAGGGCGCGCAGCGCCTCGCGGACGATTGGCCGGCTGACGCCGAGAAGGGTGGCGAGCTCGCGCTCCGAAATCAGGCGGTCGCCCGGCCTGAGCGAGCCCGTAAGCAGGCGCTCGCGCAGGAAGGCAAACACCTTCTCGAACCCCTTTTCGCCGTCGGCGGCTCGCTTGAACTCCATCCCCGTCTCTTTGGTCTGATCGTGGTCAGACCAGTATGCTTACCAGGGCGCGGAGGTCAAGAGGCTTCCCTCCGAGGGATCAGCGGGTCGAGCTCTATCGCGGGGCATTGCAATGATGAGGCTTCATGGCGTCGCCGCCGGCTCGGTTGCCATCTTTCGTCTGAGACGGCTCAGCCTTGAACGTTCCGACCGGCTCTCCTCGCGTGCTCCTGATGTTCGACGGACGCAAGGAGCTCCAGCTGGCTCGCCAGAGCGAGATAGGCGTTGGAAACGCTCAGAAGCACATTGGCGAGGCGCTTCGCCGATGTGGCATCATTCGCGCGCGCTCGATATTGCTCCGCAAGCTTGCGACAATCCTCGGGTTTGAGCATTCAGCCCCCAAAGAGAGCTGAACACCGCGTCGCGGTCCGGGTTCCTAATCGCGAGGCCCACTCTAGCTAGACGTCGTCGGTTGCGGCACACGCTCCGAGTTGCCATCATCCGTGCAAACCGCGATCATGATGCCGTGACCCTCACGTCTCTCAGAAGCAACGTCCGCCTCCTTTACGAGGGCGCAACGCCGGACGGCGTGCGCTTCCGTTATGCGCTGCTCATCTTCGATATCGTGACGGTGCTGTTCATCATTGCGACCTCGTTCCTGCCGCCCAGTGACATCGTCGAGACGCTCGACGTCCTGTTCGGCGTTATTCTGCTCGCCGACTTCTCCGCCCGGCTCCTGGTCGATCAGCATCCGTTTCAAAAATTCACCCAGCTCGCGACGTGGGCTGACATGGTCGCGATCGTATCCTTCCTGGCGCCGCTTGCCGGCGAGGCGGGCGGCTTTCTCCGGATTCTACGGACGTTGGGCCTGCTTCGCGACTACCAGATGCTGGTGAGGCTCCGCATCGATTCCCCGTTCTTTCGTCGCAACGAAGAGGTCATCTTCGCCGTCACGAACCTCGCCGTTTTCATCTTCGTCATGACCGGGATCGTCTACGAGACCCAGAAGTTTCGCAACGACGAGATCCGAAACTATGCCGATGCCCTATATTTCACCGTCACGGCGCTGACGACGACCGGCTTTGGCGACATCACCCTGGCGGGTACGTTCGGTCGTCTGATCACCGTCGTGATCATGATTTTCGGCGTGACGCTGTTCTTCAATCTCGCCCGCGCGCTCCTCAGCCCCCACAAGGTGCGATTTCAATGCCCGGCTTGCGGGCTCCAGAGGCACGATGCCGACGCCGTGCATTGCAAGGCCTGCGGTACCGTCCTCAATATTCCCGATGAAGGGGCGATCTGAAGAGCCCTCGGCGCGACGTGGACGCCTTCGATGGTGACATCATGCCAGTGTTTTGCCCGACGGATCAACCTTGATTTCGGTTTACCCGTAAGTCATTGAACGGACAGAGGTCGGCTACTGTGCATGGGGTTGTTTTTCATATTTTCATTCGGACCCGCTGCCGATGGCGGTTGATCACCGCAACACCACCCACGCCGGCGCGTGATCGCTCGCACCGTCCTCGCCGCGGATCTTCTTGTCGACGCCGGCTTTGACGAGGCGCGGGGCGAGGGCCGGGCTCAGCAGGAGGTGGTCGAGCCGCAGGCCCGCATCGCGCGGCCAGCGGTTCCGCTTGTAGTCCCAGAACGTGTAGACGCGCTTGTCCGGATGCAGTTCGCGGATCGCATCGCACCAACCCTGTGCGACAAGGGAGGCATACGCCGCGCGGCTCTTGGGCTGGACCAGCGCATCCTTGTCCCATGAGCGCGTCGGATAGATGTCGATCTCGGTGGGCGCGACGTTGTAGTCGCCGGCGAGCACCACCGGCAGGTCCTGCTTGATGAAGGTGTTGGCGTGGCGCCGCAGCCGCGCGAACCAGTCGAGCTTGTAGTCGAATTTCGGTCCCGGCTGCGGATTGCCGTTGGGCAGGTAGATGCTGGTGACGATGACGCCCCGCACCGCGGCCTCGATGTAGCGCGCTTCGAGATCGGCAGGCTTTCCCGGCAAGCGGTCGCGCGTCAGCACGGGCTCGGCATTGCGGGCGAGGATGGCGACGCCGTTCCATGTCCTTTGTCCACGCCACACCGCGCCATAGCCGGCCCTTTCGATGGCGGCCGCCGGAAATTCGCCATCACTTGCCTTCAACTCCTGAAGCGCGACGACATCGGGCTTCGCCATTCGCAGCCATGCCAACAGATTGGGCAGGCGGCGGTTGATGTTGTTGATGTTGAATGTCGCGATCTTCATCTAGAGCTACCGGCTCTGCCTTTCGTCTCCGGAGATACAATGTCCAAGTTAAGCTTTGCCGCTACCGCCTTCGTCGTCGCGTTCTCCGGGGCCACGGCACAGTCAGCCGAAACGCGCGGAGCATGCAAGGCGGACTACGACAAATTCTGCGCCGGCATCGCGCCGGGCAGCGGCATCGTCGCCTGTCTCAATGCCAAGCGCGACCAGCTCAGCGCCACCTGCAAGACGGCACTGGACAGTCGAAAGAAGAAGTAGGTGCGGGTGGTTTAACTTGGCAGCGGCGGCAACGCCGACGGCTGTTCGATCGGCGGTGGGGAAGGCGGATGCCCGGCGTTCGACGCGGGCTCCGGCTTCGTCAGCGGCTCCTCGACATTGCCACCCTTGTAGACGCGGGCATAGCGACGGCCGAGGCTGGTCAGCACCTCATAGCCGATCGTGCCGAAATGGTGCGCGAGTTCGTCGACGGTGATGCCTTCGCCGAGCAGCGTCACCATGTGGCCGCGCCGCACCGCGTTCGGCGGCAGATCGGTGATGTCGATCGCGATCAGGTCCATGGAGATGCGGCCTGCGACAGGGCAGCGCTTGCCCGCCACGATGACATCGGCGCCGCGGGTGCCGTCATTGGAGCTGGCGGCGCGGAAGTAGCCGTCGGCGTAGCCGACCGCGATGATCGCCAGTTTCGTCGGCCGCCGCGCCGTCCAGGTGCCGCCATAGCCGACGGTCTCGCCGCGCTCGATGCTGCGGATCTGCACGATGCGCGCCTTGAGGTCGACCACCTGCTGCATGGGATTGTCGGCCTCCGGCGTCGGGTTGACGCCGTAGAGCGCAGCTCCCGGGCGCACCAGGTCGAACTGGAAGGGCGCGCCGAGGAAGATGCCGGAGGAGTTGGCGAGCGCCGCCGGCACGCCTGTGAACTCGCTGGCGATGCTGCGGAAGGCCGCGAGCTGTCTGGCATTGATCGGGCTGTTGAGCTGCTCGGCCGCGACCAGATGGCTCATCACCAGCGTGATGCCGTGATCGCCGGCGTTGATGCGGGGGATGATGGCCTGCGCTTCCGACAGCGTCAGCCCGAGCCGGTTCATGCCGGTGTCGATGTGAACAGCGGCGCCCCCGTTCCAGCCGGTGCGGCGGCAGAACACGTCCCATTCGGCGAGCTCGTTGAGATCGCCGATCACCGGACGGCAATTGATCTTGGCGTAGTGCTCGCCGGTGTTCTGGAAATAGCCGCCGAGCACGTAGATCGTGGGCTCCGGAACGGCGGCGCGTACCTTGCGCGCTTCCTCGATGGTGGCGACGAAGAAGGTCTTGCAACCGGCTTTGCTCAGGGCGCGCGACACCTGCTCGGCGCCGCAGCCATAGGCGTCGGCCTTGATCACCGCCGAACATTCGGCCGGCACCGCGGTCTTCTCGAGCTTGCGCCAATTGGCGATGATTGCATCGAGATCGACGGTCAGCACGCCGCCGAAGGCGGCGAGCGCGGCAGCCTGGTTGGCCTCCGGGGAGAGTGGGCCGGATTGCGGGATTGATTTCGGGGCGGACGCCATTGTCATGGCGTCGTTTTACGCAAGAGACAGCCCCCGTTCAACCCGGGGAACAATCTAGTAGTCGCTGCGGTCCGGCAGCTGGCCGTCATGCGCGAGGTCGCCGAAGCGCGTGACCGAGGCATCGAAGTGCAGCTCGACGGTACCGGTCGGACCGTGGCGCTGCTTGCCGATGATGACTTCGGCGCGCCCCACGGTACGTTCCATGTCGGCCTGCCATTTGGCATGCTCCTCGGTGCCGGGGCGCGGCTCCTTCATGGCGAGGTAATATTCTTCGCGGAACACGAACAGCACGACGTCCGCGTCCTGCTCGATCGAGCCGGATTCGCGCAGATCCGACAGCTGCGGCCGCTTGTCGTCGCGCGATTCCACCTGACGCGACAGCTGCGAGAGCGCGATCACGGGAACGTTGAGCTCCTTGGCCAGCGCTTTCAGGCTGGTCGTGATCTCCGTGATTTCCTGCACGCGGCTGTCGCTGGCGCGCTTGCCCGAGCCCGAGAGCAGTTGGATGTAGTCGATCACCAGGAGATCGAGACCCTTCTGGCGCTTGAGCCGGCGCGCGCGCGCCATCAGCTGCGCGATCGACAGGCCGCCGGTGGCGTCGACGTAGAACGGCAGCGACTGCAGCTCGATCGAGACCTGGCGGATCTTCTCGAAATCGGCCTCCGTAATGCCGCCGCGGCGGATGTGGGAGGAGGGAATGCCGGTGCGCTCGGCCACGATACGCGTGGCGAGCTGGTCGGCCGACATTTCGCAGGAGAAGAAGCCGATCACGCCGCCGTTGGCGGCCTTCATGGTGCCGTCGGCCTGAAGCTCCGGCACGTAGGCCTGCGCGACATTGTAGGCGATGTTGGTCGCCAGCGACGTCTTGCCCATGCCGGGGCGTCCCGCAACGATGATGAGGTCGGAATGCTGCAGGCCGCCCATCTTGATGTCGAGGTCGCGCAGGCCCGTCGAGATGCCCGATAGCTTGCCGTCGCGCTGGAATGCCTTGGCCGCGAGATCGACCGCGACGGTGAGGGCCTGCGAGAATTTCTGGAAGCCGCCGTCGTAGCGGCCGGACTCGGCGAGCTCGTAGAGGCGACGCTCGGCGTCCTCGATCTGCGCCCGCGGTTGGAAGTCGACCGGTGCGTCATAGGCGACGTTGACCATGTCCTCGCCGATGCCGATCAGGTCGCGGCGCAACGACAGATCGTAGATGGTGCGGCCATAGTCCTGGGCGTTGATGATGGTGGTGGCTTCGGCCGCAAGCCGCGCCAGGTATTGTCCGATGGTCATGCCGCCGACATCGGTATCGGCCGGCAGGAACGTCTTCAGCGTGACCGGGGTGGCGATCTTGCCCATCCGGATCAGGCTGCCCGCGGTCTCGAAGATGGTCTGGTGCAGCGGCTCGAAGAAATGCTTGGCCTCCAGGAAGTCGGAGACGCGGTAGAAGGCGTCGTTGTTGACCAGGATTGCGCCCAGAAGGCTCTGTTCCGCCTCGATATTGTGCGGTGCGCTCCGATAGGCGGGAGTTCCGGCATCGGGCGTGAGTTTGAGAACGTTCGAATCAGTCAGTGCCATGGTCGGACGTGCTTAGCAATTTTCTTGGGCGGATGCGGGGCCGGGATAAAGCGCCGCCGCAGGTCAAAGCGGAAGCAAAAGCTGACCGCTATCAACCGCTCAGTTAAAATGGTGGATGATTAGCAGTCGCAGCACGCGCCGCGCTTGACTGGATTTTGGCGGAGCTCTCGGCACAGGGGGCCGTGATCGCGCCGCGGAAAAATCCTGAAACCCGTGAACCCTCGGGGCTGACGCGCAGACCTATCGAGAAGCGCGCGAAATGACGCACGCTGACCGATTCGGCTCGGCTTCAGACCAGCAGGAGGTAGACCAGCGCAACCAAGGCCGCCCCAACGCCGGTGACGATCAGGGCGTAATCGGTGCGGAGGTCGTCCTGCACGTCGAATGAGGTTTGGGTCTCTTTGCTCATGGCGACGGTCTAAGCCAGGCCCGACCAGACTTCTGTGAAACAGATCACATCTCCCCGGATTCTTTCGGGGGCATGCCGGAACAGGCGGATGGGCAGGGGATTATCTCATTCCCCTCTGACAGGGATACGAGGCGAGCGATGCAGCCAGAACGGCAGCACCAGAACTGGCGAAGCGAGGCAGGCAGCCGGCTTTGGCTGTCGGGGCTGATCGCGGCTATGAAGCACGTGGAGCGGCCCGAGGTGCGTCGCCAGCCGGTCGCCCCCGAAATCCTGCTGGAATTGCGGGCGCAATTGGCGTTAACGGCGTCTTTCCGGTCTTCTGGGATTTCGAACCTGCGCCACTAAGATCCGGACCTATTCACCAGCCAGCTTGAGTTTCGGCATGGCCGCCCCCTCCCGGGCCCGCAGCCGGGCTTCCTCCCGCGGGATATAGTCGCGGGTCATCGGCACCACGCCCTGGCGCCGGGTGAGCTGGATCTGGAAGTTCATCATGGCTTGCTTGCGGAACGTCATCTCGCAGGCCGCGAGGTAAAATTCCCACATCAAGGCGAAGCGCTCGTCGTAGAGCTGCACGGCTTCCTCGCGCCGCGCCAGGAACCGCTCGCGCCAGGCCTTCAGCGTCTCGGCATAGTGCAGGCGCAGAATCTCGATGTCGCAGACCAGCAGGCCCGCGCGCTCGATCGCCGGCAGCACCTCCGAGAGTGCGGGGATGTAGCCGCCGGGGAAGATGTATTTGGCGATCCAGGGATTGGTCGAATCCGGGCCCTGCGAACGGCCGATCGAATGCAGCAGCATGACGCCGTCTTCCTTCAGCAGCTCGGCGCAGCGCTGGAAGTAGGCGTCGTAGAACCGCGCCCCGACATGCTCGAACATGCCGACGGAGACGATGCGGTCGAACGTACCTTCGACGTCGCGATAATCCTGGAGCTGGAATCTGGCCGAGCCCGTCAGGCCCTTTTCGGCGGAGCGCGCATTGGCGACCTGCAGCTGCTCGGTCGACAGCGTGATGCCGGTGACGTCGGCACCCGCGATCTCGGCGAGATAGAGCCCGAGGCCACCCCAGCCGGAGCCGATGTCGAGCACGCGCTCGCCATTCCTGACGAGAAGCTTCGCCGCGATGTGCCGCTTCTTGGCAAGTTGCGCGTCGTCCAGCGACATCTCGGGCGTCTCGAAATAGGCGCAGCTATATTGCTTGTCGGCATCGAGAAACAGCGAATAGAGCCGGCCGTCGAGATCGTAATGATGAGCGACGTTTTGACGGGAGCGCGGGCGGGGATTGAACTGCTTGAGGTGCCGCGTCAGGTAGCGCAGGTGCCACCACGGCTTTGCCCACTGCGGCAATGGGTCGGGTTGATCGAGCAGGATCGCGAGGGCATCAGCTATGGTGCCGCGCTCGACCACGAACTCGCCGTTCATGTAGGCCTCGCCCAGCCCCAGCTCGGGATTGACGAGGACCCTTCGCTCGGAGTCCGCAGTGACGAAGCGGACTGCGACCGGCTCGCCGGAGCCGTCGCCGACGGTGAACTTCGATCCGCTCGCGCTGGTCACTGTCAACGACCCGCGACGGATGAATTGGGACAGAAATCGACGCAACAAACGGTCCATCGGCAATCCTCTCGAGCGAACCCGAAAGATGCGACTACCCGGCCTTCATATCTGACGCCCAGGCGCCGCAGCGGTTCCTATGCGTTTGCATTCAAATCTAGCGAGCCGGTTCCGGCTGCGCTATTGCACTGTGTTCAAAGTAGATATTCGAAAACCGCTTAATCACATCCTTGCGCGCGGACCTGCTTCCATTCGCGGCTCAATCGGTTAAAAGGTGACCGCCGCCGCGCCGGATGCCGGCTGCATTTGCGGAAATTCAACGGAGATGATGGGAATGTCGAGCCGAGCGCTCAGCCTCGCGACGGTGTTGCTTCTGATTGACTTCGGTGCGGCTAATTCCGTTCTTGCGCAGGCGACGAACCTCGAGGCTGGCAAGACCCCGTCGCAGCTGTTCTCGCAGACCTGCAACGTCTGCCACAAGAGCCCGCGCGGGCTGCTGAAGTCCGTGTCGCCCGGCTCGCTGCCGGGATTCCTGCGCCAGCACTACACGACGAGTTCGGACATGGCGGGCGTCCTCTCCGCCTATCTGATCTCGAACGGTGCCACCGACACCCGCTATCAGGCCAAAGACGCCAAGAAGGACGGCGCCGCGCCTGAACAACAGGGTCGACGTCAGCGCGCGCAGGATGCCGCGAGGCCGGAGGGCGAGGGCGCTGCTCCTGCCGCCGAGGGTACGCGCCAGAAGCGGGCGGCGCGGCCGGCCGAGGAGGGTGCCAAGCCGGAGGGAGAGGCTGCGCCCGAGGCACGCAAAGGTAAGCGGCGCGCCAAGCCCGGCACGGAGGAAGCCCCGAAGGTCGATGCCGCGGCGCCGGCGACCGACGACAAGAAGAGCGAGCCGAAGCCGGAGCCCGTCAAGCCCGACAGCGCCAAGGTTGAGCCGCGTAGCGAGACGCCGGCGCAGCGGCCCGATCCGGTCCCGCAGGTGACGCCGGCCGCTCCAGCCGCCGCCAAGCCCGCTGAGCCGGCCGCGCCCAAGGCGGTGGAAGAGGCTGCTCCGAAACCTGCCGAGCCGGCCCCCGCGGCCAAGCCGCAGGAACAGGCGCCGCCCGCGACTGCTGCAGCCCCCCCGTCGCCGCCGGCGCCGTCTGCGTCCTCCGGTCCGCCGGCGCCGCCGATCTCGCGCTAGATCACCCGGATCTTTCGATCGACGATGCGAAGGCCGCGCCCATCCGCGGCCTTCGCATCGTCTTGACCGCTATTGGAGTAATACTCTAGAGTATTGCTCTAGGAGGCGCCCATGACGGCGAGCGTGCGAGACGATCTGTTGGCGGCCGGCCTTGCCGTGTTCGACCGCGTCGGCTTCGAGGCCGCGACGGTGGCCGCGATCCGCACCCGAGCGCGGGCTTCCAACGGCAGCTTCTTCCACGTCTTCGGTTCGAAGAAAGAACTTGCCGGTGCGTTGTTTCTGGAGGTCTTACGGCACTATCACGCCGCGATACTGGCCGCCCTCGATTCCGGCCCCGACGCCGAGCAGGGCATCGATCGCCTGATCCGGGCGCATCTCGACTGGGTCGTCACCAGCCGGCGCGAGGCGCGCTACCTCTTCGAGATCTCGCGCAGCGAGTGGGGCGAAGACGTGCGCGACGCCCAGCGGGCGCAGAATGCGCGGCTTGCCGAAGGCATTGAGCGCTGGCGCGCGCCGCTGGTCGCAAGCGGCGAGCTTCTGCCGATGACGCCGGTGATGTTCGTCAGCCAGCTGATCGGTCCGGCGCAGATCTTCTGCCGCGCCTTCCTGTCGGGTCGCGAGCGCACCGATCCGCGCATCGAGGCGGATACGCTGATCGCCTGCGCCAAGCGTGCGCTGAGGCCGTTCGATCGTATCAACAAGCAATAAGGGGAGACCGCATGCGCGCCGAAGCTGATCCGGAATTTGCGCCGATTGCCGAGCGCATCCACGCCAATATCGGCCGGCAGGGTTTCATGAACCTGGTCGGTGCCGAGCTCTCCGAATTGTCGCGCGGCACCTGCACCATCGCCGTGGAGCGCCGGCCGGAGCTGTTACAGCAGCACGGCTTCTTCCACGGCGGCGTCACCGCCTTCCTGGTCGACAACGCCACCACGATCGCAGCCGCCACGTCGCGCGGCCAGCCGGCGCTGACGGCGGAATACAAGCTCAATCTGTTGTCGCCCGGGTCGGCGAAAAGCTGATCTGCCGCGCCCGGGTGATCAAGCCGGGCCGCCAGGTCGCGGTGGTCGCCGCCGACGTGTTCTGCGTCAGCGACGGCGTCGAGAAGCATACGGCCACCGCGCTGGCCTCGATCGCGATGCTGAGCGAGGACGTCGCTGCGAAAACGAAAAGCCCGGCCGCGTGAGGCGACCGGGCTCTTGCTTGTGTCTGTCATTCCGGGGCTCGCGAAGCGAGAACCCGGAATCTCGAGGTTCCGGGTTCTGTCCTGCGGACCGCCCCGGAACGACGTGCCTTCCTTACTTCTCTTCCGCAGCCGGCGCCGGCGCGACGTCGTCGTGCTGGGCTTCTGGATCGAAGAACTCGCCGGCGGCGGCGATCGCCTCGGCGGCGGCGTCGCGATCCTCGTTGCGGGTCGAGATGTCCTCGCCGCGGTTGATGCGCTCGGCCTCGTCCTGGCTGCGGGCAACCGTGACGGTGATCTCGACCTCGACCTCGGGGTGAACGGCAACGGTGATCGCGTGCTTGCCGATGGTCTTGATCGGCGCGTCGAGCTGGATCTGCGGACGAGCGAGCGAAACGCCGTCGGCTTCGAACGCGAGCACGATGTCACGCACGTTGACCGAGCCGAACAGCTGGCCGGCTTCCGACGCCTGGCGGATCACGATGATGTTCCTGCCCTCGATCTTCTCGGCGACCTTGGACGCCTCGGCCTTAGAGGCGAGGTTGCGCGCTTCGAGCTCGGCCTTCATGCCGTCATACTTGGCCCGGTTGTCGGCGGTGGCGCGCAGCGCCTTGCCGCGCTTGAGCAGGAAATTGCGAGCGTAGCCGTCGCGAACCTTCACGACTTCGCCCATCTGGCCAAGCTTGTTGACGCGTTCCAGCAAAATGACTTCCATATTCGTTCTCCTTTTGAAGTGCTCTCTCAGGTTTCAGTTTCGAGGTTGAACTCAAGGTGTGGGCAGCGGCGGCGGCTGCCGGCTGCGCAGGAAGCGTTCGCGCAAGCCGAACAAGGCATCCGCAAGCCCAAGGATCACCATCGCGACCACGGGCCATCCGAATACGACGACGGCGGCGTAGGTCGAGCCGAGCCAGAACGTGCGGCCGTTCAGCGCGAGCGTCAGCGTATGCAATACGGCGAAACCGGCCAGCGCATAGCTCATCATCAGCGCGGCGGTGGCGATCTGCGCCACGATGCCAAGCAGCCCCCCGGTGAAGCAGAAGGCGAGGGAGATGCAAAGCACCACCAGCGTCATCTGTGGAAGCTCGGTGGTCTTGAGGTCCGGCCAGGGGCGGCGCAGCCGGCCCGACGTCGCGGTCACCTTGGCGCTGAGCCAGAGGTTGAGAGTGAGCGTCATGGTCGCGGCAATCGTGGCGGCGGCGGGTGCGATGCGCACCAGCGCGTCGACGAACTGGCTGGCTTCGCCCGAAGTTTGCGGGTCGGTGGCGCGCAGGAGGCGCGTCAGGCCACGGCGCAACGTGCCGGTGATGGTCTCGGCGTCGGTCCCGAGCGTGAGCAAAGCGGCCATCGTGGTCAGCGTTGCGAAGCCTGCAATCCAGAGCAGGATGCGGCCGACCGGGTACCACTCGACGTCCGGCTCCAAGGAGGGAGCGGTGCCGGCGGCAGGCGGAGCGCTTCCCACCTGACGTCCGAGCAGGACGAGATGGCCGAGCCACCACGCGGGCAGCGCGACGGTGACGGCGAAGGCGATGCAGTAGGGCAGGCCGAACAGGGCGCCAAGGCCGATCGCGGCGGCGATGCCGCCGAGGCTCGCGCAAAGCGGGCCCCAGCCGATCGCGGCGACCATCAGGGGGAGCGGAGCGAGATAGAACAGGACGAGCGCGATCAGCGCGCCCGAGATGATCGAGGCGAACATCAGGGCCGACGCAGCGCCGGCGATCAGGGCTATCAGTCCAAAGGCGATCATCAGCTGTCCCGCTCCCTTCGAGCGGTTAGAGGCGTCGTTTGCCCCAACCATCGGCGACCGGACGACCCGGAAGCCTTATGAGTTCTAGAAGTCGCGACCGGCGGCACGAGGGCCGCCGGTCGAATTGGTCGTATCAGCGAATGACGTAGGGCAAGAGGCCCAGGAACCGCGCGCGCTTGATGGCGCGGGCGAGCTCACGCTGCTTCTTCGCGGACACCGCGGTGATGCGGCTCGGCACGATCTTGCCGCGCTCGGAGACGTAACGCATCAAGAGCTTGGAGTCCTTGTAGTCGATCTTCGGAGCATTGGCGCCCGTGAACGGGCAGCTCTTGCGACGACGGAAAAACGGGCGGCGTGCACCAGCTTCAGCCATTGGTCTTACTCCCCATCCGTGGTTTCAGCTTCGTCGCGCGGACGGCGCGGACCGCGATCACCGCGGAAACCGCCCTCGCGGTCGCCACGGAAGCCGCCTTCACGCTCGCCGCGGAAGCCACCGCCGCGATCGTCACGCTCGCGATCACGGTCGGCCTTGCGCATCATCGCGGACGGGCCTTCCTCGAGCTCCTCGACGCGGACGCTGAGATAGCGGATCACGTCTTCGCTGATGCGCTCCTGGCGCTCGATCTCGGCGATCGCCGCGGACGGCGCGTCGATGTTGAGCAGCACGAAGTGCGCCTTGCGGTTCTTGTTCATGCGGTAGGTGAGGGAGCGCACGCCCCAATTCTCGGTCTTGGTGATCTTGCCGCCGAGACCTTCGACGATACCGGTCATCTGCGCAGTCAGCTCTTCGACCTGCTGCGGGCTCGCGTCCTGACGCGCGAGAAAAACATGCTCGTAAAGAGGCATGGTCGTCCTTTCCTCATGTTGGCGCATCGCCCGGCGTCAAACCCTTAAGAGGCCTTCGGAAAGGACTCTGGGATCAAGCTCAGAAGGCGGAAACACGGGACGACGGGCCGACTGGCCCTGCCACACCAAAATCACGAATGATTTGCTGAGACCGTCCGTTCAGCTCCCGGCCGGGGTCTGCGGATCGGCGCCTTATACGGATTTTGGCCGGCTTTGCAAGGTGGAGGGGCATTTTCAAGCCGAGCCGGTCCGCCCCTCCGACGGGAACAAGAACGCCCCATCCTCCAATACCAAGAGTCGGCTTGATCTATTTGTTTGTATAACATACAAATAAGTCAGCGGAGAAGATTCCATGGCGGAAACGTCGGCCGATGCGTCGTTCGAAGCGGCAGGGGACCCCAAGCACACCGCGCGCGCGACGCGCTCGGCCGGCCGCAAGATGCGGTCGCTGCTCCTGGATGCTGCGAGCCCGCTGTTTCGGGAGCAGGGGCTGTCAGGCACGTCGATTACCGACATCGCGGCCGCCGCGGACGCGTTTCCGAGTCAGATCACCTATTACTTCCGCACCAAGGAGGCGCTGTTCGTCGAATGCGCCTGCCGCGAGCTGTTGTACCTCGCGCGTGCCACCGAGCAGGCGGCGCTGAAGGCGCGGACGCCCGGGGAATACACCCATGCGCTGGCCGAGACCGTGACGGCGAGCGATTCGGTCGCCTTCTTCGCGGAGGCGTTGACGCTGACGCGGCGTCGCCAGGATCTCGCGCCACTGGTGGAGCGCACCATCGAGCGCCTGCACAGCGAGGGTGCGCGCGCTTATGCGGGGCAGGTCGAGCGGCACGGCTGGCGCTCGCTGCGCGCGCCCGACGAAAGCTCGCGGCGGTTCTGGGCCGTTGCCATCGGCGTTATTCTCGAGGGCTACGCGATGGGCCGCTCGCCCGAGGCGCTCTGCGCCGAGATGCTGCGCGTGCTGGGCGAGCAGGCGAAATCCACTGAAGACACCGGGCGCCTGCGTCTCGTCGAGGTGCGCGAGGCATCCGACAATTCGAATGGAAAGGGTTAGGCCATGACCGCGCTTCGCATGCGTGCCCGCGATTTCCTGACCGACGATCAATTGGCCGAGGTGCGCCAGCGCGCGACGTGGAAAGGCGCTGCGCTGATCGCGCACGCCTGGGCGCTGATCATTGCAGCCATCGCCTTGGTCGCGTGGTGGCCCAACCCGCTCACCTATATCTTCGCCGTCGCCATCATCGGCTCGCGCCAGCTCGGCCTTGCGATCCTGATGCATGACGGCGCACATGGCTGCCTGTCCGCCGACGAGAAAACCAATCTGGCGCTGAGCCAGTGGTTCTGCGCCTATCCGCTGTTTGCGGAGACGCGCAGCTACCGGCGCTATCACCTTCAGCACCATGCGCGCACCCAGCAGGAGGACGACCCCGATCTCGTGCTGTCGGCGCCATTTCCGATCACCAAGTTGAGCTATCGCCGCAAGTTCATCCGCGACATCACCGGGCAGACCGGCTACCAGCAGCGCAAGGCGCAGTTGCTCAACGCGCTCGGGCCAAAGGACTGGTCATGGCGGCAACGTGCAGCACATTTCTGGGAGATGCTCGGCCCGCAATGTGCGGTCAACGGGATCATGTTTGCCGCGCTCGCCGCGGCCGGCGTGTGGTGGGCCTATCCGCTGCTCTGGCTGGTGCCGCTCTTGACGTGGATGATGGTCATCACCCGCATCCGCAACATCGCCGAGCACGCCGTCGTCCCCGATAGCAGCGACCCCTTGCGCAACACGCGCACGACGCATGCCAATTTTCTCGAGCGCCTGTTCATCGCGCCGTATTACGTGAACTATCACCTCGAGCATCATCTGTTGTTCTACGTGCCCTGCTACAATCTGCCGAAGGTGCATCGGCTACTGAGTGCGAGCCGGTACGCCGATCGCATGGAAGTGCAGCCGAACTACGCTTCGGTGCTGCGGCTGGCCACGGCAAAGCCGAACCGCGAGGATCGGCCGGGGCAATTGGTGAGCAGTGCGCGCCGCGCGCGGGCAGGGGCGGACGTCGATGCCAACCAGACCGCCGGCGGGTTTTGAGGGGCTCATTCCCCGTTGAATGCTGCTCCAAGTTCCCGTCTCGGCTTGACAGTGCTGCCCCGGACGGTGTCTACGGCCCCCTTTGGAGCATGATCCGGAACCATGGCCCAAGGAACCACGGCCTAAGGCCGGGCGTAAATCGGCTGCCGGTTCAGAACAGGGATCATGCCTGACAGCAGGGAGCGCCGATGACGGCTGCATTCACATTTCCTGGGCAGGGTTCCCAGGCCGTCGGCATGGGCAAGGCCCTGGCCGACGCCTTTCCGGTCGCGCGCGCCGTGTTCGACGAGGTCGATGCCGCGCTCGGAGAGAAGCTGACGGCCATCATCTGGGAAGGTCCGGCCGAAACTCTCCAGCTCACCGAGAACGCCCAGCCGGCGCTGATGGCCGTGTCTATCGCGACCTTGCGCGTCCTCGAGGCCGAGGCTGGTTTTTCCGTGGGACGAGACGCTGCCTTCGTCGCCGGCCACTCGCTCGGCGAATATTCGGCGCTGGCGGCGGCCGGCAGCCTGACAGTTTCGGATACCGCGCGTCTGCTTCGCACCCGCGGTCTCGCAATGCAAAAGGCGGTCCCGGTCGGCGCCGGCGCGATGGCCGCGCTGCTCGGTCTTGACTACGAGGCCGCCATGGAAGTTGCGGGCGAGGCGGCGCAGGGGCAGGTCTGCCAGGCCGCCAACGACAATGGCGGCGGCCAGGTCGTCGTCTCCGGCGACAAGGCTGCGGTCGATCGCGCCGTCGAGATCGCCAAGGCCAAGGGCGCCAAGCGCGCGATGCTGTTGCCGGTATCCGCGCCCTTCCATTGCAAGCTGATGCAGCCGGCTGCGGATGCCATGGCGGAGGCGCTGTCGAAGGTCACGATCAAGGCGCCGGCCGCCCCGCTGGTGTCGAACGTGCTGGCGAGCGCCATCACCGATCCCGACGAGATCCGCCGCCGCCTGGTCGAGCAGGTCACCGGCACGGTGCGCTGGCGCGAGTCCGTGGCTCACATGGCCGGGCAGGGCGTCACCCGCTTCTTCGAGATCGGCGCCGGCAAGGTGCTGACCGGTCTCGTCAAGCGCATCGCGGACGGCGCCGTCGGCATTGCGGTCGGCGGCCCGAACGATATTGCCGCCGCCAAGGATGCATTGGCCGCTGCGAAGCAGGCTTAAAGGAGTCCATCAATGTTCGATTTGACTGGCCGAAAGGCGCTCGTCACCGGCGCGACCGGCGGCATTGGCGGCGCGATCGCGCAGGCGCTGCACGCGCAGGGCGCCACCGTCGCCATTTCAGGGACGCGCAAGGAGGTGCTGGACGAGCTCGCCGGCAAGCTCGGCGAGCGCGCCCACGTGCTGCCCTGCAATCTCTCCAAGGCCGATGAGGTCGAGGCGCTGGTGCCCGCTGCGGAGGCGGCGATGGGCCAGGTCGACATTCTCATCGCCAATGCCGGCATCACGCGCGACAATCTCTTCGTGCAGCTTCGCGACGAGGACTGGGACGAGGTCATCAACGTCAATCTGACCGCGACCTTCCGCCTGGCGCGCGCCGCGACCAAGCTGATGATGCGCAAGCGCTTCGGCCGCATCGTCGCCATCACCTCGGTGGTCGGCGTCACCGGCAATCCCGGGCAGGGCAATTATACTGCGTCGAAGGCCGGCCTGATCGGCATGATCAAGACGTTAGGGGCCGAATACGCCAAGCGTGGCGTGACCGCGAACTGCATCGCGCCGGGCTTCATCAAGACGCCGATGACCGATGCGCTCAACGACAAGCAGCGCGAAACGATTCTCACCAAGGTTCCGGCCGCCCGCCTGGGGACGCCAGAGGACATCGCAGCGGCCGCCGTCTATCTGAGCTCGAACGAAGCAGCCTACGTCACCGGGCAGACCATCCACGTCAACGGCGGCATGGCCATGATCTGACGTCTCGTGCCGCGTCGCCTGTCACGGCGGTGCGGCATGCGGCAAACGGCCGTTTCCGGAGCGAAATGAGGCTTGTAGTCAAGGCAATTGAAGTATGATAACCGGACCTCCAACGGATGGGCAAAGAACGCCATTGCAGGTTTTTGAAACCCTGTATATTGGCGATGCGGAGCCTTTGGCCGTCGTTCGCCGGGGCCTCCATCGGTTAGGATGGGCCAAATCAAAGTTTGTAAGCGAAGGCAGTCAAACGACCACGACGGCTCGTATCGTCCCGGGGGGTCGGGTCTACAGGGAACAACACGAGGTTAAGCAATGAGTGACATTGGCGAGCGGGTTAAGAAGATCGTGGTCGAACACCTTGGTGTTGAACCCGAGAAGGTTGTCGACAACGCGAGCTTCATCGACGACCTCGGCGCCGACAGTCTGGATACCGTCGAGCTGGTGATGGCGTTCGAAGAGGAATTCGGTTGCGAGATTCCGGACGACGCTGCGGAAACGATTCTCACCGTCGGCGACGCTACGAAGTTTCTCGAGAAGAACGCGAAGAGCTAAGGCTCTTCAATTTCGCGGGGACAACATTGAAACCGGACGGGCCGCTTCGCAGCGGCCAGCCGGTTTCTTGTTATTGGCCGTGAATCTTTCGATGCGGAGTTTTCGGATATGAGGCGGGTTGTCGTCACGGGTCTCGGCATGGTCTCGCCACTCGGCTGTGGCGTCGAGCCGACCTGGAAGCGCATCCTCAACGGCGAAAGCGGTGCGCGCAGGATCGAGAGCTTCGATGTCTCCGATCTGCAGACCAAGATCGCCTGCACGGTCGTGCGCGGCGACGGCTCGAACGACAGCTTCAATCCGGACAAGTGGATGGAGCCGAAGGACCAGCGCAAGGTCGACGACTTCATCATCTTCGGCATGGCCGCGGCCGGCCAGGCGCTCGAGGACGCCAACTGGCATCCCGAGACCGAAGAGGACAAGTGTGCGACCGGCACCATGATCGGCTCCGGCATCGGCGGCCTCAACGGCATCGCCGATACAGCAATCCTGCTGAAGGAGCGCGGACCGCGCCGGGTGTCGCCGTTCTTCATTCCGGGCCGGCTGATCAATCTCGCCTCCGGCTACGTCTCGATCGCGCACGGGCTGAAGGGACCGAACCATTCGGTGGTCACGGCCTGCTCGACCGGCGCGCACGCGGTCGGCGATGCCGCCCGCCTGATCGCGCTCGGCGATGCCGACGTGATGGTCGCAGGGGGCGCCGAGTCGCCGATCAGCCGCATCGGCATTGCCGGCTTCAACGCTGCGCGCGCGCTGTCGACCGGGTTCAACGAGACTCCCGCGAAAGCCTCGCGTCCCTACGACAAGGACCGTGACGGCTTCGTGATGGGCGAGGGCGCCGGCGTCCTTGTTCTGGAGGAGCTGGAGCACGCCAGGCGCCGCGGCGCGAGGATCTATGCCGAGGTGATCGGCTATGGTCTGTCGGGCGATGCCTATCACATCACGTCGCCGTCGCCCGATGGCGATGGCGGCTTCCGCAGCATGTCGGCCGCGCTCAAGCGTGCCGGGCTGACGCCGTCCGATCTCGATTACATCAACGCGCACGGGACCTCGACGCCGCTCGGCGACGAGATCGAGCTCGGCGCGGTCGAGCGTCTGCTCGGCAACGCCGCCTCCAAGGTCGCGATGTCCTCGACCAAGTCGTCGACCGGCCATCTGCTCGGCGCGGCCGGTGCGATCGAAGCGATTTTCGCGATTCTGGCGATTCGCGATAATGTCGTGCCGCCGACGATCAATCTCGACAATCCGTCGGTCGAGACCGCGATCGATCTCGTGCCGCACAAGTCGAAGCAGCGTGAGGTCAACGTCGCGTTGTCAAACTCTTTTGGTTTTGGCGGTACCAATGCGTCGGTGATCGTCCGGCGCCTTGTCAGTTAGTTTGTGTTTGAGACGAATCCACCGTTTTGCCGTATTCGGCGATAGTCATGGACGTGGGCGCGTGCGTTTTTGGCAGGGCAAGCGATTGTCGGGCCGCGATTGAACCGGCAGGATTCAGGTTGTTTCGATGAGTGAAAGGCCGCCCATTTCACCCCGGAGTCCGCGGGCCGCGCTCGAGCCCGAGCAACTTCCGCCGCCGCCCAAGCGGTCGGACCGCGCGCGCAATCCGTTCGTCGTCGTCGGCAACGCCATCATCACCCTTCTGCTGATCGCCATGCTCGGCGCCGGCGGCGTCTATTATTATGGCCGCCAGGTGCTCGAGGCGCCCGGACCGCTGAAGGAGGACAAGATCGTCAACATCCCGCAGCGTGCGGGCAAGCGCGACATCGCCGAGACGCTGAACCGGGAAGGCGTGACCGACGTCAATCCCTGGGTGTTCATCGCCAGCGTCGCCGCGTTGAAGGCGAGCTCGGACCTCAAGCCGGGTGAGTATTCGTTCCAGAAGAACGCCTCGCTGCGCGACGTCATCGCCACCATCGTCGAGGGCAAGGTGGTGCAGCACGCCGTGACGATTCCCGAAGGCCTGACCTCCGAGCAGATCGTGGCGCGGCTGTCCGACAACGATATCTTCACCGGCAGCGTGCGCGAGCTGCCGCGCGAAGGCACGCTGCTCCCGGAGACCTACAAATTCCCGCGCGGCACCCCGCGCGAGCAGGTGGTCCAGCGCATGCAGCAGGCGCACAAGCGTGTGCTGTCGGAGATCTGGGAGCGCCGCAATCAGGACATTCCGGTCAAGACGCCGGAGCAGCTGGTCACGCTGGCGTCCATCATCGAGAAGGAAACCGGCAAGGCGGACGAGCGCAGCCGCGTCGCCGCGGTGTTCGTCAACCGGCTGAAGCAGCGGATCAAGCTGCAGTCCGACCCGACCATCATCTACGGCCTCGTCGGCGGCAAGGGAACGCTGGGCCGGCCGATCAAGCGCAGCGAAATCACGCAGCCCTCGCCCTACAACACCTACGTGATCGACGGCCTGCCGCCGGGCCCGATCTCCAATCCGGGCCGCGCCTCGCTCGAAGCTGCCGCCAACCCGGCCCGCACCCGCGACCTCTATTTCGTCGCCGACGGCACCGGCGGGCACGCCTTCACCGAGACCTACGACGCGCACCAGAAGAACGTCGCCAAGCTCCGCGCGATGGAGAAGCAGATCCAGAACGACACGGTCGAGCCGCCCGAGGACGCGCAGCCGCCGGCGGCTGCCGTGCCCGGCGCCGCCGACGCGCCGACCGCGACCACGCCGGCACGGCCCAATCAGCAGAAGAAGCCGCCGGCGGCGCGCCCGGCTGGTCCCGCCAATTCTGCACCGGCCCGGCAGGGC
Source organism: Bradyrhizobium yuanmingense (assembly GCF_029167105.1). Lineage (GTDB taxonomy): Bacteria > Pseudomonadota > Alphaproteobacteria > Rhizobiales > Xanthobacteraceae > Bradyrhizobium > Bradyrhizobium yuanmingense_A. Next base: position 35,970 of record NZ_JARFML010000015.1, on the reverse strand, counting down.
GCGGTGCAGGGCTCGCCGCCGGTGGTCCAGCGCTAAAAGCCCGCGCGCAGACCAGCTGGCGGGCATTACGCATTCCACTTTCCGGCAAAATAGTCTTAAGATTCGCGTGGCTTGATGGCCTCGCGAATCCCGTGTTCCTGGAGAATCTGAACTGATGGCGCTGTCGTCCATGACCGGCTTTGCGAGATGCCACGGCGCGAGCGGGCCGTATACGTTCGAATGGGAGTTGAAGTCGGTCAATGCCAAGGGCTTCGACTTGCGCGTGCGGCTGCCGCAGGGGTTTGACGAGCTCGAGGCCCATGCCAAGAAGCGCGCGGGCGAGCTGCTCTCGCGCGGCACCGTCTATGCCAATCTCACCGTCAAGCGCACCAATGCCGCCGCCACCGTCCGCATCAACGAGGACGTGCTCAACGCGGTGCTGAAGGCCGCCGCGCTGATCTCGGGGAAGGTCGACGCGGTGGCGCCGAGCATCGACGGCCTGCTCGCCATCAAGGGCGTCGTCGAGGTCGCCGAGCCCGAGGGCGACGAGGAGGAGGACAAGGCGGCGCGCGCCGCGGCCGCCGAGGCCTTCGACAAGGCGCTCGACGAGCTCGTTGCGATGCGCAAGCGCGAGGGCACTTCGCTTGGGCAGATCCTGACCCAGCGCGTCGACGAGATCGAGCAGCTGGCGAAGAAAGCGGAGGCCGCGCCCGGCCGCAAGCCGGAGGCGATCAAGGCGAAGCTCGCTGAGCAGATCGCAGCGCTGCTCGACACCTCCGACCGTTTCGATTCCGATCGCCTGATGCAGGAAGCGATCCTGATCGCCACCAAGGCCGACATCCGCGAGGAGCTCGACCGCATCGCCTCCCACATCGCGCAGGCGCGCGAGCTGATCGGCAAGGGCGGCCCGATCGGGCGCAAGCTGGATTTCCTGGCGCAGGAGTTTCACCGCGAGGTCAACACCTGCTGCTCGAAGTCGAACGACATCGAGCTGACCAACACGGGCCTCGCCATGAAGAACGTGGTCGAGCAGTTCCGCGAGCAGGTGCAGAATCTGGAGTGATCGATGACAACGGGCGGTCACGGAACTGACGGTGTCGAGCGACGCGGATTGATGTTCGTGCTGTCCTCGCCATCAGGCGCGGGCAAGACGACGCTGTCGCGCATGCTGATCGACCGGATGCCGGGCTTGAAAATGTCGGTGTCTGCGACCACGCGCGCGATGCGGCCGGGCGAGGTCAACGGCAAGGACTATACGTTTGTCGACAAGGCGACGTTCGATGCCATGGTGAAGGCCGACGAACTGCTGGAATGGGCGACGGTGTTCGACAACAACTATGGTACGCCGCGCGGTCCCGTGGATGCGGCGTTGTCGGCCGGCCAGGATGTGCTGTTCGACATCGACTGGCAGGGCACCCAGCAATTGAAACAGAAGGCGCGCGCCGACGTCGTCAGCGTCTTCATCCTGCCGCCCTCTGCCGCCGACCTCGAGAAGCGCCTGCACTCGCGCGCGCAGGATTCCGACGAGGTGATCCGCAAGCGGATGAGCCGTGCCAGCGACGAGATGAGCCACTGGGCCGAGTACGATTACATCGTGATCAATCACGCGGTCGACGAAGCCTTCGCCGAGGTGCAGTCGATCCTGAAGGCCGAACGGCTCAAGCGCGAGCGGCGGATCGGCCTCGTAGGCTTCGTGCGAAGTTTGCAAGGTCAGCTTCAAGGTTAGGCCGCGACAGGCGCGGGCCTTCCTTCGCCAGCTGTTCCAGCATCGTCGTGATGACATCGACGTCGACCGCGTCGGCGTCGCGATCGGCCGGCACGTCAGTGCGATCCCCGGCGTCAGTTCGATGCTTGACAGCTCGATCCTTGATAGCAAGATCCTTGGCGGTTCGATCCTCGGCGCTCTCGTTGGCGGCGGGCTTGGGGACCGCAGCCACGATCTCGAATGCGCCTTCGAACATCTTGCCCTCGCCCTCCCGGCGTGTGGTCGTTTCCCGCTCTGCGGCCGCGGCGGCAACACGCGACTTGCGGGCTTCGATCAGATGGATCTCGCGGCGGATCTCGGCGAGTTTCGTCACTTGCTTCGTCGCCTGCGGACGCGCCGCATCGAAGTCGATCGGGCGCGGCGGCTGCAAGTCGGCCGGCCCCGCATCGCGCCAGGGCGGGCGGCTTGCGTCCTGCGCCTCCCGGTCACCCCAATAGCCATGACGGTCGGCGGACTGGACGCGAACGCGGGCACCGGCGAAGCGGTAGATCAGGCTGCCGAGAATGCCGGCGAGCGTCAGCGCGCCGCCGATTACGAGCAGCAGCTTCTGAACCGAGCCGGCTGGCTTGTCGGTCGGGTTGGTGTCTGCCGCTGCGGGCGCCACGGGTGAGGGGGATTTCGCCGGCTTTGCGGCCGGCTGCGCGGCTGCGGCCACCACGGCAGGCGCCGGCGGCGGTGCGGGCGGAGGGGACGCCGTCGACACATCGGGCCAAGGCGAAGCGGGCGAGGCGGGCTGCTGCTGCGCGTTGCTCTGGGGCGCCTGGTCCGCAGTGGGTTGCGGCGCCGGTGCGGCTGCGGCCTGCATCACAGCGCTTGGCGTCTTGGCGGCGGCACCGTTCCGTGGCGCCAGATATTCGGCGCGCGCATCCTGCACGGGGGGGTGCTGCTGCGGGGTCGGCTCTGCCGCCGGTGTATCGGCCTGCGCGGTTTGCGCGGCCTTTGCGCTGTTCTTGTCGCCCGCTGCGCGCAGATACCAGCATTGCCGTTTCGTCGCGCGATCGAGGCGATAGTACCAATGCTGTCCCTGCGGCGCGACGCCCTTCGGCGAAGCGAGGCAGTCGGCAGCCGGATTGGCCGCGCTCGTGGCGGTCGGCGCGTTCTGCGACACCGCGGCTAGTGGTGCACCCGCTATGATGCTGGCGACGAGGGTCGAAATGAACTTTGCGGCGCGGTTGCCCATCCTGGTCTCCCGGTTACGCATGACGCAACTCTCAACGAGCCCTTTCTCGTCAAAGACTTGGGTGGCAATGAGCCGCAAATCCGGAGAGGATGTGGCTTGAATCGGGCCTGTGCGGCGTTCGTTCCGCCGTGAATTCAGGCTTTTCCCTTACTGCTTGGTCGAGCTCCAGGTTCCGCCGCAGCCGTCGGAGCGGCGCCACGTCCCGGATCCGCTGCGACCGGAGAGGCGGCCGGAGCTGGTGAAGGTCACGCCCTCGCCTCGTCCCTGCGTGCTGACAGAGCCGCTTGGGCTCACGGTTCCAGTCACGCCTTCGCCGATCACCCGGCCCGAGGTGACCACGACGGCGCCGCTGACCGAGCCGCCGCAGCCGACGCTAGTGACGACCCAGGCGCCGTCAAAGCTGCCACCGCCACCTCCGCCGCCGCTTCGCCGTGACGAGGAACGCGATTCCTCGGCCGGCTTGCTCCGGCGTGCAGACGGAGCCGGCTCGGCCGAGCGGTCCGACCGCGAGCCCGACAGCGACTTCTCGTCATTGCCGATCGAGCCGCCGGCGCTGCCGGATTGCGCCAAGGCCGGCAGTGGGGCGATGGCGAGGTTGAGAACGAAGGCGAGGGCAGTCGCACGGCTGACAGCATCGCGCATGAGCAAAAGATCCAAATGAAAAGGTATCAGCGGCCGGAGCCGTCGGCACAGACGGATCCGATAATCCGGCAAGCTTTGCCAGCCTTGCCGCATTCGTCAAGCGCGGCGTTCCTGGCGCGCTGCACGCCCTCGCGCTGGACCAGCGACCACGATTTGTCGGAAATGGCGAAGGCGCCGCAGCTGTTGCCGTAGAACGAGAGCTCGATGGGGCATTTGGCGCCGCCGCAATTGCCGCGCGCATCCGCTACCGCCGCGCGCCGCGAGGCGTGATTCCACGACATGCCCCATTTGCTGCTGTCGGGCCCGTAGACGATCGAGCCCCAGGGCTTCAGATCCTCCATCTTGCGCATCCGCAGCAGCAGGCCCTCGGTCGCTTCGCCCGTCGGCGCCATCGCGATGCGCTGCTGGAGTTTGGTGATGGCGCGCGTCATCCCGTCGGGCGTGTCGGGATCGAAATTGAGCTCGTACAGCCGCTCGCTCAATTCGCTGAGCAGCGCCGCATCGCGCAAGGGGACGCGGTCAGGATCGGCGCGCAGACGCTCCGCAGGTAGGGGATCGGCTTGCATCGCTGCAACCTGCGGCGGTGCGGCTTGCGCCGGCGGTACGAAGTAGAACGTGCCGTCGATCGGCGAAGACGACACCCAGGGCTGCTGTGCACCTGCGGTCGCGCGCTTCACGGCAAGGCCGACCTGGTTGAAGGTCTGAAACACGTCGAGGCCGGCGACCCGGATCGTCGTGGCGAGTGCCTTGGTGTAGGGGCTGTGGCCGTCGCTGCCGTCCTGGGCGACGTTGCCGGGTTGGGTCGCGTAGGAGATCAGCGTGCCCTCGGGCGCGCGCATCTGTGCAAGACCGCCGTCGGAGGCGCGCAGGCCGCGCGAGCCGAACGGGTTGTTGCGACAGGCATCGAGGATCACGAGGTTGAGCCGCGTGCCGGAGCCCTGCATCTGACGCAGCACGAGATTGACGTCGGTCATCTGGAAATCGACATCGGCCTCGCGGGTGGGATTGGCGCCGACAGGCACCAGATAATTGGAGCCGGCGACCTGCACGCCGTGGCCGGCATAGTAGAACAGCGCGACGTCGGCGCCCTGCACCTGCCGCCCAAAGTTCTGCACCGCGATGTCCATCGCGCCCTTGTCGAGATCGAGCTGGGCCCGTCCGCCGACCAACGTGAAGCCGAGCGCGCCCAGCGTCTGGGCCATCAGGCTCGCATCCTTGGACGGATTGTCGAGCGGCGTGATGTTCTTGTAGGCGGAGTTGCCGACCACGAGCGCGATGCGCTTCTCGGCAGATGCGGGTTGAGCGGCGGCGAGCGTGGCGGCGACCAGTGCTGCCAGCTTCACGACGCGATTGAAAATTCTCGCGCGCATTAAAATTCCCCAAAGCAATGACGCCAGTCTAACAGCTGGATGCCGGGGCGAAAAGCGGTGCGACAGCCAGCGGCGGCTAGAGCGCCTGCTGTTAATCCGTCATCCCGGTGCGGGCCATGCGTCGCCTGCCAGGTCGGGCCGCCACGTCACAGTTGGGACTTGACGCACAGACCCAGGGCGTCACCACACGACTTCTGTTTCCTGGATCGTTCTACGTTTCTCGCTGGCCTCGCCCCCGCGTCCAGAAACTTCTCGCCTCTGCAGCCGTTGTTTCGCGGCTGAGGAGACGTCATGCCGGTCAAGGATCAGATCAAGAATTTTGCCAAGAAGCTGGTGGAGGAGCAGCCCGATGCGGCGACGCTGCGGGGGCTGGTGCGGGCCCGCAAGCCGACCGCTATGCATTTTCGCGACGATGGCATCGTGCCGAACCATCCGCGCTTCCCGGCGCTGCTCTATCGCGGCGCGGTGAAGCTGAACGGTCGGCGCTTTCCGCCCGAGGTCGTCATCGACACGCTGTTCGACACCAACGGCTGGGGCCGGTCGTGGCGCGACACCGTGTACGACTTCGTCCACTATCATTCCCAGATCCATGAAGTGATGGGCGTGGCGCGCGGCACGGCGAGGATCGAATGCGGCGGCATCAAGGGCCGCATCCTGAAACTGAAAGCGGGCGACGTGCTGGTCCTGCCCGCGGGCACCGGCCACCGGCTGATCGAATCTAGCCGGGACTTTCTGGTCGTCGGCGCCTATCCGCAGGACGGCACCTACGACGAGTGCACCGACACGCGCGAGCGTCCGGACGCGGTCAAGCGCATCGCCAAGGTCCGCAAGCCGAAGACGGATCCCGTGCAGGGGAGCGGCGGGCCGCTGCTCGCCGCGTGGCGGGCCGCTCAGCTCAGATAGTCCGGCGTGAAATCCGCCAGTCTCCGCAGCTCGTCGGGCTGGAGCAGCTCGACCTCGCTGCCTTCCCAGGCGATCAATCCACGGTGCCTCAGCTCCTGGATGGTACGGTTGACGTGGACGATCGACAATCCGCAGGCGTCCGCGACGTGACGCTGCGTCATCGGCATCTGGAAGCAATTGTCCCTGACGAGGCCGACGATCTCCAGCCTTGCGGCGAGCTCGCAGATGAGGTGCGCGACCTTGGGCAGCGCCGCCTGTGCGCCGAGGCGGGCGATCCATTGCCGCGAGATCGCCGCGTCGATCAGCGTCTCGCGCCAGAAGGCTCGGGTCAGGTGGGCCGAGCCGTCGAGCAGCTGGCGGAGCTGGCTGTGGGCGACGGTGCCGACGATGGTCGGGCCGAGCCCCACGAGGTCGGCGTCCATCGGCGAGACCAGCAGCGTGTGCAGGCACGGCATGTCGCCGGGAACATGGAAGGCGAGCGTCTGGCTGCGATCGCCGACGATGCGCGACTGGTAGAGGAAGCCGCTGACGATGAAGACGCAGCGGGTCGCGGCCTCGCCCTGGCGCAGCACGATCTCGCCGTCGGCGACCTGGCGCAGCGTGGACGGCAAGTCCGCGATCTGCCGGCGCTCGTCCTCGGACAGGCCTTCGATCGCTTGGAGACGGGCGATGAACTTCAGATGCGGCATGAGCCTCGCGTGCCGCTTCAGCCGTCCCGCGGCACCGGCGCCTCGGCCAAGCGACGCGACAGTTTCGCAAGCGTCCAGTCGGAAACCGGCACGGAGCGGAACTCGCGGATGGCGCGGGCGAGCTCCTGATCCGACATCGGCCGGACCGGCTCCCTCAGCGTTCCCCTGAGCAAGGCCTCGCTGATGCTGTCCAGATGCTCGCCGGCATCGGACGCGAACAGGCGGCGGATGCGCTCCAGGAGAGTATTGCTGTTCATGAGAAGGCCGGCTCGGTCCGAAGTCGGGGGAATGGCGTGGCTGCGATCGATGCGTCGCAAGCCGGTTAGCAACCTGTGCTTCCGATCTGCGTTCTAGTCCGCTGAACGCAGGCCGGACGTATCATTTGATAGAACCGGCGCTATTTTGGGCGGCGCCATGGAAAAAGCTCACGACGTGCTGATACGGAACCTCGGCGAGCATACCGTGCTCGCAGAGGAGGATATCGCTGAGATTCGCGCGCTGACCTTCATGGTGCGCGATTTCGCACCCAATGAGGATTTCATCCGTCAAGGCGACGAACCCGAGCATTCCGCTCTGGTCGTCTCCGGCATGGTTGCCCGCTATCACCTCCTCGGCAGCGGGGGGCGGCAATATCTGGCGTTCCACCTCACCGGCGATCTTCCGGATGCGCAGGGGCTGTTCCTCGATCAGATGGATCACGGGCTCAGTGCGCTCGGGCCGGCGTCGGTCGCATTCATCCCGCACCGCGAATTGTTCATCGCGTTCCGGCGGCGACCGACCTTCGGGCTCGCAGTCTGGCGCGAGACGCTGCGCGACGCCGCGATCTTTCGCGAGGCCATCACCAACAACAGCGCCCGGCCGATGCAGACGCGCATGGCGCATCTGTTTTGCGAGCTGTTCTACCGTGCCCGCGCGGCGCAGCTGGTGCGCGGCAATCGCTGCCGCATGCCGATCAGCCTCGCACAGCTCGGCGAGACGCTCGGCATGGCGATCGCGACGGTGAACCGGACGCTCGCAGATCTCAGGCGCAGCGGCGCGATGGATCTTCGCGACGGCGAGCTGGTCGTGCAGAAATGGCGCGAGCTGCAGCGGCTCGGCGATTTCAGTCCGGCCTATTTGCATCTGAAGCGGCAGTCGCCGCGTCAGGGGTGATACGGAGGCGTCAGCCCTCCGCGAGTGCCGCTCCACCGTGTACCTCGTGGAAATGCTTCTTCACCCAATCGTTGCAGCCGCAGGCTTTCGCTTCGAGCGCTGCTGCGTCGAGGATCAGGATGGCGCCGCGGCGGGTCGCGAGGATGCGCCGCGCCTTGAACATCTGGATGACGCGGCTGGCATAGCTGCGGGAGACGCCCAGCATGCCGGCGAGCTGCTCGTGGGTGAGGGGAATCTCGGCTCCGCCGATATGTTCCTGGGTGGAGATGATCCACTTGGCGGCCCGCTGCTCGATCGAATGCGCAGCGTTGCAGGCCGCGGTCTGCAAGAGCTGCGCGAACTGACAGTCGGCGTAGCGCGCGAAGGCCTCCTGGAGCGTCGCCGACCTCTGCTGCGCCTGCTCGAGCGCGCGCAGCGGGAGCCGCATCAGGGTGCCGCCGAGCTTCACGATCATGCGCGAATAGGCGAGCGAAGGGCTGCGGCCGGCGGCGATGCCGACCGCACCCTCGCTCCCCACCAGCAGGCTTTCGACCTCGCGGTCGTCCTCGACCGGCACGGCGAACGACACCAGCGCGGGACCGCATGGAAAATGGACCGCGGCGATCTGGTCGCCGGCGTGATGCAGGACGTCGCTCGCCTCGAGTTCGATCGGCTGGAGGTGAGGCGCGAGCAGTTCGAAATCCTGATGATTGAGCTGCCGGAGCAGATCGTTCTGGGGCCGACCGGTCACATTGTGTTCTCTTGGGCGGGCCGGGAATCGGCGCCAGCGGCAAACCTACGTTTCCGCGGCGGAACCGACGGTTCCAAAGTGCACACAACGGACGTTCGAACGTTGAAAACTAGAGCACGGCGTCGCGGGCCTCAGTGGGCTGGACGGCAGCGAGGATCGTCAGCCGCAGCGGACTTCGCGATCCCCCGTCAGTCGGCCTTGTGCCGCAGCGGCGCGGTACGCGTCGATCGCCCGGTTGGCGAGCATCAATTGCCGGCGCTCACCGGTTCGAAGCTGGGCCTCGATGACGTCGAGCAGGAAGTTCGCGCTCGCGTCCGGCGGCCCGAGCTCGCCGCTCTTCTCCAGGCAGCTCCAGGCGATGAAGAATGCGCTTTCGACGGTGCAACGGATCGACATGCGCAGCCAACGCGGCGCGGCCGCAGGCGTTCCGTGCGGCGGGCGAGACTTGCGTTTGACCCGCCGCCGCGGTCAGTTCTTCAGGACGATGCGGCCGACGACCTTGCCGGCGCGCAATTCGTCGATCCATTTCTGCACGTCGCCCATCGGCTCCTCGCGCATCGGCGTCGGCTTGATCTTGCCGGCGCGGGCGAGTGCCATCAGCTCGTGGGCCTCGGCGAGCGTGCCGACCATGAAACCTTCGATGGTCATGCGCTTGTAGACCCATTGCACCATCGGTAGCGTGAACTGGCCGCCCATCAGGCCGGAGACCACGATCTTGCCGCCCCGCGCGACAACGGCGACGGCAAAGGCCATCGACTTCTCGTTGCCGGCAAAATCGACGATCTCGTCGAAGCCGCCCTCGGTCTCCTTCAGGATGCGCTTGATAACATCGGGCTCGGCCGGATCGTAGGCGACGGCGGCACCGTTCTTGAGTGCCGTCTCGCGCGCGGCCGGCGAGAGGTCGGCGACCGTGATCGGCTGCTTGAACATCGCCTGCGCGAACGACAGGCCCATCATGCCGACGCCGCCGAGGCCGATCAGCAAGAGATTGCGCTGGCGCGGACGGTCGACCAGGCGCTTGAGCGCGCCATAGGCGGTAACGCCCGAGCACATCAGGGTCGCGGCCTGGTTGACGGGCAGGGGATCGTAGTCGAGCAGATATTTGGCGTCGGGGACCAGAACGTGGGTGGCGAAGCCGCCGTCAATGGAGACACCGAGGAAGCGCTGCTTGACGCAGAGGTTCTCGTCGCCATTGGCGCAGTCGCGGCACTGGCCGCAGCCGATCCACGGAAACACCGCCTTCTTGGCGCCGACGAGCCCGGCCGGAACGTCGGGGCCGACCTCGTCGACGACGCCCGCGATCTCGTGGCCGAGCGTGAAGGGCAGCGTCATGCCGCGCGTGGTGTCGAGCTTCTTGCCGCCGCCGAGATCGGCATAGCCGTCCTGGATGTGGAGATCGGAGTGGCAGAGGCCGCAGCGCTCGATGCGGACCAGGACCTCACGGCCTTGCGGCTTGGGCGTGTCGACGATGGTCTCGCACAGCGGCGCATCGAACTTGACCAGGGACTGCCGACGCATCAACGCCATTTTCTTTCCTCCGGAATTCTTGGTTACTCGGTTTCGCTGCGTATATCCGCCAATTCGCGCGCCATGGCAACAAAGCCGGAGATGGGGACGGTCTCGGCGCGCCGCGTCGCGTCGACGCCGGCGGCTCGTGCAAGCCGTGCGGGATCGACGCCGAGCGATTTGAGGCTTTGCCGCAGCATTTTCCGGCGCTGGCCGAAGGCGGCGGCGGCGACCTGCTCGAGCAGCCTGCGATCGCAGGCAAGCGGCTCTGCGCGCGGCTTGAGGCGCACCACGGAGGAGGTGACCTTCGGCGGCGGCACGAAGGCGGACGGCGCAATGTCGAACAGGATCTTGGTCTCGCAGCGCCAGTTGGCGAGCACGCCGAGCCGGCCATAGGCCTCCTCGTCCTCGCGCGCGACGATGCGCTCGCCGACCTCGCGCTGGAACATCAGCACCATCATCTCGTACCAGGGCGGCCACGGCTCGGTGGTGAGCCAGTTGATGAGAAGCTGGGTCGCGATGTTGTAAGGCAGGTTGGCGACGATCTTGGCGCGTTGGCCCGCGAGCAGCGGGCGCGGATCGAAGGTCATGGCATCGCCATGCACGATCTCGAGCCTGTCGGGGTAGCGCGCGGAAATATCCTGCAAGGCCGGGATCGCGCGCTCGTCGTGCTCGATGGCGATGACGCGGCGGGCGCCGAGCGCGAGCAGCGCCCGCGTCAGCCCGCCGGGGCCGGGGCCGATCTCGACGATGGTGGAATCCTCGAGCGGCGCCGCCGCACGCGCGATGCGCGCGGTGAGATTGAGGTCCAGCAGGAAGTTCTGGCCGAGCGATTTCCTGGCCGACAGCGCATGCTGGCGAATGACCTCGCGCAGCGGCGGGAGGTCGTCGATCGCGTTCATCAGCTTGTCGCAGCCGCCATGCGGCTGGCGAGCCGCAGCGCGGCGATCAGGCTCGCCGGATTGGCCTTGCCCGTGCCGGCGATGTCGAAGGCGGTGCCGTGATCGGGCGAGGTGCGGATGAAGGGCAGTCCGAGCGTGACGTTGACGGCGTCATCGAAGGCGACGGTCTTGATCGGGATCAGCGCCTGGTCGTGATACATGCAGACCGCGCAATCATAGGTTCGTCGCGCCGCCTCGTGGAACATGGTGTCGGCGGGCAGCGGCCCTCTGGCCTCGATGCCGTCGTTGCGCAGCGCTTTCAGCGCCGGGGCGATGACGGTCTGCTCCTCGTGGCCGAGCGAGCCATCCTCGCCGGCATGGGGATTGAGCCCGGAGACTGCGATGCGCGGCCTTGCGATGCCGAAGCGGGACTTCAGCTCGGCGGCGACGATGCGGACGGTCGAGACGATCAGCTCGCTGGTGAGCTCGCCCAGCGCATCGCGCAGCGAGACGTGGATGGTCACGGGCACGACGGCGAGCTGGGGCGACCACAGCATCATCACCGGCTGCGGCACGCGGCCGTTCTCCGCGGCGAGCTCGGCGAGGAATTCGGTATGGCCGGGATGACGGAAGCCGGCGCGGTAGAGCACGCTCTTGGCGATCGGGTTGGTGACGACGGCGCCGGCACGGCCCGCGCGCACGTCGAGGACCGCCTGCCGGATCGAGGCGAGCGCGGCCGGCGCGCTGGATGAATCGGGCTTGCCGGGCTCGGCGGTGGCGCGCTCGCCGGTCGCGACCACGGGCAGGGCGTCCGTGAACGCGGAACCCGCTTCACTGGGGCTCACCGCGGCGATCCTGATATCGGCGCCGAGCACCTTGGCGCGGCGCGCGATCACGGCCTCGTCGCCGAGCAGATAGAAGGCGGGCAGGTTCAGCTCGCCCCGCCTGAGCCAGGCCGCGATCGTGATGTCGGGGCCGATGCCGGCGGGCTCTCCCAGGGTGAGGGCAAGGGGCTTGGCTGCAAGGGGCTTGGTTGCGGACTCGGTGGGGGGCTCTGAGAAGGGCTTGGCCATCAGCGGTTGCGATATTCGATCATCGCCGCCTTGCGCAGCTCGTCGAGATAGGCCTTCTGCGTCTTCTCGTACTTCTCCTGATACATCTTCTCGCGGACCTCACGCTTCTTCGGCGTGTCGATCATGGTCGGCTTGCGCGAGCACAGCACCACCATCTCGATGCCGTTCTTGGTCATCTCGGGCGCGGTCAGGCGGCCGATCGGGGTGTCGTCCAGCACCTTGCGCAGCGGCTCCGGCAGCTCTGCGGTGGTCTTGGTGACGGTGTCGCGGATGGTCGCGTTCGGGGTCGAGCGGAACAGCGAATTGGCCTCCTCGCAGCTCCCGACGCGGGCGCGATAGGACTCGGCTTCTTTCTTCCGGGTTTCCAGGAACGCCGCCGACGAGCCGCGCGGGACGATCAGCACGATCGGCTGCATCTTGTACTCGGTGCCCTCGACCTGGAGCTTTTCGCCGGTCTGCGCCTGCACGGCCTGCGCGACGTCGCGCTCGCCGACCAGCAGCTTCTCCTTGAAGCGGCCGCGCACGAGGCTGCCCCAGACCATCTCGGCCCTCATGCGGCTCTTCAGCGTCTCCGGACGGATGCCCTTGGATTCGAGCATCTTGGTGAGCTGATCCGGCGTGACGCGCATGCGCTGCGCCGTGCTGTCATAGGACTGGTTGATGTCGGAGACGCTCGGATCGACGCCGTATTTCTTGCCTTCCTTGATCTTGACCTTGTCGTCGATCAGGACGTTGATGACCTCCTGCCGGCTGGGGGTCTTCTGTGTCGACAGCTGGTCGAGCTTGATGCGCTGCTCGATGTCGAAATCGGTGATGGGATCGCCGTTGACCATCACGGCGATGTTCTGCGCGCGCGACGGCGAGGGCAGGGCGGCTAACATCAGCCCGGCAGCGATGGCGAGAAGGAAGCGGAAGACAGGCAATGGCGTCGTCATGATGTCGCTCGCATGTCAGCCGCGTCTAGATAGGGCAAACGCGGCCGGCACTTCAAACTGTTCACTGGAGGCCGGCGGAAGAACTGCTGGAAGTCGACGAGTTCGCCAGCGTGCGCAGGCCGATTTGGAACATAAACGCGTGGCTCAGCGTGGGCGGTGCGGTGCCCGCCGAATAGCTATACGAAGTTACGTAATTCGCCGCCAGCACGAAGCAATCGTCGACATAGCCGGCACCGAGCACATATTGGTTGATCTTGTTGGCCTCGAGGTCCCAGCGCGCCGAGCCCGACACCACCCAGTTGGTCGCGACCTTCAGCGAGCCCGTCGTCAGGATGCCTTCGCGGCGGGTCAGATAGCCCAGCTCCGGCTGCTCTGCGTAATTGCCGTACAACACGCTGACCGACCAGCGATTGAAGTTGGCGCGGCCTTCCGCCTCGAAGCGCTGCACGTTCCAGGTCTGCTCGTCCATGCGGGAGCGGACGCTGAACGTGTAGGTGCTGTTCGGCGAGTAGTTGGCGCTCGCAACGTAATCCGACCGCGGCTTGTCGAGGCCGGAATCGCGGCCGGTATTGATGGCATCCTGCACCGTGAAGGAGTTCAGGCCGAACAGGTGATAGGACTGGCCGAACAGCACCTTGACGGCGCCGCCCCTGTCGAACTGCGTGGTGGACTGCACGCCGACATTGGCGCGGCCGCCGCCCTCGACGCGGTCATAGCCGGAGAACTTGTCGACGTTGAACAGGTTGGAGGTGTCGAACACCAGGCTCTGGGCGTCCTCGTTCGGCAGCCTGCCGGCATAGGTCTCGTTCGGCCGGATGATGATCTGCGCGATCGGCTCGAGAGTCGTCGAGCCCCAAGGCTGAACGTTGATGAAGGGATAGCGGTACTCCAGGCCCACGGTCGGCATCAGGCGGAACGCCTCGGTGTCGCCGACGGGCAGGTAGTTCGACACGCCGGGCTGGTTGGAGACCGAGGACTTGATCGCGTCGGCGCGCAGGCTCGCGAACGGCGTCCAGATCTGGCCGAACGGGTCGGTGAAGGACTTGCGCCACTGCGCTTCCGCGGTGAGGCGGGTGTAGGTGCCGGGGAAGCCGCGCAGCAGGCACTGCGAGGGCAGGCGCGCCAGCGGATCGGCCGATGCCGTGGTGCACAGGCTGTTGGTGTTGGCGAGCGTCGTGATCGGGTCGAACACCGCATCGTCGCGCGACAGGTTCACGAAATTGGTCTTGTAGCTGACCTCTCCGCCGAAGACGGGATAGTTGAGCACGTTGGAATAGTCGATCACCGGGTAGACGATCGGCACCTGGCTCTGGTTGCCCGAATAGCTCAGCCAGTACATCGTGCGCGCATCGAAGAAGCTGCGGTTGCCGACGCCGGTCAGATAGAGCTGCGACAGCGCTTCCGTCGGCAGCAACAGGAACGAGCCGAGCGGATCGCGGTACTGATAGAGCCGGTAGTCCGAGAAGAAATAGTAGTCGGACATCAGCACGCCGTCCCAGCCCCAGACCCATTTGTCGTTGAGGGCGAACTGACCCTTGGTGTCGATGGCGCCGCGGAACTCGCGGTCGCCGGGCTGCCCGGCGAATGCTCCGGGATCGAGCTGGTAGATGCCGTAGGCGCGGATCTGGTAGGCGCCGTCGATCAGGCGCTGGCGGAATTCGCCCTGCAGCAGCGCGCCCTGTCGCGACAGGAAACGGGGGGTGATGGTTGCGTCCATGTCGGGCGCGATCGCCCAGTAATAGGGAACCTCGACGCCATAGCCCGTTCTGTCCGTGCCCGAAATATAGCCCGGCATCAGGAAACCGGATTTACGCTTCACGGTCGGGTCGGGCGTCGAGAAATAGGGCATGTAGGCGAGCGGCACGCCGAAGAACTCGATCTGTGCCGTCTCGAAATACAGCATCTTCTCCTGCTGGTCGTGGATGATGCGGGCACCCTTGACCTGCCACAGCGGCGGCTTCTTCGGATCGTCCTTACACGGCGCGCAGGCCGTGTAGACGCCGTTCTCGAACACCGTGTAGTTGCCGCTGGAGCGGTCGGCGCGGCTCGCGGCCATGCGGGTCTGGTCCGCCGTATCCACGCGCAGCGAATCGACGAAACCGTCGCGGTAATCGTCGGAGAGATCCAGGATCTCAGCATAGGTGATCTTGCCGTCGGCATCCGTCATGCGGATGTTGCCTTCGGCATGCAGCCGCTTGGTCTTCTGGTCGTAGATGACCCGGTCGGCCTCGACGCTGGTGCCGTTGTAGAACAGCTGCACGTTACCGACCGCGGAGACGCGCGAATTGTTGTAGTCGTAGTCCACCTCGGTGGCCTGAACCAGCATCTGGTTGTCGTTGGGTGCCCTTGGCGGCTTCGGACGCGGCGGCAGCGGATTGTAGGTGAAGCTCTGGGCCTTCGCCGGCGCCACCGCGGCAGCGTCGATCAAGCCGCCAAGCGAGGCAGCCGCAGCGACGGCAATCAGGAGCCTGCGGACGGACAAGCCACGCTCGTTCGCGCGCACCCATGTGCGCCGCGTCAAACGAGACACGAGCCCTCGGCGGACGGCAGTCACTATCCGTCCTCCTGATAGAGCAAGGCCAAAAAGCCGGTGAGGCCGCCCACCACAACGGGCAACCACGCCGCAGCGATCGGATGCATCAACTCAGCCTTGCTCAAGTCCTCAGTTACTTTCGACAGAACGTAGAGCAGAAAGCCTGCGCCCACGCCACTCAAAACCATCTTCTGCACGCCGCCCATCCGGAAGAAGCGCAACGACACGGAGGCCGCGAGCATCACCATGGCGACGAGCAAAAACGGCTGTGCCAGAAGCTTCTGATACTGGAGTCGGTATCCGGCTGTCGCGAAGCCCGAGCTTTCGGAGGAGCGGATGTAGCTCGGTAGTTGCCAAAAGGACACAGTCTCGGGGGTGGAAAAGCTGTTGCGGACCTGCGCCTCGGTCAGGGTGGTTGGAATCTCCAGGGTGGCCTGGTCGATTGGCGGTCCGTCCAGTGAGAAGCGGCGGACGCCCTTGAACAGCCAATGGCCGGCCTCCAGCGTCGCCTCGCGTGCCTCAACGCGTTCCCTGAAGTGCTGCTCTGTGTCAAACCGGAACAGCGTGAGACCGGTGAGCCGGACACCCTGCTTCTCGCTGCGTGCCGCGTTGATGATGGTCTGGCCGTCGCTGGTGATCTGATTGAGCCAGAACCCCGAAGCATCCTGGATGCCGCCGCCGGGCGCCGAGCCGAACAGCTCCGCCTCCATGCGCTTGGAGAGTTCGCGCAAGTTCGCCGACATCGGATTGTAGGCGACGGTGGCGATCACGCCGATCAACAATGCGCTGCCGAGCGCCGGCGAGATGAACTGCCAGGCCGAGATGCCGGCGGCGCGCGCGACCACCAGCTCGAGCCGGCGGGAGAGGGCGAGGTAGCAGGTCATGGCGCCGATCAGCATGCAGAACGGCGTCAGCTTCTCCAGAAGTTGCGGCACCCGGAACAACGAGGTCTCGGCCACCATGAGGGCCGAGGCCGAGGCCAGCCCCGAGGTCTTGCGCACCATCTCGATGTAATCGACCAGCACCAGCAGCAGGAAAATGCCGCCGAAGACGCCGAGCGCTGCGACTACGAAGCGGCCGGCGAAATAGCGCCCGAGTGTGTTGGTGAGCATGCTCATGCGGTGGCCGGCCGACCGAACATCCGCGCGATCCGCGCGTTCGATCTGTTGATGGCCTCCATGAGGCGGGGAGGCGGCTCGACAACGAAACCGCCAATGATCATCGCGAGTCCGATGCCGATGGCGCCCACGACCATCGCATATTGCACCAGCACCGCGCCCGGCGATTTCACCGCCATCACCGAGCAGGCGAAGCCGGCCATGCGCAGGCCGAACACCGCGACGATCGATGAGGTGATCGAGAAGTTGCGGCTCTGGCGGGTGGTGCGCGGCGCCCCCAGGAATGCGAAGGTCAGCACGGCAAAGGCGAAGGGATAGATCGGCGCCAGGATGCTGTCGTGCAGGGCCGAGCGGAACTGGCCGGGAATCTGCTTGTAGACGGGGTCGTCCTCGGACGGCGCGAACAGCTCCCACAGATAGCGCTCGCGGATGCCGAGGGTGACGTCGCGGCCCTGGCCCGAGAATTTCGACATGTCGAAGCCGTAGCGGCCGAACGCCACCAGCGCGGGATCGCGCTTGCCCGCCTCGAAGCGCTGGAGATTGCCTTTCTCCAGCACCAGGAACGAGCCGGTCTCGTTCTTTACGACCTCGCCGTGCTCGGCGACGATCGAGACCCGCTCGTTCGGATCGCGGCGGTCGTCGATGAAGATGCCGGCGAGGATGCCGCCGGGCTGGCGCTCGCGGATTCGGATCGTCAGGTTCTTGTCAAGCTGGGCGAAGCGGCCGGGCTGCAGGATGTTGGTGAGCACGTCGGCGGTGATCTCGGCGTCCCACTGCTTGATCCGCCGCATGCCGTCGGGGGCGAGATAGGCCGCGATGAAGGCGACGAGGAGCGCGACCACGCAGGTGGCGTAGAAGAACGGATAGAACAGCCGGAACGGCGAGAAGCCCGCCGCATTCATCACGATGATCTCGGAATCGGTCGCCAGCTTGTTCAGCGTGTGCGAGATCGCGATCATCAGCGCGATCGGCGAGATGATCAGGACCAGGGCCGGGATCACGAGGCTGGTGATGCCGAGGAAGGTGAGGATGGTCTGACCCTGGCTCGTCATCAGGTCGATGCCGCGCAACGCCTGCGTAATCCAGATCACGCCGGTGAGGCTGACCAGGACCAGCGCAAACGACGCCAGCGTCGTGCGGAAGATATACCTATCGATCGACCCCATGCGCTACCGCACAAACCCACCAAGCCCCCAATGTCGGCCGGAATTCCGGCTGCCCGACCAACCCCCCATTTCAAGGGGATCCCCAAGGTCGGCCAACAGCTCTTCCGCCAGCTCATTCTCTCACTACCATCCCTTTGATCCGTCAACAAAATGGCTGCCCCGTGGCACCCTCGTTACATGGTTAATATTTCGCCCGTTGTGGCGCCGCGGCCACGGCGGTGCTTGGCATCGGCCGGGCGGCTGGCCCATAGTGGGGGAAGCCTCAGTGAATCGCCGTTCAGCTCCGGTTGTGGCTGGAACTCCCGAACGACGAAAAGCCCCATGTTTTGGAGGAGTTATCCATGTCCGATGCCATCAAGGTCGGCTTTGTCCCGTTGTCTGCCGCCCCTCGTGGCATCCTGGTCGTGTTTTGCGACGACGGCCTGAAGCTCGGTCCGGCGACGGCCAAGGCCCTCGGCGGCGCTGCCGAGATCGTGAAGCGCGCGGCGGCTGCGGCCGCCTTCAAGGGCAAAAGCGGGGCTGCACTGGACATTCTGGCGCCGGAGGGGGTGAAGGCAACCCGGCTGATTGTGATCGGCGCCGGCAAGGCGGCCGGCCTCAAGGTCAACGATTTCCTCAAGTTCGGCGGGGTGGCCGCCAGCAAGCTGCCCGCCGGCACCAGCGCCATGACCATCCTGGCGGAGCTGCCCGGTGGCGCCATGACGAGTGAGCAGGCGGTTGCGATCGCCTCGGGCCTGCGCTTACGCGCTTACAAGTTCGATCGCTACAAGACCAGGAAGAAGGACGGCGAGGAGGGCGGCGCGCGCGCCGACGTCTCGCTTGCGGTCGGCGATGCCGGTGCGGCGAAGAAGGCGTTCGCCGCAGCCGGCCATGTCGTCGACGGCGTGATCATCGCGCGCGACCTCGTCAACGAGCCGCCGAACGTGCTTTTCCCGGAGGAGTTCGCCCGCAGAGCGGGTCAGCTCCGCAAGCTCGGCGTCAAGGTCGAGGTGCTCGACGTCAAGGCGATGCAGAAGCTCGGCATGGGCGCGCTGCTCGGCGTCGGCCAGGGCTCGGCGCGGCCGAGCCGCACCGTGATCATGCGCTGGGACGGAGCCAAGAAGGGCGAGGCCCCGGTCGCCTTCGTCGGCAAGGGCGTCTGCTTCGACACCGGCGGCATCTCGATCAAGCCGGCCGGCAGCATGGAGGACATGAAGGGCGACATGGGGGGAGCTGCCTGCGTCGTCGGCCTGATGCATGCGCTCGCCGCGCGCAAGGCGAAGGTCAACGCGGTCGGCGCCATCGGGCTCGTCGAGAACATGCCCGACGGCAACGCGCAGCGGCCGGGCGACATCGTCACCTCGATGTCGGGACAGACCATCGAGATCATCAACACCGACGCCGAGGGCCGCCTCGTGCTCGCCGACGTGCTCTGGTACGTCGCCAAGAAGGTGAAGCCGAAATTCATGGTGGACCTTGCGACGCTGACCGGCGCCATCATGGTGGCGCTCGGCACCGAGCATGCCGGCATGTTCTCCAACAACGACGAACTGGCCGACCGGCTGCTCACGGCCGGCATCGAGAGCGGGGAGAAGGTCTGGCGCATGCCGCTCGGCCCGGAATACGACAAGCTGATCGATTCCCAGTTTGCCGACATGAAGAACACCGGCGGCCGCCATGGCGGCTCGATCACCGCCGCGCAGTTCCTGCAGCGCTTCGTCGACGGTGTGCCCTGGGCCCATCTCGACATCGCCGGCACCGCGATGGGCGCGCCGAAGACCGACATCAACCAGAGTTGGGGAAGCGGCTACGGCGTCCGCCTGCTGGACCGCCTGGTCGCCGACCATTACGAGCGCAAATGACCCGACATGACTGAAGTGCTGTTCTACCATCTGCAAAACATGACGGTGGAGAATGTGTTGCCGCCGCTTCTCGAGAAATCGCTCGAGCGCGGCTGGCGCGTCGTGGTGCAGTCGACCTCGGAGGAGCGCGCCGATGCGCTCGACTCGCATTTGTGGACCTATCGCGACGATTCATTCCTGCCGCACGCGACATGGCGGGTGAACGATGTTGCGGACCAGCCGATCGTGCTGGCGATCGAGGGCGGCAATCCCAATGGGGCAAATGTCCGCTTCCTGGTCGACAACGCCGCGCTGCCGGAGGACGCCCAGGGCTATGAGCGCATGGTGCTACTGTTCAACGGCGACGATCCCGACGCGCTTGCGCTCGCCCGCACCGCCTGGACGGATTGCAAGGCGCGGGGATTTGATGTCACCTATTGGCAGGCCGACGACCGCGGCCGGTGGCAGAAGCGCAATTAGCCGCAATTAATGATAATTTGCACTTTTCGGGCGATGCTGACTTCGGCCACCTTCATGCCGCAAAGGGATGTTGGGACAATCGCTTAGGGCTGGTCCTTCACGTGGGGAATTCGTTTATCGTGCGACATCAAAAGCTTCCCGGCTCGCTCTTGATTGCGTTGGCTGCCGTAGCACCGCTGGTCGCGGGCTGCGCGGGCGGGGCCGATTTGCTGTCGAAGGATGCCGAATGGTTCCAGAAACCCGGCCGTCTCTTCATCAAGAATATCTCGATCGAATCGCCGCCGCTGACCCCGGACAAGCCGGTCGGAGCTGAGGATCTCGTCAGCGCCAACGGCGCCTGTCCCGGCATGGCGCCGCCGCCCGGACCGGCCGATGCCAATGCCTCGACGACGCCCGCGCCGATCGGCGGCACGGTCGCGCTCGGCCACACCGAATGCGACGTGGTGCGCGGCATCGGGGCACCCTCGAGCGTCAATCTCTCCAACGATGCCATCGGCCGCCGCGTCGCCGTCGTCACCTGGACCACCGGTCCGCGCGCGGGCGTCTACACGTTCACCGCTGGACGTCTGTCCTCGATCGAAGGCAATCCGGACCCGCAGCCGGTGCCGAGGGCGGCCAAGCCGAAGAAGAAGCAGGCGTAGGCGGAGATCGCCTCCGCCGCAGTGAAACGGAACAGCCGTCGCTCCAGGACATCAGCGGGGCCGGCCCGATGCAAAGCCGGGTTAGCGGCGCCCTCAGTGGATCGGCTTGGTGCGCAAGCGATCAGGCTGGCGAACGCGCAAGCGGCCCTTCATCTTGAAGCCGTCACGCATATTGAGACCGAGCAGAACGATGTTCGTTGCTCCGGCGGCCAGTTCGAGAGCCTGCACGGCGTAGAACGTGGTGTCGAACTCCGCGGCCTTCGCCTTGGAGGCAAGAAACAACGCGGCGGGAATCAGAACCAGGATGCCGTTGCCGGCAATGAACGGCATGCGTTTGATCTTCGCACCGATTAGGCCGGCGCGCCGCTGCTTTGCCAGGACGAATCCCGAGCCTCCCGTCGCCGCAAGCATCGGAATGAGCAGCAGGAAGCCCCACGGTATGGCGGTCTTCACCATGGCGATGGTCTCGTGTGACGCAAACAGCTCGGTGAGAGCCGTGGAAAGCCAGAAAGTCGCAATGGTGATCAGTGCGACCGCTCCCGCGACCGGGTGGATGATCTTGGTCATGGGTCTGCCGTTTTCGAAGCGAGCTAAGCGACGCAGATGCCGGGCACTGCGACTTTCTGGAACAGGTGCGGGGAGGCGACCGCGGATGCAGGGTAAGCCGAGATCTTCGACCTGAACTCGGGGTGCGTGAACGCAGCCCGGAAGTCGGCGGTCGATTCCCAAACCGCATAGTTCAGATAGGTGGGGCTTTCGCCAATCGCTCGGTGAAGCTGGGTGGAGATGAAGCCCGGCTGCCGCTTCATGAAGGCGGCATCGTCCCGCCAAGTCTGGAGAAAGCTTTGTTCGTCGGTTTTGTCTAGGGCGAAAAGATTCACCAGCACCACGGGGCTGGTGTCGATGCCGAGCTGACGCTCGATGGGAAAGTTCGGGTCCAGTGGGCTTAGGGGCGCCATGACGAACTCCGTCGATATGGTTTTATGGTGTCAATGTGGTACTATGGTGAATCTAGTAATTTGACATCATGATGTCAATCATATTCTATGGTGACGGATGCGGAAATCCCTGCGAACGCCGGCCGGCGATGCTCTGACGAACCTCATGCTTGACTTGTTCCGGCTGAACAGCCTGCTCCTGACCGCAGGGGACCGCTTGGTGGCCCGGCTCGGGCTCACCAGCGCCCGCTGGCAGATTCTCGGCGCCATCGTGCAGGCGGAGCGACCGCAGCCGGTGGCCTGGCTCGCCCGCGATCTCGGCGGCAATCGCCAGAACGTGCAGCGGATCGTCAACGACCTCCAAGCGGAAGGCCTCGTTGCTTTCGAGGCCAATCCGCACCACCGCCGGGCGCAGCTCGTCGTCCTCACCGACAAGGGGCGGCGCGCTTTCGATGCCGCCATGGCTTTGCAGGCGCCGTGGGTCAACAGCCTTTCCGAAGGGCTTGCGGTCAAGGATCTGCAAACGGTTCATCGCATCGTCGCGGCACTCCGCAACAAGCTCGAGAGCGAAGCTGAGGCGCAGACGTAGCGCTTGAGCGAGCGGCAAGGTCGGGCGACGCCCGAGCCGCGCAGGTCATCAAGGCGCTTTGCGGCCCTTGATCGCAGTCGCCGAAGCATGAAAGGTGATCGCGCCGCTCGCGCTTGCCGGCAGTCGCGCCTGGAGCCGACGTTTGAGCTCCGCACCCTCGGCCTCCGATAGCTTTGCCACGACGCCGGTCGGGCTGCTCACGACCATGGACAGCCAGTAGTCGTCGAAGTCAGAGAACGTTCGCTCGACCACCAGCTCGCGCGTTTCGATGTCGCGCAGACCGAGCTCCGCCCAGAGCGCCTTCAGCGCCTCGAACCGCGAGATGTCCGCACTCGGCGGCCGCGCTGCCGGGATGCCAAGCGCATCCAACTCCTCCCACAATGGTTGCGTGGGCGTGCCGCCGCGCAAAATGTCCCAAGTGTAGGACGCGACCAAGCCGCCGGGTTTGGTGACGCGGACCATTTCCGCGGCGCCCTTGCGCGGATCGGGGACGAAGAACAACACCAGTGCCATCACGGCGATGTCGAAGCGGTTGGGCTCATAGGGAAGGGCCATCGCGTCGCCGATCGAGAGTTCGACCTGCTCTGCCGCCAACTTTTCGCGCGCAGTGGCAATCTGGGCATCGGAGGGATCAATTGCGCAAACCGACGAAGGGGCCGATCTTGCAAGAAGGAGTTCGGTGAACGCGCCGTTGCCGGCACCGACATCCACCCAGGCCAGTCCCGGACGGGGCGCGAGCCAGTCCAGGAACAAATTGCCGGCCGATCGGCTCCAGGGCGACATGAAGCGCTCGTAAGCCGCGCCGTCGGTGAACTTGATCGGTTCGGGTGACGACATCCGGGATCTCCTTCAAAATTGGCGCTTCAAAATATGCTTTGGCAGAAAAGTCAGCGCTGCATCGTACCATAAAGCCGCATGACGTGCGACGCGCCGCAGCAGATGCGCCTCCAGCGCGTAGCGCTGGTCGCGCGCCCCGGAATGCGCTTTGATGGCGCAAACAACAATCCGGAGGAAACAAATGCGGTTCATTGCTCTCTTATCGGCGCTGCTCTTGTCGTCTGGCGCGGCATTCGCGCAGGACTATCCGACCCGGCCCATCACCATGCTGGTTCCATTCGCCGCGGGCGGGCCGACCGACACCATCGCGCGCCTGACCGCGGCCGGCATGGCGAAATCGCTGGGACAGCAGGTCATCGTCGAGAACGCGACCGGCGCCGGCGGTACCATCGGCACGACCCGGGCCGCGCGCGCCCAGCCGGACGGCTACACGCTGCTGATCCATCATGTCGGCATCTCCACAGCGGCGACGCTGTATCGCAATCTCAGCTACGACACCAAGACGGCCTTTGCGCCGATCGGGCTCGTCACCAACGCGCCGATGACCATCATTGCGCGGCCCGATTTCCCGGCCGACACGCTCAAGGAGCTGGTCGCCTATGCCCGGCAGCAGGGCGACAAGTTGACCTATGCCAATGCCGGCCTGGGGGCGGCCTCGCATCTGTGCGGCATGCTGTTCATGACCGCGATCCAGAAGCAGCTCACCACGGTGCCATACAAGGGCAACGGCCCGATCATGAACGATCTGCTCGGCAAGCAGATCGATCTCACCTGCGATCAGGCCACCAACACCACCGGGCCGATCACGGCCAAGCAGGTCAAGGCCTACGCGATCACCACCAAGGAGCGGCTGAAGAGCCTGCCCGATCTGCCGACGGCCGACGAGGCCGGCCTCAAAGGCTTCGAGCTCGGTGTCTGGCACGGCATCTATGCGCCCAAGGGCACGCCGCCGGCGGTCGTTCAGAAGCTGACGGCGGCGCTTCAGGCGGCGCTCAGGGATCCCGCGCTCATCGCCCGGTTCAACGACATCAATACCGAGCCGGTCCCGCAGGACAAGGCGACGCCGGAGGCGTTAGGGGCGACGCTGACGAGCGAGATCGACCGCTGGGCGCCGATCATCAAGGCGGCCGGGCAATACGCGGATTGAGCTAATGCGATCCGCCGGGTGTGCCGGCCGAGCGGGCAAAAAGCAGCTTCATCAATAGGTCGCATACCGGTGTTCTAACACCGGTACTGTGCATGGGGTTGTTTTGCACGTTTGGTCGGAGCGGCTCGCGGAGGAGCGCTAGCCCGCCGCCTCGTCAAACTGCGTGCTCGCTTCGAGCCATTGCTCCTCCGCGCGCGCCAATGCGTCGGCCGCGTTGGCGCGCGCCTTCGACAGCTGCGCGGCCTGTTTTGGATCGCGCGTAAAAATGTCGGGCAGGGCCAGCGCCGCGTCGATCTTGGCAATGATCTCGCTGACGCGGGCGATCTCGGCCTCGGCTTCGGCGATGCGCTTCTTCAAGCCTCCGCGATTGTCCGCTTTCGGCCGTTGCGGCTTCTCAGGCGGCGCACTGCGCTCGCGCGGGGCCTCGGCGTTGCGCGTGGACAGCACCAGACGGCGATATTCGTCGAGATCGCCCTCGTAATTGGTCACGGTGCGGTCGGCGACGATCCAGAGCCGATCGGCGCAGGCCTCGATGAGGTAGCGGTCGTGCGAGACCATGATCACCGCGCCGGGAAACTCGTTGATCGCTTCTGCAAGCGCGCCGCGGCTGTCGATGTCGAGATGGTTGGTCGGCTCGTCCAGGATGATCATGTTGGGGCCGAAGAAGGTCGCAAGGCCTAGGAGAAGGCGCGCCTTCTCGCCGCCTGACAATTTGCCGGCCTTGGTGTCGGCCGCCTTGCCGGAGAAGCCGATCGCGCCGGCGCGCGCCCGCACCTTGGCTTCGGGCGCATCGCCCATCAGCTTGCGGACGTGGTCGTAGGCGGAGGCGTCCTCGTTGAGCTCATCGAGCTGGTGCTGCGCGAAATAGGCGATCGACAGCTTGTCCGCGCGCGTCACCCTGCCGGAGAACGGCGCAAGACGCCCGGCGAGCAGTTTTACCAGCGTCGACTTGCCGTTGCCGTTGGCGCCCAGCAGCGCGATGCGGTCGTCGTTGTCGATGCGCAAGGTGACGCGGCCCAGCACCGGGCTCGCCGGGTCATAGCCGACCGAGGCGTTGTCGACGGCGATGATCGGCGGCGACAAGATCTTCTCCGGTGCCGGGAAGCTGATCTCGCGCACGTCCTCGGTGACCAGCGCCGTGATCGGCTTCAGCCGCTCCAGCATCTTGACGCGCGACTGTGCCTGCCGGGCTTTCGAGGCTTTGGCCTTGAAGCGGTCGACGAAGGCCTGCAGGCGGGCGCGTTCGGCCTCCTGGCGTTTGACCGCCTTGGCATCGAGCAGCTCGCGCGCGGCGCGCTGCTCCTCGAACGAGGAATAAGAGCCCTTGTAGAGCGTGAGCTTGCCGCGCTCCAGGTGCAGGATCTGGTCGACCGAGCTTTCCAGGAGGTCGCGGTCGTGGCTGATCACGATCACCGTGCGCGGATAATGCGCAAGGTGATCCTCCAGCCACAGCGTGCCTTCGAGGTCGAGATAATTGGTGGGCTCGTCGAGCAGCAGAAGGTCGGGCGCCGCGAACAGCGTTGCGGCGAGCGCAACGCGCATGCGCCATCCGCCGGAGAACTCGGCGCAGGGGCGAAGCTGATCGGCGGCGGAGAAGCCGAGGCCGGAGAGGATCGCGGCCGCGCGGCTCGGCGCCGAGTGGGCGTCGATGTCGACGAGGCGGGTCTGGATCTCGGCGATGCGGTGCGGATCGGTCGCGTGCTCGGCCTCGGTCAGCAGCGCGTCGCGTTCGAGGTCGGCCTTGAGCACGACCGAGATCAGGCTTTCGGGACCGTTCGGCGCTTCCTGCGCAAGGCTGCCGATGCGCCAGCGCGGCGGCAGGGTCACCGAGCCGTGCTCGGCCCCAAGCTCGCCGCGGATCACCTTGAACAGCGTCGACTTGCCGGTGCCGTTGCGTCCGACCAGGCCGACACGCGATCCGGGCGTGATCTGCACGGAACTCTGGTCGATCAAAAGGCGTCCGGCGAGGCGGATGGAGAGGTCGGTGATGGCGAGCATGCGGCCTTGTCACCGCAAGGCGCGGCGAACGCAACTCGTTTTTCCGTTAGTGCGTCTCGCGCTCGCGCCGCTGCAGCTCGTTCAGGAGCTGCTCGAGATGGGTCGGCAGGCGCGGCTCGGGCCGGAGGCTCTGCTGCAGCCGCTCGCCCACGGCATCGCAAATCGAGCGGCTGGTGCGCCGGTCGATCTGTTCGCTGTCATTGGCCAAAAGCCCAGCCATTGCAAGGTTCCGTGTTCTCGAAGTAAGGACACCGTACCAAGTCATTGCCGGCTAGATGGTTTCGCTGGCTGTGGGAAAAGCCGGGCATTCTCGTAAAAATTGTATGAGCGGCGCCTTGTACGCTCAAGGCAAAGCCCCCGGCGAGGGGGGCGCCGGGGCTTCTCTTGGAAGCTACCTTGGGGGGCTTAGGTAGCCTTCGGAAGGTGCTGACGGGCTCAGTAGCAGCGGTTGATCAGCCGCCAGCGGGGTCCCCAGGGGGTCGGGACCAGCCGGCGCACATAGCAGCCGCCATAACCGTAGGACACCGGACCGCCAGCGTAGAAGCGGGGTCCGCCCCAGCCATGGCCGTGGTGATGGCCGTGATGATGGTGCGCGTGCCCGTGGTGCCGGCCGCCGCCATGCCCGCCGCCTTGCCAGTGGGCGGAGGCCGAGGTCGGTGCCAACGCAGCTCCCAGCGCGACCGCGGCGACAGCGGCAAGCGAAAGTTTCCTCAACATGGTTATCTCCTGAAGACTGCCGGCGCGGGGCGATCGCGCCGATGGAAAGGCCGCCGAAACGGTCGCCTGGGATCAGGCTTCGGTTTCGATGGGCCCGACCTTACGCCGGGGAAGCTGAACCGGATCCTGACGGCGGTTGCAGATTGGGTTCATCTGGGTGAAATTGTTGTCATCCAGCGGATCGGGAGCCATCCCTGCGCGGAAACCGCCTGTGAGGCCGTGCCGCGGTCGCTTGCCGTCCGGCAAAGGCGCCGATATAAGCCCCGCAACCCCGAACCCCCCGCTTTCTCCCCAAGGACAAGATCATGGCCATCGAACGCACTTTCTCGATCATCAAGCCCGACGCGACCGAGCGTAATCTGACCGGCGCGGTCAACGCCGTGATCGAGAAGGCGGGCCTGCGCATCGTCGCGCAGAAGCGCATCCGCATGACCAAGGAGCAGGCCGAGACCTTCTATGCCGTTCACAAGGCGCGCCCCTTCTTCGGCGAGCTGGTGACGTTCATGACCTCCGGCCCGGTCGTGGTTCAGGTGCTGGAAGGCGAGGGCGCGATCGCCAAGTACCGCGAGGTGATGGGCGCGACCGATCCGTCCAAGGCCGCCGAGGGCACCGTGCGCAAGCTCTACGCCAAGTCGATCGGCGAGAACTCGGTGCACGGTTCGGATGCGCCGGAGACCGCCGCGATCGAGATCGCGCAGTTCTTCTCGGGTAACGAGATCGTCGGCTGATCCGGTCCGCAGGTTAGAGGCGACGGGCGAAGGAACTCATTGTGGACTGGCTCTGGCAGATCTTCGATCCCGCTACGATCGGGACGTTCTTTACCCAGTTCCGCAACGAGATGGCCGCACCGACTTTCTGGATCGCGGTCGGCAAGATCATCTGGATCAACATCCTGCTCTCCGGCGACAACGCGCTGGTGATTGCACTCGCGTGCCGCGGTCTGTCGCCGCGGCATCGGCTCTGGGGCATGATCTTCGGCGCCGGCGCAGCGGTGATGCTCCGGATCATCTTCACTGGCGTCGTCGCCACCCTGATGGAGCTGCCGTACCTCAAGCTGCTCGGCGGCCTTGCGCTGATCGTGATCGCGGCAAAGCTCCTGGTGCCGGAGAACGAGGACGAGAACGACGTAGACGCTGCCGCGCATCTGTGGCACGCCATCCAGATCGTCGTGGTGGCCGACATCGTCATGAGTCTCGATAACGTCATTGCGGTCGCTGCCGCGGCCAATGGCAGCGTGCCGCTGCTGATCCTCGGCCTTACCATCAGCGTGCCGCTGATCGTCGCCGGCGCCGCGCTGATCATGGCACTGCTCACAAAGCTCCCGGTGCTGGTCTGGGCCGGTGCGGCACTGCTCGGCTGGATCGCGGGCGAGGTGATGGCAACCGATCCCGGGGTCACGCCGCGGCTGCACGCGCTGTTCGAGGGGCCGTTCGGCGCCTCGCTCGACGCCATGCTCGGGGTCTTGCGAATCCCGCCGCAATTCCGCCATGGCGGGGCTGGCGGCGAGTATTTCTGCGCCGTGCTCGGCGTCGTCGTCGTGCTGGTGGTCGGCACCATCTGGCGCCGGCGCAGCCTGATGCAGGCCGCGCTCGAATCCTCTGAGCGCCACGCCAAGGCTTCGGCGGAATAGAGTTTTCCGAGGATTGTGCTGTTCAGCTCTCCCCCGCAGGGCGAGGTGAGCACTCACACCGCCAATGTCAGCGCCGCACGATCGCTCCCGACCGACCCACCAGGCGGGCGAGCTGACGGAAGCGGCTGCCGACGCGGTCGGCGACGAGGTCGCCGAGCCGGTGCTCGAACACCAGCATCAATTTGCGGCCCTGGCTGCGGAAATGCGTGGCTGGCAGGACGCCGGGACGTGCGGCCGAGATCAGATGCGCGACGCGGAACGCAGCGCCCAGGAGGCGGGCGCGTTCGAGCTGGGCCGGCGTCAGCAGCTCCTGCATGGTGACCGGCGGCTGGTTTTCCTCGCTGAGGCCGGCATAGCGATAGAACACTGACAGGCCGACGAAGGCGCGTTCGATGTGGGTGATCGCGCCGAAATTGCCGTTGACAACGAGGCTGAGCGTCTGCTCGCCGCGATGATCGGGATGCACGCGCCAGCCGATGTCGGAGAGCAGGCACGCGGTGTGGCGGAGGCGGCGGTCCTCTTCTGTCTCGCGAAGCTTGACGACGCGTACCAGGCGGTCGGTCCAGGCAATCAGCTCGCGCGCGTGCCTGGCCGAACGCGACAGCAGCTGGTTCAGCTCCTCCGCCGCGCAGATCAGCCCGTCCTTGTTGCGTTCGGTCTCGGGCAGCTTCTCGTGCAGCAGGCCCTCGCGCACGCCGAAGGTGGAGAACACGATGTTCTTTGGCTTCGCGACGCGGATGATGTGTTCGAGCACCAGCGCCGCATAGGTGAGGAGAGGGCGCCGCGCATCGGCGACGATCTCGATGTCGGCAAGCATGTCGGCGGCGGCGAGGCGCCGCAGGCGGCGCGAGAAGTCGAGCGCCTCGGCAGCCGGAATGGAATAGCCGTGCATCACCTGGAGCGGATAGCCGCTCTGGATGATGTGGATGCGCGCGAGCGCGCGCCAGGTGCCGCCGACGGCATAGAAGGTGCGACCGCGGCCGGCAGTGAGTAACTGGACCCCGTCGATCTCCTCGCGCACGATGCGGTCGGCGCGCTTGAGCGATTTGTGGGCGAGGTCCTGCAGTGCGAGGCCGCCGAGCGGCAGCGTCACGCCGCTGCGTACGGCGTTCCTGCGCACGTCGATCAGCTCGAGCGAGCCGCCGCCGAGGTCGCCGACGATGCCGTCTGGATGATGGATGCCGGAGATCACGCCGAGCGCAGACAGTCGTGCTTCGCGCGGGCCCGACAGGATCTCGATCTTCACCGCGCAGATCCGCTCGGCCCTGGCGATGAAATCGGGGCCGTTGGAGGCGTCGCGGCATGCGGCGGTCGCGATCGCGAACACGCGTCCGACCTTCATCACCCGGCACAGCGCGCGAAACCGTTTCAGCGAGGTCAGCGCCTTGTCGATGGCGTCGGGCGCGAGCAGGCCCGTGCTCTGCACCTCGCGCCCGAGGCCGCACAGCGTCTTCTCGTTGAAGATCGGGATCAGGCTGCGGGCCAGCGCCTCGTAGACGACGAGGCGGACCGAGTTGGAGCCTATGTCGATAACCGCGACGCTCGAGCCGCGCTTGCGCGGCCGCTTCACGTCGCAAATCCCCGATCAGGATTGATGACGTTCGTTCCGGCGCGTGAGACGACGCGGCGAGGATTCCTTGAGCGACTTTCCACGGCCAGACAGACTCGGATTCGTCATGAAGTAGTTGTGGACGTTGAAAGGCTCCTCGCCCTTCGCGGTCTTCATACGCGTTGAAGACCCGTCCGGCAACAACTGCCAGCTCTGCTCATTGTCCTTCAGGTTCGCGACCATGATCTGTTCGAGAACCTGCTGATGCACCGTCGGATTTTGCAGCGGACACAGCACCTCGACGCGGCGGTCGAGGTTGCGCGGCATCATGTCGGCGGACGAGATATACACAGCCGCTTTCGCGCTTGGCAGTCCCTGGCCCATGCCGAAGCAGTAGATTCGGCCATGTTCCAGGAAGCGGCCGATGATCGACTTGACGCGGATGTTCTCCGACAGACCGGGAATGCCGGGCCTGAGGCAGCAGATGCCGCGCACCACGAGCTCGACCTGGACACCGGCCTGGGAGGCTTCGTAGAGCGCATCGATGATATCAGGGTCGACCAGCGCATTCATCTTCATCCAGACCGCGCCGGGACGGCCATGCCGCGCATGTGCGGTCTCGCCCTGGATGTGCTCGATGATACGCTTGCGCAAGGTCAGCGGCGATACCGCCATCTTTTCCAGATCGCTCGGCGCGGCATAGCCGGTGATGAAATTGAACACGCGCGCGGCATCGCGGCCGATCGTCGGGTCCGAGGTGAAGTAGGAGAGGTCGGTGTAGATGCGCGCGGTGACCGGGTGATAATTGCCGGTGCCGGTATGGACGTAAGTCGTCAGGCTGCCGCCCTCGCGGCGCACCACCATCGAGAGCTTCGCGTGCGTCTTCAATTCGAGGAAGCCGTAGACGACCTGCACGCCGGCGCGTTCGAGATCGCGTGCCCAGCGGATGTTGGCTTCTTCGTCGAACCGCGCTTTCAGCTCGATCAGCGCGGTGACTGATTTGCCGGCTTCGGCCGCTTCGGCCAGCGCGCGCACGATCGGTGAATTGTTGGAGGTGCGGTAGAGCGTCTGCTTGATCGCAACGACGTCGGGGTCTCGCGTGGCCTGCTGCAGGAATTGCACGACGACGTCGAACGACTCGTAGGGATGGTGGACGATCAGGTCCTTCTGCCGGATCGCGGCGAAGATGTCGCCGCCATGCTCGCGCACGCGTTCGGGGTGGCGCGGCACGTAAGGGGTGAATTCGAGGTCGGGCCGGTCGAGGCGGGTGAGCTGCGAGAGCTCGTTCATCGCCTGCACGCCGTCGACCAGGAAGATCTCGTCGTCGGCGGCCGAGAGCGCGTGCTGCACGAAGCTGCGCAGCTGCTCCGGCATCTTGGCGTCGATCTCGAGCCGGATCACCGATCCGCGGCGGCGGCGCTTCAGCGCGGTCTCGAACAGGCGGACGAGATCTTCGGCCTCTTCCTCGATTTCGAGCTCGGAGTCGCGGATGATCCGGAAGGCGCCTTGGCCGTGCAGATTGTAGCCGGGGAATAGGCGGTTGATGAACAGGGCGGTGGCCTGCTCTAGCGAGATCAGGCGCACCGTGCCATCCGCCGGCAGGCGGATGAAGCGGTCGATCTTGCCGGGCATGCGGATCAGCGCGTTCATCTGCTTGCCGTCGGCGGCGCGCGTGAGCTGCAGCGCGATGGTGAAGCCGAGGCTTGGAATGAACGGGAAGGGGTGGGCCGGATCGATCGCCAGCGGGGTCAGGAGAGGGAACACGTTGTGGAGGAAGTAGTCCTCGATCCAGGTTCGTTCCGCCTTGGTGACGTCCTTGCCGTCCACCAGCACGATGCCGACCTCGGCCAGCGTGCCGCGCAGGTCGCGCCAGATCGCCTGCTGATCGGAGGCGAGCTGGGAGACGGTGCGGTTGATCAGCGCGAGCTGCTCCGACGGCGTCAGGCCGTCGGGGCTGCGCTCGGCGATGCCCTCGCGGACCTGGGCCTTGATGCCTGCGACGCGGACCATGAAGAACTCGTCGAGGTTATTCGCTGAAATCGACAGGAATCGCACCCGCTCCAGCACGGGGTGGCTCGGGTTGACCGATTCCTCCAGGACGCGGCGGTTGAAATGCAGCCAGGACAGCTCGCGGTTGATGAACCGCTCGGGGCTGGACGCGATCGCCGGAAGGCTCTCGGTTTCCGGGGCTTTCTCTTTCGTTTCAACAGCTTGCGCAGAGTCCATCAGAAGTCGGTCCATCCAGTTCACCCCAATTGCGACTCAAGCGCAAAAATCGGCGGGAGCATGTGTTAGAGCGATGACGTTTCGATGACATTGATGTTCCGCCCTCGCGCCGCGTCAAGCGGACTTCGGGGAGGGCCTGCGAGCCGGTCAGGCGTCCCGGAGCAGCTCGGCGGCCAGCGCCCGGGTGACGGGACGGCCGAGCCGCAGGGCTTCGCTGTCGAGCAGCTCGACGGCCCGCCGGGCGGCGGCCGAGGACCGTTCCAGGCGCGTCGCGAGGTAGCCGACCACGCTCTCGTCCACATTGAGCTGACGGTCGGCGCAGAACTTGACGATGAGGCCGCGGAACAGCTGGTCGTCGGGCGGCATCAGCGTGACCACCGGAACGGCCCGCAGGCGCGAGCGCAGGTCGCGAAGCTCGATCGGAAGCACGGCCGGCGCCTCGCGGCCGGTGAACAGGACGTAGGCGCCGTCCTCGCGGGCGAGGTTCATCAGGTGAAACAGGGCACGCTCGTCGAAGTCCCCAGCCTTGAGATCCTCGACGACCAGCGCGCCGGTGACGAGCGCGCCGGGCACGTCCGTCGCGGTCAGCGCATTGGCGGTGGTCGAGCGGGCGCCAGCTTCCTCGGCCCAGATCGCGGCGAGATGGCTCTTGCCGCTTCCCTCCGGACCCGCCAGCCACATGATCCGGTTCGGCCATTCCGGCCAGCCGTCGATGAGGCCGAGGCCGGCCGCATTGGCGGGGCCTTCGAGGAAGTTGTCCCGGCTGAGGCTCTCCGCATGCGGAAGCGCAAACGCCAATTGTCGGGGATGAACACGGCCTGCCACGCTTGCTTTGCTCCATGCCGGCGCGCCGGCCCGCTTGTAGAGATTCGACTTGATGGTGCGGGACTTGGCCTTTTGCTGGGCCGCTTCCCCGCTCATTTGGCCTCGATCGTGCTCATGTGCCGCAGCCACTCGACGAGATAGAGCGACACCGAGGAGAGCGTGAAGACCGTGACGAGACCCATCAGGATGATATCATAAGGCGCGGGCTTGAAGCCGAAGGCAAGCGCCGCCAGCACCAAAGCTGCGAACGCTACTTGTGCCACCGTGTTGAGCTTGGAGACTTTCGACGGCTTCATCTCGACCGGCCGGTCGAACAACCAGGACACGATCACGGCGGCGACAATCATGATGTCGCGCGAGACCACCAGGAT
The DNA here is from genome assembly GCF_029167105.1 of Bradyrhizobium yuanmingense. Taxonomy (GTDB): domain Bacteria; phylum Pseudomonadota; class Alphaproteobacteria; order Rhizobiales; family Xanthobacteraceae; genus Bradyrhizobium; species Bradyrhizobium yuanmingense_A. The sequence continues at coordinate 2,580 of NZ_JARFML010000015.1, read as the reverse complement.
CACAATCCAGCGCGGGATCGCGCCCCAGATGCCGAGCGCCATGTAGATCGAGACCAGCAGCGCCTTGTCGGCGAGCGGATCGAGCAGGGCGCCGAGCTCGCTCGTCATGTTGAAGCGCTTGGCCAAAAAGCCGTCCACGGCATCGCTGATGCCGGCGATCAGGAAGACGGCGAACGCCACCTCCATTTGGCTCGACACGATGGCCCAGACGATGATCGGGACCAGCATGATGCGGCCCAGGGTAATGATATTCGGAATACTCACGCAGCGCTTCCCGGCACCGGTTCTGACCTCAAATCCGGCCCGTTACAGGCTGAACCGGTTGATATGTCTACATAGTATAGCGGGGAGCGCCATGCGAGCCATTGCGCGTCCCCGGAATTCGACGTAACCAGCCGCAAACCCACTGGAAATCGGGCATGACCGACCGCAAAAACGGCCTCACTTACGCCGATTCAGGCGTCGATATCGACGCGGGCAACCGCCTGGTCGACCTGATCAAGCCGATGGTGCGCGCCACCGCGCGGCCGGGCGCCGATGCCGAGATCGGCGGCTTCGGCGGCCTGTTCGACCTCAAGGCGGCCGGCTTCAAGGACCCGATCCTGGTGGCCGCGACCGACGGCGTCGGCACCAAGGTCAAGATCGCGATCGAGACCGGCCTGCATGGCGGCATCGGCATCGACCTCGTCGCCATGAGCGTCAACGACCTCGTGGTGCAGGGCGCCGAGCCGCTGTTTTTCCTGGACTATTTCGCCTGCGGCAAGCTCGACCCCGAGGCCACGGCCGCCATCGTCGCGGGCGTTGCGGAGGGATGCCGCGAATCCGGCTGCGCTTTGATCGGCGGGGAGACCGCCGAGATGCCCGGCCTCTACAAGGACGGCGATTACGATCTCGGCGGCTTTGCCGTCGGCGCCGCCGAGCGCGGTACCTTGTTGCCGCGCAAGGACATCGCCGCGGGCGATGCCGTGATCGGTCTCGCTTCGTCCGGCGTACATTCCAACGGCTTCTCGCTGGTCCGCAAGATCGTCGAGCAGTCGGGCCTCGGCTTCGAGGCGCAGGCGCCGTTCGCGCCGGTGATGACGCTCGGCGGCGCGCTGCTGACGCCGACCAGGCTCTACGTCAAATCCTGCCTGCGCGCGATCCGCGAGACCGGCGCGGTGAAGGGGCTCGCCCACATCACCGGCGGCGGCTTCACCGACAACATCCCGCGCGTGCTGCCGAAGCATCTCGGTGTCGGCATCGACCTGGCACGCCTGCCGGTGCTGCCGGTGTTCAAATGGCTGGCTGCGCAAGCCGGCATCGCCGAGCTGGAAATGCTGCGCACCTTCAATTGCGGCATCGGCATGATTGCGATCGTCGAGCCCGACAAGGTCGACCAGGTGATCGAGGTCTTCACCGACGCCGGCGAGACCGTGGCCCAGCTCGGCACCGTGATTCCCGCCGAGGGCGAGCATCGCGTCGTCTATAACGGCCACCTCGACATGGCACTATAATGACTGGCGCCGTGATGAAGCGCCGCGTCGCCATCCTGATCTCCGGGCGCGGCTCCAACATGGCTGCGCTGATCAGGGCCGCCGCTGCCGCGGATTTCCCGGCGGAGATCTCGCTCGTCATTTCGAACAAGGCCGATGCGCCCGGACTCGAACGCGCGAGGGCGAGCGGCGTGACCACCGAGGTGATCGAGAGCAAGCCGTTCGGCAAGGACCGCGCCGGCTTCGAGAAAGTGCTGCAGGCGGCGCTCGATCAGCACGGTATCGAGCTGATCTGCCTCGGCGGCTTCATGCGCCTGTTCACGGCGGAATTTACCAAAGCCTGGTACGGGCGGATGCTCAACATCCATCCCTCGCTGCTGCCGTCATTCCCCGGCCTCGACCCGCACGGCCAGGCGCTACGCGCCGGCGTCAAGCTCTCCGGTGCGACGGTGCACTTCGTGATCCCCGAGACCGATGCCGGCCCGATCGTGATGCAGGGCGCGGTGCCCGTCAGCGACCACGACACGGCGGATACGCTATCGGAGCGCATCCTCGAGGTCGAGCACCGCATCTATCCCGAAGCGCTGCGGCTGCTCGCGACCGACAAGGTCCGGATCGATGGCGATGTGTGCAGGACGGAGGGAAGCGCAGCGTCGGAGAATTTTCTGGTGGCGCCGGTGGTGGGCTGACGCTTGATCGATGTAATCTGCTGCGTCGCCGTTGCGGACATATCCGTAGATTCTGAAGCCCGCGGTCGTTTCCTCCCCAGCAAACCCAGGGCAATCGCATATGACTTGTGGCGGAGGTCGGCGCGCACGCCTCGTCCTTCGAGACGGCGCTGACGCGCCTCCTCAGGATGAGGCTAGTCAGCGTCAGTGCCCGTTGAAACTGCTGCCGCGCACTCCGCCCTCATCCTGAGAGCCTGACCGAAAAAAAGGTGAGCGGCTTTAGCGGGCTTGTGATTCCTTCGGATTTGCAAAGATTCGAGGGAGGACACCATGCCGTGGACCAAAGCCGCTCGTATCAAGTATCAGCGCAGTGGACTGCGTTACGCAAGCGATCTGACCGATGCCGAATGGGCGCTGATCGCCCGGAAGATGCCCCCGCG